>NZ_LMAZ01000002.1:313772-367345 GCF_003444685.1 Pseudomonas abyssi | reverse complement strand
TGCCCCGGGGGATTGCCAAGGGGGGCTGGGCAAGCAGCCCCCCTTGGCTCGCCGGAGAAGGCGAAAGGCGGATGGGACAAAGGCGCAGAGAATGACCAAGCGCGCTTTCGAGTTCACAAGTAACGACCGGACGAGCTATCACTCGGCGGTCCCACCCATCCGCAACACCCCCATTTTTTGCTAGAATCGCCGCCCCCAACGGTACGCCCTTTACGCGGGCGCCCACTGAAGAAGAGGTATGCATGTCTGCAATTGTTGTTGTGGCACTCTACAAGTTCGTCCGCCTGGATGACTATCAAGCCCTGCGCCAGCCCCTGCTGGACGAGATGACCGCCAACGGCGTCAAAGGCACCTTGTTGCTGGCCGAGGAAGGCATCAACGGCACCATCGCCGGCCCCCAGGCGGGTATGGCTGCGGTGCTGGATTGGCTGCGCAGTGACCCCCGCTTGACTGATCTGGAGTACAAGGAATCTTTTTGCGACGAGATTCCCTTCTACCGCACCAAGGTCAAGCTGAAGAAGGAAATCGTCACCCTGGGCGTCGAGGGTGTTTCGCCGACGCGCAAGGTGGGCACCTATGTCGACGCCAAGGACTGGAACGCCCTGATCAGCGACCCCGAGGTACTGCTGATCGACACCCGCAACGACTACGAGGTGTCTATCGGTACCTTTGAGGGCGCTATCGACCCGCAGACCAAGACCTTTCGTGAATTCCCCGAGTACGTGCGCGAGCACTTTGACCCAAAACGTCACAAAAAGGTGGCAATGTTCTGTACCGGCGGCATCCGTTGCGAGAAGGCGTCCAGCTACATGCTCGAGGAAGGCTTTGGTGAGGTGTTTCACCTCAAGGGCGGTATTCTCAAGTATTTTGAGGACGTTCCGGCCGAAGAGTCGATGTGGAATGGTGAATGCTTTGTGTTTGATAACCGGGTGACCGTGCGTCACGACCTGGCCCCAGGCTCCTTCGATCAGTGCCACGCCTGCCGCCACCCGGTATCGGCTGAGGACAAGGCGTCCAGCCAGTACGTCGAGGGCATCAGCTGTCCGCGCTGCTACGACAGCCTGCCGGAGAAGACGCGCCAGCGCGCCGAGGAGCGTCAGCGTCAGATTGAGCTGGCCAAACGCCGTAACGAGCCGCATCCTATTGGCAAGGCGGCTAGCCTGGCTTCGCCAAACGCCAACAGGGGCGACTGATCCCTACAGGAGAATCACCGATGCAGCAGCGCCTGATCCATGTGATGGACCCCATGTGCTCCTGGTGCTGGGGGATGGCGCCGCTGCTCGATCGTATTCGCCAGCGCTGGCCGGATCTGCCCTTGCATCTGATGCCGGCCAGCCTGCGCGCCAACCATGGTGCGCCGCTGGATCAGCACTCGCGCCAGGCGCTGGCCGCCCACTGGCAGGCGGTCGCCAGCCTCAGTGGCCAACCCTTTGGCGACCCACAGGCGCTACCTTCTACCCTGGTTTACGACACCCGGCCCGCCAGCCGTGCGCTGATTGTGGCGCGCGAGCTCGACCCGGCGCGTAGCTGGGTCTTTGCCCGGGCGTTGCAGGAGGCGTTTTATGTGGCAGGGCAGGATGTGACGCAAACGGCTGTGCTGGTTGCCGTGGCCGAGGCGAGCCAATACGACGCAGCTTTGTTTGCTGAACGCTTCGATGCGCCGGCCAGTGCCGAGCAGTTGGAGCAGGACTTGCAGTGGGTGGAGGGCTTGGGATTGGCAGAGTTGCCGATTCTGTTTGGCGAGCGTGACGGTCAGCTGGCGCTACTCAGCACCGGGTATCGTCCGGAGACGGATGTGCTGGCGCTGCTGGAGCGCTGGCTGGCGGCCGGTGAGGGCCGCCAGTCAGTGGCTTAGCGACGCTTGGTGATCAGCGCCGGCTTCTGCTTTTCTTCCGGGGCGTTGAACAGCAGGAACAGCTGGGTCAGCACCTGGGGGATGTGCTCAGCCATGTCCTCGACCATGTCTTCGTCTTCATGGATTTCGGCAAACTCGGGCTGATCGGCAAACAGGCCGGAGGCAACCATGATCGGCAGCAGCAACTCGCTGACCAGCTCTTCGTCATTGCTGAACCAGGCTTCCTCACGCAGGAACACGCCCTCCATGAAGCCGATACACCAGCTGCGCAGGTCGGAGTAGTCCGGCTCATCACCCAGCGTCAGCTCGCAGGGCAGTTCCAGGTCCTCGTCGCTGGCCAGCTCGCGGGCGATGCGCGCCTTGAGTTCCAGCAGGGTGCTTTCGATCTGCGCTTGCTGCTCGGCATCCTGATAGTCCGGCGTCTCGGCAAACAGTTCTGCCAGCAGTTCGGCGTCCTCCACTACCTCCGGGCTTATCGCCAGAGCGGTCAGGTAGCCGCAGGCGGCCATGTAATCCAGCGCTTCATCGTGCAGGTCGTCGGCGTCCAGAAATGCTTGCAGGTGCTGGAGCTGGTCGGAAAAGGACATGGGGACACCTCTCTATCAATGGTCCCGGCATTTTACGCATGCCCCGGGCAATTGCCAAAGGCGTTATACTCTGCGGCCGCTGAAACATCCCGGTGCGCGTCCTGACCCCCACTAAGGAGACCCATGCGCGAGCAAGCCCTGCAACAATTGCGAGACGTGTTTGGCTACGGCGAATTCCGTGGTCAGCAGGCCGATATCATTGATCAGGTTGCCTGTGGCGGTGATGCCCTGGTGCTGATGCCCACCGGCGGCGGCAAATCGCTGTGCTATCAGGTACCGGGGTTGCTGCGTCAGGGGCTGACAGTCGTTGTGTCGCCGCTGATTGCGCTGATGGATGATCAAGTCGCCACGCTCAACGAGCTTGGTTTGCGCGCCGCTGCACTCAACTCGACGCTCAGCGAAGACGCCCAGCGTGAGATCGCCCGGCAGATGCGCGCTGGTGAGCTGGAGTTTCTCTACCTGGCACCCGAGCGCCTGCTCAAGCCGCGTACCATTGCCTTCCTGCAGTCTCTGCAGATCGCCCTGATCGCCATTGACGAGGCCCACTGCGTCTCCCAATGGGGGCATGACTTCCGTCCGGAATACCTGCAATTGGGCCAGCTGGCCGAGCAGTTTCCGGGCGTGCCGCGCATGGCGCTGACGGCGACCGCTGACGAGCGCACCCGCGCCGAAATGGCGCAACGCCTGAAGCTGGAGCAAGCGGCCTGTTTTATCTCCGGTTTTGATCGCCCGAATATCTTCTACCGCATTGTGCCCAAGGATAAGCCGCGCCAGCAGTTGCAGGCCTTTTTGCGCGAGCATCGGGGCAACGCCGGTATCGTCTACTGCCTGTCGCGCCGCAAGGTCGAGGACACGGCTGCCTGGCTGTGTGACCAGGGCTGGCCGGCGCTGCCTTACCATGCCGGCCTGCCAGCGGAGCTGCGCGCCAATCACCAGAAGCGCTTTCTCAACGAGGAAGGCTTGATCATGGTCGCCACCATCGCCTTTGGCATGGGGATCGACAAGTCCAACGTGCGCTTTGTGGCCCACCTGGATCTGCCCAAGAGCGTCGAGGCCTACTACCAGGAGACGGGCCGGGCAGGGCGTGACGGGTTGCCAGCCGATGCCTGGATGGCCTACGGCCTGCAAGACGTGCTGATGCTCAACCAGATTATGGCCGGCTCCGAGGGCGACGAGCGGCACAAGCGCATCGAGCGGCACAAGCTTGATGCCATGCTGGCGCTGTGCGAGCTGACCAGCTGTCGTCGGCAGACCCTGCTGGGCTACTTCGGCGAAACCCTGCCAGAGCCGTGTGGCAACTGCGATAACTGTCTGGAACCGGTGGATACCTGGGACGGTAGCGAGGCGGCGCGCATGGCGTTGTCGACCATCTACCGCAGCGGGCAGCGCTACGGCGTCGGTCATCTGATCGATATTTTGCTGGGGCGCGACAACGAGAAGATTCGCAATGCCGGACACCAGCATCTGTCTACCTGGGGGATTGGCAAGGGGCTGGGCGAAAACGAGTGGCGCTCGGTATTCCGTCAGCTGATTGCCAGAGCGCTGGTCGAGATCGACCTGGATGGTTACGGCAGCCTGCGTCTGGCCGAAAGTTGCCGCGGGCTGTTGCGTGGCGAGGAAAGTCTGCAATTGCGGCGTGATGTCAGCAAACCAAGCAGCAGCGGTACGCGCAGCAGCAACAAGCCGGTGATTGCCGAGGCCGATCGCGAGCTGTGGGAAGCGCTGCGGGCTCGACGCAAGCAGTTGGCGGATGCCCACGGTGTGCCTCCCTATGTCATCTTCCCTGACAGTACGCTGGTGGACATGCTGCGTCAGCGGCCGACGACTCTGCAGGACATGTCACTGGTCAGCGGCGTGGGGTCGCACAAGCTGGAGCGTTACGGCACAGACTTTCTGCAGGTGCTGGGAGGTGAGGGCGCGCAGACGGATAACGAGACGCGTGACGCCCATGAGGCGCTGGCGCTGGTGCTGGCCGGCATGACCGCCGAGCAGGCCGCGGCGCAGCTCGGCCAGCCGTTGCGCAAGGTCTACGGCCAGCTGGCGCAGGGTATCAGTACCGGTAACCTGACGCTGGAGCAGGCGATTGATATCGGGCCGGCGCAGCTGGAACGGATTCAGGACCACTTTCTCAATCACGACAGCGATGAGTTGCCGGGTGTGCGCACGGTGGCCCGCGAGCTCGACGAGCCGATCGAAGAGGGCGTGCTGCACTGCATCCGCGCGGCGCTGGTGCAGGAAATCAGCGGCTAGGATGCGAGGCTGTGCGAGGCGTATGGCCTCGCGCCCCGGCAGGTTAGAACGTCTGCCCCAGCTTCATGTACAGCGCCTCATGCCCCTCTTCGTTGGCGCCCAGACCAAAAAATAGCGGGCCGACCAGCGTATCCATCCCCAGCAGCAGGCTGCCGCCCCCGAAGTAGCCGGTGTCAAAGTCGGTCTCGTCGCGGTTGTATACCCGCCCGTATTCCAGACTGGCGCCCAGGTACAGCGGCAGGCTGACGGCATTGAAGTAGCTGGGTGTCAGGCGGCGGTAGTAGACCAGGCGGCCGAGCTGATAGTTCTGGCCGGCCAGAGCGTCCTGACGGAAACCAGAGAACCAGCCGGGGCCGCCCAGCACAAAACTGCTCTGCGCCACGTTTACATCGCTGTCGGTTCGCCCGATAAAACCGCCAACTTGCAAGCTGTTGGGACCAAAACCGAAGGCCTTGTTGGCCTTGAATTCGATTTGCTGATAGCGCTCGTCGGCGCCCAGTGCCGGCTCGGACTGCCGCCAGCTGAACTTGGCCTCGTCTCCGGAACGCGGGAAGTTGACGTTATCCAGGGTGTCGCGGTCGACCTCGATCGAGTAAAACGCCTCGTCAAAGTCGACATCCGGCAGGTCCGGATCGCCGATGCGGACCCGCGAGTTGCCGCGGTAGCGCGACAGCCCAAAACGCACCTCGCCGTTGTTGGCAATTTGCCGACCGATATTGATACCGGCGCCATAGCGCTTCTGGCGGTAAGCCACGATGGGGTCGTTGTCGTCGATGACTTCGAGGTTGCGCGCCTCGGCGTCAATGAAGGGGGCGACGAAGTAGCGTGAGCCGTAGTCCAGCGGCTGATAGAACTCCGTGTACAGCTCCTGATCCGAGCCGACCTGCAGCCGGGTCAGCCATTCGGCGCCCAAGGGGTTGAGGCCGTTGACGCGGAAGCTGGCGCCCAGGTTGTACTGGCTGTCACCCTCGAAATCATCGACCAGATTCAGCCCCAGACGCAGGTAGTCGGTGCCGGTCCGGCGGCCGGCAGTGTGCACCAGCAGGGTATTGTGGCCCTGATCGTGCACTACCTCGTAGGTGACGCGGCTGAAGTAGTCGGTGCCGTAAATGGTGCCCATGTCGGTTTGCAGGCGTGCCAGATTGAGCGGCTCACCGATCTCCTGTCGAATCATGCTGAGCACCACTTCATCGGCCACCTTGCCGCTGTTGTCCACCTCGACAGCATGAATAATCGCCTGGCGTTGGGGGCGGCTGCTGGCCAGATTGCCGCCGGCATCGCTGCCCTGTGGGGCAACAAAGGCCAGCACGCCGTCGGCCTCGCTCAGGCTGCGCGCGCCGGCGTCGATGGCCTGCTGGGTTTCGGCAAAGCTGCTGAAGCCCATGTCGCCCAGCGCGGGTTGCAGCAGCAGATCGGCGTCGGTCAGGGTGGCCAGCTGACGCTCGGTGTTGGTACGGGTGAGCAGGGTGGTGGTCTGGTCCATGATGTCCAGCACCGAATTGAGCTCGCTGGTCGATTTCAGCGGCGTGCCGATATCCACCACGATGACCCGGTCCACGCCCATGGCGCGGGCGACATCGATGGGCACGTTCTTGCTCAGTACGCCGTCTACCAGCAGCCGGCCATCCACCTCGACCGGGGCAAAGAAGCCGGGCAGGGCCAGGCTCGCGCGGATGGCCAGCGGCAGGTGCCCGCGGTCGAACACCACGGCTTCGCCGGTGGCAATATCGGTGGCCACCGCGCGGAAGGGGATGGGCAGACGATCAAAATCGTCGATCTCGTTGGTGTGCACCAGCAGGCTTTCCAGCACTACGCCCATGTTCTGGCCCTGCAACAGGCCCAGCGGGAAACTCAGCGCACCATCCTTGAAGGTCAGCCGTTGCTTGACCAGAAAGTCGCGGTCGTCCTGCTTGCGGCGGTAGGGGATGTCCTCGCGTAGCGGCGTGTCGCTGAGGGTCGCCTGCCAGTCCAGATCCAGCGCGATCTGTTCCAGTTCATCGGCGCTGTAGCCAGCCGCATAAAGTCCGCCAATCACTGCGCCCATGCTGGTGCCGGCGATCGCATCGATGGGGATGTTCATCTCTTCCAGTTGCTTGAGCACGCCGATATGCGCGAGCCCCCGGGCACCGCCGCCCGACAGCACCAGGCCGGTACGCAGCGGTTCGGCCAGGGTCCATGTGGAGAGGAAAAGCAACAGCAACGGCAGCAGGCGTTTGAGCATGACGCGGGTCCGGGCAGCGGGTGGCATGGTGGAAAAGCCGCCATTGTATATGAAGCTGCGCGCCCCTGCGGGTCGATCCTGCTGTCATGTTAAGGCCATATTTCTGACATGTGTCAGTCACTGCTCGGCGATAAGGTTTTCCTAACTTCCCAAGGAGGACAGCCGCATGAATACCGCCGTGTCTTTGCCCAAGGCGCAAAAGCAGCGCGTCAGAACCCTGTGGATCTCGGACCTGCACCTCGGCACCCGTGGCTGCCAGGCCGACAAGCTGGCAACCTTCCTCAAATCCTACGACTGTGACCAGCTCTACCTGGTTGGTGACATTATCGATGGCTGGCGTCTGCGCAAGGGGATCTACTGGCCGCAGGCCCATACCAATGTGCTGCGCCGCGTGCTGACCATGAGCAAGCGTGGCACTCGGGTGGTCTACGTGACGGGTAACCACGACGAGTTTCTGCGCCGCTACTCGACCCTGCTGCTGGGCAATATCGAGCTGGTGGACGAGGCGGTACACCAATGCCAGGACGGGCGTCGTTTGCTGGTCATCCATGGCGATCAGTTTGATGTGATCACCCGCTGTCACCGCTGGCTGGCATTTCTGGGGGATCATGCCTACGAGTTCAGCCTGGTGCTCAACCGCTGGCTCAACCACTGGCGCTCACGCTTTGGCTTCGGCTACTGGTCGCTGTCAGCCTATCTCAAGCATCGGGTGAAAAAGGCGGTCAACTTCATCAGCGAGTTCGAGGAGGCGCTGGCCCACGAATGCGTTCAGCGCGGCTATGAAGGCGTGGTCTGTGGCCACATTCACCACGCGGAGATTCGCCAGGTCAACGGCATCGACTATCTCAACTGCGGTGACTGGGTGGAGTCCTGCACAGCGCTGATCGAGCACCAGGACGGACGTATCGAGCTGTACCGCTGG
Organism: Pseudomonas abyssi; assembly: GCF_003444685.1. Classification (NCBI taxonomy): domain Bacteria; kingdom Pseudomonadati; phylum Pseudomonadota; class Gammaproteobacteria; order Pseudomonadales; family Pseudomonadaceae; genus Pseudomonas; species Pseudomonas abyssi. The sequence goes on along the minus strand of NZ_LMAZ01000002.1, from coordinate 359,510 downwards.
GACGAGAGTACGGCTGCGGCGCTGGAGCCGGTAGCCGATGCGCTGGAGGGCAGCGCAGCCTGAGAGGTGGCCGCTGTTGCGATGAGCGCATCGCAACAGCCGCGGCGTCAGACGATCACCTTGTCTCGCAGTTTGCGCGCCGCCAGTTCCAGCGCCTTGATGATGTCTTCCTTGTCGTAGTTGCGCACGTGGTTGGTGTCCAGATACATCGAGAACCCGGACAGCTCGCGCTCAAGGAAGGTCGGCGCAGCGCCCAGTTCGCGGCGCAGGCCCACCACCTGATAGATCTGCACAGGCCGGGCAAAGCCCTTCACACTGATCTGGCCCTTGTCGTAGCACATGATCAGATCCTTCACCATGGAGTAGGTCTCATGGGAGATGAGGATCTCACCGGCGTCGGCGGCGCTTTCCAGGCGGCTGGCCAGGTTCACTTCGCGCCCGATAATGGTGTAGTCCATGCGTGTTGCGGCACCAAAATTACCCACTGTGCAGTAGCCGGTACTCAGGCCCATACGGATTTCCAGCGGTTTGGTGATGCCCTTGCTGCGCCACTGCTGGCGCAGCACCTTCATGTGCTTGCGCATGGCGATGGCCATGGAAACCGCTGCCTCGGCATCCTGCTTGGCGCCCTGGGTCTTCGGATCGCCAAAGAACACCATGACGCAGTCGCCGACAAACTTGTCGATGGTGCCGCCATATTGCAGGGCAATGCGCGACATTTCATCCAGATAGTTGTTCAGCAGGTCGGTCAGCGCCTCGGCCTCCAGTTCCTCGGCCAGCTCGGTAAAACCGCGGATATCGGAGAAGAATACCGTCAGCTTCTTGCGTCGGGTTTCCAGCTGGACACTGCGTTTGCCGGAGAAGATCGACTCCCATACCTGAGGTGACAGGTATTTCGACAGGTTGGCGGCCAGTCGGGTGGTCTTTTCCTGCTCGCGTTGAACCTGCTGCTGGGCTTCTTCCAGATGCCGCCCCTGGCGATGCACAAAGGCGGCCATCACCAGAATGAAAAAGCCGCCGCTGACCAGGCTGACCAGGGTCACCAGCGGGCTGCTGTAGAGGCTGACGTCGGGCATGAATATGGCCGCGCCGAGCAATACCCCGGCCAGCGCCAGCAGCCAGCCTGCGGCGAGATAGGCGGGCCCGCCTGCGATCAGGCAGGACAGGCCAAGCAGGACAATAAACATGATGCTGGGCACGTAGTTGAAGCCCAGCAATGCGATGAATACGCCGGTGTGCAGCGCATCCAGTGCCAGCAGGCTAAGGCGCTGGGGCAGATGAGGCAGACGCGGCAGTCGGGCCGGCAGGTACTGCGCCAGCTGAGGATACGCGAGGGTATACAGGATCGCGACAAGGTAGCTCAGGCGGTGGCCATCTTCGACCAGCAGGGCGCTGAAGGTCAGGGCTGCGCACAGGTAGGCGATGATACGGGAATAGTAGCCGTCAAGCGGTGGTTTGACGGGCGCAATGCGGGTGTCGATCGTCATGTTCAGTCAATTCCGTGGCCGAGACGGCGGTAGCGGGCAGGCACCCGGCTACGTCGCATGACTGAGCATCATAGGGCCTGGGATCAGGCGGGACAATTGCCCGTCTATCCAATGGCCAAATTCGCCGACGGATGTCATGGTCAAAAGCAGGCGCCTCGGATGGGGAGAGGCGCCTGCTCATTGGTGTCGGCGGTTATTCGGTCTTGTAGATGCTGTTGCGCGGTTTCTCGAAGACGCGTCGCAGCATGGGTTCAAAAAACGCCAGCGACTCGCTTTCATAGTCCGGGTCAAAGGCCGGGGCATCGTACTTGGCGCAGAATTCGGCGGTGTACTGGTACAGCGGGTGATCCTTGAACTGGTCACGCAGGTGCCGATCCATACCCAGGTGATGGAAGAAGTAGTAGCCCTGGAAAATACCGTGCTTCTCGACCATCCAGAGGTTTTCGGCGCTGACAAAGGGCTTGAGTATCGCCGCGGCGATATCCGGGTGGTTGTAGCTGCCCAGGGTGTCGCCGATGTCGTGTAGCAGGGCGCAGATCACGTATTCCTCGTCACGGCCATCGCGGTGTGCCCGGGTTGCGGTTTGCAGCGAGTGCTCGAGACGGTCAATCGGGAAACCGCCAAAATCACCATCCAGCAACTGCAGGTGCTTGATGATGCGGTCTGGCAGTTCCTTGGCAAAGGGGCGGAAGTGGCTGGAGATGATCCCCCAGTCTTCGGCGGTACCTTCCTGCATGGCGCGGAATTGTGCGCGTTGCTCACCCATGGTGGCGTTCCTCTTGTTATGTTTGTGATTCAGGCTGCGGAGACTGCGCCAGCTGGCCTGCCGGCTGGCTGGGCGCTGGCTGGAGCAGTGCTACCTCGAGGCATGATAGAGAAGGGGGTGGGGGCTGACTGTCACTCTGCTGACAGTCAGCGGATTTGCCGAGCTCTGGCGCTTAGAAGCGGATGCGTCCGGTCAGGGCGTCGCGCAGCATGACCCAGTCGCCCATCAGGCTGTAGAGTGGGTAGCGGAAGGTGGCTGGCTTGTTGTGCTCAAAAAAGAAGTGACCCACCCAGGCGAAGCCGTAGCCAGCCAGGGGCACGGCCAGTAGCCACAGCCAGTTCTGGCTGAACAGCACATAGAGCAGCAGGGCGATGACCAGGCTGCTGCCGGCGTAATGCAGGCGCCGACAGCTGTCATCCTGATGCTCGCTCAGGTAATAGGGATAGAATTCGGCGAAGCTGCTGAAGGATGACGGCTCGCTGGCGTGGGGCATGGCGGACTCCCAGGCGCGCCCAATGGGCGGCGGTGCACGGATTTTTGTTTCAAGCCTACTTTAGTCTATGATCAGCCGCCGGACATCATGGAAGTGCCTGCTCTACCTCTGCCAGTTGTGCAGCGGGGGGCGGACATGGCGGCTGATCCAATCGAATAACACAAAGGACAGGGTACAGAACAGCATGTTGCAAGCTCAACGGACCACCTCGTCAGGCTGGGCCTCGGCCATTGGGCATGCATTGGCTATTGAAGGGCTGGATATTGTCGAGCTGTTCGCCGATGCCGGTCTGGACCCGGAGCTGCTGAGCGACCCGGATGCGCGCATTGCGCAGGACGGCATGACGCGCGTTTGGCACCTGGCGGTCGAGCGTAGCGGCAACCCGGCAATCGGTTTGCACATGGCTCATGTGGTTCGTCCGGCGCACTTCAGTGTGGTCGGATACTCGCTGATGAGCAGCCGCTCGTTGCTTGAAGGCTTCAACCGGGTGGTGCGCTATCAGCGTCTGATCGGCGAGTCTGCTGATCTGATGCTGCAGTTGGAGCCGGGGCAGTGCCGCATCCAGTTTGCCATCCATGGCGATCGCCTGCCGGCCGCCCAGCAGAGTGTCGAGGCGGCCATGGCCTATGCATTGGCGTTTTGCCGCTGGATGACGGCCGAGCCGGTGACGCCCTTGCAGGCAACTTTTGCGCGCTCGGCCCCGAGCGATCCCGCGCCCTATGCCGCGTTATTTCAGTGCCCCATGGCGTTTGATGCGCCAAGCCATAGCCTGACCTTTTCCCGGCAGTTGATGGAAACACCGCTGGCCACGGCCAACGAGCATCTGGCCAAACTGCACGACCGGTTTGCCGGCGAATTTCTGGCCCGCTTTGAATCCGACCCGGTGACCCATCAGACTCGCCAGGTGCTGTGCCGGCTGCTGCGTCAGGGGGAGCCCAAGCGCCAGGCAGTTGCCGCCGCGATGAACATGAGCACTCGTACCCTGCAGCGCCGCCTGCAGGAAGAGGGGGTCAGCTTTCAGCAGTTGCTTGAGCGCACTCGCCGGGAACTGGCGTTGCAGTATCTGGGTCAACCGCAACTCACCCTGTTTGAGATTGCCTGCATGCTCGGGTTTGCCGACCCCAGCAACTTCTTTCGGGCGTTCAAGCGCTGGTTTGGCTTGCCGCCCGGGCAGTACCGCGAGCAGGTGCTCAATGGCGATGACGTCGATATCAAGGAGTAATGCGTTCTGTGGATGCCCTGACCGCCCTGCATGAGCGGGTTTCCGTACCACGGCTGACTGGCCCGGCCCCCACGTCTGAGCAACAACAGGCCCTGTTCCGTGCGGCCCTGCGGGCGCCGGATCATGCCTACCTGCGGCCCTGGCGTTTTCTGGTGATCCAAGGTGAAGGGCTGGAGGCGCTGGGCGAGGTGTTTGGCCGCGCTGCGCTGGCCGACACGCCAGACCTGTCCGCCGATACCCTGGCGCGCTATCAGGGGCTGCCGCTACGCGCGCCGCTGATGATCGTGGCCATCAGCCGTCATCAGGATCACCCCAAGGTGCCGGCCATCGAGCAGGATCTGGCCTGCGGTGCGGCGGTCAACAACATGCTGCTGGCAGCCCATGCCATGGGGCTTGGTGCCGTGTGGCGCACCGGCGCGCTGGCCTATCATCCGCAGGTGCATGCGGAACTGGGGCTGGCGAGCAACGAGCAGATTCTGGCGTTTCTCTATGTCGGCCACCCGGCCGGTGAGCGCAAGAATGTGCCAGCGCTGGCGGTGGAATCCTACTTCTCGTCCTGGCCTGCGGCCTGAGCCATAACCGGTGCTGACACGGTTGTCATGCGCCGGTTCTTGAACCCGGCAACAGTACCGTTACCCGCAGCCCGCCGTCGCTGTTGCGTGCGAAGGTCAGCTGGCCGCCGTGGCGGGCCACGGCGCGCTGGGCGATGGTCAGCCCGAGGCCGTAGCCACTATCGGCAGATTGCCCGGGCACGCGGACAAAAGGTTCGCTCAGGCGGCTGAGCCATTCATCCGCTACGCCCGGGCCCTGATCATCGATGATGATCTGTGCGCCATGGCTGGTTGCTGACAGGGCTACCTGGATGATTCCGTTCGGCGGGCTGAAGCGCACCGCATTGCGTAACAGGTTGTCGAGCGCGGCCTGCAGCTGGTCAGGCCAGCCGGTCAGGCGCAGGTCAGTCTGTCCTTGCAGCGCCAGCTCCAGATCGGCGGCAGCAAAGCGGCTGTCGTCCACGACCTGGCGTACCAGCGGGTCGAGGGCAAAGGGGGTGGGTGGTTCGCGCTGGCTGTCCAGTCGACTGAGGGTCAGAATGCCGTCGATCAGGCGGTCGAGGCGGTCGCACTCGCGGTCCAGGCGCTGCCATAGCGGGTCGTTCGCCTCAAGATCACGCTGGCTGCCCAGTGCCAGCCCGACGCGCAGGCGGGCCAGTGGTGAGCGCAGCTCATGGGATACGTCGCGCAGCAGCTGTTGCTGGCTATCCAGCAACGACTGCACCTGCTCGGCCATGCTCTCAAAGCGCCGGGCCAGCTCGCCGATTTCGTCGCGTCGCTCGCTGGTCTGTTGCAGACTGCCGGTGCTGAAACGGCCCTTGGCCAACGCCTGAGCCGCGCTGCCGAGCTGCCGCAGGGGGCGTGTCAGGTAGCGGCTGAGCACCAGGCTGAGTAATGCCAGCAACGCCATCGCCAGGACCACGTTGAGCATCAGCGCAACCGGGGCGCGCTGGCCTTGCCAGAGCGCCGGCGCCGGTACGTACAGGGTCACGAAGTAGTTCGCCTGTTCGGTGTCCCAGGCCAACTGGAACAGGCGGCCACGCCCGGGGCCATCACCGTGGCGCGGCGGTTCTGGCGGCGGACCCGGGGCAAAGCGCGGGTTGACGGGTAAGGTGCCGGGCAGCAGCGGGCTGCCGGTATCGTCAAACAGATGGGCGCGCAAGCGGTCTTCGCGGCGTTGGGTTTCCAGCCACTGCTGGGCGGCGTGCGGCCCCTGCTGTTCGTAGATGTCGACCAGCTGCGCGGCAAAGTCGCGCAGCTGCGGATTGAGCTGCAACAGGAGCCAGTCCTGCTGCAGGGTGCGGCTGACCAGAAAGCCCGAACCGCCGACCAGCAGGGTTGCCAGCCAGAGTACTGCAAAGACCTTCCAGAATAGCCGCATGGGTTGTGTTTCCTGTCAGCGTGTTACTCGCAATCGCCACGCGGCTTGCGGTGCTCGCGGCCCTCACGGCGCTCTTCCATACGCTCGCGGCGTTGCTCGTGCAGCTCTTCCATCTTCTGGCGCTGCTCGGCGGTCAGCACGGCATCAAAGCGCGCCTTGCTCTCGTCGCGCAGGGTCTTGAATTTTTCGCGCTCTTCTTCGCGAATCTGTTCCAGCTGCGCTTTCTGCTCATCGCTCAGCTGCAGTTCTTCGGCCATGCGCTCGAAGCCACGCTCGCGGGCCGGCGGGTTGTCGTGGTTGGAACCCGCCATCACCGCGCCGGACAGGCCGGTGGTCAGCAGCAGGGTGGCAGCAATCAGTGTCTTTTTCATGGGTCATTCTCCGTTGGTGTCTGACCGGGGAATCCGCTCATTGCCTGCAGAGTCTAGAGAGTGCTATGTCAGCGATGGCATGGGGTTGGTAAAGGTTGTGTAAATGGCTAGAACGCAGTGCTGACTGTTCAGTGGCCAAGCAGATAACCACGCCCGCGAATGGATTGAATGCGTGGCCGGCCTTCAGGATGCGGGCCGAGTTTGCGACGCAGGTTGCTGATGTGCATGTCGAGGCTGCGATCGTAGCTGCCAAGAGGTTTGCCGAGCGCTTCGCGTGACAGCGTCTGGCGGTCGACAACCTGCCCCGGGCGAGTCATCAGCGCACGCAGGATCAGCGCTTCACTTTGCGTCAGCTGCAGGGGCTCGTCGTCCTGCCAGGCCATCAGGTTGCCGGTATCCAGGCGCAGATTGCCGTGGCTGAGCTCGTCGCTGCCGGCATCGGTATGTGGCTGGCTGCGGCGCAGCAGAGCGCGCAGGCGGGCTACCAGCTCGCGCGGATCGCACGGCTTGGCCAGGTAGTCGTCGGCGCCCAGTTCCAGGCCAAGAATACGGTCAACCGGCTCACCCCGGGCGCTGAGCATCAGCAGCGGGGTCTGGCAGCTCTGGCGCAGCTCGCGCAGGATTTCCAGGCCGTTCATGCCCGGCAGCATTACATCGAGAATGATGGCAGCGTAGCTATCGGCGCGCGCCGCAGCCAGTCCGCTGGGCCCGTCGTGGGCCGCCGTCAGTTCAAAACGTTCGGTCGCCAGCCAGTCGCGCAGCAGCTCGCAGAGCTCCTGATCGTCGTCGATGATCAGGACGGGCGTCAGTTCAGCCATTCGCGGCGCTTCTGGCGGCCCATACGGGCAAGTACGAAGCCCAGCAGCATGCTGGCTGCAACGCTCAGACCGCCAATCAGAAACCAGCGTTGTTGCTGAGTAATCAGGCGCGCCTGGGCGTCCAGTCGCGCAGCCTGGTTGTCATTGCGCAGCTGCTGGTTCTCGCTTTGCAGCTGCTCGACACGCTCACCCTGCGCGCCGCCGTCGAGCTGGTCGGCCAGACGCTGGCGTTCGGCTTCTACGCGGGCCAGTTCAGCCTGCAGTGTGCCGATATCCTGGGCCTGAGTGCTGTCCTCGGTTTGCGTCGCGCTGCCGGCCGGCTCCTGGGCGAGGGCGGGTTGGGCCAGCAGGATGCTGCCGAACACAGCGCTACAGATTAACGAACGGAACATGATTGCCTCCTTGCTCAGGCCGGGAATACGCGTTTGAAGGGTTTGATGGTCACCTGTGCGTAGACGCCGGCGGCCACATAGGGGTCGGCATCAGCCCATGCCTGGGCATCTTCCAGTGAGGCAAACTCGGCTACCACCAGGCTGCCGGTGAAGCCGGCGCTACCTGGATCGGCGCTGTCGATCGCCGGATGCGGGCCGGCCAGGACGAGGCGTCCCTGCGCCTGCAGGTCCTGCAGACGGGCCAAGTGATCGGGGCGGGCGGCCAGGCGGTCGCTCAGGCTGTCAGGTTTGTCGGTGGCCATGATGGCGTAGAGCATGAATATTCCTTGCGGCGTGACTGTTCAGTGACGCGGTTGGCTGTGGCCGGGCCGATGGATCGGGCATGGGCTTGAGACGGTTCAGGCGGCATAATAGGCGAAAGAGACGCGGCTGCGTCAAGCTGGGCGCGCTTTGTCGGCCCTGTTATCGCGATGTGTCTTTACCTGTTCCGGGAGAATGCCGTTGATTGTTGACCTGCACATGCACAGTACCGCCTCCGATGGCAGCCTGGCGCCCGCTGAATTGATGCGGCGCGTGGCCGAGGCGGGGGTCGGGATGGTCGCGTTGACCGATCACGACTGCATCGACGGTCTGTCCGAAGCGGCGGATGCCGCGCGCAGCCTCGGTGTGCACTGGGTCAGTGGTGTCGAAATGTCGGCGCAGTGGTTTGGCCATACGCTGCATATCCTCGGTTACGGCTTTGATCCCGAGTCGCCGGTATTGACCGAGGCTCTGGCGGCGGTGCGTGATGGACGCTGGCGGCGGGCAGAGCAGATTGGTGAACGGCTGGCCGCCAAGCGGATGCCTGGCGCCTATGAAGGGGCGGTGGCCGCGCAGCAGGCAGCTGGCGGCGATGTATCGCAGCCGCCGGGGCGCCCGCATTTTGCCGAATGGATGGTGCAGGCCGGCCATGTGCGCGACCATGGCGAAGCCTTTCGCAAGTGGCTGGGGGCTGGCAAGCTGGGCGACATTCGCCAGCACTGGCCCAGCCTGGAAGAGGTGGTTGAGCAACTGCGGGCTGCCGGCGGCATGGCAGTGATAGCGCACCCCTGGCACTACGGCCTGACGCGCAGCAAGTTGCGCGCGCTGTTGCGCCAGTTTGCTGCAGCTGGCGGGCGTGGCATTGAGGTGGCCAACGGCAAGCAGCCGGTGGATCAGGTCGCCTACCTGGGTAAGCTGGCGGTCGAGTTCGGCTTTCTTGCCAGCTGTGGCAGCGATTTTCACAACCCGACTTCACCCTGGACGGCGCTGGGTAGCATGACGGCGCTGCCGCCTGACTGTACGCCCGTGTGGCAGAGCAGCCTGTTCAGTGCGTGACGCAATACGCCTGCTGATATCGCCCGCTTTACCGCTAGCACCCTGCTAAACTTCAAGAAAACACGGATAGAGTTCGATGAGCCAGTTCTTCCAGATTCACCCGCAAAACCCGCAGGCACGACTGATTCGTCAGGCCGCCGACATTATTCGCCAGGGCGGCGTAGTGGCGTATCCCACCGACTCGGCCTACGCGCTGGGCTGTCAGCTCGGCAACAAGAATGCACTGGAGCGCATTCGGCGCCTGCGCCAGCTTGATGACAAGCACAATTTCACCCTGGTCTGCCGTGATCTGTCTGAGCTGGGTGTGTACGCCAAGGTCGACAACACGACCTTTCGTCTGCTGAAGGCGACGACCCCCGGCCCCTATACCTTTATTCTCAACGCCACTGGCGAGGTGCCGCGGCTGCTGCTGCATCCCAAGCGCCGTACCATCGGCCTGCGCGTGCCGGACCACCAGATCACCCTGGATCTGCTGGCGGCGTTGGGTGAGCCGCTGCTCAGTGTGACCTTGATGCTGCCCGGCGATAACTTGCCGCTGACCGACCCCGAGCAGATTCGCGAGCGCCTCGGCAAGCAAATCGAGCTGATTATCGACGGTGGCGCTTGCATGGTGGAGCCCACTACGGTGATCAGTCTGCTCGATGGCGAGGTTGAAGTGCTGCGTGAGGGGCGGGGCGATCCAGAGCCCTTTGGGGTCAGCCGCAGCGAGCTGCATGACTGATCCTGCTTTATCGGTATAATCGCCGCAGTTTGCTTATTACAATTGGTCTTTTCAGGAGTCCCCCTTGAGTTCTGTCGATTCGCAGCGCCGGGTTCTGTCAGGCATGCGCCCTACCGGCCGTCTGCACCTGGGTCACTATCACGGTGTGTTAAAAAACTGGGTCAAGCTGCAGCACGAGTACGAGTGCTTTTTCTTCGCCGCCGACTGGCACGCCCTGACTACCCATTACGAAGACCCGCAGAGCATTGAGCAGAACGTCTGGGACATGCTGATCGACTGGCTGGCCGCCGGCGTCAGCGGTACCTCGTCCACCATGTTCATTCAGTCTCAGGTGCCCGAGCACGCCGAGTTGCATTTGCTGCTGTCGATGGTCACCCCGGTCAGCTGGCTGGAGCGTGTGCCGACCTACAAGGATCAGCAGGAAAAGCTCAAGGATCGCGACCTGGCGACCTACGGTTTCCTTGGCTATCCGCTGCTGCAAAGCGCGGACATCCTGGTCTACCGCGCCGGCCAGGTGCCGGTGGGTGCCGACCAGGTGGCGCACGTTGAAATTACCCGCGAGGTGGCGCGTCGTTTCAATCATCTGTACGGCAAGGAGCCGGGCTTTGAAGACAAGGCCGAGGCCGCCGTCAAGAAGATGGGCAAAAAGGCCGCCAAGCTCTACTCCAGCCTGCGCAAGGCCTATCAGGAGCAGGGCGACGCGGATGCGCTCGAGACGGCGCGTGCGCTGCTCAAAGAGCAACAGAACATTACCCTGGGGGACCAGGAGCGTCTGTTTGGTTACCTCGAGGGAGGCGGCAAGGTCATCCTGCCCGAGCCGCAGGCCCTGCTGACGCCAGACTCCAAGATGCCCGGTCTGGACGGACAGAAGATGTCCAAGTCCTACGGCAACACCATCACCCTGCGCGACACTACCGACGAAGTGTCGGAAAAGGTGCGCCGCATGCCGACCGACCCCGCGCGGGTGCGCCGCACTGACCCGGGTAACCCGGACAAATGCCCGGTGTATCAGCTGCATCAGGTGTATACCGACCAGCCGATTCACGACTGGGTGCAGGAAGGCTGCCGCAGCGCCGGTATCGGTTGTATTGACTGCAAGAAACCGGTTATCGACGCCATCAGCGCCGAGCTGTTGCCCATGCAGCAGCGTGCTGCCGAATACGAAGCCAACCCCGATGCGGTGCGGGTGATCCTCAATGAGGGGACCGAGCGTGCCCGTGAAGCGGCGCGTGATACGCTGATCGAAGTACGTCAGGCCATGGGCCTGCAGTACCGGCAGTAAGCGATGGCTGACCCGACGCAGGATGCCGCGGTCAGCCCCGAGACCGACGCCGCGCTGGACCGTTCGCGCGGCGTCGGCCGGCAGCAGGAGCTGCCGCTTGCCGTTGTCTACGGCGAGGCCTACACCGAAGTCCCGCAGGACTTGTATATCCCCCCTGAAGCGCTGGAAGTCTTTCTTGAGGCCTTTGAAGGCCCGCTCGACTTGCTGCTGTATCTGATCCGCAAGCAGAACATCGACATTCTCGATATTCCGGTTGCTGAGATCACCCGCCAGTACATGACGTACGTCGAGCTGATGAAAGCCGTGCGCCTGGAGCTGGCGGCCGAGTATCTGGTGATGGCGGCGATGCTGGCGGAGATCAAGTCGCGCCTGTTGTTGCCACGCCCTGAAGAGCTGGATGATGACGAGGGTGACCCGCGCGCCGAACTGATCCGCCGCTTGCAGGAGTACGAGCGTTTCAAGAAGGCCGCCGAGGACATCGACGGGCTGCCGCGTATGGGGCGGGAGACCTGGGCGGCGCGGGTCGAGGTGGGCGAGTTGCCGAGCCGCCGCGCGCATCCGGAGGTCAGTATGCAGGAGCTGCTGCTGTCGCTGTCGGAAGTGCTGCGTCGGGCCGAGATGTTCGAAAGCCACCAGGTAACCCGTGAGGCGCTGTCGACGCGCGAGCGCATGGCCGAGGTGCTGGATCGCCTGAGGGCCGGACAGTTTGTCCCCTTTGTCAGTCTGTTCAACGCCAGCGAAGGCAAGCTCGGGGTGGTAGTGACCTTCATGGCCGTGCTGGAGCTGGTCAAGGAACAGCTGGTAGATCTGGTGCAGAGCGAAGCCTTTGCCCCCATTCACGTCAAGGCACGAGGTGAGCATGAGCCAGCCGCCGATTGAACATATTGTCGAGGCCGCGTTGCTGGCAGCGGGACGGCCGCTGTCGGTGGAAAAGCTGCGCGAGCTGTTTGATGAGGATGCGCTGCCCGGCTTTGACGATATTCGCAAGGCGCTGGAGAAGCTGGCAGCCAGCTATCAGGGGCGTGCCATCGAGCTGCGTGAGGTAGCCAGTGGCTGGCGGCTGCAGGTGCGTGAGCAGTATGGGCCCTGGGTCGCGCGGTTGTGGGAGGAGCGTCCGCAGCGTTACTCCCGTGCCTTGCTGGAAACCCTGTCGCTGATTGCCTACCGGCAGCCGATCACTCGTGGCGAAATTGAGGATATCCGTGGCGTTGCGGTCAGCACCCAGATCGTCAAGACCTTGCTGGATCGCGAGTGGGTGAGGGTGGTAGGGCATCGAGACGTACCGGGGCGCCCGGCCATGTACGCCACCACGCGGCAGTTTCTCGACTACTTCAACCTGCGCAGCTTGAACGAGCTGCCACCGCTGGCGGCGGTGCGTGATCTGGATGAGCTGGATATGGCGCCGGAGCTGGCGCTGCAGTCACCGGAGGAGGCCGATGCCCAGGCGCGCGACGGCGAAGCTGCAGGTGACGCGCCCTGGTTGCCGGTGGAGCCGCTCAAGCCGCTGGACTCGGAAGAAGGCCAGACGGGTTTCCGCAATCTGCTGGATGAGCTCAATGCCATGGAAGCCAACCTCAAAAGTGACTTTGATGACATGCCGGCCTCGGACATGCCGGTTTCGGACGCGCCTGCGCCAGAAACCCCACCCCCCGGCCAACAGTCAGGCGTTGATGATTCCGATGAAGGGCAGCGCAGCTGAGCTGGCTGACGCCTGAGCTCAGTGGTATCCTGCACGGCTTTTCTCCGCATCACACCGGGAGGTGCTCCAATGACTGACGATATCGACGTAAACGACAACCCCGCCGCGCCGGCGCCAGGCGAAAAACTGCAAAAGGTGCTGGCCCGCATGGGGCTGGGCTCACGCCGCGAGGTTGAAGGCTGGATTGCCGCCGGCCGGGTCAGCGTCAACGGACAGCCCGCCGAGCTCGGCTGCCGAGTCGACAGCATGGATCAGATCAGCGTGGATGACCGCCCGATTCGCCGTGATCTGGGCTCCGAAGTCACCCGCCGCGTGATGCTGTACAACAAGCCCGAGGGCGAAGTCTGTACCCGTGATGACCCGGAAGGTCGCCCTACCGTTTTCGACCGGCTGCCGCGTCTCAAGCATGGGCGCTGGATCAACGTTGGTCGCCTAGATATCAACACCAGCGGTCTGCTGCTGTTCACCACCGATGGCGAACTGGCCAACCGCCTGATGCACCCGTCCTATCAAATGGACCGTGAATACGCTGTGCGCGTGATGGGTGAGGTGACCGAGGAAATGGTCGAGCGCCTGAAAGAGGGCGTGATGCTGGAAGACGGCCCGGCCAAGTTCACCGATATCGTGGCCTCCGGTGGCGAGGGTATCAACCGCTGGTTCCACGTTTGCCTGATGGAAGGCCGCAACCGCGAAGTACGCCGCCTGTGGGAGTCCCAGGGCATGCGCGTCAACCGCCTCAAGCGCGTGCGCTTCGGGCCGGTATTCCTCGGCCCGGAGTTGCCCGTTGGCCGCTGGCGCGAGCTTAAGCAGAACGAACTGGACGCGCTGAGCAAGGAAGTGGGCCTGGAGCCCATCGCCCTGCCGGCGATGAAGACCAGCGACAAGGAGAAGCTGCAGCGCCTGGCACGCAAACCGTCCATGCATCAGGCTCGCCAGCCGCGGGGTGGTCGTCGACGCGATCGCTGATGATGAAACGATAAAAAAACGGCGCTCTCGGGCGCCGTTTTTTTGTGCCGGAGTTACTGTCCAATCACCCGGTTGCGGCCGCCGCGCTTGGCTTCGTACATGCGCAGGTCGGCGCGGTTGAGCAGGCTGGTGGCGTCGTCGTCAGCGCGCAGGGTGGCGTGCCCCAGGCTGGCAGTCATCGGCAGAGGCTGGCCGTCGATGTGGAACTGCAGTTGCTCGATTGACTGGCGAATGCGTTCGGCGACCAGCTTGCAGGCGTCAGCGTCGGTGTTGTTCAGCAACACCACAAACTCTTCACCACCCAGGCGGTACAGGCCATCCACGTTGCGCAGTGACGCTGCTACGCAGTTCACCACCGCTTTTAGCGCCTCATCGCCGTAAGCGTGGCCAAAGCGGTCGTTGATGCGTTTGAAATGGTCAACATCCAGTATGGCCAGCGACAGCGGTTGGCCGGTGCGCTTGGCCAGGCGCATGTCGCGCTCCAGATTCTGATTGAGGGCCAGGCGGTTGCCGGCACCGGTCAGGGTGTCGTTCAGTGCGCTGGCCAGCGCCTCGCGGTACATCAAGGCATTGCGCAGGGGAAACAGCAGGGTGCCCAGCAGGGCCTCGAGGCTGGCCAGCTCGTTCTCGGTAAAGCGTGTTTGCCGGCTAAGTTGCAGTTCACCCAGGTAGCCGCCGGCGTGCGACAGGCGGTAGCTGCAGCGATGCAGGGCCCGGTGGCCGAGACTGAGGGACGCGCCGGCAGCGCTGTGGCGGTACTCCATGCCGTCGGCCTGCAGCAGTGCCTGTAAACCGGCAAAGAACATCTCCAGTACGCGGTCTAGCTCAAGGCTGGTTTGCAGGGTCAGGCTCAGGTGGCGCTGGATCGCTTCGAAACTGGATACCGGCTTGCTGCGGCGTCGGCGCGCGGCGTCGCCCTGGGCAAGCTTCATGCGGGCCGAGTCGAAATCGATGGTGTTTCCCTGAAGAGGCATGATGGATGTACCTGCGGAGTCTCTGGTACAGCTTCTCAAGCAATCAATGTGCCATTATATTTTATTGTTTTATATCAATGGCTTATGGTTTTTTGTGGGCCGGCAGGGTGACGGAGCGGCAAAAAAATGCCGCCTGCGGCCAAGGGGGCCGTGACAGGCGGCATGCTGTTGTCAAAAAAACGGCTATTGAGCGTCAAAAGCCTCGCCATTGTGCGCTTTGCCGTCAGGCCCCAGCAGGTAAAGGAAGACCGGCATGATGTCCTCGGGCTTGGGGTTGGTCTCAGCCTGCTCGTTGGGGTAGGCCTTGGCACGCATGCGGGTGCGCGTGGCGCCCGGGTTGACGCTGTTGACGCGGATGTTGCTGGTACCATCCTGCTCGTCGGCCAGCACCTGCATCATGCCCTCAACGGCAAATTTGCTGACCGCGTAGGGCCCCCAGTAGGCACGTCCCTTGCGACCGACGCTGGAGGACAGCAGCAGTACCGATGCATCCTCTGCGGCGCGCAGCAGCGGCATCATTGCGCGGGTCAGCATGAAGGGCGCGTTGACGTTGACCTGCATGACGCGCAGCCAGGCTTCCGGCTTGACGCCGTCGAGCAGGGTGCGCGGGCCCAGCTCGGCGGCATTGTGGACCAGGCCATGAAGCTTGCCGAAGGTGTCGAACAGTTGGTCTGCGAGGTCTTCGTAGTCCTTTTCGGTGGCGGTTTCCAGGTTCAGCGGGCAGAGCGCCGGTTGCGGATGGCCAGCCGCTTCAATGGCGTCGTAAACCTCTTCCAGCTTGCTCTGGGTGCGGCCAACCAGCACCACAGTGGCGCCATGGGCGGCACAGCTCAGAGCGCAGGCGCGGCCAATGCCGTCGCCGGCGCCGGTGATCAGGATAACGCGGCCGGTCAGCAGGTCGGCCGGGGCGGTGTACTCAAACATGGGATGTCTCCGGTTGATGCCGCTGTTGCAGCCAGGGCAGTAGTTCGCTGGCGTGCTGCACGCTGTGGGTGGCTTGCCAGGCAAGGTGGTCTTCATCTGCGGGCAGATAGCCGTACAGCGCGGCGATGGTGGCCATGCCGGCGGCGCGGCCGGCCTGGATGTCGCGCAGGTGGTCGCCGACAAAAATGCAGCCGGCCGGGTCGATCTGCATCTCACTGCAGGCTTTCAGTGCAGACTCCGGGTCGGGTTTGCCGCGCGCGACCTGATCCGGGCAGACCAGCGACGCGCAGCGGCTGGCCAGGCCGGTTTGCTCCAGCAGCGGAATGCTGAAGCGGCTGAGCTTGTTGGTCACCACGCCCCAGGGTAGTTGTTCTGCGTCCAGCCAGTCGAGCAGTTCACTGATGCCGGGAAAGGGCCGGGTATGCACGGCCAGTCCCTGCTCGTAGCGGCTGAGAAAGTCCTCGCGCAGCGCGGCGAATGCCGCTGCCTCGGGCGATAGCTCAAAGGCGGTAGACAGCATGCCGATCGAGCCATCAGACACCTGGGCGCGAATCAGTTCGGCAGCGGCCGGCGGTCTGCCGTGCTCCTGCAACATGGCCTGGATGATATGGACAAAATCCTCAGCGGTATCAAGCAGGGTGCCGTCCAGATCAAAAAGAACGCCGCTGAGCATCAAGCCTGCGCCTCTCGCTGGCAGTGCACCATGTAGTTGACGTCTACGTCGGCGCCCAGCTTGTAGGTGCGGGTCAGCGGGTTGAAGGTCAGGCCGGTGATGTCCTGCAGGTCAAGGCTGGCGTCACGCACCCAGCGGCCCAGTTCGGCCGGGCGGATGAACTTGGCAAATTCGTGGGTGCCGCGCGGGAGCATGCGCAAGACGTACTCGGCACCCACGATGGCGAACATGAACGACTTGGGGTTGCGGTTGATGGTGGAGAAAAACACCTGGCCGCCCGGCTTGACCAGCTTGGCGCAGGCGCGAATCACCGAGCTTGGGTCTGGCACGTGCTCGAGCATCTCCAGGCAGGTCACCACATCAAAGGTGCCGGCGTGCAGCTCGGCAAACTCCTCGGCGGTACTTTGCTCGTAGTCGACGCTGACGCCGGACTCCAGCTGGTGCAGACGGGCGACGGCCAGCGGCGCCTCGCCCATGTCGATGCCGGTGACCTGGGCGCCACGCTGGGCCATGGCCTCAGCCAGAATGCCGCCGCCGCAGCCAACGTCCAGCACTTTCTTGCCGGCCAGGCTGGCGCGCTCATCGATCCAGTTGGTGCGCAGCGGGTTGATCTCATGCAGCGGCTTGAACTCGCTGTTGCGGTCCCACCAGCGGCTTGCCAGCGCCTCGAATTTGGCGATTTCAGCGCGATCAACGTTAAGACTCATGGGGTTCCCCTTGGGCAATAAGGGCAGCCAGCTCGCGAGCTCGCTGCAAGATATCAGGCGTATTCAGGCCAATCAGCTGGCCGTCGCGCAGTTTGGCGCGGCCGGCAACCCAGGCATCGCTGACCTGGCTGGCGTTGCAGGTATACAGCAGCTGTGAGGCCGGGTTGTAGAGTGGTTGCTGGGCAATGCCGGACAGGTCGACGGCAGTCATGTCGGCCGCCTTGCCGACTTCCAGTGAGCCGATCTCCTCATCCAGCCCCAACGCACGAGCGCCAGCCAGAGTGGCCATGTGCAGGGCGCTGTGGGCGTCCAGTGCGGTGGGCGCGCCGGCCACGATCTTGGCCAGCAGAGCGGCGGTGCGCATCTCGCCAAACATATCGAGATCGTTGTTGCTGGCAGCGCCGTCGGTGCCCAGCGCCACGTTCAGGCCGCTGTCGAGCAGGCGCTGCACCGGCATCATGCCGCTGGCCAGCTTCAGGTTGGATTCGGGGCAATGCACCAGCTGCACGCCGTACTCGACCAGCAAGGCCAGGTCGGCATCGCTGATGTCGGTCATGTGCACCGCTTGCAGTCTGGGGCCGAGCAGGCCCAGGCGCTGCAGGCGCTGCAGCGGTCGCTCGCCGGTCTGCTTCACGGCATCGGCAACCTCGCCCGCTGTCTCGTGCACATGCATGTGGATGGGCATGTCCAGCTCGTCGGCCAGGGTGCGAATGCGGGTAAGGGTTTCATCACCCACGGTATAGGGCGCGTGGGGGCCAAAGGCCGTTGTGATCAGGCCGCTGTGGCGCATGTCGTCACGCAGCTTGAGGCCTTTGGCAATCGCCTCTGCCGCGTCGCGGGCGCCGGGGATCGGGTTGTCGATGACCGGAAAGCACACCTGCGCACGCATGCCCGCATCCAGTGCCGCAGCCGCTGCAACATCCGGGTAGAAGTACATGTCTGAAAAACAGGTGGTGCCGCCGCGTAGCATCTCGGCCATCGCTAGCTCGGTGCCCAGGCGGACAAAATCGGCGTTGACCCAGCGCCCTTCGGCGGGCCATATATGTTCCGTAAGCCAGGTCATCAACGGCAGGTCGTCGGCCAGGCCGCGGAACAGGGTCATTGCGGCATGGCCGTGGGCGTTGATCAGGCCGGGAATCAGCACGTGGTTGGGCAGGTCGCGGCGCTCGCGCGGTTGCAGTGTATTGGCACTGCTCAGCGGTAGCAGGGCGACGATACGCCCCTGGTGGACCGCCACGGCGTGCTGTTCCAGCACCAGACCGTGGGGGGCAACAGGGATAATCCAGCGTGGCACGATCAGCAGGTCGAGCTCGCCGGGCAGGGTGGTCATGTTCAATTCGCCTTGCATCATGGTCGGCAAGTATACCTGCTGGTTATGGGCAAATGCAGCGTGGGCTTGTGGTGCGCCGGCCAACCCGGCGCCATTGGAAGGAGATTCTGTCATGTTGCAGATTGAGGCGGTAGCAGATAAAGCGTGTTTGCAGGCAGTCAGCTGGCTGCCGGAGGGCGCAGTCAGGTTGCTGGACCAGCGCCGCCTGCCGGAGCTGGCAACCCAGGATTGCCATGATGAGGTCGAGGTGCTGGCGGCCATGCGCTGCGGCGTGGTGGCCGGTGCGGCGGCGCTGGGCGTTGCTGCAGCCTTTGGCGTTGCATTGGCGGCGCGACAACTGGTCACGCCGGTCCGCGACTGGTCGCAGGAGCTGGAGCCGGTCATCGCCGCTTTTGCCGCGCTGGGGCCAATGGCGGCCAACCTGCAGTGGGCACTAGGCATCATGCGGCAAACGCTGGCCGGCATCGCACCTGATGCCGATGTGCCAGGCCGCTTGCTGCAGGCCGCCGAAGCGATCGCTGGCGCCGATGCCGAGGCCAACCAGAGCATGGCGCGCTTTGGCTTGCAGTTGCTGCGCCGCCATCACTCGGCCGAACAAAAGCTGATGCTGCTGGGTTACAGCGGCGAGCTGTCTGGCGGCGGAGGCGGCACGGCCATGGGGGTGGTACAGGCGGCTCACCGGGCCGGCGTATTGAAAGAGGTGCTGGTCAGTGAGGCCAGCCCGCCGCGCAGTGGCGCACGACTGGCTGCCTGGGAGTTGCAGCGCACTGGCGTGCCGTGCAGCGTGATAGCGGATACGGCCGCGGCCAGCAGCATGAAATACGACCCGGTGTCCTGGGTGATAGTGGGTGCCGAGCGCATTGCCGCCAATGGCGATGTGATCACCACCCAGGGGACCTACGCGCTGGCCATTCTGGCCATGCACCACGGTCTGCGCTTTATGGTGGTGGCCTCGACCGCCACCCTGGACATGAGCCTCAGTGACGGCGATGCCCTGGAGCCCGAGGTGCTGCAGGGCGCGGCGGGGTCCAGTCAACCGCTGGACGTTACGCCGGTCGAGCTGATTGACGCCATCGTCACGGAAAAGGGCGTTATCGAGCGACCTGACGAGGGGAAGATCGCCAAACTCATGAGTATTCGCCGACTGCACTGATGTTGCTCGCTCACCCCCTTTGGCGGGCGCGCTATGTGCTCCCGTCGACGGGTTCTCTGTGGTATCCTTTGCCGCTTTGATCGGGCGGAATGCGCCCCGCTGCAGAAGCCGTTCTGCAGGGTGGGTTGATCAGTGCTTTCGCTTTTCCAATGCGCGTGTCGCAGAGGTGTTGATGTCCCGGCCAGTCCGGGGCTTCAGGCCTTTGCATTGCTTTTGGCGTTATTTCAACGCCGACAATAAAAGGAATGCCGTTTCATGGGTGAACTGGCCAAAGAAATCCTTCCAGTCAATATCGAAGACGAACTGAAACAGTCCTACCTGGATTACGCCATGAGCGTCATCGTTGGTCGGGCTCTGCCGGATGTGCGTGACGGTCTCAAGCCGGTGCACCGTCGTGTGCTCTACGCCATGAGCGAACTGGGCAACGACTGGAACAAGCCGTACCTGAAGTCGGCGCGTGTGGTTGGTGACGTCATCGGTAAATACCACCCGCACGGCGACTCCGCGGTGTACGACACCATCGTGCGTATGGCGCAGAACTTCTCCATGCGTTACCCGCTGGTCGATGGCCAGGGCAACTTCGGTTCCATCGACGGCGACAACGCGGCGGCGATGCGTTACACCGAAGTGCGCATGGCCAAACTGACCCATGAGCTGCTGGCTGACCTGGACAAGGAAACCGTCGACTGGGTGCCCAACTACGACGGCAAAGAGCAGATTCCCGACGTCCTGCCAACCAAGATCCCGCACCTGCTGGTCAACGGTTCCAGCGGTATCGCCGTCGGCATGGCGACCAATATTCCGCCGCATAACCTGACCGAGGTGATCAACGGCTGCCTGGCGGTGATCGGCAACCCGGATATCAGCATCGACGAGCTGATGGAGTATATCCCGGGTCCGGACTTCCCGACCGCGGGCATCATCAATGGTCGCGCCGGCATCGTTGAGGCCTACCGTACCGGCCGTGGTCGCATTTACGTGCGTGCTCGCTGCGAAATCGAAGATATCGACAAAGTCGGCGGTCGCCAGCAGATCGTCATTTCCGAACTGCCGTATCAGCTGAACAAGGCGCGCCTGATCGAGAAGATCGCCGAGCTGGTCAAGGAAAAGAAACTCGAAGGTATTACCGAGCTGCGCGACGAGTCCGACAAGGACGGTATTCGTGTGGTTATTGAGCTGCGCCGTGGTGAAGTGCCCGAGGTGGTGCTCAACAACCTGTACTCCCAGACCCAGATGCAGAGCGTATTCGGCATCAACGTGGTCGGTCTGCTGGACGGTCAGCCGAAGATTCTCAATCTGAAGGAACTGCTCGAAGCCTTCGTCCGTCACCGCCGTGAAGTGGTGACCCGTCGTACTGTCTATGAGCTGCGCAAGGCACGCGAGCGCGGGCACATCCTGGAAGGTCAGGCGGTTGCGCTGTCCAACATTGACCCGGTTATCGAGCTGATCAAGAAGTCGCCCAGCCCGGCTGAAGCCCGCGAAGCCTTGATCGCGACCGCCTGGGCGCCGGGTACCGTGATCGAGATGGTCGAGCGTGCCGGTGCCGAGTCCTGCCGCCCCGATGGGCTGGACGAGCAGTATGGTCTGCGTGAAGGCAAGTATTACCTGTCTCCCGAGCAGGCCCAGGCCATTCTGGATCTGCGTCTGCATCGCCTGACCGGCCTGGAGCATGAAAAGCTGCTGACCGAGTACCAGCAGATTCTGGAGCAGATCGGCGAGCTGCTGCGCATCCTGAACAGCCAGGAGCGCCTGATGGAAGTCATCATCGAAGAGCTGGAAAAGGTACGCGACGACTTTGGTGACGAGCGTCGCACCGAGATCGTTGCTTCGCGCATGGACCTGTCCCTGGCCGACCTGATCGCCGAAGAAGACCGCGTGGTGACCATCTCCCACGGCGGCTATGCCAAGAGCCAGCCGCTCACCGACTACCAGGCCCAGCGCCGTGGTGGCCGCGGCAAGGCGGCGACCGGCGTGAAGGATGAAGACTACGTCGAACACCTGCTGGTTGCCCACAGCCACGCTACGCTGCTGCTGTTCTCCAGTCGCGGCAAGGTGTATTGGCTGAAGACCTACGAAATTCCGGAAGCGTCGCGTGCCGCGCGTGGGCGCCCGTTGGTCAACCTGTTGCCGCTGGAGGAGGGCGAGTGGATCACCGCCATGCTGCAGGTTGACCTGGAAGCCCTGCAGCAGCAGAGCGCCGAAGAGGGCGATGAGCTGGAAGACGAGGCGGGCGTGATCGAAGGTGAAGCCGTTGAAGTCGAGGCCGATGCCGACGGTGATGCTGACAGCGACGATGACGACAACGACGAGCCCACCGGTTCCTACATCTTTATGGCCACCGCGCGCGGCACCGTGAAGAAGACGCCGCTGGTGCAGTTCAGCCGCCCGCGCAGCAATGGCCTGATCGCCTTGCGTCTGGAAGAGGGTGACACCCTGATCGCCGCAGCCATTACCGACGGCTCGCGCGACATCATGTTGTTCTCCGACGGCGGCAAGGTTATCCGCTTCAAGGAGCGTCATGTACGCACCATGGGCCGTACCGCCCGCGGCGTGCGCGGCATGCGTCTGCCGGCCGAGCAACGTCTGATCTCCATGCTGATCCCCGAGCCAGAGGCGCAGATCCTGACCGCCTCCGAGCGTGGTTACGGCAAGCGCACCGCGCTGGAGGGCTTCCCGCGTCGCGGTCGTGGCGGCCAGGGCGTGATCGCCATGGTCTCCAACGAGCGCAATGGCGCACTGGTGGGTGCTGTGCAGGTGGTCGATGGCGAGGAAATCATGCTGATTTCCGACCAGGGCACCCTGGTGCGCACCCGCGTCAGCGAGGTGTCCAGTCTGTCGCGTAATACCCAGGGCGTCATGCTCATTCGCCTGGCTCCGGAAGAAAAGCTGGTCGGCCTGGAGCGTGTGCAGGAGCCCACCGAGGAAGAGATTGAAATGGCCGTTGAAGCCGCCGCAGAAGGCGAGGAGCAGCAGGCCGAAGGTGATGAGCAGCAACCCGTGGATGATCAGGAGTAATCGTGAGTAAGCGTCTGTTCAATTTCTGTGCTGGACCGGCAGCGTTGCCGGAAGCGGTGTTGCAGCGGGCTCAGGCTGAGCTGCTGGACTGGCAGGGCAAGGGCCTGTCGGTCATGGAAATGAGCCATCGCAGCGACGAATTTGTTGCTGTCGCCCAGCAGGCCGAGCGGGATCTGCGCGAGTTGCTGGTCATTCCCGACAACTACAAGGTGCTGTTCCTGCAGGGCGGCGCCAGTCAGCAGTTTGCCCAGATCCCGCTGAACCTGATGCCCGAGGGCGGCAGCGCCGATTACATCGATACCGGCATCTGGTCGCGTAAGGCCATTGACGAGGCTGCGCGCTTTGGCAACGTCAACGTGGCCGGCAGCGCCAAGGCCTACGACTACTTTGCCATTCCTGGTCAGAACGAGTGGCAGCTGTCGGCAGACGCCGCTTACGTGCACTACTGCCCGAACGAAACCATCGGCGGCCTGGAGTTCAACTGGGTGCCGCAGACCGGCGATGTACCGCTGGTGGCGGACATGTCCTCGACCATCCTGTCGCGGCCGATTGATGTCTCACGCTTTGGCATGATCTACGCCGGCGCCCAGAAAAACATCGGCCCCAGCGGGCTGGTGGTGGTGATTGTGCGTGAAGATCTGCTGGGTCGTGCCCGTGCCAGCTGTCCGACCATGCTTGACTACGCCGTGGCCGCGCAGAACGACTCCATGTACAACACCCCGCCGACCTTCGCCTGGTACCTGTCCGGCCTGATCTTCCAGTGGCTCAAGGAGCAGGGCGGCCTGGAGGCGTTCAAGCGCATCAACGATACCAAGCAAAAAACGCTGTACTCCGCCATCGATGGTAGCGAGCTGTACAGCAACCCGATCAACGTTGCTGACCGGTCCTGGATGAATATTCCGTTCCGCCTGGCTGATGATCGGTTGGACAAGCCTTTTCTGGCGGGCGCCGAAGAGCGCGGACTGCTCAATCTGAAAGGTCACCGCTCGGTTGGCGGTATGCGCGCCTCCATCTATAACGCAGTGCCGCAAGCCGCGGTCGACGCACTCGTGGCCTACATGGCCGAGTTTGAACAGCAGCACGGTTGATATCCATGTCTGATGAAGATCAGTTGAAGGCGCTGCGCAAGCGCATCGACACCATTGATGAAAAGATCCTTGACCTGATCAGCGAGCGAGCTGCCTGCGCGCAGACGGTTGCGCAGGTCAAGCAGAAGGCGCTGGAGCCCGGCGTCAAGCCGCTGTTCTACCGTCCCGAGCGCGAAGCCTGGGTGCTCAAGCACATCATGGAGCTGAACAAGGGGCCGCTGGATAACGAAGAAGTGGCCCGCTTGTTCCGTGAAATCATGTCGGCCTGCCTGGCGCTGGAAGAACCCCTGCGTGTGGCCTATCTGGGCCCGGAAGGCACCTTTACTCAAGCGGCTGCGCTCAAGCACTTTGGTCACTCGGTGGTCAGCGTGCCGATGGCGGCGATCGACGAGATCTTCCGTGAAGTGGCGGCCGGCGCGGTGCAGTTTGGCGTGGTGCCGGTAGAAAACTCTACCGAAGGCGCCATCAACCACACGCTCGACAGCTTCCTGGAGCACGATCTGGTGATCTGCGGTGAGGTAGAGCTGCGCATCCACCATCATTTGCTGGTCGGTGAAAACACCCAGACCGACAAGATCTCCCGCGTGTATTCCCACGCCCAGTCGCTGGCCCAGTGCCGCAAATGGCTGGACGCCCATTACCCCAATGTCGAGCGCGTGGCTGTTGCCAGCAACGCCGATGCCGCGCGTAGGGTCAAGGGTGAATGGAACTCGGCTGCGATTGCCGGCGATATGGCGGCCGACCTGTACGAGCTGACACGTCTGGCCGAGAAAATCGAAGACCGCCCGGATAACTCCACGCGTTTTCTGATCATCGGTAACCAGCAAGTACCGCCGACCGGCGACGACAAGACCTCGGTCATCGTTTCTATGCGCAACAAACCGGGTGCGCTCCATCACCTGCTCGAGCCGTTCCATTCCAACGGCATCGATCTGAGCCGCATCGAAACCCGCCCGTCGCGCAGTGGCAAATGGACCTATGTGTTCTTTATCGACTTCTTCGGTCACCAGCACGATCCGTTGATCAAGGATGTGCTGGAGAAGATCAACGACGAATCGGTAGCGCTCAAGGTGCTGGGGTCGTATCCGAAGGCGGTGCTCTAAATCATCAGCGACAAGCTGCAAGCCGCAAGCTGCAAGCAACTGCGGCCTGGTGTGACTTGAAGCTTGCTGCTTGTAGCTTGAGGCTTGTGTTCTATGAGTTGTGATTTCCTCAGCCTGGCGCGGCCAGGTGTGCAGAAGCTGTCTCCCTATGTGCCGGGCAAACCGGTAGAGGAGTTGGCGCGAGAGTTTGGCTTGCGGCCGCAGGATATCGTCAAGCTGGCCAGTAACGAGAACCCGCTGGGCCCGAGCCCGGCGGTACGTGAGGCCATTGCTGCGGCATTGGCAGAATTGACGCGTTACCCGGACGGCAATGGCTTTGCGCTGAAGCAGGCGCTGGCTGCGAAGCTGGGCGTGGATACCGCAGGCATTACGCTGGGCAACGGCTCCAACGATATCCTTGAACTGATCACGCGCGCCTTTGTCGGTCCTGAGCACGAAGTGGTCTTCAGCGATCATGCCTTTGCTGTTTACCCCATTGTCACCCAGGCGGTGGGTGCCAAGGCGGTGTCTGTACCGGCCAAGGATTGGGGCCATGACCTGGATGCCATGGCGGCCGCCATCACCGCGGCGACCCGGGTGGTCTTTATCGCCAACCCCAACAACCCCACCGGCACCTGGATTGAACGCGCTGCGCTTGAGTCCTTCCTTGATCGCGTGCCGGAGAACGTCATCGTGGTGCTGGATGAAGCCTATACCGAGTACGTTGAAACGGACGACGTGCCCAATGGCGTCGATTACCTGACGCGCTACCCGAATCTGCTGGTCTCGCGTACCTTCTCCAAAGCCTATGGCCTGGCCGCGTTGCGGGTAGGCTACGGCCTGTCCAATCCGGCGGTTGCCGATGCGCTGAACCGCGTACGCCAGCCGTTCAACGTCAACAGTCTGGCGCTGGCCGCCGCACTGGCGGCCCTGCAGGACGAGGCTTATCTGATCGAAAGTCGCCGCATCAACCGCCAAGGCATGCAGCAACTGGAAGACGGCTGTGCGGCTCTTGGCCTGAGCTGGATTCCCTCGCGCGGCAACTTCCTCGCCATCGACCTGGGTCGTGAAGCGGCGCCGGTCTTTCAGGCGTTGCTGCGGGCAGGGGTGATTGTGCGGCCGGTGGCCAACTACGGCATGCCGAACCACCTGCGCGTGACCATCGGTCTGCCAGCGGAAAATCAGCGGTTTCTGGATGTGCTCAAGCAGGTGCTGAGTCGTGGCTGATGTAACCGGCCTGTCACCAGTAACACCGACAATCGATCGCCTTGCCGTTATCGGGCTTGGTCTGATCGGCGGCTCCTTTGCCAAGGGTATGCGCCAGAGCGGCCTGTGCCGCGAGGTAATCGGTTGTGATCTGGACCCGGTCTCACGCCGTCAGGCGGTGCCTCTGGGCGTGGTCGACAAGGTCACGGCCAATCTGGTTGAAGCCGTGCAGGGCGCTGATCTGATTATGCTGGCCGTGCCGGTGCTGGGTATGCGCGCGGTACTGGCGCAACTGGCAGCGCTGGAGTTGGGCGATGCCGTGATTACGGATGTGGGCAGTACCAAAGGGGCGGTTGCCCAGGCGGTGGAAGAGGTGTTTGGCGCGGTACCTGCCAACTTTGTGCCGGGCCATCCGATTGCCGGTTCGGAAAAAAGCGGTGTGGAGGCGGCGCGGGCAGATCTGTTCCGCCACCACAAGGTGATTCTTACGCCGCTTGAGCAGACGGCGGCGGAGGCGGTGAGCTTGGTGCAGCGCTGCTGGCAGGCGCTGGATGCCGATGTGGAGAGCATGTCGCTGGCCGACCATGATGAAGTCCTGGCGGCGACCAGCCATTTGCCGCATCTACTGGCCTTTTCGCTGGTCGATACGCTGGCATCGCGTAACGAAAATCTGGAGATTTTTCGCTACGCTGCCGGTGGCTTCCGGGACTTTACCCGCATCGCCGCGAGTGATCCGGTGATGTGGCGCGATGTTTTTCTGGCCAATCGGGATGCGGTCTTGCGCAGCCTCGATGCCTTTACCCAGGATCTGGGTCGACTGCGTGAGGCGGTGGACACCCGCGACGCCAACACGCTGCTTGGTGTGTTTACCCGAGCCAAGTCGGCACGAGAGCATTTCAGCACTATTCTGGCCCGCAGGGCCTATATGGAACCTATGCAAACTCAAGAATTCAACTTCATCGCCAGCCCCGGCGGCAAGGTCAACGGCAGTATTCGTGTGCCCGGTGACAAGTCCATTTCCCATCGCTCGATCATGCTCGGCTCCCTAGCCGAAGGCGTGACCGAGGTCGAAGGCTTTCTGGAAGGCGAAGACAGTCTGGCGACCCTGCAGGCATTCCGTGACATGGGCGTGGTGATTGAGGGGCCGCACCATGGCCGTGTGACCATCAACGGTGTTGGCCTGCACGGCCTGCAGGCGCCGCCCGGCTCGCTGTACCTGGGCAACTCCGGCACGTCCATGCGCCTGTTGTCGGGTCTGCTGGCCGGACAGGGTTTTGACACCGTACTGACCGGCGATGCGTCGCTGTCCAAGCGCCCGATGGGCCGTGTGGCCAAGCCGCTGCGCGAGATGGGCGCGCAGATCGACACCGGCGAAGAGGGCCGCCCGCCACTGCGTATCAAGGGCGGCAGCCGCATGATGGGCATGGACTACCAGATGCCGATGGCCAGTGCACAGGTCAAATCCTGCATCCTGCTGGCGGGGCTGTATGCCTCTGGCACCACCTCGGTGACCGAACCTGCGCCCACCCGTGACCATACCGAGCGCATGCTCAAGGGCTTCGGCTACCCGGTCAAGGTGGATGGTGCCACTGCGACCATCGAGTCGGGCCATACTCTCAAAGCCTGTCGCATTGATGTGCCGGCCGATATCTCGTCTGCGGCCTTCTTCATGGTTGCTGCCAGCATCTGCGAGGGCGCTGACCTGACGCTGGAGCACGTCGGCATCAACCCCACGCGCATCGGCATCATCAATATCCTGCGCGCCATGGGCGGTAATCTGGAGCTGCTCAACGAGCGCGAAGTAGGCGGCGAGCCGGTGGCTGATATCCGCGTGCGTTACGCGCCGCTCAAAGGTATCGACATCCCGGTGGATCAGGTGCCGCTGGCAATCGACGAGTTCCCGGTACTGTTCGTGGCTGCAGCCTGCGCTGAAGGACGGACCATTCTGCGTGATGCCGAAGAGCTGCGGGTGAAGGAGTCGGATCGCATCCAGGTCATGGCTGACGGTCTGCAGGCGCTGGGCGTGAAGGCAGAGCCGACGCCGGACGGCATCATTATCGACGGCGGCCCCATGGGGGGCGGCAGTGTCGAAAGCCATGGTGACCACCGTATCGCCATGTCGTTCTCGGTCGCTGCACTGCGCGCCACCGGCGACATTCATATCAAGGATTGCGCCAACGTGGCGACATCATTCCCGGGCTTCATCGACCTTGCGCAATCGGTCGGCATGCAAGTCCGTCTGGAGGACAACGCGTGATTGATCAACAGGCCCCCGTCATCACCATCGACGGCCCTGGTGGGTCGGGCAAAGGCACCATCGCCGGTCTGCTGGCGTCTCGCCTGGGCTGGAATCTGCTGGACTCTGGCGCCCTGTATCGCCTGCTCGCCCTGTCGGCACGTAATCATGGCGTGGATCTGACCAACGAAACCTCGCTGGAAACGCTGGCCGCGCATCTGGATGTGCAGTTCATCGCCGCCGAGGCGGGTGGCGAGCAGCAGATCATCCTCGAGGGCGAGGATGTGACCCGCGCCATCCGTACCGAAGATGTCGGTGCCGGCGCCTCCCAGGTAGCCGCGCTGCCGGCGGTGCGCGACGCGCTGCTGCAGCGCCAACGCGTGTTCCGCGAAGCGCCGGGGCTGGTCGCCGATGGTCGTGATATGGGGACCGTGGTTTTTGCCGATGCGCAATTGAAGGTGTACTTGACCGCCAGCGCCGAGGAGCGCGCGTCACGGCGTTACCGGCAGTTGCTCGGAAAGGGTGAAACTGCTAATCTGGCGAGTCTTCTCGATGAGATTGTCGCGCGGGATGAGCGGGATATGAATCGCAGCGTTGCGCCGCTGAAGCCGGCGGATGATGCAATCCTGATCGATTCCACGCAGATGAGCATCGAAGAAGTACTTGAAACAGTCCAGACGATGGCGCGCGAGCGCAACCTGCTGGGCTGATCAGACTGTCTGTTCCGGGTAACCAGCACCACCGGAAAGGGCATTGATACCATCAACCCACGCAAGCTGGTGGCGTGGCGGGACAGTAGCTGCAAGGCGCGCTTTAAAACGGCTCTGCGGTAGCTGCCCTAAAATACTTACTTACAGGATTCCAAATGAGCGAAAGCTTTGCCGAACTTTTTGAAGAAAGCCTAAAAACCCTTGATATGGAGCCGGGCTCCATCATCACTGGTATCGTTGTGGACATCGACTCCGACTGGGTCACCGTTCACGCCGGTCTGAAATCAGAGGGTGTCATCCCGCGCGATCAGTTCCTGGACGAGCAGGGCGAACTGACCATCGAAGTGGGTGATGAGGTTCACGTTGCACTGGACGCCGTTGAAGACGGTTTCGGTGAAACCAAACTGTCCCGCGAAAAGGCCAAGCGCGCCGAGTCGTGGAAAGTCCTCGAAGCTGCTTTCGCTGCAGAAGAAGTCGTCAAGGGCGTTATCAACGGCAAGGTCAAAGGTGGCTTTACCGTCGACGTCAACACCATCCGTGCGTTCCTGCCGGGCTCGCTGGTTGACGTACGTCCCGTACGTGACACCACCCACCTGGAAAACAAGGAACTGGAGTTCAAGGTCATCAAACTGGACCAGAAGCGCAACAACGTTGTCGTTTCCCGTCGTGCAGTTCTGGAAGCCGAGAACTCCGCCGAGCGCGAAGCCCTGCTGGAAACCCTGCAGGAAGGTCAAGTCGTCAAGGGTATCGTCAAGAACCTCACCGATTACGGTGCGTTCGTTGACCTGGGCGGCGTAGACGGCCTGCTGCACATCACCGACATGGCTTGGAAGCGCATCAAGCATCCGTCCGAGATCGTCAACGTTGGTGACGAGATCGACGTCAAGGTCCTGAAGTTCGACCGTGAGCGTAACCGCGTTTCCCTGGGTCTGAAGCAACTGGGCGAAGATCCGTGGGTCGCTATCACCGGTCGCTACCCGGAAGGCACTCGCGTTACTGCCAAGGTCACCAACCTGACCGATTACGGCTGCTTCGCCGAGCTGGAAGAAGGCGTAGAGGGTCTGGTTCACGTTTCCGAAATGGATTGGACCAACAAGAACATCCACCCGTCCAAGGTTGTCAACGTTGGCGACGAAGTGGAAGTTATGGTTCTGGACATCGACGAAGACCGTCGTCGTATCTCCCTGGGCATCAAGCAGTGCAAGATGAACCCGTGGGAAGAGTTCTCCAGCAAGTTCAACAAGGGCGACAAGATCTCCGGTTCCATCAAGTCCATCACCGACTTCGGTATCTTTATCGGTCTGGACGGCGGCATCGACGGTCTGGTTCACCTGTCGGACATCTCCTGGAACGAAGCCGGCGAAGAGGCAGTACGCCGCTTCAAGAAAGGCGACGAGATCGAAACCGTTATCCTGTCTGTTGACCCTGAGCGCGAGCGTATCTCCCTGGGCGTCAAGCAGCTGGAAGACGATCCGTTCTCCAACTTCGTTTCCCTGAACGAGAAAGGCAGCATCATCACCGGTTCCGTCAAGGAAGTTGACGCCAAAGGCGCCATCATCACTCTGGCAGACGACATCGAAGGCACTCTGAAAGCCTCCGAAATCAGCCGTGACCGCGTTGAAGATGCCCGCAACGTCCTGAACGTTGGCGATGAAGTCGAAGCCAAGATCATTGGTGTCGACCGTAAGAGCCGCGTCATCAGCCTGTCCATCAAGGCGAAAGACGTTGAAGACGAGAAAGAAGCCATGCAAGACCTGCGTAAGCAGGAAATGCTGGCCGCTGGTCCGACCACCATTGGTGATCTGATCAAGCAGCAGATGGAAGGCAAAGGCAACTAAGCCTATCCAGCTGTAAAAAAGGGCGACTTCGGTCGCCCTTTTTTGTGCCCGCCCATTGGGGCAGCCGCAAGCCACAAGCTGCAAGCAAAACCCGTGGGGTTGTCAGTTGCGTGGATTCTCTGAAGGTGAGGGGTGGGGGAGCTGTGGATAGAAAACTTGACGGCCCGGCAGGTCAACGCACCCTGGTGCCGCTTGCCGCTTGCCGCTTGCCGCTTGCCGCTTGCCGCTTGCCGCTTGCCGCTTGCCGCTTGCCGCTGCGAAGCGCGGGAGCGCTTCGCTTAACAGGCTGTTCAAACCTAGTCAAGCATGGTAAAACCCTATAAAACGACAAACGAGTCTACTCGCTTGATAAGAAAGGGAAAACCATGACCAAGTCGGAGTTGATCGAGCGCATTGTCGAACAACAGGGGCAGTTGTCGGCGAAGGACGTTGAGCTTGCGATCAAGACCATGCTGGAACACATGTCCCAGGCATTGGCTACCGGGGAGCGAATCGAGATTCGTGGATTCGGCAGTTTCTCTCTGCATTACCGTGCGCCGCGGGTAGGGCGTAATCCCAAGACCGGTGATGCGGTAGAACTGGAGGGCAAGTACGTACCGCACTTCAAGCCAGGCAAGGAGTTGCGTGATCGGGTTAACGAGTCACTCGAAAACGCCTGATCCAATGCCGCAGCCCGGCTGGGCTGGGTTATACTTCGCACACACTCAATGGATGCGGAGTTGTATCACATGCTGTGGTTGAAGCGCGTGTTGCTGATCCTGGTTTTGCTGCTGGTAGCCTTGGCGACCATGGATTTCATGCTGGAAAATCAGCAAGCCACCTCCCTGCAATTTCTCGAGATGCAGTCTCCTGCATTGCCTCTCTCCATCTACGTTGTGCTTGCCTTCATTCTCGGCAGTGCGCTGGGCGTTTTCGTCGGCTGGCTGATTACCACCCGTTTGCGACTGAAGCTCATGGTGCAAAGCAACGAGCTTAATCGCTACCGTAAGGAAATCGACAAACTGCGCACGCAAGCTGTCAAAGGCTGATAGTCATGCAGGAACTGATGTTCCTTGGGCTGTTTGTGCTGGCCCTGGCGATAGGCTGGTTTCTGGGGCGCCGTGAGGCCATCAAGGTTGGCTTCATGCTGCAGCCGCACGGGAGTGCTGTCGACAAGCAGTATTTTATTGGCCTCAATTACCTGCTGAACGAGCAGCCTGACGAGGCCATCGAGACCTTTATCCGCGCGCTAGAGGTCAACCCCGAGACCGTCGAAACCCACATCGCCATCGGTAAGCTGTTTTGTCAGCGTGGTGATGTTGAGCGGGCAATCAAGGTCCATCAGAATCTGCTGGCTCGTCCCAGTCTGACGCCTGAACAGGCTGACCGCGTGCAACTGGAGCTGGCCCGTGATTACCTGGCTGTCGGCATGCATCAGCGCGCGGAGCGTTTGCTGGAGGAGTTGGCCGGTTCTGGCTCAAGTCTGCGTGCAGAGGCGCTGGTCGACCTGGTTTCGGTTTACGAACACCAGCACGAATGGGGCGAGGCTATCGCTATTGGTGAGCGCCTGCTGCGCGAACGGCCGGAGTTTTCGGTTACCCTGGCGCACTATCATTGTGAGCTCGCTGCGCAGGCCTTGCAGCGGCGCGAGGCGGCCGATGCGCAACGGCATCTGCGTGCAGCGCTAAAGGTTGAACCGCTGTGTGGCAGGGCGTTGATGATGCTTGCTGAATTGCACGCGCAGGCAGCCGAGTACAAGGCGGCAGCGGATCTGCTGCAGCGACTTGCGCAGCAAGTCCCGGACTTTGTGCCGGAAGTGCTGGCGTTGGCCGAGCGCTGTGCGGATAATGGCGCGCTCGATCTGGCGGACTATCTGGATCAGGCGCTGGAGCGCTCTGCCAAGCCGGTTGTCGCCATCATCCTGGCGCGCGCGCGGCTGATTCAGCGCACAGAAGGGGCTGCCAGTGCAGAGCGTTTTTTACTGCAGCGTCTGCAGGTGCAGCCCTCGCTACCCGGGGTGCAGGAGTTGCTGCGCTTGCGTGGGCCGGCGGAGAACGCTGCCGACCCTCTGCCTGGACTGCTGGACGCCCTTAGCCGGGCGCGTCCTCGCTATCGTTGTGACAGCTGCGGCTTTGCAGGTAACAAGCTCTACTGGCAGTGCCCTAGCTGCCAAAGCTGGAGCACGGTAAAACCGCTGAAGGGCCACGAGCTGGTCTGACATCGCCTAATCCAATCTTGAACAGGATATACGTTATATGCCGAACATCAGCCCGATTATCGTCGCCCTGGATTTCCCTGAGTCGGGTGCGGCCCTGCAGTTGGCGGATGTGCTGGATCCACAGAAGTGCCGCGTCAAGGTTGGCAAGGAGCTGTTCACCAGCGCAGGCCCTGCGGTGGTTGAAGCCTTGCAGGCCAAGGGCTTTGAGGTGTTCCTGGATCTCAAGTTTCACGATATCCCCAACACCACCGCCAGCGCCGTGCGCGCCGCCGCTGAATTGGGCGTGTGGATGGTAAATGTGCACGCCGGTGGCGGTCGCCGGATGATGGAGGCTTGTCGCGAGATACTGGAGCGTCGCCCTGGCGGTCGTCCTCTGCTGACCGCTGTGACCATTCTTACCAGTCTGGAGCAGGAGGACCTGCAGGAAGTAGGTATCGATATCGAGCCCATGGTTCAGGTTCAGCGTCTGGCTCGCCTGACACAGGATTGCGGTCTGGACGGGGTCGTGTGCTCGGCGCGTGAAGCCAAGGCGCTACGCGGTGCCTTGGGAGAAGACTTCCTTTTGGTCACGCCGGGTATTCGGCCGGCCGACAGCGCGGCAGATGATCAGAAGCGTATCGTTACGCCGGCGCAGGCGCTGGAAAATGGCAGCAGCCATCTGGTGATTGGTCGTCCGGTGACCCGTGCGCACAATCCGGCCCAGGCGCTGGACGAGATTATCGCCAGCCTGGGCTAAACGCTCAGAGGTACCTGCCCATAAAAAACGCCGCGAAATGCGGCGTTTTTTATGGGATCAGACAGCAGGTCATTCGATCTGCGACTGCTGGTAGTTTTCAGCGCCGACGGCGTCATACAGGCTCAGCTGAGTCTCCAGCCAGTCGACGTGCTCTTCTTCCGCTTCGAGGATGTCTTCGCAGACTTCGCGGCTGCCGTAGTCGCCCACGCTTTCGCAGAAAGCGATGGCCTCTTTCAGGTCGGGCAGCGCTTGCATCTGCAGCTTCAGGTCACACTCCAGAATTTCACGGGTATTTTCGCCAATCTTCAGGCGTCCGAGATCTTGGAGGTTGGGCAGGCCTTCGAGAAAGAGAATCCGCTTGATCAAACGATCCGCGTGCTTCATCGCAGCGATGGATTCCTTGTATTCGCGCTTGCCGAGCTTGTCCAGACCCCAGTCTTCGAGCATGCGCGCGTGCAGGAAATACTGATTGATGGCAATCAGTTCCAGGCCAAGAACGTTGTTCAGGTGTTGGATGACTTGCTTGTCGCCTTTCATAGCGATGCCCCCTCAGGACTATTCAGTCGCCAAGTGTGGGCTGCCAAAAGGGGGTTGTCAAATCTAAGTATTTGAAAAGAAAGAAGTTAAAAATGATTCTTAGGCGGTAATGAGAGCCGGAATCAGGCCGCTACGTATTGCGCCGACAGCATGGCAGTGGCGGCGGGGCTGGCAGCGAGATTTTCGCTCAGCAGTGATTTGCAGTCACGGGCGCATTTGCCGCATTGCGTGCCGACTTCAAGGTCGTTACGCAGGTCGCGCATAGAGCAGGCGCCACCAGCAATGGCGTCTTTAATCTGATTGTCGGTTACACCTTTGCAGAGACAAACGTACATGCAGATTCTCCTGAACAGCCTGAGCTGACAATGAGTGCATGCTAATTCGAATGAGAATGATTGTCAAAGAAAATGGCGTCGATTTATTAGACCGATTGACGCCGTCTGTCGGCTTGTGCGATTACGCCGAGCCGAAACAAAAGAGCCAGCGGATTGAAACCCGCTGGCTCATCTGTGTATCAGTAGATTACGTCATAAATGATGGATTCGATAATGCCGGTGGTCATCTCGGCGAGCACTACGTCTCCGTCGATCTGGCGCCATTCATAGCCGTCGTAATGGGGCAGGCGGCTTACTAGGCGCGGATCGAGCTGCTTGGCAATACCGGGCGGCAGGGGCTTGCCCCGTGCCAGGTTCTTGCGGATGCCCGGCGGCAGGCTATCGCCGCGCTGCACCAGCTCCCGGTTGTCGCGGAAGATGCTGCGTATGACGTCTTCCTGAATGCGATCGTACGGACGGTCGTAGCGATCTCGATCATGATCACGTTCGTCATACCGGTTTGCACCTTGGCCTCGGTCATTACCCTGCTGTGCATGATGGCTATTGCCGTTTCCGTTGCCATGGCCGCGATCATCCTGCTTGGCGTGAGCCGGTGCAGCAAGGGCTGCGGCCAGCAGGCCGGCAATCAGAAGGGAGCTTGAAGGTATGCGCATGGTCTGGCCTCTGCAAATATCTCTGTCTTGCTTTGAGTATAGGAAGCACTGATTAATTCCACACGCTCTCTGCGAGTGCTCAAGCGGGGCCGCACTCTGCGTTGTGAATTCTCGACAGGTCCTGACATGCCTTCGAAACCACGCCTTGATTGCAGCCCCGCCGGATGCGGCCCAGCCTGAACGCCAGAGGGCATGTGGAATTAATCCGTGCTTCCTAAAGCGCTTTCCCTGAGGTTCCCTGTTACCTGTGTGCGTATCCGGTTCGCCAAGTCCAGATCAGCGCCCAGGCCAAGGCGCCTGCGCCGAGCCAGAGCGTTTCCGGCAAGGTGCCTCCGTCATTGAGCCATTCGCGTGCAAGCCAGGGCCCAAGCAGCTGCGTCACGCTGTACAGGGCGATAAGGGCTGCCGACAGGCGCGGCCCCTGGTGTGGCTGAAGGCTGCGCCCAAGCCGCTGGGTCAGCAGTACCGCGCCCAGAAAGCTGCCGCCCATCAGCAGCGAGCAAAGCACAATACCGATTCCGGCCGGCAGGATCAGCGCAGCGAGCACACTGGCGAGCTGTGTCGTGTAATTGAGCAGCAGGGCGTTTCGGTCACCAAGACGTTGGCCAAGGTGATTCCATAACCAGGCAGCGGGCAGGGTGGCGGCCGCTACAATCAGCCAGCTTTGTTGCACCATCGGATGGCCGGAACCCAGCTGAATGCTGGCGATCATCGGCAGAAAGGTCATTGGCAGGATGTAGCCCATGCCTGCACCGGCATAAGCCAGAAATAGTGGCCGGGTCCGCGCGTCGAGCAAGGACGCTGATGGCGCAGGTGTGCGCTTGTCCTTGCTTGCGCCGGGGGCGTCAACACTCAGGCGCAGCATGAGCCAGCCGCCCCACAGCGCCAGCGGCACGCTGAGCAGGGCTGCTGGCCACCAGCGGCTCGCATGCGCCAGCGACACGCCGGGCGGGTGCGAGAGCACGCCAGACAGCAGCAGGCCGCCGCCAACCCCAAGATAAATAAGGCCGCTCAGGCCGATGCGCTGCCGGGCTGCCAACCACTCCATCAGCAGCGCCGGGACCATCACGAAAATCAAGCCATTGCTGACGCCGTTGCCCAGGCGCAGCAAGGTGATGAAGGGAACGTAATCGGTGATGGCCAGGCCGAGCAGAGTGAGGCAGTGCAGGGCTAACGCCAGCGGTATGCTGCGCTGGATTTGCTGAGGCCGATGCCAGCGGATCGCCGCCAGCGCGCCCAGCAGGTAGCCAACATAGTTCCAGCTGGCCAGTGCGGCGCCCTGGCTGGTGCTGAACTGTCCATCGTCCACCAATAGAGGGAGCAAGGGAGTAAAAATGAAGCGGCCGAGTCCATGGACAACCAGCAGCAAGGCTGCGGCGGCGAGTACCGCATGCAGCGTGGAGGGTTGGCGATAGGGCATCGTACGGCTTCCTTAACGCACCATCAGTGCGGCGAATGAGTACTATAGGCGGAGTTGATGGCGTGCTTCTGCGCCGGCTTGGCAGGCTGCAGCCCCCGTGGTTTCTGGGGTGCGGGGTAGGCGACTGGGCCCGAGTATAGCGGGGGCGGAAACATATTGCATGAATTGCCCGCAGCTTCGGCGTCGGTGCGCTGGTGTGGAAAGCGGGGGCTGCAGTATAGAGTATACAAACGTGCACCTAAGGTCGGTCTTGACGTTGCCGGCTGCTCTGGAGCGGTACGGCCGCCTGGCGGTGCAGGGGCAAACAATAAATATAAAAAGCGGGTGCGGAGCCCGCGTTCTTGGGAGAGTGGCATGTCGCAGTCCAGTACGGACGCCAATGGCGTCCTCAAGCGTTCTACGATTCTTCTGCATGGCTCCATCGGTATGCCGTTGGCCATCATTGGTTATCCCCTGGTGGTTTATCTGCCACCGTTCTATGCCCAGGAAGTTGGCCTGAACATGGCGCTGATGGCGCTGGTGCTGGTCATTGCTCGCCTGTCTGATGTCATCACCGATCCGCTGATTGGCACTCTCAGTGACCGCTGGCGCACCCGCTTCGGGCGGCGCAAGCCCTGGCTGGTCATGGGGGTGCCGCTGATGCTGGCCGGTACGGTGATGATCTTCATGCCGCCCGACGGCATAGGTATCGGGCATTTATTGTTCTGGACCATGCTGATGTACTTGGGCTGGACCATGGTGACCTTGCCCTATGGCGCCTGGGGCGCCGAGCTGTCCACCGTCTATCACCAGCGCAGTCGCGTGGTGGCCTCGCGTGAAGGGTTTGTGCTGATTGGATTGTTTTTGGCCGCATTGGCACCGGCGCTGGTACAGGCTCTGGGCGCACGCTTTCAGGCCGGACACACTGATGGCTGGCTGATGCAAACGGCGGTCACCCTGTTCGGGCGCGACGGTGAGTTGGGCATTGGTTATGGGCCGATTCTCGCAGTGATGGCCTGGATGATGCTGATTTTGCTGCCGCTGACGGTCTTCTGGGTGGTTGGCGCAGTCAAAGAAGCGCCGCCGCAGTCGGTTGAGCGCACCGATTGGAAAAAGGGCCTGCGCGTGCTGAAGAACAACGGCCCGTTCAAGCGCATGATCCTGATGTTGCTGGTGGTGGTGACGGGTGAGTCGTTCCGCAATGCGCTGTCGGTGTTCTTTATGCAACACGTGATTCAGATTCAGGCGCAGATCGGCCTGATGTATTTGCTGTACTTTGGCATCGGCATTCTGGGTATTCCGTTCTGGCTGCAGGTAGGCAAGCGTATCGGCAAGCATCGGGCGTTCTGTGCGGCATTGGCGATTTCCAGTACCAGTATTCTGGGCATGTTCTTCCTGGGGGCCGGCCAGTTGCTGCCCTTCGCAATATTGTTTGCGATCAAGGGCTTCTGTTTTGCTGCCTTTCAGTTTTTGCCGCTGTCGATGCTGGCGGATATCGTCGACCTGGACACGGCGCGTAGCCGCGAGCACCGCACCGGCCTGTTCTTTGCCATGAGCGGCATGGCGCAGAAGGCAGCCATGGCGCTGGGGCTTGGTCTGTCGCTGGGCTTGCTGGCCGTGGTCGGGTTTGATGCCAAGGCCGTTGAGCATTCTGCCTCGCAGCTGATGTCACTGCGCGTTCTCTACATTCTCGGCCCCGTCGCGCTGTATATGACGGCTTTCGTGATTGCCTGGCGTTACCCGCTTACCGCCGAGCGTCAGGAGCGTATCCACCGCTGGGTATTGCGCCGCGAAGCACGTCTGAGCGTCATGGGCGCCTCCCGCTAGCAGGACGAGCCACCCTCTGGCGCGGCAAATCCGCGCCAGATTGTTGGCAGGTTCCGTCCCGGAGCCTGCCGATTTTGGGTATGCTGCCCCCTGCACCGAATAGACCGGAAGGATACGCAGCGCCATGTCGGAACACTCGCAGTTTCGTTTGCTCGGTAGCAAACGCTTTCTCCCTTTCTTCACCAGTCAGTTGCTGGGCGCCTTCAACGATAATCTGTTCAAGCAGGCGCTGATCCTGGCGATCCTGTTCAAGCTCAGTTTCAATGCTGACCGTGACCTGCTCATCAACCTCAGTGCCTTGCTGTTCATTTTGCCGTTCTTCCTGTTCTCGGCACTCGGCGGGCAGTTTGGTGAAAAGTTCGACAAGGACGTGTTGATCCGGCGCATCAAGCTGGGCGAGGTGGCGATCATGCTGCTTGGCGCCCTTGGACTATGGCTGGGCAGCTTGCCGCTGTTGCTGGTGGTGCTGTTTGCGATGGGCACCCAGTCGGCGCTATTCGGGCCGGTCAAGTATTCGATCCTGCCGCAGGCGCTGGCAGAGGACGAGCTGGTTGGCGGCAATGCACTGGTTGAGATGGGCACCTTTCTGGCGATTCTGGGCGGCACCCTGTGTGCCGGTATCCTGATGGCCAGCGGTGGCTGGGCCAGTCTGGTGGGCGGGGCAGTGGTGGTGGTGGCCATTGGCGGCTATCTGGCGGCGCGGCGGATTCCAAGCGCGCGCGCCGGCTTGCCGGACCTGGCGATTGACTGGAATATCTTTCGCCAGTCCTGGGCTATTCTGCGCCTGGGGCTGAAGGAGCAGGTGCCTTCGGTATCTCGCTCGATTCTCGGCAACTCCTGGTTCTGGTTTCTCGGTGCGACCTATCTGACGCAGATTCCCGGCTTTGCCAAGGACTATCTGCACGGCGACGAGAGCGTGGTTACCCTGATCCTGACGGTGTTTTCCGTGGGTATCGCGCTGGGCTCCGTGCTCTGTGAGCGGCTGTCGGGCCATAAGGTAGAGATTGGCCTGGTGCCCTTTGGCTCCTTCGGCCTGAGCGTGTTCGGTCTGCTGATCTGGAGCCTGTCCGGCAGCATCGCCGCCGGCGCCGAAGCCTATGACTGGTTGACCCTGCTGGCACAACCCGGCGCCTGGGGCATCATGGGGTGCATCCTGGGGTTGGGCGTATTTGGCGGTTTTTACATCGTACCGCTGTACGCGCTGATCCAGTCGCGCAGCCGCGAAGAGGAGCGCGCGCGGGTCATCGCAGCCAACAATATTCTCAATGCGCTGCTGATGGTCTGTTCGGCGATTCTGGCGATTGTCATGCTCAGTGTGCTGGAGCTGTCGATCCCGACGCTGTTTTTGACCATCTCGTTGCTCAACGTGCTGGTCAACGGCTACATCTTCAAGGTGGTGCCGGAGTTCAGCATGCGCTTTCTCATCTGGCTGCTGGGACACTCGATGTACCGCGTTGAGCACCGCAATCTCGAGGCGATCCCGGATGACGGGCCGTGCGTGCTGGTGTGCAACCACGTGTCCTTTGTCGATGCGCTGCTGATTGGCGGAGCTGTGCGTCGCCCGGTGCGTTTTGTCATGTACTACAAGATCTATCGCCTGCCGGTGCTCAACTTCATTTTCCGCACCGCCGGCACCGTGCCGATTGCAGGGCGGCAGGAAGATGAGGTGACCTACGAGCGCGCCTTTGAGCGCATCTCGGCCTACCTGCGCGCGGGTGAGGTGGTCTGTATCTTCCCCGAGGGCAAGCTGACGGCTGATGGCGAGATGGACGTATTCCGCGCGGGCATCACGCGGATTCTGGAGAACGACCCGGTACCGGTCGTGCCCTTGGCGTTGCAGGGGCTATGGGGCAGCTTTTTCAGTCGTGATCCGCACAAGGGGTTCTTCCGCCGCTTGTGGTCACGGGTCTGCCTGGTGGCGGGCCAGCCGGTGACGCCCGAGGCGGCCCAGCCGGAGTACCTGCATGAACAGGTATTGGCATTGCGTGGAGAACGGCGCTGATTGGCGCCTCGTCAGCTCTGGCAAAGGCGTTGTAGGGACGCAGCATGCTGCGTCCGAAAGGTCATGATCAGCGCTCTGCGAGGTAGCGGACGCGACGTGTCGCGTCCCTACGGCATGGCAAGCGCTGGCGGCTGATCAGTGGTTATGACCACCCACGCCATGGGCGTGGCCGTGGGCCAGCTCTTCTTCGGTGGCAGCGCGCACGTCGAGAATCTCCACATTAAAGGTCAGCTCGCGGCCGGCCAACGGATGATTGGTATCAACCACCACCTGTGACAGCCCCGGTTTGACCACCACCACCTGACGCGGGCCTTGCTCGGTCTGCAAAATGGCAACCATGCCCGGCTTCCACTTTTTGGCGCCTTGCAGGCGTTTGGCCTGGACTTTATGCAGGGCGTTTTCACGGACTTCGCCATAGGCCTTTTCCGGCGGGATGGTAACAGTAAAGGTCTCGCCTGCGCTGTGACCTTCCATGGCTTCAACCAAGCCATCAATCAGGCCGGTCTGGCCGTGCAGATACAACACCGGATCATGCTCGCGGGATGACTCGATCGGGCCATTGGCGTCAGAGAGATCGTAGTGAAACTGGACAACGGTTTTTTCGGCAATCTGCATAGTGAATTCCGCTTGGGCTATCAAAGCCCGCCATTATCCAGACTCGCGCGGTACTTTTCCATGGTCAGTCAATCGCCCCATATTTCCTCGAGGCGGGCGTCGCGACCGCAGGTAGTGCGGTAGAAGGTGTAACGCAGCGGGTTTTTCTCGTAGTAATCCTGGTGATAGTCCTCGGCGGCATAGAAGGGCTGGCGCGGCAGTATCAGCGTATGTATCGGCTCATCAAAACGCGCCTCCAGGGCATCCCGAGACGATTCCAGCAAGGCTTTCTGCTCATCGTTGACGTAGTACACGGCGCTGCTGTACTGGTAGCCGTGGTCGCAGAACTGGGCGTTGGCGGTAAGCGGGTCGATGGTGGGCCAGAAGGCCTCTACCAGCTCAGCGTAGCTGGTCTTGGTTGGGTCAAAAAACACCGCGACCGATTCGATGTGGTCGGTGCCGCCGGCAGACACTTGCTGATAGTCTGCGGTCTCGGCCTCGCCACCGGTATAGCCAGACAGCGTTTCCACCACGCCTGGCAGCTTGTCGAAGTCAGACTCGGTGCACCAGAAGCAACCGCCGGAAAACACCGCCATCTCGGTGCCCGGCGGGCCTTGGGTGACCGGCTCGCTGGCCACGGCCAGCGGAGACAGGGCGAACAGAACCAGAGCAGGGGCAGCGTATTTCATGCATCACCTCGCAGGGCCGGCAGAGGCTCGCCAGCGGGAATGAATCTGAGTGCCAAACCATTGTTGCACCAGCGCTCGCCCCGGGGGGCGGGGCCGTCGTCAAAGACATGGCCCTGATGGCCACCACAGCGGGCGCAGTGGTATTCGGTGCGCGGCCAGATCAGCGCAAAGTCCTGCCGTGTTCCCATGTGTCCGACCAACGGCTGCGTAAAGCTGGGCCAACCGGTCTTGCTGTCGAACTTGTGCTCAGACGAAAACAGCGGCAGGTAACAGGCTGCGCACAGGTAGGTGCCGGGCTCGTAATGCTTGTCCAACGGGCTGCTGCCGGGGCGTTCGGTGGCTTCTTCAAAAAGCACGTCCCAGGCGGCGTCTGATACTTTGTCGCGCCAGTAGTCTGCGGGCAGGTCCAGTGCCTCGACTTGCGGCACATGAAAGGCATCTTTGGCACTGGCCGTGCTGGACAGAAGCGGCAGGGCGGGGGCGGCCAGCAGGCCGCTAAGCAGGGTACGGCGTTTCATGGTCGATCCTGTGTGTGGTGACTGTCATCATCTGACGCCTGGTAACGGCATTTGTTACATCGGGGCGTGCGTATCACTCGGCCTGATAGGCCCTGAGACAGCTTGGCAGCTTGTCTCGTGGCGGTTAGTCTCGCTATATCCCGGTGCTTCCCTCGGCATCGGCAGGCCAATAACACACGCAAGGAAAATAATAATGATTCGATCAAGCATGCGTAAGCTGCTGGGCAGCGCCGTGCTGCTGGCGGCGGGTTTCTCTGGCTGTCTGCACGCCGAGCAGGCAGCGCACACCTTCACCCAGCCGCGGCTGGATGCCTTTGCCACGGCCATGGCCCAGGAGGTGGAGCAGGGGCGCATCGGCGGTATCGCCACGCTGGTGTACCAGAACGGCGAGGTTGTGCAGCGCGCCGAGTATGGGTATGCAGACCGGGAGCAGCAGCGGCCGCTTGAGCCAGACAGCCTCTACAAGATTTTCTCCCTGACCAAGCTGGTGACAGGCACCGCGCTCCTGACGCTCTACGATGAGGGGCGCTTTGAGCTGGACGAGCCGGTCGGCAAGTACATTCCTGAATTGCAAAATCTGCAGGTGGCGGTGGCCGACGGGCCTGAGGGCATGCCCAAGACTGAACCGGCGGCACATCCGGTAACCATCCGTGAGCTGATGACCCACACGGGCGGCTTTACCTATGGTCGCTTCGGCGATACCCAGGTAGACCAGCTCTACGTTCAGGCCGATATCCAGAACCGTGACTCCACCTTCGCCGATATGATGGCCAAGCTCGAACACATACCCTTGCTACATCAGCCGGGCACGGTCTGGCACTACAGTATTTCGGTGGATATTCAGGCGGCTCTGATTGAGGTGCTGTCTGGCAAGTCTTTTGATGTGTTTCTGCAAGAGCGCATCTTCGACCCACTGCAGATGAGTGACACTGATTTTTACGCGCCGGAGGACAAGGCCGAGCGTCTGGCGCTGTCTTACCAGCCGCAGCCTGACGGCTCGCTCAAGGCGCTGCCCAATACGCCGTTTCTCAGCAAGCCGCGCTTTCTCAATGGTGGCGGCGGGCTTATCTCATCGGTGGATGACTATCTGCGCTTTGCCCGCATGCTGCTGGGCGGCGGCGAGCTGGAGGGTACCCGTATTCTCAAGGCAGACACCGTTGAGCTGATGCGCCGCAATCAGTTGCCGCAGGGCGTGGATAATATTGGTCCGTTTTTCCCGGGTAACCAGTTTGGCCTGAATGTGGCCGTGGTGAATGACTCGCCAGCGGCGGGCTACCTGCCGGAAGGGACCTACTGGTGGTGGGGCATTCAGGGCGCCTGGTGCTGGATTGATCCGAGCAACGACGCGATCATCATCGGCATGATGCAGAACACCGATTACCGTCTCTCGCGCATGATCCACGGCAAGGCGAGTCGCGCGTTGTACGGGCCCGCACAGCCCTGATGTGGTGGCGCGCGGAGAAGCCTGCGGCGTTCTCCGCCCTACGCACAGAACTGTGTAGAGGCGTAGGGTGGAGAA
Organism: Pseudomonas abyssi; assembly: GCF_003444685.1. Lineage (NCBI taxonomy): Bacteria > Pseudomonadati > Pseudomonadota > Gammaproteobacteria > Pseudomonadales > Pseudomonadaceae > Pseudomonas > Pseudomonas abyssi. The sequence continues at coordinate 316,063 of NZ_LMAZ01000002.1, read as the reverse complement.
ACGCGCAGCGTTCTCCACGCAAAGGGGTCAGGCAGAGCGGCCGGTATCAAGCACTTGCTCCAGCGGCAGCTGGGCGTGCAGGTTGACGCTGCCCTGGGCTGGGAACACTACCAAGTGCTCCGCCGCGACCCGCAGACCGACCTCGTCGCCGGGCTGGTGGTCGGCGTGGCTTGGGAACAGGGCCTCTAGCTGAGTGCCGGTCTGCAGTTGCATGCGGTAAAGGATGGTTGCGCCCTGAAAGGTGCGATCAATCACCCGGGCGCGCAATGCGCTGCTAGCGTCACCTACCAGATCATCCGGCCTCAGCAACACGTCCACGGGGCTTCCCTCTGGCATTGGGTAGGCGCGATTGCCCTGAAGCACGCCAAGCTCTGTGGCAACGGTGTCGCGCGCCTCCATCTGGCCGCGGATGAAGTAGCCCTGGCCGATAAAGCTGGCGACGAAGGGCGTGGCGGGCTCGTGATAGAGGTTGTAGGGCGTGTCCCATTGCTGCAGACGCCCATCCTTTAGCACGCCGACCTGGTCGCAGACGGCAAAGGCTTCAGCCTGGTCGTGGGTGACCAGCATGGCGCTGATCCCACGGGATTTGAGGATATCGCGTACCTCGGCAGACAGCCGCCGACGTAGCTCGCCATCAAGGTTAGAGAAGGGTTCATCGAGCAACAGCAGGCGCGGGTTGGGTGCCATGGCTCTGGCCAGCGCCACGCGCTGCTGTTGGCCGCCGGAGAGTTCGTGCGGGTAGCGGCGGCCCAGCTTGTCGAGCTTGACCAGTGCCAGAAGCTCATCGACGATGCGCTTGCGCTCCGGAGAGGTATGAATACCAAAGCCCACGTTGTCCGCCACACTCAGGTGAGGGAACAGCGCATAGTCCTGAAATACCATACCGATCTGGCGCTGCTCCGGGGCAACCCGATGCTGTGCGGTGCTCAGGGCTTTACCGTCGAGCAGGATGCTGCCGCCGCTGATGGGTTCAAAGCCGGCAATGGCCCTGAGGGTCGTTGTCTTGCCGCAGCCCGATGGGCCCAGCAGACAGCCGATGTCGCCCTCGCGCAGGTGGATGCTCAGTTCATTGACGATCAACTGCTGGCCGTAGCCGCAATTGAGGGAATCAAGCTCCAGCACTGGCGTCGTCATGGCGTCACTCAACCAGCAGGAATTCGACCAGCGCTTTTTGCGCGTGCAGGCGGTTTTCGGCCTGATCCCAGACCACGCTGCGCGGGTCTTCCATCAGTGCGTCGCTGACTTCCTCGCCACGGTGGGCAGGCAGACAGTGCATGAACAGCACTGACTCGTCGGCCGCATCGAGCATCGCCGGCGTTACCTGGTAAGGCGCAAACTGCTTGAGGCGCGCTTCGGCTTCGTCTTCCTGGCCCATCGACGCCCAAACGTCGGTATTGACCAGGTGGGCACCGGCGACGGCCTCCATCGGGTCGCGCATCACGGTCACGCGGTCACCGGCCTGGTCCAGAAACTGCTGCGCCGGCTCGTAGCCTTCGGGGCAGGCAACGCGCAGGTGGAAGTCAAACTGGATGGCAGCCTGGATAAAGGTGTTGCACATGTTGTTGCCGTCGCCGATCCAGGCTACGGTCTTGCCCTTGATAGCACCACGGTGCTCCAGATAGGTCTGCATGTCGGCCAGTAGCTGGCAAGGGTGCAGGTCGTCGCTCAGGCCGTTGATGATCGGCACTTTCGAGTATAGGGCGAAGGTTTCCAGGGTCTCATGCGCAAAGGTCCGAATCATGATCGCATCGCACATGCTGGACAGTACCCGGGCGCTATCCTCGATCGGCTCGCCGCGGCCCAGCTGCGTATCACGCGGCGACAGGAAAATGGCCTGGCCGCCCAGATGAATCATGCCTGCCTCGAAGGACACGCGGGTGCGGGTGGAGGCCTTCTCGAAAATCATCCCCAATACGCGGTTTTTCAGTGGCTCGTACACCACGCCCTGACGGTGCAGGGACTTGAGTTCGATACCGCGTTTGATCAGGCTGATGAGCTCGGCTTCCGAGCAGTCCATCAACGATAGAAAGTGCCGTGTAGTCATATCTGTACTACCTAGTTACCTCGGTCGCTTAACGACCGGAAATACGTCGCCGTACCAGAGAGCCTGAAGGCCTGGTAACAGCCACAGTAATAAAGAGAAGCAGGGATCTTATAGGGAAAATCCAGCCCGTGGCAAATGGGCCTTGGTCGCAGAGGGTTTTGTGGCTCAGTAGGACGCTGGACCTTAGGGTCTGTTGACGTTTCGTTCACCCTCCTGTTGCAGCCTGTAAAGCTGCCAATCAAGGAGG
>NZ_LMAZ01000002.1:265714-313097 GCF_003444685.1 Pseudomonas abyssi | reverse complement strand
GAGCGACGAGCGACGCCGAGTGACGGCTTTACAGGCGCAACCTCGGCGGCCCCACCCGCAGGGCCCGGGCCATTTTTCGGCCATGCTGCGTTGTCGGTCGCTTCTGTGGAATGACCACACTGCGCTCTCTCCGCCTTGCCTGGCCAAAAAATGGCCTCCGGCAGGCGAGCGCTCAAGCATGCATCTGCGGCGTTGCGCTGCTTGCCAATAGAACCACTATTGGCTGCACACCGTGCCTTGCATCTGCACACTTGAGCACTCGCAGAGGGCGTGTGGAATTGATCAGAGCCTCCTTTACGTTAGAATGGCGCATCTGCAAGGTGCCAAAACGCCGACAACCTTATGAGGAATGCAATGGACATCATCGATACCATCAAAGAACAGATCGCCAACAACCCGGTACTGATCTACATGAAAGGCGCGCCGAACGCCCCGCAGTGCGGCTTCTCCGCCCGCGCCTCACAAGCGCTGATGGCCTGCGGTGAGAAGTTTGCCTACGTGGACATCCTGCAAAACCCCGAGATCCGTGCAAGCCTGCCGGGCTATGCCAACTGGCCGACGTTCCCGCAGCTGTGGATCAACGGCGAGCTGGTTGGCGGCAGCGACATCATTCTGGAACTGCACGAGTCCGGTGAGCTGCAAACCATGGTCAAGGCAGCACAGCCCGCCGCCTGATCCTGGCCGCTTAGCAAGCAAAAACGCCCGAATGCGAAAGCCTTCGGGCGTTTTTTATTGTGTTTCCACACCGAGTAGCCCAGGGCAACGGACGGCACGCTGCGCCGTAGGGTGCACTAAGCCGCAGGCGTGTACACCATTCAGTCCACACGGGCCTATTACCCGAGTGTGGACCTTCGCGGATACGCTGCGCTTATTCCGCCCTACTGGCCGTGCTGCACAGTAGGTTGTACTGAGCCAAAGGCGTGTACACCAACCTGCCCATACAACACCCTCAAAAAAACGGCTGAGCCCCGCAGGCGACAAAATGGGGGTTTTCAAAGCCGGCCTTGCCGTACAGGAGCGGACCGCCGTCCAGGGTTTGTATCTGCCCGCCAGCAGCAGCCAATACGGCGTGACCCGCGGCGATATCCCATTCCATGGTGCGGCCCTGGCGCGGGTAGATGTCCGCTTGTCCAGCGGCCAGCAAGCATAACTTGAGCGACGAGCCCGCGTTGATCAGTGAACGCACCGGGCGGCCGGCCAAGAGTTCTTCCAATGCCGCGCTATCGCCATGGGAGCGGCTGGCCAGCACGTCGAGCCCGGCGTGGGATGGCTCGCGAACCTGGATGGCGCGACGCCCGTCGGCATCTTCAACATAGGCGCCACCCGCACGGGACCCGGCATACAGTGCGCCGATGGCGGGCGCAAACACCACGCCCAGCAGTGGGCTGCCGTTCTCGATCAAGGCAATGTTGACGGTAAACTCGCCGTTGCGGTTGACGAACTCCCGTGTGCCATCCAGCGGGTCCACCAGCCAGAAACAGTCCGCTATCTCGGGCACATGGCCCGCCGCGGTTGCTTCTTCAGCCACCACCGGAAAGTCCACCCCCAACTTGGCCAGGCCATCAAGAATTAGCGCCTCGGCGCGCTCGTCTGCGTCGGTCACAGGGGAGGCGTCGTCCTTGCCGCGCACGGCAAAATCGCTGTGATAAATATCCATGATCACGGCGCCGGCGGCGCGGGTCAGGGTGGCTACGGCTTCCAGCAGCCGATGTTGTTCGTCTGGTTGCATGGGTTCTCCTGGCTAAGGCCGCCATTATGCCCGCAGGGGCTGATCAATTCACCCGGACTCATACGCGCTGGACCAACGCCACTGTTTGGGCTGCTCGCACAGTCCGGCGGCGACCGGCGTGTTCTGCAGCTCCTGGATGCTCTGTTGCAGGTCCTGCTCATCCTTGATGTACCTGTCCCAGTAGTCGCGCATCCATAGCATGCGGCCGGGTGTGTCGAGCGCCAGTGATTGCTTGTTCTGTTGCATCCAGTGGGTGGTCGTGGTCTTCCACGCCTGGATAATGCGCGGGGTAGAGTAGGTGGGCTCCAGCAGCACCTGCACATGATTGGGCATGATGCACCAGGCGATCAGCTTGTAGCGCTTGCGATTCTGGCTTTCCAGTGCATCGGCCACTTCGGCAGCCATGTTCGGGTGTGCCAGCAAGCAGCAGCCGTGACCCTGTTGCAGATGATGGTCTAACCGTCGGCGGCGAAACAGCACGCGCTCTTCCGGCGGCTGGGCGTGTACTTCCTCCTGCAAAACCTGCATCGCGCAAGGGGGCAGGGAGTCAGCGAGGCGCAGGGTGATCAGTTGCAAATCGTAGGGAATGGCGCGTTCGGCTTTCTGCGGTGAGCGCTGCCAACCCTTCCAGACTTCCGTGGGCGTGAAACGAGGTGTGAATCTGTCTCTGGTCATGGACTTTCCTTATCGCTGTACCAGACTAGAAGCTAACAATGTAAGCAGTGAATCTCTGCGACCTGTGACGCAAAAATGTCAATAAACAGTAATGTCTGACGAATGGTCTAAATGTTGACGCGCATAGCGCAGGCCCCGTACATAACCCATACGGGGCAGGTCAGGGACTGGAAGCGGGGAAGAGCGGTCGGAGAGGCGCTGAGCGCCGCTAGGCGGTCTGGCGGCGCAGCATATATTGGTAGCCGCCAATCAGCAGCAAGCCGATTACCAGCCCCGTGCTGTTAGCGACAATGTCGTGCCAGTCGGTGGTGCGTGTGGGGTGCAGCGCCTGCACCATCTCAACCGCCACGCCAACCAGTGTCAGCAGCACCGCGCGCAGCCACCAGGGCCAGCGCGCAAAGGCCAGAAAGCTCAGTAGCGTCAGCGCAAAGATGCCGCCGCCATGATAAAAGCTGGCCTGCCAGCTATACGCCGCTGGAGGTGGGGTGGGGCGCATGCCCAGATACAGCCCCAGCGCCAGCAGCGCGAAGAACACACTGATAAACAATGGCCGCCACGCACGGCGGTAGTGCTCCAACTTACGCCACATCAACATTACTCGGTCAGCCGCCGGAAGCCGTCATTGAAGTTGTCGAGATCGCGGTCGTTGGTGAAGTTGTAGAGCTGGTAGTAGCGGCCAAGGCGAGCGCCACCGTCACGGGTCAGCGGGTTCCAGGCGATGGTGCCGACAGACGTAGTAGAGCGAATGAAGAAGGCATCGAACGGAATCTGGATATAGACGCCTTTATCAAAGCTACCCTCACCAAACTCTTCCTTGGAGACATTGGTCATGGTTGCCCAAGCGCCCATGGTGAAGCCATTGTCAAAGCGACGTGACAGGTCCAGCGTAGCGCCATAATCGCCCGCCAGGTAGCGGCCCACGCTGCCCTTGGCCAGCACGTCATAGATGCCGGTCTGCAGGTAGCCGGTTACGTGGCCGGTGAGGGTCGAGTAGTCACGGAAGCTGAAGTCCTGCTCAAAACCACGTTGCTTGACCCAGTTGAAGTCTGCGCCAATTGCCCAGTTTGCACCGTAGGGGCGGTACAGCACTTCACCGCCAACGCCGCCGTACATCCACTCGAACAGACCAGCATAGGCCATTGCGTAGAGGTCACGGTCCAGGCGGTGGGTCTGAGTGTATTGCAGGCGGCTGAGCTGAACGTCTGAGCTGGTCGCGTACGAGCGGATGTCGGTCCGTACGCGTGGCAGGTTGCTCGGCGCGTCGTATTCGAACTTGTCGTAGTTGTTTAGCAGGTTGACGCCAACGCTGCCGTTGAGCCACTTGTTATCATCAAAGTAGTAGGCACCATTAAAGCGCAGCAGGAACTGATACAACAGGAAGCCATCTGGGCCGCCGACGTTTTGGGTGTAGCCAAGCGAGGTACCAAAGCTGTATTTGTCCAGTGGCGCGGTATAGACAACCTCGTCATCGAGCACAGAAGGCACCGCATTTACCACGCCCTTGCGTAAGGTATCTGCGTCTACCTCGTTCATTTCATAACGGCGCAAGGTTTCGGCATTGACACTGGTCTGGCTGACTTCCATTCCGCGGGGGCGATATACCAGGGTGTACCAATCATAGGAGCCCTCACCCAGGCTGTTGTCCAGCACGCGCGCGGCGCGGCCCAGGCCTTGGGCGCGGTTGCGATAGCGCGTCTGGTCGCCGGTCACAATGACTTCGTCGCCGTGCAGGGAAATTTGCTGCACATTGATGCCTGCGTTCTCGCCAAGGCGTCGGCTGATGTCGGCCCAGTCGACCTGGCTGCCGTTCACGCCAGCGGGCAAACCGCGCCGGACTTCGGGGGCTGGGTCGAGATATTTCTTGGGCTCCGGGTTGGTCTTCATGTTGGCTTGGTAGGTAATGCCGAACATGGCAGTATTGCCGCGCTCAAATGCAGCGGTCAGATCAATGCTTTTGCCCAGACGGTAGGTGGCACCGAAGTTGATGGGGGAGTCCTGGTCTATTTCATTGCTCAGCGGTTCCGACTCATAGTCGTTACCATCCAGCTCCACCTTGAGGCGCAGGCGGTCCCAGGGGGTTTGGTACTCGACTCCGCCAAACAAGCCAATGGGGCCTTTAAAGTACCGGTTGGTACCCAGGTCGCCGGCTTGAGAAACATCTGCAGTCACTTCGCCGCGGTCATTGAAGCTGTCTTTGAACCAGCCAAGCGGGTTTTCGATGCCGCCTCGATTACCGATATAACCCCAGGCAATACCCAAGCTAACGTCCAGATCATAAAAGCGTTTGTTGGCAACAAAGTACTCGCTGGAGAAAAGGCCTGTACCGCCGGCGTCTCTCATGCCGAACGCTATTTGCGGGGTCCAGTAGCCTTCTTTAAGCAGGCGCACTTTAAAATCGATCGCTTTATCTTTAAAGCTCTGGTCGCCACTAAACTCTTCTGGTCCGTAGTTGCGGTTGGTGATCGCGATATAGCGAATGGTGCCTTCAAGCCATGGCAGCGGCTGCGCCGAGATGCTATAGCGGCTATAGGGTTCAGTGCGGTTAGCGTTGAAGCTCAGGTTGCCGTCTTCCGCCATACGTGCTGTTGGGGTTTGCAGCAGGCCGACGCCACCAAAATCGTGCTGGGTGGTGTTATAGCGGCTGTTGATGTCGGCCGTAGCGGTAACGCTAACCAGTAGCAGAGTGGGCAGTGCGGCAGCGGAAAAGGCTGGCAGGAATGGACGCTGCATTACCTGATACGCTCCTGTGCAGGTGTCTGGGTGGCGATAAAGGCGGCCATGTCTTCGTTGAAGGTTTCGGGCTCGCCGTCAGCGGTCAGCGCCGTCTCATCTACTGGTACGAACAGTGTGGCCCCGACTGCGACCGACGCATCCTGCTGATTCCAGTAGCCGCTGCCGAGTCGCTCTACTGCGCCGTCCGGCTGTATCAGATACAGCGTGTCGGCGGAGGCTAGCGGGTGTGCAGGGCAGGCGGCCAGATAGTCATACAGGCTGGTGGCGTATGAGTAAGTAAGCTGGCAGTCGGCTTGCACGGCGCCGGTTACCGTGATGCTGTTGGGGCGCAGCGCATAGTGGATCTTGTCACCTGCTTCCAATAGCGGGTTGTAGCGGACAAGGCGTTGTTTCAGCGGGTTCATCTCTGCCGGAATGCGGCCGGTAACGGGCATGGCCTCTACTTGGGCGGTCAGCCGCTCAATCAGCGCCTGGGCTTCCGCGTTGCCGGCCAAGCGCGAGCGCACCTTGGCACTGCGCAGGTCAAACAATAGCCCAACCTTGAGCTTGCGCTGCTCAAGCTTCGCGCTCTCACGTTGCAGGGTGGCGCCCATATACCAGGCGTTTGAGTTCACCTGCGCTGTAACGGACGCGTCCAGCAGCCGAACACCTTGCTGCCACTGGTAGTCGCCGGGTTGGCTGACGGCGCCTGTAATGCTGAATATTGGGGCGGCTGCCACAAGGGCAGGCTGAAGCAGTATTGCGGCAGTTAGCAGCCGAGCAATCATTGTCCTGCATCCTTGCTGCTTTTATGGGTGCTGATAACTTCAAATACCGGAAAGTCGGGGCTGGGATGTTGCAGGCTGCGCCGCACCAGGCCGGTGCTCGGGTCCACCCAATACTGGTTGAGCGCTGAATAATCCAGCTCGGGCATCCAGATGCGCTCATCAATGCGTTGGTACCGTGCCGTCTGGCCAAACAGGGTGAGCGACTCTTGCGGGCCTATAAAGTAGGTCGCAATTTGCTCTATGCCTGTCTGGTAGCTAAGTGGGTAGTCGACGAAGCGAGTGACTTGTTGCCCTTCGGTAACGTTCAGCAGTCCTGTTTTGAACGGGTCATCTGTAGTCAGTGGTTGGGCCACGTCTGTCTCCAGCCCAACTATCTGGCTGATGCGGCCATGGCAGGTTTCAACTTGCTCGGCTATGCCCCACCAGCTTATGCATCCTCTGCTGCCTGCAGGTGCGACGAACAGGGCCTCGGCGGCACCTGCGCGGATCAGCAGGCTATCGCCGGGAGCTTGCAATACCTGGCCTTCCGGGATCTCGTTGACTTTGCCTTTCCACGCCATGCGAAAAGTTTCGATCGAGTTACTTGTCAGCGAGTTGCAGCCAGCCGCCAGTAGCGCTGCTGCGGCGAGGGCGCAGCAGCGAAAGGTGCGTATCAAGTACACGATCAGTTGTCGTTAGAGAAGTCGTTGTAATCGCTACCCGCCCTGGCGGTAGTGCCCACAAGTGTGGCACTTGGCAGCAGCTGACTGATAAAACGGTTCCAGCGGGTGATACCGGCTGCTCCGACAAAAACAACATCCTGCGGCTGCATTTCAAATTGGTCCGCCAAGATGAATGCAGAGGGCGACTGCGCGTTTAGCTGGAATACGGTTGCTTTATCGGTTTCCAGGTTCTCAACGCCACGAATCACGTACACCTCGCGACCGCTGGATGTTGTTGGGGAGGGCCCGCCAACGGTGGCCAGCACTTCGCTAAGCGTCATACGGCTGGTGCTATAGGCCAGCGCAGTGGGGTTCGGCACTTCTCCCATGACGAAAATTTTACGGGCATCGTTCAGGCCGAAATGCAGTTTGTCGCCGTCTTTCAGGTAGATATTGCCGACGGCACTAGGGTGCCCCGTGAGGTAATCGTAGTCCAGTGTGTAAACTTGCCCGTCGCGCAGAATTTGCAGGCGCGAGAGGTCTGCGCGGGACTGGTCGATCCCAGCTTCGCCAATGGCTTGCAGTAGTGTTAGAGGCTGAGAATTAATTGCTCGAAAGCCTGGTTCAACAAAGGCACCGCTCAGGGTGACCTTCTGACTGTTGTACTCAAGAATATTGACGTCAACCTGGGGTTGCTCAATATAGCGAGCCAGGCGTTCAGAAATCAGTTTGCGCAGCTCTTCCTGGGTGAGCCCTGCCACCTTTACGTTGCCGATAAAGGGATAGAACAGCGTGCCGTCGTCTCGTACTACCCGTGCGTTGGCAGAGGATGGCTGCTGCTGGCCGCCGGGAATAGTCAGCTCAGGGTGGTCCCACACTGTGATGAATAGGGCGTCATTGGGGCCAAGGCGATAGTTCTCTGGCGCATAATCCAGCAGGGCCTGTGGGATTTTCCGCTCAGGGCGCTCCACATTCTCCTGTGCCAGCACTTTGGGGGTGATCTGCACCATCTCGACCATGCTTGCCTCGACAGAGTCTTCAGCGATCAGACGGTCCGTGTCCATATGCATGCCGGGTGAGAACATGCAGGCTTGCAGTACAAGAGTCGTTGCGCCAAGGGCGCCGAGGGCAATGCGATTCATGGGCAGAAGTTCTTATGGTTAATTAGGCGGCGATAACGTCATGCAAAAAAAAGCCACCCAAGCGTGCTGATGGGTGGCTTTGTATCCTTTATACAGCGCCCCGGATCAGGGGGTAGTGCCGGTAGTGCCGGTAGTGCCGGTGGTGCCGCTAGAACCGTCGCCATCGTCGTTTGCAGCCGCAACAGCGCCACCCACGACTGCGCCGCCGATGACTATGCCACCCATGGCTCCGAGTCCGCCACCAGCGCCAGCTGCTCCACCACCTGCAGCTGCTCCGCCGCCAGCCGGCGCGCCGGGAGCTGCTCCGACATTGTTTGTTCCAATGCTTGAGTCGCCCCCAATATAGCCACCACCGGATTCGCTTTGTGCTACAGCCGCGCCGGAGGCGAGCAACAGGCCGCTGGCAATCAGTGCAAGTACTTGTTTATTCATAACTCGTCTCCTTGTTACGTGGGAAATACGACTTGGATTATACGCAGTTAAAGGTGAATGAAAACCCCTAATTCAGAGCCTTGTACATGTCGCGTAGTGGCGCCATGCTGGCCATTGAGGTGATGCGGCCATTTATAGCAGGCTGCTCCTGTTACTGGGTGACCGACTGCAATAAAGATGCGCCTCTGCCCCTTTTGAACTTAGTTATGTGAAGCTGCTCACAAAGTTGTTACGTGGCTGGCGCAGAAACAAGGGGTTTGCGGTCGGTTTGGGCTGGAGGCTGCGTCGTTGCAGGCCAAGGTGGGCGCGAGGGCTGTCTTATCGCGCCAGTTTTCTGGCCAGGTGGCGCGTCATGACCATGTGTCGCCTCGGGCAAGTCAAGTCTTGTTCGGGTGGCGGGCAGGCAATTATCATTGCGCCTCAATTGCCCGCCCAGGTTTTTCGGGGGTGAGGTGATCCTATATGCGCAAGGTGAGAGCCAACTTACCAAGTTCAATTGAGAGCCGGCCGGCAGGCTGCTCGGGTGACAGGATGTCTGGACAACACGCAAACGCCTCAGGTTGGTACCTGATTCAATGCAAACCCCGACAGGATGAGCGGGCAGAACAGAATCTGCGCAATCAGGCCTTCAATTGCTATCGCCCGCTACGTCGCGCCCAGCAGGTCAAGCGTGGGCGTCAGGCTGAGGTGAGTGAGTCCCTGTTCCCCGGTTATCTATTTGTGCGGCTGGATCGGCTGCAAGACAACTGGTACTCCATCCGCTCCACCCGCGGCGTTGCGCGCCTGGTGACCTTTGGAACCGAGCCAGCGCTGGTGCCCGCTGATCTGATCAACCGCCTGCATGCGCACGAATGTGAAGCGCCTGTGGCCTGCCAATTTTCCTGTGGTGATGCCGTGCGCATTACTGAAGGCCCCTTCAGTGAGCTTGAAGCCATTTTTTTGCGCAATGATGGTGAAGAGCGCGCCATTCTTTTGCTTACTCTGCTGCATCGAGAGCAGCGTCTGAAAATGCCCCTGCGCAGCATCAAGTCAGCAGGTGAGCGGCCAGCGCAAGCCAGTACGTTTGCCGGTCGCTCTCTGGCTGGCGCGAAATATGCGTGATATTTCAGACCGCTACTTTTTTGGTGTAGCGGTCTTGCTTTTATTTTCTCTGACTGTATGTCGTGACAAAGGATAGTTATCTGTGACTGTTAAAACAGCCGTTCTCCCCGTTGCCGGCCTCGGTACCCGCTTTCTCCCTGCCAGCAAGGCCATTCCCAAGGAAATGATCACGGTTGTCGATAAACCGGTTATCCAGTACGTAGTGGATGAAGCAGTACGCGCGGGCATCAAGCAGATTGTGTTGGTCAACCACTCGGCCAAGCGGGCGATTGAAGACCACTTTGACGTGCACTACGAGCTGGAGAATGAGCTGGAGCGCCGTGGCAAGGACGAGCTGCTCAAGGTCATGCGTTCCATTCTGCCGTCAGACGTTCGCGTGATCAGCGTACGCCAGGGCAAGGCCCTTGGCCTGGGTCATGCCGTGATGTGCGCCCGTGAAGTGGTCGGCGATGCTCCTTTTGCCGTCATGCTGCCCGACGTGCTGGTTGATGCCGAGTTGCAACCGGCCGGCTCGGAGCCGGACCTGGCTGCCATGGTGCAGCGCTATCAGGCCAGCCAGCGTGCGCAGATCATGGTGGAGCAGGTGCCCATGGACAAGGTTTCGCAATACGGAGTGGTTGCCCTTGAGGGCGACGCACCTGCGGCCGGTACCAGCCAGGTGATGACGGGCGTTGTAGAAAAGCCGGCGCAGGCCGATGCACCCTCTGATTTGGCGGCGGTTGGGCGCTATGTCCTGCCGGCGCGTATCTTTGAACTGCTGGCTGATACCGCTCCCGGCGCCGGCAACGAGATCCAATTGACTGATGCCATCGCCACGTTAATGAAGGAAGAGTCGGTAGAAGCCTACCGCATGCAAGGCGTGACCTACGACTGCGGCAGCAAAATTGGTTACCTGCAGGCGACGCTGGCCTACGCCAAGCGCCACCCGCAGGTAGGTGCCGAGTTTGCCGAGTTGCTGCGCCAATATAACGACTAACGCGGAGCCTATCGTGCACATCGATCTCTACGGCGACACTCTTTCTGCGTTGGTCACCGCCGGCAGCCTGGCGTCCACTGGCCACAATGTGGTGTTGCGCATGCCCCAGGGGCGGGTGCGCCAGCAAATTATCGCCAACAAGGCGGCCTACAGTGAGCCCGGCCTGCGTCGGCTGATCAGCAGCGGCCACACCAGCGGCCGGCTGGTGTACGGTGATTTTGATGGCCTGCCGGGCGCTGACAGCCGAGCGGTTTTCCTGGCGCTGGACACCGACGAGTCGGCGCTGGCCGAGAAGATAGTCACGCGGCTGTCGCAGGTGCGCGACCGCAGCTGGCTGGTGGTCAACCAGAGCCCGTTTGCGGTTGGTTTTACCGAGCACCTGGAGCAGCTGCTACGTACCGATGGTGGCGAAAGCCGTCGCTCGGTAGTGGCCCTGCCAGACTTTCTGCAGGAAGGTACCGCGCTGGATGGCATGCACAAGCCGCCGCAGATCATTTTGGGCTGTAACGATGGTTACGCAGAGCTGCTGGTGAAGGAAATATTCCGCCCCTTTAACCGTGACCGCGACCACTTCCTGGTTATGAGTCCGCGGGAGGCGGAATTCACCAAGTTGGCCATCACCGGCATGCTGGTGACCCGTATCAGCTTTATGAACGATATGGCCAACCTGGCCGACTCGCTGGGCATCGATATCGAAAGCGTTCGTCAGGGCGTTGCGGCCGACCCGCGTATCGGGCCAGCCTACCTGTATCCTGGGGTTGGCTTTGGTGGCCCGGGGTTCTCAAGTAACGTGATCAACCTGGTTGATACTCTGGACGCGTCTGGTGTGGGTTCTTCCTTGCTCAATCAGGTGATTGAGATCAACGAGCGTCAGAAAGAGTATCTGTTCCGCCGACTTTGGCAGCACTATCACACGGACCTCAAGGGCCGCACCATTGCCATCTGGGGCGCGGCCTTCAAGCCTGAAACCGGGCGCATCGACAACGCACCCATCATTCGCATTCTTGAGGCCCTCTGGGCGCAAGGCGCCAAGGTGCGCGTGCATGACCCGGAAGCCTTGCCTGCACTGCTGGAGCGCTACGGACATCACTCGGGGTTGCACTATGCCAGTCACCCCTACGCCGCAGCTGACGGCACGGATGCGCTGATGGTGCTCACTGAATGGAAAATGTATTGGAATCCTGACCTGGACCGGCTGCGCAAGGGTATGAAACAACCGGTAATCCTTGATGGCCGTAATATGTATGACCCGGCCTACGTGCGCGAGCATGGTTTTACCTATTACGGAGTTGGGCGTTGAGCCCAGAGGGATGCCGATATGAATGCCTTCAAATCCATACCCGATACGGGTACGCAAGCCGAGCAGCAGGCCTGGGCTGACCTGAATATCCAGGCAGAGCGCCTGCGCCCTCTGCACCTGGCTGAGCTGTTTCGAGCGGATGAACAGCGCTTTGCTGGATTTAACGTGACCGCCGGCCCGCTGCTGCTGGACTACAGCAAGCAGCGAGTGGACTCGCTGGCACTGGAAAAGTTGTTTGCCCTGTCTGACAGTGCTGACCTGCGCGGCTGGATCGAGCGCTTGTTCAATGCCGAAACGGTCAACAACACCGAGCATCGCGCGGCCATGCACTGGGCGCTGCGCGTGCCTGCCGACACAGAGCTGAAGGAGCCGGTAGAGGGCGTCTATTCCGATGTGCAGTCGCAGCTGGATCGCATGGCTGCGATGGTCGATAAGATCCACAGTGGCCAATGGCGCGGCATGACAGGTGAAGTCATCACCGATGTAGTCAATATCGGTGTGGGTGGCTCGGATCTTGGCCCCCTGATGGTCAGCCGCGCGCTTAACGATTTTGCAATCAAGAGCAGCAAGTCACTCGGCATTCACTTTGCATCATCAATGGACGGCAGTCAGATGGCGCAGCTGCTGCAGCAGTTGCGGCCGCAAAATACGCTGTTCATTGTCTCGTCCAAGTCCTTCACGACTGTCGATACGCTTTACAACGCCAATACGGCGTTGGCCTGGCTGGAGCGCTCGCTGGGTAAATGCGCAGGGCTGATGCACTGCCACTTTATCGGCGTATCGTCCAAGCCCGAGAAGATGAGCGAGTGGGGTATTCATCGGGAAAACCAGCTGCAGATCTGGGACTGGGTGGGCGGTCGTTATTCACTGTGGTCCTGTATTGGACTGCCGATTGCGCTGCGTATCGGCATGGAGGGGTTCCGCCAGCTGCTGGCGGGTGCGCACCTGATGGATGAGCATTTTCGCTCTGCGCCCTGGGCGAGCAATCTGCCAGTGCTAATGGCGCTTATTGGCGTGTGGAATACCAACTGCCTGGGCATCAACGCCCATGCCATCTTGCCCTATGATGGTCGACTGGAGAAACTGCCGGCCTATCTGGAACAGCTGGAGATGGAGTCTAACGGCAAGTCAGTCAATCGTGACGGCGAGCTGGTGCAGCTGCACACCTGCCCGGTATTGTGGGGAGAGGTTGGGCCCAATGCGCAGCATGCGTTCTATCAGCTGCTGCACCAGGGCACTGAAGTTGTGACCTGCGACTTCATTGCGCCGGCGCTGCGTTACCACGAGGCGCGCCATACGGTCGATGCAGAAGAGCTGGTCAGTCAGCATGAGCTGGCATTGGCCAACTGTTTGGCGCAGTCGCGCCTGCTCGCATTGGGAGAAGCCGCGCTGGCAGAAGAGGGTGAGCTGCCGCACTACAAGCGCTACCGCGGTAACCAACCCAGCTCGACATTGCTGTTGAAGGAACTCAGCCCCTTCAGCTTGGGCGCCATGATTGCAGCGTACGAGAACAAGGTGTTTGCCCAGGCGGTGATCTGGGGCATCAACCCCTTTGACCAGTGGGGAGTGGAGATGGGCAAGAAAATTGCCACCGAAACCCTTGGGGTGATTCGAGGTGAAGCCGGCGCCGCCGCGCTCGACAGTTCCACCCGTGGGCTGATCGACTTTATCAAAGCCCAGTAAACCTACGAGCAGGGTGGACAAAGCCTGAGGCGTGTCCACCAAGGGGCTGCAGAAAAGCGCTGGGAGGATTGCGAGTTTGATGGCGGACACGCTGCGCTCACTCCGCCCTCCGACCACGCTGGACGCGTAGCGCACAACGGCCCGTAGGGTGGAGAAGCCAACGGCTTGTCCACCAGCCCGCGCCTCATTTACGGAAAGGCCGAGTTCCAACTCGGCCATGGGCTAGTATTGTTCCCCCGCAGATCAAGCAGAAGCTCAACCTGCCCAGTGACCTGCCACCTTCCTCAGCTATGATACCCTTCCGGGTTCTGCGACTGCCAGCGCCAGCCATCGGCGCACATGGCTTCAATATCCAGTGTCGCCTTCCAGCCCAGCTCTTGCTCCGCCAGCGTCGGATCTGCATAGCAACTGGCGACATCGCCGGGGCGGCGGGCGACCAGCTCGTGCGCTAACGTCTTGCCACAGGCTTGTTCAAAGGCCTTGAGCATTTCCAATACCGAATAGCCGCGCCCGGTGCCGAGATTGAATGCCTTGATACCCAAGCCCTGCTGCAGCCAGGCCAGCGCCCTCACATGACCATCCGCCAGATCCATGACATGGATATAGTCGCGCACCCCGGTGCCATCCACCGTGGGGTAATCACCACCGAATACGCTCAACTTTTCCCTGCGACCAACGGCAACCTGCGCAATATAGGGCATCAGGTTGTTCGGGATATCGCTAGGGTCTTCACCGATCAGCCCGCTGGGGTGAGCGCCGACCGGGTTGAAGTAACGTAGCAATGCCACGTTCCAGCGCGGATCGGAGGTGTATAGATCACCCAGAATTTCTTCAATGATCAGCTTGGAGCGGCCATAGGGGTTGGTCGCACTGGTGGGAAAGTCCTCGCGAATCGGCAGTGTCGCCGGATCGCCGTAGACCGTGGCTGACGAGCTGAACACCAGATTGAAAACACCCGCGCGCTGCATCGCCTGGCACAGGGTAACGGTGCCGCTGACGTTATTGTGGTAGTAACGCAGCGGTTGCGCGACAGACTCGCCGACCGCTTTTAACCCGGCAAAGTGAATAACGGCATCAATAGCGTGCTGCTCAAAAAGCCTATCCAGCAGCGCGGCATCATTGATATCGCCCTCAATGCAGGGCACATCGATACCCGTGATCGCTTGTACTCTGCGCAATGCTTCCGGTGAGCTATTGCTGAAGTTGTCCAGTACCAATAGCTCGTAGCCGGCAGACAGTAGTTGAATGCAGGTGTGGGTGCCGATATAGCCGGCGCCGCCGGTGACGAGAATGCGAGCTGTGGATTGCATATCAGTAGGCATTCTTGTTGATAAACCCTTTAAAGACCGTCAGGAATACAATCTTCAGGTCTAGAAACAGCGACCAATTGCGTATGTAGTCCAGGTCATACTCGATGCGCTTCTCCATCTTGTCGACGGTGTCAGTTTCACCACGCCAGCCGTTGATTTGCGCCCAGCCGGTAATGCCTGGTTTGACCTTGTGGCGGAGCATGTAGCCGCTGATGATCTTGCGGTACTCCTCATTGTGGGCAATGGCGTGGGGGCGGGGGCCGACGATGGACATTTCACCACGCAGGACGTTGATGAACTGCGGCAACTCGTCTAGAGAGGTGCGGCGCAAAAAAGCACCAAAGGGGGTGATGCGGTTATCGCCACGGGTCGCTTGGGTGACCTTGGCGCCGTTCTCCATCACCTTCATGCTGCGGAACTTCCAGACCTCGATGGACTTGCCGTCTATGCCGTAGCGCTTCTGGCGGAAGAGCGCAGGCCCGGGAGAGGTTATGCGAACGCAGAAGGCGATCATCAGCATGGGGATGGATATGAGCCCGAGGATCAGCGTGGCAAGAATGATGTCTTCGATGCGCTTGACGATTCGGTTGGCGCCGTCCATTGGGGTGTCGAAGATACTGATGCTCGGCAGCCCGTTGATGGACTCACTGCGCGCATGCAGAAGGTCAAACACGAAGACGTCAGGAATCAGGTAAACCGAAGCGGTACTATCGCTGAGTTCATCGAGCAGCCACTTGATTTTGAGTTCCGCGCGCATAGGTAGGGTGATATAGATTTTGTCAATTATGCCTGCTTTGGCGTCGTTGATCAGTTGGCGCATATCACCGTTTACAGGTATTGCCACGCTAGTATCGGCAAGAGGAATCGGGTCGCTGGTCTTGTCGTCATAAAACCCCATCAGGTTCAGACCCATCCAGGGGGTACTAACGATGTTATTCGCAAGTCTCTGGCCCAGCTCACCGGCACCGGCAATGGCAACGGAGCGAGTGTTGTAACCGTGGCTACGCAGGCGGCGCATGACCTGCCGTAGCAGCACACGGTAGCCCCACAGGCTGATTAGCCCCAAGGCAAACCAAGCCACCTTTTCCACGTCTGGCAAGCGGGTGTTCTGAAAAAAGAAGTAGTCAGTCACGAAGGCTGCGGCAAAGGCCGCTGCCCAGTTGCCACCCACCTGGCGTAGCTCGCGTAGCGAGTGTTCACCCCGCCAGGAGCCGTAGAGGTGGCTGAAATCGTTGATCAGATAAAAGAGAAAGAGCGTGATCAGCAAGCTGATCCAGTGATCTCGGTGCAGTGTGGTCTCTTGAAACCAGAGCACGACAAAAAGTGCCCCGGCAATGACGACCAGGTCCAACCAGCGGTGCATGACCGCGAGCATCGGTTCATTGGAGCGGATGATTCCGTTCTGGGTAGGCTGCATGATCTATTCCTGCGAATGCACAATGTTCAGTAACACTGTCGGCTGCGATCTGATTAAGAGTCTTGCAGGGTGAAGTGGTTTCACCCCCTTTTTTTGCCCAACGCGTTGACAGGGCAGAGCGCTATGACGAGCCTGTGACTCAGGCCGCATAGTATCGCAGAGATCGGCCGCTGAGTGGCGACGATCTCTGTAGTAGTGGACCGGTGTTGGTCGCTCAGGACAACGTGTTGATAGCGTCCAACAGTTGCTTGGTTTGCTGCTCCATCAGCGCTTGGTCGCCGCGGCTTTCAACGTTGAGGCGAATAACCGGCTCGGTGTTGGATGCGCGCAAGTTGAAGCGCCAGTTAGCAAACTCGATGCTAACGCCGTCAGTATGATCAACACTCAAAGCGTCACCGGCATACTGGGACTCGATGGCCTTGAGCACGCCTGGGGCATCCTTGACCTTCAGGTTGATCTCGCCAGAGGAGGGGAAGCGTGCAATACGCTCATCGACCAATGCTGACAGCGGCAGGCCTTTGCGGCACATCAACTCGGCAATCAGCAACCAGGGGATCATGCCGCTATCGCAGTAGGCGAAGTCACGGAAGTAGTGATGCGCACTCATCTCGCCACCGTAAATGGCGTCCTCATTGCGCATGCGCTCTTTGATAAAGGCATGACCGGCCTTGGTTTGTACCGCAACGCCACCGTTGCTCTCTACCTGCTCAACCGTGTTCCAGACCAGGCGCGGGTCGTGAATGATGCGAGCGCCGTTTTCTTTCTGCAGAAACGCCTCGGCAAGCAGGCCGACGATGTAGTAGCCCTCAATAAACCGGCCTTGCTCGTCGAACAGGAAGCAGCGGTCAAAGTCGCCGTCCCAGGCGATGCCTGCGTCCGCACCGTGCTCCAGCACAGCGTCACGTGTAATGGCGCGGTTCTCGACCAGGATAGGGTTGGGGATACCATTGGGGAAGGTGCCGTCTGGCTCGTGGCAGATCTTGATAAAGGTAACGGGCAGGCCGGCGGCACTGAAAGCAGCCTCAATGGCATCAACCGCAGGCCCTGCTGCGCCGTTTCCGGCGTTGACGACCAGCTTGAGCGGGCGGTCAAAAGCGGTGGTATCGATATAGCCCATCAAGTGCTTGACGAAGTCCGCACGGGTATCGACCAGCTCATAGTTACCGCGGTCTGCTTCTGCCACCGCTGGGTCTTTACCGTCCACTAACTGATAGCTGCTGGCTTCGGCGATCTCGCGGATAGCGGCAAGGCCGGTATCCGCCGAAATGGGCCGGGCCCCTTCGCGCACCAGCTTGAAGCCGTTGTAGTCGATGGGGTTGTGGGATGCGGTCACTTCGATGCCGCCATCGACGCCCAAGTGGAACGTGGCGAAGTAAACTTCTTCCGTCCCGGTCAGGCCAAGATCCAAAACGTTTACCCCTTCATCACGCAAGCCGTTGGCGAGCGCAGCTTTAAGAGTGGGGGAGGTGGCGCGGACATCGCCACCCAAGACGATACGCTGGGGCTTGAGGAACTGTGCGAACGCGCGGGCAATACGATAGGCGATATATTCATTGAGCTCTGTGCCGAGTTGGCCGCGGATATCGTAGGCTTTGAAACAGGAAATTGTGGGCATGAAATTTCAACTTAATTAACGGATGGAAAGCTTTTCTTTAAGCAGTAACCATGCAAACAAAAGATTGGTTTTTAAATACCGCTTCCACATTCGGCGTGGTTCTTGGATTACCCGGTATAACCACTCCAGACCACTGTCTTGCATCCATTTGGGGGCACGGGATACCTTGCCAGCGACTACATCGAATGTGCCACCTACACCCATAACAAAATTAACGCCCAGTTGATCGCGCCAGCGGTTTATAAAATTCTCTTTCTTGGGAGAGGTGATGGCGACGAAAAGAAGTTGAGCACCCGATGCTCTTATTTCGTTCACGACCGCCTGCTCGTCATCCCAAAAATACCCGTGATGGCTGCCGACAACGTTCAGTTCAGGATGCTGCTCTTTCACCCTGCGCTCGGCTTCTTTTACTATTTCTTGTTTGGCGCCTAGAAGGTAGATTGCAAACCCTCGATGTGCGCTCATCTCAAGTAGCGCGTTGAACAGATCAATGCCTGTGACGCGCTCGGGAACTTTATGCCCCACAAATCTAGCTCCCAGAACAACGCCCATCCCATCGATATTGATAATGTCACATTCGCATACGGATGCTTTCAATTGCGGGTCTGAACGCATATTTATCAGTTTTGCGACATTTACTACCACATGCTGGAGAAAATCGCCGTTGGTAACTGCAGTGTCGATAATGCGGACGGTCTCAACTGTGCTAGCCACATCCATGGGGCAGTCTAAAAAATTAATTCTACGCATTTTTTGTTCCGTTTGTGTCATGTGCCCGGGTTGAAAATAGGGCTCGCAAATATTGTGTAGTTAGATGTGTTGGGCCGTTTGATTCAGCTAGGGCGACGTGATTCTAATAATGTATTTAGAATAAGCTAGGTCAGGTAGTTAGACTTTGTTAGTTGAAAGTGCTGTTTATTGTTGATTTGTAGTTGTCTATGAAGTTTTTTAAATTGTACTTTTCTTGGGTTTTAAGGCTTCTTTCAGTTATCGATTTGCGGTCCAGCGTCTGGTTGCTGAGTGAGATGGCTTGATCTAGCGCAGTAATAAAGCTGCTCGAGCTGCTGACGTCAAAAGGTATGCTGAGCGGGTCAGATTCGCATATTTCTTTTAGTGCGGGTATGTCTGAGTACAATAGGATGCGGCCGTTATATATTGCCTCAATTGCCACAAGCCCAAACCCTTCTTCTAATGATGGGATTAGAACGATCGGGGCATATGTAGAGTGCTCGTATGGTGTGGCAAGGCGACCTAAGAACTCGACTTTAATATTGCTAGGTAAGGTCATAGCCAGCCTTTTTAGTTCCTGCTCGCAGGAGCCCTCACCTATGATTTTATAATTTATTGGGCCGGAGTAGTGAGCTAGATGGGACAGAGCTTCATGATACCCCTTCCAAGGGGCTAAACTTCCAACTGAAATGATTGCGCTTGCATTGTGGTCGTCTTTAATGAAGTTAGGTTTACCAGAAGAAAGCAAAGGGTTGGGAACGACCTTGATTTTGTTTTTTGCCACTCCTGAGCTCTCAAGTATCCGCCTCGCAGAGTTTGAGACGCAGATATATCCGTTGCATTTAAATACTTTAAATAGATAGTTTTGCTTTCTATATGAGGCGTGGCAGTAAAATATGGTTCTTATCCCAAGTGCAGTTGTGATTGGGGCGAGTACTAAAAAGTATCTTGTGTGAATTACTATCCGTTCAGGCTTTGAATTTATTAGCGATGATAATATTTTGAGGAAAATACGAGGTTTGCTTAGGTGGTTAATCTCTGAATGCATGTCTTGTGAAAATACGATATCGCTGGGAGTTTTGATAGCATCAAGTATCTTCTGTGCTCCTCCGCGAGCGGTATTCTTCATGTTTATCAAGTGCCATGTCATTTTGTTTTCAGCTCTTCTAGGTGATGCTCTCTTAATTGTGTTGTCTTGTTGGTTTCGTAAATTACACAGTTTTTAGCGTCGTCAGAAACAACGGTTAATGCCGCTACGAAAATAGGCCCTTGCAGAGTTATTGGGCCGGTGAGTAAAGAGTTTATTCCCAAGAAGCAGTTGCCGTGCAATATTGGCTGTCTTTGTCCGTCGCTTGATTCTCTGCCGAGATTCCCGCCAATAGTTACGCCTTGCATTATTTTGCAATTGCCGTGAATTCTAACTTCGCTGCCAATTGTAATCATCATTGGGTGGGGTAGATAAATAGCGCCGGATATGGTGGCTCTTTGGTCGATGTCTACTTTAAAAATTATGAAGTTTATCCACCAAAATAATCGCGGTAGTATAGGTGTATTTTTTTTGTGCAGGAAACTGGAAAGCCTAAAAATACTAGTGCAAATAAATGAGGGCGAGAGTGCCGATTTAATTGAATTCTTCTTTGAACGCTTGTAGCCTTTTTGTTTGCAGATGAATTGAATGTCAGTGAGTGATTCTTGATGGTTTTCTTTGTGCATGAATTGCTGCTCTTAAATAAAAATAGTATGGCATGTACATCCAGAATTTTAGTGTGGGGTATAAGAAAAGGAAGGCGAGAAAGAATAGAACGCCTGCCTTTAAGTAATGTTGCCCCTTTGGACAACGCTGGTACATATAGAAGCTGTCTAGCAGTATTAAAAAGATTCCAATGAGGCCAAGCTCAAAAATGAATACTGGTATCTCGCTTCCGTCTCGGGATTCGGGGGCAGTCTCGTACACTAGAACAGATAGTCGGTTCTGGATTGCTAACGTACCCCAGCTCCCAAGGCCATTACCGAATACGATAGTGGTCAAATCGGTTTCTGCTTGGTAGCCAATGACACGCATAAGCGGTGTCCACCGTGAAAGGTGATTTAATGTTGTCGTCGCGTTGTTCTGCTCGCTCAACTGTTCCCTGTAGGAAAATACCGCTAACAGTATTCCCAGAAGCAGTACGCTAAAAATCGCTCCTTTTACAGGTGATTTTTTAATAAACGGAACAGCATAGGTGATGCAGAGCAGTGCAATAGGGGCGATTGATCCGTTTAAAACTATAACAAGGCCTGTTAGGGCGGACATTGCTTTGTGTTTCTTTAGGAATTCTATGGGACGGTCTTTTACAAGTAGCAGTGTATTGAAAGCCAAAGCAATAGCAAACCAGTTTGGCTCAATGAAGAAGCCTCTGAGGCGACTAGATACTGACGATGTTTTCTGATAATGCTCGGCATCAATGAAGCTGACCTGGTATCCGTGAGCAAAAAAAAGATAGTATTGAATTAGTCCGGATAGTATCAAGGCTGCCTGAAAGTAATAAAATGCTCTTGTGTTAACTTTGCTGTAGGTGACATGGCAGTATATAAGTATCGCTGTCGAAATTAGGATGTAGGGCAGGATGTCTCTAAAGCCGGGAGCTTGACTCGCGACGCCGTTAAGGATGCAGTAGAAAACAAAGACTGAAAAGGTGAAGTTCTTTAGTAGCCCTTTTGCTGCAAATCCTGGTTTTGCTAGTGCGACTATAAAAACAAAGATTAATGCTGAAAGCACTCCGATGTGTATCTTGAATGTGCTTCCAATCTTTAGCAATGAATCTAGCGAGAAAGATAGATAAATCGCGGATACTAATATGGTGCTATTTTTTAGCATGCGGACAGGTCTATGGAAGAATGGAGAAAGTCTCTGGATTTTTGTATGTAGTCATTGATGCTGTTTTCATGAAGTTCGTAATCAATATCTGATGTAGAGTCCGGGGTTAGAGACTCTGAGTCATCCAGTGTCCGGTGGGTAAGGCCGGCAGCCGTTAGCAACGTCAGCTGCCTATTGTTTAGGTTGGTGATTGTGTGTGGTATGAATGTGAAGTTTTTCTTGAATTTTATAGCGAAAGCTACGCCGTGAAAGGAATTGGTAATGATGTAGCTTGCTCCATGCAGGAGCGATAGCCATTCCGTTGGGCCGATATCAAGGAGCTGATGGTCGGCGTGTTTAATAGTCTTGGCTCCTGCGTGAACTACCGGTGTGCTAACAAGTACTTCTTTTAACTCTTTAACTCGGCTTGAGAATTTTTCTAACATTTCTCCTGAGCCTACTACATAACTGAGTGCGTATTTTCTTTCGGGCGATATGTTGGGTTTTATTAACGGCAGATAGTCCTCTTCATCTAATAGTAGAGAGGGGTCTGCGACAGTGGTTATTTCTTTATTTGGTAGCGATGCCTTGAGCTCGGCAGCTAACCTTTCTTCACGCACTCCAATATGATTGAATTTTAAAAGGCTGTCGTTGATTTTTGGTGGTAGGCTGTTGAGTTGTACGCTTCCGCTGCTAGCGGCATAGGCTATTTTTAAACTATCACTTGTCGGAAAATCAAGGAAAAAAGCCGGGTCATGTTTTTTTCCCGTTAATAAAGGATTCCATATTTGGTCGCTGCCGCAAATAAAGGCATCTATATTTTTGAATTTCTTTAACGAGCGGGATGTGAAAACTGTGTGTGTGTGTGGAATGTGTTTATTAAAAAAAAGTGTGAATTTTCGTAGTTTTGATATTTTGTCTAGTGTTTTCCTGATGCCTTTCGCGGGTCTGTATATTTCCCATGCAAAGTACTTGGGAAGATAGTCGATGGCGGCAGCTTGGTAACCATTTTTGTTCAAGTACTGAACTAGGGCGAAAGCCTGTAAAGAAGCCCCAAAATTAAGTGATCTTTGGAACGTGATCGTAAGAACTTTTTTTTTCATACTATGACAACCTCAAAGTCAACCTTGATGTCTACCAGATTTTTGATGGTATTCTGTATTCTTGTTGCGACATCAAATATTTCCTGTCCGCTTGCATGGCCTGTATTTAGAAGTATTAGCGGCCTGTTATGGTTGATGCTGACGTTTCCAATGGTTTTGCCGTTCCACCCTGCGAGCTTTATTAGGTCGCCGGCTGATAGCTTGTACTGCTCGTTGTTCTCTTTGTAAATGGATACGCTGGCGTGCTTAGACTTGATCCTGTTTGCGATCTCAGCGCTTACTATCGGGCTTTTAAAAAAACAGCCGGCGTTGCCGATCTTATTGGGGTCGGGCATTGTACGTTGCCGCATTTTCTTTACTGCTAGGCGCTTTATTTTTGGCGGTATGATAGAGATGGACAACAAATCCCTGACATTGTCAAAGTTTGCGGACAGTCTGATTTTTGGCGTTAATTTTACTCTTGGAATGCTGAGCAGTAAGGCGGGCAGCTTTTTTATTTCGTAGAAAACGGGTCTATTTCGCGCTGACCATAAGCTCTCGGTGTTTAATCGAAAGTTAACTGAAGTGATGAGCAGGTATGGCCGTCGCTTAAATACGCTGTCCCTGTACTTGAACTCGCACTGCTCGTTGGAATAGGTTTCTATTTCGAGTGTTTTCAGATTGACGCATTGAACGCTTAATATTAAGTCCGACACTTCAGTGCCGTATGCTCCTATGTTTTGTACAGGAGCGGCTCCGACAGTTCCGGGAATCAAAGTCAAGTTTTCTAACCCGTTCCACCCTCGAGAAGTACAGTGGGCGACGAAGTTATCCCAGTCGCAAGCTGCACCTGCTCGGATTGTGATTTCTTTTTCAGAAACAGATAGTTCCTCGATTTTCGTGTCGGCTGACTTTAGTACTATTCCGTCGTAATCTTTTGTGAACAGGGTGTTGCTTCCACCGCCAAGAATAAGAAAGCTGTTTGGTTGCTGATCTAAATTACCCAGGTATGCAGTCAGCTCTTCTGCTTCATTAAATTCTACTAGCTGGCGCGCCTTTGCTTTGACCTTGAAACTATTCAGGCTAGTAAGGTCTTTGTTGGGTGTGACTTTCATTTGTTGCTACCTCTTATAGACCTGAATGCAATGAAAACACTGTTATTTTGTGCTTTGAATATATGCCGATATGCGGGAATGAATAGGTGTGATATATAGTTTGCGATAAATAGTCCAGCTACTGTAGCTGTTGCCGCGCCAGCTAGCTTTAATGTAGGTATCAATATAATGTTTAGCATTACGCTCACGATGCACGCAATAATGCACTTGATTAACGCGAGGTGTTGAGTTCGCTCGAATACTATTATTTGGCCTGCTGATGCGCCCAGAGCGATCAGTAACGGGCTCGCTGACAATATCGTTGCCGGTAAAATGGCAGCCTTGTAGTCTTCGCCAAATATCAAGTCTATCGCAAAGAGGGATGTCAGCAGCATACAGAGCGAGAGCGAGAAACCTAGGAAGAAAAGAATGTTGCAGAATTGTTGTTTAGAAGCTTCTGAGCCGCTCTTGAAAAGTTTTGGAGCTAAAGATTCAGATATAACCATGGGGGGGATTGAGAATAGGGACATAACAGTGATTGCTGCAGTGTAGTATCCAGCCTCTGATGTGCCCAATATGTTTTTGACAAATACAAGGTCTAACCTCTGGAATAGCAGCATCGCAGCTCCCGAAAGTACCAGAGGCGCAGATTGTCCAGTTAGCGACCTGACAGTGCTCCAAGAGCACTTTAAGCCTTTTTTTTCATCTAGGTAGTAGGTAAGTGATAGCAGCAGCGATCCAATAAAGAAGTCGCCGACCCTGGTAGCTATTATCCATATCAGGTCATAGTTGTTTATGGCTAAGTATAGTGTTATGGCTAGTGTTATCGTTGATGAAACTATTTCGCACTTGGCATTAACTGAATTTTTTGATTGTGCAGTGTAATAAGATTTAAAGGGTCTTGGTATTTTTAGTATGTAACTAATGCCGAAGATTGCTAGGCCGATCGATGTTGTAGTGTCTTTTTCATAAAAAGATATTGCACCAATTAGCGCAATTCCGATTAGAGCGAAAAATGAAATCGCTGAGATTGCTGATCCCAGTACTTCATTTTTAGGTATAGTCCCGGTGTTTAACTCTCGGACGACAACGCTGTGAAGTCGGAATTCAGCGATGATGGCTATGATAGCGCCTACTGCCAAAACATAAGAAAATATGCCTAAGTCGTGGGCGCTATACGATCGTGCGATTATAACGGAGATTATAGCAGCCTTGCTACCCTCTAATCCTTTGGCGATTAGTGCAAATATTTGATTGGAGTGAACAAGGTCCTTTGCTCTCATGTATTTAGATAAGTCCTACGGTGTCAATTATGATTTTTCCTCGGGATAACTGTAGGGCTTGTTTCTCGAAGTCGGAGTGTTTTACTAAAATTACCACTATCTGGGAATTGTTAATCGCAGGTTCTAGGTCCGACAATATTATTTGATTTAGCCTGCCTGGTAGAGCTTTTATATTTGGCTCAACGGCATAGACCTGTCCGGGGTGAGTGGCGTTTAGCAGACTGGCTATCTCTACCGCGGGGCTTTCGCGAAGGTCATCAATGTTCGGTTTAAATGCCAAGCCTAAACATGCTATTGATATGTCGCTTGCTGATTTTTCTGGGTGCTTCGACAGATACTCAGAAACAGCTGACTGTATTTTTGCTTGCACCCATTGGGGCTTGCTCTCATTGACCTCTCTGGCTGTTCGGATGATTTTTGCTTCTTCAGGTGTTTGGCTGACAATGAACCATGGGTCGACTGCAATGCAGTGGCCACCAACTCCAGGACCTGGCTGAAGTATGTTCACCCGCGGATGACGATTCGCCAGACCTATCAGCTCCCAAACGTTTATGTCTAGCTTGTCGCAAATAATAGAAAGTTCATTGGCAAAGGCAATGTTCACATCTCGAAAGCTGTTTTCCGTCAACTTGCACATTTCAGCCGTACGAGCGTTGGTTATCACACACTCGCCTTGCACAAATGTTTTGTAAAGCGCCGCTGCTAGGTGTGAGCATTTGGGGGTCATTCCACCGATCACCCGGTCATTGTTGACTAGTTCACGAAGCACATGGCCAGGCAGAACGCGTTCGGGGCAGTGGGCAATGCGGATGTCTGACTCTTCGCCATGAGTATGTGGGAAGGTCAAATCTGAACGTGCTTCGGCCAGCCATGTGGCCATTTTTTCGGTTGCGCCTACTGGACTTGTCGACTCCAGAATGACTAAGTTTCCCTTTTGCAGTACTGGAGCGATAGCCTTTGCGGCTGACTCTATATAACTAAGGTCGGGTTCATGGTTGTCTCCCTTGAAGGGAGTGGGCACTGCTATTAAGAATGCGTCGGCTGGTTCTGGAGTTAGTGTGGCGCGCAGGTAACCCTCGGTCACGGCGGAATGCACGACCATGTCCAGATCCGGCTCCACAATGTGTATTTGTCCCTTGTTTATGGTCTCCACTGCGTGCGGGTTCACGTCAACCCCGATAACCTTTACCTTACGAGAGGCAAAGGCGGCTGCCGTCGGTAGACCGATATAACCGAGACCGATCATAGATATAGTGTTGAAGTTCATGCGTCTTCCTTTCGAGCTACATTCCAGTTAATAAGAATTTGGCGGATGCGGTCACAGGCTTTGCCGTCGCCATAGGGGTTGTGCGCCATGGCCATTTTGCTGTAAGCCTCCGGATTTTCTAGGAGCAAGCTGAGCTGCTGACAAATTTGTTCGCTATCCGTGCCCACGAGTCGAACTGTTCCTGCTGCGACCGCTTCTGGTCGCTCGGTGGTGTCACGCATCACCAACACTGGTTTGCCGAGTGATGGTGCCTCTTCTTGAATGCCGCCCGAGTCGGTGAGAATGATGTGGGCACGGTTCATCAGGTAAACAAAGGGTAAGTAATCCTGAGGTTCGATTAACTTGATATTTGGCTGGCCGTTCAGTAGGCGGTTGACTGGCTCTCGCACGTTCGGGTTCAGGTGCACGGGGTAGACAATTTGTACATCGGGATGCTTCGCGGCCGTATTTACTAGGGCTTTGCAAATACGCTCAAAACCTCCACCAAAACTTTCCCGTCGATGGCCGGTCACTAGTACCAGTTTCTTGCTGGCGTCTAGGAAGCTGAATTGCCGGTCGAACTGATTATTTAGCTCCGGCTGTTTTAGTTTCTCAACCACCTGTAGCAGCGCATCGATCACCGTGTTGCCAGTTATATGGATCCGATCTACCGGGACTGCTTCACGGAGCAGGTTTTGCTGGGAGCCTTCGGTCGGGGCGAAATGCAGTGCAGTCAAGACGCCGGTAAGCGAACGGTTGGCTTCTTCCGGCCAGGGAGAGTAGAGGTTACCGGTGCGCAAACCTGCTTCCACATGGGCTACCGGAATTTGTTGATAGTATGCAGCCAAGGCCGTGGCGAATGTGGTTGCAGTGTCCCCATGGACCAATACGATGTCGGGCCTGCAGGTGGCCAATACGCTTTTCATGCCTTGCAAGATGGCAGACGTGACATCGGTCAGGTCTTGTCCTGGCTTCATGATATTGAGATCGAAGTCGGGCTTTAGGTCGAATAGCCCTAGTACTTGATCTAGCATCTCGCGGTGCTGACCTGTGACGCACACCTTGGCGTCAACTTGTGGGTCTTCTGCGAGTTGCAGTGCGAGTGGCGCCATTTTGATGGCTTCGGGACGCGTACCGAATACGCAAAGGGTTTTCAATTGAGTCATGTCTTTTGATAGCCGGGAGTGAGTTGGTGCGTTGGTGGTGCTAACTACTCAACAGTGACTGACTTTGCAAGGTTGCGGGGCTTGTCGACGTCTGTGCCCTTGACTAAGGCCACATAGTAGCTGAGCAGTTGCAGGGGAAGAGTGTAAAGAATGGGAGCGATGCAGCTATTCACCCAAGGCATGTGGATGTGAGTGATGCCATCTTGATCTTGCATGTCTGCTGTCTCGCAGGCGAAGTT
The DNA here is from genome assembly GCF_003444685.1 of Pseudomonas abyssi. Classification (NCBI taxonomy): domain Bacteria; kingdom Pseudomonadati; phylum Pseudomonadota; class Gammaproteobacteria; order Pseudomonadales; family Pseudomonadaceae; genus Pseudomonas; species Pseudomonas abyssi. Next base: position 285,901 of record NZ_LMAZ01000002.1, on the reverse strand, counting down.
AATTAACTGGCCACCGCGAGCCCGCACCTCTTCCAGGTTGGACTTAAGTTTCTCCAATAGTTGGCAGTTGGGCGCGACAGACACAACCGGCATGCTTTCATCAACTAGTGCCAGCGGGCCATGTTTTAGTTCGCCAGCAGCATAAGCTTCAGCATGTATATAGCTGATTTCTTTTAGCTTGAGTGCGCCTTCCATGGCGATGGGATACAGGGGGCCGCGGCCCAGAAAAAGCGTGTGTTGTTTGTTTGCAAAGCGCTCTGCCAAGCGCTGAATCTCAGCGTCTTGTTGGAGCGCTTGTTCGACTTGGCTTGGTAAGCCATGCAAGGCGCGGACAATCTCGCCGGTAATTTCTGGCGGCGCTCCGTGGGTCTGGGCGAGTGCGGCGCTTAGCCAGAGTAAGGCGGCAAGCTGAGTAGTAAAAGCCTTGGTCGACGCCACGCCAATTTCCGGGCCGGCTTTGGTCAGTAGTCGCCAATCTGCTTCGCGGGCTAATGAGCTGCCAGGCACGTTGCAAATGGCCAGGGTGGCCAGGTAGCCCTCATGCCTAGCGTGGCGCAAAGCGGCTAGTGTATCCGCTGTCTCGCCTGACTGAGAGATACAGACCAGTAATGTGTTGGCGGGTACAGCGACGCGGCGGTAACGAAACTCGCTGGCAATCTCAACATTGCAGGCGAGCCCGGCAATGTCTTCAATCCAGTAGCGAGCGACCAGGCCTGCATGGTAGCTAGTACCGCAGGCGACAATGTGAATATTTTGTACTTCGTGTAGCCGCTTTTCTGCTTCAGGCCCAAGAATGGCGGTCAAAACGCGATCTTCTGTAAACAATCCTGTCAAGGTGTCGCGCAGCGCCGCGGGTTGTTCGTGTATTTCTTTCAGCATGTAATGCCGGTATTCGCCCTTCTCCATGCTGTGTTCAGCATGCTCGTAGCGTTGACTATTTACTTGTTTGGGATTGTTGCTTGCGTCCCATTGCTTAATACCGCACGGGCTAATAACAGCGTGATCGCCTTCCTCCAGATAGACAAAGGTGTCCGTCACCTGCAGCAAGGCGAGTGGGTCGGAGGCGATAAAGTGCTCTTCACTGCCAACCCCAATGACCAAAGGGCTGCCTTGGCGGGCGCAGTAGAGCATCTCCGGCTGGTCTTCGTGAATCACCCCGATGGCGTAGGCACCGCGTAATTGGTTGAGCGTATTACGCAATGCGACGAGCAAGTCTTCGCTTTTACGATAGTGGCTGGCAAGCAAGTGAGCGATTACCTCGGTATCTGTGTCCGAGTTGAACTCATATCCTTGCTCTTTTAGCTTCTTGCGCAAGCCTGAATGGTTTTCAATGATGCCGTTGTGCACCACGGCGAGCCTGTCCGAGCGATGGGGGTGTGCGTTGTGCTTGAGCGGTTTGCCATGCGTGGCCCAGCGAGTGTGTGCGATACCCGTTTGAGCTGTATCGGGTGCTGCGGCAATGCAAGCTTCCAGCTCCTTGACTTTGCCAGTGGCTTTCCAGCTGTGAATTGTTTCACCCTTGATAATGCCAATGCCCGCAGAGTCGTATCCGCGGTACTCAAGCCTTTTTAGCCCCTCAAGAAGAATAGGGACAACGTTTCTATTACTTGTGGCGCCGACGATTCCGCACATGATTTAGGACAGTCCTTTGCCTGGTTGGGCTTGAGTGTTATTTGTCTGATTTGTATTCATAGTTGTAGTAGCCATAGTTGCCATATCCATACGAGGAGGCTTTTTTCTCTACCGCATTGAAGATTGCCCCTTTGAGCTGAATATCGTTTTGCTCAAACCGCCGCATCGCGACTTCGATTTCTTTAGCGGCATTTACGGCAAAGCGGGTAACGATGAGGCTCATGCCCACGTGGCGACCGACGATCGCAGCGTCTGTTACGGCAAGGATAGGGGGGGTATCCACAATGACAATGTCGTACTCGTCTTTAACATTGTCCAAGAAACTAGTGAAGTTAGCATGCATCAATAGCTCCGATGGGTTAGGAGGTATTTGACCGCGCGGTACAACCTGTAGGCCTTCGACTTCGGTTTGGTAGATTGCGTCCTTGCTGGTGATTCTTGTCGCGAGCAATTCTGATAATCCATTTTCGGCGGGGAGCTTGAACAGTTTGTTCAGGTAGCCTTTGCGCATGTCGGCGTCAATCAACAGCACCCGTTGGCCCGCTTGAGCCATGATGGCCCCGAGGTTGGCAGAGACGAAGGATTTACCGACCCCTGGGCTGGGGCCGGAAATCATCAGGATGTTGTTTTTTGCTTCGAGGCGTGCGAAGTGCAGGCTGGTGCGCAGGCTGCGAAGGGCTTCGATCGCCAAGTCGGCCGGGTTGGTAACCGCCAGCAGGCCAGAGGTAGCAGTAGCAGCAGGGCGGCGACTTTTTACACCGCCCTCGACTACTTCCTGATCTCGACTGAAAGGGATGGTTGCGTAGACCGGCAGGCCGAGTTGCTCTATGACATCTGGGTCTTCGACCCCACGGTTAAGGGCTTTGCGCAGCAGCACTAGAGCTACGCCGATAAAGCCGCCTAGCAGTGTTGCGATGATCGCGATCAGGGCTTTTTGGGGTTTGACAGGTTGTTCAACATTAACGTCTGCGGTGTCTATAACGCGGACATTACCCACGGTGCCTGCGCGCAACACGTCCAGCTCCTGAGTGCTATTGAGCATGGTGGTATACACCTCGGTAGTGACGGCTACGTCACGAGTCAGGCGCAGTAATTCTTGTTGGGTGGCTGGTAGTGACTCTACCTTGCTGGTTAGCTCTGCCTTTTGGCGCTTGAGCTGCTCCATTTGGTCAAGCAGCGCTTGATACGACGGGTGCTGACGGGTGAACCGGCGTTCCATTTCCGCGCGTTTGAGGTTTTGCTCGGAGATCAGGGTGTCCAGTTCGACAATCTGGTCCAGAATGGCTTGGGTTTCAATGGTGATATCAACGGATTTGGTGCTGGTTTGATACTCATTGAGCGCTTGCTCATAGCGTTCCAGCTCTTTACGCACTTGAGGCAGTTGCTCTCGGAGAAACTCAAGGCTTTGCGCGGCTTCGGCAGAGTTGCGTTCCACGTTTTGGCGCACATATAGCCGGCTGACTTCATCCAGGATGCTGATGGCATATTGCGGATCGTCGTGCTGCATGCTCAGGCTGATGATGCCCGAATCCTTGCCTCTTTCCGCCGCACCTAGCTGTTGCTGGTAGTCAATGATGGTATTCAGCTTGCGTTGCTTGATGACGTCAAAGCGGGTTTCCGGTCGCGCGTTCAGCGTTTTTACCTGCATGGTAAAGCCGCTGCTGCTGACCTGTTCTCCCACAGCGCCCTGAAGGAGAATCTCTCCGTCATCGTTGTAAAGGGTGTAGGTGTTGTTTTCGCCGGCAATGAGTTCTAAAGGTTTACTCAGGTAACTACTTGGTACGTCAAGCTGGAAGATATCGACGTTTTCACCGCCCCAGGCAAAGCTGTCAAAACCAAGTAGTGGTGAGGCTATTTCACCTTTGGTTTCCGGCTGATAGCGGCGGGCCATCCAGCGGCCAATGATGGGGAAGTAGTGAGGCTCGACAATGATATCCAGCTTCAGGTTGTCTACTGCTTGCCCAATAACCGCGCGAGATTTCAGCAGTTCGATTTCCGTTACGGCCTCAGGAGTGCTGCCGAGCATATCCGACAGCTCACCCAGACCAGAGAGTGTGTTGCCCGATTTCTCTTCAATTTGGATCAGCGCGTTGGCCTGATAAACCGGTGTTGCCAACAACGCATAAGCCACACCGATGACTGCAAAGCAGACGGTAAAGCCGGCGATGATCCATTTGCCATCTATTAGTGCGCCGAGTAGGGCAAGAAGATCGATTTCGTCGCTGTCGTGCTGTTGTGCCGTAGGCGGGGTGTTGTTCTGCATGTAATCCCTTCGGAAATCAGGAGTGGAATTCTGGTGTGCTTGTTATAGGTGCTTGGCCCAGCTGGTGACGCCTTGCTGGACCAATTGATAAACGTGCTCAAACGCGGGCCGTTGCTGGCGGTAGGGGTCGGGGATCTTCTGATCGCCTTGCCATTTGCCGAGCAGGAAGGTCTTGCCGCGTGCCTCTGGGGCTATCTTGAGTATGTCCTGCACATGGCGTGGTTCCATGGTGAGGATGAGGTCGTACTGATGTGCCATCTCGCGGGTGAGCTGCCGTGCCTTGTGATCAGGGTGGTCACCACCGTGTTCGCGCAGCACCTCCAAGGCGGTGCTGTCCATGGGCTTGTCGACCAGGGCGCCGACGCCGGCTGAGGCGACGCGGATGTTTTTACCGGCCAGCTGATCTCGAAGCATGGCCTCGGCCATGGGGCTGCGGCAGATGTTGCCCACGCAGACGATGAGGATGGAATTGAACATGTTGCTGCTGTCTCTGCCTTGAGTTGCGGCCTTCTGTGCTGTGGGTAGCTCGGAGGGCAGTTTGACTGTATCCATGGCCCCGGTGGGGGTCAAGCTTGCAGTGGCGCTATAGTGATACAGGCCCGAGACGCATTGGCTGCACAAAAAACAGGCGTTCAGGCACGCTACCGCCCCAGGATTTACAGTCTTCATCCTGAGGACTTTGCTTGCTTCTGGCCTTGTGTGGTGCGGCGCCAGAAGGGCGGTGATGCATTTTAGGCCGGCTTAGTATGTTTAGGTAAGGTTACTTTTTTGTGACCTTCCTGATACTGCAACTCTCGTTAAAACAGCAGGTTGGCGACGCAGTGCGGCTTGGGCTGCGCGCCGGGTGCTTTGAGAGGGGATGTTCGGATTGGTTCCGAATCTTCTTGAGGTGCGCCAGCGGCGCTGCAATCGGGCTGTCACCGGATTGCCTTATTTAAAAACGGTGCGCAGTTTACCTTGTTGTGCGCCATTTTTGGGCGCGAATTTCGCTCGAATTAAAGTGCTTTCGTCTATCACGCGGGTTGGCTGTCAGCCTGGCCGTTGTTGGTCAGGCTTACGCAAGAAGTGTACCTACTCGACGGTCACCGATTTGGCCAGATTGCGCGGCTTGTCGACGTCTGTCCCTTTGACCAGTGCGACGTGGTAACTGAGCAGTTGCAGGGGCAGGGTGTAGAGCACCGGGGAGACGCATTCTTCGACCCAGGGCAGGCCGACGGTCTGGACGCTGCTGTCGCCGCTGGGCTCGATGGTTTCGCAGGCGAAGTTGATCAGCTGGCCGCCACGGGCGCGAACTTCTTCCAGGTTGGAGCGCAGTTTTTCCAGCAGGCTGTCGCTGGGCGCGACGCTGACCACGGGCATGTCTTCATCTACCAGCGCCAGCGGGCCGTGCTTGAGTTCGCCGGCGGCGTAGGCTTCGGCGTGGATGTAGGAGATTTCCTTGAGCTTGAGTGCGCCTTCCATCGCGATGGGGTAGTGCGGGCCGCGGCCCAGGAATAGCGCGTGGTGCTTGTTGGCAAAGCGTTGGGCCAGCTCGGTAATCGCAGGCTCCAGACCGAGTACAGCTTCGACCTGTGCTGGCAGGGCGCGCAGCGCGTCGACGTTGCGGGCGACGTACTCGGTGCGGCCCCGTGTTTGTGCCAGGGCGGTGGTCAGCCACAGCAGGGCGACCAGCTGGGTGGTGAAGGCCTTGGTGGAGGCGACGCCAATTTCGGGGCCGGCGTGGGTCAGCAGGCGCCAGTCTGCTTCACGCACCAGTGAGCTGCCGGCGACGTTGCAGATCGCCAGAGTGGCGAGATAGCCCTGGTCCTTGGCGTAACGAAGGGCGGCCAGAGTGTCGGCGGTCTCGCCAGACTGGGAGATGGTGATCAGCAGGGTGTTGGCGGGCACGACCACGCTGCGATAGCGGTATTCGCTGGCCACTTCTACCTGACACGGCAGGCCGGCTTGTTCTTCGATCCAGTAACGGGCGACCAGGCCGGCGTGGTAGCTGGTGCCGCAGGCGACGATATGGATGTTGGCAATATCTGCCAGGCGGGTTTCGGCTTCAGGACCGAGAACCGCGGTCAGGACGTGATCGTCGCCGAGCGTGCCGGCCAGGGTGTCGCTGATCGCCTGGGGCTGCTCGAAGATCTCCTTGAGCATGAAGTGGCGGTACTCGCCCTTGTCCAGGCTGTGCGCGGCGTGCTCGTAGCGTGCGACCGGACGGTCCGCGCTGTTGTGCTCGCGATCCCAGATTTCGCATTGCTCGCGGTTGACGCGTGCGTAGTCGCCTTCTTCCAGATAGCGGAAGCGGTCAGTCACCTGGAGCAGGGCGAGCGGGTCGGAGGCCAGGTAGTGCTCGCCGCTGCCCTCGCCGATCACCAGCGGGCTGCCCATGCGCGAGCAGTAGAGCGTGTTGGGTTCTGACTCGTGGATAACCGCCAATGCATAGGCGCCGTGGATGTCTGCCAGGGTGGCGCGGAAGGCGTCCAGCACGTTGGCGCTGGCGGCATAGTGGTGCGCCAGCAGGTGGGCGACCACTTCGGTGTCGGTCTCGGAGGTGAACTCAAAGCCGAGATCCTGCAGGCGTTTACGCAGCGGGGCGTGGTTTTCGATGATGCCGTTGTGTACCACGGCCAGGCCGTTGGAGATATGCGGGTGCGCATTGTGCTTGGCCGGCTTGCCATGGGTAGCCCAGCGGGTATGAGCGATACCCAGGGTGCCGCTGACCGGAGTGGCTTGCAGGGCGCTCTCCAACTCTGCCACCTTGCCGACGGCGCGCACGCGCTGAATACCGTCACCGGGGTTCAGTACTGCCACGCCAGCGGAGTCATAGCCGCGATACTCAAGACGGCGCAAGCCTTCAAGCAGGATGGGAGTGATATCGCGTTGGGCGGTGGCGCCGACGATTCCGCACATGGTGGTGTCCTTGGCTGGCAAACAAAAGCGCAAGTGTATCACTGCGCCGCGCGTGGTGGGCATTGGGAGGGAAGTGCTGCTCAACTCCGCAGGGCGTGTGGAGTGAATTAACGCGTCCCTGACGGTTTGAGGTGAGTTTGTAGTGGCCCAATGCTGGCTAGATAATGTTGGTTTGTGTCTGCATTTGTGAGTCTTTCTATTCCCGCTGGCGATGACTCCCGGGCTGTCTACACTCGGGTATGTGCGGCTTTACCTCTCGGTGGCTGAGCTGCGCTCTAACTTGCATGGAGAATAGCAATGGAATACCGGCAGACAATACCCTCATCGCGGCGTCTTTCTGGTGTGCTGTCCTTGGCGCTGTTATGCGCATTGGCGGCTCCTGCGGTCGCTCAGCAAACCGAAAAACCCAATATTCTGGTGCTGTGGGGAGATGATATTGGGCAATCCAATATTTCCGCTTATACCCACGGCTTGATGGGCTACCAGACGCCTAATATCGATAGCATCGCCGACCAGGGCATGATGTTTACCGACTACTACGGTGAGCAGTCCTGTACCGCGGGCCGCTCCTCCTTTATTACCGGGCAAAGCGTATTCCGCACCGGCCTGTCCAAGGTGGGCATGCCAGGCGCCAAGGAGGGGTTGAGCACGGAAGACCCGACCATTGCGGCGTTGCTCAAGGCCGAAGGCTATGCAACAGGGCAGTTTGGCAAGAACCACCTGGGGGACCTGGACGAACATCTGCCGACCAACAACGGCTTTGACGAGTTTTTCGGCAACCTCTACCACCTCAATGCCGAGGAAGAGCCTGAGCTTCCGGATTATCCGGGCGATATGGTCATGGAAGACGGCAAGACCTTTCGGGAGACCTTTGGCCCGCGTGGCGTGATCCATTCCACGGCCGACGGCAAGATCGAAGACACCGGCCCGCTGACCCGCAAGCGCATGGAAACCATCGACGACGAATCGTCGGCGGCAGCGCTGGACTTTATTGATCGCAAGACCGAGGCCGGCGAGCCGTGGTTTGTGTGGTGGAATGCCACGCGTATGCACTTCCGCACCCACGTCAAGGATGAGCTGCGCGGTATTTCCGGGCAGAACGAGTATGCCGACGGTATGGTCGAGCATGACCGCCATGTGGGGTTGTTCCTGAAAAAACTGGATGACCTGGGCATTGCGGACAACACCCTGGTGTTCTACTCCACCGATAACGGCCCGCACATGAACTCCTGGCCGGATGCGGCGATGACGCCGTTCCGTGGTGAGAAGAACACCAACTGGGAAGGTGGCTGGCGGGTGCCGGCGATGGTGCGTTGGCCGGGTCATATTGAGGCTGGCGTGATCTCCAACGACATCATGCATCATATGGACTGGCTGCCGACCTTCCTGGCGATTGCGGGTAATGACGACATCAAAGAGGAGTTGCTGGACGGTGAAGCTGAAGCCATCGGTCGGCAGTACAAGGTGCATCTGGATGGCTACAACTTCCTGCCGTATCTGACCGGCGAGAGCGATGAAGCGCCGCGCCACGAGATTTTTTACTTCTCTGATGACGGCGACCTGACCGCGCTGCGTTTCAACGATTGGAAGCTGATCTTCATGGAGCAACGTGCTGTGGGCACCTTGGCCGTTTGGTCCAACCCCTTCACTCCGCTGCGTGTGCCGCTGATCTTCAACCTGCGTCGTGACCCCTATGAGCGTGCCAACCTGACCTCCAATACGTACTACGATTGGGTGCTGGACCACGCCTTTATGCTGGTGCCGGCGCAGGCCTATGTGGCTGAGTTCATGTCGACCTTTGAGGAGTACCCGCCGCGCATGAAGGCGGCGAGCTTCAGCCTCGACAAGGTGATGGACTCTCTGCAGAGTCCGCCTGCGGCTCAGTAGTCCTTTAACCTCAGGTAACCCCGTGTGCGCTGGACAACCAGCGCACACGGGGGTGGCCGGTCGCTGAAAGTCGTTTGTCTGGACTACCTACCCATGTCTAAACGCCTTTCAACGACCTGTTGCACGGTATTCGTTGTTGCCTGCTCACTGGTCGGGCCGCGACATGTCGGGCCCGCGAATGCCTATTGAGAAAGCGCGCAGTTGGTTGCACTACAGGGAGAGGCTATGAGTGCAAAAGCGGATATAGAGGCGCTGGAGGCCGCCATCGGCCAGTCCATCGTCGGTCAGCAGGAGGTTATTCGGCGGTTGCTGATTGGCCTGCTGGCTAACGGCAACCTGTTGATCGAAGGCTTGCCGGGGTTGGCCAAGACGCGTGCGATCAAGGCGATGGCGCGTCACCTTGAGGCGGACTTCAGCCGCATTCAGTTTACCCCTGACTTGTTGCCCTCGGATGTGACCGGCAGTGACGTCTACCACCAGGGCGACAGCGGGCCGGTCTTTCGTTTTAGTCCTGGCCCCCTGTTTGCCAACCTGGTGTTGGCCGACGAAATCAACCGGGCACCGGCCAAGGTGCAGTCAGCCCTGCTGGAAGCCATGGAAGAGCGCCAGGTGACGGTGTCCGGCACGTCTCATCGCTTGCCTGAGCTGTTCATGGTGCTGGCGACTCAGAACCCGATTGAGCAGGAGGGCACCTATCCATTGCCCGAGGCCCAGCTTGACCGCTTTTTGATGAAGGTACTCATTGATTATCCGGCGGTGGCCGATGAAGTCAGTGTTATCCGCTTGGTGCGCAGTGAAGAGCAGGCAGCCCAGCAGCCAGAGCAGTTGGCGAATGAGACGATCAAGGTGGCACAGCAGGCGATTTTCGCCGCGCGCCGGGAAATCGCTGCCTTGCATGTCGCCGAGCCGGTGGAGCAGTACATCGCTGAGCTGGTCAATGCGACACGCCACCCTGCGGCGTTGTCGCCTGAGCTCGAGCGCTGGATTGAGCTGGGCGCCAGTCCGCGCGCCAGTCTGGCGCTGGATCGCTGTGGCCGTGCGCATGCCTGGCTCAACGGCCGCGACTACCTGGACCCGCAGGACGTGCAGGCAGTGGCCCCGGATGTACTGCGCCACCGCATCGGCCTGAGCTTTGCTGCGCAGGGCGAAGGGGTCGACACCGAAGCGGTTATCGCCCAGTTGCTGGCGGTCGTGGCGCTGCCCTGAGGCAGGCGGCAAACGGGGTACAGCAGGGGTACAGGAGGGCGGCATGGTACTTTTCCAACCTCGGGTAGCGCCGGTTGTGGGGGCGGCTTCAGCGGACGCGTTCGACAACCGAGTGCATGTTGACCTGACCCATCTGCGCAGCCTGGAAAGACACGCCAAGGCGCTGAATTTGATGCCCCGGCAGCCGGCCAGCAGCGTGCTGAGCGGGCGTCATGGCTCTCGATTGCGCGGGCGCGGGCTGGATTTTCTTGAGCTGCGCGGCTATTTGCCCGCGGACGATGTTCGCAACATTGATTGGCGCGTAACCGCGCGTACCGGCGAACCTCATGTGCGGGTGTTTACCGAGGAGCGCGACCGCCCGGCACTGATTGTTGTCGATCAGCGCATGTCCATGTTTTTCGGCAGCGTGTACGCCATGAAGTCGGTAGTTGCCGCCGAGGCGGCTGCCTTGCTGGCCTTCGCCCTGCTAGCCCAGCAGGACCGGGTTGGCGCGGTGCTGGTGACCGATGCCGGCGTCACCGAATGTCGTCCCGCCCGTTCGAGAGCGGGCGTCATGCATTTTCTTCAGTTGCTGGCCAGTGCCAACCAGGCGTTGCATGCCGATGCGCCGGCAGGCGCACCGACGTCGCTGGATAACGTGCTGGAGTCGGTTGCCAGGCTGGCCCGACGGGACTATCTGGTGATTGTGCTGAGTGATTTTGACGTGATTGGCGCGCGCAGTGAGGCGCTGCTGAGTGCGCTGTGTCAGCACAACGATGTTGTGCTGGCTCCGGTGACCGACCCGCTGGCCGAGCAACTACCTGATGACCTGGGGCAGGTAGTGTCCGATGGTACGGTGCAGGCTTGGCTGGATACCGGTGACGCACAGATTCGTTCAGCACTGGATGCGGTTTCGCAACAGCGGCGTGAGCAGCTGCTGCAGTGGCAGCAGCGTTATGGTCTGTCGATTGCCCCGTTGAGCGCCGGCGAGCCTACGGTTGCTCAGCTGTATCGGTTGTTGGGGGTGTCCCGTGGCAGACGCTGAGGCCATAGCCGACAGCTCGGCTGCGGTGCCCGATACCTTGATGCTGCCGGAAATGATCGACTTGTTGTCGCCGGTGCCAGAGCCTGCGGCGGTGTCCTGGTGGCCGCAGACCTGGGGCTGGGCGGTGCTGGGCGGCCTATTGCTGCTGGTGCTGATGGTGTTGGCCTGGCGCCGCTACCGCCATTGGCACGCCAACCGCTACCGCCGGGCTGCCCTGCAGCAATTGCGTCGGCGGCTGGCCGCGGGGGAGGGCGCTGCGGCGCTGGCGGAGGTGTTGCGGCGTACTGCGCTGGCGGCTTTCCCGCGGGCGCAGGTGGCATCGCTCAGGGGCGAGCTCTGGTGCGATTTTCTGAATCAGTGCACGGCCCCGGATACCCCGTGTTTTGACGCCCCGTCCATCGCCCGTCTGTCTCGTCTGACCTATTGCCCACAGTCTGGCTCGCAGCACAGCAGCGATATTGCAGGCCTGACCCAGCGGGTCGAGCGCTGGATCATTACCCACCGTGCGCTGAGCGGAGGCACCGGTGATTGAGCTTGCTGCGCCGCTGGCGCTGTTGCTGCTGCCGTTGCCGGTGTTGGTGTTCTGGCTGGCACCACCGCATAAACAGCGTATGCCAGCGCTGCGGTTACCGTTTTTTCATCGCTACCTTGCCGCTGCCGGTGTTACCCCGTCTGATGGGGCGCAGGTCGTGGCGCGCCCACTCTGGGTGTGGCTGACAGGCGCGCTGTGCTGGGCCCTGCTGGTGCTGGCGCTCGCACGGCCGGAGCAGGTCAGTGCGCCGATTCATTGGCAGACCTCCGCACGGGATCTGATCGTTGCGGTCGATATCTCTGGCTCCATGGATGAGAAAGATTTTGCCGCACAGGGCGAGGCTCCGCTGCAGCGCCTGGAAGGCGTGAAACCGGTTATTGCTGACTTTTTGCAGGGCCGCGAGGGGGAGCGCGTGGCGCTGCTGGTGTTTGGTTCAAAGGCCTATGTGCAGTCGCCGCTGACCACCGACCTGGACACGCTGCAGGCGCTGCTGAAGCGCACACAGGTTGGCATGGCCGGCCCGCATACGGCGCTGGGTGACGCGATCGGTCTGGCGATTCGTCAGTTTGATGCCAGTGAAGTGGAGCAGCGCTTGCTGATTCTGCTCAGTGATGGCGCTGACACAGGCAGTCGCATGAGCCCGGTCAATGCCGCGCAGATTGCTGCCGATCGCCAGGTGCGCATCATCACCATCGCCATTGGTGACCCGAATGGCAGCGGCGAGAACCGCGTTGATACCGCCACGCTCAAGGCTATTGCGGCAGCGACCGGCGGTGCGGGCTTCACCGCTGCCGACCAAGCGGCGCTTGCGCAGGTCTACCAACAGATTGATGCGCTGGCACCGCGCAAGGTGGCCGATCACAGCTACCGGGAGCGTCGGCCGCTGGCAGCCTGGCCCATGGGGCTGGCACTGCTGGTGATGGCGCTGGCCTGGGCGCTGCGTAACGGGCAGCTGTCGGCGAGGGCGCCGCTATGACGGTGTTCGAGGTGCTGTCTGCCTTTCATTTCTTGCGGCCATGGTGGTTTCTTGGCCTGCCGGTTGTGGCTGGCCTCTGGTGGTGGTCCCGGCGGCGTCAGCAGCAGGCTGATCAGGTGTCCAAGCACTTTGCGCCGCACCTGGCCAGCGCGTTGCGCACCGGCCAGGCGCGCAACGGCCGGGTATCCCCGGCTCATATCCTGGCGGCGTTGATGATCTGCTTGCTGACCGGGCTGGCTGGTCCGAGCTGGAACCGGGTAGCCAACCCCTCCGTCAGCCAGACCGCGCCCCTGGTGATTGCCCTGGAAGTGACGCCGGGCATGCTGGCGAGCGATGTGCCGCCCAGCCGGCTTGAGCGCGCCAAGCACAAGATCGAAAGCTTGCTGGCGAGCCGAGCCGGAGCCGACACCGCGCTGATCGCTTATGCCGGCTCTGCCCATCTGGTGGTGCCGCTGACCAATGACCCCCAACTGATCAAGCCTTATCTCGAAGGTCTGAGTCCGCAGGTGATGCCCAAGGACGGTGATGTTGCGGCCGAGGCGTACGCTCTGTCGCAGGCGGTACTGGAGGCCAGTGCCGTCAAGGGAACGATTGTGTTGGTTAGCGATGGCATGGCCGCCAGGAATGCGCCGGCCTTTGCGGGGGGCGATGACGGCAACGCGCTGGCGATTCTGCAGATGCTGCCCGAGGGGCAGCAGGATGCGGTGCTGGCCAGTATCGACGCCCGCTGCGTTCAGGTGAGCGCCGATGATACGGATCTCGCGCAGTTGGAGAAGCTGCTTGCCAGCGCCTATGCACAGGCGCTGCGCGATGATGATCGCCTGGCCTGGCAGGATAACGGCGTCTGGCTGGCCTGGCCGGCGGCGGTGCTGGCGTTACTGTGGTTTCGACGGGGTTGGGTGCTGGGTGCGGCCGCCCTGCTGCTATGGCTGGCTCCGGCTGCGGCCTGGTGGCCGGACAGCGCGCTGGCGCAGCACAACAGCGGTTCTGTTGCCAAGCGGGCGGAGCCACAGCGGGAAGCGGTTTCACCCTGGCTGCAGGGGCTCTGGGATGCCTTTTTAACGCCCGATCAGCAAGGGCGTTGGTGGATGTCGCGGCGCGATTATGCACGCGCCAGTGAGCACTTTGTGGATCCGGCCTGGCAGGGCTATGCCCAGTTTCGTGATGGTCAGTACGCTGCGGCGATCACCACGCTGGCGCAGGTCGATACGGCTGAGGCGGCCTATACCCAGGGCGTCGCGATGATTCGCAATCGTCAGTATCGCGACGCGGTTCAGGCCTTTGAAACCGTATTGCAAAGGGACCCGGACTACCCCGACGGGGAGCGGAATCTGGCCTTGGCCAAACAGATCCTCGACTATGTCGAGAAGACCCGCGAGCAGTCCGATACGGGCGAGGAGGCCGGTGAGGGCGCGGACGAGGTGGTGTTTGACAATCAGGCTGAGCGCGGCGAGCAAACCAGCATACAGGCTGAGCGCGGGGACGAGCTGCTGAGTCCGGATCAGTGGATCGACGCTATCGACGCTGACACCGGCGAATATTTACGCCAGCGGTTCGCGCTGGAAGCAGCGGAGGCGGGCTCATGAACCATCGTGTTGGCGGAGCCTTGGTTGCCAGATCGCTGGCCGTGATGCTGTTGCTCCTGAGCGGCCTGAGCCTCTCAGTCCGGGTGCTCGCGCAAGCTGCTCCCGAGACAGCGACGGCGCTGGCACCCCAAGTGTCGAGCGAGCTGACGCCCGCTGAGGTGGCGCCCGGGCAAAGCGCTCGCTTGCGGATCACCGTGCTGGTTCCGACCTTCATGCCGAAGCCAGTGGTGTTTGCCGAGCTGGACCAGCCTCAGCTGCGTGTCCAGTTGGGCGCGCGTGCAACCACACCGCTGAGCCGTCGTATCGACGGGCGCACCTGGTCCGGCGTGACGCGCAGCTATCAGCTGACGCCGCTGGCGGCGGGTCAGTTCAATTTGGGCGCGCAGGCGCTGACGGTGACGTATCAGGACCCGGGCAGCGGTGAGGTCCTGAGTCAGCAGGTGGTTACTGAGGCGCAGACCCTGACGGCGACGATACCGGCAGCGGCTTCGGGCTTGTCACCCTACGTGGCCGGTCGCGCCGTCACGCTAACGCAGCGCTTCACGCTGACCCGCAGCGCGAGCGACGGCCAGGGCTCCGCTGAGCTGCTTGATGCCAAGACGGATGACCCGGTCGAACTGGCGGTAGGCGACAGTCTGGAGCGCGAGATCACCCTGAGCATCGAGGGGGGGAGTGCTCTGCTGCTGCCGGCACTGGATGCGCAGGCAGAGGTAGCGGGTATGGCGTTGTACGTGGCCTCGCCGCAGGTGAGCGAGGCCGACGACGGCGGCAAACGCATTGAGCGGTTGACCTATATCGCTCAGGCCGGCGGCTCGACTCGTCTGCCGCCTATGGCGCTGAGCTGGTTTGACACCGGACACCAGAAAGTCGCAACCGCGCAACTTGATGGCCTGGCGTTGAAGGTCTCCGGGGCGAGTTTAGCGGCCGCAGTTGAGCGCTCCGAGTATTGGCTGGTGCTGCTGCTCGTGGTGGTGTTCTTGCTGTTGTGGGCTGCGTGGTATGGGGTACGGCCGCGCTGGCGGCGTCACCAGCAGCTGCGCAGGCGTCAGCGCGATGCGCTTGGTGTCAGCGCGTTATTGCAGCTGCGGGCGGCCGTCAAGGCGCAGGATTATGCCGCCTGCCTGCAGGCCTGGTACCGGCTGGAGCAGCAGGCCAGTGGGCTGAGCGCGCCGCGCCGAGCGGCCATCGCCGATGCGCTAGCGGCTATTGGGCAATGGCGCTTTGGCAAGGTGCCGGATCAGGCACCTGCCGCGCTGTGGCAAGCGCTGGAACAAGCCTTGCCTCCCCTCCAAGCGTTGCGCGCTCGCGCAGATCCGGTGCTGCTGCCAGGGCTGAACCCGACTAGCGCCGGTTAAAGCGCTCCACCAGATTGACCTGCGCCTCGGCGGTGGCCGTCAGCTCGTTGCTCAGGGCAGCGCTGCGCTGGGCATCGCGAGAGGTGTTGTCTGCCAGATTGGCGATGTTGCTGACGTTGCGGTTGATTTCTTCGGCCACACTGCTTTGCTCCTCCGCTGCGCTGGCAATCTGGCTGGCCATTTCGTTGATACGTTCGATGGCCTGGCGAATGCCCTCTAGCGCGTCGTCCGCCTCGCTGACCTGTTGTACGCCGCGTTCGGCCTGCTCGTTGCCCGAGCGCATGCTGTCTACCGTGCTTTGTGCGGCTTGCTGCAGGTTGGCAATCAGATTATGAATTTGCTCGGTCGACTCGGCGGTGCGGCTGGCAAGGGCGCGCACCTCGTCCGCGACCACAGCAAAACCACGCCCCTGTTCGCCGGCGCGGGCTGCTTCGATGGCGGCGTTGAGAGCCAGCAGGTTGGTCTGTTCGGCGATGCCCTTGATCACGTCGACGACGCTGCCGATTTCGCGGGCGTCGTTGGCGAGTTGGTTGGTAATGGTGGTGGCTGAGTTTACGGCGCCGGACAGGCTTTCCATCGCTTGCCGCGCGCGGGTAGCGACCGTTTTGCCGTGCAATGACAAGTCGCTGGCCTCGTGGGTGGCGTCGGCGGTGCTTTGCACGTTGCCTGAGACTTCCTGGGTGGCGGCGGCCATCTGGTTGATCGCTGCAGCGACCTGATCGGTCTCGGCGCGTTGCTGCGCCAGGCCCTGACTGCTCTGACTGGCCAGCTGGCTGGCCTCACTGGCTTGTTGCTTGAGCCGTTCGGCACTGTCGGCCAGGCGAGTCAGACAGGTTTGCAGGCGCGCCTGCTGGCTGTGGATGGCCATCTCGATCTGTCCCAACGCACCTTGATAGGGCGTATACATCTGCGCCAGCAACGGGTCGGTAATGGTGCTCTCGGCGGCTCCGATGATGCGCTCAAGGCGCTTGTCGAGCAGTGCCTTGAGGCCAAGACCGGCCGGAATACCCAGCACGGCCGCCAGCGCCACGCCGCTCCAGCCCAGCGCCGCACCTGCGGCGGCGCCGATAGCCAGCATCAGTGCGCTGGGGACGATAGTCAGGGCCATGCCAGCCCAGTCGGCCGTAACCGCCTTGCGGCCACTGTTCAGGCGTTGGTACAAGGCTTCGGCCCGTTGCACCTGGCCGGGTGTGGTGCGCACCCGTACCGACTCGTAGCCCTGAACCTGGCCGTTCTCATAAATCGGTGTGACAAACGCATTGACCCAGTAGTGATCGCCGTTGTTGCAGCGGTTCTTGACGATGCCCATCCAGGCGCGCCCGCGCTTGAGGTCGGCCCACATGTGAGCGAACACCGCAGCCGGTGTGTCGGGGTGGCGCACCATATTGTGCGGGCTGCCGATCAACTCTTCCCGGGTGAAGCCACTGACGTCCACAAAAGCGTCATTGCAGTAAGTGATGATGCCCTTGAGGTTGGTGGTGGAGATCAGCCGCTGGGTCTCGGGAAAGGTGCGTTCTCGTTGAGTGACGGGCTGGTTGTTGCGCATGTTCGGATTCTCTACTGAGTGACTCTCGGCACGATCGCCGGGTTGGCAGGGGTGCCGGGTTGTCTATGCTTGGTGTATCGGTCACAGAACACTGTGTCTTTATAGTCCGCATGAACATTTTTGGCGCACTATGGTCTTCCGAACACAGAGCGCAGACAGACATTGCGGCTCTCAGGACCAAATACATGTGCTGGCACCGAACCATTATAGCAACCACAAACGTGGCCAGTGCTCGACATTAGGAGGAGATATGTCCGTGAAAGACAGCCTGAAGTCCCGCGCGCAACTAGCCGTCGGTGATAGCACCTACCTGTACCACTCGTTGGCCCAGGCCGCAGAGACGCTGCCGGAGCTTAAGCGCTTGCCCAAGTCGCTCAAGGTGCTGCTGGAAAACCTGCTGCGCAACGAAGACGGCGAAACCGTGACGCAGGACGACATCAAGGCGATGGCGGACTGGCTGAAGGAGCGGCGCTCTGACCGTGAGATTCAATACCGCCCGGCGCGGGTACTGATGCAGGACTTTACCGGCGTGCCCGCCGTGGTCGACCTGGCTGCCATGCGCGATGCGGTGGCCCGTGCCAATGGCGATCCTGAACAGATCAATCCGCTGTCGCCGGTTGATCTGGTCATCGACCATTCGGTGATGGTGGACCGCTTTGCCAGTGACCAGGCCTTTGCGCAAAACGTGGAGATTGAAATGCAGCGCAACGGCGAACGCTATGAATTTTTGCGCTGGGGGCAGAAAGCCTTTAACAACTTCCGTGTGGTGCCACCGGGCACGGGTATCTGTCACCAGGTCAATCTGGAATATCTGGCGCAGACCGTCTGGGCCGCAGAGGTGGACGGTGAGCAGTGGGCCTGGCCCGACACCCTGGTGGGTACCGACTCGCACACCACCATGATCAACGGCCTGGGTGTATTGGGCTGGGGGGTGGGTGGCATTGAGGCCGAGGCTGCGATGCTCGGGCAGCCGGTGTCGATGCTGATCCCTGAGGTAATCGGCTTCAAGCTGACCGGTCGTATGCGTGAAGGCATTACCGCGACTGACCTAGTGCTGACCGTGACCCAGATGCTGCGTGCCAAGGGCGTGGTCGGCAAGTTTGTCGAGTTTTACGGTGACGGCCTGGCGGACCTGCCGCTGGCTGACCGCGCGACCATCGCCAATATGGCGCCGGAGTACGGTGCTACCTGCGGCTTTTTCCCGGTGGACGACGAAACCCTGCGTTACATGCGCCTGACTGGCCGGCCTGACGAGGTGGTTGCGCGGGTAGAGGCGTATTGCAAAGCCCAGGGCCTGTGGCGTGAGGCCGGTGATGAGCCGGAGTTTACCGACACATTGCACCTGGACATGGGCGAGGTTGAGGCGAGTCTCGCCGGTCCTCGCCGCCCGCAGGACCGTGTCGCGCTGCCGGATGTGCCGGCCGCCTTTGAAGAGCTGCTGGCGCTGCAGATGACGCCGGCTGACAGCGAGCAGGCGCGTCTGGAAGGCGAAGGCGGCGGTGGCACAGCGGTGGGCGGCCCCAACGCTCAGGCCTCGATTACGGTGGATGGTGAAGAACACGTGCTGGATCATGGCGCAGTGGTGATTGCTGCGATTACCTCCTGCACCAACACCTCCAACCCCAGCGTGATGATGGCCGCCGGCCTACTGGCCAAAAACGCCGTTGAACGCGGGTTGATGCGCAAGCCCTGGGTTAAATCCTCGCTGGCGCCGGGTTCCAAGGTGGTGACCGATTATCTGGAGAAGGCCGGCCTGACCGACAGTCTGGACCAGCTGGGCTTCAACCTGGTGGGTTACGGCTGCACCACCTGTATCGGTAACTCCGGACCGCTGCCTGATGAGGTGTCGAAGGTCGTCAGCGAGCATGACCTGGCCGTCTCGGCCGTGCTCTCGGGTAACCGCAACTTTGAAGGCCGGGTGCATCCGCAGGTCAAGGCCAACTGGCTGGCGTCGCCGCCGCTGGTGGTGGCTTATGCGCTGGCCGGCAATACGCGTATCAACCTGCGCGAAGAGCCGCTGGGGCTGGATGCCGACAATCGCCCGGTGTTCCTCAAAGACATCTGGCCGAGCAATCAGGATATCGCCGATGCGGTGGCGCTGGTGGAGGACGACATGTTCCGCAGCCGCTACGCCGATGTATTTACCGGCGATGAGCATTGGCGCTCGATTGCTGTGGGCGAGGGCAAGACCTACGCTTGGAATGATGCCTCCACCTATGTGAAGCATCCGCCGTACTTTGAAGCCATCGATCAGCCGCTGGCGCCATTGCAGTCGGTCGAGCAGGCGCGGGTACTGGCGGTGTTTGGTGACTCCATCACCACTGACCACATTTCGCCGGCCGGCAACATCAAGGCCAGCTCGCCAGCGGGCGAATACCTGCAGGCCCAGGGCGTGGAGCCGGATGACTTCAACTCCTACGGCTCGCGTCGTGGTAACCACGAGGTGATGATGCGCGGTACCTTCGCCAATATCCGTATTCGCAACCGCATGCTGGGCGGCGAAGAGGGTGGCGAGACCATCCACGTGCCGTCCGGTGAGCGCCTGTCGATTTACGATGCCGCCATGCGCTACCAGAGCGAAGGTACGCCGCTGGTGGTGTTGGCGGGCAAGGAGTATGGCACTGGCTCAAGCCGTGACTGGGCCGCCAAGGGCACCAACCTGTTGGGCGTCAAGGCGGTGCTAGCCGAGAGCTTTGAGCGGATTCACCGCTCCAACCTGGTTGGCATGGGCGTGCTGCCGCTGCAGTTTGTCGACGGCAAAAATGTCGCCGAGCTGGGACTGGATGGGCATGAGCAGATCGATATTCTGGGCATCGACGACAACCTCAAGCCGGGCCAGCGTCTGCAGGTGAAGGCACACACCCCGGAAGGCAAGGTGGTCGAGTTTGAGGTGCTGTGTCGGATCGATACCGCCAACGAGATTGCCTACTTTAAGGCGGGCGGCATTCTGCACCACGTGTTGCGCGAGATGCTGGACTGATGGAGGGGCGGCCGGGTGAAGGCCCGGTCGTCTGCTTTTTGCGAGCACAAAAAGAAAAACCCCTGACTCACTGAGTCAGGGGTTTTGCTGTTGGTCGGAGCGACTGGAATCGAACCAGCGACCTTCTCGTCCCGAACGAGACGCGCTACCAGGCTGCGCTACGCTCCGTTGTGGGCGGCATTTTACCTAAAAGAGCTTTTCGCACAAGAGGCAATCGAAAAAAATTGCCGTTTTTCGCGGAGTTAGCGGGTGTGCAGGGCGACTCCACCGCTGGTGGTGGAGGCTGTGGCGCTGATGGTGGG
>NZ_LMAZ01000002.1:232170-264874 GCF_003444685.1 Pseudomonas abyssi | reverse complement strand
GTTGCGGTCCTTTGTAGGGTGGGCAGGCCGCAGGTTTGCCCACCGCTTGGCCTGGACGTTAGCGCCGTTGCTGGGGGCTGTGGCGTTTAAGGTGGGTGTGCCATTGGCTGCGGGTGTTGGCGTTGAGCAGGCGCGGGTCGTCTGCGGCAATGGTCAGGGTGACTGCCTGCTGTTCGATAAGCCAGCGATACGGGCTGCGTTGGCCGGCTTGCCAGGCCTGCTCTAGCGTGTTGAGCAGGCTGCGCGGCAAAATGCAGATCAGCGGCTGCAACTGTTCTGCGCTCTGCAGCGCGATGGGCCGCTCGGGGTGCTCGCAGGCCAGCGCGACCAGCGCTCGCAGTAGCGGCGCGTCCAGTCGCGGCATGTCGCAGGGCACGACCAGTAGATGGCTGCCGCGCGCGACCCGCAGTGCGCTGAGAATGCCCAGCAGCGGACCGGGGTAGTCGGGTTGCGGGTCGCTGACCAGCCGGTCGGCCCACTGTTGGTACTGGTCGGCGTTACGGTTACAGCTGATCAGCACTTCATTGCTCAGCGAGGCCAGCAATCGGCTCAGATGGGCGGCCACGGGCTCGCCATGATAGGCCATCAGCCCCTTGTCGATACCGCCCAGCCGGCTGCCTTGGCCGCCGGCCAGCAGCAGTGCGCTGAGGTTGATCGGGTAGGGCATGGCAGGACTCCGTGCAAGGTTGCCCTGTGTTATAACAGCGCGGCAAGCAGCGGACAATGACACCAGTTCGCGCCTGCCTGATTTTATCTTCGACAAGGATTCCACCCATGCGCAGCAAGCCCGACGCCCCCTTTTGCCCTCTGAATATCGCCGTGCTCACCGTCAGTGACACCCGTACGCTGGAGTCCGACACCTCCGGGCAGTTGCTGGCTGATAGCCTGCAGGCCGCCGGTCATCACCTGGCTGATCGGCAACTTTATCCTGACGATCTGTATCGTATCCGGGCGGTGGTGTCGGCCTGGATTGCCGACCCCGAGATCGAGGTGGTGCTGGTTACCGGTGGGACCGGCTTCACTGGTCGCGACAGCACGCCCGAGGCGATTGCCCCGTTGTTGGACAAGCAGGTGGAAGGCTTTGGCGAGCTGTTCCGTCAGGTGTCGGTAGAAGATATCGGCACGTCGACCATTCAGTCCCGCGCGCTGGCGGGCCTGGCAAACCGCACGCTGGTGGCCTGCATGCCGGGCTCGACCAACGCCTGTCGTACCGCCTGGACGCGTATTCTGGAGCCGCAACTGGACAGCCGCACACGCCCCTGCAACTTTGTGCAGCACCTGGGCAGTGCCGAGCAGTGTGGTCGTCGCGCATGAGTCTGATGCCGGTCGCCACCGCCCTTGAGCGCTTGCTGGCGAGTGCGGCCGAGCACCCGCCGACGGCCGTCGTCAAGGTGCCGCTGGCAGATGCGTTGGGCTGTGTTCTGGCCGAGCCGGTAGTCGCTGCGGCGGACGTGCCGCCCTGGGACAACAGCGCGATGGACGGCTATGCCTTGGCCAGCAGCGATCTGGCTGCGGCGATGGCGAGTGGCTTGCCGGTCAGTCAGCGGATTATGGCGGGCATGGCGCCGCAGCCGCTGCAGCCGGGGACCTGTGCGCGCATCTTTACCGGCGCGCCGCTGCCGGCCGGTGCCGATGCGGTGCAGATGCAGGAAAACGTGGCGCAGCAGGGAGAGGTGGCGCAGCTGCAGGCGCCTGTTGTGCCCGGCCAGAACGTGCGTCGGCGCGGACAGGATATTGTGGCGGGCGCGCAGGTGATCGCCGCCGGTGTGCGCCTGCGCCCGCAAGAGCTGGGTGTAATCGCTTCGGTCGGTTTGGCCGAGGTATCGGTGCGTCAGCCGCTGCGGGTGGCGGTGGTGTCGACCGGTAATGAGCTGGTGGAGCCGGGCGAGGCGTTGGCGCCGGGGCAGATCTACAACAGCAATCGCTTTACCCTGATGGGGCTGCTCAAGGGCCTGGGCCAGACCGTGCTGGATGCCGGCATCCTGCCGGATGACCTGGCTGCTACCCACACGCGCCTGCGCGAGCTGAGTGCACAGGCCGATGTGATTATCACCTCCGGTGGCGTCTCGGTTGGCGAGGCAGATTGTCTGGGACAGGCGCTGCGCGAGGGCGGCGCTGTGGATCTGTGGAAGCTGGCGATCAAGCCGGGCAAGCCTTTTACCCTGGCGGCTTACGCCGACACGCCCGTGCTCGGTTTGCCGGGTAACCCGGCGGCAACCTTGGTCACCTTTTTGTTGCTGGTGCGCCCGTACCTGCTGACCCGCCTGGGAGCGCTCGAGACCGCCCCCGCCCAGTTTGAGCTGCCCGCCGGTTGCGCCTGGAACCGGGCTGGCAGTCGCGATGAGTATCTGCGTGCGCGAGTAGAGCAGGGCGCGGTGCAGCTGGCCGGCAATCAAAGCTCCGGCGTGCTCAGCAGCGCCAGCCAGGCCACCGGGCTGCTGTGCGTCCCGGCAGGTCAGACCTTTGCGGCGGGCGACCTGGTGCGCTATCTGCCGTTCTCCGGGCTGCTCGGTTAGTCCCCGAGTCCACGCTTGGGCGGGTAGGGCGGACATAGCCGTAGCCGCGGGACAGAGTGATGCGGTGTGGCTCTGGTGGACTGCGTTGCCCTAGTCCACCCGCTCAAACCATCGATGTCAGCATTGAGGCCGACCGGCGGACACGCCTGCGGCTTTGTCCCCCTACTACTGTATGCCTCCCTTGCAGTGCCAGATGAGAAATCAGTGTTTCAGTATCGGATACGGTTTTGCTGCTTGTTACATATTTTGTTACAGGTATCATTGTTGCGTATCAATTCTCATCTGCGACTTCATTCATGTTCATCCCCTTTCTTATCATGCTGCGCGAAGGCCTCGAGGCGGCGCTGATCGTTGGCATCATTGCGACCTACCTGCGCCAGACGGGGCGCGCGAGCTGGATGCCGCTGGTGTGGATCGGCATTTTCCTGGCGGTCAGTCTGGCGTTGCTGGCTGGTGCGGGCTTGCAGTTTGTCAGTGCCGAGTTTCCGCAACGCCAGCAGGAGCTGTTTGAGGCCCTGGTGGGCTTTGTTGCTGTGGCGATGCTGACCTGGATGGTGTTCTGGATGCGTCGCGCTGCCCAAGGGTTGCGTGGCGAGTTGACCGGGGCGCTGGACCAGGCGTTTGCCCAGGACCGCCAGCACACCTGGGCGCTGATCGGCATGGTATTTCTGGCGGTAGCCCGTGAGGGGCTGGAGTCGATCTTCTTCTTGCTGGCGGTATTCCAGCAAAGTCAGAGCCATGGCGCGCCGCTGGGCGCGCTCCTCGGCGTGCTCTGCGCGGCGCTGGTGGGCTGGGCCTTCTACCGCGGCAGCCTGCGCTTGAACCTCAAGTACTTCTTCCGCCTGACCGGGCTGTTCATTCTGCTGGTGGCCGCCGGGCTGTTCGCCGGCTCGGTGCGGGCGCTGCACGAGGCGGGACTGTGGAACCACGCTCAGGCGGTGGTCTTTGATCTGAGTGACTGGCTACCGCTGGATACCGCGCTGGGCAGCCTGTTTGCCGGCATCTTTGGCTATTACCCGGCGCCCAGCGTGAGTGAGCTGGTGGCCTACCTCGGGTACTTGGCCCTGGCGCTGTGCGCTTTCTTCTGGCCGCCTGCCCAGGCACTGCCTGGGCCCTCTGCAGCTCGGGGCTGATTGGCTCAGGTCTGTTTTTCAACTGCTTGCGAGTGTTTTCTGATGACTGATTCTCCTGTTTCTGCGCCCAGCCGTCTGGCCCTGCGGGCCGGCCTGGTCGCGGCCGCGTTGCTGATGCTGGGTGCGCTGGCGCTGTTCTATGTCTCGCTGGGCGGCAAGTCTGCCGCACCGCACGCCGACAGTACCGAGGTGACGGTTACCGCCAAAGGGTGCGTGCCCAATGCCATTTCGGTGCCGGCGGGTAAGCGGCGATTTACCGTCATCAACGGCTCGGAGCGGGCTATCGAGTGGGAGATTCTCGATGGTGTGATGGTGCTGGAGGAGCGCGAGAACATTGCGCCGGGCATGCGGCAACAGCTGAGCGCACAACTGACGCCCGGTGAGTACGCGATGACCTGCGGGCTGCTGAGCAACCCCCAAGGCACGCTGACGGTCACCGAGGGCGATGGCAGTGAGCGCGTGACGGAAGTGTCCGCCCGCGCGCTGATCGGGCCGCTGGCCGAATATCAGGTGTATCTCACGCTACGTGGGCGCGCCCTGGCAAAGGCGGCTGAACAGCTGCAGCAGCAGATTGCGGCCGGTGACCTGAGCGCCGCTCAGCAGGCCTATCGGGCGGCGCGTACGGTGGATCAGCAGATGGCCCTGGCCGTTGGCCTGTTCAGCGATCTGGATCAGCGCCTCAACGCCCGCGCCGACTACTTCGCCCAGCGCGAACAGGATCCTGAGTTCATGGGGTTTCAGCGTCTGGCTTACGGATTGTTCGAACAGCAAAGCCTCGATGGATTGCTGCCTGTAGCCGAGCAGCTTAATCACGATGTGGCTGAGTTGCGCGAGCGCCTGCGCGCTGAGGGCGTGCCCGCGCCGCAGCTGGCTCGCGGTGCCGGTCGCGTGCTGCAGGCCTGGCATGACCAGCAGCAGGGGCAGGCCCAGCTGAGTGAGCTGGCGCTGGCTGACCTGATGAGTCTGCAGCAGGGCGTGGACAAGGTCGTGAGTCTGGTGGTCCCCGTGCTGCAACAGGCGCACCCGGAGCAGGCGGCGCACCTGGCCGAGGCCAATCAGGCCCTGGCTGCACAGATGTCTGAGGGCAGTGCGCCAAGCGTACTGCCGCTGACCGAAGCGCTGGCGGCGCAGCTGGCCAACGTCAACCCGCTGCTTGCAGCGGCCAATTAGGATTGCATTGCATGAGTAAGCATGACACTTCATCCCAGGGTTGCCCGTTCGCCGGGCTGGATCGTCGACGTTTTCTACAGGGGCTTGGCGCCGCCGGTGCCGGTATTGCGGCTGCGGGTCTGAGCGGCGGCGCGCTGGCGAGTCAGCCGGCGCGCGCTGCCGAGGTAGCCGATGCACCGACCAGCGCAACCACTGGCCAAGCCTATCCCTGGCACGGCGCTCATCAGCAGGGCATCACCACACCGCGCCCGGCGGTGGG
Organism: Pseudomonas abyssi; assembly: GCF_003444685.1. Classification (NCBI taxonomy): domain Bacteria; kingdom Pseudomonadati; phylum Pseudomonadota; class Gammaproteobacteria; order Pseudomonadales; family Pseudomonadaceae; genus Pseudomonas; species Pseudomonas abyssi. Next base: position 259,796 of record NZ_LMAZ01000002.1, on the reverse strand, counting down.
CATGCTGGTGGCCTTTGACGTACTGGCGCGCGATCGCGCCGGGTTGGAGCAGTTGCTGCGTACTCTGAGTGAGCGGATTGACTTTCTCACCCGGGGTGGCAGCTACGAGCAGCGCGACCCGCGCTATCCACCGGTCGACTCCGGCATTCTTGGCCCGACCATCGACCCGGACGGTCTGACCATTACGCTGTCGGTTGGCGCTTCGCTGTTTGATGAACGCTTTGGCCTGGCTGAGGTCAAGCCGCGGCACCTGGATCGTATGACCGCCTTCCCGAATGACGCGCTGGACGCAGCGCGTTGCCACGGCGATATCTCGCTGCAGTTCTGCGCCAACAGCGAAGGCACCACCATTCACGCGCTACGCGACATCATCAAGAACACCCCCGGCCTGTTGATGGTGCGCTGGAAGCAGGAGGGCAGTGTGCCGGTCATGGCCCCGCGCCCGGACGGTCAGACCGAGAGCGCGCGCAATTTTCTCGGCTTTCGCGATGGTACCGCCAACCCGCCAGCGGACGATCGCACGCTGATGCAGCAACTGGTCTGGGTCGGCCGCAATAACGCTGAGCCGGCCTGGGCGCACAACGGCAGCTATCAGGCGGTGCGCCTGATCCGCAACTTTGTCGAGCGCTGGGATCGTACGCCACTGCAGGAGCAGGAGGCGATCTTCGGCCGGCGTCGCGACAGCGGCTCGCCAATGCACGGCGGTGTCGAGCATGACCTGCCGCAGTATGCCGGTGACCCGGACGGCAGCGTGACGCCGCTGGACTCGCATATCCGCCTGGCCAACCCGCGTACCCACGGCAGTGAGCGCAACCTGATCCTGCGCCGTCCGTTCAACTACTCCAATGGCGTCGAAGCCAACGGTCAGCTGGATATGGGCCTGCTGTTTATTGCCTATCAGGCGGATCTGCAGGCGGGGTTCATCACCGTGCAGCAGCGTCTGGATGGCGAGCCGCTGGAGGAGTACATCAAGCCGGTAGGCGGCGGTTACTTCTTTACCCTGCCGGGCGTGCAGGCTGGCGATTTTCTGGGTAGCGGCATGCTGGCTGCTGCCGATGCAATCCGTGAAGCGTGACTGATATTTATCCGACCTTTCAGGAGACCAAGATGCTGATTTCCCGTCGTGTTCTGCTTGCCGCCGCTTTGAGTCTGGGCGCGCTGCAGGCCCAGGCCGCCGTCGCGCCGCAGGCGCTGGTAGCGCCTATTACCGATTACAAACTCTATGTGCTCGACAATCTTGAACAGTTTACCGAGCACACCCGCGCCTTTACCGAGGCAGTCAAGGCCGGTGACCTTGCGCGCGCTCAGACGCTGTACGCGCCCAGCCGTGTCTACTACGAGCGCATCGAGCCTATTGCCGAGCTGTTCGCCGATCTGGATGCGAGCATCGACGCTCGCGAAGACGATTACGAGCATGGCGTGCAGGACCCGACCTTTACCGGTTTTCACCGGCTGGAGTACGGCCTGTTCCATGAGCGCAGCACCGAGGGCCTGGATGCCTATGCCGAGCGCCTGATGAGCGATGTGAACGACCTGGAGCAGCGCGTGCAGGGGCTGACCTTTCCGCCGGAAGCGGTGGTCGGTGGCGCTGCCGCGCTGATGGAAGAAGTGGCTGCGACCAAGGTCTCCGGTGAGGAAGATCGCTACAGCCATACCGACCTGTGGGATTTTCAGGGCAACCTGGATGGCTCCAAGAAAATCTTTGAGCTGGTCAAACCGTTGGTCGAGCAGGACGATCCTGCCTTTGTTGCGCGTATCGAAAGCAACTTTGCTGCGCTTGATGACACCTTGGCCAACTACCACCTGAGCCAAGGCGACGCCAGCAAAGGCTTCCAGACCTACGACAAGGTCAGCGAACGCGATCGCCGTGCATTGGTCGGGCCGGTCACCGTCCTGGCTGAGGAGCTGTCCACACTGCGCGGGATGCTCGGGCTGGATTAACGGTACCTGATGCCATCATTGGCGGTGTGGGTGCGCAGGTAGCGTCCATGGGCCTGGGTGCGCCACGTTTTCTGGTTAACCCAGCGTGGCGACAACACGCCACCGTCATTCCCGCGCAGGCGGACGCTCAGTGCTGTCTCTGACGTCGATCTGGATCCCCGCCTTCGCGGGGATGACCGGGTGCGGGAGGATTCAGAGGGGCGGGTATGCACATATCCGTCATTTCGGCGAAGGCGGGAATCCAGTGCTGCCTACTCTCGCACCCGCCGGATTGCGTCCAGCCAGCCTTCGTACAGCGCGCTGCGCTGTTCTTCGGCCATCACCGGGGTGAAGGTGCGTTCGCAGGCCCAGTGGCTGGCGATGTCGTCCAGGTTCTTGAAGATGCCAAGTTGCAGGCCGGCCAGGTAGGCGGCGCCCAGGGCGGTGGTTTCGGTGACCTGGGGGCGATCGACGGTAACGCCGAGGATGTTGGCCAGCTCCTGCACGACCCAGTTGTTGATCACCATGCCGCCGTCCACACGCAGGGCGGCAGTGTTCTGGGCGCCGTCGGCTTGCATGGCGTCAAGCAGATCGCGGGTCTGGAAGCAGACGGATTGCAGACCGGCAGCAACGATCTGGGCGATCCCGGTGTCACGGGTCAGGCCGAATATGGCGCCGCGCGCGGCCGGGTCCCAGTAGGGCGCGCCGAGGCCGGTGAAGGCGGGTACCAGGTAGACGCCGTTGTGGTCGCCGGCCTGGCGTGCCAGGGCTTCGGTCTCGCCGGCGTGCTGGATCAGCTTGAGGCCGTCGCGCAGCCACTGGATGGCGGCGCCGGCCACAAAAATGCTGCCCTCCAGGGCATAGGTGGTCTGGCCTTTCAGGCGATAGCCAACGGTGGTCAGCAGGCGGTTCTGCGAGCGGATTGGCGTGTCGCCGGTATTCATCACCATAAAGCAGCCGGTGCCGTAGGTGCTTTTGACCATGCCGGGGCTGAAACACGCCTGGCCGATCAGTGCGGCCTGCTGGTCGCCAGCGATACCGCACACGGGCACACTGGCACCCAGCACGCTGGCGTCTGTCTGGCCAAAGTCGGCGGCGCTGTCCATCACCTCGGGCAACAGACTGGCCGGAATGTCGAGCAGCGACAGCAGCTCCTCATCCCACTGCTGGGTGTGGATGTTGAACAGCATGGTGCGTGAGGCGTTGGTGGCGTCGGTGCGGTGTACCTGGCCGCCGGTCAGACGCCAGAGCAGGAAGCAGTCGACAGTGCCGAAGCGCAGCTCGCCCCGTTTGGCACGGGCTCGGGCGTCGGGCACTTCATCCAGCAGCCAGCGCAGTTTGGTAGCGGAAAAGTAGGGGTCAATCAGCAGGCCGGTGCGCTCGCTGATCAGTGTCTCGTGGCCGTCTGCCTTGAGGCGGGCGCAGAAATCCGCTGTGCGGCGATCCTGCCAGACGATGGCGTGGTGCAGCAGTTCGCCGCTCTCGGCATCCCACAGCAAGGTGGTTTCGCGCTGATTGGTAATGCCAATGCCGGCCACCTCGCTGGCGCTGATGCCGGCCTTGTCGAGGACCTCACGACAGACGGCGAGGGTGGATTGCCAGATGTCTTCGCCGTCGTGCTCGACCCAGCCGTCTGCCGGAAAGTGCTGGGCAAACTCCTGCTGGGCGCTGTGCTGCGGGCTGCCATCGGCGGCAAACAGAATGGCGCGGCTGCTGGTGGTGCCCTGGTCAATGGCGAGGATCGGCTTGGCCATGTTGGTGTCCTGGTCGGATGCTTGTGAGTAGGGTTCAGTCGCGGCACAGCTCGCATAGCTGAGCGTTGGTCTGGGCCTGCAGGTCGCTGGCGTTGAGTTCGATTTCCAGCCCGCGCCGGCCGCCGCTGACAAAAATACTGTCCCAGTCTGCGGCGCTGCTATCAATAAAGGTACGCAGGCGTTTCTTCTGGCCGAGTGGGCTGATGCCGCCGAGCAGATAGCCGGTGCTGCGCTGGGCGGCCGCCGGATCGGCCATGGCGGTTTTCTTTACCTTGGCGGCGCTGGCCAGTGCCTTGAGGTTCAGCTTGTCCGAGACGGGAACCACCGCAACCAGCAGCTCACCGGTTTCGCTGGCGGCCAGCAGGGTCTTGAATACGCGTCGGTGCTCCAGCCCGAGCTTGTCGGCGGCTTCGCTGCCGTAGGATTCAGCCTGCGGGTCGTGGGTGTAACGGTGCAGCTGGTAGGCCACCTTGGCCTTGTCGAGCAGTTTGGTTGCGGGCGTCATGTTGTCATCTTTGCCGGGTGATGCTGCAAGGTTAAACCGCAGGCGCTCATCGGCCAAGCTCTGTGCGGCTGGTCACGCTCGCCAGCTTGCTGCTGGCTGCGTGGCGTTGTACAACAGATAGCGCCGGTCGCCACGGGTTGTTGCCATGGCGCACCTTGGGCGCTCAGGCACCGCTGATAAAAGGACCTTGCATGCTCTCGCCACACCCAGAGGAACGACGACGCCAATCCACGCCCACGGCGGTGCTGGATCTACTGGTGATTGGCGGCGGTATCAATGGTGCAGGCATTGCCAATGATGCGGCCGGCCGCGGTCTGTCGGTGCTGTTGTGTGAGCAGCACGACCTGGCCGCACATACCTCCTCGGCCAGCAGCAAGCTGGTGCACGGTGGTTTGCGTTATCTGGAGCATTACGAGTTTGGCCTGGTGCGCGCTGCACTGGGTGAGCGCGAGGTGTTGATGGCCAAGGCACCGCATCTGATCTGGCCGCTGCGCTTTGTGTTGCCGCATCGTCCGCACCTGCGCCCGCGCTGGATGCTCCGCGCCGGCCTGTTTTTGTATGACCATCTGCATCGTCGCACCAGTCTGCCCGGTTCCACCGGCAAGGCGCTGAACGGCCAGGGCGTGCTTAATCCGATCATCGACTACGCATTCGAGTATTCCGATTGCTGGGCTGACGATGCGAGGCTGGTGGCGCTCAACGCGGTGCAAGCGGCCAGCCTGGGCGCCGAGATCTGTCTGCGTACCCGCTGCATCGCGGCGCGGCGCCGCAATGATCTGTGGGAGGTGGAGCTGGAGAGCGCGGCAGGCGAGCGCCGCACCGTGCTGGCGCGGGCGCTGGTCAATGCCGCTGGTCCCTGGGCGGCGCGGGTGATGGAGCGGGTGGTCAATGCCCGCTCGCCGCATGGCGTGCGTTTGGTCAAGGGCAGCCATATCGTGGTGCCACAGCTGCACCGCGGCAGTGAGGCTTACATCCTGCAGAACGAGGACCAGCGGATTGTCTTTGTACTGCCCTACGAAGGCGTCTTCTCGCTGATTGGCACCACCGATGTGGACTTTCAGGGTGATCCGGCGTCGGTGGAGCCGGAACAGGCCGAGATCGACTACCTGCTGGAGGTGGTCAACGCGCACTTCAAGCGACAGTTGCGGGCGTCGGACATTGTGCACCGGTTTGCCGGCGTGCGCCCGTTGATCAGCAGCGCCACGGCGAACGCGGCAGAGGTCAGCCGTGATTACAGCCTGACCCTGGACGCCGAGCCGGGGCAGGCGCCGCTGCTGGCCGTGTTTGGCGGCAAGCTGACGACCTATCGACAACTGGCCGAGCAGGCGCTGGACCGCCTGCAGCGCTGGTTCCCGGCGGCAGGCCCAGCCTGGACGGCCGAGCATGCGCTGGCCGGCGGAGACTTCGACACGCAGGCGGCATTGCAGGCGGAACTGGCGCAGACCTACCCCTGGCTTACCGAGGCGCAGCGCACGCGCTATGCGCGCAGTTACGGCACGCTGTGTCGCGTGTTCCTGCGCGGGATGACCTGTGCCGAGGATATGGGGGAGGACTTTGGCGCCGGGCTGACCGAGCGCGAGATTCGTTATCTGCGCGAACGCGAATGGACCGAGGATGCCGATACGCTATTGTGGCGCCGCAGCAAGTTGGGCCTGCACCTGACCGAGGCTCAACGCGCGCGGGTAACGTGCTATCTGGCTAACCGGGAGTGGGAGTGGGCGCCCGCCGGTTGACGGGCGCCAGCTGAACCGGCTGACAGATCAGTCGGCGATCTTGACCACCAGCTTGCCGAAGTTTTTCCCTTCGAGCAGGCCGATAAAGGCATCGGGGGCGTTTTCCAGTCCTTCTACACGGTCTTCTTTCACCCGCACCTTGCCCTCGGCCACCCAGGGCGTCATGGTCTTCAGGAACTCGGGATAGCAGTGGCCGTAGTTGTCGAAGATGATAAAGCCCTGCATGCGGATACGCTGGCTGAGTATCAGGCGCATCAGCTGCGGCAGGCGATCGGGGCCCTCTGGCAGGCTGGTGGCGTTGTACTGGGCAATCAGGCCGCACAGGGGGATGCGGGCGTGGGCGTTGAGCAGCGGCATGACCGCGTCGAACACCTTGCCGCCGACGTTCTCAAAGTACACGTCGATGCCCTTGGGGCAGGCTGCGGCCAGTTTCTCGGCCATGGCCGGGTCCTTGTGGTCGATGCAGGCGTCAAACCCCAGCTCCTTCACGGCGTACTCGCACTTCTCTGCGCCGCCGGCGATGCCGACCACCTGACAGCCCAGAATCTTGGCGACCTGGCCGACGACAGTGCCGACCGGGCCGGTTGCTGCACCGACAACCACGGTTTCGCCGACCTTGGGTTGGCCGATATCGGTCAAGCCCATGTAGCCGGTGAAGCCGGGCATGCCGAGCACGCCCAGGGCCTGTGAGGGCTCGGGCATGTTGCGGTCCAGGCGAAATACCATGCTGCCATCGGAGAGGGTGTAATCCTGCCAGCCGGAGGCAAAGCACATGACCAGGTCGCCCGGAGCGTAGCCTTCCAGTTCGGAGCTGATCACTTCGCTGACGGTGCCGCAGGTCATTACGCCACCAACCGGTACCGGGTCGGCGTAGGACTTGGCGTCACTCATGCGTCCACGCATGTACGGGTCAAGCGACATCCAGCGGTTGCGCAGCAGCATTTGCCCGGCACTCACGGCAGGGACAGGGGTTTCCACCATGCGGAAGTTGGCTTGGGTAGGGGCGCCAACCGGGCGGGATTCCAGCAGTATCTGGCGATTGATGTCGGAAGTCTGGGGCATTGTTGTTGTCCTCTGGTCAGGGCCGTCGGCCGACGACTGTGCCGCCGACAATGCGCCAGTGCCAGGCGAGGGTCAAGCCGGTATCGGCTTGCTTGATGGTGCGCCATTGATGGGGTTCAGGTGCCAGAGTCGGCCGTCCTTTGGCGTGCGTGCCTGTTGCGCCAACGGCCCCGGCGCGGCTGTCTGATCAGGCCTCATTGGCCTGCGACGGGTCAGGCAAGCCAGGCGCGCTGGAAGTCCTCGGCGTGGCCACCCCTATGGGGGTAGGAGGCTTCCCAGATTCGCGCTAGGCTAGCCAGATCGCTTTGCTCGCCGGGGAGCATGTGCTGGCGCTGGTAGATCAGCCAGGCAATGGCTGCGGCGTAGCCGAGGTTGTAACCCAGCTCGGCATGCGGGTCGGTCAGAAAGCAGTGCTGGCTGGCCAGGCCTCGAACCTTGCTGGCCAGGTCGGGCTGGTAGGCGAGGTAGTCGTCCCAGATCAGCGTGTGCAGCCTCGGCGGGATACCAAAGGGGCCGATGGCCTCGGCTGCGCGTTGGGGCGCTGGCAGAGCGGACATGCACAGCAGCGTGCCGACCAGCAGTTGCTGCAGCTGCGGGCAGTCGAGCTGGAGGTACTGCATGACCGGCAGGAGTTGTTGCTGACAGAGGTGGCGACTGGGCTCTGCGGAGGGAGCAGGTGACGACGAGCTGTATTGCGTCGGATGACTGAGGAGGTTGGCAGACATGCAGTTACGTCCTGTCAGTTAGCGTCCTATTCTCAAGCATAGCCAGAGTTTGTGCTGGTAAAGCATTGTTTTTAAATTATTTAACGTCGTAGACGATGTGCTATATAACGTCTCGATATATTGGCCACACTGATAACAACAACGGGCCCTGATCTGCATGACCTCGATTACTGCCTCTGCCGCCGTCGGCATTGATGAGCCTGCGCTGCTGGCGCAACAGGGCGGCTTTGCAAGGCTGCGCTTCAGCGGCCCGCTGGAGCAGGCCTTTCAGCACTACCTGCATGTAAAGATGGCGGGACGTGTGGTGGTCGTAGCGGCCTCATCCGTCCTGTTCATGCTGCTGTTCATGTGGCTTGACCATCTTTACCTGCCGCCTGAGGTGGCGCGTTATACCTTGAGTATTCGAGCGGTGGCGCTGGTGCTGGTGTGCTTGGCCATCTGGTACGGCAACCGGCCCGGCCGGGTAAGGCCGGCGCGGGCCTTTGCGGTATCGACACTGGCTTATTGCTGCTCCGGCCTGATGGTGGTGATGGTGATTACCGTTGCGCGGCTGGCTGAGGTGCCCATCCGTGTGACGCACGATGGCCTCTATCTGGTATTGCTGTCGGGGTTCTTCCTGTTGGCGCTGCCCATGCGCCACGCGGTGATCGGTTCCTGGGCGATTGTGCTGAGCTATCTGGCTGCCGCCCAGCTCTCTGGCAGTGAGCCAGCACGGGTCATATCCGACGGCATTTTTCTGAGCAGCTTTGCCCTGATGGGCTCGCTGGGCGCCTATATCTACGAGTACCTGCAGCGGCAGAGCTTTGTTAACGAGCAGCTGCTGGAAGCGGCACGACGCCGTGCCGAGCGCGAAAGCCAGAGCAAGACCCACTTTCTGGCGACCGCCAGCCATGACCTGCGCCAGCCTTTGCATGCCATGCTGCTGTTTATCCAGCACCTGCAGGATCAGGTGCTGGAGGGCGAAGCGCGGCGCACCGTGGAACGTCTGACCGACTCGACCCAGTTATTGCAGGCGATGCTGAATTCGTTGCTGGATATCTCGCGCTTGAGTGTCGGCATGGTCCGTCCGCAGGCCCGCTCCTTCAACCTGCGGCCCTGGCTTGAGCGGCTGGTGGCCAGCCTGGAAACCTACGCCCGGCGCCGGGGCATACGTCTGGAGATTGAGTGCCCGGCGCACCTGGCGGTGCAAAGTGATCCGCTGCTGCTGGAGCGGCTGCTGCGTAACTACCTGAACAATGCGTTGATTCATGCCGAGGCGAGTCTGGTGCGCATTGAGGTGGTACGGGTTGAGGCGCGCTTGCGGATTGCCGTGGTCGATAACGGCTGCGGGCTGGCCGAGGCTGATCAGGAGCGTATCTTCGAGGAGTTTACCCAGTTGCGTAATCCGGCGCGTACCCTGGACAAGGGAGTGGGGTTGGGTCTGAGTATCTGCCGGCAGATACTGCACTTGCTGGCCTATCCTTCGGGCCTGTGGTCACGGGTTGGCGAGGGTGCCCGCTTCTGGTTTGAAGCGCCGGTGGGCGAGTGGCAGATAGAGCCGCAGGAAGCGGTGAACGCGGCGCTGCCGCAGTTGCGCGGCCAGGTCGCGCTGATCGAGAACGACCGCGTCAGCCGCGAAGCCATGCAGACCTTGTTGTCCAGCTGGGGCTGTATTGTCTGGGCATTTGCCAGTGCCGATGAGGCGTTGGCGGGGCTGCGCACGGTCGCTGTCGATATTCTGTTGAGCGACTTCCGCCTGGAGGGTGAACTCAACGGCCTGGAGCTGATTCGTCACCTGCGCGAGCGCGGCGACTACGCCGGCCCCGCAGCCCTGGTGACCGCAGATACCTCGGAGGAGCTGACCGAGGCGCTCCGCCTGGCTGACATCCAGTTGCTCTACAAGCCGGTGTTGCCTGCGCGCCTGCGACGCACCGTGCAACAGTTGCTGGCGCAGGCGCCGAGCGTGGCCCCCGCTGATTGACCGGCGCCTGTCAGAAGCTCACCAGCCCCAGCTTGCGCGCATGATTGACGCACTCGGTGCGGTTGTGGCTCTCCAGTGACGAAAACAGCGCCTTGAGGTGGGTTTTGACCGTATCTTCGGAGAGCGACAGGCGCTGGCAGATGAGTTTGTTGGGCAGCCCCTCGGCGAGCAGGTCGAGAATTTCCAGCTGACGCGGCGTTATACCCACTTCCCGGGCACTGCTTTGCCGATCCAGCGGGCGATTCTCATCACTGATCACCACCTGCGCGCCATACAGCAACTGAGTGACTGCCTGCAGCAAGGTTGCGCCGTCTGCGGTTTTGCTGATGAAGCCGGCCGCGCCCAGCTGCAGGGCGGCATCCAGATCGCTGGGGCTGTTGCTGGCGGTGAGGATGGCGATGGGCGCCATGGCGTCGGCGGCGCGTAACTTTTGCAGTAGCGCCAGACCGCTGCTGTCCGGCAACTGCAGGTCCAGCAGGATCAGGTCATAGGGATGTTCGCTCACTTGCTGGAGCGCCTCGGCGGCGTTGTGGGCGTGGTCGAGCTGGACGCCTTCACACAACGAGCTGAGGGTCAGGCTCAGGCCGTCGAGGTAGATCTGGTGGTCATCAATCAGCAATAGCCGTGTATCGGGCGGCAGCGTGTTGCTCATGCGTGGAGTCCTCTACGCGCTGGCTGCCTCAGTGCGTCCCGGTGACAGCCTTTTGTTATTGTTCGCGGCTTGATGATATGCAAGCTGTCTGGTCAGGTCCAGAGTCCTGGTCCGGCAAACGTTGACGCAGCTCGGCCAGTTCGCTGCGCAGGGCCTTTACTTCGGCCAGCAGCAGTTGCTGAGGGTCTTCCACTGGCTCCTGCACCGGTTCCAGCGCATCGCGTTGATGCTGAATGGCATCGACGATGACGGCGATAAACAGGTTCAGCATCATGAAGGTGGCAATCAGGATGAAAGGCACAAAATACAGCCAGGCGTAGGGATAGGTCTCCATCACCGGGCGGACAATGCCCATCGACCAACTCTCCAGCGTCATCACCTGGAACAGGGTGTACAGGCTGGCGCCCAGGGTGCCGAACCACTCCGGAAACTGCTCGCCGAACAGCTGCGTCGCAATGACCGCTGCAACATAGAAGATCAGACCAAGCAGGGCGACGATACTACCCATGCCGGGCAGCGAGGCCAGCAGTGACTGCACGACCACGCGCATGCTCGGCACGATGGACACCAGGCGCAGTACCCGCAGCACGCGCAGGGCGCGCAGCACCGCCAGTGGGCCGCTGGCAGGCACCAGTGCGATCGCCACCACCAAGGTATCGAACACCCCCCACGGGTCGCGCAGCAAACGCCAGCCATGGGCGACAAAGCGCAGGGCAATCTCGACTACAAAACAGGTCAGGATCAACTGGTCGAGCAGCCGCAATAGGCCGCCCCAGCGCTGCATGATCGAGGGCGCGGTCTCCAGACCAAGGATGACGGCATTGATAAGGATCAGGGCGGTGATGGTGTACTGAAAGCGCGGGTGTTCCAGGCGGGCGGCAAGGCGCGCGCGCCAGGGCGTGTTGAGCTCGAGTGTCTGGTTCATGGGAGTCTTGAGAAAGGTTACGGCCTGCGAGGCAGGCTGCGGGAATCAGCGCTCGCTTTCGGCAAAGGCGCAGAGGGTGTAAGTCGGGATGCCGGTGTCCTGCATCTGTTGCGAACCGCCCAGGTCCGGCAGGTCGATGATAGCCGCAGCCTCATAGACATCGGCACCGCTCTGGCGTACCAGGCTGGCCGCGGCCAGGAAGGTGCCGCCGGTGGCGATCAAGTCGTCCAGCAGTAGCACCTGCTCACCACCGCTCAGGGCGTCGCGGTGCATCTGCAGCGTCGCCTCGCCATACTCGGTCTGGTAGTTGGCACTGAGCGTATCGGCCGGCAGCTTGCCGGCCTTGCGGAATAGCACCAGCGGGCGATTGAGTTCATAGGCGAGAATCGAGCCGATCAGAAAGCCGCGGGCATCGATGGCGCCGATATGCGTGACCGGGCTGTCGATATAGCGCTGGATCAGGCTGTCTGCCACCATGCGCAGGGCCTTGGGTGACTGAAACAGCGGGGTGATGTCGCGGAAGGTCACACCTTCCTTCGGAAAGCCCGGTACCGGGCGAATCAGCGATTTGATAGCGTATTCGTCAAAGATCATCAGCGGGTACCGGGTCAGTCGAGTTGGCCACCGGCCAGCGCACAAAGCTCGCCGTGGTTGGTGATTTCTACTTCCTTGCCGTCGGCGGCGATCAGCCCCTGCTGCTGGAAGCGGGTGAACACGCGCGAGACGGTTTCGACCGCCAGGCCCAGATAGTTGCCAATGTCGTTGCGTGACATGGCCAGGCGGAAGGAACGGGCGGAGTAGCCGCGGGCGCGGAACCGGGCAGACAGGTTGATCAGCAGCGTGGCAATGCGTTCATCGGCGGTCTTTTTCGACAACAGCATCATCATCTGCTGGTCGTCACGGATTTCGCGGCTCATCAGGCGCATGACCTGGCGACGCAGCGACGGCATGGTGGCGGTCAAATCGTCCAGGCGCTCGAAGGGGATTTCGCACACGGAGGTGGTTTCCAGCGCGACCGCCGAGACCGGTTGGCGCTCGCCGTCCATGCCGGACAGGCCGATCAGCTCGCTGGCCAGGTGGAAGCCGGTAATCTGCTCTACACCCGCGTCGTCAACGGTAAAGGTCTTGATGGTGCCCGAGCGCAGCGCATAGAGCGAGTCAAAGGGGTCGCCCTGACGGAACAGCATCTCGCCCTTGCGTAGTGGGCGGCCACGCTTGACGATGCTGTCCAGCGTGTCGAGCTCCTGGTCTTGCAGTGCCAGCGGCAGGCACATGGTGGCCAGGCTGCAGTCCTTGCAGTGCGCTTCGGGCAGCGACTTGAGTTTGATTGCATCGGTCATGACGGTCACAGCTCCGTTGTTCGATCAGCAAAGCCTACCTCAAGCATGGCATCGCCGCCACGCCTGGGAGTATTGCAACAGGTGTTCATTCATGCCCGTGATGTGCCTGCGATGGCAAGCTCAAATGCTGCATCAGCCAGTGTTGATGCGGGCCGGGCAAGGTCCAGAGTCCAAACAGGATAATCACCAGCGCGGCGCTGACGCGCAGGCTGCGGCGGCGCAGCAGGGCGGTCAGGCGTTCGGCAGCAGCCCCGGTGGCCAGCAATGTCGGCAGGGTACCGAGACCGAAGAACAGCATCAACAGGGCGGAATGGCCTGCGCTGCCGTGGCTGCTGGCCCAGATCAGCGTGCTGTACACCAGGCCGCAGGGCAGCCAGCCCCAGAGCGCACCCAGCAGCAGGGCCTGGCCGGGCCGCTGCACCGGCAGCAGGGCGCGGGCGTGCGGTTCGATATGTTTCCACAGTCCCCGACCCAGCTGTTCAATGCGGGTCAGCCCGGCCCACCAGTTGGCCAGATACAGCCCCATGGCAATCATCAAGAGGCCGGCGATGCTGCGCAGCACCACCCCCAGCCCCATGCCCTGCAGAGCCCAGCCGAGGCTGCCAAGCAATGCGCCGGCGGCGCTGTAGCTGGCGATACGCCCTGCGTTATAGGACAGCAACAGGCGCCATAGCGGCCAGCCATGGCGGCGTTCCGGCGGGATGGCCATGGTCAGGGCGCCCATCAGGCCGCCGCACATGCCAATGCAGTGTCCGCCGCCGAGCAGGCCCAAGGCCAGCGCGGTCAGCAGTTGGGGAAGCAGGTCATTCATGAACGGGGTGGTTGCTCGCTGTCGCTTGCATCGTCGACGGGCGCTTCGTCACGCTGCTGCGCGGCGAGGTGCGCCGGGTCGTCTTCATCAAACAGAATGCTGTGCGCGGGACTGTCGAGGTCTTCGTACTGGCCGTTGTTGACCGCCCAGTTGAACAGGCAGATGGCAATGATGACCAGCACAATGGCGATGGGCACGAGAATGTAGAGAACGGTCATGGGCTCGGCTCCGGTTGAGCAGCTGGCAAGGCGGCCTGCGCAGGCTGGCGGATGCGGGTCAGGCGCAAGGCGTTGAGCACCACCAGCAGTGAACTGACTGACATGCCCAGGGCGGCCAGGGCCGGGGTGATCATGCCAAGCGCTGCCAGCGGCAGAACGGCGGCATTATACAGGGTTGCCCAACCCAGGTTTTCGATCATGATCGCACGGGTGCGTTTGGCGATGCCGATGGCCTGCAGCAGGGCGCCGAGTCGGCTGCCGAGCAGCACCGCGTCGGCGCTGGTCTTGGCCAGGTCCGAGGCATTGCCCATGGCGATCGAGATGTCGGCGCTGGCCAGGACCGGTACGTCATTGACGCCGTCGCCCATCATCAGCACTTTTTCGCCGGCGCGCTGGCGTTGCTGCACGTAGGCCAGCTTGTCGTCGGGGCTGGCGTTGCCGATGGCCTGGTCGATCTGCAGTTCAGCGGCGACCCGGTCCACCACGTTCTGGTGGTCGCCAGACAGCAGGACGACGTCAAGGCCACGCTGCTTGAGGCCGCTGATCAACTCGGCGGCGTCGGTACGCAGGCGGTCGTTGAGGCCAAACCAGGCCAACGGGCCCTGGTCGCCGGCCAGCAGCAGCCACTGACCGTCGCCGGTGGGGCGCGTGGGCAGCGGTTGCTGGCTCAGGTCCATCGCATACTCCGCCTTGCCGATGCGCAGGCGCTGGCCATCGCAGAGACCCTCCAGGCCCATGCCTGGCTGGTTATGGGAGGCCTCGGCCTGGGCGCTGGTGCGGCCAAAGGCGCGGGCGATGGGGTGCTCGGAGTGGCTTTCGAGCATCTGTGCCCAGCGCAGGGACTGATCGCTGCTGACGCCGGCAAAGGGCTGGATCTGTTCCAGCGTCATGCGGCCTTCGGTCAGGGTGCCGGTCTTGTCGAGGATCACCGTCTGCATCTGCGGCAGGCCTTCGAGCACATGCCCGCGGGTAACCAGCAGACCCAGGCGGTGCAGACTGCCGGTGGCGGTCGTGAGCGCGGTCGGTGTGGCCAGCGACAGGGCGCAGGGACAGGTGGCGACCAGCATTGCCAGCACAATCCAGAAGGCGGTGTGGGCATCGGCGGCCCACCACCAGGCACCGCCGACGACCACGGCGGCCAGCAGCACCGTGAGCAAAAAGTACTGCGCTACGTCGTCAGCCAGGCGGCCCAGCCGGGGTTTGTCGGACTGGGCTCGCTCGAGCAGGCGGACAATGGCGGACAGGCGGGTCTCCTCGCCCAGCGCCTCGATGCGCAGCTGTAGTGGGCCTTCGACGTTCAGGGTGCCGGCGGTGACGCGATCGCCAGGCTGCTTGGCGATCGGCAGGTACTCACCGGACAGCGCTGATTCGTCAACGCTGCTGCTGCCGCTGGCGATCAGCCCGTCAGCCGGGATGCTTTCGCCAGGTTTGACTTCAACCAGATCGCCGCAGCGCAGCTCCTCCAGCATGATGCGCTGGCGCGAGCCATCGGCCTCGATACGCAGGGCGCTGGGTGGCAGCAGGTTGACCAGTCTGGCGGTGCTTTCCACCGTGCGCTGCCGCGCTCGGCGTTCCAGGTAGCGACCGGCGAGCAGAAACAGGGCAAACATGGTGACCGAGTCGAAGTACACCTCGCCCTGGCCGCTCAGGGTGGCGTAGATGCCGGCCAGATAGGCACCGCCGATGGCCAGCGAGACCGACACGTCCATGCTCAGGCGGCGGTTGCGCAGGTCGCGCAGGGCGCCCTGAAAGAAGGGGGCGCAGCTGTAGAACACCACGGGCGTGGTCATCAGCAGACTGGCCCAGCGCAGCAGATGGGCCATGCCCTCGGTCATGTCCTGATCAAACTCGCTGGACAGCGCCATGGTCGCCATCATCACCTGCATGAACATCAGCCCGGCCAGGCCGAGGCGGCGCAGGTAGCGGCGGTTCTCTTCGGCGATCTGCTCCGAGGCCTTGTCCGGCTCATAGGGGTGAGCGTTGTAGCCGATGCGGCGCAGGCTGGTGAGCAGCGCGGACAGCTTGGTCTGCTGGGGGCTCCAGGTCAGGCTGAGGCGCTGATTGCCCATATTGAGACTGGCTTCCTGCACGCCGGGTTGCGCGCGCAGGTGGCGTTCGATCAACCAGCAACAGGCGGCGCAGCTGATGCCTTCGATCAGCAGGGTGGCCTGCTGGCCTTCGCCTTCGCTGCGAGAGAAACGTTGTTGGACATCGTCACGGTCATACAGCTCCAGCTCGTCTTGCAGTGCCTGGGGCAGTGCTTCTGGATTGGCCGAGGGTTCGGTTCGATGCTGATAGTAGGATTCCAGACCCGCGCTGCTGATTGCCTCGGCCACAGCCTGGCAACCCGGGCAGCACATGGCGCGCGGTGCGCCGAGCAGCTCAACCGTCCAGGGCGCACCGGCTGAAACCGGTTCGCCACAGTGATAGCAGGGGGTGGGTTGGGTCATGCGCGAATCAGTGGGCGCTCAACTGGTAACGCTGGTTGCCGCCCAGGTGCAGCTCACCGGTCAGACGCCAGCCGCCTTCACCGGGCTTGTCCGGATCGCTCAGCTCGATATAGCGACGACCTTCGATCTGCTTCTCCAGCTGGCCGGTGTAGGTGTTGCCGCTGATCTGCCGCAGCGTCACCGAGCGATCACGGGAGGCGTGAGCAGGGGAGATCATGTCCAGCGTCAGACTGCGCGGCAGGGCGGGCAGGTCGCCCTCCAGCTGCAGGCTGATATCGCCGGTTACCGAGTCCACCATGAAGCTGGCGGCGATGCCCATATCACGCGCATGGTGATCGCGGTCCAGCGTGAGGTTGATCGCCTTGCCTTCGCTGTAGTAGTTGTCGCGCACCAGGCTGTCCGGGTTCATGGTTGCCACCAGCAGCAGGCCGATGCCGATGAACACGGCAAAGGCCAGAATGGCGATGACGAACCAGGCCCAGATTTGCTTGTACCAGGGCGATTGCGAAGGGTCGTGCGTCATGGATGTTCCTGTGCTCATCAGCGTACCTGCGGCGCCATGAAGCGACTTTCTGCCTCGGCCTGCACGCTGTCATCGTCTTCAGCGGTGACCACAAAGGTGATCGGTATGTTGGTCGCGCCGTTCAGCGCGCCCGGCTCCATATGGATGTTGACCGGCAGTTCAAGCTTGCGGCTTGGCGCGACGGTCAGGCGGTTGTCCGGCATCTGCAGTTGCAGCGCCGGGTGCCCGCTGACGTCGATTGTGTAGGTGCGCTCGGTCTGACCCTTGTTGAAAACTTTGACAATGTACACGTTCTCGATGTCCCCGGCACGGGTTTCTCTATACAGAACGTTTCGATCTCGCTCGATATCCAGCGATACCTGAGCCAGGTTGCCGACGGTGATGATAAACATCACGATCATGGTCACCAGAGCCGCGCCATAGCCCAGCAGGCGAGGGCGCAGCCAGTGGGTCTTCTTGCCTTCGAGCTCGTGCTCGGTGGTATAGCGAATCAGACCGCGCGGGTACTCCATCTTATCCATGACCTCGTTGCAGGCATCTACGCAGGCTGCGCAGCCGATGCATTCGTACTGCAGCCCGTGACGGATATCGATGCCGGTCGGGCACACTTGCACGCAGATGTTACAGTCGATGCAATCGCCCTTGCCGACCTCAGCCGGGTCGACGCCTTTTTTGCGGGCGCCACGCGGCTCACCGCGTTTGGCGTCGTAGGACACGATCAGGGTGTCAGCGTCGAACATGACGCTCTGGAAGCGTGCGTAGGGGCACATGTGAAAGCACACCTGCTCGCGCAGCCAGCCAGCGTTGATATAGGTGGCGGCGGTAAAGAAGAACACCCAGAACGCGGCCCAGCCGGCAATCTGCAGGGTGAACAGGTCTGCTACCAGTCCGCGGATGGGCGTGAAATAGCCAACAAAGGTGATGGCGGTCAGCACCGAAACCACCAGCCAGATGGCGTGCTTGGCACTGCGGCGCAGGAACTTGTTGACGCTCATGGGCGCCTTATCGAGCTTGATGCGTGCATTGCGCTCGCCCTCGGTGATGCGCTCTGCCCACATGAAAATCCAGGTCCAGACAGTCTGCGGGCAGGTATAGCCACACCATACCCGGCCGGCGAACACGGTGATAAAGAACAGGCCAAAGGCGCAGATAATCAGCAGAAAGGACAGCAGGAAGAAGTCCTGCGGCTGGAAGGTCGCGCCAAAGATATGGAACTGGCGGGCGGGCAGATCCCAGAGCACCGCCTGGCGGTCGCCCCACGGCAGCCAGACCGTGCCGAAGTACAACAGAAACAGTGCAGCCACGCCGGCCAGGCGTACGTTCATAAACAGGCCCTTGTAGGAGCGGGTCTGGATTTTCTGGCGCTTGGCGTAGAGGTCGTAGGTTTCGACCTTGGGTGTTACATCTTGGACGGGGATTTTGCTCATGGTCAGACTAACCCTATCAGGCGGAAGGGGTGCACGGCGACAGGCCTCTCGTAGGGCCAATCTTTGCCGCTAAGCTGGTGCGCGATGCAAGACGCGTACTTTCTCAATATTGAAAATAGACCTCTTGGTCCGCAGCCACAATGCGACAGGTAGTCGCGTCAAAAAAAACGGGGAGGCCACTGGCCTCCCCGTTGGGTACTGCAACCACTGCTGCGGCTTACTGCTCGTCTTTGTGGGACAGGCTGTAAACGTAGGAGGCCAGCATGTGGATCTTGTCTTCACCCAGGTGAGCCTGTGTCGGCATGTGGCCGTTACGACCATAACGCACAGTCTGCTGAACCTGCAGGAAGCTGGAGCCATACAGCCAGATGTCGTCGGTCAGGTTGGGCGCACCCAGTTGCTGGTTGCCCTTGCCATCCGGGCCGTGGCAGACCGCACAGGTGTTGGTGTAGGTGGTTTGGCCTGCGGCCAGATCAACGTTCTCGGTTTCCAGGCCGGACAGGCTGCGGACATAGCCGGAGACGTTGCGCACACCATCTTCACCGATAACCGCGAGCCACGCCGGCATCGCTGCCTGACGACCTGCGCGCAGGGTGGTCTTGATGGTTTCCGGGTCACCGCCGTACAGCCAGTCGTTGTCGGTCAGGTTCGGGAAGCCGAACGCGCCGCGGGCGTCAGAGCCGTGACAGACCGAGCAGTTGGTGGCGAACAGACGTTGGCCAATAGCAACCGCTTCAGGGTCTTTGGCGACTTCTTCAACCGGCATGGCGGAGTACTTGGCAAAGATCGGGGCAAAGGCTTCTTCGGCCTTGGCGACTTCCGCTTCGTACTGGCCTTCCTGGGTCCAGTTCAGGTAGCCCGGCCACTTGCCCAGACCCGGGAACAGGAACAGGTAGATGGCGCCGAATACCATGGTGGCGATGAACAGCACGAACCACCAGCGGGGCAGCGGGTTGTCGAACTCTTCAATGCCGTCAAAGCTGTGGCCCAGGGTTTCTTCGGTCTGTTCCTTGCGTTGGCCCTTGCGGGTCGCCAGCAGCAGCCAGAGGATGAGGCCCAGGCAGGTCAGGGTCAGGACAACAATGTACCCGCTCCAGAAATTAGTCATTACTTGTCACTCCTAGCATCTTTGTGCTGCTCACCGGAGGCCTTGTCGTCCTCTTCGTCCGCGAAGGGCAGCTGGGCTGCCTCATCGAAGTCCTTCTTCTTGGACGCGCTGTAGGCCCAGATCACGACGCCGACGAAGGCGACAAACGCGAATACTGTGCCAAGGCCTCGGAGAGTATTGATATCCATGGTTGCTTACCGATCCGACAGGACAGTGCCAAGGTGTTGCAGGTAGGCAATCAGAGCATCCATTTCGGATACGCCCTTGACTGCTTCCTGAGCACCGGCGATGTCTTCATCGGTGTAAGGAACGCCCAGAGTACGCAGCACTTCCATCTTGCGGGCGGTATGCTTGCCATCAAGCACGCCATCCTGCAGCCAGGGGAAGGCTGGCATCTTGGATTCCGGCACCACGTCCTGAGGTCTGATCAGGTGAGCGCGGTGCCAGTCGTCGGAGTAACGACCGCCAACACGGGCCAGGTCCGGACCGGTGCGCTTGGAGCCCCAGAGGAAGGGGTGTTCCCAGACGCTTTCGCCGGCAACCGAGTAGTGACCATAGCGCTCGGTCTCGGCACGGAACGGACGGATCATCTGCGAGTGGCAGCCAACGCAGCCTTCGCGGATATAGATGTCGCGACCTTCCAGCTCCACTGCGGTGTACGGGCGCAGGCCCTCTACCGGCTCGGTGGTTTCCGGCTGGAAGAACAGCGGTACGATTTGAACCAGGCCGCCGAAGCTGATGGCAAACACCATCAGAAAGATCATCAGGCCAAGATTTTTTTCTACTGTTTCATGCAGTTTCATTTAGCACATCCCTCAGGCAGTCTGGGCCGCAGCTTCGAGTTGAGCTGCTTTGCTGTGGCGCACGGTGCGCCATACGTTGTAAGCCATCAGCAACATGCCGAGCAGGAAGAAGGCACCGCCGATTGCACGGACGATGAAGCCCGGGTGGCTGGCTTCCAGCGCCTCGACGAAGGAGTAGGTCGGGGTGCCGTCAACGTTGACTGCGCGCCACATCAGGCCCTGAGTGATGCCGTTGACCCACATGGCCACGATGTACAGCACGGTGCCGATAGTCGCCAGCCAGAAGTGAGCATTGATCAGCGAGGTGCTGTACATGGCTTCACGACCGAAGACTTTCGGGATCAGGTGGTACAGCGAACCGATGGAGATCATGGCAACCCAGCCCAGAGCACCAGCGTGTACGTGACCAATGGTCCAGTCGGTGTAGTGGGACAGCGCGTTCACGGTCTTGATGGCCATCATCGGACCTTCGAAGGTGGACATGCCGTAGAACGCCAGCGCGACAACCAGGAAGCGCAGGATCGGGTCGGTGCGCAGTTTGTGCCAGGCGCCGGACAGGGTCATCATGCCGTTGATCATGCCGCCCCAGCTGGGTGCCAGCAGGATCAGGGACATCACCATGCCCAGAGACTGAGCCCAGTCAGGCAGCGCGGTGTAGTGCAGGTGGTGCGGACCGGCCCAGATGTAGATGGCGATCAGCGCCCAGAAGTGCACGATGGACAGGCGGTACGAGTAGATCGGACGCTCGGCCTGCTTGGGAACGAAGTAGTACATCATGCCCAGGAAGCCGGCGGTCAGGAAGAAACCAACTGCGTTGTGGCCGTACCACCATTGCACCATCGCATCGGTTGCGCCAGCGTACATCGAGTAGGACTTGGTCAGGGTCACCGGGATCGCCATGCTGTTGACGATGTGCAGGACCGCAACGGTGATGATAAAGCCACCGAAGAACCAGTTACCGACGTAGATGTGCTTCATCTTGCGCTTCATGATGGTGCCGAAGAACACCAGCGCGTAGCTCACCCAGACAACCGCGATCAGGACGTCGATCGGCCACTCCAGCTCAGCGTATTCCTTGCTGCTGGTCAGGCCCATGGGCAGGGTGATTGCAGCGAGGACGATAACCGCTTGCCAACCCCAGAAGGTGAAAGCAGCGAGGCCATCGGATACCAGGCGGGCCTGCGTCGTGCGCTGGACCACATAGTAGGAGGTGGCGAACAGGGCACATCCGCCAAAGGCGAAGATGACCGCGTTGGTGTGCAACGGACGCAGACGTCCGAAGGTAGTCCACGGCAAGCCAAAATTCAGTTCAGGCCAGACCAGTTGGGACGCAATAAAGACGCCCATGGCCATGCCCACGATACCCCAGACCACCGTCATGACGGCGAACTGGCGTACCACCTTATAGTTATAGGCTGTCGGAGTGGTAGCTGTGCTCATGCGAGATTCCACGGATAGCAGTTGGTTTATTGGGTTTAAAGCGCTGGCAAGTATGAGGAAAGCCCGCGCGCATTGCAATGACATAGGTCAGTGTCGGGATGCGTCGCAAAGCCCTTCAAAGGCTTGAAACGGCGAGAATTTTGCTCTTGTATGGCCTGCTCGCCATGGCCCCACCAGGGTGGTTGCCCGAGATAGCTTCACCGCTAGCGCGTCGGAGAGACAAACGTCGGGACAGGGTTCAGACTAGCCCCCTACCGGGGTTATGTGAAGGTGCAGCAGGGCGCAGTTTATGTGACATCGTGTCGCAGCGTACGGATCTATATAAAGGAAGGTGTTATGCAATCAGTGCTGACCGACCAGCCAGCCGGCGAGCCCAGAGCAACGCTGCTGCTGGCCCATGGCGCCGGCGCGCCGATGGACAGCCCGTTTATGACGCAGCTGGCGGCGGCGCTGTCTGCCCAGGGGATCAAGGTGGTGCGCTTTGAGTTCCCCTATATGGCGGCGCGCCGCGACGATGGCCGCAAGCGTCCGCCCAACCCGATGCCGATGCTGGAGCAATGTATGCGCGAGCAGGCCGCTGGGGTTTCCGGGCGTCTGTTTCTGGGCGGCAAGTCGATGGGCGCACGCGTGGCCAGTCAGTTGGCGGCGGAGGTGGGGGCCGCCGGCTTTATCTGCTTTGGCTATCCGTTTCACCCGCCGGGCAAGCCCGAACGTACCCGTATTGAGCATTTGCAGCAGATCGGTTGCCCGGGGCTGATAGTGCAGGGCACCCGGGACCCCTTTGGCAAACCAGATGAGGTCGCGGCCTATCCGCTGGATCCTGCACTGCAGTTGCACTGGCTGGAGTCTGGCGAACACGACTTTCGGCCGCTGAAGTCCAGCGGCCTGACACAGCAGGCGCTAATAGAAGAAGCGGCAGACGTCGCCGCCGCGTTTATTGCGGCGGCCGAGCGTTAGCTGCAAGGCGGAAGCTTCAAGCCACAAGCCACAAGCCACAAGCCACAAGCTGCAAGCTGCAAGCTGCAAGCTAAAATCTAAAAGCCCAAACTGTCTTGCTTGCAGCTTCCAGCTCGCCGCACAGCGGCGGCCCTCAGAGCCCCAATGCCGCCGGTGCAATCGCGGAAGACATCGTCCCCCAGCGGCGGCCTTTGACAAAGATCGGCACATAGAGCACGAACACCACGGTGGTGGTGCCGGGCAGCACAAAGGTACCCAGATTGAGGTAAGTGCAGCTGGCCATAATGCGCAGGTCGGTGTCGCTGGACACCGCAAACCGCTTGTAGTTGCTGCGTGCGGCATCAATGCGCGGGTCGCCGGTGGGTGGTTGGGAGGAGGCGCTGCGGCTGGTCGGCAGATAGCCGCGCTCGTTCACCGCAGCGGTGTAAACAATACCGTCCTGGCCGCCCTTGTCCCACTCGTCCAGCAGTGGTCGAATGCGTTCGATAAAGGCATCGGCCCAGCGCACGTCGTGCTTGGGCGGGTTGGTATTGGCTACCGGCGTGTAGTTTTGATCAAACAGATCAACGCCGTTGTCGGCCAGCGCGTCCAGGCGTTGCTCGATTTCCTTGCGCCGTGCCATCAGGACTTCGGTCACGGCTTCCAGCTGGCCTTCGCCCAGACGGAAACCGGCCAGCGAGCGCAGCGCCAGGTTGGTGTTATCACGCAGCGCATCGGCCTGGGTGTGGGTGGCGGCCATATGCTGGCTGATGGTCAGGCTCAGGTCACGAATCTCGCCGCCGTGCTGCAGTGTTTCGGCGTTGGTGGCGGTCAGTTCCTCCAGGGCGCTGCTGACCATCAGCAGATCGTCGTTGGCCCGCTGGAAGTCATCAACCATGGCATCGAACTGATCGGCTGCGCTGCTGACGGCCGTGCCAGTTGCCTCGGTCTGCTCCAGCATGCCGAGGGTCTGGGCATCTGCGCCAGCCATGGCGTCGCTCATCTGGCCCATCAGTTGGCTGATCTGTTCGGCGGCGTTGCCGACCTTGAGCGACAGGTTGCGTACCTCATCGGCCACCACTGCAAAGCCGCGACCCTGCTCGCCAGCGCGGGCGGCTTCAATCGCTGCGTTGAGTGCCAGCATGTTGGTCTGCGCAGAGAAGTCCTGCACGGTGGTCAGGATGTCGCGGATCTTTGCCGAGGTGGCGTTCAGGGCGCTGACGTTGTCCTTGAAGCCACCCATGGCGTCGCTGATTTGTTGCATCTTGCTGCGGGCATCGCTCATCTGCTCGCGCGACTGACGGGCCATTTCCAGGTTGCGGGAGTTGACTTCGGTGACACCGGTGGCGCGATGGGAGATGTCCTGCAGGGCACTGGTGGTTTGCTCGCTGGCATGGAAGATCAGTTCGGAGACCTGCTGCTGGCTTTGCGCGTCCCGCGCCGCCTGTTCTGCCAGCAGGCGGCTATTGGCTGAGGCCAGCGCCGTGCCCAGGCTGTTCTGCTGCAGCTCCAGCATGATGGCGCGCAGACGCTCATTGAGTTTTACGTACTCTTGAATGGCTGGGTCGTCGCTGTGTTTCTCATTGCCCAGGCGCAGATCAATCTGCTTGCCGTTAACGCGTTGCAGGCTGGCTCCCAGTGCGCCGCTGCCGCCGGCTCCGCCCTGCAGCTGCCAGGTAAACGCGAGCGTCGGGATCAGCATGGCCAATGCGGCCCAGAAGAGCACGCCGGTCGTGCTGAGCAGCACTGCGGCAAACAGAAAGAGTTCGCAGATGATCAGCCCGGCCAAGGCTAGCCGGCCACGAGCGAGGACGGGCTTGGCGGCGGGCGCAAGCGCCTCGGCGTGTTGCTCTGACATCATGGGTGCCTCCTGGGCGCTTCTCGATATTGTTGTTGTAACGGCATGCGCTGCCCTGAGGGGCTGAGGCAAAAAAGCAAATAGTCCGTTAACGATCAGAATATCGGCGCTGATTCGCAAATTCGATAGGACAAAAACGTCATATTTGATGGCGTTTTGTAATTAGTCCTGGGCGAGCGAAGGCAGCCACAGCGATATCTCGGGAAAGAGTATCAGTAACACTGTCGCTATCAGCAGGATGAATATGAAGGGCGGTGTGCCGCGAATGACATCGAAGTAGGGCCGGCGGAAGATCGCCATGGCCGTAAAAATGTCGCAGCCGAACGGCGGTGTTGCCGATCCGATGGCGGCCTGCAGGGTGACAATCACGCCAACGTGCACCGGGTCCAGGCCGGCAGCTTCGACTGCGGGCTTGAACAGCGGTGTGAGGATGAGAATGACCACGATGGGGTCAACGAACATGCAGCCGATGAAAAACGACACGGCGATCAGGGCCAGCACCAGGGTCTGGTTGTCGCCGATGCTGGCGATCACCGGATCCAGGATGGCCTGCGGAATACCGGCAAAGGAGATGGCGTAGGTAAAGGCGTTGCCGGCTGCTACCAGAATGAACACCACGGCGGTGATCAGTCCGGTAGACAGTGCCACATCCCACAACTCGCGCAGCTTTACCGCGCGCAGAATGACGACCTCAAGAATCAGGGCATAGAGCACCGCGATGGCCGCAGCCTCCGTCGGGCTGAACAGGCCGCCGTAGATACCGCCGACCACCACCAGAGGAAAGCCGAGCGGCAGCAGCGCCTTGCGCAGGGCCAGCAGACGTGTGGTCCAATCGCTCTTTGGCTCTGGCGCAATGCCCATGCGGATGGAGGCGACCCAGCAGTAGATAGAGAACAACAGCAGGATCAGCAGGCCGGGGATGATACCGGCGATAAACAGGTCACCGATTGAGGAGCCTGAAATCACCCCGTAGATGATCATGCCGATACTGGGCGGAATCAGTAGCGCGATGTCGCTGGCGTTGATGATCAAGGCGATGCTGAAGGTGTCTGAGTATCCCTTCTCCAGCAGCTTTGGGCGCATCGGCCCGCCCATGGCGACCACCGTTGCCTGGGTCGAGCCCGACACTGCGCCAAACAGGGTGCAGCTGGCGGCGGTGGTGATCGGCAGGCCGCCACGCAGGTGGCCGACAAAGCTCTGCACCAGGTCCAGCAGGCGGTTGGCTGTATGCCCGCGCGTCATCAGGTCGGCAGCAAAAATGAACAGCGGTACGGCGGCGAGTGCCCAGGACTGCACGCCGCTGATCATCTGTCCCATCAGCAGGCTGACGTTGCCCAGATCGATGACCAGAAACAGCAGCATGAGCGCGGCGACCAGCAGCGGCACCATCATTGGGAAGCCCAATGCCAGCAGCACGATCATGGTAATGAAGGTCAGGGTAAGCATGGGTCCGTAGCCTTGGTCAGAGCGCGCCGTCGTCCGGAATGGCGTCGTATTCGTCCTTCTCGGTGAAGGAGCGGTAGACCTCGCGAGAGGTCAGATTGCGCACGGCGGTGAGCACAAACTGGATGCCGGCCAGCACAAAGCCGACCGGGGCCGCGAGGTAGGGAATCCACAGCGGAATCTGCAGGGCGGAGGAGGTGCGGCCGCGCTCGTAAATGTTGGTGACATAGTCACCAGCGTGCCAGGCCAGGTAGAACATCAGGGCAGCGGTGCCCAGGGCGATGAAGATCATCAGCGCCTTGCGTGGTTTGCCGCTGAGCTGGTCGAAGAAAGCGGACATGCTGATATGGCGTGCGCGCCGCACGGCGTAGCCGAGCCCCGAGAAGGTCATGATGATCAGGCTGATCTGGGTGAGCTCAACCTGGCCTGTCACACCATTGCCGAACAGCTGCCTGCCCAGTACGTGCACGATCAGCAGTCCGGCCAGAAACAGCACGCTGCTGCCCAGAATGATTTTTTCGACCCACTCGGTAACGCGGTCTACCGCGCCCAGCAGACGTAGCAGCAAAGAGCCGCTCGTGTGGCTTGCCGACGGCTCGGCTGGCTGGGGCATGCAATGTGTCCTGTGTGGCTATTGTCTCCGGGCTGACCGATCAGACCTCGTCTACGCTATCTGCTTGTGCAATGTCGTAATTCGGACGCTGCAGTCAGAATGCGATCTGGTCCGTAGTTTCGGCGCCTTTTTTGACCTTAACTCATATAAAAGGCTTTTGCACGGCGTGGACATGCGGTTGTGCTGTGTTAAGGTTCGTGAGGAATCCAGAACAGTTGATAAGGAGTGTTCCATGAATTGGCGCAATGGATGTATTGGTGCAGCAGCGATCATGCTGGCAGCGTGCGGGTCCGAGGAAGAACCGACGGCATCGAATACCACCCCTGCAGCGGAGGAGCCGACTGCGGCTGCCGAAGTAGAAACCGAAACATGGGGTTTTGCCCTGGAAGAGATTGATGGCAGCGTGCAATACGAGTACGGCGCCAAGTTTGCCGAGCTGATCAAGGAAAAGACCGACGGCGCGGTAGAGGTCAAACTCTACCCCTACGGCCAGTTGGGTGGCCTGACCGATATCTATGATCAGGTCCAATCCGGTGCAGTGCAGTTTGCCTTCGGCTCCGGTTTTCTGGGCGGTACCGTTCCCGAGTCGCAGCTGTTCAGCCTGAACTTCGTGCTGACCGACGACGAGAAGACCAATACCGAAATTCTCAACGACCCGGCCTTCCGCAAGAACGAGGACCTGGTTGCCTCCTACCGTGATCGCGGCCTGCAGCCGCTCGCCATTGTGCCGGAAGGCTGGCAGGTCTGGAGTGCCAACAAGGCGGTCCGCACCCCCGAGGATTTTGACGGCCTGGCCATCCGCACCATGGATAACCGCCTGCTGCGCGAAACCTACAGCGCCTACGGCGCCGACCCGACCACCATGGAATACGGTGAGCTGTTCAGCGGCATGCAGCTGGGTCAGCTGGATGGCAACATCCAGCCGGTGTTTGCCCACCAGGAAATGGACTTCTACAAGGTGCAGGATTACCTGATCTTTGCCAACCAGGCTCAGTTCATCGCGACCTTTATGGCCAACAGCGACTGGTATGACGGCCTGAGCCAGGAGCGCAAGGATGTGGTCGAAGAGGCAGTGGTCGAGCTGGTGCCGTGGATTCACGACGTGCAGACCCGCCTGAACACCGAGCGTCTGGATATCATCACCGAGAACAGCGACATCGAACTGGTTTACCTGACCGCTGAAGAGCGTGAAGCCTTCCGCGAGCGCAGCCTGCCGGTGCGTGATGTGTTTGCCGAGATGGTCGGTGAGCGCGGTACTCGCCTGATGAACACCCTGATCGAGCAGGTAGAGCAGGCCGATGCTGCCAAGGTGGCCCCGGCTGAGCAGGAGTCCAGCGACGAGGCAGAAGAGGCTGACGCCGAGCCACAAGCTGACGCCGCCTGATCAGTTGCGTTAAAGCAGCGGCCCGCCGGCTCCACC
>NZ_LMAZ01000002.1:0-232145 GCF_003444685.1 Pseudomonas abyssi | reverse complement strand
CCCGCCGGCTCCACCGGCGGGCCGCTTTGCGTTGGGCTGTGCTGCTCGGTAGCATAGCGACCTCTTTATCTCGTTCGGAACTCCGTCATGTCGACCCTTGATCGCGCTGCCATTGAACAGGCCCTGGCCCAATACCAGGACCCCTACCTGAAAACCGACCTGCTGAGTTGCGGTTGCCTGCGCCGTCTGGAGATTAATGGCGGGCAGGTCGAGGCTGAGCTGGTGCTGGGGTATGCCGCCGGCAGCCTGGTCGGTGGCATTGCGCAGATGCTGCAAACGGCGGTGGAGAATGTCGATGGCGTGACCTCGGCCAAGGTCAGTGTGGGCTGCGAGATTGAAGCGGGTGCGGTGCAGGGGCAGGTCGCGGCGCTGGCCAACGTCAAGAACGTCATTGCAGTGGCCTCTGGCAAGGGCGGGGTAGGCAAGTCCACCACGGCCGCCAATCTGGCGCTGGCTCTGGCGCGAGAGGGCGCCAAGGTCGGTGTGCTGGATGCCGACATCTACGGCCCCAGTATGGGGCTGATGCTGGGCCTGCCCGAAGGCACGCGTCCGGAAACCCGCGAGGGTAAATGGTTTGTGCCGCCGCGTGCGCACGGCATTCAAGTTATGTCCATGGCGTTTCTGGTGGATGACAACACGCCGGTGGTCTGGCGCGGCCCGATGGTGTCCGGTGCACTGATGCAACTGCTGACCCAGACCGCCTGGGATGACCTGGATTATCTGGTTGTAGATATGCCGCCGGGCACGGGGGATATCCAGCTGACCCTGGCGCAGAAGGTGCCGGTGACGGGCGCCGTTATCGTTACCACACCGCAGGATCTCGCGCTGCTGGATGCCAAGAAGGGCATCGGCATGTTCGAGAAGGTGAACATCCCCGTGCTCGGTGTGGTTGAGAACATGGCAATCCACATCTGCTCCAACTGCGGCCATGCCGAGCACCTGTTTGGCGAGGGTGGTGGTGAGCGCCTGGCGGCGCAATACCATGTCGAGCTGCTCGGCTCGATGCCTCTGTCAATGATGATTCGCGAGCAGGCCGATGGCGGCAAGCCGACGGTGGTGGCTGAGCCGGAGTGCCAGATCAGCATGGTCTATCAGGACATGGCCCGTCACGCCGCTGCGCGCATCACGGCGCTGAAAGGCGCCGGCGGCATGCCGGAGATCAGCATTAGCGAGGATTGATGACGGTCTTTTGTCATTGCCTATAACCCGGTAACATGCTGGCTCGTTTTCGTACAGATCACTCAGGACCCGCCATGAGCATCAAATCCGACCGCTGGATCCGCACCATGTCCCAGGAACAGGGGATGATTGAACCCTTTGTCGAGCGCCAGATCCGCGGCGCTGAGGGCGAGCGGGTCATTTCCTACGGTGTTTCCAGCTACGGCTACGATGTGCGCTGCGCCGACGAGTTCAAGGTGTTCACCAATATCCATTCGGCGATCGTTGATCCGAAAAACTTCGACGACAAGAGCTTTGTCGATATTCAGAGTGATGTCTGCATCATCCCGCCCAACTCCTTTGCGCTGGCGCGCACCGTTGAGTACTTCCGTATTCCGCGCAATGTATTGACTATTTGTCTGGGCAAGAGCACCTACGCGCGTTGCGGCATTATCGTCAACGTCACGCCGCTGGAGCCGGAGTGGGAAGGGCATGTGACCCTGGAGTTTTCCAACACGACCAACCTCCCGGCCAAGATCTACGCGAATGAAGGTGTAGCGCAGATGCTGTTCTTTGAGTCCGACGAGACCTGCGAAACCTCTTACCGTGATCGCGGCGGCAAGTATCAGGGGCAGCGCGGCGTTACCTTGCCACGCGCCTGAGCGGCAAGAGCGCATGACGACTAAACCGGCCTTGGGCCGGTTTTTTGTTGTGTGGTCATCTGTGGCAAGGCGGACCAAGCCAACCGCGTGCCCGCGCAATGCGGCGTTCTGGCCGGCGTGGTCCCCGTCAGTGGGCTCAACACTGTTCCGTCCTTAGGCGCCACCCGCACGGTTAGTCGTGAATAAAAAAACCGCCGCTTTCGAGCTGCCGTGGAACAGCGCAAAAGAGGCGGTGCAATGCTGACGGAACAGCAGCCCGGGCTCAGCGTCTGATGGGGATATGCTAGCCCGGGCCGGGTATTACAGGGTTTTCGAGACCGACAGGGTGACGTTGGAGTCACAGGAATCCTGGCTGGAGTAGGCACAGTCGTCACCCAGGTCGGTGTCGCTGTACATCAGAGCGACGTCGAGGCCCAGCATGGTTTTGCTCAGGGTGACGGCCCAATCGCCGTATTCTTCGTCACCGTCAACGCCGTTCAGCGGATCTTTGGTGTCGGTCAGGCCGTAGTGCAGGCCCAGGCCCACGTCGTACGGCAGGGAGAAGTCATAGCCTACGTAGGTGTACAGCGCGCTCTGCGGATCGTACGCGTATTTGGCGCCCAGGGTCAGGCCGTAGAGGCTGATGCTGGCCAGCGCCTCTTCAACATCGATAGCGCTGTTTTTCGGGTAGGTATAAGTAGCCCAGGACAGATCGTAGCTGATGTCGTCGGTGATGGCTCCGCCGTAGCCGGCGTAGTAGTCGATCTCGATGCTGGAGCCGCCAAAGTCGGTTGAGTCGATGTTGGATGCCCAGGCACCGATGTACAGGCCGCTTTCGTGGGCGATGTCCAGGCTGCCCTGAATGGCGCCAGCGCCATCGGTTTGCGACTGGCCGCGCCAGATGTAGTCGGTTGCCAGGGTGGCAGTCATGCTGACGTCAAACTCGCCCATGGCGGTATCAAAGGCTTCGGCGTGCGCCATGTTGGCAAAAGAGAGCGTGCTGGCGGTAGCAACGGCAACTGCGATTTTCTTCATCATCACGTAATACCCCGTAGGTTTTTGATTTAAGTGCGTTGGCATTGCTCACATAGCATTTAGCTTGCCAGTTTTTTATTTTCGTTTTAAATCAATTATTTACGTCATGATTACGGGTGCGGTTGCTCTTCGGTACACAGGTACAATAGCTGCGTGCGCACTGTTGTAGTGCGCGTATTACAGAATTGTGTTGCATTTGGTGGCAAGCTGCCACGATGGGGTAGAAATGGCTTACCCGGGCAGGTTTGCCAGGGCGACCAGCGACTTGCTGCGCTGATAGCGTTGCAGGCGTGAGTCGAGCGATTCAGGCAGGTGGGCGGCAAGCTGGTAGCCGCAGCGCTGGTAGAAGGGAGTCAGGTGCGGGGCGCAAAACAGCCAGATGGGGCCGTCGACCTCGGCACGCACCTGGTCTAGCAGCTGAGTGCCGAGGCCTTGGGCGCGCATCGCTGGTGCGATCAGCAAGGCGGTTAGCCAGTGTCCTGTTTCCACGGGCTGCAGGCACAGACTGGCGCAGATGTCTGGTGCGCGTAGCACCCAGATCTGCTGTTGGCCATTGGCCTTCATACCGCGATGGTGGCGGCGGTAGAACCGGTTGGCCAGGGGGAGCAACTCGCGGGGCAGCTGCTGCAATGTCAGGGTTACCGTATCCGCTGGTGCGGTCAATGGGGCGCTACTGGCGATGACGGGTGCGTTTGCCCATTACGGCAGCCACCACAGACAGGGCCAAAAACAGGGGGCAAAGCAAAGCGCCCAGCTGATCGTAGGGGGCGCCAAACCCTCCCAATGCAAATACGGCGGCGGCAAGAGACATGACAATAAAGGCGATGGCCCAGTTGTACATGGGGGATCTCCTCGGTGCGGCGGTAAAACGCTCAGTTAACTGGTTATCAAAAGCTCCAGGTCGAGTGGCTTCCATTATATGAAAGTAAATCGCAGGTTTGGGCTCCAGAGACATGATTTTTTTCCTTTCCTTCTTTTCGCATTACAGCTGCAGTCGGTTGGCAGTCTGCAGCGTCGGACTTGGCCAGCGTGCTTCGCTGACTGTCCGAGCCTGTCCGATATGCAGTTGACTGGCATCCACGCTGACCACGCCCGGCGTGTGTAGGGCGGTAGCGACCGCAACACGTTTGTCCCCGCGCTCGGGAACCACACCACTGAGCCGTACAACACCCTTGTTGCTGTCCACACGGATGTCGATGCCGGACGTGTTACCATGCCAGGTCAACCGTGATTGCAGGGTGCTGACGATGCGGCTGTCGTCGGCAGATTGAACTATCGTGGCCTGGTGCGGCTCCATGCTAAGAGCCGGCTCGCGTGCTTGCGTGCTCATTGACAGTGAGCACAGCAGGGCGGTGGATAGGCTAAGCAGTGCGATGGGTTTGGCGCTGCGCATGACGGTCTTCTCCAGTCAATATCCGTATAAAGGTTTGCTTGTGGCTCGCCTTTTTCTGGTTTGTGTTAGTACTTGAGCAAGCGTCGTGCCAGGCTTTTTATCGTTTTTAAATCAATAAAAATCAAACACTTACAGAATTTTCGCAGATTGCCTTGCATGCAGTTTGCAAGATGCGTCCTGGTAGGCCATGCATTTTGCACGACTGCCTTGCGGTGGGATCAGCGCCCGGAGAAGACAACCCTTATGGATGCAACTCAAAGCAATGGCCGGATATTGCTGGTTGATGATGAGCCAGCGATTTTGCGTACCTTCCGTTACTGCCTCGAAGACGAGGGGTATCTGGTAGCGACCGCCAGTAACGGTATGCAAGCCGAGTCGGTGTTGCACAGCCAGGTGTTTGACCTGTGCTTTCTGGACCTGCGTCTGGGCGAGGAAAATGGTCTGGATGTGATGGCGCGCATGCGCGCGATTGCGCCTTGGATGCGCGTGGTGATGGTAACCGCTCATTCGGCGGTGGATACCGCGGTCGACGCCATGCAGGCCGGCGCTGCCGATTATCTGGTCAAGCCTTGCAGCCCTGATCAGTTGCGCATGTCCGCAGCCAAGCAGCTTGAAGCGCGGCAGATGGCCGCGCGACTGGAAACCCTGGAAGAGGAAGTACGGCAGACCCGCGTGAGCGGCGATTCGCAAAGCCCCGCGATGATGGCGGTACTGGAAACCGCGCGTCAGGTAGCCGGCACCGATGCCAACATCCTTATTTTAGGTGAGTCGGGGACGGGCAAGGGTGAGCTGGCCCGCCTGATTCACGGCTGGAGCCGGCGGGCCAAGAAGGAATGCGTCACCATCAACTGTCCCTCTCTCAATGCCGAGTTGATGGAAAGCGAGCTATTTGGCCACACCAAGGGCGCCTTCACCGGTGCCAGCGAAAGTACCCTGGGGCGTGTCAGCCAGGCCGACGGCGGCACCCTGTTTCTGGATGAGATTGGTGACTTTCCGCTCACGCTGCAGCCCAAGTTGCTGCGCTTTATTCAGGACAAGGAGTACGAGCGCGTCGGTGATCCGGTGACCCGCCGCGCGGATGTGCGCATTCTGGCGGCAACCAACCTTGACCTGACCGAGATGGCCAAGGAAGGGCGCTTTCGCGAAGACCTGCTGTATCGCCTCAACGTGATTACCCTGACCTTGCCTCCGCTGCGCGAGCGTACCGACGATATTCTCACTCTGGCCGACCGCTTTCTGGCCGGCTTCGTCAAGGACTACGCCCGTCCGGCGCGTGGTTTCAGCGACGGCGCGCAGAATGCGCTACTCAACCACGGCTGGCCCGGCAACATCCGCGAACTGCGCAACGTCATCGAACGTGCCAGCATCATCTGCAATGAAGAGCGGGTGGATGTAGCGCACCTGGGCCTGGGCGCCGAACCCGAAGACAACGCCGCACCACGTGTGGGCGCGAGCCTGAGCCTGGACGAGCTGGAGAAGGCGCATATCGCAGCCGTGCTGGCTTCCAGCCCGACGCTGGAGCAGGCCGCGCGCACCCTTGGGATTGATGCTTCTACCCTGTATCGCAAGCGTAAGCAGTTCGGTCTATGAAGCTGCGCAGCCAGCTGTTTCTCAGCAGCAGTGCGTTGCTGACGGTTGCTCTGGTCGGCTTGCTGGTGGGGATGGTTGGCGTGCTCAGCCTCACGCAGTCGCAGAGTCTGAGTGTCAGCAGCAACATCGGCATCCTCAAGGCGACCATGGGCATGCGTCAGGAGATCGGTCGTCAGGTCACCATGCTGTTGGCCGAAGACTTTGATTCTGCCGCGCTCAAAGAGTCAGACCGGATATTCAAGGAGTGGTTGACGGTGGCCGGGGAGCAGGCGCGCAGTGACGCCGACCGCCAGGCTATTAGCGAGATCAGCCGGGCTTACTCGGTCTACGATCAGGTGCTCAAGAGCCCCACCTCCCTGCGCCGTGATCTGCTTTCCGACAGCACACTCAGTGTTAATGTGGCGGCCATGCGTGACCGGATCAATGAGGTGCAGAACCGCTATCTGGAATACGTTGAAGCAGCCGAAACCGCGGCCCACCAGCGCGCCTGGTTGATTGCCATACTGCTGGGCCTGATTGGTCTGGCAGTGCTGCTGCTGGGCCTGTTGACGGCCCACAGCATTGCCCAGCGCTTTGGCCGCCCCATTGAAAGCCTGGCGCAGGCTGCCGACCGTATCGGTCAGGGTGACTTCAACGTAATGCTGCCGCTGTCACCGGTCACCGAGGTGGCGGCGCTCAGTCGCCGTTTTGGCGCCATGGCCGAGGCGCTGCGTCAGTTCAAGAGCACTGATCTGGAAGCGCTGCAGTCAGAGCAGCGGCGCTTGCAAGCGGTACTCGACAGTATCGACGACGGCTTGCTGATTCTTGATCAGCATGGCGAAGTGGACCACTTCAACCCGGTTGCCCGGCGCCAGCTCAACTGGGATGCCCGCGAGCTGGGGCAATCACTGGGGCTGGCCATGGGGCGGCCTGAGCTGGATGAGCAGGTGCGCGAAGTGTTGGCCGGTAATGCCTTCAGCAGCGAACAGGAAGACCTGGCGGTGCAGGTGTCCGGTGAGACGCGCCTGCTCGACTACAGTTTGACCCCGGTGGTGCGCAACGACAGCTGGGTGCAGGGCGCGGTGATGGTGCTGCGTGATGTGACCGATCAGCGTGCTTTCGAACGGGTGCGTCGTGAGTTTGTGCTACGCGCCTCCCACGAGCTGCGTACGCCGGTGACCGGCATGCACATGGCCTTTGCCCTGTTGCAGGAACGGCTGGAGTTCACGCCGGGCAGTCGCGAGCAAGACCTGTTCGACACTGTCGATGAGGAAATGCGCCGGTTGGTGGACCTGATCAACGACCTGCTCAATTTCTCGCGCTATCAGAATGGCCTGCAGAAGCTGGAGCTGGAGCCATGCGACCCGCGCGAACTGGTGCGAGCGGTGGTATCGCGCTTTGAGGCCCAGGCCCAGCAGCAGGGCATAAGCATGCACGAAGAGATAGATGACGACCTGGCCGTTGCGCGGCTGGACCGGCTGCAGCTGGAGCGAGTGCTGGACAACCTGGTCGGCAACGCGTTGCGGCACAGCGATGTGGGCGGCAGCATTACCGTGTCGGTGCAGCGTAATGGCAAACGCGTGGTATTTGCCGTCACCGACACCGGTGAGGGTATTCCCTACAGTCAGCAGATTCGGGTGTTTGAGCCCTTTGTTCAGGGCGGCGGCAAGAAGGGCGGTGCAGGCCTCGGGTTGGCACTATGCAAGGAGGTCGTGCAGCTGCACGGTGGCCACATTGGTGTGACTTCACGGCCTGGCGAGGGCGCCAGCTTCCATTTCGCTCTGCCGTTGTAGCGGCGGCAGGCGCTGATCAATCAGCGTTTACCCATCGAGCGGCGCGTGCCACGCGGCGGCATGTGTACGCGCTTGGTGTGCGGGTCGAAGCCCGCCTTGCCCTGTCTGGGCGAGTTGGTTTTGCCGGCCTGTTTGCCGGCGGCCGCAAAGAGGGCGCCGAGCCCGGTCGCTGACGGCGCAACCGGTTGGTCGGTGCTCGCATCGTTCAGGCACTGATCGTCTTGCTTGCTCATGGCGTTCTCTCCAAGGTGGGGGCGGCGAGTATAACGGCTTGCCGGGAGCGCCATAAGTCTTTATGAGGGTTGTCGTTTTGCGCTGCTACCCAGAGTCCCTTGATTGCGGCGCTACAATGCTTCGGCCAAGCGGTAAGAGAACGAGCCGCGACTGAGAGGCGGGCGTGCCGCTGTGGCGCTATTTCTTCTATCAGGCGATTTTATGGTTATTCAACGTAAGGGCAACGCGGCGGCGGTCTCCATGTCGCCATTGCATGAGCTGGACAAGGCGCTGGAGCTGCTGCACTTCGGTTTCCGAGGGCTGACGGTCGATGCGGACCTGTATCTAGCGGAGCTGGGGCTGTCTCGGGTCCATCACCGGGTGCTTTATGTGATTGCCCGCGCAGAGAACATTACGGTGGGGGCGCTTGCCGACACCCTCGGTATCAGCAAGCAGGCGTTGCACCGGCCACTGACCCAGCTGCAGAACGATGGCCTGGTGCTGCATGCGCGTGACCCGCAGCGCCACCGTTTCAAATTGCTGACCCTCACGGACAAGGGTGCTGAGGTTGAGCAGCAGGCCTCAGACCGGGAGCGCAGGGCCATCGGTGAGGCGCTGAATCTGGTATCGGCCGAGGGGCAAGACGGCTGGTACGCCGTCATGGAGTCGTTGGCGGATCGGCTTTAACGCTCTTTCACCATCAGCGTTGCGCTGGCCTTGGCGTAGAGCTTGCCGGCGTCATCGCGGATATCCGCTTCACAGATCGCCAGCGAACGGGTGCGTTCGACCAGCCAGCCGCAACTCTTGTAGGCCTGGCCTGCTGTCAGCGGGCGTACGTATTTCACATTGAGATCAACGGTCGAGTAGCTGGCGTCCAGCGGCAGGGTGGTGAACAGCGCCAGCGCCGCCGCGCCGTCCAGACAGGTGGCCGCAAAGCCGCCGTGAACAGCCCCGGCCGGGTTTAGATGGCGGTGGTCTGGCGTGGCCTGCAGTTCGACCCTACCGTGTTCTGCTGCTGTGGCGACGAGGCCCATGGTTTCGCCGATGGGCGATCCGCTGGCGCGTTTGGCTGCAAGCCCCTGCATGATCTGCAGGCCGGATGGCATTGAGTCAGTCATTCATATTTCCTTTTTCAGTGGGCGGATACATCAAGCTGGCAGCGTGGCAAGCATGGAGGGGCGCTGGGAAAAGTCCGCGTAAAACGCGGCCAGTGCCGCAAACTGGTTGCGCCAGCCCAGATCTGGCAGGCGAAAATCCAGATAGCCAAGGGCGCAGCCGATGCCAACCTGGGCTGCGGTGACCTCGGGCTGGCTGAGTGCCTTGCTGCTATCCAGCACCAGAAGCGCTCGCTTGATCTTTTCCAGCTGGCCGTCTGTCCAGGCTGGCCACTGTTTGCCGGCTGGGCGAATCGCCTGTTCGTAGCGGATACTCAGCGTGGCTTCCATCACGCCGTCGGCCATGGCGATCAGCGTTTGCTGCTGCCAGTGCGCCGTGCTTGTCACCGGACTGCTGCCGGATACGAGCTGTTGCAGGTAGGCGCAAATCACCCGACTGTCGTACAGCGCTTCACCGTCATTGGTCAGCAGGACCGGGATCTTGCCCAGCGGGTTGTGGGCGGTAACCTCGATGTTTTCGTCGGTTGGTAGCACGGCGACTGACGTCAGCTCCAGTTGCTCATGCAGACCCAGCTCAAAGGCCAAGACACGTACTTTGCGAGCGAAGGGCGAGGGTTGTGCGTACAGCAGTTTCATGGCGGATTTCCGGTTCAGGTTTGCGGGGAAGTGGTGATGCGCTCGCGTACCATGATGCATTTAGCCGTGGGCTGAATCAGCGCCTGCAGCGCGTCATCGCAATCGACGATCTGCGGGCAGACCAGCATCGGGTCGCACTGCTTGCTGTTGACCAGGTCCAGCACCTTGGGGATGTGCGGGCGCACGTTGCAGGCGCCGACCGACATGGTCACGTTACGCATGTACATGCCGAACAGCGGGATACGTGGCGGCTCGAACATGATGCCGATGCAGGAGCAGTGTCCGCCGGGTGCGAGCCCCAGCAAACCGCGGTTCAGCGCCTGCTCGTCGCGGGTCGCGGCAACCACCACGTCGTAGCGTTCATCCAGCGTGCTGTGCGCGCCAATCTCCACGTTGGCACCGCACAGTTCTGCCATTGCCCGGCGGTAATCGTCGGTATCCAGATAGTCGACCTGGCTGGCACCGGCGGCGCGTGCCATCTGCACCGCCAGCACACCGAGGCTCTCGGTACCGCCTACCACTAGAACGCGGGCATCGGTATGGCGCTTGATTGGTGTGCTGGCGGCAACCCAGGCGTCGGTCAGGTTGTCGCTGGCGCTGGCCACTGCGAGCGGGTTGGTGCCCACTGGCAGTGGCACCAGCATGGCGTCGGCGTAGGGTACGTAGACTTCCTCGGAAAACAAACCGCCCCAATGTCCGCCGGCGGGCACGCCATAGGCCGCGTATTTCTGCACAGCTGTGCACGCTGTAGACAGCCCGCGCGCGCACTGGGCGCATTGGCCGCAGGCGATTTTCCAGGGCACGCAAATAAGGTCTCCGGGCTGCACGCTGCGCACGTTTTCGCCGGTCTGCAGTACCTCCGCCACGCATTCATGACCGATGGCAAAGGGCGGCTTGAATGGCGTCGCGCCGGCAATCAGACGTCGGTCCAGATCACAACTGGCGGAGGCGATAGGCCGCACGATAGCGCCGTCAGGCGAGGCGAGGTGCGGGCTGGGGGAGTCGATCCAGGCGAGTTTGCCTGGGGCTGTCACCATGAGTTCCTGCATGCGGTGTTGCTCCTGATCACTGGCCGTAGAAGGCTTCGCCGTAGTGGATGAGCCCGTCGGGGGTAAAGTCCATGAACTCGCTGGCGCGGGTTGGGCCGCTGCTGGTGTCGGCGGTCCACCAGACGTTCAGGCGGCAGATGGCCGGGTCCCAGGCAAAGGCCTCTACTTGCAGATTGGGTTCGCTGAGCGAGCCGTAGGCGGTATGCCAGTACCGGGCGATGACTTCACGTCCGGACACCACGGGCTCGCCGGTCAGGCGCGCGGCCAGCGGGCTGCGCATGCGTGCGTCATCGCTCAGGTGAGCTACTACTGCAGCAATGTCTATGCGGTTCCAGTCGGCGGTCCACTGGCTGACGAAAGCAGCGGCAGCTGCGCGATCCGGGAAAACGGCCTCGCAACTGCTCGTCGTGGCGAAGACATGGGGCGCGGTTGAGCACAGCAGGCTGGCAACCAGCAGTGCGGCGTGACGAGTCATGACGGGCTCCTTGTTGTTATTGGCGCAATGGCTTTGGCGTAAGCGGGTGACAATGATGCTGGCACGGATAAATTTTAACGTCAACATTGTTGATATGAGTTTTGTGCGGTAGCCTTCGGGCTCTGGCATAGCGCCTTGCCGGAGCCCGTTATTGATTGTGATCAGGACAGACATGCAGCCCATCCACTATGCCGACACCGATACGCTGAGCCTGCGTCAGCTCGACGAACTCAATCACGCCCCCAAAGGCACGGCGTTTCGGGTGTTCCGTCGCTGCGAGGCGCAGCTGGAGGAGGGGAAGGACTTCTTCTACCTGGCGGCCGACGTGCACAAGGCGCTGATCGACAGTCTCAAGGTGAGCGGCCAGATCTACGCCACCACCGTCAATCTGGTGCTGCTGACCCAGTCAGGCTATCAGCGTCTGACTGAACTTAGCCGAGCAGGCCAAGCCAGCCAGAGCCCGCCAGCAGCACCCCCATCAGCTGATTGAAGCGGCGCAGTGCCACCCTAGAATGCAGCCAATGGCGCGCTTTCAGGCCCAGCCACGCCCACAGCAGCATGCAGGGAATGGCGATCAGCAGAAACAGCAGCGCGAGCATCCAGGCCGGCGCGCCTGAGGTGCTCATGAATACACCAACAACCGCGAGCGCCACGGTCCAGGGCTTGGGGTTGATCAGCTGCATCAAGGCGGCCGCCGCAGCGCCCAGCGGTTTGTCGGTGCTGCTGTCGGTGTTCAGCTGCACATCCGCGGTGGCTATCTTCCAACCGAGCCAGCTCAGCCAGAGCGCGCCCGCCCAGCCGAATACTGTCGCCATCTCGGGGTGCGTCAGCAGCGCTGCACCGGCGCCTAGCCCCACCGCCAGCACCAGGGCGGCGGAAGCCGCGCAGCCGCCCAGCACGATAGGCAGACTGGCGCGCAGGCCAAAGCGGGCGCTGCTGCTCATGGCCAACAGGTTGGTCGGGCCGGGGGTGATGGAGGCAACAAAGGCAAAGACAAGAAAGGGCAGCAGGGCGGTCAAGACAGTTCTCCCGAAAATGGATTCGAGAGCCAGTCTGCCGCGTGTCTCAGCGTCGGTCTGGAAGGCCTGAGCAGCGTTGCTGGTAGTGCGCGGGGGTGACGCCGTAGGCACGCTTGAACCAGCGTCCCAGATGGCTCTGATCGGCAAATCCCAAACTGGCGGCCACCTCGGCTGGGGCCTGACCTGCGGCCAGCTGGCGGCGGGCCTGGGCGAGACGCAGCTGTACCAGATAGGCGTGCGGCGCCATGCCGAAAGCCGCCTTGAACGCGCGGTTCAGGCGAAAGCGGTCAACACCGGTCACGGCCGCCAGCTCGTTCAGGCCAAGGTCTTCATGCGCATGAGCGTGCAGGTAGTCGCGGGCTCGCAACGCCACCTGCGGCATGCGCGGGTCGGCCTCGGTACGGCGGCGCCACTGGGTATGTGCCGACAGGTTGCTGAGCAGATAGTCCAACGCCGTCTGCCTGACAATGCGCAGTTCCTGCTGATGCAGGGTCTGAAAGGTGCTGGCGATGGCGAAGATCAGCTCGGGTGACTGCGTCACCGTCATGCTCATTCCGGGGACGCAATCCTCGGGCGCGTCGGCAAACAGCCCGCGCATCTCGCGCTCCATCCACAGCGGGTCCAGATACAGCATGGAATAGGTGAAACCATCCTCTGTCGGCGCCTCACCGTCATGCACTTCACCCGGCTCAATCAGAATGACCTTGCCCGGCACGCTGTCATAGCGCTGCCGCCCGCAATGAAAGCGCTGCAGGCCCTGCTCGGTAAAACCGACCAGATAGCTGTCGTGCCAGTGCGGATCGTAGGCGTGGCCCTCAAAATGGGCACGAATCGTCTCAATGCCGGTGTCGGCATCCTGCTTGAGATCGATCCAGTTGCTGGGTTTCATGGCGCACGCCTCGGGGATGACGAGTGTCAGTGCAGCATAACCCAGTGTTTGTGGGTGTCTGGAAGATTTGTGCACGGCTGTCGGCGGGCTGCCGACAGCCGTGTGCGGGTCAGCGCTGCCCGGTCTTCACCCACTTGGCGACACTGGGCGGCGTGTAGTCGCGGACCTTCGCGAGCAGGGGCTCTGCTGCGTTGTCGACGATCAGCATGTCGCGGTAGGGCTGGCGTATGAAGCCTTCGGTGACGGCGTGGTTGAGGAACTCGATCAGCTTGTCGTAGTAGCCGGCGGCATTGAACAGGGCGCAGGGCTTTTGGTGGTGGCCCAGTTGGCCCCAGGTCCAGACTTCGAACAGTTCCTCAAAGGTGCCGACGCCGCCGGGCAGTGCGATAAAGCCGTCAGACAGGTCGGCCATCATGGCTTTGCGTTCGTGCATGGAGCCGACTTCGTGCAGGGTGGTCAGGCCTTCGTGGGCCAATTCGCGCTCGACCAGATGGCGCGGGATCACCCCAATCACTTCGCCACCGGCGGCCAGCGCCGCATCAGCGACTGCACCCATCAGACCAACCTGGGCACCGCCGTACACCAGGCCAATGCCGGCCTTGGCCAGCGCGGTGCCGAGCTGCTGAGCGGCGGCAAGATATTCGGGTTGGTTGCCGGGGGCGGAACCACAGAAAACACACAGACGCATGGACTCTCCTGATGAGCTGGGGAGGGGCAACGCTCGGTGGCAGAGCGCCGCGAAGGGCTGATGACTTTACCTTCGTGAGGCTATTTTTGCCAGATTGGTGTGTCGCGGCTAACCGCCGAGTAGCGTGCGGACGGCCAGTCCGGTCGCCACGCTGGTGCCGAAGCTGAGCAGTGTCCCGAGTAGGACATACTCCGACACCGGCCGCTTGGCCTGGCGGGTGTCGTTGAAGCGCATGATGCTCTTGGCTGCGAGCAGAAAACCGATGGCCGACCATTGGTCCATAACCACAAAGGCAAAGGCCAGCAGCCGTTCAAGAAAGCCGATCAGACGGCCAGCTTTCTTCAATGATTGCTCATCCTGCAGGTCCACGTGATTCAGCCAGGGCGTCAGGATCAGGGCAATCAGTGACGAAGTCGGATGCAGCAGGAAAAGTGCGCCCACCAGCACGGTCAGCATCTGCGGTTGCAGCAACTGCTCAAAAGCTGCTGCCAACTGACTCCAGTTGTCGGTGGCGCCGCTCCAGAGCAGGACCACGATAGCGACGGGGATGAGTTGGCCGAGCACAAAGCTGGCGGTGAAGGTTTGCGGCCGGGTCAGGCGCTGGTGTTCCAGAATCAACTGGCTGAGCAGTATCACGATGAAGCCCATGAGGCCGCTGACCAGCCCCTGCGACAGCAGCAGGGCACTGATGGCGGCGGCCAATGGCAAGGCCTTGAGAATTAGCCAGGCGCGTTGCTGCAACCGGTCGGCTTGCTCGGGCAGCGGCCGGGCGTTGGCCCACAGGCTGCTGAGCATGTGCAGGAGCAGCATCAATGGCAATAGCATGAGATCAGTCACCGGCCAGCTCCGTAATCCATTCGTGGCTGCGGGCCAGAAAGCGGTCAATCAGTGGGGCTTCGGCACGCTGCAGTGCCTTGTGTACGGTGACTTGAGACTTGCCCAGATGTTCAGCAAGCGCCTTTTGACTAGCGTTCATGGTGGCGTGCAACCACCAGGTCTCGGCTTCGACTCGGGTCCAGTTCTCGATGATGCGAGCGGCAAAGGCGATGGGTAACTCGAGGTGGTCCAGCAGGCTGGCGGAGTGGGTGAAGAGGGCAAGAGTTTCTTTTTTCATACCGTCGAGCCCCTGACCAGAGAGCACGAACGCTTCGCCATAGTGGTTACTCTCAGGCGCGTGCCCGATGCCGATAGCGATGCGGGCGTCGTAACGCTCGTGTTCAGGGCTGGCTGCAATCAGCGCTGCGCGCAGCATCACGGCGCAGCGAACGGCGTCAGCTGAGGACTCCAGCGTCAGTTGAAAGCTGTCACCACGGTACAGCTCGTGGCTGAAGGCGCACAATGGCAGCAGTTTGCTCAACGTGGCACGTAGCTGGTTGATGTAATCCTGCGTATTCTCGACGCCTTGGGAGTCAATCAGGTCGCCGGTCAGGACGGCAGCGATGGTCATGGGCAGGCCTCTGGATGGTTCT
The DNA here is from genome assembly GCF_003444685.1 of Pseudomonas abyssi. Lineage (NCBI taxonomy): Bacteria > Pseudomonadati > Pseudomonadota > Gammaproteobacteria > Pseudomonadales > Pseudomonadaceae > Pseudomonas > Pseudomonas abyssi. The sequence goes on along the minus strand of NZ_LMAZ01000002.1, from coordinate 217,003 downwards.
GAATGACGTTAGCCTCTAAATGCTAATTTTTCAATATTATCTTTTTTGGGCTATTTTTAAGGTGTGACAGAGGGCACTGATAGAACAGGGGAGTTCACATGATTACCGGCAGTTGCCTGTGCGGTGGGATTCGTTACGAGGTGTCCGGGCCGCTGGAGCCCATTCAGGTGTGTCACTGCGGCCAGTGCCGCAAGGCACAGGGCGCGGCTTTTGCGACCAATATCCCGGTTGCCGAGTCGCATTTTCGCTTGCTGACAGGGCAGGACCTGCTGAACAGCTTCAGCTCTTCGCCGGGCAAGCAGCGTTGTTTCTGCAACCGTTGCGGCTCGCCCATTTTCAGTCGTAATGAGCGCATTCCCGGCGTGCTGCGGATTCGCGCAGGGACGCTGGACGGTGATCTGGATACCCGCTTGCAAGCGCATTTTTTCACCGCCCACAAGGCAAACTGGTTTGAAATTACTGATCGCCTGCCGTGTTTTGCCGAGTTTGCGCCCAGCGTGGAGTAACAAGTGATGCTTGAGCTGCTCGAAGCACTGGCGCGCGGCCTGTTGTTGCTCGGGCGCCTGATTTTGGAAGCGGGTGCGGTGCTCGACCTCAGCCTGCGTCTGCCCGGGCGCTGGTTGCTGCGCTGCCTGTGGCCGCCGCACTGGTTTAGACCGCGGTCCTACCATGCCTGGCTGGAAAGCGCTGCCGGCATCGTCTTTTGGCTGCTGTTGGTGCTGGGGCTGTATTATCTCGACCAGACTTTCGCTATCTGAGGCTAGCCCATGTACCTGCCAGAGCACTTTGCCGAAACCCGCAGCGGTGAACTACACGCCCTGATCACGGCCAACCCGCTGGGTGCGCTGGTCACCAGCGGGTCGGACGGGCTGGATGCCAATCACGTGCCCTTTGAGCTGCTGCCGGACCAGGGGCCGCAGGGTACGCTGCAGGCGCACCTGGCGCGCGCCAACCCCCTGGTCGAGCAGATCACCGATGGTATGCGCGTGCTGGTGATCTTTCAGGGCCCGCAGGCCTATGTGTCGCCCAACTGGTATCCCAGCAAGCACGAGACTCATCGGCAGGTGCCAACCTGGAACTATCAGGTGGTGCATGCCCATGGGCGTATCCGCCTGCGCGACGACGAGCGCTTTGTGCGTGGGCTGGTGGCCCGGCTGACGCGCAAGCATGAGGTGGCGTCCGGGCAGGATCGGCCGTGGAAAATGACCGACTCCAGCCCTGAATACATCAGCCAGATGCTCGCGGCGATTGTCGGTATCGACGTTGAGATTGAGCAGCTGGTCGGCAAGTTCAAACTGAGTCAGAACAAGGCTGCGGAGGATATTGCCGGGGCTGCTGATGGCCTGGAGCGGGGCGGTCATGGTGATCTGGCGGCGGCGATGGCCAGGCCACAAGACTGAAACCTCTCCCTTTTATCGCTCGTACACTGGCGTATCAGCCCTGAACTGGTGCGCAATATGCGGGTCACGGCGCTGCAGGCCGCATTGCTGCGTGGCAAAGTGATGGCACTTTTCTTGCTGAGGGTCTGGCTGTCCAATCAGTCAGGTTTTCTCACCATGCTGTCGATGCTCCGCAACATCTCAATGCGCGGCAAATTGCTGCTGCTCATTCTGCCGGCGCTGGCCGGAACGCTGTATTTCTCCGGTTCCACGGTCAAGGATCGTTACACCCACTTGCAGACAACAGAGTCGGCACGGGCGCTGTTTGACCTGGCGCTGACAGCCGATCCGGCGCTGGAGAATCTGCAAAAAGAGCGGGGTCTGACCGCGCTGTTCATCGCAACCGGGGGCGCTGACGGCCGTGTGGTCGAACGCCTGGAGCTGCAGCGTGCGGCTACAGATGCCAGCCTGAGCGCGCTGCGCTCCGGCATGGCAACACTGCAAGGCGCTGACCGGCTGGCGGTGGCCGCGCAGCTGGCCCGCATCAACGAAGCACTGGATGCCTTGGCGCCGCTGCGTGAACGGGTGATCAACGAGGATGTGGATGCCGCGCTGTCCTATCAAACCTTCACCGATGCCGTCGATGGCCTGATCGCACTGATCCCGGAAATCCTGCTGCGCTCCAACGAGCCACGCCTGACGCGGATGATGGGCGCCTTTCTGGCCTTGAGCGAGGCAAGCGAGTGGGGTGCCAGCGAGATGGCTGCCGGCGCTCAGGTACTGAGTGATGGTGGCGTGTCGCTGGCCCTGGCCAGTCAGGTCAGCGCTGCCGGCGCGCGCCGCCAGGCGCTGCTGGATGCGGCGGCAGGCCTGCTGGGGCCGTCGCTGCAGAGGCAACTGGACGCCATGCAAACGCGCCCGGAAAGTCTCGAGTTTGCAGCGCTGCGTGACCGGCTGATCGGTTCGGAATACGGTTTTTTGGGCATGGCCAATATCGAATGGTTCGACAGTTCCAGCGCGGCGGTCGCGGGTATCTATCAGCTCAAGCAGCAGTTGGCGGTGGATATGGCGAAGGGCACCGATCTGGTGCTGGCGGGCGCGCGCTCGGAGCTGCGTCGGGCCGCCATTATTGGCTGCGTGGTGATTGGCGCGGTGCTGTTGCTGGCGCTGTTGATCATCATGGGGGTATCCGGGCAGGTGAATCAGCTGCTGGGTGATTTTCGTCAGATCATGGAGCGCAAGGATTTGTCGGTGCGCACACGGGTCTGTTCCAAGGACGAGATGGGGCTGATCGGCAGCGCGCTGAACGGGCTGATTGAAACCTTCTCCGGTGCTTTGAGCCAGATTGACGAAACCAGTGTGCGCCTGGCCTCCGCCTCGGAGCAGACCCGCGCCACCGCCAGTCAAAACTCCGACCAGGTGGGCCAGCAGCAGGCGCTGGTCGATCAGGTCGCGGCTGCGGCGGAGGAGATGTCCAGCACCTCGGAAGAGATCTCGCGCAACACCCAGCAGGTGGCTGAAGCGGCGCAACACGCCTCGGCGCGCAATGAAGCCGGTCGCAAGGTAGTGCAGGATAGCGTTGGCCGTATTCGGCATCTGGCCGGGGCCATCGAGCAGGTCAACGGCCAGATGGAGCGGTTGCAGACCAGTAGCGAGTCCATCACCCGGGTGATCGACGTGATCAAGGCGGTGGCCGATCAGACCAATCTGCTGGCGCTCAACGCCGCCATCGAGGCGGCCAGGGCAGGGGAGCATGGTCGCGGGTTTGCCGTGGTTGCCGATGAGGTACGCAATCTGGCGCGTCAGACGCATGATTCTACGGTTGAGATCGAAAGCATGATCAGCGGCTTCCGCGATATCACCGACAGCGTGCGCACCGCGGTGACCGACAGCCACAAGCTGGCCAACCTCAGTGCCGATGAAGCCGAAAAACTCGAAGACACCCTGGCCGCCATCCTGCAGGACGTTGACCGCATCTCCGGCATGGCCTCGCAGATTGCCTCCGCTGCCGAGCAGCAGGTTGCCGTAACGCGGGACATTTCGCGCAGCATGACGTCAGTGCGCGAAACCTCCCTGCAGACCCTTAACGGCTCGCGGGAAATTTCTCAGGTGACCGACAGTCAGGCGCAGTTGGCGGGTGAGCTGCAGGCGTTGGCGCAGGGGTTCAGGGTGGCTTGACAGCTGCGGTATGGTGATTGAGTCGGGTGATGATTGCCCTCACTTAGTTACCGGAGCACAGGCCGCCGCATGAACAGCCAGGAACTGGAAGCACTCTTTGATCAACAGGCCGCAGGCTATGACCAGCAGTGGGCGCGGCAGGCGCCCATCCGCGACTGTCTGCACTTTTTGCTGGAGTCGGTGTTCAGCGAGCTACCGGACAACGCGCACCTGCTGTGTGTCGGCGCTGGCACCGGGCAGGAGTTGCTGTATCTGGCCGCGCGTTACCCGCAGTGGCGCTTCACCGCAGTTGAACCCTCAAGCGCAATGATGCAGGAGTGCCGCCGCAACGCCGAGGCCCAGGGCGTAGCCGAGCGCTGCCGCTTTCACACCGGTTACCTCGACAGCCTGCCGGAAGAGGCGGAATTTGATGCTGCTACCAGCTTTCTCGTCTCGCAGTTTATTCTGGACCCAAAGGCGCGCATCGGCTTTTTCAGCCAGATAGCCGCCCGCTTAAAGCCGGCCGGCATTCTTGCCAGCTCCGACCTCACGGCCCGCGCCGATCCGCAACAGCAGGCGCGGCTGATGACGCTCTGGGCGCAGGTTGTCGCGGCCGAGCCGGTAACGCCCCAGGTGGTTGCGCGGATGCAGCAGACCTATCGCCAGGACGTTGCCGTACTGCCCGCCGATAACGTTGAGGCGCTGATCCGGCAGGCCGGTTTCACCGCGCCGATTCCGTTCTTTCAGGCTGGCATGATCCGCGCCTGGAGCGCGCGTCGGGACTAATCGTCCGCGCACTTCGCCACTTTACCCCGCCGCACGGACGCGGTAATTTCGCCAAGTGGGCAGCGTTGCCCAAGGCCCAGGGATGGCGCGCTTGCTTCTACTTCACCCTGCACTCCGATACTCACGCCACACCCCGATGCCTCGGGTGTGGCGTACTGCTGCGCGTCGCTACCCAGATAAGAACGATAAAGGGAGTTCATCGCAATGACCAACCGGGAGTTTGAACAACTGGTAGCACGCCTGGAAGCGCAGGCGCTGCGGCGCCCGTGGCTGTACAAGATGCGCGTATTGGCGCTGGCGTTGCTGGGCTACGGCTACATCGCCTTTATGCTGGTCGGCTTGTTGTTGACCTCGGTGATCAGCGTTGTCGCGCTCAAGGCGCTGGGCGCCAAGCTGGCGTTGGGGCTGCTGGTGTTGATGTGGATGGTGCTCAAGGCACTGTGGGTCAAACTGGATGCACCGCAGGGGCGGCGCGTAACCCAGAAGGAGGCGCCTGAGCTGTTTGCCATGATCAATGACCTGCGCAAGGGGCTCAAGGCGCCGCGTTTTCATCGCGTACTGATTACCGACGACTTCAACGCCTGCGTGGTGCAAACACCCAGGCTGGGCGTATTCGGCTGGTATCGCAACTATCTGGTCATCGGCCTGCCGCTGATGAAGACGCTCAGCGTAGAACAGTTCAGGGCCGTGCTGGCCCACGAGTTTGGCCACCTTGCCGGCGGCCATGGCCGGGTATCCAACTGGATCTACCGCCTGCGCCTGAGCTGGCATCGCCTGATCGACTCGCTGGTCGGCGAGGGCCGTTTTGGCACCTTTCTGTTTCGCCGTTTCTTCAACTGGTATGTGCCGTACTTTACGGCTTATTCCTTCCCGTTGGCGCGGGCCAACGAGTATGAGGCTGATGCTGCAGCGGCGCGCCTGACTTCGCCGCAGGCGATTGCCGAGGCGCTGACCGCCGTCAACGTAGTGGGGCGTTATCTGGGCGAGCGCTACTGGAGCGATATCCATCGCAGCGCAAGCGACCTGCCGCGCCCGGCCTTTGCACCCTATGGCAGCCTGGCCGACAAGGTGTCCGGCGGCCTGCAGGACCAGCCGATGGCAGACTGGGTTGAACACGCGCTGCAGCGCGAAACCAGCTCAGACGACACCCATCCCGCGCTGGCCGACCGCCTGCGCGCCCTGCAGCAGGGGCCGCTGCTATCGTTGCCTGGCCCTGATGCGCGTGCAGATCGCTTGCTCGGCCCGGTGCTGTCGGCCATCACCGAGGAGCTGGATTGTCGCTGGGAGGCCGCCGTACTGCCCGCCTGGGAAGAGCGCTACCAAACCGCCACGCGCGGACGTGAACGCCTGCGTGAGCTGGATGCAATGCTGCAGCAGGGCACCGAGCTGAACCCGCAGGATGGCTATGAGCACGCCTGCCTGACCGAGGAGTACGGCGCCGGGGAAGACGCCGCCTTGCCGCTGTTCAAAGCCTTGTATCAACAGACTCCGGACCAGCCGGTAGTCTGCTACGCGCTGGGGCTGCGACTGTTGCAGCGCGACGATGATGAGGGCCTGGCCCTGGTCGAAAAGGCCACCGAATTGGATGAAGACGCCCAGCTGAGCGGCTATGAAGTGCTGCGCGACTACTGCTGGCGCCGTGGCCGAGAGGAGGCCGCCCATGCCTGGCATGACCGCCTGCTGGAACGCCACGAGCTGCTGCAGCGCGCACGGGCCGAGCGCGACCAGATCACCCTCAAGGACACCTTTGACCCCCATGGGCTGGATCAGGAGCAGCTTGCCGCACTGCGTGCCCAACTGCGGGCCATGCCGGGGCTGCGTCGGGTTTACCTGCTGCGTAAGCGCGTAGCCCTGTTCCCCGAGCGCCCATTGTTTGTGCTCGGGTATTCCTGTACGCGTTGGTGGGGGCTGTATCGTCGCAAAAAGGTAGACGCTATCGGGCAACGTCTGGTCGATGAAATTCAGCTGCCGGGTGAGGTGTTCGTGCTCAGTACCGATGGCGACAACTACCGCTTTGGTCGTAAGTTCTGGTGGAAGCGCGGGGCGCGGGTGCGGTTATAAAAAGGGTTCCGGCAGCGGTGGCTGCGGATTCTTCATAGCAATCAGGAGAAGACAACATGGTATGGAAGGTTCCTGTGCTGGCGCTGGCAATCACGCTGTTGGCGGGGTGTTCAACGGTTTCGCCGGTGTGCAGTGTGCCCACGGCGTCTGGCCCGCAGGCTGCCAACCTGGTGATTTATCGGCCCGGCGCCATGGTCGGCGTGTTGTATGCCACGCCCATGTCCATCGACCATTGCCGCATCAATGACCTGGATGACGACGCCTATGTTGTGTACCGGTTACCGCCCGGCATGCATCGCATCGCGGCAGAGAAGCGTGCGCTGGAGCTGGGGTCAGGGGCGCAGGTAGAAGCGCTTTTTGAAGCGGGCAAAACCTATTACCTGAGGCAGCACGTCAACCTGGTTGCCGGGCTGGCGATTGTTGATCGTGAAAGAGCGCTGTCGGAGATGCCGCGCCTCGAAGTTTTGTTTGACGAGAACTGAGCTGACGCAAACTGCGCAACAACCGACCGGAGCACCGTGACTACCTTCCGCATCAAATCCGCCGCGAGCGACGCAGAGCTGGTACTGCACAGCCGCAACGGTGATTACTTTCAGGTGACGTTTTCATCCAGCGCGCTCACCTGCCATCAGGATGTCTGGGCCTACATCGATGCCGGTGGGTTGGCGCGCCTGTTCTAGCGGCTGGGCGCACAAAACCGGCCCTGGTCAGAGCCTGAGTGCTGGGCGTCGCTGGAGAGGGAGTTCAAACTGACTGCTACCTGCGATTGGCGCAGAACTGTAACTGTCGGCCTGGAGCTGCAGCCGTTAGGCTCTTCTGAGGGGTGGTACGTCAGAACTCAGTTGCACTGTGAGTTTGGTCAGTTGCCCGCTCTCGCCAAAGCTGCACGTGCTTTCTTTGGCCCGGTACCTGCCTGAGGGTAGGAAACACATCATTATTAAAGGGAATTGGTATGAAGTCCGCACTCCTGGTGGTGGACGTGCAAAACGGCGTATTTGGCTCAGCTCAGCCGCCGTATCAGTCCGAGGCTGTCATCCGCAACATCAACGCCTTGGTGGAATACGCCAACGCACATTCACTGAAAACCGTACTTATCCAGCACCAGATTCCGGGCATGCTCGAGCCCGAGAGCCCGGCCTGGCAACTCTACTCTGGCCTGACCGCGGCCAAGCAGGGCATCACGGTGCGCAAGCAGACACCTGACTCCTTCTTTGGTACTGACCTGGCCGAACGATTGGCACAAGAGGGTGTAGAGCATCTTATTGTCTGCGGCTACTCGACCGAGTTCTGTATCGATCGAACCGTCTTCAGCGCAGCTAGCCGCGGCTACAAGGTGACCCTGGCAGATGACGCCCATACCACCCACGACAAACCACACCTGGATGCTCGCACAATCATTGCGCATCACAGCTTTACGCTCTCGAAGCACCCCAACATCGAGCTGACAGCCACCGCAGCGCTTGTAGCAGAGCAAAAGCCAGCCTGATGTGGGCCAGCATGCGCTAGCCTCGCTCCCTCTAATGGGGGGGGCTCAACCACGCCGCCGGCTCGCCCGGCGGTGTTCAATCTCGTAGCAGGAGAGACGCGATGCATCAGCATGAAAAACTGAATTACGTTGAGTTGGGCGCTAAGAACCTGGCCGCTACCAAAGCCTTCTTCACCGCTGCTTTTGGCTGGGCTTTTGTCGATTACGGCCCGGATTACACGGCGTTTTCCGGTGAGGGACTGGACGGCGGCTTCTTCACGGCAGACGCCTGCAACCGCACAGACAGCGGTGGCGCGCTGCTGGTGTTCTACAGTGTCGACATCGCTGCAACGCTGAGCAAGGTGCAGGCATGCGGCGGCGATATCGTCAAGCCGATCTTCGACTTTCCCGGTGGCTGTCGTTTTCACTTTATCGAACCCAGCGGTAACGAATTTGCGGTCTGGTCGGAGGCACGCACGCCAGCAAATCGGTAACCTGCCCGGTGCCCTGAACGCAACGGAGAATCGCAATGAAAAACTGGCTGCTGGTGATCGCCATGGCCGTGCTGCTGGCTGGCTGCGCCGAACCGCTACCGGAGAACCGGCTGGACTACGTAGGCCAATGGCGCAGCAAAGAGATGAGCCTGCTGATTCTGGCAGACGGCACCGTCGCCTATGAGCGGCTTAAAAGCGGCGGCACCACCTCCATCAATGGGCCCATGCAGGGCTTTGAGGGCGACGACTTTATTGTCGGTCTGCTGTTCTTGACCACACGCTTTGAGGTCAGCGAACCGCCCCACGAAGTAGAAGGTGACTGGACCATGGTCGTCGACGGTGTGCGCCTCTGGCGTGTGCCCGAGAAAGCCATCCAACTCGACAACACCATCTGAGCGCCGCGCAGGAGTCAATCGTCCATGAACAAACCAACCTTTGCGCTGCTCGCCGCAGCCCTGTGTGCGCCTGTGTGGGCAGCGGTAACCGAGCAAGATGTTGCCGCAGCGCGCGAGCCGGCCCTGGCCGGACAAGCCGCTGCCACCGCGCAGTTGTTCCGCTTGTATGAAGGCGCAGATGGCGCCGTGGCCGAGTGGATCAACGAGACACTGGGCCAGGTAGCGCAAGCCCATCCCAAGCTCTTTCTTACCGAGCTGGTGGCCTACAACGGCGGCGCGGAGTGTACGAATGTCTCCGCGCTGGGGCCGGACTTTGTGGATGCCTTTGCCCAGCAGGCCGGCGAGCTGGCTGTGCGGCGGGCCGCGCTGCAATCGGTGGAAGATACAGCGCTGGAGACCGCGCGCGATCATTGCACCGCCCAGCTGGATCAAGCCATCAGCCGCTCCCGCGCAGCCGCTGCAGCGCTGGATGCGGTGGAGTAACCCATGCCTATGACCAACCGTTTTGTGCTCTCTGGCGGCCCCGGCGGCGGCAAGTCAGCGCTGCTTGCTGCGTTGGCCGAGCGCGGTTATCCCGTGGTGCCCGAGTCGGCCCGCGCCATTATCCGCAGCCGACTACAGAGCGGCCTTGCTCCACGGCCCGAGCCCGCCGCCTTTGCCCAGGCCATATTCGAGCAGGACACGCAGCACTATCAGCAATTGCAGACTGTAGACACGCCATGCTTCTTTGATCGCAGCGTGGTAGACGCCCTCTACATGCTGCACGCCGCCGGCGCCATGGACGAGGCCGCCGTAGCGCAACAAAGCAGCGCCTACCCCTACAACCGCACCGTGTTCTTCCTGCCGCCGTGGCAGGCCATCTACCAAACGGACGGCGAGCGAGACCAGACTTTTAGCGAAGCCCAACGCGTGTATGCAAACCTCAAACGCTGGTACCTGCGTTGGGGCTATGACGTGGTGGACGTGCCCTGTTGCAGTGTGCCGGAGCGCGTGGCCTTTGTGCTGCATGCGATAGCTCAGGCGGCAGAGCAGAGCGGGGCAGACTAAAAGCTGCTTTACCACGCACCAGGTTAGGGCTTTAATGGCACTAAGCCAGTTAAAGGAGCCAAAGGATGGCACGCAGACGGACCTCTGCATTTGAAGACCTGATCGTTGTACTGTCACGTCTGCCCTGGTGGGCAAGCTTGGCCATTGGTCTGGTCAGCTGGCTGATATTGCACCCCATCGCCACCGCACCGGTTACCCCGCCCGCGGCCCTCAAACCGGGCGATATGGGCGGCATTCTCACCGCGCAGCTCTGGCGCACCTTTGCCTTGTTCGGCCAATACCTCATCCCCATTGCCTGCGGCCTGGGCGCCATTGGCTCGGTGCTCGCGCGCTACAAACGCAAGCAATTGCTCGGCAGCGTCACCGCCGCCACCCAACCCGGCAAAGCCATCGACGGCCTCAGCTGGCAGCAATTTGAGCACCTCATTGGCGAAGCCTTCCGCCGCAAGGGATACAGCATTACCGAAACCGGCGGCCAGGGCGCCGACGGCGGCGTAGACCTGATCCTGCGTAAGAACAACGAGAAGTACTTGGTGCAATGCAAACACTGGCGCTCGCTCAAGGTGGGCGTACCGGTGGTGAGAGAGTTTTTCGGCGCCATGGCCGCAGAGGGCGCCGCGGGTGGTTATGTGGTCACCTCAGGTCAGTTCACCCAAGAGGCCAAAAGCTTCGCCCAGGGCCGCAACATCCAGTTGATCGACGGCGCCGGCCTTAAACGCCTGATGCTCCGCGCCCAACCAAGCACGCCCATAACTCAGCCAACCAGCACGTCATCCAGCACACCCACCGCCGCAGCCCTCCAGCCCGCAAAAGACCCAACCTGCCCGCTATGCCACAGCAGCATGATCAAACGCATTGCGCGCAAAGGCACTAACGCCGGCAACAGCTTTTGGGGCTGCAGCACCTATCCAAAATGCAGAGGTATCGTGAATGTGCAGCCGCTCTAAATGCCCACATGGCATGTCATACAGGGTTATTGAAAGCACGAAAAGAGGAAGTCGCGTTATTACGTGCGTGGTTGATGGAATGGTGGTAGGTGGCTGTTTTTATTGTTAATTATTTATGCTGATGTGTGGAAGGAGGCGTTGTTATGAAGGAGTCACTGATATGCAATGATGAAGCCTTCGGTCCAATCAGCTGTTATTTGCGCGATAGCGAGCGAGACCCCATATCAGCATAGTGCAAACCGCACAGAGTGCTGTATATCTAAACAGTATATTGGCTGCAGCTGATATGAGCACAAAGTCTAGGAAGTGAAATTGACAGACCTCCGCCTAACATCAAACCTTAAGACCAAGTGGTTGCCGGGAAGCACCAAGTGCTGTACCGGACAACCACTTGGTCTTAAGGCAGAGAAGAGGCCATCAATTGCTCATCCCCCTCGCTCGCTATTCGGCAAGCTGCTGGCGTATCCATTTGCTGTGGCAAATGTCAGTGCAACGCCATCAGCAAATAACAAGCCGCCAAGTCACACACTCGCGCAAGCGCGACTGGTGCTTGGCTTCACACGTTAGGGCACCAGTCAGGAATGCAGCGACAATATAAGGATTAAGATGTACGAGTTTTCAGTAGAGCAAGCAGCTAATAACATTCATGATCACCGTACGAAAGAGTATTTTCGTGAAGTGATGAATAACTATTTTAATGGAAACCATAGGTCTGCACTTGTAATGTTGTGGACTGTAGTTATTTGTGACCTAGTTTATAAACTACAATATTTAAAAGATATTCATGGTGATGAAAAAGCAGAATCGATCCTTAATGAAATGTCAGATTTTCAAGAGAAAAATCCTGCAAATCCTAAATGGGAGGAGAATCTCTTAAAAGAGATATTTTCACGAACAAGCTTGTTAGAGGCTCATGAGCTTGACTCTTTGCAAGCATTGCATAGGCATAGGCATTTGTCAGCTCACCCAGTGATTAGCAAAGCTGATATTCTGTTTCGCCCCAATAGAGAGATGGTTCTATCAGATATAAGGGTTGCGCTGGACTCTGTATTAACTAAACCCCCGATCCTAACAAAGCAGGTGTTCGCCGAACTAGCGGAAGATCTTGAAAAAATAAAAGATTTGTTCGCAGACAACAGCCAGCTCAAAAGGTACCTAGAGTCAAAATATTTTAAAAACTTAAACGAAGAGGTTTCAGCTCAAATATTTAAGTCCTTATGGCGGGTAACTTTCAAGATTGAAGATGAGCGGTGTAATGAAAATAGAATCATTAATTCCCGGGCAGTCAGGATACTTTTTGATCGAAACCGTGAAACATTAACCGAATACATAAAAAACAACTCTCCATGCTTCAGTGAAATATCTGACGGCTCACCATTACGTCAAGCGGTTTTCTTCTTGGGTGATTACCCACACTTGTTTAATCTTCTGAGTGAGGCGACTAGGGAAGTAGTGTCGGCTAAAGCAAAATCGGATGTAGATTTGCTAGCTGTTTCATATTTTCTCAGCAAAAATATTGCTGAGCACATAAATATGCTCATTAATTTGATAAAAACGAATCATGAATGTTCTTTTGGTGGAGCACATAAAATACACATTAATCACGTTCATGATCTAATGAGGCATGCTGAATCAGCTGGTATAAAAAGCCGCATCAACAAACTACTAGTTATAATGTACATAAACGCAACAAACTTCGACGCTGCTGATTCGCTCTTTTCACAATTTATAAAGCCTCATGTTAGCAAATTCGATAAAGCTGATATCGAACTTTTGATCGAAGGTATAGGAAACAATAACCAAACGCACTGGCGTGGCCGAGCTGACAGCGATCATAGACTCGTTGTGGAGCGAGCTTTGGAGGTAATCGATGAATTTGATATTTCGGAATACCGATTCCTTCCAGAACCAGAAGAGCCCTAACAAGCTCATGTTGTCGGACTGGTTTTCCGCTGCGCTCCAAACCAGCCGCAAATGCGAGCGTTAGGCAACCAATCGAGAATCAACCATAAACTAAAACGGAGAGTAAATTGGCTACAAAAAAGACGATATTTGTTGCGTTTGCAATTGAAGATGAGAGGCAGCGAGATTTTCTTAAGGGACAATCACTAAATACAAATTCTCCTTTTGAATATATAGATATGTCAGTCAAGGACGCATATGACACCGACTGGAAAAATAAAGTTAGAACAAGAATTAGGCGATCTGATGGTGTTATCGCGCTAATTAGTAGCGACTCCCTTACCTCAAGCGGGCAGAAATGGGAGATTGCTTGCGCTAAAGAAGAAGGGAAGAAAGTCTTAGGGATATGGGCTTATACCGACGATCGAACTAATGTCCAAGGTGTTCGAACTGTTGTATGGACATGGAAGGCTATCGAGGATTTTATCGACAGCTTATAAGGGAGTGACTCAAATGCGCATCGCTCTTATTGTTGGAATAAATTATTACGAGCACGGAGGCTCTCTTCATGGTTGTGTGAACGATGCCCACGAAGTTAAAGCTGTGCTAGAACGACATGATGGAGGTGCAGTAAATTTCGATTGTCGTTTGTTGACTGGTACAGGACCAGCAGGCCGCGTTAAACGCGGCGAATTAAAAGATCAAATTGAACGGCTTTTTAAAACGGATGCAGATATTGCGTTATTTTACTTTGCTGGGCATGGCCATATTGAGGCGACCGGCGGGTACCTGTTGGCAACTGACTCTAGTCGAGGAGATGAAGGTGTTTCATTGACTGAGATTCTCACTTTAGCTAATAACTCACCCGCAAAAAATAAAATAATCTTTTTAGATAGCTGCCATTCTGGTATTGCAGGCACTCCGCCCAATGCTGGGCAACTAGCTTCATTGTCGGAGGGGCTCACTGTTCTGACCGCATCAACTAAAGACCAATATGCTACTGAGGAAAATGGTAGGGGTGTTTTTACTACCTTGTTAGTTGATGCGCTAAATGGTAGTGCGGCTAATCTCACAGGCGATATTACACCGGGTAGTATTTATGCACACATTGATCAATCTTTAGGTGCTTGGGAGCAGCGACCGGTATTCAAAACAAATGTAAAGCAGTTCGTGTCTCTTAGAAAGTCTACTCCGGCAATAGCAACGGATGAATTAAGAAGAATTACTGAGTTTTTTCCATCTCCAGGATATTTCTTTCAGCTTGACCCAACCTTTGAGCCTGAGATGAAAGGAAGGGATTCCGGGATGCCTCCACCAGACCCGGAAAATACGCGAATTTTTGCGATTCTCCAACGATTCAATCGCTTGAATTTGCTTGCTCCTGTAGACGTCCCGCATATGTGGAACGCAGCAATGGAAAGCAAGTCCTGTAGGCTTACAGCTATGGGCGAGCACTATAGGCGTTTAGTTGAAAAGAATAGGATCTAGCGTGAAATTGCCTAACAAGGCGCTGCTAGGGACAAACCCACGCTTCGCTCTGGTTTGCCTCAGAGTGTGGCGTTAGCTACCAAAATTTAACATTGTAAGCTTGAACTAAGCCTGAATAGGAGATTGATATGTGGGGTAAAGTTTTAGCTGGTGCTGCTGTTGGTGTTGGTGCTATTGCTGCTGCCCCATTTACGGGTGGCGGCTCATTGTTGGGGGGGGCATCTGTTATCGCTTCACTTACCGGTGCTGGAACTATCGCTGCAGCCGTAGGTGCAGGAGCAGTGGGGGGTGTAGTTGGCGCTGCTATAGCTGATAGTGAAGAAAAAGAGAAAAAACAGATAAAAGAGGAAGGAAGAGTTGAAGGGCGGGCTGAAAATGCTGTGCAGATAGAAAAGCTTTTCAACAAGCTTTCTCAAGCACTAGAGAAGCTCAAGTCTCATGACGAGCATTTCAAAGCTATTATTGCCATGGAAGCTGTTGGGGTCGCTTGCGCGGCGTGCGATGGTAATTTCTCTGATAATGAACGTGAAGAAATTGGTGAGTTTGTCAAAGGAATGACTGCTCAGAGTATTCCAAAGGATGTAAAGGAAAAAATTCAAGATATTTATGATAATCCACCTACTATTAAAGAAGCGTTCTTACTGGCAAAAGACTCCGGAATGTCTCTAGATATCTATGAGGATTTAATTAGGTTTGTCATGGAGATAGATGGCATAAAGCCAGAGGAAGAGGCATTTGTTCAAGCTTGGAATCAGCTTAAAGCAGCATAAGACATGGAGTAATAAATAATGAGCGGCGGAATTGATCGTTTCAAAAAAAGGAAAGAAATAATAAAGAGAAATCAGTCTCTGCCGTTCGTTCGTGGCGTTACTGATCAAGAGCTGGTCGATAAGCTTCTTCGTCAAGGCATAGACAGCGGTCGCGTGACAAGCCTTGGCTATTCATCTGATCTTAATGTTTCTGTGGAGGTAAATGCCGAAGAGGTCAAGGCTTTGCTTTCCGAACTCAGAGCTTCATTTCACAAAGATCGATTGGGGCAGCTTATAGATGAAACAAAGCGCGGCGTCATATTATCGATAGCAGGTCCATTTGGGCTTGGGAAAATAATAAGTGTGTATGACAAGGTGGGTGGAAATGTAACAACAATAAATAACGCAAATAATGGTGTTTATGCTAAAGACGAAGATCGTTATAGAAGAGAGGACTATACACATAGCAAGAGTAGTGAAGGAAAGCAGTTTGCAAATGCAGGAAAAAACAGCTCAGGTGCTATCTATACTCGTTCTCAAATGGATGAGAATCAGATGGTGCAAGATGCTTATACTGGGAAAATGACAAAAGCAGATACTACCAGCCCAGATCATATAGAGTCGCTATCTCAATACCATAAAAATGGCGGCTTCATGCAGTCGTCAGCACAAAAGGCTGACTTTGCGACAGATGAAGATAACCTTGCGCTAACAGATCGCTCAATAAATCAGTCAATGAGGGATTTTGATAAAGAAGAGTGGATGTCAAAGAAGAGTGAGTCTGGAATTGAAAATAAAGATCGATTTAATATAGACGGGCGAAAACTAAAAGATAAGATCCGGCAAGGCAAAGAAACTTCGGCAAGACATTTGCCGTCTGATACAGATAAAGCAAAATACTATCTTAAAAACTCTGCAGCCACAGGCGTAAGCGAAGGCGCAAAAATGGGCGCGCAACAAGCATTTGGGTATCTTTTGGTCGAGTTTTTTTCGAGTGCAATTGTTGAAATAAAAGATGCATACAACAATGGGCTCGAAGGCGAGAGTTTATATAAGGATGTCAAGGTCCGCTTGATTCGCATTGGCCGAAGCATTGGGAATAAATGGAAAGGAGTAGTAGAAGGTTTCTCAGCTGGATTTATATCGGGTTTTATATCAAACCTAATTACAACGCTGGTAAATATTTTTGTAACCACCGCTAAGCGATTTGTTAGGATGGTCAGAGAAGGTGTGTTTTCCTTATTAAAAGCGTTGAAGCTCATACTTCTTCCTCCTGCTGACATGAGCTTTGCCGAGACAATGCACGAGGCTATGAAGCTAATTGCAGCTGGAGGGATTGTTGTTGCTGGTGTGGCACTCGAGGAGGTCATTGAGAAACTTATTCTGGGTGTGCCATTTCTCGCGCCATTTTCCCCTGTTGTAACAGCGGTAATTGTTGGGTCATTAACCGCTCTCTCAATGTCATTGGTCGCTTATTTAATAGATAAAATGGATATTCTTGGGGTTATTAAGGCTCAGGAAACCCAATTTGTATTGGGGAGTCTTGATAAGGATATCAATGAGAAGTTAAAAAGGTGTGAGCGCATTTCCGAAGAAGTGAACGATTTTCTCAGTGACAGCTCTTTCTTATTGCCGCAAAGCAGCTAACAAGGTGCTGTACGAGGATAAACTACTCGCTGCGCTTGTAATTTATCGGTGAGCGCAGCGTTAGGTCTCATCATCAATGGCCTGCCAGGTTGCCGACGGCCAAAAAGACACATCGATTCATGGGGGAGCGGATGGAACTAGGGGACCTACAGTCGCCAGGCTGGGAAGCCATCGATGGGGCGTTAGCTCCTCGCTACGCAGGTCAGGAGCCTAAGCACTATGGCACGCTCATCAGCTACGAGCTTGGCGGTCCTGACCCGATCAGGGGTATAAGCGCCTACAAGCGTCTCGATCCGGTGCCACACTGGCACTTCATCACCTACGGCTTTAGCGAACTCTACGAGAAGCAGTCCGAGAACAAAGACGTTAGTGGCTGGGGGTTCGAGCTCACGATGCGGCTCAAGACGCATGCAGCGGCCGAGGAGCCGCCGGGCTGGACTCTCAGTTTCCTTCAAAACCTTGCGCGATACGTCTTCAACACGGGTAACGTGTTCGCCAACGGGGACTACCTGAACGCCAACGGTCCGATTGCCTCGGAATCGGAGACTCTTATTCGCTCAGTTGTCTTCACTCATGATCCAGAGCTGCCCCCCATCGAAACGCCGAACGGGCATGTCGAGTTCTTGCAGGTCGTTGGGATCACGGAAGATGAAGAGCTCGTGGTTAAGCAGTGGAAAACTTTGAAGGTGCTGGAAGTATTCAAGGAGCACCTGCCACTCCTGCTGACCGAGCTGGAGCGCGGCTCGCTTCTGGAAAAGAAAGAAGTACGGGAGAAGCTTGCTGCCGGCGCCGCCGCAGAGGGCTCGAACACTGGCTACGTCTTTGTTGATCAGCTTGCCTGGAGAGAGAATAAGCGCCTACTGAGGAAGCCTGAAATGGAGATCTCCCTTGGAGCGCGCCAAGTCAAGGAGATTCTCGGCTTGCTTCCCTACCGATTGCCGTTCAGTAAGGAGTTCGCCCTCATTGGGGGCGAGTGCAAGGTCGTGTTCGCTTCTGGAGCTAATAACAAGTACTCGATCGACGGCAATACGCTTCGGCTTGAAATTCGGACGAACGTCCTGGACGAACTCCAGTCGGTGCTTAAGCAACGCGAGGGAATCTACGGCTTGCGGGCCTTCAATGGAATAGTGTTGCACGTCAAGAAGACACATATTAAGGACCACAGCGGAACAGTGGTCGAGACGATCGGATAGCTTGAGAAAAGATGAGGCCTATTCTGGTTTTTCATAAAACAAGGAGTGGAAATGAAAAAGTATTCGCGTAAGTTGGTCTATGGCATTTTTAGTTTGCTCGTGGTACTCCAAGCGGCGAATGCGCTAGCTGAGCCAAGCTCTAATGATTGGCTTGTCGGTACATGGGAGCTTGCGTTTGATCCTGACGACAACCCTAAGGATTGGCTGATATTTGATGAACGAAAGCAGGTTGTGTCGCGTGGGCCTGATGGCAGAACAACAAGCGGGACATATAGGTTTACTGGTGACGAGGTCTCGCTTTTTTTTATCGTAGGGTCTAGGTCATTACAAATCCCGCTTGCTGTATCAGAAAACGGCTCGCGGCTAACAAACGCTAGTGGTGCGTATTACATAAAATCCACTCAGCGCTGAATCGCGTATCAGCATACGTAATGGCCGCAAGCAATACTGCGAGCAAGGGGCGTAGCAAGTGGTTGAGTTCACTCGCTTTGCTCGCAGGGACTGCCTGATTCCAGCCTCCTGATCCGATGTCACTAACCCCCATGAAAACCACCACCAAACTCAGCATCCTCGCCATCGCCTCAGGCGTGCTCGCACTGCTCCTCGGCATCGCGGCAGCGATGCTCTGCGCTTATGCGTATACCAAGGCGCGTATGCCGTACAACGAGGAGGGTAGCTACTTTGACGGGGTGGCGGTTCACCACGCGGGTAGTGAGTATGTGTATGGGGTGGTGGGGCTGTCGTTTGGGGTGTTCGCGCTTTTTGCGGGTTTGGGGGCGTATCGGCTGTTCAAGCGTGCTGGTGCGGCCCGGCGAGGCCGCAATGCTGATGACGCTGAGGCTGGGGGTTCTCCGGGGTGACCTAACGCGGGCCGGTTCGCTTGCCCCGGCCTATTCATCATTCGCCGTGGTCGGTGTCTGGCAGTCGCTGCGCGTTACAGCCCCAGATACTGGGCGATCAAAAAGGCGTCGCCTTGCCCTTCATGTTTGCCAAAGTAGCTGACCGGCTCGCGTTCGCCGTCTTGGATGGAGCCTACTTCGCAGTCGATGTCGTATTGCTGGGCGAGGCCGTTGAACAGGTTGACGGCGGGAGCCAGGTGGGTGTGCTTTTTCACCGGTTGGCTGATGCCCAGCTGCCAGTCTTCGCAGTCATCGCTGGTGCAATCGTTAATCAGCTCGGCGCGGTTGGCTTCGTTGGCCTCAACGTAGGTCTGTAGCGCGGCTTGCAGAGCTGGCAGGTTCTGTTTGAGCTGTTTTTCCTGTTTTTCATCCAGCCGGTCGCAGGCGATGAAAATGTATATAAGCATGGGGGCTACCTGGTGGAATTAAGCGGCCACTTTACCACAGCAGCTGCCGTGCTTAATGCGCCAAGCCCGGGTGGTGCTCTGGCATTGGGCAGGTATACTGCTTGGCGCCTCGGAGGGCACAGGCCAGTTCATTAGTCGCCTGTTACGCGCTCGCTTGGCGAGGACTACCCATCTGGCAGCAGGACGCGCATGAGCCACTACCCCGCAGCAATAGACTCCGCCCTGGTAGGCACCTATCCGGCCCACACTAAATCGGGCGGCGGTTACTTTTACGATGATGTACTGGAATACCGCGTATGGTGCCGGCCTTGGTAGGGTGCGCCCGACGAGTTTGATGGCGAGATCTACTACTACGCCTTTGCGACCTACGAGCAGGCCAAGGCCTTTAGCGACGCGACAGCGGGTAGTGAGCAGCCGTTGGTGCTGGTGCGGCAGCGAGAGTGGATTGATGAGCCGGTCAGCAACCAGTTTATCCATAAGCGGGGAGAACGGCTGACGGAGTGGCTGGTAGAGTGGCTGCTGGACGGCGCTGCAGCCTCAGGTATTCCTGCGTATTTAACAAAAGAGAAAAGGACGTTATTGATATGAAACTGGACTATTGCGTGCTCGGCACCAACAACATGGACGCCGCGGTACGCTTTTACGACGCGCTGTTCGACGGCACCGGGCTCAGTCAGGTGCTGGCAACCGACCGCATGACCTTTTGGCAGGGGCCGGACTTTGCCTTTGCGGTGGCCAAGCCGTTTAACGGCGAGGCGGCCACCAATGGCAACGGCACCATGATCGGGCTGAACGTGGGCTCTGCTGATGAAGTTAGCCGCCTGCATGCCAAGGCCCTGACGCTCGGCGGCAGCTGCGAGGGAGGGCCAGGCCAGCGCGGCCCCAAATACTCTGCCTACATCCGCGATCTGGATCGCAACAAGATCGTGTTCTCGGTTTAAACAGGCACCAGGGCTGGCCCCTCGGGGCGCCGTAGCAGGAGGCTTTATGCCCACACCCTTTAACATGGCTTTTGCCTGTCTGGGTTGCCGCAAATCCTTCAAGCGCGAGTTCGATCTGGCGGCGGGTTGCCCTGATCAGCTTGTGTGCCCTGAGTGCGGTGGGCCGGCCTACAATTTTGGCCGCCACTTCAAGGCGCCGAGAAAGAATGACCTGAAGCAGTGGGAGAAGGTGGCCTACCTCTTTGAGCACGGCTTTCGGTTTCAGAAGATACGCCCAACACGCGATTCGCTGGAATCGGTGCCGTATCCGGACACGCTGGCCGCAGCAAAGGAATTTGTAGAAACCTACAAGGCCTACGCACTCAAGCCGGTCAGTGACGAGTAAGGCGCAGGCTGGCTCGACCACCTGTCGCCTGAGTCGCTCGCCTGGAGGCCAGCCGTTGACCGCCGTCGGCGGCGCCGGGCACGGTGATGCAAAACGAGACCCAGACGCCCCATGACCTTGCGCCCGCTACACCTGCTATTGCTACAGCCGCTACTGCGGCTGTTTATGCTTGTGGCGCTGTACAGCCTTGGCCATCTGGTTGCCGAGGGGGCAGGCCGGGCGTTTAGAGGTGGCTACGGTTGGGCCCTGACGCTGTGGCTGTGGAGCGCCGGGTTTGTGGTGCTGTCTGCGCTTGAGGGGCTGCTGGTGTTGGCGCTGCCCAGGTTTGCGGTGCGCGCGGCCTTGCTGGTGAGCGTTGTTTTTGTGGGCGCTACGGCATTGGCGATTGGTTACACCGGGGCTTGGGCGCACCCCTATCGGTTGGCCTACTACCAGTTGTGTGTACTCGCCGCTGTCTGGTTGCCGCTGGGGTTATGTCAGTGGCGCGCCGCCGCTAAAGTTAAAGTCGGCAATGGGCAAGGCTACTGACCCGTGGAGGGAACCATGCGTTTGCTGATCGCGTTTTTCGTCTGCTCTCTAGCGTTGCCTGTGCACGCCTGCATGGGCCGTATCCTTGAAGACACGCTGTTTTTTGACGCCCTGCCTCAGCCGCCGCTTGAGGCAGATGTGATTGCGCGCGTTGCACTGTCCGAGGTGGATGGCGGGCGGGCGAGGGCGGAGATTGTCGAGGTAGTTACTACCTCTGGCGTTGAGGTGCATGAGGGGCAGCAATTTATGCTGGAGTACGCATTCAGCAGCTGCGGCCCTAACCACCGCGACGGTGATCAAGGCATGATCATCGCCAAGCTGGCTGACGGCGATGAGCGTGTGCTGCTGCCGTATATGCGCCGCTTCAGCGATGGCCGTATTACGCCGCCTTCGGCAGATCAATAGTGCTGGTAATTTGAGCACGATTTTAAGTATCAATGGCTGACGTTCAACCGGAAGATTTGACCCTATGGAGTGGAGGCGTGATGCTGGGAATGTTAGCTGCGTTGTTGGTGATCTATGTCTTTCTCAGCATCCTTTTGCTCTGCTGGAGTCGGTTTTCGCTTGGGGTGTTGCTGATCTGCGCCTTGGTGGGGGCGGCAATCGGATATGGCATTTTCAGTTATCACTCCGAGGTATTTCTGGCGCTACTTTTTCCTCCGGCTGTTGGTGCTGATGCCTTTGATTCCATTGGCTACGTTATGCGGAGTGAAGAGGAGCTGTATTGGTCTGTCTCCTGGCTATTACGAACCTTCGGTTGGTTGATAGGCGTAGGGCTTTTCGGGCTGGCTTTTCTGTTTTCCCGGTTATACGAGGCACGAAGGGTAAGACGTAGGCATCAGAGTTGTCAGATCAACAGTGGCTGAGCCGATTTGCCGTAGGTCTCTAAATTAGCGACCTCATTGGGTCGGGCGGTGCCTTTGGTGCCGGATGAGGTGAGCGGGTCATTAGCGGCAAAAGGCTTGGATGAGTAATCCAATAGTTTATTGGACGCCTGTTAAAGGGATAAGAGAGTTTCTGTGGAGCACGACGAAATAGCACCGGGGCAGGTGCTGAAGACGTTCGACCGGGATGAGTCCAAGGCCATCGAGCGTGCGTGGCTGGAGGTGTTCTGCCGCAACGGTCTGGGCCTGAATACCAAGGCCTACAAGTGGCACATCTTCAGCGGTGGCGGCTACCCGGCCTTGCAGGGGCGGGCGGCGCTGCAGGCGTACGCCTCGCACCTAGCGGCGCGTTATATCCTGTTGCCGAATGACGGGGAGCCGGCAATGCTGACTGATCTGCGCCCAGATAACCTCACCGGCCAGGATGTGTACGTGTTTCCGGAAAACATGGCCTGGACCATGGCCTTTACCCACGAAGACGGCCTGCTGGGGCCGTATTTTGCCCAGCATCCGCACTATGCCGCGCTGCAAAAAGACAACGAAAAACGCCTGAAAAGGCAGCAGGACATAGCCTTTGCCCGTGAACAGGGTTGGTTGTAGCGATGTCAGGCCAGGAGAACGTGACCGTGAGGGTTCGCGCTATGCGCCACGCTGACCTTGAACAGGCCGCCTGCGTGCACCGGCTGGCCTTTGCGCGGCAGCAGCATTCGCTCGAGTGGCTCACGGCAACGCTAGCCGCTCACCCGCGCTTTCTCTGTTACGTCGCGCAGGTGCAGGGCGCGCTGGCGGGCTATATCCTCTGGGCGCAAAAGAGTGGCTTTCGCGCACAGGCGGTGCTGGAGCTGGATCAGATTGCGGTGCTGCCGGATCGGCATGGCCAGGGTACTGGCCGGGCGTTGATTGATCAGTCGCTGCCGCTTGTGAAGGCCGAGTTGGCGCACCAGGGCGCTGCGCTCAAGCACATCATCGTCAACACGCGGGCTGACAATTATGCGCAGCAGCTGTACCGCAGCGCGCTGGGGGCGGAGGTGGTCGCTACCATTGCTGATCTGTATTCAGCTGACGAGGTGTTTATGGTGGCGAGAAATACGCCGCTGTAGCCGCTTATGTTCCTGTGTTTGCAGGTGACCAACGAGGCATCAACACAAAGGCGGCTGAGGTATCGCTTTAATGTCGGGCTGATGTGCTGTGTTGCTATTGCAGGTGGCATGGCTGGCCTGCTCGCCGCGCCCGCAGCTGGTTGAGACGGGCCTTGGCTCATCTGCTCCGTTTTACCGTTTCCGACGGATTCTCCCCAAACAACGCTTTGTAATCCCGCGCAAACTGCCCCGGATGCCAGAAGCCGCGTTCGGCGGCGATGCTGGCGATGGGGCTGGTTTGCTGCGGCTCGCACAGGGCGCGGCGTACCTGGTTGAGGCGGGCGCTGCGCAGAAACTGCAGCGGGCTGATGCCGAGAATACTCTCGAAGCTGTACTGCAGGGTGCGGCGGCTGACGTGTACGCGCTCACAGAGTTCGGGGATGCTCAGGGGCGCGTCCGGGTGTTCTGCCAGATAGCATTTGACCTGCTCGACCACCTTGCGCCGGTGCGCATAGCTGGGAGCAGCAGCCGGTTGCGCGGCATTGGTAACCAGCTGCAGCAGGGCCTGGCTGGCGAGCTGCTGCTGGTGTTCACTGTCCAGCCCCAGGGCGTCGCGGTACAACACCTGTTCCAGCAGAGTTCGCACCTGATCAAGCTGGGCCTGCGGCACGGTCAGCCGTGGGCTGTGCGCGAGTGACTGCAGGTCAATCGGGCGGGCGTCTCGTGCGGCGACCTGCAGCAGCACTTCTTCGCGAATCACGATGCCATAGATGTCGAAGGCGTCGGGCGTCATCAACTCAAAGTCGCGGTCGCCCGGCCGGCACATCAGCTGATCGTTGCCGACGCTGAGGCCGTTGATCCGGCAGTCTGATGCGCGCGCCGGGATGCCGATCCACAGGGCGTCCTTCCACACGTTGCATTGCTGCCTCAGGGCGCGGTTGGTGTGCTCCTTGAACAGCTGGCAGCCGTCCAGCGCCACTTCATCTATGCGCCCATAGAAACGCCCGCCGCTCAACTGGTCGTATTCCTGCTGCCAGTTGGTCAGGTTGTGGGCGTGTTCGTCGGCGTCCTGTGCCTCACGGGTGCTCCGTCCTGGTGCGCTTTGCTCGGTGGTCTGTTGCATGGGCGAGCGCTCACGTAGGTAGAGGGCAGCATGCCAACCCGGCCTTCGGGTGTTGGCTGCTGCCAGTAGCCTGATTCTTGAGGCAAAAATCAGCTTTGCCAAATCTTGATAGCGCGCTGGAACGGCCTTCGCATCGGTTCGTTTGATCAGCCGTGCCTGCGTGCTGATTCGCAGCAATTTGCATGCCCGAGATAACACTATGACCTACACCTACCGCTATACGCTGGGCAGCCGAACTTTCGGCTTCCGCGACTTGGCCGAGTTGATGGCCAAGGCGACACCACAACGCTCCGGTGATCGACTGGCTGGCGTGATAGCACTGTCGGCCGAAGAGCGCGCGGTCGCGCAGATGGCGCTGGCCGAGGTACCACTGAAGACCTTTCTGAACGAGGCGCTGGTGCCCTATGAGGCGGATGAAATTACCCGCCTGATCATCGACGAGCACGACGCCGCGGCCTTTGCGCCCATTTCGCATCTGACCGTCGGGGACTTTCGCAACTGGTTGCTGAGCGATCACGCCACCCCGCAAGTACTGCAGTCGATCCGCGCCGGGGTAACCCCGGAAATGGCAGCGGCAGTGAGCAAGATCATGCGCAATCAGGATCTGATTCTGGTGGCCAAGAAGTGCCACGTGACCACGGCCTTTCGCAATACCATCGGTTTGCCCGGCCGCTTGTCCACCCGTTTGCAGCCCAATCACCCGACGGACGACGTCAACGGTATCGCCGCCAGCATCCTCGACGGCCTGCTCTACGGTAACGGCGATGCGGTGATTGGTATCAACCCTGCCACCGACAACGTGGCGCAGGCCATCAAGCTGATGAAGCTGATGGGCGAGGTGATCGAGAAGTACGAGATCCCGACCCAGTCCTGCGTGCTCACCCACGTGACCAACACCATCGAGTGCATCGAGGCCGGGGCGCCGGTGGATCTGGTGTTCCAGTCGATTGGCGGCACCGAGGCGACCAACAGCAGCTTCGGCTTCAACCTGGCGACCCTGGCCGAGGCACAGCAGGCGGCCCTGAGTTTGCGGCGCGGTACCGCCGGCAACAACGTGATGTATTTCGAGACCGGGCAGGGCAGCGCGCTGTCGGCCAACGCGCATCATGGCCTGGATCAGCAGACCTGCGAGGCCCGTGCCTACGCCGTTGCACGCAGGTTCCAGCCGCTGCTGGTCAACACCGTGGTCGGTTTTATCGGCCCGGAGTATCTGTTCGACGGCAAGGAAATCATCCGCGCCGGGCTGGAGGATCACTTCTGCGCCAAGCTGCTCGGCGTGCCGATGGGCTGTGACGTTTGCTACACCAACCACGCCGAAGCCGATCAGAACGACATGGACAACCTGCTGACGCTACTGGGTGTGGCGGGTTGCTCCTTCGTGATGGGCATCCCCGGCTCGGACGACATCATGCTCAATTACCAGACCACTTCATTCCATGACGCGCTGTATGCGCGCCGTGCGCTGGGGCTGAAGCCGTCGCCGGAGTTTGAACAGTGGCTGACGCGTATGCAGATCATGCGCGATGCCGACCGCCACATTCTGCACGACGCACTGCCCGAGCCTTTTGCCCGCTCACTCAAGGCGCTGCCGGGAGGTCGGGCATGAGCACGTGCAGCGACAAGACCACCAATCAGCCGGGCGCGGTGGTGGAAAACCCCTGGCGTCGGCTGCGCGAATTTACCGATGCGCGTATCGGCCTGGGCCGCGCCGGCATCAGCCTGCCGACCAGCGAGTTGCTGGCGTTTCAGCTCTCGCACGCTCAGGCGCGTGATGCGGTGCATCTGCCGCTGGATATCGACGCATTGTGCCGCGACCTGGCAGCCGATCCACAACTGTCGGCACTGGGCGAGCCGATCCGGCTGCACAGTCAGGCGGTCGACCGCACGACCTATCTGCAGCGCCCGGATCTGGGGCGCGTACTGGACGACGCGTCGCGCGAGCGGCTGATCGAGTTGGGCTGCGAGCAGCCGAGCGATCTGGCCGTGGTGATCGTGGATGGCTTGTCATCCCGCGCGATTGCGCAAAACGCCGTGCCGTTTTTGCAGCACTTTGTTGGCCTGCTGGGCACTGAGCTGCCGGCTTGCTCGTTGGCGCCGCTAACCGTGGTCGAGCAGGGCCGGGTGGCCATCGGCGATGACGTTGGCGCGCTGCTGAATGCGCGCACGGTACTGCTGCTGGTGGGCGAGCGCCCCGGCCTGAGCTCGCCTGACAGCCTTGGGCTGTACCTGACCTGGGCACCCAAACCGGGGCTGACCGATGCGGCGCGCAACTGTATTTCCAACGTGCGGCCAGCCGGCCTGCCGCACGCAGAGGGTGCCAAACGGGCGCTGTATCTGCTGCGTGAGGCGCAGCGGCTGAAGCTGTCCGGGGTGAACCTCAAGGACCGCACCGAAGACACGGTGATCGAACACGGCGGCAGCAGCCGCAATTTTCTGGTTTCCGAATGACGTCGGGGAGGCGTCATTCACAACTGCAACATCACTGAGGCTTTCTCATGTCTAACGATCATCAGGCGTACCTTGCCAAACGGCAACTCAAGCGCGGGACAGCAGGCTGGATTCTGCTCGCCGGTCTTGGCGTGTCCTATGTCATCTCCGGCGATTTTGCCGGCTGGAACTTCGGCATCGCGCAGGCGGGCTGGGCGGGCTTTGCGATTGCCGCCGTGCTTATGGGGTTGATGTATCTGACGCTGGTGCTGTCACTGGCGGAAATGTCGGCGGCCATTCCGGCAGCGGGCGGTGGTTACAGTTTTGCCCGGCAGGCGATGGGGCCGACCGGAGGCTTTTTGACCGGCCTGGCGGTGCTGATTGAGTACGCGCTGGCGCCGGCGGCCATCGTTATCTTTATCGGTTCTGCGGTAGAAGCGCTGCTCGGCTTCAACGGGCCGTGGGTGTACGCGATCTTCTATCTGGTGTTCGTCGGTATTCACCTGGCAGGCGTGGGTGAAGCGCTGAAAGTGATGATGGTGATCAGCGGTCTGGCGGTCTTCGCCATCGTTGCCACGGGCGTGGCTCTGATCATGCACTTTGACATCAACAACCTGTTCGACATCGCCATGACCGATGCCGCTGGTGCCAGCGAGATGCTGCCGCTGGGCTGGTACGGCGTGTGGGCGGCGCTGCCGTTCGCCATGTGGCTGTTCCTGGCGGTCGAAGGCGTGCCGCTGGCCGCTGAAGAAGCCAAGGACCCGGGCAAGGACGTGCCCAAGGGCATCATTGGCGCCATGGTCTTTCTGCTGTTTACCGCGCTGCTGGTTGTGGTGTTGGTGCCGGGTGCCGCCGGTGCGCAAGCCATGGGCGAAAGCGCCGTGCCGCTGGTGGATGCGCTTAACGCGACTGGAAACGCCAGTCTGGCAACGCTGGTCAACGTGCTGGGTCTGGCCGGTCTGGTTGCCTCGTTCTTCTCTATTATCTACGGCTACAGCCGCCTGGTATTTGCTCTGTCACGCGCCGGTTATTTGCCCAAGTCGCTGTCGCTGACGACCGAGCGCAAGGTGCCGGCACGTGCGCTGATCGTGCCTGGCATCTTTGGCTTTATCGCTTCCTTGAGCGGCGAGGGCGACCTGATGCTGGCGATGGCTGTTGTCGGTGCGACCGTGTCTTACGCACTGATGGCGCTCAGTCACATCCTGCTGCGCGTCAAGCAGCCTGACCTGCCGCGCCCATACAAGACCCCGGGCGGTGTGGTGACCTCGGGTATCGCGCTGGTGCTCTCGCTCGTCGCGCTGACCGGTGTGTACGCCTTCGACCCGCGCGCGTTTTTCTTCACCATGGGCCTGTTCGTGATTGGCGCTGCCTACTACTTCGGCTACAGCCGCCAGCATCTGGTTGCCAAGTCGGCTGACGAAGAGTTTGCCATGCTGGCGGAAGCAGAGTCTGATCTGGCGGCTGCCTGATAGGGGGCCGAGTGGTAGTGCAAGAGCCGCCTCCGGGCGGCTTTTGTGCATCTGCGACATCGCTTTGGGCAATGCCGCTGTATTCGGCAGGCTGAATGGGACGGTCATTGGTTGACCGGCTTGAGGTGTGCTGGATAGGTTGTGGGCTCTGTTAGGCAGTCACAACAACAAGAGGCCCCATGCCCGAATTCAATGCCCGCCCGGTCAGCAATGCTGCTCGCGCTGCCATGCTGGCGCAGTTGCCGCCCGGTATCCGCTCCCGCCAGGTCGACAATGGCAACGGTCTGAACGTCCATATTCTGGAAGCCGGTTTTGAGCAGCCGGGGCGTGAGTGTGTGTTATTGCTGCACGGTTTTCCGGAGCTGGCGTTTAGCTGGCGCAAGGTGATGTTGCCGCTGGCCGAGGCGGGTTATCACGTGGTGGCGCCGGACCAGCGTGGCTACGGCATGACCGAGGGCGGTGATGCGCGCTATGACGGCGACATCAGTCAGTACCACTTTCTCAACCTGGTACGCGATGCACTGGGGCTGGTGCACGTGTTGGGTTATGACCAGGTGGCGGCGGTAGTGGGCCATGATATCGGCTCGCCGGTGGCCGGTACCTGTGCGCTGACGCGCCCGGACGCGTTTCGCTCGGTCGCGATGATGAGCGCGCCTTATCCGGGCCCGCCAAGTTACCGCGTTGACGGGCAGAACGGGACGCAGGCCATTGCGCGGTTGCATGCGGATCTGGCGGCTCTTGAGCCGCCGCGCCTGCATTATCAGCGTTACTTCAGTCAGCCCGACGCCAATACGCACATGCTGGCGTGCGAGCAGGGACTGCACGACTTTCTGCGTGCCTACTTCCACATGAAAAGCGCCGACTGGGCGGGTAACCAGCCAGCGCCGCTGCCATCGGCGAGTGCGGCCGATCTGGCCAGCATGCCGACCTACTACATCATGGAGCAGGGCAAGACGATGGCTGAGACCGTCGCGGTTGCCATGCCGTCAGCGGCTGAGGTGGCTGCCTGTGGCTGGCTGACTGAAGCGGAGCTGGCAGTCTATACGGGTATCTTTGCCGATACCGGATTGCAGGGCGGTCTGCAGTGCTACCGATCGCTTGGCTCAGCTGCGGCGCAGGCGGAGATGCTGCTGTTTGCGGGGCGGCAGATAACAGTGCCGTCTTGTTTTATTTCAGGTGCAAGTGACTGGGGTACCTGGCAGAGCCCCGGCGCGCTGGAGCTGATGCAGCGCCGGGTGTGCACCGACCTGCGCAGCGTCGACCTGATTGCCGGGGCAGGGCACTGGGTGGAGCAGGAGCAGCCAGCGGTCGTTGTTGAGGCGCTGTTGGGTTTTCTTGCACGTCAGGCTGGCGCGTCCGGGGAAAAAGCGTAGCCGGCGCCACCGTTGCGTTTGGCCGCGTACATCGCATTGTCGGCGTGGTGCATCAGCTGGCGTTCGCTCTGGCCGTGCTCAGGGTAGACCGCGATGCCGACGCTGGGTGTACAGGTCAGGGTATGTCCCTCGATCAGAAAGGGAGCTGCCAGCGTGCTGAGGATCTTTTCCGCTACGCTTGCGGCGTCTTGCCGTTGCCGAATGCTGTCGAGCAGGACCGCAAACTCATCGCCACCCAGACGGCCACAGCTGTCGGACTCGCGTACGCTCTGACGTAATCTGGTGGCGACCTGTTGCAGCAGCTGATCGCCAACGCCATGGCCGTAGGTGTCATTTATCTGCTTGAAGCTGTCCAGGTCCAGATACAGCACGGCCAGTTGCCCGCTAGTGCGCTGGGCGCGCAGCAGGGCGCCCTGCAAGCGATCCATGAGCAGTACGCGATTGGGCAACTGTGTCAGCTGGTCGTGTTGCGCGAGGAAGGAGAGTTTATCGTAGGCACGGTGCCGGCTGATGGCGGTGACCAGCTGACTGGCGACAAAGTTCAGAAACTCGGTGTCCCGTGCGTTGAAGACTGGACTGCCCCGCCGGCCTTGCACGACGAGTACGCCAATGGGCACGCCGTCGTGCAGCAGGGGGACGCAGAGCTGAGGCGACTGTCCGCTGTTTTCTGTCTTGGGCGTGTGCGGGTATGAGCGAATTGTTCGTGCCAGCGACGGGTAGGCGGCAAGTGGCGCAGGCGCAGGCCCCGGCAGACCATCACCCGCCTGGTACGGAAAACTCAGTTGATCCCGTTCGGCATCATAGAGGGCAACGGAAAAGGCCTGGACCGGCAGATGCTGGGCGATCAGGTGATGCATCTGCTGATACAGTGCGGGCAGTGTTTCTGCCAAGTGCGCCGCTGCCGATACCGCATATACCGCAGCCTGTCTGGCCTCGGCCTGTTTTCGCGCGGTGATGTCACGGGCGACGCCAACGCGCACCTGTTCGGCTGCGAACCATTGGGTCGACCACATGATGTGGACGATATGACCCTGTTTGTGGATGTAGCGGTTCTCGTGATCGCTTGAGGGCTGGCCGGCGGTGATTCGCTCGACGATCTGTCGGGTGGCCTCCCGGTCATCCGGGTGGATCAGTTCGAAGGCCGTGCGGCCGATCAGCTCTTGCGGCGTATAGCCAAACACCCGTTCGCTGGCCGCGCTAACGGATAAAAAGCGTCCCTCCTTGTTTACGACGCAGACGACATCCAGCAGCAAATCCAATAGCTTGTCGTGGGGAATCAGGGGAGCTGGGATCATGCCGCCCAATATAGTGGCAGAGTGCCTTGGCCTGCTACCGTGTGCTGATGTTTTTTTTGTGCCTTGCGTGCACGCAAGGCCACGCCTTACTCGGGGCTCCCCTGTCGCGGTCGCGCGCGAGCCCCATCACGGCTATGTTGCTGGCGGCGCTCAGGCGTCGCGCAGCAAGTCCTGACTGTTCAGCAGCGCGAAGGTGATCTCCGGATGCGCTTTCAGACTGCGACGGATGGCGGCGGGGATAGACTTGCGGGTTTTGCGGCAGAGCCCGGGTTGCGGTAGCAGCTTGATGTCGATACCGCGCACGCTGCGTACTTCACCAAAGCCGGTGTCGATGGCCAGACGCATGCCCAACTGCTCGTACATGCGCAGTTGCAGGTGCTCCAGTTCTTCCAGTGTGCTGATGGCTTCGAGCCGGGCCACCAGTCGTTTCTCTTCATGTAGCGTCAGACGCAGGATGCGCGGGTCGGCATTGGCTTGCCCGGCCAGGGTGTCGCGGTCGCAATCGCAGGTGCCGGGCGGGCAGGGTTGGCGTGTGGCAGGCGTCGTGGTCATGGCGTATCTGCACGTGGGAGCGTGTGGCTATCGTGCTGGGTTTGCGCGGCCAGTGCAATGGGGCGTGGGCGTCTTGCGCATTGCAGTTGATGGCATTTGTTAAATACAATCAATCTCATTTGTCCGCCACCCTGATCCTGACCGCCAATGACCGACGCCGCGCCAGCCACACAGCAGAACCTGCACACGCTCTATCGCGACCATCACAGCTGGTTACAGAATTGGTTGCGCCGTCAGCTGGGTAACACCTGGGATGCGGCTGACCTGAGTCAGGATGCCTTCATCAAGGTGCTGACCAGCTCCCAGAACGTGGCGGATATTCGCGAGCCGCGTGCTTATCTGTTGACCGTTGGCAAACGCCTGCTTAACACCTTTTACGCCCGTCGCAGCCTGGAACAGGCCTATCTGGATGCACTGCAGCAACTGCCGCAGGCGCTGGCACCGTCGCCAGAACAGCGCTGGGCCCTGCTGGAAACCCTGCAGGCGCTGGACGAGCTGCTGGACGGGTTGCCGCTGGCCGTGCGGCGGGCCTTTCTCTGGAGTCAGCTGGAAGGGCTTGGTTATCGCGACATTGCCGCGCGGCTGCAGGTATCCGAACGCACGGTAAAACGCTACATGGCCCAAGCCTACGAGCACTGTCTGCTGCTGGAGCTGACATGAGCGGTGTGACCCAGGCCGAGCGCCGCGATATCACCCGTGCGGCGGCGCGCTGGCTGGCGCTGCTGGACGCGGAGGATTGCAGCGAAGACGATCACGCGCGCCTGGCGCATTGGCGCAGCAGCAACCCCGAGCACGAGCACGCCTGGCAGCGCGCGTTGCAGTTGCGTCAGCGTTTTGCCGGGCTGCCCAGTGCGTTGTCCCTGGCCGCGCTGGATAGGCCTGATCTGGGTCGGCGGGTGGCGGTCAAGCGGGTACTGGGCGCGTGTGCGTTGCTGCCTGCGGGTTGGCTGGTGGGGCGGCAGTTGCCGGTGCAGGCCTGGACCGCCGATGTCCACACCGCCACTGGCGAACAGCAGCGCATGCCGCTGGCCGAGGGTATCGAGCTGCAGCTGAACACCGATAGCGCGGTGAATCTGCAGCTGGCCGAGCGACGGCTGACGTTGGTGCGTGGGGAGCTTGCGTTGTCTGCCGCTGGCGATCAGCCGCTGAGTATCATCTTGCCGCAGGCCGTGCTCACCCTGCGTGACGCTGAAGTGTGCGTACGCCGTTTTGATGACCACTGCCGAATCGCGGTGGCCCGTGGGCGGGTGCAGCTGGCCGCCAGTGCCGGTGCCAGCGAGCTGCTTGAGGGCGGCCAGCAGGTGTCGGTAAGCGCGGGTGGATTGTCCGGCTGGACGCCTTATGACCCCACACTGCCTGACTGGCGTCAGGGTGTGCTGTTGGCCGACAACCAGCCGCTGGGTGATTTTCTGCGCGAGCTGCGTCGTTATCGCCCCGGCGTGCTGCGCTGGGACCCGGCGCTGGAGCGTCTGCGCGTGACGGGCAGCTTCCGACTGGATGACACCGACCGTGTGCTGGCGCTGCTGGCGGCCAGTCTGCCGCTGAGCGTGCAGACACGCACCCGCTATTGGGTGTCGCTCGCGCCCAGACAAGAAAATGCCTGATGCCTGTCCCTTTTTCTGCGCTCGCCAGTCAGTAGCGGTGAGAAAGCAAAAATTGAGGAGCTGGTTTATGTCTGCAGTATCGACCGAGTGCGCATCGCTGCGTCTGCGTTCATGGGTGTACCTGGGGCTGGTCATGGGCTTGAGCGTCAGCCCGCTGGCTATCTCCACCAGTTACGCGCAGGAGGTGGAACGGCGCAGCTATGCGGTGCCGGCCGGCGAGCTGGGCGCGGCACTGACCCGCTTTGCCGGTCAGGCTGGCGTGAGCCTGTCGGTTGATCCGGCGCTGATGCAGGGCCGCCGCAGCGAAGGCCTGTCCGGCAGCTACAGCGTGGAGGAGGGCTTTGCTCGCCTGCTGCAGGGTAGCGGGCTGCAGCTTCAGCCGGTACGCGCTGGCGGCTATACGCTGGTCGCGGCGCCTGCCCAGAGCGCGGCACTGCAGATTGCTCCGATCACGGTCGTGGGCGTCAGCCCGCAGCTGGCCAGCGGTGAGCGTTACGCCGGCGGTCAGGTAACCATGCAAACCTCCCAGGGCATGCTCGGCTCACGCGACTTTATGGACACCCCGTTCAGCGCAACCACCTATACCAGCGAAACCGCCCAGAACCAGAATGCCCGCACCCTGCTGGACCTGATTGCCAATGATCCGTCGGTGCGCTCCACCAACCCGGCCGGTGGCCGTTTCGAGCAGTTCACCATTCGTGGATTCAGCCTGTTCAATACCGATGTTGCCTTCAACGGCCTGTACGGTGTTCTGCCGACCTATTCGATCGACATGGAGATGGCTGACCGGGTGGATGTGATCAAGGGCCCCAGCCAGTTGATCAACGGCATATCGCCGCGCGGCGCTGTGGGTGGCGGCATCAATCTGGTATCGAAACGGGCCGCCGATACGCCACTGACCGAGTTCACCGGCAGCTACGCCTCCAACAGCCAGGTCGGCGGCGCACTCGACGTGGGACGGCGCTTTGGCGAAGACAACCGCTTTGGCCTGCGCTTCAACGGCGTGCGCCAGGCAGGCGATACCGAGTGGGACCACCAGCACGTCGACCGCGAGATGGCGGTACTGGGCCTCGACTACCGGGGCGAGCGTGTGCGCCTGGGCGCGGACATTGGCCACACCGAGCGCGATACCGATGCACCGCAGGAGCGCGTGCTGATTGGCGCAGCCGCGCCGATTCCGGACGCCGACCGGGTCAATGACAACTACGCGCAGGCCTGGAGCAAGGCCCGTACTGAAGACACTTTTGCTGCGTTCAATGGCGAGTACGACATCAACGAGGACCTGCTGTTCTACGGTGCGGCCGGTGTGCGTGAGAGCGACCACGACTTTCTGCGTCATAACGTGTCGATCATCAACGAGGCCGGTGACTTCAATGTGCAGCCGCGCGACTTTACCCGCGATGAGAGCGTGCGCACGGCCACAGCCGGCCTGCGCAGCTGGCTGCAGACCGGGCCGGTCAGCCATGAGCTGAATCTGGCTGCCAGCTATTTCTACATGGACTTCACCAACGGCGGCGCGCGCTACGCCACCGGTCCGAGCAACCTGTATGACCCGGTGCCCACGCCGGCACCGGGCGCGCCGACCCGTATCGATAACGAGGTCTACACCGAGAACCGTTTCAGCGGTGTCGCGCTGGCCGACACCCTGGGTTTTATGGATGACCGCCTGCTGGTTACCCTGGGCGCGCGCTGGCAGCGGGTGAAGGTGGATGACTGGACGAACGGCATCAAGGGCGAAACCGCGTACGACGAGGAAAAGGTTTCGCCCTCGGTTGGTGTGGTATATCGGCTTGCACCGGAGGTGTCGATCTACGCCAACTACATGGAAGGCTTGAGCCAGGGCAAGATCGCCCCGTCTACCTCGATCAACGAGGATGAAATCTTCGCGCCCTTTGTCAGCCGGCAGGTGGAGGTGGGCGCCAAGTACGACCGGGGCGACGTTGGCGTCACCCTGAGCGCCTTCCGCATTCGTCAGCCCGCCTATGAAACCGACGCCGCCACTGGCGTGTTCGGCCCCAACGGCAAGCGCGAGAACCGCGGTATTGAGTTGAGCACCTTTGGCGAGCCCTGGCAGGGTGTGCGTCTGCTCGGCGGCCTGATGTACATCGACAGTGAACTGACCGCCACCAACGATCCGACCGAGGACGGCAACCGTGCACCTGCTACGCCTGAGTACAGCGTCAATCTGGGCGCCGAGTGGGATGTGCCGGCGGTGCGCGGTCTGACCCTGACCGCCCGTGGCATTCACTCCAGCTCGCAGTATCTGGATCAGGCCAACAGCAAGAAGATCGACGGCTGGGAGCGTTATGATCTGGGTGCGCGGTACGCCTTTGCCGCTGCCGGCAAGGATGTCACCTTGCGTGCCAGCGTGGAGAATGTGCTGGATGATCGCTCCTGGATTTCTGCCGGGGCATCGGACGACAGCGCTGCCGGCCTGACCTTGTCAGCGCCGCGTACCTATCTGCTGTCCGCCACCATCGGCTTCTGAGCCAGGCGCTGCCCAGGCTGGTTGTCGGCCTGGGCAGCGGCGTTCGGTCATCCGCGTCTGTCGCTTTGCTGCGGACGCGACATGACATTCAGTACAAAAGCCGGATAATGGCGGGCTATTCAACCCGCCCCCACGTCTGGTGTTCTGCATGGAAATCAAGGTCAACTTTCTCGACAACCTCCGCCTGGAAGCCAAGTTTGATGACTTCACGGTAGTGGCTGATCAGCCCATCCGCTACAAGGGCGATGGCTCTGCTCCGGGCCCGTTTGACTACTTTCTGGCGTCATCGGCGCTGTGCGCGGCGTACTTCGTCAAGCTCTACTGCAATACCCGCAATATCCCTACCGACAACATCCGTCTGTCGCAGAACAACATCGTTGACCCGGAAGACCGCTACAAGCAGATCTTCAAGATTCAGGTCGAGCTGCCCGCCGACATTTCCGAGAAAGACCGCCTCGGTATTCTGCGCTCGATCGAGCGCTGTACGGTCAAGAAGGTGGTGCAGACCGGCCCTGACTTTGTCATCGAAGAGGTCGAGAATCTGGATGCTGACGCCCAGTCGCTGCTGATGCCGGTGCAGACCGAGGGCAAGGGCACGCGCATCCTGGGCAAGGACCTGCCGCTGGAGCAGACCATTGCCAACATGTCGGGGCTGCTGGCAGGCCTGGGCATGAAGATCGAGATCGCCTCCTGGCGCAACATCGTGCCCAACGTCTGGTCGCTGCATATCCGTGACGCCCAGTCGCCTCTGTGCTTTACCAACGGCAAGGGCGCGACCAAGGAAGCGGCGCTGGCCTCGGCGCTGGGTGAGTTTATCGAGCGGCTGAACTGCAACTTCTTCTATAACGATCAGTTCTGGGGCGAAGACATCGCCAGCGCGGACTTCGTGCATTACCCCAACGAGCGCTGGTTCAAGATCGGGCGCAATGATGATCTGCCCGTCGGGCTGCTCGACAGCTACTGCCTGGATATCTACAACCCGGAAGGGGAGTTGCGTGGCTCGCACCTGATCGACACCAACTCCGGCAATGCCGAGCGCGGCATCTGCGCCTTGCCCTATGTGCGCCAGTCCGACGGCAAGGAGGTGTACTTCCCCTCCAATCTGATCGAAAACCTGTTTCTCAGCAACGGCATGAGCGCGGGTAACACCCTGGCCGAGGCGCAGGTGCAGTGCCTGTCCGAGATTTTTGAGCGAGCGGTCAAGCGCGAGATTCTGGAAGGCGAATTGGCGCTGCCGGATGTGCCGCAGACTGTGTTGGACAAATACCCGGGCATTGTTGCCGGCATCAAGGGGCTGGAAGAGCAGGGCTTCCCGGTCCTAGTGAAGGACGCTTCGCTTGGCGGCCGGTTCCCGGTGATGTGCGTCACGCTGATGAACCCGCGCACTGGCGGTGTGTTTGCTTCCTTTGGCGCGCACCCGAGCTTCGAAGTGGCACTGGAGCGCAGCCTCACCGAGCTGTTGCAGGGGCGCAGCTTTGAAGGGTTGAACGACCTGCCGCAGCCGACCTTCGAGTCTCAGGCGGTGACCGAGCCGAACAACTTTGTTGAGCACTTTATCGACTCCAGCGGTGTGGTGTCCTGGCGCTTCTTCAGCGCCAAAGCCGACTACGATTTTGTCGAGTGGGACTTCTCCGGCCAAGGGGCGGATTCCAACCAGCAGGAAGCCGATACGCTGTTCGGCATTCTCAAAGACCTGGGCAAAGAAGCCTATATGGCGACCTACACCGACCTGGGCGCCAACGCCTGCCGCATTCTGGTGCCGGGCTATTCCGAGATCTACCCGGTCGAGGATCTGATCTGGGATAACACCAACAAGGCGCTCGACTTCCGCGCCGATGTTCTCAACCTGCACAGCCTGGATGATGAGCAGTTGCAGGCGCTGGTCGAGCGGCTGGACGAGAGTGGCCTGGATGATTACACCGATATCAAGACGCTGATCGGCATCGAGTTTGATGACAATACCACCTGGGGTCAGCTGACCATTCTCGAGCTCAAGCTGCTGATTCATCTGGCGCTGCAGCAGCGTGATGAGGCCAAGGAGCTGGTCGAAGCCTTCCTGCAGTTCAATGACAACACCGTGGAGCGCGGCCTGTTTTATCAGGCGCTCAACGTGGTCTTGGAGGTGCTGCTGGATGAGGAGCTGGCGCTGGCCGATTTTGAGCCCAACTTCCGTCGGATGTTTGGCAATGAGCGCATGGATGCGGTGATCGGCTCGGTGAATGGCGATGTGCGTTTCCATGGCCTGACACCCACCAACATGCAGCTGGAAGGGCTGGACCGCCACCTGCGCCTGATCGACAGCTACAAAAAGCTCCACGCCGCCCGCGCCAAGGCGGCCACCAGCGTCGCCCGCAATGACGACGCCACAGCCAAACCCCTCCTGCAACCCTCCCGCCCCCGATCCGCCTGGCGCAAAAAGCCGTAGGGCGGAGAACGCCAAAGGCTTCTCCGCGTCGTCGCGGCGCGGTGGTTCTGGTGGAGAACGCTGCGCGGTTCTCCACGCTACGGGGTTGGGCGGAGAG
Organism: Pseudomonas abyssi; assembly: GCF_003444685.1. Classification (NCBI taxonomy): domain Bacteria; kingdom Pseudomonadati; phylum Pseudomonadota; class Gammaproteobacteria; order Pseudomonadales; family Pseudomonadaceae; genus Pseudomonas; species Pseudomonas abyssi. Next base: position 179,317 of record NZ_LMAZ01000002.1, on the reverse strand, counting down.
TGCCAAAGGCTTCTCCGCGTGGTCACGGCGCGTTGGCTCTGGTGGAGAACGCTGCGCGGTTCTCCACGCTACGGGGTAGGGCGGAGAGCGCCAAAGGCTTCGCCGCGTGGTCACGGCGCGGCGGTTCTGGTGGAGAGCGCTGCGCGGTTCTCCACGCTACGGGTAGGGCGGAGAGCGCCAAAGGCTTCTCCGCGCGGTTGCGGTACGGCGGTTCTGGTGGAGAACGCTGCGCGATTCTCCGCCGACAAAGACACACCTTATTCACCCAATCTCAGCGCCTCGTCATCCGGCGCGTCACCCCAATCCGCTGGATATAGCCCGGCAGCGACCGCGCGATGAAAGCTGGAATAGGGCCAATCGGCCAGTCGCGTCACATGCCCATGTTTGATCGGGTTGTAGTGGATGTAGTCCAGGTGGCGTCGGTAGTCGTTGTCGTCACGAATCAGGTGTTCCCAGTAGCGGCGTTGCCAGATACCACGCTCGCCGCGCCGTAGCTGTGTTGCGGTGCGTGGTTCAGTGGCTGGCAGGCGTTTTGAGAAGCTGTGTTTGATCACTTGCCAGCGCAGCGAGTAGTCACCATCTCCGAGTGGCAGGGTCCAGATGCAGTGCATGTGGTCGGGCAGCACTACCCAGGCGTCAATGTGAAAAGGATGGCGATCGCGCGCTGCGCGCACGCAACGCCGCAGCAGGTCGATCTCACGCACCAGCAGGTCGCTCCTGCGGTCGTGCAGGGTGACGGTGAAGAAATAGCTGGCACCCGGGGCGCGTGCGCGGCGGTAGCGGGGCATGGACTGACGGTTCTCTGAAGGCGATGCTGCACCATGGGCCACAGGCGCTCCGCGGCCAATCAGTTCAGAGCGGGGATGTGATGCGTTCGGGGTTTGCCGGGGCGGATTCTGTGACCTGTTGGCGCTGGCTTCAGGGCGTGAGATAGCGTGCGACGATCTGCTGGTAACTGCCTTCACTGACCAGCTCCTGCAGGGCTGCAGTGTAGGCAGCAACAAACGCCAGGTCATTGGACGCCTTGCTTAGCGCGACCTCTGCGGCTTCGGTTGAGACCACAATGTGGGTGGCCGTGATGACGTTGGCCAGGCCGAGCTGCTGAATTTCCCAGGCACCGGTGTGTTCGTCGGCAATGGCGCCGTCAATGCGTCCTCGGGCAATCATGCGCCACAGACTGCTGCGCTGGCTGACCATGGCGACGCGCTTCGCGTAGGCTGGGTCGCTCATCAGCTGGAGGTAGTCAGGGCCATACAAGACGTCGATCTGCGCGCCAAGCCGAAAGGGCGTTTCGGCCAGCGCCTGGAGCGAGTCGGCAGGCCAATTGCCGATCGCTTCGTGGTGGGCAAACAGCAGGTTGCGGGCTGGCGGCAGCACCGGGCCAGAAAAATGCGCGTAGACCTCACGCTCAGGGCGACGAAATGCACCGGGCAGAATATCCAGTCTGCCGGCTTCCAGCTCCCTCAGCGCGCGTGCCCAAGGCAGTTTGCGCAGCACGGTCTTGCAGCCCAGGCGTTCGAGTACGGTGGTGTGGGTATCAATGTAGATGCCTCGCACGCTGCCGTCTGCCAGTAACATGCTGTAGGGCGGGTCGTCGTTCCAGCGCAGGTTTTTCTGACAGGGTTCTGATGCATTGGCAGGTGACAGCGTCAGTAAAACGAATGCAAGCAGCCAGCCGCCACGGCGGGTGCCTCGGGTGCCTACCTTGGCTGGAATCCACTGCATTCGCGCTCGGCTCTACCATTTTGATTGAGGGAGTCTAGCAGGATGTATGCCGGGTACGGGAAGGGGGCAAAACGGACATTTTTTGCATTTTCTCATGTTCTGCAGCAAGTAGCGGCTGGCGCAGCGGCCAGCCGCTGATGAGCGACACCTAGGCTGTTTCTGCCAGCTCCGCCGCTTGCGTGGCCTGCTGCAGCTGCTGCACCAGTGCATCGACTGCCGCATTGGCCTGGGCGACTGACGAGGCCAGCACCTCACCGCCCACTTCCTGCCCCTCGATGGCGATCTGATGGATCTGTGTGATGCCCATAAAGCCCAGAGCGGTGATCAATGCGGGCTCCAGGTGATTGAGGGCTTCCAGCTCGCCACCCGGACCGAAGCCAACCCCACCGCGTGCGCTGAGAATGATCGCGTGGCGAGGGCGGTCAGCCAGCAGCGGCGTATACGGATCGGCCGGGTTGCTGGTGTCGATATCCACGGTCTTGCCCGGGCGCACAACCTGATCGATCCACGCCTTCAGGGCGGCGGGCATGCCGAAGTTATACATCGGCACACCGATGACCAGAATATCGGCCGCGATCAATTCGTCAGCCAGTTGGTTACTTTCCGCGAGCGTCTCATGCATCCAGGGCTCTCGCTGCGCCTCGGGCGTGAAGCTGGCGGCGATCAAGTCATGACTGACGCAGGCGGGTGGGTGTTGCCCGATGTCACGGTAGGTGGTGGTGTCTTGCGGACGTTGCGCCAGCCACTGGCTGACAAAACGCTGGCTGAGACTTCGGCTGTGTGAGCCGTGCAGATCCTTGCCGGCGAAACCGGGGCGGGCGCTGACGTCGAGCTGAAGAATGTGCGGCATGGGTTTTCTCCTGAAGTTGAATTCATCTGAAATTGGCAGCACACTCAGGCTAAGGTCGCGTATAAATTGCGACAAACGATGAATATTTTGACGTTCAGCTGAAAGGAACTCATCTATGGTGCAGCGCAAGTTACCGCCGCTGTCTGCGCTCCGGGCATTCGAGGCGGCGGCGCGGCATGAGAGCGCCAAGCAGGCCGCTGAGGAGTTGTCGGTAACCGCAACGGCGATCAGTCATCAGATACGTTCGCTGGAAGAGTCGCTGGGCGTGTCGCTGTTTGTGCGCAAGCCGCGCAAGCTGGAGCTGACTGCGCCGGGGCGTGAACTGAAAGACGTGCTGGAAGGCGCCTTTGACAACATCAGCGCTGCGGTTGAGCGCTTGCGCAGGACCCCGCAGCGGCAGGCCATTACCCTGACCACCACGCCGGTGATCGCCTCTCGCTGGCTGCTGTCGTGGGTCTGCATGTTGCGCGAAACCCACCCGACCATCGACCTGCGTATCCACGCCTCGCATGACGCCGTGGCACTGGATGGTGTGACCGCCGATATCGCTATCCGCTACGGCGACGGCCGCTGGCCTGGCATGGTGGCGGAGAAGTTGCTGGACAACACCTTCGTTCCTGCTTGCAGTCCGCTGCTCGGTTTACACGATGTGAACGAGCTGCCCAGGCATTCGCTGATTCATTTTCACAGCCCTGTTATCGGTTCCGGGCCGGTGGATTGGGCGGGCTGGCAGAAACTGGCGAAGGTGCCTGGCCTGGATGTCAGTGCCGGGCTGGTGTTCTCCGATGAAACCCATGCGGTATCGGCAGCGGTAGGCGCACAGGGCGTGGCCTTGATGAGCCGTGAATTGATCGAGGACGAACTGGCTGCGGGTCGGCTGGTGCAGCCCTTCGGCCCGGAGATCAAGGGCAAGGCGTTTTATCTGGTCTACCCGGAAAGCCGCAAGAACGAGCCAACCATTCAGGCGGTGAGGGATTGGGTGATGGCGGTGCCGGGCGGGGTCTGCACGCTTTGAAATCGGGCTGCGTTTGGCTGCGGGACCGATGGCGGACACGCTGCGCTTAGGCCGCCCTACGATTGGGTCGGAGGTAGGGTGGACAAAGCCGCAGGCGTGTCCACCGCCCCCCCGCTCTGGAGCGTTTACAGCCCCAGCTTCTGCGCGACGTAGTCTGCATCCTTGTCGCCGCGGCCGGACAGGTTGACCAGGATGTGGCTATCTTTCGGCAGGTCTGGTGCTTCGCGCATGGCCCAGGCCACGGCGTGGGCGCTTTCCAGTGCAGGGATGATGCCTTCGGTACGCGACAGGGTCATAAAGGCATCCAGACATTCCTGATCGGTAGCGGATTGGTAGTCGACGCGGCCGATGTCTTTCAGATAGCTGTGCTGCGGGCCGACGCCGGGGTAATCCAGACCGGAGGCGATGGAGTGCACGGCAGACGGATTGCCTTGTTCGTCTTCCAGTACGTAACAGGCCATGCCGTGCAGTTCGCCGGGCTTGCCGACCGACATGGTGGCGGCGTGCCGGCCAACCTTGTCCAGCCCCTCGCCAGCCGGCTCCACGCCGACCAGATGCACGGCCTCGTCGTTCAGGAAGGCGGTAAACATGCCCATCGCGTTCGAGCCACCGCCAACACAGGCAGCAACGTGATCAGGCAGACGGTTGTATTTGGCGAGGAACTGCTCGCGTGACTCGTTGCCGATGATCGACTGGAAGTCACGGACCATTTTCGGGAACGGATGCGGACCAACCACGGAGCCAATCGCGTAGATGTAGTCCGTCGGGTTCTTCAGGTACTCCTCAAAGGCGCTGTCGACCGCTTCTTTCAGGGTCGCTGCGCCGCGAGTAACCGGCACCAGTTTGCAGCCGAGAATGCGCATCTTGGTGACGTTCGGGTGTTCCTTCTCGATATCCACCTGCCCCATGTGAATCTCGCAGGGAATGCCCACCAGCGCACAGGCGGTAGCCAGTGCCACACCGTGCTGACCGGCACCGGTCTCGGCGATCACCTTCTTCTTGCCCATGAACTTGGCCAGCAGTGCTTCGCCCAGGCAGTGGTTGATCTTGTGCGCGCCGGTGTGGTTCAGGTCTTCGCGCTTGAGGTGAATCTGCGCACCGCCGAGTTTCTCTGACAGACGCTTGGCGTGAAAGATCGGGCTGGGGCGGCCCACGTAGTCGGCAAACAGACTGGCCAGCTCCTGCTGAAAGTCTTCGCGCTGGCGGATCTCTTCATACGCCTTGTCGATATCGTCCATCGCCTGCTTCAGCTCCGGCGGTACCAGTTGGCCGCCGTAGGGGCCGAAGTAACCGTTGGCATCAGGCATCGGAGTGGAGAGCAGGTCTTGGGGCATGGCTGGGGTGTCCTTGCGAGTCATGGGGGTATTAAGACAGCGGTAGTGTAACCAGTGCGAGCAGTCAGCGCATCCGCGAATATTGTCGATCAAACGCGCTGGAATAGGCGTTTGCGAGGTGCGCGCGGAGGCGGTGTGGCTATGCCGGCTCGCCTCTGTATACGCTGCGCTGCAGACTTCTCATCATTCGCAGTGATAATCGGCTATGGCCGCCAAATCTCCACTATGATCGGCAAGCGCAGGACTTGCGCAGCAATAACAATTACAAAAAACACTGGAGGTTTACCTTGCCAACTGCATCTTGGTCTCGGGCTGCCGTGCCCGTAGCGCTGTCTGCATTAATGCTGAGTGGTTGTTTGAGTGGTGGCGGTGGGGGCAGCGATTCTCCGCCGGTTGCCGAAACCCGCGCTCAAGATAGTCGTGACTTCCGTGCTGAATTGCCAGCTACCTTGCCGGCCGCGCTGGCCGGCACATCTATCTACTTCGGTATCTATGAGGGGCTGCAGGGCGATGCCATCTATTCGGTTGAAGTGCCGGATGGCTGGGATGGTGATGGGCTGGTTATGTGGACCCATGGCTATGCAGGCGAAACACTCGACCTGAGCCTTGCCATGCCGCCGGCAGCCTGGCGCTTGGCTGTACTGAACGCCGGGTACGCCTGGGCGGCGTCCTCCTACTCCGCCAATTGGTACGATGCCCGTGCCGGTATCGAAGATACCAACAAGCTTGCTCTCAACGTTGTTGACTATATCGAGCAGGACTACGGCGAACGGTATACCGCTCCCAGTCAGTACCTGATCTCGGGGGTTTCGATGGGCGGCCACATCGCTGCCGCCGCGGTTGATCGCGAGAATCTTGAGCAAACCCAGTTCTCTGTGCCTTATGCAGGGGCTGCGCCTTTTTGCCATGCAGAGCAGAATGAGTTTCAGTGGTTGGGCGACTACACCCGGGTAATGATGGAAATCTCCGGCTACGGCGATGAGGACTACTCTCGCTTCCTTGAGCTGGCGGGTGAGTTTACCGACTTTGGGTCTGCTTCTCTTATTACCTCTCCTGGTCCCATGGTTGATGCGCTGTTCAATCAGTTGCCCAATGGCTGGCCGAACTGGGCGTCACCGAAGGGGGTTGCCGGCGAGCGGCTGGTAGCCATCGCCGAAAACCTGACTGGCGGTAAGAGGCCGATTTTCAACATTGGTTATGCCACGCCCTTGCAGGACATCGTGCTGGGCACCGGCGGCAGCGATGGTCGCATCAATGGCATCCTGCTCAAGAGCATGTACGGGAATGAGGATGTGGTGTATCGCTGGACCACTGGCCCCACACCCACCGCAGAAGAGATCGAGTTTAACGAGTCTCTTGATCGCGTCAGCGCCGATCCGGACGCCAACCCCCTACGTGACGACGGGGTGCGCTGGATACCGCTGGTCAACGGGGACTTTGACGTACCCGTTCTGACCATGCACACGCTTGGCGACTTCTACGTACCGTTCCGTCATCAGCAGTTGTACCGTGAGCGCGCAGAGGCCAATGGCAATGAAGACTTGCTGGTGCAGCGGGCCATTCGAGCGCCGAGCCACTGCGACTTCTCGGACGGTGAGTACACCGCCGCGATCAACGACTGGCTGACCTGGGTAAACGGTGGCGCCAAGCCGGCCGGTGACGAGGTGCTTGATCCGGTCGTGGTTGCAAACGACAACTACGGTTGTACCTTCACTGTGGGTGAGCGCGCCGGCCTGCCGGCCTGTGCAACTCCCCCGTGATAGCAACGTCCTGGTAGCCCGACTACCATGACATCGGCCCACGATTGCGTCGCTCTGGCGCAATCGTGGGCTCTTCCTGCAGATTTCAGGTGACTTTCTGTCACCGCGATATATGATGCGCCACCGCCATTTCAGCGCCAGGCCATCATGTCTCACAACGCCATCTACACGGACCTATCGGGTTACTACGACCTGATGTGCGCCGACATCGATTACCCGGCCCAAAGCCAGTCTGTGCAGCGTATCCATCAGCTGTTCGGCAACGGCGGTCAACGCCATCTGGACCTGGCCTGCGGTACCGGCCCGCACGTGCGTCACTTTCTGGATGCGGGGTTTCAGAGCAGTGGTCTGGATATCAACCAGCCGATGCTGGATCTGGCGCAGCAGCGCTGCCCGGAGGCAACCTTCTCTCAGCAGGACATGTGCGGCTTCCGCGTCAGTCAGCCGCTCGATCTGATCACCTGCTTTCTCTACTCCATCCACTACAGCGGCAGTATCGACCGGCTGCGCGCGTGCATAGCCAGTGTCCATGCTGCGTTGGCCGATGGCGGCGTGTTCTGCTTTAACAGCGTAGATAAAAGCCAGATCGACAACAGCTCCTTTGTGTCCCATTCGGTGCGTCAGCACGACGCCACCTTCTGGTTCAGCTCTGGCTGGTATTACGCAGGGGAGGGTGAACAACAGCGCCTGCGTCTGCGCATCGAACGCACGGATGCACAGGGCACCCAGCTCTGGAAAGACGAGCACCCGATGGTTGCCGTGACCTTCGGTGAGCTGCTTGAATTGCTGGAGCCGTATTTTGAGGTGCAGCTGCTGGCGCATGACTATCAGCGGCTGGTGTCCTGGGATGGAGCATCGGGGAACGTACTGGCTGTCTGCGTCAAACGTTGATTGATCGCGAGCTTGCCGCAAAAAAAGGGCACGCCTGACTGGCGTGCCCTCCGTCCGTCTCGGACGACTGCTTACGCAGCGACGACCGATACCGGAATACCGTTGAGCACGGCATTGCCGGACAACGGGTCTACCACCTGGTCATCTGTAATGTCGTTGACGTTGACGCCGGGGTTGGTCTGCGCCACACGCAGGCTGACACCCTCGCGGTCATGTCCCCAGCCGTGGGGCAGGCAGACCACGCCGGGCATCACCTCGTCGCTCACCTCGACCCGCACCAGCAGCTCACCAGCGCGCGACGCGATACGTGCCGGTTTGCCGTCTGCCAGGCCCAGCCGCTCGGCGTCTGCAGGGTGCACCAGCATGCCGCAGCGATCCTTGCCTTTGACCAGTCGTTTGCTGTTGTGCATCCAGGAGTTGTTGGTGCGCAGGTCACGGCGGCCAATCAGCATCAGCTCGCCGTTCTCGGCGCCGCGCAGTTCAGCCAGCGCGCGACCCAGATCGTCCACTAACTCCGGTGGCGTGAGATGCAGCTTCTTGTCGGCGGTAAACAGATAGCCCGGGAAGGATTCGCGCATCGGCCCCAGGTCCAGGCCATGCGGATAGCGCTTGAGCACCTCCAGGCTGAGCGGTTCGTCGTGCTTCACCGGCTCACCGCTGTTGTACTCGTAGAAGCCCTCGGCGTACGGGCCGGTTTGCAGGCCGTGGTCGAGAATCTGTTCCGGACGTGGCATGGCTCGCGGTGGCGGCGCGTCCGGGTTCTTCAGCGCCATGATGCGCGCGGTCAGGCCCTGCACGATATCCCAGTCGCAGCGGGTGCCTTCCGGTGCCTCAAACACCGGGTCGCTGAAGCGCGCCAGGTTGCGCACGGCCAGCATGTTGAACACGATGTCGTATTGCTCGTGCTCCAGCGGCCCTGTCGGCGGCAGAATGATGTCCGCATGGCGTGAGGTTTCGTTCAGGTAAAAGTCGATCGAGACCATGAACTCCAGCTGCTCCAGCGCCTCGTCCATTTGCCGCCCGTTGGGCGTGGACAGCACCGGGTTGCCGGCGACGCAGACAAAGCCGCGCACCTGGCCTTCGCCGGGGGTGAGCATCTCTTCGGCAAGGGTGACTGCCGGGAAGTAGCTATCGAATTCCGGCAGGCCGCGCACCCGGCTCTGATAGGTGTTGAAGCTGCCCATCGGGCGGCTCTGCGCCTTGTTGAACGCCGGCGTGGTGAACATCATGCCGCCGGGGCTATCCAGGTTGCCGGTGAGAATGTTGAGCACCAGCATCAGCCAATGGTTGAGTGCGCCGTAGCTCTGGGTGGAGACGCCCATGCGGCCATAGCACACCGCGCATTCGGCGTTGGCGAAGTCTTCAGCAATACGCTTGATGTCAGGCACGGCGATACCGCAGCGGGCGCTGACCTGCTCAAGTGAGATGCCGTCAAACAGCGGCGCCAGGGCGTCCCACTCGTCGGCCAGGTCACGCAGTCGGCCGGGTTTGACCAGCCCCTGGTCGAGCACATGACGGATCAAACCGAGCAAAAAGAAGGCATCGGTGCCGGGACGAATGAACAGATGCTCATCGACATAGCGGGCGGATTCGGTGCGGCGCGGATCGACCAGGACTACCTTGCCGCCACGCTCGCTGATGCGCTCCAGGCGTTTGAGAATATCGCCGGCGGTCATCAGGCTGCCGTTGGAAGCCGCCGGGTTGGCGCCCAGCATCAGCATGTATTGGGTGCGGTCGATGTCCGGGATGGTGAACAGCTGGCTGTGACCGAACATCAGGTACGACACCAGCTGGTGCGGCATCTGGTCGAGCGAGGCGGCGGAGGAAATGTTGCGCGTGCCAATCGCCTTGCGCAGCGTGCCCGAGGCCATCATCAGGCCCAGGTTGTGGGATGAGGGGTTGCCCCAGTAACCGGCAATCGAATCGTTGCCGTGACGGCGCTGGATGTCCACCAGCTTGGCCGCCACCTTGTCGAGTGCGCTGTCCCAGTCAATCGGCAGCCATTCTCCGTTGACCTTCTCCAGCGGGGTGCGCAGGCGGTCCGGGTCGTTGTGCAGGTCTTGCAGGGCGTAGCCTTTGGGGCAGATATGGCCCTCGCTGTGCGGGTCATCCTTGTCGCCCTTGATCGACAGAATCTGCTCGCCCCGGGTTTCGATCACCACGCCACACATGGCTTCGCACAGGGTGCAGGCGCGGTGGTGGGTTTTCACCGGCAGGCGGGTTTGTTCTTCCTCGCGGGCGCGGGCATCGCGGATCACCGCGAGCATCTCGGCAATGCTCACTACCTTGCTTCTGACGCGTCCTTCGATACGGCCCCGCGCCTGCTCGTGCTGATCGAGCAACAACCAGTCGGCCATGCTCACGCTCTGTACGTTGCGCGCGGTTAGCAGCTCGCTGATATCGCCACTGCGACTTGGCAGGCTGCTGCCCAGATCGTCGATCAGCCGCTGTACGCTTTCGGTAGCGCACTGGCGGTTGCTGCCAATTACGCCGCTGGCGCCACGCTTGATCCAGCCGGCGACGTAATCGCGGTGCTCGGCCTCGCCGGGGATGCGACCCTGCTCGTGCTGCATGACGCCACGGCCCAGGTCAAAGGGCAGCTCGTCGATGGCCGAGCCTTGATAACCGATGGCATGCACCACCAGGCCGGCGGCAATGCGCGAGGTCTGTTCGGCCGGACGCGCCACCAGCGCGCCTTGTTCATCGCGTACCAATTCGTTGCGTTGTACCTGCACCGCGCTCACGCGGCCATCGGCGGCTTCGAATTCGGCCGGGCTGGTATAGAACATAAAGCGAATGCGCTTGCCGTCACCCTGCGGGCGCGCCGCGATTTCCCGCAGCAGGCTGAGGTTTTTGCGCGCTTCGGCGTTGTCCGGTTGCTCCAGTTGGCGCGCGGTGGCTTCGTCCAGTTCCAGGTCTGCCGCATCCACCTGCAGCTGCAAGCCGGGTATGGCCATCAACTGCTCCAGCTCCTTGGGCGTGAACGCCGCCTGGGCCGGGCCACGGCGGGCAAGCAGGCAGACTTCGTCAATGCCGCTGGCGGCCAGCGCCTTGAGGGCGTGGTCGGCAATATCGGTTTTGGCCAGTTGCTCTGTGGGCAGCACCAGCAGGCGAGCGATATCCAGTGCCACGTTGCCGATACCGATGACCACGGCGGTGTTGCCGGATAACTCAGGGCTCAAGTCTGCCTGGTCGGGGTGGCCGTTGTACCAGCCGACAAAATTGGAGGAGCCGAAGATGTTGGCGCTGTCGGCTCCGGGTAGTGTGAGCGGACGGCTTTGCGAGCCGCCCGTGGCGTAGATCACGCCATGGTAATGCTGACGCAACTCGGCGCTGCTCAGGTCGCGGCCGATCTGCACATTACCGAAGAAACGGAAGCGCTCGCTCTCGGCAATGCGCTCAAAACTGCTGGTCACGGATTTGATGCGCGGGTGATCCGGTGCCACGCCGTAACGCACCAGGCCGAAGGGCGTGGGCAAGCGCTCGAACATGTCTACCTGGGCGCCGGGCAGTTGCTTCATCAGCGCTTCGGCCGCATAAAAACCGCTGGGGCCAGAGCCGATAATGGCGAAGCGGCTGGGCAGGTTGGCGACCGGGCTGCTGGCCTGCTGGCCACTCTGGATGCTCTCGCGGATCACCGGGTGGGTTTTGGCGCCCTCGGCATTCAGCGTAATGAAGTTCTGCTGGTCATCCGGCACCATGCTGCGCGGGAAAATGGCGCCCTCGGGGCAGGCCGATACGCAGGCGTTGCAGTCAATGCACACGTCTGGATCAATAAACAGCATCTCCGGCGCTTCGCGGAAGGCTTCCACGGGGCACACATCAACGCAGCTGGTGTGTTTGTTGCCGATACAGTTTTGGGTGACTACGTAGGCCATTCTCTTATCTACTCCACGGAGAGCTTGTAAAAGCCCTATGTTATGTCCGGACTTGGCGTGGCGTATTGTCAGTACGCGACCAATTGACATTTTGTGCCAGGGTGCCGATAGTGCCGCCATGAGCAAAACCGATTACCTGCCCTCGGGGTTCATTCAGCCGCTGCAGGATTATGTGCGCGAATGCCCGTCGCCATCGACGGCGTTATTGGATGAGATGGGCCTCTGCCTGGCCGTGCCCAGCGTTTCGGCAGAGCGTTTCTGCGAGTTGCTGGATGCGGCGTGGGCGCAAGCGCCGGCCAGCGCTCTGGGTATCCGACTGGGCCTGGCGACGCAGCCCGGCCACTTTGGCGTGGTGGGTTACATGGTGTCGTATTGCGGCACCCTCGGGCAGGCGTTAGCGCGTTACTACCGCTACCAGCGGTTGCTGCAGCAGAGCCTGGTCTCGCGCGCCGAGCTGAAAGACGGCGTACTGCATATGCGCTGGAATCAGGCCGTGGCAAAAACACCGCTGGCGACCGAGTTCAGCCTCGCCGCCTTTATCAATTTGTGCCAAGCGCTGATTGGCCGCGCGGTCACCCCGGTGCGCGCCGGTCTGCCGTTTGCCAAGCCGGCAGATGCCAGTGTGTATCCGGCGTTACTCGGCTGCCCCGTGGATTTCGACTGCGCCGCCATTGAACTGGCCATTCCCGAGCACCTGCTGGCGCTGCCTATCTCCAGCAAAGACCCTTATCTATTGCGTCTGCTGGAGCAGCAGGCGCAGGGGCTACTGCAGCAACTACCAGAGGGTGAAGAAAGCCGCGCTGGCTCGGCCTTTCAGCGCGTGCAGGAACAAATACTCGAGTCGATGAAAAACGGCGACGTCAGCGCCGTGGCCGTCGCCTCGGCGCTGGGGTATTCGCTGCGCACCTTCTACCGCGAATTGCGCGCCGCCGGTTACAGCTATCGCGGCCTGCTGGCGCACACCCGCCACACCCTCGCCAGGCAATACCTCGCCGACCCGGCGCTGGCGCAAACCGATGTCGCGCTGCTGCTGGGCTACTCGGAACAAAGCTCCTTTATCCGTGCCTTTCGCAGCTGGACCGGGATGACGCCGGGGGAGTATCGCAGCCATCTGACACCAGGGGCGCACGGCATGCCGGGTAAGCAGCGCTGAGGTGGTTAGGGTCTGTTCAGCTGCCGTTCAGCAAAGGTTCAGCCAGTGTTCAGCTGGGCCGGTGCAACATGACTCTCGAACGTTGAGACATCCACTGCCATTCGAGAGGCATTCCATGAGATCGACCATTACCAAGCTGATGCTGACTACTCCTCTGTTGCTGGGCGCAGCGACTGTCGCGCACGCCGATGAGAACTTCGCCAGCCTGACCTGGGGTCAGACGAGCAACAACATGCAGAAATCCTCTTCCCTGAACGCCAACCTGAACAATCCGTCATTCGACAGTGTCGTAAACAATGAGAACACCTGGGGTGTGCGTGCCGGTCGCCAGAATGATAGCGCCCGCTACTACGCTACCTACGAGTACCTCTCTGGTAGCAACAATGGTTTCAAGCTGCGTCAGCAGAATCTGCTTGCCAGTTATGATGTTCTGTATCCGCTAAACCAGAGTGGCACCCAGGTTTTCGGTGGCGGCTCGTTGGGGCTGGTCAAGCTGGAGCAGAACAGCTCCGGTACCTCGCGTGACAGCAATATCAGTTATGCTGCAGGCCTGCAGGCCGGCCTGTTGCAAGACATCAGTCAGCGCGTCTCCGTTGAGGGCGGCTACCGTTATCTGCGTACCAATGCCACCGTCGATGTTGCTCCCCATGGTCAAGGGTCGCTGGGTAAGGCAGACCTGCACAGCAGCGGTCAGTGGTATTTGAGCGCCAACTACGGTTTCTGACAGACGCCGGTATGTGTCGGGCTGCCCTTGGGTGGCCCGGTTTTATTTTGAGAAACAGGAAACACAATCATGAAGTTGCTGGTCGTGGAGGATGAAGCGCTGCTACGTCATCATCTCTATACCCGACTCGGCGAACAGGGGCACGTGGTAGATGCGGTTGGTGATGCGGAAGAAGCGCTCTACCGTGTCGAGCAATACCACCATGATCTGGCTATCGTGGATCTCGGTTTGCCGGACATCAGCGGGCTGGATCTGATCCGGCAGCTGCGCAGTCGTGGCAAGACCTTTCCCATTCTGATTCTTACTGCGCGCGGCAACTGGCAGGACAAGGTGGAGGGTCTGGCGTCGGGCGCAGACGATTACGTAGTCAAACCGTTTCAGTTTGAAGAGCTTGAGGCCCGCTTGAATGCCTTGTTGCGCCGTTCCGCCGGGTTCATTCAGTCGACCATTGAAGCAGGTCCGCTGCTGCTGGACATGAATCGCAAGCAAGCCCTGTTGCAGGGGGCCAGCATGGGACTCACCGCCTTTGAATACCGGATTCTGGAATACCTCATGCGCCATCATCAGCAGGTGGTCCCCAAGGAACGTCTGATCGAGCAGCTCTATCCCGATGATGACGAACGCGACCCCAACGTGATTGAGGTGCTGGTTGGCAGGCTGCGTCGCAAGCTCGATGGTGCAGACGGGTTCAAGCCGATAGAGACGGTGCGCGGCCAAGGTTATCTGTTTACCGAGCGCTGCCGATGAGCGGGGGCTGGCGCTGGCTGACCAGGCGCGGGGCCTTCTCGCTGCGCCTGCGTCTGATGTTCGGCAGCGCCGTGCTGGCGGTGATCTTCATGCTGGCCTTGCTGCCCGTTTTACGCAGTGCCTTTCTGATTGCGCTGGAGCAGTCGGTAGAAAAGCGTCTGGCGGCGGATGCCGGTGCGCTGATTGCAGCGGCGCGAACGGAGAACGGCAGGCTGAGCATGCCCAGCAAGCTACCCGATGAAGAGTTCAATATTCCTGATGCCCAGCTGCTGGGTTTTATCTACGACCGTGACGGCAAGCTGATCTGGCAGTCGCGCACGGCCAAGGGGATCTCTGTCGGCTATTTGCCGCGCTACGACGGCAGTGGCAACAGGCTGCTGCGCGTTTATGATCGTGAAGGCAACGCGTTCTATCTGTACGACGTCGAGGTCGATTTGCTGCGCGGTGAAAGCGCGGCGTTCAGTATCGTCACCCTGCAACCCGACAGCGACACCCGTGCGCTCTATAACGGCTTCATGAAACAGCTGTATCTATGGCTTGCTCTGGCGTTGTTGCTGCTGCTTGGTTTGTTGTGGTTTGGTTTGACCTGGGGGTTTCGCAGTCTGCGAGGTCTGCGCCGGGAGCTTGATGAGGTGGAAAGCGGCAGCCGCGAACGTCTGAGTGACCAGCACCCCAGCGAGTTGCTGCGCCTGACCGGTTCGCTGAACCGGCTGCTGGACAGCGAGCGTCAGCAGCGTGAGCGTTATCGTCATTCGCTGGATGATCTGGCGCACAGCCTGAAAACCCCTTTGTCGGTGCTGCAGGGCACCAGTGAAGTGATCGCGGCCCGGCCGGAGAACCGCGAGCAGACGCGGGTGTTGCAGGCGCAGATCGAGCGGATGAGCCAGCAAATCGGTTATCAGCTGCAGCGTGCCAGCCTGCGCAAGAGCGGTTTGATACGCCACCGTGTGTTGTTGGCGCATGTTGTCGACAACCTGTGCGAGGCGTTGGACAAGGTCTACGGGGATAAGCAGGTCAGGGTACAGCGGGACTTTGATTTGTGGCTGGAGATTCCCATGGAGCGGGTGGCCTTGCTGGAGCTGCTTGGTAACCTGCTGGAGAATGCCTACCGCCTGTGCCTTGGTCAGATAAGCATTGGCGCGCGCATTGCTCAGGGTGTTTGCGAGATCAGTGTCGAGGATGATGGCCCGGGTGTGCCCGAGGATCAGCGCGAACGCATCCTGCGCCGGGGAGAGCGGCTGGACGCCCAACACCCGGGGCAGGGCATAGGCACCGCGGTGGTGAACGACATTCTCGAGAGTTATGGCGGCGAGCTGCAGGTGGGTGAGTCGTCGCTGGGTGGCGCGGCTTTCCGGATACGCTTCTGACCGGCTGATGGTAATAACAAAGAAGCCCGGCATTTGCCGGGCTTCTTTGTTGGGGGCTGCTGGATCAATCCCAGGTCAGCGCACCACCAGTCTGATACTCGATCACGCGGGTCTCGAAGAAGTTTTTCTCTTTCTTCAGGTCCATGATCTCGCTCATCCAGGGGAAGGGGTTGGTGGCGCCCGGGTATTCCTCTTTCAGACCGATCTGGGTCAGGCGGCGGTTGGCGATGAACTTGAGGTAGTCCTCCATCATCGCCGCGTTCATGCCGAGTACGCCGCGGGGCATGGTGTCGCGGGCGTATTCGATTTCCAGCTGGGTGCCCTGCAGGATCATCTGAGTGGCTTCATCCTTCATGGCGGCGTCCCACAGGTGCGGGTTTTCGATCTTGATCTGGTTGATCACGTCGATGCCGAAGTTCAGGTGCATGGACTCGTCACGCAGGATGTACTGGAACTGCTCGGCAGTACCGGTCATCTTGTTGCGGCGACCCATGGACAGGATCTGGGTGAAGCCGCAGTAGAAGAAGATGCCTTCCAGTACGCAGTAGTAGGCAATCAGGTTGCGCAGGAACTGGCGGTCGGTTTCAGGCGTGCCGGTGTTGAACTGCGGGTCGGAGATCGAGCGGGTGTACTTGAGGCCCCAGGAGGCTTTCTTCGCGACGCTCGGGATCTCGTGGTACATGTTGAAGATCTCGCCTTCATCCATGCCCAGCGATTCGATGCAGTACTGGTAGGCGTGGGTGTGGATCGCTTCCTCGAAGGCCTGGCGCAGGATGTACTGGCGGCACTCGGGGTTGGTGATCAGGCGGTATACGGCCAGCACCAGGTTGTTGGCAACCAGGCTGTCGGCGGTGGAGAAGAAGCCCAGGTTGCGCTTGACGATGCGGCGCTCGTCTTCGGTCAGGCCGTCGGCGCTCTTCCACAGGGCGATGTCGGCGGTCATGTTGACCTCTTGCGGCATCCAGTGGTTGGCGCAGCCGTCGAGGTACTTCTGCCAGGCCCATTCGTATTTGAAGGGCACCAGCTGGTTAAGGTCGGCGCGGGCGTTGATCATCTGCTTGTCGCCAACCTGTACGCGGGCGGCGGAGCCTTCCAGGTCATCCAGGCCTTCCTGAATGTCCAGCTCGTCCAGCGCGGCTTTGGCGCGGGCGATGGCGTCGGAGTCGTCGGCGCTGATCTGGCGCGCATCTTCTACCGAGCTCTCGGCCTGGTTTTCCATCGCCGGGCTGTCGCCTACCGGCGCGGCGGGCTTGGCCTGCGCGGGCTTGCCGGCAGGGGCAGGGGTGGTGTCTTCGCTATCGAATTCGTCCCAGCTGAGCATGGTGTTGGCTCCTTTGGTCGCCAGCCGCAAGCTTCAAGCAGCAAGCGGCAAGTTGTTTGGTGTGGCGGCGGCGAGCGGTGGTTGATACTGGCTCGGCGCGGCTATCGGGTTTTTCTGGATTCCCGCCTTCGCGGGAATGACGCGAGGGATGGAAATCACGCTGTGTTTTAAGCGCTCCGAGCAGAACTGCTCTTATGCTCGGAGCTGTTTCTGGCCAATGACGGTGGCGCTCACTCGAGCTGCTTGTAGCTTGCAGCTTGAGGCTTGCCGCTGGGCCTGCCTTATTGGCACGCCTCGCAGTCCGGATCGTCAATCGAGCACGCCTGCGGCACTGGCGCCGGGCCGGCGGGTGCTGCGGCCGGGGCGCTGTCGGCGCCGCTGGAGACGGCGTTCAGCTTGCCGGTGTTGACGGTGGACTTCTCGGTGCTGGTGGCGGCCAGGGCACGGAGGTAGTAGGTGGTTTTTAGACCACGGAACCATGCCATGCGGTAGGTCACGTCCAGCTTCTTGCCGCTGGCGCCGGCGATGTACAGGTTCAGCGACTGAGCCTGGTCGATCCACTTCTGGCGGCGGCTGGCGGCTTCAACGATCCACTTGGTATCCACTTCAAAGGCGGTGGCATACAGCGCCTTGAGGTCGTCCGGGATACGGTCGATCTGTTGTACGGAGCCATCGTAGTACTTCAGGTCGTTGACCATGACCGAGTCCCACAGGCCGCGGGCTTTCAGGTCGCGGACCAGGAAGGGGTTGATCACGGTGAACTCGCCCGACAGGTTCGATTTGACGTACAGGTTCTGGTACGTCGGCTCGATGGACTGCGATACGCCGGTGATGTTGGCGATGGTCGCGGTCGGTGCGATGGCCATGATGTTGGAGTTGCGGATGCCGCCCTTGACGCGCTGGCGTACCGGCTCCCAGTCCAGCGTGGTGCTGCGATCGACTTCCATGTACTTGGCGCCACGTTGCTCGGCCAGGATGTCCAGGGAGTCGTAGGGCAGGATGCCTTGCGACCACAGCGAGCCGTCGAAGGTGGAGTAGCTGCCGCGCTCGTCAGCCAGGTCACAGGAGGCCTGGATGGCGTAGTAGCTGATCGCTTCCATCGACTGGTCGGCAAAGGCCACGGCTTCTTCGGAACCGTAAGGGATGTGCTGCAGGTACAGCGCATCCTGGAAGCCCATCAGGCCGAGACCGACCGGACGGTGCTTGAAGTTGGAGTTCTTCGCCTGGGGCACGCTGTAGTAGTTGATGTCGATCACGTTATCGAGCATGCGTACAGCGGTGCGCACGGTGCGCTCCAGCTTGGCGGTGTCCAGCTTGCCGTCGACGATGTGCTGCGGCAGGTTGACCGAACCCAGGTTACACACGGCGATTTCGTCAGCCGAGGTGTTCAGGGTGATCTCGGTGCACAGGTTGGAGCTGTGTACCACACCGGCGTGCTGCTGCGGGCTGCGCAGGTTGCAGGCGTCCTTGAAGGTCAGCCACGGGTGGCCGGTTTCGAACAGCATGCTGAGCATCTTGCGCCACAGGTCACGCGCCTTGAGGGTCTTGTGCAGCTTCAGCTTGCCGTACTCGATCAGCGCTTCGTAGTACTCGTAACGCTCTTCGAAGGCCTTGCCGGTCAGGTCGTGCAGATCGGGCACGTCAGAGGGCGAGAACAGGGTCCAGTTGCCGTCATCGAAGACGCGCTTCATGAACAGGTCCGGAATCCAGTTGGCGGTGTTCATGTCGTGGGTACGACGGCGGTCGTCACCGGTGTTCTTGCGCAGCTCGAGGAATTCTTCGATATCCAGGTGCCAGGTTTCCAGGTAGCCGCAGACCGCGCCCTTGCGCTTGCCGCCCTGGTTGACCGCAACCGCGGTGTCGTTGACCACTTTCAGGAAGGGGACGACGCCCTGGCTCTTGCCGTTGGTGCCCTTGATGTAGGCGCCCATGGCACGAACCGGTGTCCAGTCGTTGCCCAGACCGCCGGCAAACTTGGACAGCATGGCGTTGTCGTGGATGGCCTTGTAGATACCGGACAGGTCATCCGGCACGGTGGTCAGGTAGCAGGAAGACAGCTGCGGACGCAGGGTGCCGGCGTTGAACAGGGTCGGGGTAGACGCCATGTAGTCAAAGCTGGACAGCAGGTTGTAGAACTCGATGGCACGGGCGTTACGGTCGGCTTCTTCGATCGCCAGACCCATGGCCACGCGCATGAAGAAGAACTGCGGCAGCTCGATACGGGTGCCGTCGCGGTGCAGGAAGTAACGGTCGTACAGGGTCTGCAGGCCCAGGTAGCCAAACTGCTGGTCACGGTTGTGGTCCAGTGCGGCGCCCAGTTGCTCCAGATCGAATTCGTTCAGCTTGGGGTCGAGCAGTTCGTACTCGATACCGGTCTGGATGTAGACCGGCAGGGCCTTGGCGTACAGGGTGGCCATGTCGCTGTGGGTGGCGCTGGCGGCAACCTGCAGGTGGCTCAGGGCCTCGGCGCGCAGGTTGTCCAGCAGCAGGCGAGCGGTCACCTGGCTGTAGTTGGGCTCGCGCTCAACCAGGGTGCGGGCGGTCATCACCATGGCGGTGTTGACGTCCAGCTGGGTGACGCCGTCGTACAGGTTCTTCAGGGTTTCCTGCTCGATGTGGTTGGCATCGACTTCGGCCAGGCCGTCGCAGGCCTCGCTGATGACGGTGCGCAGGCGACCCATGTCCAGCGGCTGACGGCTGCCGTCGGGCAGGGTCACGCGGATGCTCGGGTGGGCATCGGCCGGGGCTGTGGCTTGACGCTCCTGGCGCTGGCGGGCGTGCTCTTCGCGGTACAGCACGTAGCTGCGGGCAATTTTCTGCTCACCGGAACGCATCAGGGCCAGTTCGACCTGATCCTGGATTTCTTCGATGTGCAGGGTGCCGCCGGAGGGCAGGCGACGCTTGAAGATGGCGCTGATGGTATCGGTCAGGTCATCGACGGTCTGACGAATACGCGAGGACGAGGCGGCCTGGCTGCCTTCCACGGCCAGGAAGGCCTTGGTCATGGCGATGCGGATCTTGTCGTCGGTGTAGGGCACCAGGGTGCCGTTGCGCTTGATAACGCGCAACTGACCGGGAGCGCTGAGCTGCAGGTCGGAGTCCTGTTGTTCCTCGCCATGCAGATTGCTGGAGGAGGTAGAGGGGGGCGTCGGGTTGACCTGCATGACAAACTCCTTTCTGGTCGTGGACACGAGATGCTGTACGTATTGCGCCTGGTGAGGGGCGTTAATGCTCTGTTACGGTGCCGAACTGATCAATTTTTGTGCGTAGCGGTGTCGATAATTTGATCAATATGTGGTGATCGGCCTTGAGTTCGACACAAGATAGTGTGTGTTTTATTCGGAGGCAAGTGACTATTTAGTGGTTTTTTTCTAGGCCTGAATGGCCGGTCTGGCGGCAAGGCAGCAATGCTGCGGGCTAGGGGCATGTTTGACCGTTTGGCGGCTTTTTTTGAATCTGTGATGGGGTCTGCGCAATGGATTTTGTCAACCCTTGAGGGCGTCGGATTTGCTGTGATTTGCGGCCGTTGGCTGTGCGGATCGGGGCAGTATGTCAACAGCGGAAATCAGTGTTTCTTCCCGGCGTTGTAGTCCGGCGTTGAGCGGGTGCTACAATCGCCGGCTGTTTGCAGTCGTTGAATAGCCGGAGAGCAGGGGTGGAGACAGATAGCAGTAACATCCTGATTGTAGAGGACGACCACAAACTGGCCGGCCTGATCGCCGAGTTTCTGCAGGTGCAGGGACTGTCGGTGTCCATTGAGGCTGACGGCGCTCTGGCCGTACAGCGCATTCTGGACAGCCAGCCGGACCTGGTGGTACTGGATTTGATGTTGCCTGGCGAAGACGGCCTGTCGATCTGTCGCCGGGTGCGTGACGCCGGATTCTCCCGGCCGATCCTGATGCTGACCGCGCGCAGCGAAGACGATGACCATATTTCCGGCCTGGAGCTGGGCGCCGACGACTACGTCAACAAACCCGTGCGTCCGCAGGTACTGCTGGCACGGATTCGGGCGCTGTTGCGCCGCAGCGGCGAGAGCGACAGCAGCGCAGCGCCCAGTCGCCTGGAGTTTGGCGAGTTGGTGGTCGACAACGACCGTCGCGAAGCCTGGCTGCGCGGCGAGCTGATCGAGCTGACCGGCGCCGAGTTCGACCTGCTCTGGCTGCTGGCCAGCCATGCCGGGCGTATCCTCAGCCGCGAAGAGATCTTTATCGCTCTGCGCGGTATCGAGTACGACGGTCAGGACCGCTCCATCGACGTGCGCATCTCGCGCATTCGCCCCAAGATTGGCGATGACCCGGACATGCCGCGTCTGATCAAGACCGTGCGCAGCAAGGGCTATCTGTTTGTTGCCCCCGGCCCGGACCAGGCGTGAACTCGATTTTTCTGCGCATTTACGGCGGCATGCTGCTGGTGCTGATTGCCGTGTCCTGCCTGGCGCTGATCAGCATCCGCCTGATCAACGATGTGCGCGCTGAAGACTTTCGCGAACGGGTGGCCACCGGCACCTTTCGGCTGATGGCCGATAACCTGGAACCCATGGATGACGCCGAGCGGCAGAAGGCCATGGCGGTGTGGATGCGCCTGATCGGTGTGCCGCTGGAGTTGCACTCGCTGGATGCGCTGACGCTGGACTCCACCAGTTGGGCGCGCCTGATCCAGGGCCGCGTGCTGGTGCGCAGCTCCGGGCCATCCCAGGCGCGGGTCTACAGCCTGGTGGACCTGAGTCGCCAGCAGGTGCTGACCGCCGACATTGAACGCATCTCCGAGCAGTTGGGCCGCGCGACGCTGTTTTTGATCGCCGACGAACTGGTACGTCACCCCGAGACGGACATGCCGACCTGGCTGCAACGGCTGCGCCGTGCCAAGGGGTTCGGTTTCCCGCTTAATCTGACCCGTTTGCACGAGACGGATCTGGATGTCGATCAGCGTCGGCGGCTGGACGAGTTCGATACCGTGCTGAGCTTGGGGCCGGATGGCAACTCGATGATGATGTACATGAAAATCCCTGACACCAACTGGGTGCTGAGCCTGGGGCCGGTCTATCAGATGGAGGAGTATCCGCCCGAGATGCTGCTGATGACCGGCCTGCTGGCGCTGTCGCTCAGCGGCTTGCTTATCTACCTGCTGGTGCGTCAGCTGGAGCAGCGGCTGATGAATCTGGAGTCGGCGGCCACCCACATTGCCCGCGGCAATCTGGATGCCCGCGCAGAAGTCATCAGTACCGACTCGGTGGGCAGCCTGGCCCGTGCCTTTAATGATATGGCCGAGCACCTGCAGCGCGTGATGCAGATTCAGCAGGAGATGATTCGCGCGGTCTCGCATGAGCTGCGCACACCGGTGGCGCGGCTGCGCTTTGGCCTGGAGATGGTCGAGACGGCCGATAGCGACGATGCCAAGCGCCGCTATATGGACAGCATGGACGGCGACCTGACCGAGCTGGACAAGCTGGTCGACGAGATTCTCACCTACGCACGCCTGGAGCAGGGTGCGCCGGCCCTGACGCTGCAGCCGGTTGATGTGCTGGCCACGGTCGAGCAGGTCATGCTGGAGCTGGAGCCGCTGACCTCTCGCGTGCAGATCAGCCATGTCGACCGCTCCAACGGTCGCGCCCACGCCATCGACGCCGAACCACGTTATCTGCACCGTGCCCTGACCAACCTGGTCAGCAACGCGGCGCGTCACGCCAGCAGCCAGGTGCGCATCAGCACCCGGGTGGTTAACGGCCGCTGCCGGCTGATTGTCGAGGATGATGGACCGGGTATTCCCGAGGACTATCGCGAGCGGATATTCACGCCCTTTCTGCGCCTGGATGACAGCCGCACGCGCTCCAGCGGTGGTTATGGCCTGGGCTTGTCTATCGTACGGCGTATCGCCTACTGGCACCGGGGTTATGCGCGGGTAGAGGGCTCGCGTGATCTGGGCGGCGCGGCCTTTATCATCGACTGGCCGGTGCGTTTGCATATCTGAGCCGGTAAATGCACCGGCGCCCTGATAAGGCCAAACCCTGGGCCGAGGGACGCGGCAAGCCGCGTCCGAGGGAGAGTCAGTTCTGGTGGCCGTTGACCAACAGGCGGAAGGCGGTTGTTGCCGGGCCCGGCTCGGGCTTGCGGCCGCAGATCAGGTCACAGTAAATGGCGCTTTCGCCGATGCGCACGATGTACAGCGCCAGGCTTTGCGGGTCCATTTCGGGCTTGATGTGACCCGCAGCGATGGCCTCTTCAAACATCTTTTCCCAGGTGCCGATCAGGCGTTCCTGCAAACCGGAGCTGCGCGCCGTCAGAAGCTGCAGGCCCCACTGCGGTTCGGCTTGCAGAAAGTCGTACATAGGCCGTGCGTTGATCAGTGCGATGTTGATGTCTTCATAGATCTGGGTCAGAAAGTCGATGCCCTTGAGGCCGGGCGTCTGTTCTGCGCGGGCAATCGCTTCGTCGTAGATGCGCTTGTAGAGCGACCAGAGAATCTCGCCCATCAGCAGATCCTTGTTGCCGACCCAGCGCATCAGGGTGGCGCGCCCAATGCCCAACTCTTCAGCCAACTGCGACAGGTTCAGACGGCGCCCCTCAAGCCACCAGCTGCGAGCCATGCGAAAGGCAGTGATCGGCGTGGCACGTTCTTCGGACTTGCGTTTGGAGAGGGCGAGGGAGAGCGGAGTCTGCTGGCTTGTCATTGTCTTTTCCGTGGCGATATAGCGGGTGCGTTGTTGCACCGATTGCCATGGTAACAATGGTGATACCAAGATGGAAAGTGTCCCGTACCTGCATCATTGGTAACAGAAGATGAATATGTGAGGAGCGTATCAGACTTTGGTCGCATGCCAGCCTATCGCGCCGGTGACAGAAATCGGCCCGCCGTCTCAAGGCAATACGCCCGCCGGGAGCAGGCTCCGGCATGGGCACCGGAGCCCGAGGATCAGCCGCGGCCGATAAAGGGCATCTTGGTCGCCATGATGGTCATGAACTGCACGTTGCTCTCAAGCGGCAGTTCGGCCATGTGTACCACCGCCTGAGCAACGTGCTCGACATCCATGGTCGGCTCGACCGCGATCTCGCCGTTGGCCTGTGGGATACCGCGTGCCATGGGCGCGGCCATCTCGGTAGCGGCATTACCGATGTCAATCTGGCCACAGGCGATGTTGTACTTGCGCCCGTCCAGCGAGGTGGCTTTGGTCAAGCCGGTCATGCCGTGCTTGGAGGCGGTGTAGGGCGCCGAATTGGGGCGCGGAGAGGTGGCGGAAATCGAGCCATTGTTGATGATGCGGCCGCCCATCGGAGCTTGTTCGCGCATGATGCGAAAGGCCTGCTGGGTACACAGAAAGGCGCCGCTGAGATTGGTTTCCAGGGCGGCTTGCCACTGCTCATAGCTCAGCTCTTCCAGTGGCAGCGGCGGTGCGCCGGTTCCAGCGTTGTTGAACAGCAGGTCCAGGCGACCCCAGTGGCTTTTTACCTCGGCGAACAGCGCCTCGACTGATGCCGGGTCGCGCACGTTGGTCGCGATGATCAGGGTGTTGTCTGCCAGGGCGCCCAGGCCGTCGAGGGTTTTGTGCAGTTTGTCGGCGTTACGTCCGGCCAGCGCGACATGGTAGCCAGCCTTGAGCAGGGCGATGGTCGTGGCGCGACCGATACCGGTGCCGGCGCCGGTGACCACGGCGACTTTGCGGGGGGAGTCTGACATGGGGCAATCCTCTGTTGTTGTCTTGGCTGGCCAGAGGATACACCAGCAGGTGTGCTGCAACCTGTCGCCATCCCGACAGGGTGACTGCCGGAATGGCTCAGGGGCTTGCGGTTAGTTGATGCCTTTGCGACGTACGTCCCAGTCGTTGTCGGTACACAGGTCGCAGTTGCTGCCGTAGAAGGTGCTTTCTGCGCTGGCGTCATCCATCAGGTGATAACGGAACCAGGCGGTGGAGGGGCCACGGAAGTCACCCGCATTACCCACAGGCTCAAAGTGGCTGGCACCGGACAGTTCACCCCAGAACACTGGCACGTTGGCGCGGGTGTAGACCGGCAGCGCGTTCAGCGTTGGGCTGGCGATGGAGTCGGCGCTGCCGGTCATCAGGAACATGGGGCCGTTCTGATTGGATTGTGAGCTGCTGTTGTGCCCCAGGCCAATGGTGTACGGCTGGAAAGGGGCGGTGACTTTGATGCGATAGTCCTGGCCGGCCATGATGGTCCCGCCGCCGCCCTGTGAATGACCGGCTGCACCGATGCGGTTCAGATCCAGCTTGTTGGCGTAGGTGCCGGTGCTGCGGTTGTTCTGGGTGGTCAGGTAGTCAACGCAGTCGAGCATCTCCTGGCCGGTGCCGGCGTTGGAGGTATTGGCGGCGATCACCACAAAGCCATGGCTGGCCCAGTGATCAAGAATCCCGCTGTAGGTGCTGGGCGAGGCGGTGGTGCCGTTGCCCCAGACGATAATCGGGTGCTTCAGGCCGTTGGCACCCAGCGTGGACGGACGGTATACGGTGCAGCTCAGACCTGCACTGCCGTTGGTAGTCGAGAACGAGCCGTCAGCGCTGAAGCTGCTGACGCCAGGGAAGCCAGTGCCGGTATCGGGGTTGCTGCCGCCGCCACCGCCGCCCGGGTTGGTGGCCAGCGCAGCGCTGGAGAGGGACATGCCGAGGGCGAGCGCAGCCAGCTTGAACAAGGGTGCTTTCATGACTGTATCCTTTTTCTGTTGTTGTCCGGAATTCATGCAGTGGCGCAGCGCGCTCATCTGCAAGACAGTCAAGGTAGTTGTCTCAAGGAGGTCGTAAAGTCGCCTGTACGGGTTAGTTGCACATGGCTACACCTCCCGAGATATCGAGAAGTGAGATATAACGCATTGATCCTCAGTGTTTTTGCTCTGGCGATGCGGGTGGAGATGTTTCTGCCGTCTCACCCGCATGGGGGGCGCAAATGTACCGTTTTTTAGTCGCCACTGCGCGCGCTGACGCCTTCCAGTGTGGCGAAGGAGGTGTCCTTGGCGGTCAGCAGAAAGTCCTGCAGGTACGGCATTTCCATCATGTCGTCACGTACCGCCGCGTATAGCGTGCCGAATAGCCCTTCGGGGCCCAGCCGGCGGGCGGTGACATAGCCCTTGTGCAGGTACTCGGCCATGGCCCAGTTGGGCAGGCAGCAGACACCGCGGCCGGAGGCGACCAGCTGCATCATCATCACGGTCATCTCGGCGGTGCGCACGCTGGCCGGCTCGATACCAGCCGGGTCGAGAAACTGCTTGAAGATGTCGAGCCGGTCACGCTCGACCGGATAGGTAATCAGCACCTCGCTTTCCAGGTCGCCCGGTCGTATGTGGTTCACCGTGCTCAGCGGGTGCTGGTTGCTCACCGCCAGCAAGGCCTCATAGGTGAACAGCGGCACGTAGGTAATGCCTTCGATGTCCAGCGGGTCTGAGGTGACCACCAGGTCCAGATCGCCGCGGGCCAGTGCCGGCAACGGGGCAAAGAAAAAGCCCGAGGCAAAATCCACCTCCACCTCAGGCCAGGCGTTGCGGAACTGGTCGATGGTCGGCATCAGCCATTGAAAGCAGCTGTGGCATTCGATCGCCATGTGCAGCCGTCCGGCCTGGCCACCCGCCAGTCGCTGAATATCCCGTTCGGCCTGCCGTACCTGCGGCAGCAGGCTGTCGGCCAGGCGCAGCAGGCGCAGCCCGGCACTGGTAAAACGTACGGGTTTGGTCTTGCGCACGAATAGTGTCATGCCGAGCTTTTCTTCCAGATCCTTGAGCTGATGGGACAGGGCGGACTGGGTCAGATGCAGGCGCTCAGCCGCCTCGACCAGGGTTTCGGCATCACGCAGGGTGCTAAGGGTACGCAGATGGCGGAGTTCCAGCATGGCGGGGTATCGTCTATATGAGAAAAATCGAACTATAGCATGAAGCATATGAGTTTGATTCAGCATGTAGGTGGCGCGAGCATAGCGTCCAGACACCTAAGCGAGGATTTGCCCATGCCCGGGCTGCACACACTGACCCGTTCCGCCAACCGCTCTCCCTATGCCCGCTGGCACGCCGAGGCCGCTGCGGGTTTGCCGCGCGTGACCCTGGCGTTGGCTGACCTGCCGGCTGATCTTCAGGACCTGCTGGGGCAGGTTGCTCAGGCGCATGGGCTTGGTTATCAGGTGAAAGTGGTGTTGCCCGGCCCCCTGTCGCTGTTGTGGCAGGTCCCCGACGCGCTGGAGCGCCTGAGCGCCACGCTGGATCGATACGATGCGCTGCTGCTGGCCCTGGCCGACGCCGGCGTGGACTGGGTACAACTGGATGAGCCACTGTTGCTGCAGCACCTGCCGCAGCCCTGGGGCGCGGCCTTTGAGGGTGCCTACAATCGCCTGCAACGGGTCCCGTTGCAGTTGTTGTTGGCCTGTCCCGGTGGGCTGCTGCACGAAAATCTGGGGCTGGCCTGCAGTTTGCCGGTGGATGGGCTGCATGTTGACCTGCTCGACGGCGAGCGTCAGCTGGTGCCATTGCTTGATCGTCTGCCGGCGTACAAGGTGCTGTCGCTGGGCGTAGTCGACTCGCTGGGCCGCCCCGCACTGGATAGCGCCGCGCTGACGCCCATGTTGGCAGACTTGCATGGACGCTTGCGGTCGCGTCTGTGGCTGGCGGACAGTCGCCTTGAGTTTGCTGCCAGTGCCCTGGCCCGCAGCGCGCTTGCCGCACTTGCGCAGTTGCGCAGCCAAATTCGTAGCCAAGTAGGCCGCAGCGCGCCGTATACGGCCTGATCAGCCCGGCGGCACTTCAACCAACTTGCCGCTGCCTGTACAGTAGCGCCCGATCATCCAGCGGGAGCGAGACATGCAGGAATTGTTGCTACATTGCCGTCCAGGCTTTGAAGGGGAGGCGGCCGCCGAGATGCAGGAGCTGGCGGCCGAGCAGGGCATAGCCGGTTATCCGGTGACCCAGGATGGCAGCGCATTGGTGCGCTTTGTCTGCCCGGAGCCCGGCGAGGCCGAGCAACTGATGCGGGCCATCGACTTTCAGCAGTTGATCTTTACCCGCCAGTGGGCGGTTGGCAGCTGGCTGGAGCTGGACCCGGAAGACCGCGTCAGCCCGATCATCACCGCCTGCGCCCAGGGACACATTGCCTCGCTGATGTGGCTGGAAACCGCTGATACCAACGATGGCAAGGCGCTGGCTGCATTAACCAAAAAGCTGAAAGGCCCGCTGGAACGCTCGCTCACCAAGACCCGCTTTGTGCGCCCCAACAAGCCCGAACTGCCGCGCCTGCACCTGTGCTTTCAGAGCGGTCAGAAAGTGTTTGTCGGCTGGTCCTGGGCCGACAACGGCGCGCCCTGGCCGATGGGCATTCCGCGCCTGAAAGTGCCGCGTGAAGCGCCCAGCCGCTCGACCCTGAAACTGGAAGAGGCCTGGCACCACTTTATTCCGCGTGATGACTGGGACAGCCGTCTGAAAGCCGGCATGACCGCCGTTGACCTGGGCGCCGCCCCCGGTGGTTGGACCTGGCAGCTGGTCAATCGCCTGATGAACGTGACCGCAGTGGACAACGGCCCGATGGATCGACGACTGATGGACAGCGGTCAGGTGGAGCACGTGCAGGGTGACGGCTACATGTATCGGCCCAAGCGCACGGTGGACTGGATGGTCTGCGACATTGTCGACAAGCCGGCCCGCAGTAGTGCCCTGGCAGCCAAGTGGATTGGACAGCGCTACTGCCGCGAACTGATCATCAACTTCAAGCTGCCGATGAAGCAGCGCTACCAGGAAGTGATGCAGTGCCTGGGGCACATTCAGGACGCATTGGATGAAGCCGGTGTGCGCGCAGACATTGGCTGCAAGCAGCTCTACACCGACCGGGAAGAAGTGACCTGCCATATTCGCGCGTTGCGCTAGCAGGGGCAGGTGCAGCGGCCGAGCGAGCGCTCGGCCGTAGCGCGCAGAGGGTCGCGCAGTTGCGGGGTTACAGCGGCTCGAGCAGGCTGATCTTCTCTTCTTCCAGCAGAATCGGTGCAAAGGCGCTGATGCTGTCGCGGCGTGATTCCGAGCTTTCCCAGCGCTGCCAGGAATGCATGTTTTGCCACGTGACCATGATGATACGGCGGTTGGGTTCTTCCATATCGCGAAAGGATTCGCCGGAGATAAAGCCGGGTGACTGCACTGCGGCAGCCAGGACACGGCGGGCGACTTCTTCGTAGGGTTGTTCCAGACCTTCTGCAATCACACGTTCAATCAACACTTTGATCATCTTGCTTCCTTACCCTCGCGGGGGCGTTGTTACTCTGACTTCAGTGTCGGTCGCTACCGGCCGTCTGGCAAGCCCGGGATGATTGCGGGATAATCGCCAACTTGTTGATTTAGCCGAGCCTTGTCATGTCCGATTCTGCCGCTACAACCCTGGATACCCGCGGGCTGACCTGCCCGGAGCCGGTGATGATGCTGCACAACGCGGTGCGCGATGTCGCCGCGGGTGAGTTGGTGCAGGTGCTGGCGACCGACCCCTCCACCCAGCGCGATATCCCGCGCTTCTGCAGCTTTCTCGGCCATGAGCTGCTGGAGCAGCATGAGAGCGACGGGATCTTTCATTACCTGATTCGCAAGGCGGGCTGATTGCCAGGGCGCAGGCCGAATCAGTCGGCGCTGTGCTGGTCTCTTTGCTCCCAGCCTGCTTGCCCCGGTTGTGACTGGCAGGCGCCGAGTTGTTGCTGCCAGGCATCCGTGTGGGTCTTGAGCGCCGCCTGGTATTGCTCCCATAGACTCTGCGGCGTGCCGGCCAGTTGGTCGAGCGCAGCGGCGGTGGCGGGCGGAATGCCGGGCACCGCGCGCAGCGCGATGACGGATTCTGACCAGGGCTGGCCCAGGCGTTGTAGTTGCGCCAGATACGGCTGTATCTCGCCCGCATAGAACAGCACAAATACATTGAGCAGCACCTTGGACCGCGCCGAAGGCGTGCCCATTGGGCACAGGTAGCGGCCCGGCTGTGCCTGCAGCATGGCGGTGGCTTGCTGCAGGCCGTGGCGGGTCTGGGCGAGCGCCGTGATCAGCTGACTGCCGTTGGGGCTGCGCTGCAGGGTTTGCAGAGGTTGTTCGATCTGCTCCAGGGCTGGTGGTAGCTGCGCTGGCAGGGCGGCACCGATGCTGGTCAATTGTTGCAGCGCTGCGAGCGCGGCGGTGTCATCCAGCGGCTGCTCCTGCACGGGTAACGGCGTGTCGGCAAAGCGTAGGTAGCTGGCCAGCTCGGTACTGGTATTGATGGTGTTCCAGTAGACCTGCGGCAGCTGGCTGCGCTTGCGCTCGGCAATGGCGCTCAGTTCGTTGCGCAGTGGTTGCTGGTCGGGCTCGCTCAGGGTGCCAAGGCATTGCTCCATCGCACGCAGCAGCTCGCCTTCGTAAGCCAGCCGGCTGCTCCAGGGCATGACCTTGCCGAGCACGCTGTTGCGCTCGGCTACGCGCTGCTGCAATGGCCTGCACGGGTTGACGTCAACCAGCAGATCCAGCAAGCCGATACGCTCAGGGGCAATGCTGTAAAGGCTGTCGCGGCGCTCGGGCAGCCGGTAGCGACTGAGGCTGTCAGCGGAAAAGGGCTGCCAGTCCTGCCTGAGCACGCGCGCGAGGCGATCCAAGTAATTTTCCATCTGCTGCTCGGCCGCCGGTTGTGGTTGGCAGCCGGTCAGCAGCAGATAGCCAAGCAGGGTGAGGGTTAAGGTGGCCAGGCGCATGGGCACAGTATAGGGAAGCCGCCTCGCAATCGTCATGCGGCGGTGGCTATTTGGTGCGGCGGACCACGCTCCGCCCTTATTGTCCCGCGTCTGCCTGGCGCTGCCCCAGCCCGTGTTGCAGGCCGGGTTTGCGCCCGACAGCACGCAGGCGCAGGCCCAGAAACAGCGCGGCGCTGCTCAGGCCGACGATCAACCCGAGCCAGAAGCCGGCAGGCCCGCGCGCCGGACCCAGCCAGTCAGTCAGCCCGAGGATGCAGCCAGCGGGCAGGCCGATCAGCCAGTAGGCAATCATCGTCAGCAGCATCGGCAGACGGGTATCCTGAAAGCCGCGCAGCGCACCAGCGCAGGCGACCTGAACAGCATCGGAAAACTGATACAGCGCGGCCAGGGCCAGCAGACTGGCGGCCAGGCTGATGACGTCACGGTCATCGGTATAGATCTGCGGAATCTGCTGCGCCAGCGTGTACATGGCGGTGGCGGCCAGTGCGGCGAACACCAGCGCCAAGACCAAGCCGACCTTGGTGGCGAGCATGGCAGCGCGTGCACCGCTGCGGCCCAGGTTGTGGCCCACGCGCACGGTAATAGCCAGCCCCAGACTGAAGGGCACCATAAACACCAATGAGGAGAAGTTGATGGTCACCTGATGCGAGGCCACCACTACCGCACCCAGGCTGCCGATCAGCAGGGCAATCACGGCAAACATGCTGGTCTCGGCAAACAGCGCAATACCGATGGGAAAGCCCAGGCCAATCAGCTCGCCCTGGGTGCGTGCGTGCGGCCAGTCAAAACGCTCGAACAGCCCACAGGGTTGATAAAAGCGCGCGCGTTTCAGGTGAAACAGCATGCAGCCCAGCATCGCCCACATCACCAGCGCCGTTGCCACCCCGCAACCCACCGCACCCATCGCCGGGAAGCCGAATTTGCCGTAGACCAGCACATAGTTGGCCGGCACGTTGATGACCAGCCCGATAAAGCCGATCAGCATGGCCGGCTTGGTGCGCGACAGCCCATCGGTCAGCCCGCGCAGGGCCAGCATCAGGCCTACCGCCGGAAAGCCCAGGGAAATCGCCAGCAGATAGTCCAGGGTGACCGGCACCAGCTGCGGGTCGACCTTCATCCAGATCAGCACCGGGCGCATCAGGTTGAGGAACAGCAGACACAGCAGCCCGAGAATCAGCCCCAGCCAGGCACCCTGGCGCACCAGCGCGCCGGTCTGGCCGAGACGCCCGGCGCCGCTCGCTGCGGCCACCTTGGAGGTGACGATCATCATCACCCCGGTGAGAAACAGCAGCGTCGGAATCCAGAAGGAGTTGCCCAGTGCCACGGCCGCCAGCGCCTCGGCACTGACGCGACCGGCCATCGCCGTATCGACAAAGCCCAGCAGCGTGTGCGCCATCTGCGCAGCAATGATCGGCAGCACCAGCACAATCAATGCTCGCAGCTCTGTTACAATGCGCGCCCTTGCGGGTTGGGGAGGTGTCTGGTTCATGTGCTGACTGGCTGCCAAAAAACCAGCCATGCTAGCAATTTAGCTGCTAATGTCCAGCCAACTTTTCAGTCGTGCCCAACGCCATGCAACACCACTGTCAGGATCTGATCACGCTGTTCGACAACTGCTTTCTGGCGGATTACAACACCTGCCTGCGTGGCGGCTATCCCGAACCCGAATATCTCCCCGCCGACGCCAGCGAGCCGCATCATCGCATTCTCTTTACCCGGGATTATTTTCGCAGCGCGCTGCATGAAGTGGCGCACTGGTGCGTGGCTGGTGCCGAGCGGCGACTGCTGCCGGATTTTGGCTACTGGTACGCGCCGGATGGCCGCAGTGCCGAGCAGCAGCGCACCTTCGAGCAGGTTGAGGTCAAGCCCCAGGCGCTGGAGCTGATCTTCTGTCTGGCGGCGGGGCACCGCTTTGATGTGAGCACCGATAACCTCAGTGGCGAGGCCACCGACCCGGCGCCTTTCCGCGCCCGCGTGCGCGAGCAGGCCCGCGTCTATCTCAGTGCTGGCCTGGGCGAGCGTCCGCAGCGCTACAGCGCCGCGCTGCTCGCCCATTACCGTCCCGGCGTCGCCTGGTCCGCCTTGCTGGCCGAGGTCTGACCTTCATACCGGCAGCGGCACCACCCGTGCGCCGCCAATGCTGCTGATGCGCTCAGTCGGCTCGCCGACAGTGTCCAGACTGGGCGCCAGGTAGCCCAGCACCGCATCGCGTGTCTGCGCCCAGGCCTCGCGGCTTTCCATATCCAGAAAATGCCCCGCACCGCGTACCGTGGCAAAGCGGCAGTGGCGGATATAGCGATTGAAGTGCTGGGCATCCTCCGGGCTGGTGTAGCGGTCCAGATCGCCGTTGACGAAGAGGATCGGCGTATCGATGTCGGCGCTGCCGCGCAGATAGCAGCGGGTGTCCTGGGTCAGTACCTGACTGACGTGAAACGCCATCTGGTGATACTCGTGTTCGTCCAGGCTGACGATGTGCCGAAAATTGAAGCGCTTGACCAGCGAGGGCAGGTGCTCGCCGATGGTGCTGTTGAGCAGCTCGCCCAATGCCTTGCGTTCGCAATTGACCAGCAGGTCGATGCCGCGCTCCAGGTAATCACGCATCGCCGAGTTGATCAGTGGCGAGAAGGCCAGCACCACCGCCTTGCGGATACGTGCCGGGCGCTGCGCCAAGGCCAGCAGGGCAGAGGCACCGCCCCAGGAAAAGGACATCAGGTGATCGGCCCGGTAGCGCTCGATCAGCTCCAGCAGAATGCTGGCTTCCTGCTCCTTGGTAATCGGCCGCCGATTGCTGTTGTACTGCTTGGACTGACCCGCGTAGGGCTCGTCGAACAGCACCACATTGAAGTGCGGCTGCAGGTAGCGCACCGTCTGGGCAAAGGCGGCAGTGGTGGCCAGCGAGCCATTGACCAGAATCACCGTGCCTTGAGGCGCCGGGCTGCTGTAATAGTGGGTGTGGACGCGCAAGCCGCCCAGGGTTTCCACAACGTCGTGTTCTGCTTTCATATTCCCTGTCTCCAGTGTTGGCGTGGCTCGACCCGGCGGACGAGCGATACAGGGCAGTGCAGGC
The DNA here is from genome assembly GCF_003444685.1 of Pseudomonas abyssi. Lineage (NCBI taxonomy): Bacteria > Pseudomonadati > Pseudomonadota > Gammaproteobacteria > Pseudomonadales > Pseudomonadaceae > Pseudomonas > Pseudomonas abyssi. Next base: position 145,821 of record NZ_LMAZ01000002.1, on the reverse strand, counting down.
AAAGGGCCTTGGAGCAAACGCGCAAGGTCGCCGGGGCGCACAGCGGCAGCGCCGGAATAATAGACATTGTTGTGGTCGTGGCGACAGGGTGGTGAGGACAGTCCCGGATGCGGCGCAGTGGGCGGTGCGCGGTGCGTTCCGGTACTCAGGCAGGTCCTGCAAAACGAGGGAGTCCCTCGAAAAAACGCTTGGAATGGTTATCGGACTGAAAAGTCACATCCAGACTCTGACTTGCAGTTAAGCAGCGCCGCTGTCTCGACGCAAGAGGGATGTTGCATCAATGCGACAAACTGCATGTGGCAGAAGAACGCACCGTCATGGCTGCCCGGCTGGACAGCGCGCATCGCCCCCTCGACAATGGACGCATCAAGCCTGCTCAAGTGATCTTCCATGCATATTGTTGCTGACGAAAACATCCCCCTGCTGGACGCCTTTTTTGCTCCGCTTGGCCGTATTACCCGCTTGCCGGGCCGGCAGATTAGCCGCGAGCACCTGCTAGACGCTGATGCGCTGCTGGTGCGCTCGGTCACCCGGGTAGACCCGCAGCTACTGGCGGACACCCCGGTGCGCTTTGTCGGCACCTGTACCATCGGCACTGACCATCTTGATCTGCCGGGGCTCGCCGCGGCGGGCATTACCGTTGCCAGCGCACCAGGCTGCAATGCCCGCGGCGTGGTCGAGTACGTGCTCAGCTGCCTGCTGACCCTGAGTGAACGCACCGGGCTGGACTGGCGCACGCGCCGCGTCGGCATCGTCGGCGTGGGTGAGGTGGGTGGGCGTTTGGCGCAAACGCTCGCTGCGCTTGGGGTTGAGTGTCTGCTCTGCGACCCGCCGCGCGCCAACCGCGGGGAGTCAGGTTTCGCTCCGCTGGATCAACTGCTGACCGAGTGTGATGTGCTGAGTTGTCATGTACCGCTCACTCACAGCGGCCCTGATGCCACCTGGCACCTGCTGGATGCCGGCCGCCTGGTTACGCTGCGCCCCGGCGCCTGGCTGATCAACAGCAGTCGCGGCCCGGTGATCGACAATCACGCGCTCAAAGCCGTATTGGCCGAGCGGGCTGATCTGCAGGTAGCGCTGGATGTCTGGGAGCAAGAGCCGCAAGTCGACGGCGAGCTACTGCAGCGCTGCGCCCTGGGCACCCCGCACATTGCCGGCTACAGCCTGGACGGCAAGCTGCGTGGCACCGAACAGATCTACCGCGCCTTGTGTGCCAGTCTCGGCGTACCCGCGCCACTGACGTTGCAAAGCCTGGCACCGGACGCCGGCAGGGCACAGCTGCAGTTTGCCGCTGACACGCCAGCGCAGTGGCTGCTCGAACGGTCGCTACGGCAGGTTTACGATGTGCGCGATGACGACGCCCGCTTTCGAGCAGCCATGCTGCCGCTGGCCGGGCAAAGCACCGCTCAGGCGTTTGATGCACTGCGCAAGGGATACCCGCTACGCCGCGAATGCCCCGAAGTCGAGGTGCGGCACAGCGGTCAGGAGGAAACGGCGGCGTTGCTTGCCGCCGCCGGATTCAAGCGCTGAAGCGCGGGCGCGCCGGCACCCACTGTTGCTCCAGCTCCTGACAGGCTTGCTGGATCATCTGCTCGGTGATGGCAATCTCGCGGCCGTCTTCGTCGATCAGATGGCCGCCCACGCAATGGGACGGATGAATCAGGATGTCGGCACTGTCACGGCACGGTTTCAGAGCATGCACATTCATGGTTGTCTCCCAAGTTGATCGCCAGTTGCAGGCAGGATATGGCACTGGCATGACGGATTTGTGACATGACAAACAGCACACCCAACACCCGCTTCAGGCTTGGCCTGATCATCAACCCCCTGGCCGGCCTGGGTGGTCGCGCTGCGCTGAAAGGCTCGGACGGTGTCGCCGGTGACGCCCTGGCCATGGGCGTCGAGCCACAGGCGCACAACCGCGTGCGGCAGACACTGGAGCACCTGCTGCCGCTGCGCGACCGGCTGCAACTGTTCAGCGCCCCCGGTGCAATGGGCGCGGATCTGCTGGCCGACATGGGGTTTAACGCCGAGGTGGTCGGCCAACTGACCAACCCGCCACACACCAGCGCCGAAGACACCGAAACCATCGCAAAGCAGATGCACCAGCAAGGCGTCGATCTGCTGCTGTTTGCCGGCGGCGACGGCACCGCCCGCAACATCTGCAACCAGCTCGACAGCACTCAACTGGTGCTGGGCATTCCGGCCGGGGTAAAAATTCACTCCGGTGTTTACGCCGTCAACCCGCGCGCTGCCGGTGAGCTGGTAGCGCTGCTGGTACAAGGCGAACTGGTGCGCCTGCGTGAAGCCGACGTGCGCGACATCGACGAGCAGGCCTTTCGCAACGGCCAGGTGCGCACACGCCATTACGGCGAACTGGCCGTGCCGGAAGAGGGCCGCTTTGTGCAGCAGGTCAAACAGGGCGGCCGTGAAGTAGAAACCCTGGTACTCGACGACATCGCCGCCGGCCTGCAGGAAGAACAAGACGACAACACCGGCTGGATCCTCGGCCCCGGCTCCACCACCCTCGGCCTGCTGGAAGCCATGGGGCTGGAAGGCACCCTGCTAGGCGTGGATGTCCTCAAGGATGGCGAGCTCATCCTGCGCGACGCCACCGAGCAGCAACTGTGGGAGCAGGTAGAGCAGGGCGGCGACTGGCGCATCCTGGTCACCGCCATCGGCGGCCAGGGCCACATACTCGGACGCGGCAACCAGCAACTGTCACCCCGCGTCATCCGCGCCGTCGGGCTGGACAACCTGCTGGTCGTCGCCACCAAAACCAAACTCCGCAGCCTCGCCGGCCGCCCATTCCTGGTGGACACCGGCGACAGCCAACTCGACACCGACCTCAGCGGCCTGCGCCGCGTCCTCAGCGGCTACCGCGAAGAGATGCTTTACCCCGTGAGCTGGAAGGCCGAATAACCTTCCAGCGTCTCTTTACCGCGCACGACAATAGCGCTAAGTTCAAAGCAGGCATGACGCCAGCAACAGGACCAACGGATGGCCACCACCCTCGCAGCAACACCCAACCCTGACTCCCCCTCGTATCCCGATCCCGGCGCTCTTGCGCTCGGTGCGATCGCGTGCGCAAAAGGCTGTATGGGATGAGCGAGGACGTGATGTTTGGCGTGAAAAAGAAGCGCTCAAGCGAATGCGTGATGTGTTGCCAAGGTTTGTTTTTTATGAATTTAGTTGGCCGGATGGGCGTTGATATGCGGAAGTCACTGATATGCAATAGCAAAGCCTTCGGTCTAGTCAGCTGTTAACAGTCCTATATGAATCAGACGATTGCCACAAAAGTATCTCTTTTCATTCTCTTTGTTGTGAGCTTGACGACACTGAGCGTATTTGGTTCCTTAGGTGTGTCAGTTCAAACCTGTAACATAGATGAATGGTTTCAACTTGTTGAGCCCGTGCTTGGCCACGGAGTAATGGGGGCGGTAAAAGCCGTCTGGGTTACGCTACTTATCTTTGTGCTTCTACCCTTCGCACAATCGTTTATGGTTAAAGGAAGGCTAAAATTAGCGTTACTAATATGGTCATGTGTAGTTATATTGGTTTTAATATTAGTTAGGAGCGCTGAGCTTGCACCCAACTGTTAAAAAAGCCATCAATTTGACCGCCTTACGCTGCGCTTCAGGCAGCAAATTATGGCAGCGTTAAAGGGGAAGTCCGTTGTTCGTCTTTGGGTTTGTGCTCTACATCGGAATGTTCATGCTGATGGCAGGAGCTACGCTTGTTATGCTGAAACTCCCAGAACCCTGGCGAGTGGGGTCGTTCGTTGTAATTGCAACATTATTACTCACACCATCTTGGGCTCCAGCAACTATAGTGGCTCTGCCTGTGCCGTTTGGGTTTTTGGTCATTGCTGGGCTCTTTGGTGGATTTATTCAAGAGCTACCCGAGCTAGTTGTTACCTTCGGTAAGTGGCACGCCGTAGCCTTCCCGGTTATGGCCCTTGCCAGCTATATGTTTGCAAAGAAGGTTGTCTTTAACAAGTCGCTGCAACCGACCGCCTGGGGCGGCGGTTGAGCTCAGCGTTAGATGGTGCACAGATGAAACGGATGTTTAAGTTGGTTTTGATAATCGCTATGGCTTTTCCTGTAACGGCTATGGCGCAGCTTTTTGGTTTTTTCGATAGTGGGACGAGCGAGGACCTCCAGCATGATTTCGATATAGCCAGGTTAAATGATCTGGAAGTGCTTTCGGGGTATATCGAGCAGTATCATTCAATTACGGGTAAATACCCTTTTCAGGGAGAAGTGGATTATCCGCACTATGTTCATATAGCAACTCAAGAGCAGCAAAAATACGCACAGAGAGGTCCGCCATATGTGCACAAAAAAACGCCATCAAGTGACTTGCTAAGAGAGCTGGTGTCCGTTCTTGGAGACGAGATCTCCGTGCCATTTGACCCGCAAAGGATGCCAGTTAATAAGCCGAATTTTTATATCTATATGGTTGTTGATGATGTCTATTTCCTTGCAGTGCATCTCCATAACGACTTTCCATTCGCGCAAAAGGTTGCTGACTACTATTACAAGGTTGAGGTGACTAATAATGCCGCAGGGAATCGCCCTGGTACTTGGCTGAGAGCGGACTTATTGTCTGATCCCCAATACATTGAGGCCGCATCTGCCGCGCCGATCAAACCGGGGTATGTAGAAGAGCTTAGAAATAATCTTGGGGGCAATGATGCCTTTTAGTTCTGAAGGTGTCTTTTTTACCTGGCGCGCCCAAAATACATAAATGACCAGGGCGAGTTCAGGTGCTTCGCAGTGGGCAATGCACAGGTCTCCAGAGTGGGTTTTTCAGGATGCTCGAATCCTGTGAAGGGTGGAGGTTTTGGGGCAGGCCGAGGTTTGGCGATGCCGACGTGTTTTGTGAGTTTCTGCTTAACGGTCAATGATTTTACGTCGAGGAGCCCTACGGCGATAACAGCACCTTTGAGGTGGTAGCGCCTGGGCCGAACCTTAAGGAGTTAGACCTGAAGGGCGGTGATCTCGGCTCTCATCTCTGTTTTCTAGCAAGGGTTATGGCAGCTGTGCTGCTTACCTTCTAAATGTTCAGGGCCGTTGTGGCAGTGTTTGCTGGATAGCATGCGTATAAGGTGTCGGTCTTTGTCGTGCGAACAAGGGCATCACCTTCAGGGAGAGCGCATCGCCACCTGGTGGTGATACAAGTGAAGGGAGACACCGGTGAGAGATAACATCACAGCGTCGGCCAATGACCACATTCCCTGGTTGGAGAGACGAGGGGAAGCGTTTCCATTTTTCTGCGGTGAGCCTGTCGCCCTGTCTGGCGGCCAGTGGCTGTGCCTGCTGATCGCGGTAGCGGTAGGGTTTGGTTGTCTGACTGCTCCGCTGCCGGTGCTCACCAGTGGCTGGGGTTTGACGGCTCGGGCACTGTTGTTTCCGGGTATTCCTCTGCTCGCGCTGCGGCTGGTTGCTGGACCTTACTGGACCAGTCTGTTTCGCCGCCTGCACCTTCGGGATCTGGGGCTGATGCTGGGGTTTGCCGTTCTTAACCTGATCGTGAGCGGGGTGGTGGGGCTGCTGGTGATGCAGGTGTTCGGTGCTAATGCCAACGCCGCGTTTGATATATTGGCTGACCAAGACACTCAGGATAAGGCGCTCTTTTTCCTGCGGACCCTGCCGCAGCTGTTCGGCGAAGAGCTACTGACTATAGTGCCCTTTTTGGCCGTACTTCACTTCGCTCACAGCCGGTTCGGCCTTTCCCGTACGCACAGTGTGTTGCTCGCCTGGCTACTCTCCTCGATCCTGTTTGGGCTCTTGCATTTACCGTCTTACCACTGGAATCTGCTCCAATGCCTGCTCGTCATCGGCACCGCCCGATTGGTGTTGTCACTGGCCTACCTCCGTACCAAGAATATCTGGGTATCCACCGGCGCCCATGTGATTAACGACTGGGTGATATTCGCTGTGGTGTTGGCGGGGGCGTCACAGGCAATTTGACGTAACGAAATCTATGAAGATAACGCTAAGACTGGTTGGGGTGCTCGGGCTGCTGATCTTTGGGCTGCTGATTTCGGTGACGTTCCTGTCGCCCGGGGCAGTGGAAGAGTCTACCAAGGGCTTTGTGAAGCACCAGATAGAAATGGAAATCCGAGCCAGGCAACAGGCAGTGGTGGAATCGGATATGGCGGCGCAGGCGCTCGTCATTGCCCTGGGGCTTGGTTTGGAGTCAGAGGCGATACAGCGCAGTCTGGACCGTAACCTGCCGCAGGTGATTGCTGGTGTCGTCGCGTCCATGTGCGATTACGACTGCGCAAAAAGCAGAGCCTTGGCCGAGTCAATCACCTCTGGCTACCTGGAGCGGCTTGAGCGTATTCAAGTGGCTGAGCACACCCTGGGCGACATCATCAAGACCAAGTACGTTGACATAGTAGCCGCCCTGAAGTTTGACCTGCGGGTGTTTCTTGGCTCAAACCTGTTCCTGTTTTTCGCGCTACTGCTGATGTCCTTTGCAAAGCCTCAAGCGCTGGTGCACCTGTTTGTACCGGCGGTGCTGCTGTTTGTGTCTACCATCGCGGCCTCGGCGATGTACGTCTTTGGGCAGGACTGGTTTTATGCCATCTTGTACAACGACTACATGGGGTTTGGTTATCTGGCTTACCTCTCGCTGATCTTCGGTGTACTGATGGATATCGCGGTCAACAAGGCCCGGGTTACCTGCAGTGTCATTAACGGGGTGGCCAATGCGCTGGGGTCTGCGCTGTCGGTGGTGCCATGTTAAGGGGCATGGTTGAGGTGAGCCTGATGCCTCGCGACGGCGCCGCACGCTGAACGCTGTGGCAATGGGGCGGCAGCAGCATTGGAGCGATTTCTGGCTGATGAGGTGTGGGTATGCAGGTTGAAGCAATCTACGCGTTCCTTGAGCAAACTCAGGGTATCAATCGCTGGAAGATCAAACCTGAATCCGATCTATGTAACGACCTCGGCATTGACGGGGATGACTTCTTTGAGTTGGAGCAGGCGTTTGCCGAGCGCTTTGCCGTCAATATGGATGCCTACCGATGGTACTTTCACCACGGCGAAGAAGGCTGGAGCATTGGCGCGCTGATTTCTCCCTCACCGCGTCAGCAGGTCAAGCATATACCTGTGACGCCAGAGGTTCTCCGGCAAGCCGTCGTCGCCGGGTATTGGCCAATTCGCTATCCAGCCCATGAGGTATCAGACCGGACGCTGGAGTCGCGAATCAACACGGCATGTCTGCTTCTCATGCTCGGCTTTGTTAGCTTATGCGTGCTGCATTGGCTGGCTTGAGCTGCTCCGCTCTTTTGCTATCCTCTGCAAGTGCATCATCTGGCCGGCTGCCACACGGAGTAACGCCCAACCCCCCTTTACCACGCAGCACAATAGCGCTAATTTCAAAGCAGGCACGACGCCAGCAACAGGACCAACGGATGGCCACCACCCTCGCAGTAACACCCGACCCTGACTCCCCCTCGCATCCCGACCCCGGCGTTCGCACGCTAGGCGCGGTCGTGTGCGTGCTAAGCGTTTTATGGGCGCGGAGGTGATGCTTGGCGCGAAAAAGAAGTGGTGAAGTGGTCAAGCGAATACGGGGTATGTTGCCAAGGCCTTGTTTTTTATGAATTTAGTTGGGTGGGAGGGCGTTGATATGCGGACAGCGCTGATATGCAATGATGAAGCCTTCTGTCAAATCAGCTGTTATGTCTGAGGAGGAGAGTCCGTGACCATATCCATAGGCGCGGTGATGGGCGGGCCGGAGTCCCTACCATGCGAAAGTGCACTAAAGAGCGCGTGGGGATACTTCAAGGGTAATGAAAGTCGGCCGTTCCTCAACGTCGTATTCCACTTTCCGGGTTCGTTGATCAGCCCGTCCTATACTGGCCTCCGTACTGGACGGTTTTCCTCTAAAGAGCAAGGGTTCATGATTCAGGTCGCGGTTCCTGAGAAAATAGCACAGAGCGCGGATAAGCAAGCAGCGTCCGAGTTCTTTCTCAGCGCGATTGAGGAGGCACTTAAACTGTCGGAGTCGCGCTGGAAGAAGCACAATATCTCGTTTCCATATGGCGCCGCCCGGAAGCATATAAACCTTGCTCGGGAAGAGCTGCTTGATTAACGACGGACATAACAAGCCAAGCCAGCAGGGCTTATTTCGCTGTCGCTTCGCTCCAAAACGCAAAATAAGCCTCTGCTTGGGGCGTTAAACGGCATGGAGAGCGGAGTGCTTGCCTTTCACATTGGTGGCGAAGAAGCCGAGTACGTGCGGGTTTCGATCCGGGAAGAGAACGGCGATGGCTGGTTCTCGGCTGCAGTTGAGGTTGTTGTTGGCGGATTCAGGGGGAGCTATTCGGCGTCCTTCAATTCCTGGGCCTTCTCCTCCTTTGAGGCTCAGCTTGAGAAGATGCACCGAGATCTATCTGGCTCCGCATTATTCACCTCATATGAAGCGCAGCTTGAGCTGGTGTTGGAGTGTGACCTCAAAGGCCACATCAGGCTGCGCGGTGAGGCAACGGACTATGCCGGAACAGGAAACACGCTCGTATTCGAGCTCGAGATTGATCAAACGCATGTGCCAGGAATCATTAATACGCTGCAGGCAGCCCTTAAACGGTATCCGGCGCGTGCCGTTTAACAAGGCAATCAAATTCGTTCCGGCTCGATGGGCCTCCCCCGGACTCCCTTGTCAGGGCGCCGTTTATTCCTGGCGTTATGCAGGTCGTGCATGAATAGAGTTTTAAACATCTCGTTATTGGTTCAACTGCTCTTGGTCGCGGGGTTTTTAGGACTCGCATGGCAAGCGGATCAACTAATGGATAAGTCTGGCGTCGGGGACCTGGAAGCCTGGAATCGCTTTAATAACTTCGCAGGCATTGCCTTCTATGGTGTCGCACTTGTATGGCTGGCCACGATTATTCTGTCGCTCGCTGGCCGAGCATTTGGAACACCACAGGCACAGCTAGCCGTTGGGATGCCGCCACTGGCTCTGGTTCTGGGCTGGCTTCTGTCTTGGGTGATCTAGCAATGCATAACAATAGCAGGCACAGCGACGGCTTTTCCATTGCGGCTGCGCCTCCATTACAAAACCGCGCATGCTGCGGGCGTTAGGGCACCAGAATGGTCATGAGCAATAATCAAAAAATTCTATGTTGGCTTGGTCTTCTACCACTCCCAGCGGCTTTGGTTATTTTTGGCGCACAGAGCGCTTATTGGTTTGGATCTATCGCCGGAGAATGGCCGCCAGCGATAATTCTCTTGGGTGCTGGTATCGCGCTAGGTTCATTTGGCTTCAGCCGGTTCGAGTTTCAAAGCCCCACCATTAAATTCATCTCTGTGGTCCTTTACATCCCTTTCCTCGCGCTTATTCTCTGGCTTATGGCATTCTTAACCGCTTGTTCAAACGGAGATTGCATATGATTGCCAATGCCCTAACAAGTGACTGTGGTGTCAACGCCCCTACGGGGCTGGACCTTCATTCCGCAGCTTCGCTGCTACATTACGGCCGTTGCTGCAGGCGTTAGGCCGCTATGGGCAGGATGTCGAAACTCGCAGGTGTAGCTCACAATCTTGCGCATCATGCAGGCAGCGGGCTTAGCTGCGTCTCGCCTCACCTCGCTCAGGCGCTTCGCGCCGCGGGAGTAGAGACTACGGAGATTGATCTTCTTGCCCCGGCACCCTATCCGCCTAAGGCCGCAAAGCTTCAGCCGCTGCGTTTAGCACTAGCTTCCCTTCAGGCCACCGCTAAGACGCTTCTTGCAAAGCATGGCTTCTCCACCAGTGACGTGTCCTCCATGACTCTCTACGCCACGCCGGCGCCGTGGGACAAGGATGGCTATTCTTTGCACACTCGAGCCGTGCTCATATCAAGCACTGGTCGGACGTACGATTCTGGCTGGTTGCAGTGAGCGGTACGCAGCCTAACAATTCATTCAAGCTGAAGCCGCTTCGTGGCTCGGCTTAATTCAGGCGTTATCTATCTCTGGAGAGTCATGCATAGCACCGAAAGAGTTAAAGCCAAGCCTGATACCGACGCATTCGTTGGGCGGGTAGTATGGAACCCGATTAAGTCGCTTTGGTTTAATTTTCACTTATTGGCCGCAATTTTTCTGGCTCCCTTTGTCGTTAGCCTCTCCTCAGTTGGTGTATTCATTTTGCTAACCGGCATTACCTTATGCTTTGGCCACTCGTTAGGCATGCATAGGCTTCTGATCCACAGGTCATACGAATGCCCAAAATGGATGGAGTACCTGTTTGTATATCTTGGCACGTTGGTGGGTATGGCGGGGCCGATCGGAATGATGAAACAACATGACCTGAGGGACTGGGCGCAGCGCCAGACTCACTGTCACGATTATCTGTTACATGGCTCCAGCATAGTGAAAGATGGCTGGTGGCAGCTTAACTGCGATCTGGAGCTGAAAAATGGGCCTGACTTCTTTATCGAGGATTCTGTCTGGTCCGATCCATTTTATCGATTCATTGAAAAAACATGGATGTGCCAACAGCTAGCACTTGCGTTGCCGCTTTATTTGTTTGGTGGCCTAAGCTGGGTCGTCTGGGGGATTTCTGTGCGCCTGGTTGTCTCTGTGGGTGGGCACTGGCTCATAGGCTATTTTGCACATAATCGTGGGGGGCGTACGTGGCGAGTAGATGGCGCAGCGGTGCAGGGTCATAATATACGTCTTGCTGGGTTTCTTTCCATGGGAGAGGCATGGCACAACAATCACCATGCGTATCCCGGCTCGGCCATGCTTGGTCTATATAAGGATGAACCAGATCCAGGCTGGTGGGTTCTGAACGCATTGCACAACTTGGGTATCGTCAAGAATATCCAATTACCAAGGGATCTACCGCCGCGGCCTGAGCTTATTTCTGAGAGCATCGATCTGGAAAAGCGTGTCGAGCGAGCGCCTGAGGACTGTGACATCGCAAAGTTTATTCGAGGAAATAGATAACAAGGCCATGCACGCGACACGCGCATGCTGGCGGCGTTATGTTTCATTGGAGCTCAGCGTATGAAGAATACATTGGTGGCTATTTCCATTATCTTGTTGATGGGGTGTGTGGCTCCGGAAAGAATAGAAAAAGAATATGCAGCATTGGGCCGGTCATGTGTTGAGGTTGGTAAAGGCATGGGCGCTGTTGAAGGGTGTCTTAATCTTGAATTCATGAAAAGTACTTACCAGGGTCAGATTGTTAAAAGCTTTATTCAATGCAGGCCTTATTGGGGGTGGCCTTTTGTTCAATCTTGTGGCGGTATTAAAGTTATATATAGCGAGAGTGGAGTCGTAACCAAATGGTATGCCTGGGGAGTGCTGGATGGGGTTTAGCATAGCTAACTCATGTTGCTCGCCCCTCCGGAGTTGTGGTCTCATTTTAGTCGGCCTCAAGGGTTAGCGGGTGGGGATAATTATGAAGCAAACTATACAATTTAAGACATCAATGTTCGATGTTTCTAAAGAGCGAGAGAGCCCCATAAACCCGATTTACGGAATCTCTCTACTTGCGTGGCTAAAATCCGAGTTGGCGGGGAAGGTTGAAATCTCTGAACCTGATGCTGAAGACTGGGGCTGGTATAGTGAGTTGGAATTTGAAGGTAATAACTATCTAATCGGCGCTTGCGCTTACTTCGAAGAGGGCGGTAATCCAAATGAGGAAATCGAGTGGGTGTTCCAGGTTGATAAACGTCGAACTTTTAAGGAGAGGCTCTTCGGCAAGAATAAAATGAGTGTTTCGGACAGCTGTTTTGTGTTTTTTAAAACGCTGCTAGAGGAAAACCCAAATTTCAATGAGGTTCAAGTTGCGTAAGCCACTAATAAGGTAAGGCAACATCGTGTACTGCAAAAAAAAACGCATTGCACCGGGCCTCGCTTCGCTCGGCCTGTGTTGGCGCCGTTATGCGTAAATTGATATGAGCATAATTTTTTTGGCTGGCATCGGTGTCCTCGTTGTAGTTTGCGTTTATGGCTTCAATAAATGGAATAATGGCCCCGTAGATTGGGAGCCAGAAGAGGTTATGGAACTCCTTGATTCGTGGATCAACGACGATGTTGATTACAAAGGGTGGGACTACTTTGAGGCCTGTGAAATCGCTGATCCAAGGTTGGAGGCTATCCGGCTGCGAGCAATTGAAGCCACATGGTTGAACTCACCATACGTCCAGCTTTGCGGTGAGCGCGGTGAAAGCCTCAACGAGCAAGGTAAAGAGCTGTTTAAGGAGTTAAAGGCACAGTGCCTGTAAGTCGCTCGGTGCTCGGTGCTCGGTGCTCGGTGCCAGAGGCAACGCACAGCTAGGCCAAGCGGTTTGCTTCGGTCTTGCGGCCCTCCGGCGGCGCACAACGTCGGGCAGTTACTGTTGGCGGCGTTAAGTCTAAGGAAAGTATGGACTATTACCTGACCATTATTGTGATTTTATTTGAGTTCGCCCTGCCTTTTGTGCTCGCCTATATGGCACTTGAAAAGGTCGAGTTTCGTAGGGTTATTGTTCCAGTGGTCGGGGCTGTATCACCTTTTCTGCTTGTCTATATTGTTGGAAGTATCACTCATATCCTTTTTCCGCCGGATGAACTCTCGATGTTTGAGGCAATTTTCATAATGTCATTTCTGCCTTACTTAGTATTTCTAGCCATAGGCCTTGCTCTGGGTATGTTCTTGCCAAAGAGCATGCCGCTCCGGTCGCGCTATTTGGTTTCTTTTCTCACGGCGCCTGCCGTGGGGCTGGGATTGGTAGTTATTTCGTGGTGAGTTGCCTGGGAATCGCAGCATGCCGACCTTCGGCGCCCGACGCAGCGCAGCTGTTCCGGTCAATGGAGGGGGCTTAACTGCGCACTATGAATCAAGCTGCGATTATAAAAATTGCTTATTGCAACCTAATGCTTGTTGGAGTGATTGTCTCGGTCCTTTTCGGCTCATTAGCTTTCGCGATCCAAACATGCAATGTTGAAATCTGGGCTTCTGCTGCTAGTCCTTTCCTCGGTCAGGCGTTTGTAAGCTCGTTGAACATTATTTTGGGCTGTTCGGTTTTGGTAACCCTGTTTCCTCTTGTCTATTCATTCACGCTCACTGGGCGCGCGCGAGGGGCTCTCTTGTCAGTCTCCACTTTTATGTTGCTAATTTTGATTTTGGTTCGGAGTATTAGTCTCGCGCCGAACTGTTAACCTGCCAAAGCAGGAAAGGCGCCTCGCGCCGAGACTGAAAAAAACCGACCTTTGCTTGAAATGTTGGAGCTAATTATGGAATGGACGCCGATTTCTGAAGAAGAGCTTTTATCCCTGATTGAGGCGCAGCTTTTGGGTTGTGATGATGGCTTGGTAGCTTTATTCCATGAAATTGAAGTGCCACACAGGCGCTGCGGTATTCGCAGGTTTGGCGAAGTGGAATATGTGTTTGTTGTGGCTGAGGCCGGTGCAGGCATTATTTACTACGAAGATATAGAAGAAGGGTTTGAGTTTTGTGAGCTGGGGGTGGATGGCGTGATACCAGAGAGAGGGTGTGATCAGCTTGAGCTTTGTCATATTCTTGAGCGCATTCGCTCCAGCCAGCAGCTGCTGCCCGCTGTGGATGCGCCGGCTGGTTAAAGCGTTGCAGGTCTTAAGGCAGCATGGAAACGATTTACGTAAAGCTATTGGATGAAGGCACCTCTGTATGGCGCCCGGTGAGCGCTTTAAAGGATAGCGCCGGGGCCTACACGATCGCTGATTCTGAAAAGGTGCCAGCGGACGAGGTCTGGGAATTTACGCCAGGGCAAAGGGTTGCCTGTCAGTATCAGACTTTCTTGGGCGGGGAGACCAAGCTTGTTGCCTGTAAAAAGGCCTAGCTCCAAACCACATGGCACGCTAGTTAACTTGGCGCGCGAAAGGCGCGCTCCGGACAGTATATGTTGCGCTTCGGCTACCGGTTATTAGAATGATGTACATGATAGGTAACTCAGATGAGCCTAAAGAATCACCTTGAATTGCTATCCATTTACAATCAATGGATGAATTCGAAGATTTACGAGTCTGCAAGTTTGCTCTCTGCAACAGACCTGGCTAAGGATCGTGCGGCGTTTTTTGGCTCCATTCTTGGAACTCTGAATCATATTCTCGTTGCTGACACCATCTGGCTGAAGCGGTTTGCCACTCATCCATCATGCATGAGTTCGCTACAAGAGGTCGCCAACCTTCCAAATCCGACAAGCCTACGCCAGCTCCTGTTTGACGACATTGGTAGCTTATCTGAACATCGAGCCTGGCTTGACCGGCAAATTATTAGCTGGATAGCCGAACTAAGCGAAGGTGATCTGGATTTCGTTCTCAGCTACCGCAACACCAAAGGGGTCTCGGCCAGCAAGCGATATTCGAGTCTCGTCCTTCATTTTTTTAATCATCAAACTCACCATCGAGGGCAGGTTTCCGCTTTGTTATCACAGGCAGGTGTTGACGTTGGGGTTACTGACTTGTTGGCTTTGATTCCGGAGGAAGCTCGCGTATAACGCGTCGCTTAAGTAGATTCCCGGCCCGAGGGCCGTCCATCGGCCCCTTCCGGGGTGCCGCAAAAAAGCGTTGTAGGGCTTAGGGAGTTCCAATATGGCATTCAGCGAATCAGAGAGAGCCGCACTGCTGGCGGTGAAAGGCGTTGGGCCTACGGTAGTTAAACGTTTTGAGGAAGTAGGGATAGATTCGTTTTCTGTGTTGGCGAATTATGAGCCGAAAGAAATTGCTGAGAGAGTGGCATCCATGCTCAGAACCACTTGCTGGAAAAATAGTCCTCAAGCCTTGTCGGCGGTCAAGTCCGCAATAGAGAGGGCTAGACAAGGTGTGTAGGGGGGTGACGAGTTCACATAACAACTTGCTGTCGCCGTCGCTTTCCCGGCCCTGACGGCTCACGCTTCGCTTCAGCCTGCCAACGGCTCGGCGTTATAACGCGATTAAATCAAGGTGCTGTGCTTGAAAAAATTTATATTGATCGTTCTTGTAGGCTTCGGTGCGTGGAAATTTTATTCGGAAAAGGTAGATAACTCTTCCAGTATGCCTGTGTCAGGTGAGTCTTATAGACAGGCTCCAGCTCAAAGCGCTCAGTCCCGTTTTAGCTGTGATGGGCGCCAGCATTGCAGCCAAATGACGTCGCGGGCCGAAGCGGAGTTTTTTACAAGAAACTGCCCGAATACCAAAATGGATGGTGATCGTGACGGCATTCCTTGCGAAAATGACTCTCGCTTTTAACCGCGGCGCTTACAGATAGGGCTTAACCTGCCCCGTCCATTGGCGGACGGTATTATCAAAGCGCTGCTTAGTGTGCGTTATCTCTTTAGGAGTAAAAGCATGGATCTTCTTAAGTACGCTGCGAAAAGCATGTCCATGACCGACGAGGTTTGGAATAGGCATTCTAACCCATGGAGTGTTTATACCCGGTTTACCGTGCTGCCGATCATGTCTGTGTGCTTTTGGTCTAGAGACTGGATTGGTCTTTATTTTATTGTGCCGGTGCTGCTGTCTTTTATTTGGGTGTGGCTAAACCCCCGCTTGTTCAAGCCGCCAAGTAAAACAGATAATTGGGCCTCCATGGGGACGTTTGGCGAGCGTATCTATCTCAACCGTAAAAATGAGTGCATTCCTAAGCACCATATAAACGCCTGTCGAACTCTACAGATATTGTCTGTAATAGGCCTTCCATTGTTTCTATATGGTGTCTATGCATTGGATTTTTGGGTTTTGCTGCTTGGGAATCTCTGGATAATGGTCTTCAAGGCATGGTTTGTTGACCGAATGGTGTGGTTGTACCTGGATATGAAAAATACTAATGCTATCTATGCGGCGTGGTACAGAACATAAAAGGTAATTCACGTCTGCCGCGCTGGCCCTAGAAAACCTGCGTCGCTGTGCGTCCGTCTCCAGGTTACGAACAGGTAGGGGGTACCCGTTTCCTAACCGGGTTCGAGGCCGTATGTCTCCTCTGACAATGGTCAACTGTCAGGTGATTGCCGTATTAGCGCACCAAGTGTCTCTGCCGGGTGGCACGCCTGCGTCATGTGAAAGGCTCAAAACACCTCACTCTTCGTGGATGGGCGCTGTGCCATGGCGTAGGATGCGTCTTCCTGGCTGGGCCAAACCGGCTTTTCTTTTTATTGCGCCCAGGCCTGTCGGCTGGCGTTGCTATCGGATATGACACGCGATGGATAACTTCTTCGAGAGCCCGTTCAAGGGGAAGGTGCTTGCCGAGCAGGTGACCAACCCGAACATCAAGGTAGGGCGTTTCAGCTATTACTCTGGTTATTACCACGGGCATTCGTTTGATGATTGTGCCCGTTACCTCCTGCCTGATCGTGATGATGTAGACAAACTCATCATTGGCAGCTTTTGTTCCATCGGCTCAGGCGCCGCCTTTGTCATGGCGGGTAACCAGGGGCATCGGTACGACTGGGTTTCTTCTTTTCCGTTCTTTTACATGAACGAAGAGCCGGCTTTTGCAACGGCAGTGGATGCGTTTGAAAAGGCAGGTGACACCGTCATCGGCAGTGATGTGTGGATCGGCTCTGAGGCGATGATCATGCCGGGCGTGACGGTCGGCCATGGGGCGGTGATTGGCAGCCGGGCGCTGGTTACCAAGGATGTAGCGCCGTACACCATTGTCGGTGGCAACCCCGCCAGGGCGATCAGAAAACGCTTCTCTGACGAGGAGATTTCCATGCTACTTGAGATGTGTTGGTGGGACTGGCCGCTGGAGCAGCTTGAGGATGCTATGCCGCTGTTGTGCTCGTCTGACATCACTGGGCTGTATCGGCTGTGGCAAGGCCGTGTGGTTGAGCAGGGGTAGTTGCCGGTTGTTGCTTCACAATCCTTTTGAGGTGCTGTTTTGACTTGGGAAAGTGGTATTTCATTCTTTCTGGCGGTGTTGATTTTCGGCGTGACGCCTGGCCCCGGGGTGTTCGCGATTCTGGCGCGTGCGCTGGTTTGTGGTGCACGCTCGTGCTTTTGGCTGGCCCTGGGCATGACGGTCAGCGACATGCTTTATCTCATCGCCGCCTGTATTGGGCTTGCTGCGCTGGCGACCCACTGGGGTGAGGTGTTTACGCTGATTCGTATTGCCGGCGCGGTTTATCTGGCCTATCTGGGCTGGAAGATGTGGACGGCGCCGCTGGACCTCAGTACGGCGGAAGCCGCGCCAAGCGCGAAAGGTGGGGCGCTGAGCTTTTTGCAGGGCTTTCTTATCTCGGCCTCCAACCCCAAGGTGATTCTGTTCTACATCGCGTTTCTACCGACCTTTATGGATCTGGATGCCCTGGCTGGGGGCGATATCGCCGTGGCGGCGCTACTGACCCTGGTGGGGCTGATGATCGGGCTTATGAGTATTGCCCTGTTTTCAGCCCGGGCGCGGCGGTTTTTCAAATCTGAGTCGTCGGTGAGGCGGCTGAACAGGGGCGCGGGCTCGATTATGGTCGCTGCCGGTGTCTATCTCGTGTCGCGTAACTGATGACTCGATGATCTCGCGTGCCGGCGGGTTGATGCTGCGCTCGCCCCGTTGGATTCCGGCACTCGCTCAGCCGTTCTCTCTCGTTTCGGTCGCCACTGTATTGATGCATGTGCTTTTGGCGATGGGCTTAGTATTTTGATTGCTTAGTTGTTGTCTGATGGTTGATTGGTCAACAAAGTGAGCGTAGTCTTGCTGCCTCAATACGTCGAGCAAGGTGGGCAGCATGACAGAGGAAAGAGATGTGGGCTTGGTGATCAGCATCATCGGCCTGAGCGGTAGTATCCAGAAACGTCTGGGCAGTGCGCTGTCTGTGCATGGTATCGGGGTCACCGAATACCTGGTGCTCAACCAGTTGCACACCTCGCCCGCCAAGACCCTGCAACGCAGCGAGTTGGCCGCAAAGGTTGGCCTGACTCCGTCGGGTATCACCCGGCTGATTAATCCCATGGAGAAAATGGGGCTGGTCGAGAAGGAAGAAAATCCCCGCGATGCCCGCGTCAGCCTGGTGGCGCTGTCGGCTGCAGGGAGACAGGTGTTTGAAGATGCCCAGGTGTCGTTTGCCCAGGCGGCGGGGGCGCTATTTGAGCGGCTGGACGCGCCGCAGCTAGACGCTCTGAGTGAGCTGTTGCAATCGGTTGCCAGGGACATCCGCTGACATGGGCAAGTCGTCTGCCCGGCAAGCGCTGATCGACAAGATGGGGGTGCCTGTCACCCAGGCCACCGTCACGAGCGGCTCGGTGAACACCGCCTATCTGGCGGCGGGTGCCGGAACGCCTGTCGTCTGTCTGCACGGTGGGGGTGCCGGCGCGGTTACCTGGTATCCCGCAGTGGCTGCCTTGGCCGAGCATTTTCACGTTGTTGCACCGGATATCGTGGGGTATGGCGAGTCTGACAAGCCGGATGCCCGTTATGACAAAGCGGTTTTCTCCCACTGGCTGAAGCAGTTTCTGCACGCTGTCGGCCTTGCTAAGGCACACGTTATCGGGTTATCCCAAGGCGGCGCGGTTGCACTGCAATTTGCGCTGGACTGTCCGGAGATGGTGGATAAACTCGTGCTTGTCGATTCGGGTGGTCTGGGGGCAAAGCCACCCTTGATGTCCTTATTGAGCATGCTGTGGCTCAACACCTTCCCCTCATCGCTGGCCAATCACGTTTATGCTCGCTATATCCTCTTTGACCCGGCGCGTCGCGATCCGGATCACGCGCGTTATTCTCTGGAGGTATTGAGGCGTGCGGGTGGAAAGAAGGCTTTCTCGCAAGGCCGCGGGGCTGCGGTGTCGGCGTTCTCTAGCGCTGCCTTGGGCAGCATTCAACACCGCACTCTGCTGATCTGGGGAGAGGACGATCGCCTGTTTCCGGTGGCCTGTGCAGCCAAGGCTGCCGCGCTGATGCCCAATGCCACACTGTGCCGTATAGCCAATGCCGGGCACCTGCCGTTGATGGACCAACCTGCTGCATTTAACCAGGCGGTTATGTCGTTTTTGTTGGCGCGTTAGCAGCAGCTGCACGGCGCGGCTGCGCCGGCTGTGTTGACTGCGTATCATCGCTGCGTCTGATCTGCTGGGTATTGCGAGTCCGCTCAGAGTTTTCTCGCTTGTCAGCGTCTGCACACACTGAGGAAGAGGGCTGCTATGGACATTCGCTGTTATTCACCTGCCTGGGCCCGGGATATTGCTGATCTTTACTATCAGTCGGTACACGCGATTGATTCGGCGGTGTATACGCCAGAGCAGAAACAGGCCTGGGCGCCTGCGCCCATTGATTATCAGGCGTGGGCCGAGCGCCTGGCGCTAAAACAGCCTTTTGTGGCCATCATCGATGACCGTGTTGCCGGTTTTATCGAGCTGGACGCCGACGGACATATTGACTGCACCTATACCCACCCAGATTGTCAGGGGAAGGGAGTGGCATCTGCGCTATACGCGCATGTGCTGCAGCAAGCCCGGGAGACAGGCATAAAGCGCCTGTATGTTGAGGCCTCGCTGATTGCCCGGCCGTTTTTTGAGCGACGTGGATTCTCGCTGCTCAAGCAGAACAGCGTGCAGCGCCAGGGTGTGAATTTGATTAACTTTTCGATGGAACGGCATGTGTGAGCTGACGCTCGAAAACCGTCGGCATCGCTGATGCGATAGGAGTAAAGCTTGGATTATTTGAGTATCAACAAGGCGGCGTGGGATAAGCGAACGGCGGTGCATGTTGCCTCCGAGTTCTATGATGTAGCTGCGTTCAAAAAGGGTAAGTGCTCGTTGAACCCGGTTGAGCTAGAGCAAGTGGGGGAGGTGCAGGGCAAAACACTGCTGCACCTGCAGTGTCATTTTGGTTTGGACACCCTGTCCTGGGCTCGCTTGGGGGCGAAGGTCACCGGCGTCGATTTGTCCGCTGCGGCGATAGACCAGGCGCACGCACTGGCGCAGTCATTGGGGCTCGAAGCAGCCTTTGTGGAGAGTGATATCGTCAGCTTCGGTCGAGAAAATACCAGCGAGTTTGATGTTGTTTTCACCTCCTATGGTGTGCTGACCTGGTTGCCGGATCTGGCCGACTGGGCGCGCTTGATTGCCCGCTCGTTGAAGCCGGGTGGTGAGTTTCATCTGGTGGAGTTTCATGCCATCAACGACCTGTTGTCCGGTTACCCGTACTTTTCGACAGCTGAACCTGCGGTAGAAGAGGAGGGCACTTACACCGAGAACTGTGACGGAACTACCTCGCCTACCGCCACCTGGTCTCACTCGCTGGGCGAGGTGGTAAGTGCATTGCTTGGCGCGGGGCTGGTGTTGGAGTCGTTTGCAGAACATCCCTACAGCCCTTATGAGTGCTTTGATGGCTTGGAGTATGTTCCGGGCTGTGGCTATCAGATGTTGCTGAAGGGAAATCAGGTTCCGCTGCTGTATTCCATCAAAGCGCGCAAACCCGCCTAGCGCGCATCAGCGGGGCTGCTGGCCCTTGCAGGCCGGTACCCAGCTGACTGCGGCAGCCTGTTATTGCTGCCACAGTCGGTGCGGCCGGCTCAGCGCGCTGCGTCTTCTACCGCCAGATGATCCGGAAAACGGCTGATCATCACCGCCAGGACCAAGCCGACACTCAGCACGCCAATGGTGTAGCTGAACGCGGCGACAAAGCCGCCGGTTCGCTCGATCAGCCAACCGGCGATGGCTGGGCCAAGAAACTGGCCGACGGCAAAAAACAGCGTGGCAAAGCTGAAGGCGACCGGGATGTAGCGCGGCGCAACCTGCTCTGTAGCGCTGGTCTGCACCATGGAGAAGACGCCGTTCACCGAGATGCCCATCAGCAGGTAGTGCACAAAAAAGTAGGGCAGGGACTGGTCGATCAGTGGCAACGCCATGGCGCCGATGACCATCAGCAGTGACAAGGCCAGAGCCTTGCCGCGCCCGGTGTAGTCCGAGAGCCAGCCCCACACCGGCGAGGCGCCAATCGACAGCAACCCCATGAGCGCCACATAGCGTCCGGCTACCGCAGGGCTGTGGCCGCTTTCCACCATGTAGCTGACCATGAACACCGTCTGCACGATGTAGCCCAGGCCAACCGCGCCGTAGGCGCAGGCGACGATCAGCACGCGCGGGTTGCGGTAGATGCGCTGCTTTTCTTCTGCGGAGAGTTTGCTGCTCATGCTGGGCGTGGCCTGCGGCGGGTTGCGGATAAACAGGGCGATCAGCACCGTGACCAGCAGCGCGATCAGCGCAAACAGCCCCCAGCTGATACGCCAGCCCTGGTCGCCAAACTGCGTCAGCAGATAGGGCACCAGCATGCCGGTAAGCAGGGTGCTGATGCCGACGCCGCTGCTCATGCCGCCGATCGCCAGGCCGCGTCGTTCCGGAAACCAGGCCGCAAGCAGCGACACCATAGGGGCGAACACAAAGGCCGAGCCAAACCCCAGCAGGCCCATCCACAGCACCAGCAGCCAGAAGTGCGAGGCCCAGATCAGGCCGCTGAATCCGGTAAGCACGCTGAGCATGCCGAAGATGATGGACGCTTTGGTGCCCCAGCGGGCGGCGGCCAGTCCGCCGGCAAGAACGAAGCAGACGTAGCTGAGCGCCGTGACGGTGCTGAGCATGCCGGCCTGCTGGTAGCTGAGGCCCAGGTCGGTGCGCATGGATGGCAGGATCACGCCGTAGGCCAGGCGTCCAAAGCCGATCACGACCAGTGCGCTGAGCATGGCGCACAGCACCGTGATGAGCATGTTCGGGCGGGCGGTGCTCGAATGCATGGTATGTCTCTTGTTGTTCTGCTGGGGGTAGCTGACGGACAGTGAACGTCAGCGGGCGGGTAACTGCCATGAGGATAACGCCTGTTGTTGGCGTTTCATTCACTGGCGCGGGTTGCGCAGCGGTGTGTCGGGCAGCCCGGCAAGACGCGCGCCCGAACGGCATCTGCCGCCGGGCGCTGTCGGTTGGGCAGGGGGTTAGCCCAGTTGTACGGCCGGCGCCGCTGGGCGGGCAATGCTCACTTTCTCGGTAGGGGCCATGACGGTGGCTGTGCCGTCGACGACCTGTTTGCCATCCTGATTGATCACGCGGGTGGCGATCTTGACCCGGTTCTTGGGCAGCTTTTCCAGGATTTCCAGCTCGATGGTCACGGTGTCACCGAGGCGCACCGGACGCAGGAAGCTCAGCTCCTGACCGATGTAGATGGTGCCTGGCCCCGGCAGCTCGCAGGCGATGGCGGCGGAGATCAGGGCGCCGGAGAACATGCCATGCGCGATGCGGCCCTTGAACGGGGTGGCGGCAGCGAATGCTTCATCCAGGTGGACCGGGTTCACGTCGCCGGACACCGCGGCAAACAGCAACAGGTCGCGCTCTTCAACCTGGTGGCTGAGGCTCGCGCGCTCGCCGACGGCCAGTTCTTCATAGGTGCGATTTTCAAGGGTTTGCATGGGTGCGGCTCCGTTGCGATAGGGCGGTCAGATGGGGCGCGAGCCAGGCGAGCAGATCATCAACGACCTCAGCTCGGTTGGTCTCGTTGAACAGCTCATGGCGGGCGCCCGGATAAAGCCGCAATTCTACCTGCCTGAGTCCGGCTGCGCGCAAGCGGCGCTGCAGTTTTTCCAGTCCGCCGCCCGCACTGATCGGGTCTGCGTCACCACCGATGATCAACAGCGGCAGGTCGGATCGGATAGGGGCCAGTTTGCTGGGGCTGCCAATTGCCAGCAGCGCATCGGCCAGGCAGCGCCAGTAATGGCAGCTCAAGACAAAACCGCATAATGGATCGGCAACGTAGCGGTCGACCTGCTGCTGATCACGGCTCAGCCAGTCAAACGCCGTGCGGTTGGGAGCAAAGGTGCGGTTGTACTGGGCAAAGGACAGGCGGTCCAGCGTTTTTGCCGGCGCCTGAGGGCCGCGCAACAGGCCTTCGATGCGCGCGACCAGGCCGGCGGCAGCGCTGGCTGCGGCGGGCTGGGCGTGGCTGCCGCTGAGTATCGCGACGTCGACCAGCGCGCTGTGCTCGATCAGCACGCTCTGGGCCAGATACGAACCCATGCTGTGTCCCAGCAGCACGATGGGCTGATTCGGGTGGGCGGCGCGGGTGCGCTTGAGCAGCAGCGCAACGTCGTCCACCAGGTGGCTCCAGTCGACGCCTGCAGCCAGCACGCCGCGCGGCAGTTCGGGCGTGCTGGCACCGTGGCCGCGCAGGTCCATGGCCTGCACGCTGATGCCGTTGGCATTGAGCGGTTCTGCCAGCGCGGCATAACGGGCTCCGTGCTCGGCCATGCCGTGACAGATGATCAGTTGCGCGGTAGCGGTGCCGGCGGCGGGCCAGTGATGTATGGCCAGGCTGGCGCCGTCGGCGGTGCTCAATGTCAGGGGGAGGTCGGTGGGCTGCATGCTGACGTTTGTCCTGTTTATGTTGTTGTTATGACTGACCTTGCAACGTTGGTCAGCATACTTCGCAGGCGGCGATATTCACAAACCAAATGAAACACTCTTGGATTTTGTGTTTGCCTCAAGCCCTGATAGGTTTGTCCAACGCTAGGCTCCCGCGAGAGCCGTCGGCCGCGGCCGGTACAAGAAAAAGCACAACGGGGAAAAGGAGAAAAAGATGGAAGCGTCTTTCTGGGCGGATAAACGGCCACAGGGGATTCCGAACGAGATTGATCTGAGCCAGTACAGCTCGATCATCGATGTGTTCAATCAGGCCTGTGTCAAACACGCCCAATTGCCAGCCTTCAGCAACATGGGCGTTACCCTCACCTATGCTGACCTGGACCGTTACTCCGCTGCCTTTGCCGCCTACCTGCAGCAGCACACGGCGCTCCAGCCGGGCGACCGCATCGCCATCCAGATGCCCAACGTGCTGCAATTCCCCATCGCGGTATTTGGCGCCATCCGCGCCGGGCTGGTGGTGGTCAACACCAACCCGCTGTACACCGCCCGCGAGATGCGCCATCAGTTCAAGGACTCCGGCGCCCGCGCGCTGATCTACATGAACATGTTCGGCCATCTGGTCGAGGAAGTGCTCCCCGATACCGAGATCGAGTTTCTCTTTGAAGCCCGTCTGGGCGACATGCTGCCGGCCATCAAGGGCACGCTGATCAACGCTGCGGTCAAGCACGTCAAAAAGATGGTGCCCAGTTACTCGCTGCCGCAGGCCATCTCCTTCAAGGCGGCGCTCAAGCGCAGCAAGGGCCAGCGTCCCACCGCCGTGCCCCGCACGCTGGAAGACGTGGCCGTCCTGCAATACACCGGCGGCACCACCGGTGTTGCCAAAGGCGCGATGCTGACCCACGGCAACCTGGTCGCCAACATGCTGCAGGTCTACGCCAACATGCAGCAGATCGACCGTGACGGTAAGAAGATCGCCGGCGAGCCGGGCGAGGTCATTATCGCGCCGCTGCCGCTGTACCACATCTTTGCCTTCACCGTTAACTGCATGTGCATGATGATTGCCGGTCACCACAACGTGTTGATCAGCAACCCCCGTGATATCCCCGGTTTTATCGAAGAGCTGAAGAAGTGGCAGTTCTCCTCGGTGGTCGGCCTCAACACCCTGTTTGTGGCGCTGATGGATCACCCGGACTTTGACAAGCTGGACTTCTCCCGTCTCAAGAGCACCGGCTCCGGCGGCACTGCGCTGGTCAAGGCAACTGCCGAGCGCTGGGAAAAACGCACCGGCTGCCGTATCGGTGAGGGCTATGGCCTGACCGAGTGTTCGCCGGTGGTAACCTCCAGCCCCGGTGATGGCCTGGCGCGTATCGGTTCGGTCGGCCTGCCGGCCCCGGGCACCGCGCTCAAGGTGATTGACGAGAATGGCGTGGAGCAGGGCATTGGCGAGCGCGGCGAGCTGTGCGTCAAGGGTCCGCAGGTCATGAAGGGCTACTGGAATCGCCCGGAAGCCACCGAGGAAGTGCTGGATGCCGAGGGCTGGTTCCGCACCGGTGACGTCGCCATCATCGACGAAGACGGCTTTGTGTCCATTGTTGATCGCATCAAGGATCTGATCATCGTGTCCGGCTTCAACGTCTACCCGAACGAGATCGAGGACGTAGTTGCTGCGCACCCGAAAGTGGCGAACGCTGCCGCTATCGGTATCCCTGACGAGAAGTCCGGCGAGGCGGTCAAACTCTTCGTGGTTGCCAACGACAAGAGCCTGACCATCGACGAGCTGAAAGAGTATTGCCGCGCCAACTTCACCGGCTACAAGGTGCCCAAGCAATACGAGATTCGCGAGTCGCTGCCGATGTCTGCGGTGGGCAAAATCCTGCGTCGCGAACTGCGCGACGAGTGACCGCAAAGGTTTGCGGGTGACCTTGCAGTCACCCGCAATGCCAGTTCTGATGCGCTCCGGAGCCTGATTCGGGGTGCTGGTTTGCCTGTGTAAAAGCTGCTAGTCTTCGAGCACTTTGCTTCCCGTGATGCGCCTGCAAAGGGCGTTTCAGGGCCAACATAAAGAGTGCCAAAGGCACCTAACGATAAGACAGCAGCGAACCCACTGCAGCAGACTCAGGAGCAGGCTAGATGCTTGAAAATTTTTGGAAGGATAAATATCCGGAAGGCGTTTCTTCAGAGATCAATCCCGATTCATACCCCAATGTCCTCGCGGTTCTGAAAGACTCCTGTCAACGCTTCGCCAACAAGCCTGCCTTTACCAACCTCGGCAAGACCCTGACCTACGGTGAGCTGTACACCCTGTCCGGTCAGTTTGCCGCCTACCTGCAACAGCACAGCGGCCTGCAACCGGGCGACCGCATCGCCATTCAGATGCCCAACGTGCTGCAGTATCCGATTGCCGTATTTGGTGCCATGCGCGCGGGTTTTGTCGTCGTCAACACCAACCCGCTGTACACCAAGCGCGAGATGGAACACCAGTTCAATGACTCGGGCGCCAAGGCGCTGGTGTGTCTTGCCAACATGGCTCACCTGGCTGAAGAAGTAGTGCCTAAGACGGGCGTCAAGCACGTCATCGTGACCGAAGTGGGCGACATGTTGCCGCCGCTCAAGCGTTTTCTGATCAATGCTGCGGTCAAGTACCTGAAGAAAATGGTACCGGCCTACAATATTCCCGGCATGGTGCGTTTCAACGATGCCATGGCCAAGGGCCGCGGCCAGAAGCTCCATGAAGCCGCACCCAAGGGCGAAGACATTGCCGTGCTGCAGTACACCGGCGGCACTACCGGCGTCGCCAAGGGTGCCATGCTGACTCACCGCAACCTGGTCGCCAACATGCTGCAGTCCAAAGAGCTGATGGCGTCCAACATGACCGACGGCGAAGAGGTGGTCATCTGCCCGCTGCCGCTGTATCACATCTACGCCTTCACCTTCCATTGCATGGCCATGATGGTCAGCGGCAACCACAACATCCTGGTTACCAACCCGCGCGATATTCCGGCCTTTGTCAAAGAGCTGTCCAAATTCAAGTTCACCGGCTTCGTCGGTCTGAATACCCTGTTTGTTGCGCTGTGCAATGACGAGGGCTTCCGCGCGCTGGACTTCAGCAAGTTCAAGGTGACGCTGTCTGGCGGCATGGCGCTGCAACTGGCGACCGCCGAGCGCTGGAAGCAGGTCACGGGCTGCGACATCTGTGAAGGCTTCGGCATGACCGAAACCAGCCCGGTGGCCACCGTTAACCCGATCAGCAACATCCAGCTGGGCACTATCGGTATTCCGGTCCCATCGACCCTGTGCAAGGTGATCGACGAAGACGGCAATGAGCTGCCGCTGGGCGAGCGTGGCGAGCTGTGCGTCAAGGGCCCGCAGGTAATGAAGGGGTACTGGCAGCGTCAGGACGCGACCGATGAAATTCTCGACGCCGAAGGCTGGCTGAAAACCGGTGATATCGCGATCATCCAGGAAGACGGCTTCCTGCGTATCGTGGATCGCAAGAAGGACATGATCCTGGTCTCCGGCTTCAACGTTTACCCCAACGAGCTGGAAGACGTCATGGCCGCCATGCCGGGCGTGCAGCAGTGCGCCGCGATTGGTGTGCCGGACGAGAAGTCTGGCGAGGCGATCAAGGTGTTCCTGGTCAAGGCCGCCGGTTCCAGCCTGACCGAAGAGGACGTCAAGGGTCAGATGCGCAGCAACCTGACGGCGTACAAGGTGCCCAAGTACGTCGAGTTCCGCGACAGCCTGCCTACCACCAACGTCGGCAAGATCCTGCGCCGCGAGCTGCGTGACGAAGAGCTGAAAAAACTCGGCAAGCAGTAAGCTGCACCAGTCCCCGCGTTTTTGCGACAATAGAACCCCGCCCGGCATTGCCGGGCGGGGTTTTTTCATGCCACAGGATTCTGTATGTCAGCCAAGCACGCCAGCGCGCCCGATTTCACCCAGGTCATGGCCAGTGACCGCCATCGTTTACAGCAGCAGTTCAGAAAGCTGCCGGCCGATGATCAGGGCAGGGCGGCGGCCAGCTGGCTGGAGCGTTTCAACGCCTCCCGCGAGCGAGTGGCTGAACGGGCGCGGTTGATTCCCAGGATTATCTACCCCGATGCGCTGCCGATTGCCGACAAGCGCGAGCAGATCAAGGCGGCGATTGCCGAGCATCAGGTGGTGGTGATTGCCGGTGAAACCGGCTCCGGTAAAACCACCCAGCTGCCCAAGATCTGTCTTGAGCTGGGGCGCGGCACCCACGGGCTGATCGGCCATACCCAGCCGCGCCGGCTGGCTGCGCGCAGTGTGGCCTCGCGGATTGCCGAGGAGTTGCAGACGCCGTTGGGGGAACTGGTGGGCTATCAGGTGCGTTTCACTGATCAGACCTCCGAGCGCTCGCTGATCAAGCTGATGACCGACGGCATTCTGCTGGCGGAAACCCAGCATGATCGCTACCTCAATCGCTATGACACGCTGATCATCGACGAGGCCCACGAGCGCAGCCTCAACATCGACTTTCTGCTCGGCTACCTGAAGACCATCCTGGCCAAACGCCCTGACCTCAAGGTCATCATCACCTCGGCAACCATCGATCTGGAACGTTTCTCGGCGCACTTTGATAACGCCCCGGTAATCGAGGTGTCCGGTCGCACCTATCCGGTCGATGTCTGGTATCGACCCCTCAGTGCCGAGCGCGACGAGGAGGGCAACACCGTCGAGGATGACCTGAGCATTGACCAGGGCATTGTCGCCGCGCTGAGCGAGATTCAGCAGTTCGAGCGCAGTCAGAGCAAGACGCCGGGCGATGTGCTGGTGTTTCTGCCGGGCGAGCGCGAGATTCGCGATACCGCTGAGTACCTGCGCAAGGCCAACCTCAAGCACACCGAGATTCTGCCGCTGTACGCGCGTCTGTCCGCCGCCGAGCAGCAGAAGATTTTTGCTTCCCACGCCGGTCGCCGCGTGGTGCTGGCCACCAACGTGGCAGAAACCTCGCTGACGGTGCCCGGCATTGTCTATGTGATCGACCCGGGTGAGGCGCGCATCAGCCGTTACAGCCCGCGCTCCAAGGTGCAGCGTCTGCCGGTTGAAGCGGTATCACAGGCCAGCGCCAATCAGCGCAAGGGGCGCTGCGGGCGCGTGGCACCGGGTATCTGCGTGCGGCTGTACAGCGAGGACGACTTTAACGGCCGGCCCGAGTTTACCGATCCGGAGATTCGTCGCACCAATCTGGCCTCGGTGATCCTGCAGATGCTGCATCTGCGCCTGGGTCGCATTGAGGACTTTCCCTTTATCGAGCCGCCGGACGGCCGCGCCATCAGCGACGGTTTTACCCTGCTGCAGGAGCTGGGCGCGGTAGAGCGCAGCGGTGCGATGACAGACATCGGCCGCCAGCTGGCACGTTTGCCGGTCGATCCGCGCATCGGCCGTATGCTGCTGGAAGGGGCCGCGCAGCAGTCGCTGGCCGAGATTACCGTGATTGCCTCGGCGCTGGCCGTGCAGGACCCGCGTGAGCGGCCGTTGGAAAAGCAACAGGCGGCTGACCAGGCGCATGCCCAGTGGAACGAGGAGGGCACCGACTTTGTCGCCTTTCTCAATCTGTGGAACGGTTTTGAGGCGCAGCGCCAGGCGCTGACGCAAAGCCAGCTGCGCAGCTGGTGTCGGCGCAACTTTCTGAATTACCTGCGTCTGCGTGAGTGGCGCGAAACCCACCGCCAGATTCGCCTGACCTGCCGTGATCTGGGGCTGGAAGAAAACCGCCAGGCAGCCTCCCATGAGCCGGTACACAAGGCGCTGCTGGCGGGGCTTTTGAGCCACCTCGGCAACAAGACCGAAGAGGGTGATTATCTCGGCGCGCGGCAGCGTCGCTTTTTGCTGCACCCTTCTTCCGGCCTGGCGAAGAAAAAGCCGGCCTGGGTGATGGTCGCCGAGCTGACTGAAACCCGCCGCCTCTATGGCCGCCTGGCCGCGAAGATTGACCCGGCCTGGGTTGAGCCGCTGGCCGGGCATCTGGTCAAGACCAGCCACAGTGAGCCGCATTGGGAGAAAAAGCGTGGTCAGGTGGTGGCCTTCGAGCAGGTGTCGCTGTATGGCCTGATCATCGTGCCGCGTCGCAAGGTGCACTTTGGCCCGATTGATCCGGTGACCTCGCGCGAGCTGTTTATCCGCCAGGCCTTGGTGGGTGGCGAGTGGCATGGCCGCGCGGCGTTCAACAAGGCCAATCAGCAACTGCTGGCTCAACTGGATGAGCTGGAAGCCAAGGCGCGCAAGCGTGACATCGTGGTGGATGACGAAACCCTGTATCGCTTCTTTGATCAGCGTATTCCCGAGAACATCTACCAACTGGCCAGTTTCGAGCGCTGGCTCAAGCGCAGTAGTGAGAAAGAGCCCAGGCTGCTGCACATGACGCGTGACGATCTGCTGCAGCGTGAAGCCAACGACGTTAGCGCGCAGTTGTACCCGGACGTGCTGCGTTGGGAGTCGGTGGCGCTGCCGCTGAGCTATCACTTTGAGCCCAACCATGAAGCGGACGGCGTGACCGTGCGCATCCCGGCCTCCTTGCTGCGTCGTATTGACTCGCAGCGGCTGGAGTGGCTGGTACCCGGCTTGTTATTTGATAAGTGCGTGGCACTGGTGCGCGCGCTGCCCAAGGCGATCCGCAAGAACTTTGTGCCGGTACCGGACTTTGTCCGCGCGGCGCTGGAGCGCATGCCCTTTGCCGAGGGCAGCCTGACCCAGGCGTTGGGCCGCGAGCTGACCCGCATGACCGGGGTGCGGTTGGACGCTGATGCCTGGACTGACGCCGAGCTGGAAGACCACCTGCGCATGCGCATCGAGGTGGTCGACGCCGCCGGCAAGCCGATCTGCGCGGGCCGTGATTACAGTGCGCTGTGCGCCGAGATCGATGGACTGCCGCTGCAGGCAGCGCCTGTCGAACAACCGGAGCAAAGCGCCCCCGCCGAGGCGCCCGGCAGCTATGCGTTGCCCGAGACGCTGGTGCGCAAGCAGGCCGGTATTGCGGTCAATTTTTATCCCGCTTGGGTCGAGCAGGGTGAAGAGGTGGTTGAGCAGCTCTTTGACGTGCCGCAGCTGGCCCTGCGCGAGCACCGCCTGGGTCTGCAGCGCTTGCTGCTGCAAAGCTCGCAGCTCAATGAGCAGGCCCGTTATCTGCGCCAGAAGCTGACCACGCTGAAGGACGCAGCCATCTATTACCGGGATCTCGGCACGCAGAAACAGCTGACCGATGATGTACTGCTGGGCGCCGTTGATCGTGTGTTTTTGCCGGCTGACGCGCCCTTGCCGCGCGACCCGCAAACGCTGGCCGCGCGCCTGGAGGCGGGTCGCGCCGATTGGGTGCCGGCCTGTGAGCAGCTGGCCAAGCAGTTGCTCGCCGTGCTCAAGCAATGGCACGGGTTGCGCAAGCGCTTCAAGGGCAAGGTGGAGCTGGCCCATGCGCTGGCGATGAACGACGTGCGCGAGCAGCTCAACCATCTGGTGTATCCGGGCTTTGCCCGCGCCGTTCCCGGTGAGTGGCTAAGCCAGTATCCGCGCTATCTCAGCGCCATCGAGCAGCGTCTGGGCAAGTTGCCGGGCCAGGTCCCGCGGGACCGTGCCTGGACCGACGAGCTACAGGGGCTGTGGCAACAATATCAAGCGCTGAGCGAGCGCTGGCAGCGCGAAGGACGCTGGGATCCCCGGCTGGATGAGTGGCGCTGGATGCTGGAGGAGTACCGCGTGTCGCTGTTTGCCCAGCAGTTGGGCACGCGCATGCCGGTGTCGAGTAAGCGCCTGGGCAAACTCTGGCGTGAAATTCAGGACGGGAGCAGCCAGTAAGCGGCAGCGAACTTGCCGTCATGAGCGGCGAATGGCGTGATCTTGACGCGCTATTCGTCTATGCTAGCGCTTTGAAAAATGCGGGTTTGCAGCGTGCCTTGCAGCCTATTGGTGTCGTCAAGGTGAGACAGCCGACTGCTGAGCGGCGGACCTTGCACCAGCCTCCGGCTTCCATGCCGGCATGGACACGGGTGCAGATACCCGGCCAGCCACGCTAGTCGCCGCAACAGACAACTGGCCGTTCCCCCGAAGCGATCGTAAGGGAGCGGTGTTCATAACATCAGAAGAGGACCGACCGTGCACAAAGTCGTGATCAGCGGAACAGGTTTGTTTACCCCCTCCCAGAGCATCAGCAATGAAGAGCTGGTAGCCAGTTACAACGCCTACGTCGAGCAATACAACGCCGAGAACGCCGCTGCCATCGAAGCGGGCACCGTTGAACCGCTGGCTGCCTCCAGCACCGAATTTATTGAAAAGGCCTCCGGCATCAAGAGCCGCTTTGTGATCAACAAGAGCGGCATCCTTGATGTGAACCGCATGGTCCCGGATATCCCCGAGCGCAGCGATGACGAGCAGTCCCTGCTGTGCGAGATGGCGGTCAAGGCCGCGCACCAGGCGCTGGAAGCGGCGGGCCGCACGGCCGCCGATATCGACGGTGTGATCGTCGCCTGCTCCAACCTGCCGCGCGGCTATCCGGCGCTGGCGGTCGAAGTGCAGGATGCGCTGGGGATCGACGGCTTCGGCTTTGACATGAACGTCGCCTGTTCCTCGGCTACCTTCGGCATTCAGAATGCCGCCAACACCGTTGCCCTGGGCCAGGCCCGCGCGGTACTGATGGTCAACCCGGAAGTCTGCACCGGCCACATGAGCTTCCGCGATCGCGACAGCCACTTCATCTTTGGTGATGCGTGCACCGCCGTGGTGATCGAGCGCGCCGAAGACGCCGTCTGCGAACACCCCTACGAGATTCTCGGCACCAAGCTGCTGACCAAGTTCTCCAACAACATCCGTAACAACTTCGGCTTCCTCAACCGCTGCGATGAATCCGGCGTGGGCGCGCGTGACAAATTGTTCATGCAGAACGGTCGCAAGGTGTTCCGCGATGTCTGCCCGATGGTGGCCGAGCTGATTGGCGAGCACCTGGGCGAAGTGGGTCTGCAGGTCGACAGCGTCAAGCGCTTCTGGCTGCACCAGGCCAACCTCAACATGAACATGCTGATCGCCCGCAAGCTGCTGGGTCGTGACCCCAGCGCCGAGGAAGCGCCGGTGGTACTGGACGAGTACGCCAATACCAGCTCGGCCGGCTCGATCATTGCCTTCCACAAGTACCAGAACGACTTGCCGGTCGGCAGCCACGGTGTGATCTGCTCCTTTGGCGCCGGTTACTCCATCGGCAGCGTGATCGTGCGCAAGGGCTGATTACCGCAATGCCCAATGAGCAGGACCTGATCCAGCGCCTGCTCAAGGGCGAGCAGGCTGCCTACCGCGAGCTGGTGCAGCAGTACCAGGGCGCCATGCGCGCGGTGGCGATTGCTATCGTCGGCACTGCCAGTGCCGACGAGGTCGTGCAGGACAGCTGGCTGGCCGTGGTCCGTAATCTGAAGGGGTTTGCCGGGCGCGCGAGCCTGAAAACCTGGTTGCTGACCATCACCGCCAATACCGCCAAGAGTCGCCTGCGCAAGCAGCGGCGCGAGGTGCTACTGGACGACATCACCGGCCCGCACGGCACCATCGATGACGCGCGCTTTGCCGCCGACGGTCATTGGGCTCAGGCTCCCTCCCTGTGGCATACCGACTCCCCCGAGGCGTTGCTCAACGAGCAGGCCCTGCGTGACTGCCTGGAACATACCCTGGCCACCCTGTCCGAGCTGCAGCGCAGCGTGCTGATGCTGCGCGAGCGTCAGGCACTGGAATTGCCCGACATCTGTAACCTGCTGGACATTTCCCACTCAAATGTCAGGGTACTGCTGCATCGCGCCCGTTTGAGCGTGTTTGCAACTCTGGAGCATTTTGAGGAAACCGGCGAATGTTGAAGTGCAAGGATCTGGTTGCTTTATCCAGTGATCTGCTGGATGGCGAGCTGACATTGAAACAGCGGATCGCGGTGCGCATGCACCTGGCGATGTGCGTGCACTGTCGCCGTTTCATTCGCCAGTTGCGCGTCAGCCAGCGGGTGATTCGTCAGCTTCCAGATCAGCAGGCGCCCGAGCTAGATACGTTGCTCAGGGCCATGCAGGCTCAGCAGCAGCGTGCCTCAGAGCCCGATCAGAGTGACTCCTCAAAATGATTTCAGCAGGCCTGTAACAGCGACAAACCAGCAACGTCTAGTATGTAGAGGGTGGCAATCCGTCACGCTCGATATCAGACGTTACTGGAGAATGCGCATGAAGAAGATCAACACAGCCGTCCTCACCCTCAGCGCCAGCCTGCTGGCCGCCACCGGCGCAGTGCACGCGGCAGACAATCCTTTCGCTGTGTCCGAGCTGCAAAGTGGCTACAGCCTGGCTGACAACCACGGCGGCGACGACATGGAAGGCAAGTGCGGCGAAGGCTCCTGCGGCGACGAGGAAGGTAAGGGCGACCGCGAAGGCAAGTGCGGTGAAGGCACTTGCGGTAGCTGAGAGTGAACGCGACCGTCAATCTGCCAGTGCACGGAGTCGGGCTGGGGCTACGCCGCAGCCTGCTCGGTGCGCTGGCTCAGGCGCCCCGCCCGGTGGCCGATTTTCTAGAAGTGGCGCCGGAAAACTGGATCGGCCTGGGCGGCCGGCTGGCGCGTCAGTTTCGCGCCGTTGCCGAGCGTTACCCGTTGATCTGTCATGGCCTGTCACTCAATCTGGGCGGGCTGGCACCACTGGATACGCGCCTGCTGAACGATCTGCGCGTCTTTCTCGACGCCAACCAGGTTCAGGTCTACAGCGAGCACCTGAGTGCCTGTGCTGACCACGGCCAGCTTTACGACCTGCTGCCCGTGCCCTTTACCGATGCCAACGTGCGCCGCATAGCCGAGCGCATTGCGCAGGTACAGGACGCCCTGGGCAGACCCCTTATCATTGAAAATGTCTCGGCCTATCTGACCCTGCCCGGTGAGATGAGCGAGCCCGAATTTGTTGCTGCGGTGCTGGACGAGGCCGACTGCAACCTGCTGCTGGACGTCAACAACGTCTACGTCAACAGCATCAACCTGGGTGGCGAGCCTGCCGCCTACATCAGCGCGATGCCCCCGCAGCGCATCGCCTACCTGCACATGGCAGGGCACTTCGATGCCGAGCCCGGCCTGAAGATCGACAGTCATGGCGCCGCGATCATCGACCCGGTCTGGGCGCTGCTGCAGCATACCTATGCGTGTCACGGTGTGCGTCCGACACTGCTGGAGCGTGACTTCAACATGCCGCCGCTGGATGAGTTGCAGACCGAATTGCAGCAGATTCGCCGCTACCAGCAGGCTGCGACTTTGCCGGCGGTGCACGCATGAACAAGGACCTGCAGCAGCGCTTTACCGCGAGAGTGCGCGCGCCGGGCCGGCAGCCGCTGCCCGAGGCGTTGCCGGCACAGCGGGTGGCGGTTTACGAGCGGCTGATTCGCAACAATATCGAAGGCTTTGTGCGTGGCACTTTTCCAGTTTTGCACAAGGTGTTGCCGGCGGCGCGCTGGGACCAGTTGATCGATGCGTTCGTTGCCGAGCACCGCTGCCAGTCACCGTACTTTCGCGACATCGGCGAGCAATTTATCGACTGGCTGCAGGAGGGCTACCAGGCCAGCGCCGATGACCCGCCGTGGCTGCTGGAGCTCGCTCACTACGAGTGGGTGGAACTGGCACTGGATATCAGTGATCAGCAGATTCCGCCGGGCGGGCAGGGCGCTGCGAGTGCAGATTGCCTGCTGGCCTGGTCGCCGCTTGCCTGGCCTTTGCTGTACCAGTGGCCGGTGCAGGAGCTGGGGCCGGAGTACCAGCCTACTCAGCCGCCAGCACAGCCGTCCTGCCTGCTGGTATGGCGTGACGGGCAAGACCGTGTGCGTTTTATGCAGCTGACCCCCTTTGCCTGGCGGCTGGCTGATTTGCTGAGCCGCGAGCCGTTGTCTTTACGCGCGGCACTGGCGCAGCTGAATGTGACAGCAGACGATGATTTTATTGCCGGTGCGCTGGCGATGCTGAATGACTGGATCGCGGCAGACGTGCTGCGATCTGCTGATCCTGCCTCTTGATTTTCTGTCTATCTGACTGATTTCACTGACTTTGCCAAATCACGCCGCTGACTGAGTTCGATGCGCAGGAGAAAGTTCCCCTGTCATCGAATGTTCATCTTTGCGCAACCGATCTGAAATACGGCACTGCGAATATTCCCTCCAACACCGGGCCCGTCCCATCAACGAGCCCCAATGTGTTGTTTCACTGTCAACGCAAAAAACTACTGAGGGAAGACTCAATGACTCTGCGCAAGCACATCGCTGGATTCGCTGTTACTGCACTGGCTGCTGCCATCCCGGCCGTCGCCATGGCCGACGTAAGCATCTACGGCCGCGCCCACGTATCTGTGGATTTCCTGGATGACGGTGCTGATTACTCCGAAACCAACCTGTCCAGCAACTCTTCCCGTCTGGGCTTCAAGGGTGACCACGAAATCAACTCCAACCTGTCTGCCTTCTTCCAGATCGAGCAGCAGATTGACTTCGGCACCGACAACGGTAGCTCTTTCAACACCCGCGATACCTTCGTCGGTCTGAAAGGCGGCTTCGGTTCTGTACGCATGGGTCGTTTCGACAGCCCCTTCAAAGCGGCTCGTGGCCCGGCTAACCTGTTCGGCGACCAAGTCGGCGACATGCGTAACCTGACTCGCGTCGGCAACGCCCGTTTCGACGAGCGTTATGACAACACCATCGAGTACACCACTCCGGACATGAGCGGCTTCTTCGCCAAACTGGGTTACTCCGTACAAGAAGGTACTGTTGCTGACCAAGACACCGACGAAAGCGTATTCAGCGGCTCGCTGAACTATGCTGGCGACGCTCTGGAAGCTTCTGTTGCCTACGAAACGGCTGAAGAAGATACCGGTCGCGGCGAGCGTGACGGCGTCCGCGCTGCTGGTGCCTTCAAGATCACTGACGGCATCAAGCTGGTTGGTTTCTACCAGACTGTTGACTACTCCAACCCGGCTGCTACCGCTGCCGTACAGGATCAGCTGACCTCCGACACCTACGGCCTGGGCGCTGAGTTCAAGCTGGCTTCGGCCACTGCCCTGAAAGGCATGTGGATGACCCGTGACTCCGACGCCGACAACTACGACACCGACATGATCGCTGTTGGCATTGAGCACAAGCTGGACAAGGCTGTTCGTGTCTACGCTAACTACGCCATCACCGAGAACGACGAAAACGTTGCTCTGACTCCTTGGGGTCAAGCACGTACCGCCAACCCGGCGGGTGCTGCTGGTGAAGACGCTTCCGGTTTCTCCGTAGGCCTGCGTTACGACTTCTAATCCCGTCTCACGACAGGACCAGAAGTAACCACAAAGCCGGACTGTTACAGAAAACAGTCCGGCTTTGTCATTAAAGTGACATCCAACAGTCTTAATCTCGTCGCCAAGTGGTCATGAATGGTGATCACCAACGGACCCAATGTTCACTTGTGCCAGGAGTTTTATCCCATGCGTCAATTGCTCTGTCTCGCCGCCGCTGCACTGCTGTCTGCCTGTGCCCAGCAGGCCCCCGTCAAACTTTACTCGGGCGCCGAACAGCCGACCTCCCAGGTGCTGGTAGTCGAAATGCCCAACACCCTGGAAGTGCTGAACATCAACGGCCAGCCGGCACCGGAAGCCAACCGCATGGTAGGTAACAGCCTGCGTCAGCTGGAGCTGCAGCCCGGCAAGTACCGCATCAATGCCTACTTTGAAAATGGCTACGACGTAGGCGGTGGCCTGAGCCACGAAATCGTCCGCACCCGCAGCGCCACCTTCCTGGTTAACGGTCAGGCCGGCGATGTATGGCGCCTTGAGATTGATGAGCCGAGCAACCTGCGTGAAGCCGAAGCCATGGAAGATGACTTCTCCGGCTACGCGGTCAACACCCGCACCGGCGAGCGCGTTGCCAGCGAACCGGGTCCGCGTTACGTCTCCATGCTCGGCCAGATGTTTGGTGGCGGCTCTGTCGTTGCCACCCAGGACAACGGCATTGCCCCGCTGGGCGCTGCACCGCAGGCCCAAAGCGCCGCTGCCCCGGCTGCTATCCCGGCACCGTCGCAGGCCGCTGCTCCGGCCCAAACCCTGCCGCACGACGCCTCCACCCTGGCAACCCTTAAGCAGATTTACCTGATGCTCAGCCCGGAAGGCCGCGACGCCTTCCTGGAGTGGGCCGCTCAGTAAGAATGTAATGCCCCGTCAGCTTGTGTGCTGCACGTTTATCCCCGCCTTGCGCGGGGATTTTTTTTGGCATGTGCCGGTAGGGCGGTCAATCGCGTAGCGTTGGCCGCTCTTAGGTCTCATTGGCGTCGACCAGCCCAACGCCCATGGTGGACAAATCAATGACCTGTCTACCGTACATTTCTCCGCCGCCAGCCCACCGGTGGCTCAATGCGGGGACTCTTCGGTAGGGCGGTCAATCGCGTAGCGTTGGCCGCGCTTAGGTCTCATTGGCGTCGACCAGCCCAAGGCCCATGGTGGACAAATCAAAGACCTGTCCACCGTAAATTTATCCGCCGCCAGTCCGCCGGTGGCTTAGTGCAGGCACTCGTCCGTAGGGCGGTCTAAGCCGAAGGCGTGGCCGCGCGTACTCCTAGCGCGCCGCCTCGGCATCAATGGCCTGCTGCACCTGGCGGAAGAAGGCCAGGCGGTCCTTGCTCTGCGTGCCGCCCTGGCTGTCGGTCGCTTGCGGCCAGTTACCGTTGGAGGCGATCACCAGTTGGCGGTTGGGGTCGATAAAGATGCCCTGGCCGAAGATGCCCTGCGCAATATAGGCACCGTCATCCAGCGTCCACCATTGGAAGCCGTAACCGGCACCCGGGCGGCCGATGTCCACCTGCTTGGTGGTGGCCTCGGCAATCCAGCCTTCCGGCAGCACCTGTTCACCACCGGCAACGCCACCGCCCAGCATGAACAGACCAAAGCGGGCGTAGTCGCGAGTGGCTGCCTGCACGCAGCAACCGCCAATCTCATGATCGGTGGAGCCCAGCATCCAGCTGGCGTCCTGCTGCATGCCAAAGGGTATCCAGATCTTCTCGGACAGGTATTCGGCCAGTGGTTTGTTGGCAGCAGAACTGGCCAGCACGCCGATCAGATTGGTTTCACCGGTCTTGTACACCCACTTGGTACCCGGCTCGGCCTCGGCGGGCAATTGGCGCATGTAGCTGACGGTTACGTCGACGCCCGGGTCGGCCTTGTGGGAGTTGAACAGGGCTACGTCGGATTGCGGGTCAGCGTAGTCCTCGTTCCAGGCGACGCCCGAGGTCATGGTGAGCAATTGTCTGATGGTGACGTTGTCGTAGGCCGAGCCTTTCAGGTCGGGAATGTAGTCCGACACCATATCGTCGACGCTCTTGATATAGCCGTCCTGAATGGCCGCGCCGACCAGAGTAGAGGTGAACGACTTGGCGACCGAGAAGCTGGTCCAGCGTCCGTCGGGGCCAAAGTCCAAGCCGTACTTTTCCAGCCGGATTTTGCCGTTGTGCACGATCACCAGCGCGGCAGCGTGCTGTGAGGTCATGAAGGCATCGACATCGACACCCACATCCAGCGGCTCACCCTCAGGCAGCGGATATACGTCGCCGCCAGCGGGAATGACGCGAGATTCGCTCAGTACCGGCAAACGGTCCATGGCACGAAAGGCCGCATCGCGTTGATCGCTGCTCCAGAACAGCACATTGCTGTCGGTCGGCAGGTTGAGCGCCAACCGGCGCATATCGTCATCGGCGGTGGCCCAGAAGACACCGCCGGCCAGGCCCAACAGCACGATGAGCGCGATAATCCCTTTCTTCATGTGTGTACTCCGTCTTTTATTATTGTTCAGGGCGCGCTGATTGATGCGACATGCAGCGGGCATATGGCATCAATCAAGGCTCCCCACGCGTAACTTACGTGACATACGCCCTCGATTGGACGTGATCGCAGCGAAATAAGCAGGTGTGGTCCGTTGGCCGTCGCTTGCTAAATACCCCAGGCGGCCAAGGGCTTTCCGTTTTCCTCAGTCCTGCGGCGCCTTGGCGACCAGCTCCCGCTGCACGCGCACCGCTGTGCGCTTGGGGCGTACGTGCTTGCCGCGGCCTTCAAGATGCGCCCGGGTAAAGGCCGCGCCAAACAGCAAGATCATGGAAGAGTAGTTCACCCACAGCAGCAACAGCGCCAGTGAGCCGGCGGCGCCGTAGGCCGATGCCGTGGCGGAGTAGGCCAGATACAGGGCAATCAGAAAACGGCCCATAGTAAACAGTATCGCCGTAATAAAGGCGCCCACCAGCACATCGCGCCAGGACAGCAGTACATCAGGCAGGATCTTGAACATTGACGCAAACAGCAGGGTAGTCAGGCTGAGCGACAGGGCAAACTCCATGGCTACCATGGCGGGGCCGGGAATCGGCAGCCAGCTGTCAGCAAAAGCCATGACCGCGCTGAAGGCGACCGACAGCATCAGTGACACCAGCAGAATAAACCCGATGGCGAGAATCAGGGTGAGTGACAGCAAGCGGCTTTTCACCAGCAGCCACAGGTTGTTGCGCGACGGCCGCGGCGCCACGCCCCAGATCTGGTTCAGCGACTGTTGCATCTTGGCGAACACCGTGGTGGCACCGACGATAGTGGCAAATATCCCGATCAGCGCCGGCCAGATGCCGCTCTGATCAATCTGCGAGTTGGCCACCGCGGTCTGAATGACGCCCGCCGCCTCCGGCCCTATGGTGCCCTCCAGCTGCGCAAACAGTTGCCCCTGCACCGCGCTCTCACCCAGCACCAGACCCACCAGCGCGACCACCACAACCAGTACCGGCGCAATGGAAAACACCGTGAAAAAGGCTAGCGCTGCGGCATAGATAAACGCCTGACTATCAAGCCAGTTTTGTACCGCTGCGCGGAAAATACCGAACCAGTGCTTGATCATAAGGGCTTGCTGCCGTGGGAGCTGAACGTCATTGTTAAAAAGCCGTGTCCTGAAGTGAGTTGTATCTTGGTACGCCATGATATGGACACCCGGTTGTATACCGGCGTTCCTGTGCGGGTGCAAGGGCAGGGCGCAGGCGGAGGACGGCTCGGCACGTCACCTGCGCCAAGCGTGTCAGCCGGTCAGGCCTCTGTGCTCTGACTGGATTCCAGCCAACAGGCTCGGGAGTCTGTGTGAGACTGTCTGATACTTTTTGGCGAGAACGGTGTGTCGAGGGTCGCCACCGCCACCGAGATCCAGTCTGCAAATTGCTTGCTGCCGCTCCAGGTGATATTCGAACCACAAATGCGGCAAAACGTGCGAATAACCCGTTCCGACGAGTGATAGCGGGACAGGCAGTCTTCACCTGAGAGATAACGTAAATCCGAAGCAGGCAGGCTGGCGTAGGTGGCAAAGGCCGCGCCGTGTTGCTTCTGGCACATCCTGCAATGGCAGTGGGTGGTCGCCTTGGGCTCAGACAGCAGCTCAAACACCACCGCCCCACACAGGCAGCTACCTTGATGCATGGCGTGTCCTGATGGGGTTGATGACATGGGTGGACAGCTTACGCAACCGACCATAAAACCACCGTTAGCCCTTGCCAAAACAAGCTCACGATCACCCATACCGAGCAGCAGACCCACAGGTAGGCAGGCACCCTGCGCCGGAACACAAACCAGCTAGCGATAAGCTGCGCAATTGCCCCGATGGCGACCATAGCGCTAAAGGATATACACAGTTGCCGAGGGGCCGCTGCAAAGTCGAAATAGACGCTGAAATGAACGATACCGGAGCTGATCGCCAGAACTTGGAGTACAAAGATTGCCTGCTTTCGCCAGCGTGGAATGTTCTCATTCAACAGTGACTGCCGGATGTGCTGAAGTTGGATCACGTTAGCCTCCTTGGCATGCGATTGTCAGGTGTCTGCAGTGTGGTATGCGCCGGCCTTGGTGACGCCGCTTTGCAGGATGGCCGGGAATGGATGCCATGTATCAGCGAAGGACCAGGCAAGTCTGATCAGGCATTGACGTTGGCCAACGTTCATAACTGCGAAGCGGTAGAGAAACGATCGGGTCTAACCACATTTTTATGCGCCTGAACAGCTAGATAGCTTCCGTCACCTGGTAGTGCCTTTGCGCATTCGCAGCGGCTTTACCCCAATCTGACGATTTAACGCGCTGCTGGTGCGCTTCAAACCCGCCCCGATCAATAAACTCTTCATAAACATAGAAAACGTTTGCGTCTTCCAGGCTTTGAGTGACCTCAAAGCATAAACAGCCTGCTTCATTGCGCGTGAGCTCGATATGGGCAGGAAGCGCGGCCAGCACCTGTGCGAGGTCGCTGTTGGGTACCACGATATAGCCTTCCAGAATGAATTTAGACATGCCCGATGCAACAACGCGGAAGTAAGCGACGCCCCTGCAGGGGCGCCCGGTGGACGAGCGCAATGCAGG
Source organism: Pseudomonas abyssi (assembly GCF_003444685.1). Lineage (NCBI taxonomy): Bacteria > Pseudomonadati > Pseudomonadota > Gammaproteobacteria > Pseudomonadales > Pseudomonadaceae > Pseudomonas > Pseudomonas abyssi. The sequence goes on along the minus strand of NZ_LMAZ01000002.1, from coordinate 104,163 downwards.
GAGCGCAGTTGATTGACTGGTTAAATGCCGTACTCACGTTCAACCCTCGCAATGCGCACCCGAAAGCTGGAGTACCATTTTTGGTGGCCGAGTCTTTGAGCTTCTCGGTGCTCTGCGTTTTCCTTCCATTGGGTGATGGACTCAAGACTTTCCCAGTAGGAAACAGTAATACCTAAATCCTCGCGCACAGACTCCACACCCAAGAAACCTGGCTGGCCTGCAGCCAACTCAACCATGCGGTTCGCCATGGCCCCGTAGCTATTGTCGCCCTCGGTGCGATAGCTGCTAAAAATCACCGCGTAGTACGGCGGCTCAGGGGTTTTGGCTATCTCTGACATGGATTCCTCTGGCATTAACGCTTTAGTTTAACGGCGCCCTCACAGGGGCGTACGGTGGAGGCCGCAGGCCGGAAAAACTACAACAGCCTGTGGAGTGATTCCAGGCTCTCAGGTCCACCATCCAGTCGAACACACTCGGCAGACTCTTGCTCCCAAGGGGCAGCGGACCTTGTATGGAGATGAACAGCTATCCTCGCAGTAACCGGATCATCAAGCAAACCGGCAGGAATCCAAATCATTCCACTGTCTCTCAGGGTGTTGGGAACCGGACTCCCACACACCGAACAAAAATCGCTTCGGAAACCACTAGGCTTGTTGTAGGACTTAATAGCACTTTCACCTGACACCCAACGAAAAACAGCGGCCTGTACAAAGGTAGCTGCATTGGCCGCCGCTCCAGTGGCTTTACGGCACAACGAACAGTGACATTGATAGAGGTTTCGAATCTCCCCTTCAATTTCGAACTTCACGCTTCCGCAGAGACATTCACCTTTCATCAATAAGTCCTTTGATACGTTGAATCGAGCTAATCGCGAGTTTTTACGTTGCGGCTTTTGGGGCTTTTCCCAGGAAAACCCCAAAGCTGTGGTGTGAAAGTCGCCCAAGTAGCTAACAACTGACGCTTGAACGATTTGTTAGGCTTCAATAATCTGCCCATCTTTCTTAGGAATAAGTTGGAGTATGGATGGCGGGGCTGGACGGCACCCACAAGCCTCAGTATGAGCTAAGTGCCATGCAATACGCTGCTGCAGCGTTGCGTTCTTAGGCATGCGATTTTGCTGGTGCCAGGACTTATTCGTTTTGCCCATCATAAGCCTCTACCGCAGCAGGGATTGCACTAGTGACAACGGCACCCACCGCCGGCAAGCCAACAAGAACAGCACTCAATACTTCCTGTCTCGTTGCACCATGTGACTTTGCTGAAAGCACATGAAATGGAATGCCTGAGTTATTGCCTGTGGCTGCGAGAACAGCAATGTACGCTAACTCTTTGGTCTTTTTGTCAAGTGCGCTGGCGGCATCAAGTGACTTCGCGACTTGCATCCACGCCCTTGCATGAGCCGGGGCTTCTTGCATGAATAAGGCAAAAGCGTTTGAAACTGTCATAAATGCTTCCTTTGGGCCTAGCGCTGAGCGAAGCGGCGGGCTAAAAGCCGTCCGACTTACGCGCCTTGTTGTGTGTTTGCGCCCATCTGAAGCAGATCGATAAAGTCAGACCCGGCAGCGCTCTTGATGGGAAATTTCGAGCTATCGTTCAGTTCCAGAACAATATCGGAGAGACGGTGAATAGTAATCCCTCGATCCGAGATCAGACCGACTTCTTTCTCGGATTTGACGTTGTTAATGACCAGCTCTGATGACCAATCCCCATTGCAGAGGGTTTGCATGAGGGCCCGCTTTTTTTCGGAAAAGAACTTGCCTTCGACCCACTCGGCTACACCGTCAACCAACTCTTCTTCTGAGCGTGCTGCACTATTCGGCGCTCGACCAGTCTTCCGCGCAGCTTTCGGAACTTTCGATATGTAACTGACTGGCCGCATTGATGCCTGAACTTCTATATGGCGACATCTGACTTCCTGGCCTTCCGAAAACTTCACAGCCACTAAGTCAACCTCGTTGACGCCCAGGCGTATCCCGCGAATCGTGAAATAACCTTGGCGATTTAGCCACTCTTCAACTATCTCTTCGGCTAATAGAGCCATAGGTCTCCTTATTCATAGACACAACGAGGCTGTAGAAAAACCCATTCCGGGCTCACTCCAGCCATCTCCTTGTTTATCTTTTGGCCCAAAGTCGCTCAGGCCGTACTGTATTCAAATACGCTGGCATGATCTGGTATCCGCCAAACAAGCCTTGCAAGGCTTTCTACGGCCACCTCTGAAGCGTCGTCAGCCGCATTGCCCGTAATTCGCCAGCTTCTCCAGATTGTGGACTAGGCAATACAACTGCCATTGGCCCTGAACTTTGCTGCGGCCGCGCAAGCTGAAGCGGCTCAACCGCTTGTTGGTGCCGATGTTCCCAAACACCGGCTCCACCACCGACATCCTGTGGCTGTAAATCGCTTTGCCCGCGGGGCTGTCCACCCGGTGCTTCATCCAGTCGGTGTAGCTCGGTTGCCGGTTCGCCTCCAATCGAAACGAAACCTGCCTCCCCGCGCCCTTGCGGTGCTCTGCAGACTGGGGGTTGTGCATACAGGCTTCGCGCTTGGGGCAGGTTCGGCATTGCAGCAAGCGTCCTTCAAAATAGGCTACCGGTACACCAGCGTCATTTGTCCGCACGCCACGGTGGCTGAGTTGTTGGCCCGCCGGGCAGCGGCAGGTCATGTGTATAGGATCAAAATCAAAGGCACTGGCCGGGAATGTCGGACTACGCGTCACGCTTGCGGGCTTCTGGTGGCGCTTGCCGTACTTGTCTTTTTGCAGAGCAAAGCGCGGGTCACGACTACGAAAGCGGTTGTCCGGTATATAGCCGTTGATCTGTCTGGTGCGCAGGTATTGCATGTTGGCTTCGTTGGCAAAGCCGGTATCGGCGGTGACTACCACGCCGTGCTGATAGATAGCATCGGCAATCTTCAGTCGGGCGTAACGCTGCTCCAAGGTTTCCAGCATGGGTTTGAGGGTATGGTGCTCCTGCCCTTCGCCGAAGGCTTGGGCCTCAATGATGATCTGGTGCTTGCGATCCACCATGGCGACGCCGTTGTCGCCTTGCAGCGTGCCCTTGCTGGTAGTCATCTTGGCGCTGTCATTATCCGTGATATTGCTCTTCACTTCCTTGCGGCGCTTACCCTGGCCCATCCTTGGACTCTGGGTCTTTAAAAACCGATCTACCTTTTCCATCGCTTGATCCAGCGAGAGGATCATCTTGCCGTGGCGGATGGCTCGCTCCATCTCCACCTCTGTCTCCGCCGCATCATGCTGGCGGTGTTCGTTCAGATGGTGACGGATCAGCTTGCGCAGTTTGCCGCGCTTGGCCTTGAGCTCCTTGAAGGTGCCCGACCACTCCTTGGCAGCATTGGAGGACATCTTGCAACCGTCGATAGCAAACAGCTCGTTACCCAGCAAACCCTGCTGATGACACACCAGCAACACCTGCTCGAATACCGCTTCGATCGCCGTGGCGTTCTCGCTGACAAAACTGGCCAGGGTGGTGAAATGCGGAACCGTATCGCAGGACAGCGCCTTGAACAGAATGTTGGTCTCGCAGCACCATTGGATCTGGCGGCTAGAGGTAATGCCTTTGGAATAAGCGAACAGAATGATCTTGAGCAAGATGGCCGGGTCATAGGCTAACCGGCCTGTGGCATCGTTGCTGTAACGCGGATGGAAGACCGAAAGGTCCAGCTTGTGTTCAATCAGATAATGAACAGCGTACTCGAACGTGCCGGGCTGAAGCTGCTCCTGGTAGTTGATCACCACCATGCTGTGCTGGCTGTAGTCGTACGGCTTGAAGCGTGGCATGCAACACTCCTTGTTGATCTGACGCCAGACTACCAAATCAGGGGTTTTTCTACAGCCTCAACGTTTGGTTAAGGGGCGGGCTTTAGCCCGTCCCAGCGAACGAAGTGAGCGATTTGAGCGCCTTGTTGGGCGTAACCTGCACGCTAATTGAGCAATTGATCTTTCAGCCACGTTCGGAAGTCCTCCGCGGATAGCGGCTCCTTAACATCGTTCCACTCGTTCCATCGCCGGTAAATCATGGTCGCCCATTCATCCGCGGTTTCTTTTATCTTGGGATGAGCTTCAAAAAAACGCACTACCGTGGCGAGCTGGCTGGCATATCCGTTCAGCTCTTGAATTGAGCAGCTCCCCGCGAGATAGCGCCTACCAGCCTCGAGCATTTCTTTTACTTCGGGAATCTGAGGCGTCATCGCTTTTACGCTCAACGCCGGGTTCACCGAGCAAATTTTTGATGGCGGCTTTTGTGCGTGTTTTTGCACAAAAGGTGACAGCGAAATTTTGTCCTGTGCAGCCGCTTGTTATGAGCCATATGTTTCGGCCCAGAGGTCGTCTCCATTTGACCAGCCATTAAACCACTCGGCTAGAGTGCTCTTATGTTGAATAAACTGCTGATCCATTGGTTCACCGATTTCTCGCATGTTTGGATCGAACCACACTACCGGATAGTCGATTTTAGTAGCATCAAAACAGGAGTAGATGGCGCAACCCCAATGACAAAAAGGAATTAATCCTTTAGGCCATTTCCATTCGGGGTCTTCCGGATCGGACCCACCTAAAACTGTATAGAGTTCTGAAATTAAATCACCTTCATCGGACGTATGGCCACCCGTTACGCCCAAAATTTTGTAACCTAGCCCAATGCCGCCATTTGCAACCTGCAAATAAATTTCTTTTAACAATGGTGGCAGTGAAAATCCCAGCTCTTTCTCAGCGAATTCAACAGCGTCAAGAGTCGCGGAAGTACCACTTTCTGAGCTTATAATTCTTTCAATTATTTGCACAGACTTTGCTCCCTGGAAGCTCACGTTTGACATGAGAGGCGGCGCCCGGCTTGCCGGGCGAAGTTCTCTCGATGGAAGGGTTAGCTGCCACTTGAGACCTCGGGAAACAGGGCGCGTATGTCTTCTTGTAGGGTCTGGCCATCAAACGCACCTTTCAGCTTGCGATGAATATCCTTGACAGCTATGAGAAGGTTTTGAATGAGTAGCTGCTCTCGACCTTGATCTCCAGCTCTTACAAAGGCTTGATGGTCGATGAAGAGTCTGTAATCAGCGACCTTCTCGCCTCTCTTTAACAAGCGCCGCTCCTTTAGACCTTCAGTGAATTGCGGACTTACGATGATCGGTATGAGGGCAATAGTGTTGATGGCTTCGCCATACGACTTCGTACCAAGTGCGGAGTTGAGGCGCGACTCGACTTTCTGACGTACCGGACGGTAGCGGTCAACTACCTCGACATCTAACTCTCCGCTGAAGAAGAAACGCATGTTCTTGTGGCAGCTAACGCCGCGCTCTGCGGAAATTTAGGAGCACCAGCGAGTAAATTTTCCGTAGCAGCACCTTGTTAGGCATTTGAACCCCACATGTAGCCGGTAAATGAATCGGAATCCTGAATTTTTATAATCTGCGTATCGCTGTATTTGTAGCCGAACCATCCTTTGTAACTTATACGAATAGGTACTTCAGAGCCATACTTCCAAAAGCCGTTATCATTGGATTGGCTCGTACCGAAGCTGCAGGTAGTAAAATCGCCGTTTTGAAGAATCCTAATCTCATTGGCATTAACTGATCTTATCCATCGAGCCCGATTTTCCTCCGTCGCGTCACTACCTAGAACATCGATTATCGACTCTTCGTCGATCCTCAGCTGGATATTTTTTGCCGGGATTGAGCCGGAATTCATGACTTTCAGTGAGTATGCTATGGCTACGTTTCCTGCGGAGGAAGTCCGCACGCCAACTGTAACAATAGGGCGGAATTGTAGCCGCCAAAAATACAGTGCCATCCCAAAAGAAAGCACTGAGATAATAAGAGCTATTACAGAAATTTGCGTCTCCATACGTATGCCTAACGCGAATCACAGCGGCGGCCCGACAGGGACGTCCGGCGGCCACCGGCCGCGAACTGGTGCGACTGGTTATGAATATTTTGTCTGGATCGCATGCACACGCTCCCATACAGAATCTGACATATTGTTGCGCCAAACCCCAGCCATAAGCTTCGCCATTTCAGGCATCTGGCGGGATGCAATTTCGATGCGCTCGATAAATGCGGGACCATGGAGAACGAGAAGATCTTCAAGCGGCCCTGCAGCCAAGTTCGAAAGTACATATTCACTATTCGTTTCGGCCAAGACGTTCAAGATATGTTGCCATGCCTGCTCTGGAGTATGGCGGACCTGGTCATCAAGCGCCTCCCAAGCCCAGAACAACTCTTTATCTCCAGTGACATAGTACTCAATCCATTTGCCACTCAGGCTGTGATCCATGCACCACCTTGATATTCATAACGCCGCGAAGCACGCGCGGTTTTGAAATGGAGGCGAAGCCGCAATGTAAAAACCGTCGCCGTGACTTGCACTGTTAGATTCTCTAGGGAATATCAAATATTTCCTGCCAATTTGCAGGAGATCCATTGTTGAACATCCCTTCCTCCTCACCATCCCAAGCTCCAATAAAATCTTCTGTTTGACCTTCAGTCATTGTTAACGCTAGGTTCAAGGGTTGTGGCTGTTTCCGACTTATATAATCAAGCCTGTGATTGTCTTCAGGGTCTGAAAAAGAAAATCCTTCAATTTCAAATTTTGAAATTTGTTTAACATGCTCATATTCAACAAAAAAGTTTTCCGGAGACGCATTCTTTTTGACAGAAGCCTCTAATAATTCTGAGTTTAACTGGGCTGCCTCCGTAACAATAATTAGCAACTCAAATAGGTCATAAGAATTATCTAATATCGAATCTCCACTTGCCGGAGCTTTATAAGAGATAACTTCTCTCTGAGCTTTAAGTTGCAGGGAGAGCCTCTTTAGTCGATCAGCCGTTGCAACATCAAATTTTGCGAGCCAGTCAAAGGCAACATTGATGGCTTTAGAATGAGAAATTGACATCAGTTTACCATTATTCCAACTTTCACTTGGAATGGTATAAACAAGTGCCCGAATTATGGAAAGCGTCGCATAATATTCAAAATACGGGTTTGCAATACGCATCCCCACTTCACTTGAATAATCCAATGCGTTCGTGAGAACGGTAGCATTAAGAATCATTTTTGTAGACAGGTAGTGGCGACACGTCCATTCCGAATTAGTAGTTGTTTCCCAACTCTTAGTTAAAGCCGAATACTGGCTCAGAATCCTATTTGTCGTAGAAATGAGCTTCGGCTCTGAACAAATGCCAAACAGTTTTCTGTAGGAATAAAACCACTTGCGTCCTGCGTACTCCATGAGTTCCCCTGTAAATCTAACGCTCAAGTTAAGCGGCGGGCGAAGCCCGTCCGCTTGAAAGCCTTGTTGGGCGGCTGACTCACCAGAAACGCCACCATGGTTTTGCAGGCGCGGGTGGTGGGTTTGCAGTCGCTGTTTTTCGGGGCTTTTCTTTAGCAGCCTCGATCAAGATAGATTTCGTGTTTTCAAGTAAGCGCTCGAAAGGCTCTGGAGGTTCTCCCTCGTAACTGATAATCGCACCAAAGTCTTTCGCCAAAGCACAGCTCACAACCATAACACTTGCACAGTCTTTCATGCTGCCGCGCCATACCATGCTGATGCTATAGTCGCGGCCTCCTGCGATTGAAATTAGGTGCGGATTAGCCTCTGCAACTTCAGAAGTAGTGGAATAAAACACCTCAAACCCGACATCTGGCGTGCCATCCAAAATACACGGTGAAAAGCCGGAGTCGTCGAATGGCGTGAACTCTGGATGTAGTTCGAGGTTGAAGCCCAGAGCGTGGATAGATGCCTGAAGAGCCTCCCGGTTAGGCACCTTACTGCGATCTAGAAAAGCAATTTGGGTATTTGACATAGCTGCCCCTTCGTTTGTACGCCCAACGCGAAGCTCAGCCGTGCGCTTTAGCGCATCGGCTGGAGCGTTTTGTTAGGCAATTATGCCAGCATGAGCTGCCACAACTTGCCAATGACCGTTTGATAATTGTGCCCAAACACGTGTGAATCGGAAGTCACCACCAGCAGATTGACCAGCATAGGTTCCGTAAAGCTGGACCCGCACTGTAACAACGGCCACGTCATCTCCGACCAACTTAATTTGCTGTTCCGAAGGTTCCAGTTTAGAAATGGTGAGAGCACCCGATTCATGGGCCGAAAGATCAGCCTCTTTGCCCAAGCACTGACCAAGGTGGTTTGTGAAAATGAGACCTGGAGAAAGAAGCTTATCCAAAGCTCCAACATCTGAGGCAAGCATAGCTTGGCGCAACTGCTCTTCCGCCTTTCCTATCTCGATGTTGCTATCCATAGTATTCTCTCGTGTTTTTGCCTAACGCTTGCAGCATGCGCGTGCTTGGAATGGAGCCGAAGGCGCAATGGAAAGCGCGCCGCCATGCCTGCACTGGTTAGTCGTCAATTTGATCGAACTCCATCATGCGTTGACGGCGGTCCTTCAAGGCTTCTCGCTCTTTCAGATACTCTCTTTGCCTTTCTTCATATTCTTCTTTGTCAGGTCGAGCGCGCTCTGAAATCTCGTCTTTGTCGAGGCTTTGTAAATACCGCTCTAACTCTTCGATGGTCTCGATTGTTTCAACAACCTCTTCCTTAGTCGGTTCAGAACGGCCATGTGCTGACATATTTCTGATATGCCGCATAGTCTGAATTTTCAGTAGGAGCTGCTCTGGCAGAGTTATTCCATAATGAGCTAGACGCCCCCGTGTCAGCTCCATCATGAATGGTCGCCGCCTACCAAAATCCAACCCAGCTTCAGACATGAATGCTTCTGTCGCTTTTTCAAAATATGACCAAGCAGAGAGAAGTGCTCCTAAGGGATGAATTTTAGCAAGCTCCAGTAGCTTTTCGAGCTCTTGGTCATTTGATGGGTTGCTTAGGTTATAGACAGCGAGGTCTTGCTCCTCAGCAAACTGAGAAATGATCTCGTCATATTCTTGGCCGTAGTGTTTTTTGAGTACTTGCTTAAAAAACTCTTGAGCAATATTCATATAAAAGATGCTGGTGAGCTCATTTGGCGACCCAAATCGATGTTGGAGTGCGTTACGCTCATCGATGAGTAGCTCCACCTTATTAAGGAAAGGCACCTCAATCTCATGTTTTTCAAGCGCAGACAGGCAGCCCTGTATTGTGATCGTTTCTTTAGGGTTCTTATAAATGGACTCGCCTGAGTCAAGAACCAAGTCTTTTAATATCAGTTCGATAGAGTTAGCTAGATGGAGGATCACCAGCTTCCGGTCAAGCTCCTTCTTACCGTTGTAATGTGACAATGAGTGTCCAAGCAGCTCCATTGCGCTTTGAAATAAAGGTGACTCTATTGCCACAAATCCTCCTTAGTGACTAACGTTTGGTTAAGGGGCGGTCTTTAGCCCGTCCCAGTGAGCGCAGCGAACGGTTTGAACCATTTGTTAGCCCTTTGCACGGCTATGATGCCAAAGATATCGAGGTTATCGATAAGCCCGCCATGCCAGACTTGTGAAATTTTACAGAATCTTTAAGAGCTTGCTCGATAATGCTTGGGTCTGTTGGCTTTGGCTCTTTTTTAGCTTCGAATTCAAACTTTCCAGTTACTGGGCCTTCATTGCTTTGGCATTCATAAGAAACTAAATATTTCATATTGTTCTCGTTGCCAACCAGTTTTTAATCTTGGGATTAAGGCGTTGCGTTTGATTAGCCTTGAAGGACTTCATTAAGGCGCGCTATAGCAAGAATGGTTGATGCTTCTTGGTCGTCGGCTTTTACTCGATACACCTTGATGCCACCAGCGTCTTCTACTTCCTCGATTTTGAAATCATCTCTCCAGTGTGGCGATGACTTTAGCTTTTCATAAACTGCATCCAGGTTTTGGGCGTTACTCATGCTTTTCTCCTTGTGGCTAACGCCCCGCTAAACGGCGAGCGTTAGCGAGTCCGGTGGAGGCCACGCTTTTTGTGGCCGGAACGTATTTGAGCGGCTTGTTAAGTTTTTGCTGCATAACCTTGCCCCTGCCAAATACGAATAGCCAAGCTCGCAACACCTAAAATAATGCCTGACAGGCCACTTAGTGCAACAAACACTATCAAGGGGTAGAAACCCCAAGGGCCAAGATGCTTGCTCTTTAAATGAACGTAGCCTAGAAAAAAGCGAGCAGCCAAGAATAGTAACTCAGCAGCCAGCGCTCCAATGAATAAGAATGTGCCACTATTTGGAGAAGCCCAAGCATCCCAACTTTCCTTGGTTTCGGGAATGCTCGTTATTTTGAGAGCAAGAAGCACTGCGCCACTCAAAACAAGAGCCAAACCAATTCCTTTTTGTACAAGTGCTAGATTCATAATTCGTAAACTTAACAGTGATTAGACAGCACGCAGCACTAATACATAACCGTGCATTCGAGATAACTCCGCGCGTCGGTCGGTTGTGCTGGGGGCTTTTTTAAGTGAAATCATGTGGTTATCACCCTCCTTGGTGGTTTGAGCGTATTCGCGCGACTGCGTGATTACGTGAATGCGTTACTACCCGTCAGTGCCGGTATGCCCGGTATGCGCTTGAGTGTCCGCCGTGCCTGGCAGGGTTGTGCCTCATCAATACACCATTTTACTGACCAGGCGCTACCGGTTTGCGGCTTAGTAGTCTTTGGTTGGGGTGTCGGTTGGCATGGCCCAGAGGTGGGCGGCGACCAGGGCGGGCCAGGGGGCGAATTGGCTTAGCCATTGTTGGGTGAAGGCCTGGTCTGGCGGCTCGGGTAGGTTGAGCAGGGCGCCGAGGCGTTTGCGTACTACGACGTCGCCGTGCAGGGAGCCATCCAGTGCGCCGTAGCCGCGCAGCAGGATATAGCTTTGTGTCCAAGGGCCGATGCCTTTGATCTGGCTGAGGGCGGCGCTGATCTCATCGGCTGGCGGTTGCGGCAGCGTTGCCCAGTTGTCGAGGGGCAGGGCGCCGCTTTCTACGGCGCCTGCCAGGCGGATGAGGGTGGCGGCTTTGCTGGCGGAGAGACCGCAGCTGCGCAATTGCTCGGGGCTGGCGGCCAGCAGCTGTTCGGGCAGCGGGTGGCAGATCATGCCGTTGGCCAGCGGTGTGCCGAGTTGGCGAATGAGCTTGCGGCGGACCGATATGGCGGCTTCTACGCTGATCATCTGGCCGATGACGGCCCAGCAGGCGGCTTCAAAGGGGCTGGCGCTTTGCGGCATGCGCAGGCCCGGTGTGTAGGCCAGCAGGCGGGCGATCTCCGGATGGCTGCCGTGGGCTGCATGCAGGCTGGTGATGTCTTGTTTGAGGCCGAGCATGCTGCGTAGCTGGTCTTGCAGCTGCGCCGGGTCGGCCTCTGCGCCCTTCAATACGGCGCGAGCCGTGTCGGGGGCGCTGAGGTCCAGCTGCAGGAGCGCGGGCTGGCCTTGCCAATGCAGGGCCTTTTCGATGCGTTGATCTTGCGTGCGTTCCGATACCTGTTCCCGATCGCGTGCGTAAAAGCGCAGCACGTCGGTGTGACGAAAGTCCGCCGGCAGCGCGATTGCCAGGCGAGTGTGCAGGTCAGTCATCCTTTACGCCTTGTGCTTCGCGCTCCAGCAGCGCGCGTTTGCGCTCCACGCCCCAGCGATAGCCGGACAGGCTGCCGTCGCCGCGCACAATGCGGTGGCAGGGGACGGCTATGGCCAGCGGGTTGGCGGCGCAGGCACCGGCGACAGCGCGAGCGGCGGTCGGTGTACCCAGTGCTGTAGCCAGCTGGGCGTAGCTGCGCGTCTCGCCTGGCGGTATTGCTTGTAGCGCCTGCCAGACGCGACGCTGGAAGGCGGTGCCGCGTATGTCCAGCGGCAGTGTTGGTGCCTGGTGCGGGGTTTCGATCATCGCGGTCACAGTGCGCAGTTGGTCTGCCAAGCCGTGATCGGGTGTGCACTGGGCGTTGGGGAAGCGTGCGCGCAGGTTGTCCTCAAGCTGGCGATCATCATCACCCAGCAAAATGGCGCACACGCCCAGATCACTGCGAGCAACCAGGACGCGGCCCAGCGGGCAGGGGCCGGTGGCAAAACGGATCTGTTGCTGTTGTCCGCCCTGGCGGTAGTCGCTGGCGGACATGCCCAACTCCGAGGCGGCGTCGGCGTAGAAGTGGCTGGAGGAGCTGTAGCCAGCGGCATAGGCTGCGTCGGTGGTGGTGCCGGCGCCGCTGAGGTGCTGCTGCAGGCGCTGCTGGCGCACGGCGCGGGCGTATTCTCGCGGGGTGAGTCCGGTTTCGCGGCGAAATTCGCGCTGCAGGTGCCAGAGGCTTAATCCGGCGCTATCGGCCAGTTGCTGCAGTGTGGGTGTTTGCTCTGCCTGCTCGATCAGGCGGCAGAGCTGAGTGATGCGGCTGTGTCGCGTCGCACCGGGGGCTTCGTCTGGCTTGCAGCGCAGGCAGGGCCGAAAGCCGGCGGCGCGGGCCTGGGCGGTGTTGTCAAAAAAGCGCAGGTTCTCGGCCTTGGCCTGGCGGGACGGGCAACTGGGGCGGCAGTACACGCCGGTGGTGATCACGGCGTAGATAAAGCGGCCATCGGCTGCCGGGTCACGTTGCTGAATCTGCTGCCAGCGCTGCTGGGTCAGGCTGGCTGTGTCTGTGTGCGTCATGGGCGGACTCTCGCCGAGGGTGATATTGCCGATGTTGCCTGCGGGGGCCAGCGGCTGCGTCCACTATCTTGCTACTGAATCGGCAGGCGGTCATCATCGGGCTGAACATGACCCTGCCGAGTTGATCCATGGTGCCCAAACACCTCACGTCCATCAATGATATTGCTGCTGCCTGTTGGGATGGCCTGCTGGCGGCCGACTACCCGTTTCTGAGTCACGGCTTTATCCGTGCGCTGGAGGACAGTGGCGCGGTGTGCGCGGCCTCTGGCTGGCAGCCGGCGCACCGGGTGGTGGAGCGCGATGGCCAGTTGCAGGCGCTGCTGCCGTTGTATCTCAAGGATCATTCCTGGGGTGAGTATGTGTTCGATTGGCAGTGGGCGGACGCCTGGGAGCGGGCAGGGCGGGCCTATTATCCCAAGTACCTGAGCGCGGCGCCGTTTTCGCCGGTGCAAGGGCCGCGGCTGATAGCCCGTGACGCCGATGCGGCCGGCGCCTTGCTGGACAGTTTGGATGTCGATCTGCAGGGGCAGCGGGTGTCCAGCTTGCACCTGCTGTTCAATACCGGAGCAGAGAATGAATGGCTGGCCGAGCGCGGCTGGTTACAGCGTCTGGGGTGTCAGTTTCATTGGTACAACCGCGATTACGCCTGCTTCGATGATTTTCTGGCGGCCTGTAACTCGCGCAAGCGCAAGAACTTTCGCAAGGAGCGGCAGGCGATTCGCGACCAAGAAATTCACTTCTGCTGGTTGGCGGGTGATCAGCTGGACGCCGCCGCCTGGCAGCAGTTTTATCCGTTCTACGCGGCCACCTATTACAAGCGCGGTCAGGAGCCCTACCTGCCGCCGGCGTTTTTTACGCTGTTGAGCCGCTACTGCAACGCCAATGTGCGCCTGTTGTTTGCCATGCAGGGCGAGCGGGCGGTGGCGGGAGCGCTGTTTCTGGTCGGTGGCGATACGCTCTACGGTCGCTATTGGGGTTGCCTGGAGGAGTACGACCGGTTGCACTTTGAAACCTGTTTTTATCAAGGTATGGAGCGCTGTATTGCTGAAGGGTTAAAGCGCTTTGATGCCGGCGCTCAGGGCGAGCACAAACTGGTGCGCGGCTTTGAACCGGTGTTGACGCAGTCGTGGCACAAGCTGCAACCGGGGCTGCATGAGGCGGTGGGGGATTTTCTGCTGCGCGAGCGCGCTGGGGTGAAGGCGTATCGGGAGGATGCGCGCAGCTACCTGCCATTCCGGCAGGCAGCTGAGTAGCGGGCTTACTCGGCGCCGTCTTCCAGACGAGTGGCGCTGATGATGCTGACCGTATTGACCGGGACGTTCTGGTGGCCGGCGCGGCTGGTGGTTTGTACCTTGCCGATGGTCTCGACGACGTTCTGACCGCTGACCACCTCACCGAAGACGGCGTAGCCGAAGTCGCGGCCGCCGTGGTCGAGGAAGTCGTTATCGCTCAGATTGATAAAGAACTGGCTGGTCGCGCTGTCGACGATCTGGGTGCGGGCCATGGCCAGGGTGTAGCGGCGATTTTTCAGGCCGTTGTCTGCTTCGTTCTTGATCGGGTTGCCGGTTTCAAGCTGACGCATGTTACTGTCAAAACCGCCGGTTTGAATCATGAAGCCCGGAATCACGCGGTGGAAGATGACGCCGTTGTAGTGGCCGGCTTCAACATAACGCAAGAAGTTTTCGGTGCTGATGGGGGCCTGCTCTTCGTTCAGCTCGACGACGATATCGCCAAGGCTGGTGCTCAACTGTACGCGGGGGTTGTCGGCCAGGGCGGCGGTACTGAACAGGGTTAGGGCGGCAGCGCCAATCAGGTGTTTCAGCATGGATGACTCCGTGGTCAGGGGCTTGTAAGTCCCGCTTGGGCGGGATCTGTTATTGCGGCGGCCGGGCCGCTGTCGACCTCGGCGAGAAAACCCAGCAGCAACTGGTTAAAGGTGTCCGGTTGGTCGACCGGCGTAGCATGCCGTGAATCGGCGATGACTTCCAGCCGCGCATCCCCCAGATGACTGACATACTCACGTTTGTGCTCGACCGGCGTGTAGTCACGGTCAGCGCTGACCACCAGCACCGGGCAGTTGATGCGATCCAGCCGGTTGCTGACGCCCCAGCCGACAATCGCACGCAGGGAGGCCAGATAGCTCTTGCGGTCGTTGGCGCACCAGCGGTCGATAAAGGTCTGGCGATGATGCTCCTGATCGGGCTTGGGAAACAGCAGCCGGGCCAGGCCCTTGGCGATCGCCGGCATGGGCAATACATGGGCAAAGAACAAGCGCTTGCCGGCCATCCAGTATTCCAGCGGTTTGCGCGGGATGACCTCTGGGGCGCTGTTGACGATGGTCAGGCTGGCGGGGACGTCCGGGGCGTCGGTGGCCAGCTGGAAGGCGATCATGCCGCCCATGGACAGGCCGACGATATGGGGCTTGTGCAGATCCATCGCGCGGATAAAGGCCAGGCAATCGCGGGCGAAGAGTTCAATCGAGTAGCCCTTGCCGGTTTTCTCGGTACCGCCGTGGCCGCGCATGTCCAGGCAGAGCACCCGGTAGTGCGGCGTCAATGCAGGGAGCTGATATTCCCAGTCCTGTTCGCTGGAGCCCAGGCCATGCAGCAGCAGCAGCGGTGGGCCGGAGCCCTGGTCGGTGTAGTGAAACTGACAGTCGTTCAGCGTGATCTGCGGCATGGGCAGGGTCCGAATGGCCGAAAGGGCCATTCTAGGCGTGAAATTACGGGGAATTGAAGCCCTTCAATGCTCTGTCATCGAATGTTCAATGATCAGGTCAGCCAGAATGCGCGTCGCGGGGCCGACCGGGCGCTCTTTGTTGGCATAGAGAAACAGGTAGGCCGAGCGTTGGGCGCCTTGCTCCAGCGGCAGGGGTTTTAGCTGCTGGTTGTTCAGATACTGAGTTATTTCATGCTCGGGCAGCCAGGCGAAGCCCAGGCCACGGGATACCAGGCGCGCGGCTGTGCCGAGGCTGGCGACGGTCCAGCGTTGCTCGGCGCCCAGCCAGCCGGAATCGCGTGGTTGCCGCTCGCCGGAATCGCGGATGACGACCTGCAGATGCGTCGCCAGGTCGTCGTGGGTGAGGGTGCGTTGCAACTGGTGCAGTGGGTGATCCGGGTGCGCAACAGCCACAAATTGTACGGCGTTGAGCTGCTGTGGCAGGTAGCCGGCGATGCTGAGGCCAGAAATGGCCAGATCAGCGGTGCCGTCCTGCAGTCGCTCTTCCACGCCGGACAGCACCTCTTCGCGTAGCTGGACCCGACAGCCGCGACTTTGCGGCATAAAGGCGCGCAGGGCGCTGGCCAGACGATCGGTGGGGTAGGCGGCATCGACCACCAGGCGTACTTCTGCCTCCCAACCCTGATCCATCTCGCTGGCCAGCATTTCCAGTTGGCTGGCCTGATTCACCAGTTGCCGGGAGCGGCGCAACAGGGCCGCGCCGGCTTCGGTCAGTACCGCCTTGCGGCCTTCTATTTCCAGCAGCGGGATGCCCAGCTGCTCCTGCATGCGGGCGACGGTGTAACTGATCGAGGATTGCGATCGGTGCAGCGCCTCGGCGGCCTGGGCAAAGCCGCCATGGTCTACCACGGCTTGCAGCGTGCGCCATTGCTCAAGGGTTACACGGGGTGCTTTCATCCTGCCATCCTCTGCCGTATTGTGGTTGCGGGACAAGTGAATGTCCCGTGTGGTGCCAGCGTAGTGCCGCTAACCGATCTGCCGCCAGGAGCTAACCATGCGCATCATTGCCGCTGCCAGTCTGTTGTTTGCCTGCCTGTTGCCTGCCGGTGTGCAGGCCTTTCCGATTGATCTGCAAAGCCAGCTCGAAGGCGTGAGCATCGAGGCTGAGACGACCGACATGAGCAATATCGCCACGGTGCTGCTGCGCAACACCGGCAGCGCTGCCGCGCTGTGCGAGGCGACCTTCGTCAATGGGCCGGAGCGACCGACGCCGCGGCGGGTCAAGCTGGCTGCGGGAGAAAGCACAACGATCAGCCAGTCATTCCTGCGTGCGATCACCCGTGTGCGTATCACGCTAAGCTGCCATGCCAGCTAAATCTATCAGTTTCATCGATATTTTTAAGCGTCTTTTTGCGCTTTTTTATCTTTTTATTGGTTCTATCATGGCTCCATCTCGCCAACATTGATGGAGCAACACCATGAAAAAGATTCTTGTCGTCCAGTCCAGCGCCCGCCAGGAAGGCTCTCTGAGCCGTGAATACGCCAACAACCTGGTCGCCCGGCTGCAGGCCAAATACCCGGGTTCCTGGGTGGTGACCCGTGATCTGGGTGCGGAGGCCGTACCGCACCTGGACGCTACCCTGCTGGGCGGTTGGATGAAGCCCGCTGAAGAGCAGACTGATGCAGAGAAGGCTGCGTCCGCGCGCTCTGACCAGTTGATTGATGAGCTGCTGGCCGCTGATGTCGTCGTCATTGCCTCTTCGATGTACAACTTCGGCATGACCTCCACCCTCAAGGCCTGGTTCGACCACGTGCTGCGCGCGGGCCGCACCTTCAAGTACACCGAGGCTGGCCCGATCGGCCTGACGCCGGATCGCAAGGTCTACGTGGTGACTGCACGCGGTGGTCGCTACGTCGGTTCGCCACTGGACTTCCAGGCACCGCACGTACGTCAGCTGCTGGGCTTCATCGGCATCACCGATGTTGAGTTCGTCAACGTAGAGGGGCAGTCGATGGGGCCGGAGGAAGCAGCTAAAGGCCGGGCCGAGGCGGACGAAGCACTGGCCGCGCTGGCGTAAGGTAAATCGCAGGCAATAAAAAACCCGGCTGATGCCGGGTTTTTCAATTTGGCTCCGCGACCTGGACTCGAACCAGGGACCCAATGATTAACAGTCATTTGCTCTACCGACTGAGCTATCGCGGATCGGACGCTGCGCACTTTACCAAAAAATCGATCAAAGTCAACGTCTTGAGGCCCGGTTTTGCAACCGGGCCTTGAAGCTTAGCCCTTCATCACTGCCGCCATGGCGGTTGCCACGGCATCAATGTTGCTGGTGTTCAGCGCCGCTACACAGATACGGCCGCTGCCGACAGCGTAAATGCCGAACTCATCTGCCAGGCGAGCGACCTGGTCTTTGCTCAGGCCAGAGAAGGAGAACATGCCGCGTTGGCGCTGGATAAAGCTGACGTCCTGCTCTACGCCGGCGGCCTGCAGTTTCTCGACCAGTGCGGCGCGCATGTCGCGAATGCGGTCGCGCATCTCGGCCAGTTCTGCTTCCCACTGGGCGTACAGCTCAGGGTTGGTCAGTACCGCAGCAACGACCTTGGCGCCGTGGGTCGGCGGGTTGGAGTAGTTGGTGCGAATGACGCGCTTGAGCTGCGACAGTACCGGTGCGGTTTCTTCCTTGCTGGCGGTGACCATAGTCAGGGCGCCAACGCGCTCGCCGTACAGCGAGAAGGACTTGGAGAAGGAGCTGGCCACCAGGAAGGGCAGGCCGGACTCGGCAAACAGGCGCACGGCAACGGCGTCGTCTTCCAGATTTTCACCAAAGCCCTGATAGGCGATATCCAGGAAGGGCACCAGCTGGCGGCGACCGACGACGTCGATCACCTTGGCCCAGTCGGCCAGGCCCAGATCAACGCCCGTCGGGTTGTGGCAACAGGCGTGCAGGATGACCACGCTGCCTTCGGCCAGCGCTTCCAGATCGGCCAGCATGCCGTCCAGGTTCAGGCCGTTGGTCGCCGGGTCAAAATAGGTGTAGTTGACCACGTCGTAGCCAGCGGCTTCGAACAGCGCACGGTGGTTTTCCCAGCTGGGGTTGCTGATCGCCACGGTGCGCTTGTCGGTCAGGCGGTAGAGGAAGTCCGCGCCGAGTTTCAGTGCACCAGTGCCGCCCAAGGCCTGGGCAGTAATCAAGCGGCCGGAATCCAGCAGTGCTGAATCGGCGCCAAACAGCAGCTTCTGTACGGCCAGGTCGTAGGGCGCCAGGCCGTCGATCGGCAGGTAGGCGCGGGCGGCGTGCTCGGCCACGCGAGCCTCTTCTGCCGCTTGCACAGCGCGCAGCAGCGGTACCTTACCGGCCTCATTGCAGTACACGCCAACACCCAGATTGACTTTGTTCGCACGGGTATCGGCATTGAATGCTTCGTTCAAGCCAAGGATGGGGTCACGCGGGGCCAGTTCTACCGGGGAAAACAAACTCATGATATGGGCAAACTCGATATTCAAGTGAATGTAGGGTGTCGGGCTGTGCCGGTGCAGGGCATCGAGCGGGCGGGCAGGCGGGAGGTGATGTACTCCGCCAACCGGGTCGATCAATGACGTCTTAGCGGCCGTTTATTATAGAGAACTGAACGCATAACTCCAATCGGGTTCCCATGTTCCGTATCCTGAATCCGCAGGCCGGAACGAAATGGCGACAGCGCCTGACGTGGCCGGCTGCGTTATCATGTTCATTTGTATCGCCCTGTGAGGTCCGGTAGTGATGAGTCAGTTCAACCTGCAAACCCGCTTCGAGCCGGCTGGTGATCAGCCGACCGCCATTGCCCAGCTGACGGAAGGCGTGGAGGCGGGCCTGTCGCACCAGACCCTGCTGGGGGTGACCGGCTCGGGCAAGACTTTCACCATCGCCAATGTGATTCAGAAAATGCAGCGCCCGGCGATCATCATGGCGCCCAACAAGACGCTGGCGGCGCAGCTGTATGGCGAGTTCAAGGAGTTCTTCCCGAACAACGCCGTCGAGTACTTCGTTTCCTATTACGATTATTACCAGCCCGAGGCCTACGTGCCGTCCTCCGATACCTATATCGAGAAGGATGCCTCCATCAATGACCATATCGAGCAGATGCGGCTGTCGGCGACCAAGGCGCTGCTGGAGCGTCCGGATGCGATCATCGTCGCCACAGTGTCGGCCATCTATGGTCTGGGTGATCCGGAGTCTTACCTGCACATGGTGCTGCACGTGGATCGGGGCGATCGGGTAGATCAGCGTACGCTGCTGCGCCGCCTGGCCGAGCTGCAGTACACGCGTAACGACATGGAGCTGGCGCGTGCCACCTACCGGGTGCGTGGCGATGTGATTGATGTCTTCCCGGCCGAGTCTGACCTGGAGGCGATTCGTATCGAATTGTTCGATGATGAGGTCGAGACGATCAGCTTCTTTGATCCGCTCACGGGTGAGGTTTTGCGTAAGGTTCCGCGCGTAACTATCTATCCTAAAAGCCATTATGTGACGCCGCGTGAGACTTTGCTTGAAGCTGTGGAACATATAAAGGTGGAGCTGGAAGAACGTCTGGCAGTGCTCAAGGAGCAGAACAAGCTGGTCGAGTTTCAGCGTCTGGAGCAGCGCACCCGCTTTGATCTGGAGATGATTCTGGAGCTGGGTTACTGCAACGGTATCGAGAACTACTCGCGCTATCTATCGGGTCGTGAGCCGGGTGCGCCGCCGCCGACGCTGTTTGATTATCTGCCGGACAATGCGCTGCTGATTATCGATGAGTCCCACGTCTCGGTGCCGCAGGTCGGCGCCATGTACAAGGGCGACCGCTCGCGCAAGGAAACGCTGGTCGATTACGGTTTTCGGCTGCCCTCGGCGCTGGACAACCGGCCCATGCGTTTTGACGAATGGGAGGCCATTTCGCCGCAGACCATCTTTGTCTCGGCCACGCCAGGCCCCTATGAGGAAGCCCATGCTGGTCGGGTGGTCGAGCAGGTAGTGCGTCCGACCGGTCTGGTCGACCCGGAGATCGAGGTGCGTCCGGCCACAACGCAAGTGGATGACCTGCTCTCGGAGATTCGCCTGCGGGTGGATAAGGAAGAGCGCGTGCTGGTCACCACGCTGACCAAGCGCATGGCCGAGGATCTGACGGACTATCTGGGCGATCACGGTGTGCGCGTGCGCTATCTGCACTCGGATATCGATACGGTGGAGCGCGTCGAGATTATCCGCGACCTGCGCACCGGCGCCTTCGATGTGTTGGTGGGTATCAACTTGCTGCGCGAGGGTCTGGATATGCCGGAGGTGTCGCTGGTCGCCATTCTGGATGCCGACAAGGAAGGTTTCCTGCGTTCCGAGCGCTCGCTGATTCAGACCATTGGCCGGGCCGCGCGTAACCTGAACGGCAAGGCCATTCTCTATGCAGATCGCATCACCGGCTCCATGGAGCGCGCCATCGGTGAAACCGAGCGCCGCCGCGAGAAGCAGATCAGCTTCAATAAAGAGCACGGAATTACGCCGCGTGGCGTCACCAAGAGCGTGGCGGATATTCTGGAAGGGGCGGTGGTGCCGGGTAGTCGCAGCGGTCGTCGGCGTCAGCAAAAGGCCGCCGAAGACGCTGCAGGTTATGCCGCACCGCGCACGCCAGCAGAGATCACCAGGCGCATCAGCGAGCTGGAGGAGAAAATGCTGCAGCATGCGCGCGATCTGGAGTTTGAGTCTGCGGCCCAGGCGCGCGATCAGATCCAGAAGCTGCGCGATCAGTTGATGCAGGCCTGAGGCCGCTTTTCTGGTCTTTATTTGAGCGATTTGGATAAAGATTAGACAGTGGTTGGTTGTTTGTTGAGCGCCTTGTCTGGCAACCAAGGTTTTTTCAGGTTTTCAGTAACTTAGTGCTTGACAGTGTGCGGGGTGGTGCGTAAAGTTCGCCCCCATCGCAGGCACGTAGCTCAGTTGGTTAGAGCACCACCTTGACATGGTGGGGGTCGTTGGTTCGAATCCAATCGTGCCTACCAAATTTAAAACCCGGTCCCTGTGGCCGGGTTTTTTGTTTCTGTGCCGTACGGCGTGCTGTTGCAGTAGCCTGATGAGGGCTGCCGGTAATCGTGACACCGGTATGAACTGCAGCGGGGCATTCGTGCGGCGTTTCCATCATGTGGCCTTGCGTAGGGGTCACCACTGAGAAGGAGTGGCACATGCCCGTTATTACCCTCCCTGACGGCAGTCAACGTCGTTTCGATAATCCCGTTACCGTATCCGAAGTCGCCCAATCGATTGGTGCCGGCCTGGCCAAAGCGACGATCGCCGGCAAGGTTGATGGTCGCCTGGTCGATGCCTGCGACCTGATCGAGCAGGACGCAACCCTGCAGATCATCACCGCCAAGGACGAGGAAGGCGTCGAGATTATCCGCCACTCCTGTGCTCACCTGATCGGTCATGCCGTCAAGCAGCTGTATCCCACCGCCAAGATGGTGATCGGCCCGGTGATTGATGATGGCTTCTATTACGACATTTCCTACGAGCGCCCCTTTACGCCGGATGACATGGCGGCCATCGAAAAACGCATGGCCGAGCTGATCGCCACCGATTACGACGTAATCAAGAAGGTGACCCCGCGTGACGAGGTCATCAAGGTGTTCGAGTCCCGTGGTGAGGAGTACAAGCTGCGTCTGGTCGAGGATATGCCCGACGAGAAGGCGATGGGCTTGTACTACCACGAAGAATACGTCGACATGTGCCGCGGTCCGCACGTGCCGAACACCCGCTTTTTGAAAGCCTTCAAGCTGACCCGGATTTCTGGTGCCTACTGGCGCGGCGATGCGAAGAACGAGCAACTGCAGCGTATTTACGGCACTGCCTGGGCAGACAAAAAGCAGCTGGCTGCCTACATTCAGCGGATGGAAGAGGCCGAGAAGCGCGATCACCGCAAGATCGGCAAGCGCCTGGACCTGTTCCACACCCAGGAAGAAGCGCCTGGTATGGTGTTCTGGCACCCCAATGGCTGGTCTATTTACCAGGTGCTTGAGCAGTACATGCGCAAGGTGCAGGTAGATGCAGGCTATAAAGAGATCAAAACGCCTCAGGTTGTTGACCGCGTGCTGTGGGAGCGCTCCGGTCATTGGGAGCACTACGCTGCCAACATGTTCACTACCGAGTCGGAAAGCCGTGATTACGCGGTTAAGCCGATGAACTGCCCGTGCCACATCCAGGTGTTCAACCAGGGTCTGAAGAGCTACCGCGAGCTGCCCCTGCGCTTGGCCGAGTTCGGCTCCTGCCACCGTAACGAGCCGTCTGGCTCGCTTCACGGCCTGATGCGCGTGCGCGGTTTCACTCAGGACGATGCGCACATCTTCTGTACCGATGAGCAGGTGAAGAAAGAAGCCGCAGACTTTATCGCCCTGACCCTCAAGGTTTACCGTGATTTCGGCTTTGACGATGTTGAGCTGAAGCTGTCTACCCGCCCGGAAAGCCGCGTTGGTGACGATGCGCTCTGGGATCAGGCGGAAAAAGGTCTGGAGGATGCGCTGAACGAGGCGGGTCTGGAGTGGGAGTTGCAGCCGGGCGAGGGGGCATTCTACGGTCCGAAGATCGAGTTTTCGCTGCGCGACTGTATCGGTCGGGTCTGGCAGTGCGGCACGCTGCAGCTGGACTTCATGCTGCCGGGTCGTCTAGGCGCGCAGTATGTGGCTGAAGATGGCGCGCGCAAGACGCCGGTCATGCTGCACCGCGCGATTCTTGGTTCCTTCGAGCGCTTTATCGGGATTTTGATCGAGCACTACGCGGGTGACTTCCCGGCCTGGCTTGCACCAACTCAGGCTGCGGTGCTGAATATTACCGATAATCAGGCTGAATTTTGTGCCGAAGTAGAGAAAACTCTCACTGATTCGGGCTATCGTGCCGTTGCGGACTTGAGAAACGAAAAGATCGGCTTTAAAATCCGCGAGCATACTTTGCACAAGACTCCCTACCTGCTGGTAGTCGGAGACCGCGAAGTAGAATCGCAAACCGTGGCCGTGCGCACGCGAGAGGGTAAAGATCTGGGTTCGATGTCTATCACCGAGTTCACTGCATTCCTCGACAGCGCTATCGCACAACGAGGCCGCCCGAATTCGGAGCAATAAAGATTAAACGCGAGATGAGACAAGACAGAAAAGCTGCGCAACGCCCGCCGATTAACGAAAACATCACGGCGCGCGAAGTGCGCCTCATTGGCCCCGACGGAGAGCAGGTCGGCGTCGTATCCATTCAGGAGGCGATAGCCGCCGCTGAAGAGGCCAAGCTGGATCTGGTTGAAATCTCCCCCGATGCGGCACCGCCCGTGTGCCGCATCATGGACTACGGCAAGCACATCTTCGAGAAGAAGAAGCAGCAAGCCGCCGCGCGCAAGAATCAGAAGCAGATTCAGATCAAGGAAATCAAGTTTCGTCCAGGGACGGAAGAGGGTGACTATCAGGTCAAGCTTCGCAACCTGATTCGTTTCCTCTCTGAAGGGGACAAGGCCAAGGTATCGTTGCGATTCCGTGGTCGCGAAATGGCCCATCAGGAGCTGGGCATGGAGCTGTTGAAGCGGGTTGAAAACGACCTGCTTGAATACGGCACCGTGGAACAGCACCCGAAGATGGAAGGTCGTCAGCTGATGATGGTCATCGCCCCCAAAAAGAAAAAGTAATCTCCAGGGCAACGCCAGGCCTTGCGATTATTTGATGCACTTCAATTTGGAGTAACTGAACATGGCAAAGATGAAGACCAAAAGTGGCGCTGCCAAGCGCTTCAAGAAAACCGGGAACGGCATCAAGCACAAGCATGCTTTCAAAAGCCACATCCTGACCAAGATGAGCACCAAGCGTAAGCGTCAACTTCGCGGCACTTCGCAGCTGAACGCTGCTGACGTCCAAAAAGTCGAGCGCATGCTGCGTCTGCGTTAATCATCAAGGTACAGGTTAGAGGAAGAAAGCAATGGCTCGTGTAAAACGTGGTGTCATGGCGCGCAAGCGTCACAAGAAAGTTCTCAAGCTGGCTAAAGGTTACTACGGTGCGCGTTCACGCGTGTTCCGCGTTGCCAAGCAAGCGGTTATCAAAGCTGGTCAGTATGCGTATCGTGACCGCAAGCAGCGCAAGCGTCAGTTCCGCGCGCTGTGGATTGCCCGTATCAACGCTGGTGCTCGTCAGAACGGTCTG
Source organism: Pseudomonas abyssi (assembly GCF_003444685.1). Classification (NCBI taxonomy): domain Bacteria; kingdom Pseudomonadati; phylum Pseudomonadota; class Gammaproteobacteria; order Pseudomonadales; family Pseudomonadaceae; genus Pseudomonas; species Pseudomonas abyssi. The sequence goes on along the minus strand of NZ_LMAZ01000002.1, from coordinate 79,775 downwards.
TCTTACAGCCGCCTGATCGCCGGTCTGAAAAAGGCGTCCGTCGAGATCGATCGTAAGGTTCTGGCTGATCTGGCCGTGAACGAAAAAGCGGCGTTTACCGCGATTGTCGAAAAAGCAAAGGCTAGCCTGGCTTAAGCCCTCGTTACGACAATCACCGCGCCTCGCGGCGTGGCTGGCAACGTCAATGATAGGGGAAGAGCCTCCAAGCTCTTCCCCTATTTTTGTTTCTGGAGTACGTGTTGATGGAAAACCTTGACGCCCTGGTCGCACAAGCACTTGAGGCAATCAAACAGGCCGCAGATGTGGCTACGCTGGAACAGATCCGCGTGCAGTACCTCGGCAAGAAGGGCGAGCTGACTCAGGTGATGAAGACCCTGGGCAACATCCCGGCTGAGGAGCGTCCCAAGGTTGGCGCGTTGGTCAACCAGGCCAAAGAGCAGGTACAGAGCGTGCTCAACGGGCGCAAGGCCGAGATGGAAAGCGCCGCGATGAATGCCCGTCTGGCTGCCGAGCGTGTGGATGTCACGCTGCCCGGCCGTGGTCAGACGACCGGTGGTTTGCACCCGGTTACCCGCACCATGGAGCGGATTGAACAGATTTTTGCCCACGTCGGTTACACCGTCGCGGAAGGCCCCGAGGTTGAGGACGATTACCACAACTTTGAGGCATTGAATATTCCGGGCCATCACCCGGCGCGTGCCATGCACGACACCTTCTACTTCAACGCCAACACCCTGCTGCGTACCCACACCTCCCCGGTACAGGTGCGCACCATGGAAAGCCAGCAGCCGCCGATCCGCATCATCTGCCCGGGTCGTGTCTATCGCTGTGACTCGGATCAGACCCACTCGCCGATGTTTCACCAGGTCGAAGGCCTGCTGATCGACGAGGGTGTGAGCTTTGCCGATCTGAAGGGCACCATTGAGCAGTTCCTGCGCGAATTCTTCGAGGCGGATCTGGAAGTGCGCTTCCGCCCGTCATTCTTTCCCTTTACCGAACCGTCAGCCGAGGTGGATATTCGCCGCCGCGTAGTCAAGAACGGCGAAGAAAAGGCCGACTGGCTGGAAGTGCTGGGCTGCGGCATGGTGCACCCGGAGGTGCTGCGCATGTCCGGTATCGACCCGGAGAAATACCAGGGGTTTGCGTTTGGGATGGGTGTAGAGCGTCTGACCATGCTGCGTTATGGCGTGGGCGATCTGCGCATTTTCTTCGACAACGATCTGCGTTTCCTTGAGCAGTTCCGTTGAGCGCCGCACCCGCAACCCTTTTGACAGCAGGAATCGATAATGAAATTCAGTGAACAGTGGCTGCGCACCTGGGTAAACCCTGACGTTTCTCGTGACGACTTGGTGGCGCGCCTGTCCATGACCGGACTCGAAGTAGATAGCGTTACCCCGGCAGCCGGTGAGTTCTCCGGCGTTGTGGTGGGCGAGATTCTCAGTGCCGAGCAGCACCCCGATGCCGACAAGCTGCGTGTGTGCCGCGTCAGCAATGGCAGTGAGGAGTTTCAGGTTGTTTGTGGGGCGCCGAACGCTCGCGCTGGTATCAAGATCCCGTTCGCCATGGTGGGCGCCGTGCTGGGTGAGGACTTCAAAATCAAGAAGGCCAAGCTGCGTGGTGTCGAGTCCTTCGGCATGCTGTGCTCGGCGGCCGAGCTAAAGGTTTCAGAAGATCACGACGGCCTCTATGAGCTGCCGCAGGATGCCCCGGCCGGGCAGAACGTGCGCGAGTACCTGGGCCTGGATGACGCCATCATTGAAGTCGACCTGACGCCGAACCGTGGCGATTGCCTGTCTATCGCCGGCCTGGCCCGTGAAGTGGGTGCCAACTATGGCGCCGAGGTTTGCCGTGTCAAGGTCGAGCCGGTCGCGGCTGTCCATGAAGAGGTGCGTCCGGTAGAGCTGTTTGCTACCGAGGCTTGCCCACGTTATCTGGGCCGGGTGATCCGCAATGTTGACCTGTCGCGCGCTACGCCCCTGTGGATGGTCGAGCGCTTGCGTCGCAGCGATATCCGCAGCATTGATGCGGTGGTCGACATCACCAACTACGTGATGCTCGAACTGGGTCAGCCGATGCACGCCTTTGACCTCGCCGAAATCAAGGGCGGCATTCGTGTGCGCCTGGCCGAAGAGGGCGAGCAGCTGGTGCTGCTGGATGGCCAGGAAATCAGCCTGCGTGCCGATACCCTGGTGATCGCTGATCACGAGCGTCCGCTGGCCATGGCCGGCATCATGGGTGGGGAGCACAGCGGTGTGAGCGAGAACACCCGTGATCTGTTCCTGGAAAGCGCCTTCTTCGATACCATCGCCATCGCCGGCAAGGCGCGTGGCTACAGCCTGCACACCGACTCCTCGCACCGTTTCGAGCGCGGCGTGGACTGGCAGCTGCAGCGCGAAGCCATGGAGCGTGCCACCGCACTGATTCTGGAGATCGTTGGCGGTGAGCCGGGTCCGGTCATCGAGGCGGTAGAGCAGGGCGCGCTGCCCACGCTCAAGCAGATTACCCTGCGCAATGAGCGCATTACCCAGATGCTGGGTATGCAGATGAGCGAAGCCGACGTGGTCGGCTACCTCAAGGGGCTCGGCCTGGGTGTGAGCGCCCAGGCAGATGGTCAGTGGCAGGTAGATGTACCCAGCCACCGCTTCGACATCAGCATTGAAGTCGACCTGATCGAAGAGCTGGCTCGCCTGTATGGCTACAACCGCCTGCCCGTCAGCGCGCCGACAGCGGCACTGACCCTGGCCGGCAAGCCCGAAACCCGCGGTGAGCTGCCGATGCTACGCCGCCTGCTGGTTGCTCGTGGCTACCACGAAGCCATTACCTATAGCTTCATCGAGCCGGGCCTGAGCAAGCAGTTTGAGCCGAGTATCGACCCTCTGGCCCTGGCCAACCCGATCTCCAGCGACATGGCCGTCATGCGTCCCTCGCTGTGGCCGGGTCTGAGCAAGGCCGCGCAGTACAACCAGAACCGTCAGCAAAGCCGGGTACGTCTGTTTGAAACTGGCCAACGCTTTATCCCGGGCGGGGATGGCCTGCTGCAGGAAGTCATGCTGTCGGGTATCGTGACCGGCAGCCGACAGCCAGAAGGTTGGGCCAATGGTGCCGAGAAGGTCGACTTCTTTGACGTCAAAGCTGATGTTGAAGCCATCCTGGCGCAAAGCGCAGCCGGTGTTGCTTTCCGTTTTGCACCGGTTGACCACCCGGCACTGCACCCGGGCCAGTCGGCTTGCATCCTCAATGGCGAGGAGCAGGTCGGCCTGATCGGCGCGCTGCATCCGCAGCTGGTTGCTGACTTGGACCTTAACGGCCCCGTTTTTGTGTTCGAGTTGGCATTGGCGAAAATTTGCCAGGGTCAGTTACCACGCTTTGTGGAATTGTCCCGCTACCCTGAAGTCAGACGTGACATAGCGCTGGTGGTGGACCGTGACGTGCTGGCCGAGGATCTGCTGTCCTGCATTCGTGCAGAAGCCGGAGCCCATCTCAAAAACCTCAGGTTGTTTGACGTTTATGAGGGCAAAGGTATTGATCCGCATAGAAAAAGCATGGCAATCGGCTTGACGTTGCAGGATTCGTCGCGCACTCTTACTGATGACGAGGTGAATGCTGTCATGGACAGAGTGCTGCAGTCCTTGGAGCAAGGGTTCAACGCCACACTAAGGAAATAGGTCTAATGGGGGCTCTGACAAAAGCGGAAATGGCTGAGCGGCTGTACGAAGAGTTAGGGTTCAACAAACGCGAAGCCAAAGAGTTGGTCGAGTTGTTTTTCGAAGAAATTCGCAACGCACTCGAGACTAATGAGCAGGTGAAGCTGTCGGGTTTCGGCAACTTCGATCTGCGCGACAAGCGTCAGCGCCCCGGACGTAATCCCAAGACTGGCGAAGAAATACCCATTACTGCCCGACGGGTAGTGACCTTTCGCCCAGGACAAAAACTGAAGGCACGAGTAGAAGCCTATGCTGGAACCCAGCCATAACGACGAATTGCCGGCTATCCCCGGCAAACGCTACTTCACCATTGGTGAAGTCAGCGAGCTGTGTGCAGTGAAACCCCACGTTCTGCGTTATTGGGAGCAGGAGTTTCCGCAGCTGTCGCCGGTCAAGCGTCGTGGTAATCGACGCTACTACCAGCGCCAGGATGTCCTCATGATCCGCCAGATCCGGGCATTGTTGTATGATCAGGGCTTCACCATTGGTGGGGCGCGTCAGCGCCTGTCAGGTGAAGAAGCCCGCGAAGACCTCACCCAGTACAAGCAACTGATTCGTCAGACCATTGCCGAGCTGGAAGAAGTGCTTAACGTACTTCGCGTTCGCTGATGACCAAAAAAAACTTTCTCATTTCAGATAGTTAATGTATTATGCGACCCGCTTCGGCAGACAAACCGAAGCATCGTCGGGGCGTAGCGCAGCCTGGTAGCGCACTTGCATGGGGTGCAAGGGGTCGAGTGTTCGAATCACTCCGTCCCGACCAATAAAATCAAGGGGTTAGATCGATACGGTCTAACCCCTTTTTATTTGTCTCGCATTTTTGCCCCACTTTTTGCCTCACCGAATTTCTCGACATTGCCTTATTTGCGTTGAGTGCGTTCTCAGTTCGCTATTGGCCATCCACTGCACACTTGTTTGTGACGTCGATGAGGGCTGAGTTTTGCATTCGGGGCGCCGTTTTATCGAGTCGCAACCTTTAATGCTCGGCAGAATTCGCCAGTGCGTTGTCACTATCAAACAGCACTCGTGCCATGGGGCTCGGCTACTGTGTTTTTTGTTTGTCGGTTTTGACTTTTGCAATCTGCAGATCCCGGTCTGGCAAATGGTCGGAACGAGCCTAGTTTGATGCGGCCTGTGCCGTTATAAGAAGAGGTGTGCACATGGCGTCGCGTCAGAGGGCGTAGAGCTGACATGCTAATGTCCTTTCAGAAGGAAGTTCATGGGAGCAGGCGAGAGCGCCAGCTGGTATGTCCGCTGGGAGTAGACGAAAAAAAGCCCGCGTTGCGCGGGCTTAATACGGAGCAGTGCCGGTGTTGCTGATCAGTTCCCGGTGGCGCGCATGTGCTGAACGCTGAACATGTCCGGGGTGCTCAGGCTGGGGTCGACCTGGCCCTTGAATTGGCCGGTGGTGCAGTGCATGGCCTGTACGTCGATCATGCTGAAGCTGTCGTCAATGGATACGCCACTGCCCTGGTTGGCAGGCAGGTGGTGGTCCGGGTGGGCCTGGCCGATGGTGAAGGTTTTCCACATGCTGCCCTTGCGGTCATAGGCCACGGTACGCGGGATGGTGAAGGTCTGGGCATCCATGAAGTGCACGCGGCGGGACAGCGGGTGGCTGCCGTCGACCGGGGTGGCCTCCACTTCGTAGACCTTGCGCAGCTGCCAGGTGATGTTCGGGAAGCAACCGCCCTTGCCGGAGAACGCCACGACCTGATAACCGTCGCTGTCCTGATGGGTTTCGGTATCGAGTTGCAGCTCGTTGTGGTTATAGAAAGGCATGAGCATGTAACGGGTGCCCTTGTAGGCCCAGTTCATGTCGGAAATACGGCCGTTGTAGCCCTCGAAGTCTTCGATCATCAAGTCTGAACCAAGGAAGGCGTCGGTGACCTGACCGGTGGCCAGGCGGCGTACGCGGCGCTGAAAGCCCAGATACAGCCAGGAGTTGTCGCGCTTGAGGTCGTCCATGGCACGGTGGATGAGCAGTTGGGTGTTGCGCACATCATGTGGCTCGAGCACTTGCACGTAGATACCGCGGAACAGCTCCGACGGGTTGGGCGTGATCGCCGGCAGCGGCTCCTGATTGACCCGGCCGGTGAAGTTCAGGAAGTGAAAGTTGAACTTGATGGTGCGCTCAACCTTGTCGGTGTTCATGTCCCGATACTTCCAGTAGAACGGGTAGATGGCGGCGCTGTCGCCCCAGTTGTAGCCGTACTTGTAGTTCCAGGCGAGTTTCTCGCCGGCACGCGGATCGCTGGCATCCGGCTCTTCCGGGAACGGCCGTCCGGCCTGCCAGCCGTTCAGCTCGCCGGGCTTGGCACCCAGACTGACGTTGCCGAGACCCGCCCGGCTGGCTTCCACGTAGTTGGGATGAAGGTCGAAGGAGGTGGTCTCGCCGACCTTGATTTCAACCCAGCCCTGTTCGATGAAGTTGTAGAACGCCGGGTCGATGATGTCCCGGAACTGGGCAACGTTGGCCTGATTGATGGTCATGCCGGTGATGAGCCCCGGTGCGCTGGGCGCGGACTCACGATAGGGATAGAAGCTGTTGTCGACGACATCGGCCTGGGCCTGCGCGGTGCAGGCCATCGCCAGTGCCGTCAGTACGCCGGCCAGGATACGGGTGTGCTTGTTGTTGTTCATGCTGTTCTCCGAATCAGAAGCTGTAGCGGACGGTCAGTTGCAGTTCGTCCTGGTTTTTGGCCATGCCCAGCGGGCCGGCGCGGAAGCGACCCAGCGGCTCATAACCGGTCAGACCCAGGCTGAAACCTTCGGGGTGGCCCGGATAGGCGGCGGTGAAGGGGTCCCAGGGGTTGCAGGTGCGGCAGTCATCGAACTTGTTGGCACCGCTGCCGACCTTCAGGTTGGCGCCCCCGATGACCCGCAGGTTGTCGCTGACCAGCCATTCGATGCTCGGTGCGATGGTGGTGGCGCCGGCGCGGAAGTCATGCGCAGCCAGCAGTTGCGGGCTCAATCGGTCATTCATCCACCAGCCCTTGACCAGCAGGGTGCCGATCCAGTTGGCTTTCCAGTCCGGCATGCCGACTCGGCCCAGGGCCCGACGCTCACTCTGGTACTCGTGGATGTGCTGGCCAAAGATCTGACCCGAGAACAGGAAGGCGCGGCGGCTGTTGAGCCACGGCAGGAAGATGTTCTTGTCGGCACCGACCACATAGCGGGTGACGTTGCTCTCCGAGAACAAACGGGTCTGCATGGTGTTGGCGAACTCTTCCCCTTCGGTGTGGGCGAGTTCGACGCGGAACACGGTATCCAGCGCCTGGGCGTAGTAGTCCAGCGAGCCGCCGATCAGGTTGACGCGGGGGAAGTGGATGTCGAACGCGATCAGGTAGGGCCAGATGCCGGTCTCACCGGTGAACCCGTTCTGCGCCGGAATACCGCCGCGCAGCGAGGGCAGCTGGCTGCGATAGGTGAGGGCGTTGAGCGAGAAGCCAAGGTCGCGATAGACACCTTCAAGCTTGATGCCGAACTGGGTGTTGGACAGGCTCCAGTCGGGCATGTGCGCCTCGCGGATACCGATCTGGCCGGGGCCGAAGTCGGTCGCAATCGAGCCATTGGCAAAGTTGGCGACGGTGCCGCCGTGCTCCCAGAGTGTGTTCATGCCGCGGAAGAAGCAACCCGCGTCGAGAATCACGTTGGGCGAACCGCATTGGCCGATGTTGTGCGGACGGAAGCGGTCGAAGTTCCAGACGAAGGAGACGTTCAGGTCATCGAAGATATCGCCGGCGCCCATGCGGTAGTCGGATTTGACGATCCACATCGGGATGCGGATGTCTTCCAGCTCGTCGTAAATATTGTTGCGCGAAAAATCGACCGGGTTGATGACGTCCAGCACCCGGAACAGGTCGGTGCGGCCCCAGATGACCTGCTGTTTGCCCAGGCGGGTGCTGAGGATATGGCCGTTGTCGAAGTTGTAGTCGAAGTCGACGTACAGTTCGCGAATAAAGTCGAGCCGGTCATTGAACTCGGAGAAGCGCAGGTCGTTGGTGTCCTGATCCAGGTAGCCGTTGATACAGCCGCGGCTGTCGACATCACAGGGCCGCACCGGAACGCCAAAGGCGACACCGCCGCTGGTGCTATGCAGGTTCTCACCCAGCACAATCATGCCTTTGTTGGGGTGATTGGCCACATTAAAGGTGTTGGGCAATTGCAGACCGCCGCCGTGGGGCACACTGGTGCTGCCGCCTAAGCCGCTGGTGTTCTCCAGGCGAATGCTGCCGCCGGCGCGGCGGCCGTATTCGCTGCTGTTGAGGTCGTAGACCCCGTCGTAGCTGCCACGAAATACGCCGTTCCAGGAAACGTTGCTGAAGATGCCGAGTTCGCCGAACTCGCGCTCGGCGTTGATCTGCACCGTGTTGCGAAATTTCGACAGCCCTGCGGAGTCACGCACGTAGGTCGCGTTCTCGTAGAAGCCGGTTATCTCGGTTTCCTCACTGGCGATCGCAGCGCTGAGCGGGCTCAGCAACAGCCCGGTGCCACTCGCCAGAGCGAGGCTCCAGCGTCCGAGGCCTTTTATTTTTGTTTGCATTGGCAGTTCCTCATTTCAGTGGGGTAGGGTAGGACGAGTCGAGCTCAGCCTTGCCCCGTTATCAGCGCCCCGACAGGCTGCGGGGCACTGGCTGCCGGGCGATCGGCATGCAGGATGCCATCCTCGTCGGCGTAGACATCGGTGATGAAGCGCGGGCGCATCACCAGCACCCAGGAGGGCACCAGCAGCATGGCGGCCAGGCCGTTGATGACGATCATCACGCACAGCAGCATTGCCGCGTCGGACTGGAAGCGCAGGTCCGACAGCAACACCCACATGACGATGCCGGCCATCAGGGTGACGGCGGTGAAACTGATGGCCATGCCGGTGGTGGCGATCGCCTGGCGAACGGCATCGACCAGCCTGCCGCTCTTGGCCATTTCCTCGCGGATGCGGTCCATCATGTAGATCGAGTAGTCGATGCCCACACCAATGCCGACGGCGATGACCGGCACGGTGTTGATGTCGATGTTGAGTCCGGCCAGGCCCATGTAGGCGTAGGTAAGGGTGGTCGCGAAGGTCATCGCCAGCAGCATCATCAGCCCGGCGTGCCAGGAGGTGTAGAACAGCATCACGAAGGCGAAGATCAGCAGAAATACCAGGGGCAGCACGACCAGATTGGTTTCGAAGGCCGACTCGTTCATGGCCGCGGCAACGCCGAGGGTGCCGCCGGCCAGCCGGATGGTCAGGCCTTCAACCTGGCCGTCGTGTTCGGCGATCCATTCGCGCGCCATGTGAATGGCACGACGGATGGTCTCGCCCTGGCGATCCTTGTAGTAGAACACCAGGTTGGCGATGCGATCGTCGGTATCGTTGAACTCGTTCAACGCCCCGGGAATCGGGCTCGACGCCATATAGGTAAACATCAGGCCGCCGACGTAGTCCGCTTCATGGGGGATCTGGAACCAGCGTGGATCGTCGTTGTGCATCAGCCGGTTGACCTGCTTGATCAGGTCCGGCAGACCCTTGCTGCCACCGACCGCCGGATCGGCCAGCATGTGCGCCTGCAAGTCCTGCAGGGCGCGCAGTACCTCGGGCTTTTTCAGCCCGCCTTTCTCGGCGTGTTCGGCGATGATGTACAGCTCTTCGGAGCCGGGGAAACGGTCATTCACTTCCTTGGACGACAGGTTGTAGTCGTGGTCCGGGTAGAGGATGGGTGAACCCGGCTCCGAGTCGCCGATACGTACCTGGGAGGCGGCGACCAGACCCAGGGCAATGGCCAGCGCGGCAGCGCCAAGCACGACCCGCGCTGCGCCCGGACGGCTGACGGTGCGGGCACAGGTGGCGCCGATATGGCGCAGGAAGGTTTCCTTGATCTCGGGGTTTTTCGGTGTCGGCAGGATCGACAGCAGCAGCGGTACGCCAATCAGCACGGTCAGGATCACGGTCATCGCCCACAGCGAGGCATAGACGCCCAGCTTGGTATTCAGGGCAATGGAGCCGATGGCGATCAGCGACAGACCTACGGCGTCGGAGACCACGCCAAGCGAGCCCGGGCGGAACAGGCTGTCAAAGGTCGCCCTGGCCGCTTTCGGGCCGTTGCCAAGAACACGCACCTCGGCGTAGTAGCGCTCGACCAGTTGCACCCCGTGGCTCATCGCCCGCGCGGCAATGAGGAAGGGAATAACCAGCCCCAGCGGATCCAGGTTGAAGCCCAGCAGGCTGATGATGCCCAGGCCCCAGATGGTCGAGATCAGCACGCCGCCGAGGGGAATCAGCACCCCGTATGTCTTGCGGAAATGGAATACCAGAAGCGACAGCATGATCAGCACGGTAAAGATGAAGATCTGCAGAATCTGGTCCATGTAGGTGTAGGCCCAGCCCACCAGTACCGGCTGGCCGGTGGCATACAGGGTCACGCCATTGCCGCTTTCTGCCTCGCGCAGGGCCTGCAACTGGGCGAAGGTGGCGGCGTAGTCGAGCTGGCCTTCGATCAATTGCGCCTTGACCAGCGCCATCTTGAAGTCGGATGACACCAGCGGGCCGTAGATGCGCGGGTTGGCGGCCACATCCGCGCGCATCTGCGCCAGTTGCTCATCGCTGTAGTTGCCGTTTTGCGCGTCAAAGTAGGGCTCGGAGTTGATCGAGCCGACCTCGGTCAGCCAGATCTTGCGCGAGTTGCGGTGGGTGACGCTGGTCACCAGGTTGTGGTTGACGCCGGGCAGGTTGTCGACAGCCTGGGTGACCCGGTCGATGGTAGCCAGGTTGGCGTTGGAGAAAATGTCACCGTTGTCGAAGGCGACGCCCACGACCAGCACGTTGGCCCCGCCGAAGCTATCCTTGATGCTGTTGTGCAGCGCGATATAGGGGTGCTCCTGCGGCAGCAGATCGGCAAAGTCGGTATAGATTTTCAGCCCCGGTATGCGCAGCGCAAACAGCAGGGTCAGCAGGGCGATGGCGGCCAGCACCTTGCGCGGATTGTTGAACATCCACACCTCAAGACCGTGCATGACATGGGTAAAACGATGTAATCCAGACATGTCGGTTCCTCAGTCAGCGCTGGCCGCCAGGGCCTTTGGGAGTTGAATATTCAGCAGCGTGCCGCGCCCGCCGGCCGCCAGCAGATGCTGCTCGGGCACGAGCAGACCGGCACGCAGATACAGGGGCTGATTGGGCGTGGCCAGCGGCTGCCAGCGGCTGCCGTGCAGGCTGAGTACGGTGGTGTTTTCGCCGAGGGCATAGAGCGCGTTGCCATCACTGACAAAGCCGAAGATCGGCGCTTCGGTGCCGCTGGGCTGCTTGCGCCAGGTTTCGCCTGCATCGCGGGTGTGCCAGATAAAACCGTTCAAGCCACCGACCCAGCCTTCATCGAGGTCGCGGAAGAAGCTGGCGTGGGGGTAGAACTCGTCAGGCAGGCTGCCGGCCGGCTCCCAGCTGATCCCGGCGTCGCGGCTTTGATAGACCAGCCCGTATTCGCCGGTTACCACGGCGTGCTCGGCGTCGATGAACTGCAGGGTGGTGAGAATGGCGTCCTCATCCAGACTGGCTTCGTCCCAGCTGGCGCCCTGGTCTGCACTGTGCTGCAGGGTGCTGAAACTGCCGACCGCCCACCAGCTGCCGTCCGGCGCGCAGGCGGTGGCCATCATCTGCTCGCTGCTGGGCAGCGCGTGGCTGCGCCACTGGCTGGCATCCGGGCTGCCGTGCCAGAGCTGGTTGTCGAAACTCAGGGCGATGAAACTGCGGTCCGGACACACATCCAGATCGACCAGACTCATGCTGGTTGGTAGCGGCTGGCGTTGCCAGCTGGTGCCCTGATCACTGCTGCGCAGCACCACGCCATCGTTACCCACGATGAGGGTGGTTTCACCATTGCTGGCCATGGCCTGGTAGAAGTCGGTGCGTTGCAGGGCTTCGCTGTGCTGGCGCTCTACCGCGTCCAGATTCAGCGGCGCCTCGCAGCCGGTCAGGAACATCGAGCAAGCCAGTCCGGCAAGCAGATGCCGACGACCCGGCGCACCTCGGAGAGGTGTTGGTATGTCAAACATGGTATGTCACCAATCAGGGTTTTATTTTTATTCACGGAGCGACAGAGGCTCAGTAGCAAGCGCTGTGCCAGCGCTTTCGCATAATTCCAACTGGCTGATTGGTAACGAGTTTTTGTCGGATGGTGGGTTTTTCGCGGGAATGCAGCTGCGTTTCGGGCAGGGTAATTTGATCAATTGATAAAAGTGCAGGCGGGGCTTGCTGATTTGGTAAAGCGCGGGGTCGGACTGGGTTGCTCTGACGGGTGAGAGGGCGCTCCTTGCCCGGTGCAAGGAGCTATTCGGGCGGGTAGTCGCTGCCGGGCTAGTGCTGTTCGCTCTCTTCCAGAATGCCGGACTTCTTCAGCCGATATGCCAGCGCCGGGCGTGTCAGCCCCAGCCTCCTGGCGGCCTCGGATACGTTTTGGCCGGCGTCCTCCATGGCGCGACGCATGAGGCTGTTTTCGACCTCTTCCAAGCTGACGCCGGAGGTCAGAATCTGCGATACCCAGTCGCCTCCGGTGGCAACGTCGCTGCCATGGACGATGGTGCCGAAATCGTTCAGACGGTCATCGCAGGATGTCTCGATAATCTCCGGGCTGACTGCGAACAGCGCGTCCTGGCTGATGCTCTCGTTGCTGTCGGTCAGAATCACGCCGCGTTCGATGACGTTTTCCAGTTCGCGGATATTGCCTGGCCAGTGGTAGTTCAGGCACAGCTCCAGCGCCTTGTCCGACAGCCCCAGGGTGCGCTTCTGGTAGGCATGGTGCGACTTGCGCAGGAAGTGCTCGGCCAGCAGCGGAATGTCCTCCTGCCGCTCCCGCAGTGGCGGAATCTGAACCGGGAACACATTCAGGCGGTAGTACAGGTCAGCTCGGAAGCGTCCCTTTTCGACGGCATCGGCCAGGCTTTCGTTGGTGGCGGCAATCACCCGCACATCAATCTTGCGGGTTTTTGAATCGCCAACTCGTTCCAACTCCCCCTCTTGCAGAACGCGTAGCAGGGTTGCCTGTGCCCGCGGCGGTAGCTCGATGACCTCGTCGAGAAAGATGGTTCCGCCACTCGCTCGCTCAAAGCGCCCGGCGCGCGCCTGGTGAGCCCCGGTATAGGCGCCTTTCTCAACGCCGAAAAGTTCTGCCTCGATCAGATCGGGCGGGATGGCGGCGCAGTTGACGGCCACGAACGGCTTGTCGGCACGCTCGCTGCGCTGATGCACACTGCGTGCAATCACCTCCTTGCCAACGCCGGTCTCGCCCAGCAGCAGCACCGAAACCTTACCCTTGGCGGCTTTGTCGATGGTTTTGCAGACCTTTTTGTAGGCGCTCGACTGGCCAATGCCGTAGTACTGGCCTTCCTGCTGATCCAGGTCGTTTTGCAGCGAACTCAGCCGCGATTGCAGGTCGTACAGCTCCTCGATAATGGGATCTTCCCTGAAGTAGCTTTTGAACTGCTCGGCGTCCTCCCATTCCTCCGCCGGCTTGCCGACGATCAGGCAGCGCTCATCGCCGCAACCGCGACAGCTGACTTCGCGGAAGATGATCTCACGTCGCATGAATGAGGAGCTGTAGGCGGAAGCGTATCCGAGCAGTGACCAGCAGGCGGGTTCCTGCATGAGTCCTAGCTCTGTCTGGCAAATCTCGACTTCAAACGAGTCTACCCACTCCAGCTCGCCATAGAAGTGGCCAGTCTGGTGGTCAAGATCAATCTGGATCGGCTTGACCTTGACCATGCCCTTGAGCGAATGCAGCTGCGGACCGACGAGGAAGATATCGAGTTCGTTGTTGTTTGGTCTCAGTTTACGTGCGAGCTCGGCATCCTTGAGTCCCGACTGGTAGCCCATGCGCAGAAAGAAGCCCTTGGCGCGCTCGATACCGAGGGTGTTGACCAGCTCACGCCGGAAGCTGGCCATGGCGGACACCTGCATCAGCAGCATGCGCTGCTCGGCAAACCAGATTTTGCCGTCAGTGCTCTGAAAGCGGATCTGCCCGGTCAGATCGTGATAGTCCGAATACTGCAGGTGCGGCTTGTAGCTGATCGCCATGATGCGTTAGCCCCTGTTGTTTTTGTTGGGCGGTTTGCGCTGTCTCACAATATGCTGTGAGGCGCTGAGTGTCTCGGCATCTTGACGCTGTCTGCGCTTAGAAATCAACCAAATGATTAATTGGGCACGGCTGCGTTGCGTTGGGTGAGCATTTGCTGACATACGCATCGCTGTTTCATCAAATCATCAAATTCCCTCCTCGATTCTTCCCTCGGCTGACCATTGCCAGTGAAGCAAATTCTCAATGGATAAAAATAAAAAATATTAAATATCAATTGGTTGGGGTCTTATTTCGCCCTTTTCTTGCTGGCTGGCATAGCCGTTGCTGTAGGTCTGCACACAACAACAAGTACGGTGAAGTCCTATGAGCCAGACCGCCCAAAGCTTTGACCAGATGACCCGCTGGGTTCGGGTGCGCAGCGAACCGGACGCCCGCTTTGTCGAGTTCGACTTCGCCATCGGTCACCCCGATCTGTTCGTTGAACTGGTGCTTCCGAAAGACGCTTTCGTTCAGTTCTGCAAACACAACCAGGTTGTTCACATGGATGAGGCCATGGCCCGTCAGGTTGACGAGGACATGGTGAAGTGGCGCTTCGGCGAGAAAGGCCAGCGCTGATTCCGATCCGACACACCCCTACAAAAACAAAACGGTACGGTTGTCATGAGCATTGAAATCAAAACCAACTCGGTGGAGCCGATTCGGCACACCTACAGCAACATCAAGCGTCGCTTTGGCGACAAGCCTGCCTCGCGCTATCAGGAAGCCAGCTTCGATATCGAGGCGACCACCAACTTCCATTACCGCCCCCTGTGGGACGCCGAGCACGGTCTGAATGACCCGACCCGCACCGCCATCCGCATGGCCGACTGGTACGCGGTAAGCGATCCGCGCCAGTTCTTTTACGGTGCCTACGTGCAGAACCGCGCCAAGATGCAGGAGGCCGCCGAGCACAGCTTCAGCTTCTGCGACAAGCGCAATCTGCTGACCCGCATGCCGGAGGCGCTGCAGGAAACCTTGCTGCGTCTGCTGGTGCCGCTGCGCCATATGGAGCTGGGCGCCAACATGAACAACAGCAGCATCGCTGGCGATGCGGTGGCCGGCACGGTCACCCAGATGCACATCTATCAGGCCATGGACCGCCTGGGCATGGGCCAGTACCTGTCGCGCATTGCCCTGCTGATCGATGGCAGCACCGGCGAGGCTCTGGATCGCTCGAAGACCTACTGGATGGAAGACGCGCTCTGGCAGCCGCTGCGCAAGCTGGTTGAGGACAGTCTGGTGGTCAAGGACTGGTTCGAGCTGACCGTACTGCAGAACCTGCTGATCGACGGCCTGCTGTACCCGCTGATGTATCACAAGTTCGATCAATGGCTGGCGGAGCAGGGGGCCGAGGATGTCTCGATGCTCACCGAGTTCATGCGTGACTGGCAAGCCGAATCCTGCCGCTGGGTCGACGCCATGCTCAAGACCGTGCGCGCGGAAAGTGATGCCAATGCCGAGCAGTTGCAGCGCTGGATTGCCCACTGGCAGCCGCGGGTCATCGCTGCCCTGCAGCCGCTCGCCAACGCCAGCGTCGGTGTCGCAGCGCTGGACGAGGTGGTTGGCCAATTCGACCAGCGGCTGAAGAAGCTCGGCCTGGTCGTCGAGGAGGTCGCCGCATGAGCCAGCTCGCCTTCATCGTTTTTCAGGACAACGACAACGTTCGCTACCTGGTAGAGGCGATTGCCGAAGACAACCCCCACGCCGAAGTGCAGCACCACCCGGCCATGATCCGCATCCAGGCTGAAAAGCGCCTGGTAATCAATCGCGCCACGGTTGAGGAAAAGATCGGTCGTGAGTGGGACGTGCAGGAAATGCTCCTGGACGTGATCAGCATCGGCGGCAACGTGGATGAGGATGAAGACCACTTCATCCTCGAGTGGAAAAACTAGGAGACCCCTCATGGCTACCAAGAACAAGAAGCTCAGCCTCAAAGACAAGTACCAGTACCTGACCCGCGACATGGCCTGGGAACCGAGCTACCAGAAGAAGGAAGACATCTTTCCCTACGAACGCTTCGAGGGGATCAAGATCACCGACTGGGACAAGTGGGAAGACCCCTTCCGCCTGACCATGGATGCCTACTGGAAGTATCAGGCCGAGAAAGAGAAGAAGCTGTACGCCATCTTCGACGCCTTCGCCCAGAACAACGGCCACCAGAATATTTCCGATGCGCGCTACGTCAACGCCCTCAAGCTGTTTCTGACCGGTGTTTCGCCGCTCGAATACGGCGCGTTTCAGGGCTACGCCAAGGTCGGCCGGCATTTCAGCGGTGCCGGTGCGCGGGTAGCCTGCCAGATGCAGTCGATTGACGAGCTGCGTCACGTGCAGACCCAGCTGCACGCCATGAGTCACTACAACAAGCACTTCAACGGCCTGCACGATTTTGCCCACATGCACGACCGGGTCTGGTTCCTGTCGGTGCCCAAGTCGTTCTTTGACGACGCTCGCTCGGCTGGCCCGTTCGAGTTTCTGACTGCCATTTCGTTCTCGTTCGAATATGTGCTGACCAACCTGCTGTTCGTGCCGTTCATGTCCGGCGCGGCTTACAACGGCGATATGGCCACCGTGACCTTCGGCTTCTCGGCGCAATCGGACGAAGCCCGCCACATGACCCTGGGCCTTGAGGTCATCAAGTTCATGCTCGAACAGCATGAGGACAACGTGCCGATCGTGCAGCACTGGATCGACAAGTGGTTCTGGCGCGGTTACCGCCTGCTCAGCCTGGTCAGCATGATGATGGACTACATGCTGCCCAACAAGGTGATGTCCTGGAAGGATGCGTGGGAGGTCTATTACGAGCAGAACGGCGGCGCCTTGTTCAAGGATCTGGAGCGTTACGGCATTCGCCCGCCCAAGTATCAGGACGTGGCCAACGACGGCAAGAACCACATCAGCCATCAGCTGTGGTCGACCTTCTATCAGTACAGCCACGCCACCAACTTCCATACCTGGTTGCCCAGTGCAGCGGAAATGGACTGGCTGTCCGAGCAGTACCCGGACACCTTCGACAAGTACTACCGCCCGCGTTTCGAGCACTGGCAGAAGATGCAGGACAAGGGTGAGCGTTTCTACAACAACACCCTGCCGCAACTGTGCCAGGTGTGTCAGGTACCGACTCTGTTCACCGAGCACGGAGATCCGACCCAGCTGAGCCTGCGCACACTCGAGCACGAGGGCGAGCGTTATCACTTCTGCTCGGATGGCTGCTGCGACATTTTCAAGTACGAGCCCGAGAAGTACATCCAGTCCTGGTTGCCGGTGCACCAGATCTATCAGGGCAACTGCGAGGGTGCAGACGTCGAGACCGTGGTCTCGAAGTACTACCACATCAATATTGGCCAGGACAATTTCGAATACGTGGGTTCGCCGGATCACCAGCGCTGGCAGGCGATCAAGGGCAATCGGCCGCTCGGGGGCGATGACGACTCCCGGGACGCCGCCTGAGCTTTCATAACACCCGGCCCCGACCGACAGGTCGGGGCGACAACAAGAACAAGGTGATCTCTATGAGCGTTAAAGCCCTTTATCAATACAGCGCCGAACCGCGTGACCTGCAGGCCAACTTCAATGGCATGCAACTGGTCTATCTGTACTGGCCGAACCATCTGTTGTTCTGTTCGCCGTTTGCCTTTCTGGCGTCGCCCGAGATGAGCATGGGCGAGTTCTGCGAGCAGGTTGTGCGCCCGGCCATTGCCGCCCACCCGCAGGCCGCCGGCCTGGACTTTGGCCAGGCCCAGTGGCAGCTCAACAATCAGCCGTTCAGCCCGGACCCTGCGCTCAGCCTGGCGCAGAACGGGGTGGCGCACAAAGCGCTGCTGACCCTGCGCGTACCCGGCCTTGACGGTATCGCCGGCGGCGCAATCTGAGGAGGCGGTCATGAGCTACACAGTCACGATTGAGCCGACCGGCGAACAGATCGAGGTCGAGCAAGACCAGACCATCCTCCAGGCCGCGCTGCGTCAGGGCGTCTGGCTGCCGTTTGCCTGCGGCCACGGCACCTGCGCGACCTGCAAGGTGCAGGTGCTGGAGGGCGACGTGGATATCGGCGAGGCCTCACCGTTCGCGCTGATGGATGTCGAGCGCGACGAAGGCAAGGTGCTGGCCTGCTGCGCCACGGTGCAGAGCGATGTGACCATCGAGGCCGACATCGATGTGGATGAGGACTTCGAGGGCTATTCGGTAGAGGACTACCAAGCCACGGTCAGCGAACTGCTGCCACTGTCACCGACCATTCTGGGCGTGCGCCTGAAGCTGGATCGCGCGATGCAGTTTCAGGCCGGTCAGTACATCAACCTGGAACTGCCGGGCATTGAGGGCAGCCGTGCGTTCTCGCTGGCCAATCCGCCGAGCCGGCCGGATGAGGTCGAGCTGCATGTGCGGCTGGTCGAAGGTGGCGCAGCCACCGGCTACATCCATCAGCAACTGAAGGTGGGTGATCAGCTGTCGCTGTCCGGACCCTACGGCATGTTCTTTGTGCGCAACTCGCAGCCGGGCGATCTGATCTTTATTGCCGGCGGCTCGGGGCTGTCCAGCCCGCAGTCGATGATTCTCGACTTGCTGGAGCAGGGCGACAGCCGCCAGATCACCCTGTTTCAGGGCGCGCGCAACCGCAGCGAACTCTATAACGCCGAGCTGTTCGAGCAACTGGCTGCCAGCCACGCCAATTTCACCTACGTACCGGCGCTCAGCCAGGCGGCCGATGACAGCGAGTGGCAGGGCTTCCGTGGCTATGTGCACGACGCTGCCAAGGCGCACTTTGACGGCCGTTTTGCCGGTCACAAGGCCTACCTGTGCGGCCCGCCGCCGATGATCGATGCGGCTATTACCGCCCTGATGCAGGGCCGGCTGTTTGAGCGCGACATCTTCATGGAGCGGTTCTACACCGCCGCCGACGGTGCAGAGGACACCCAGCGCTCGGCGCTATTCAAGCGGATCTGAATCCGGGACGTGAAAGCCGGCCCCCGGCTGCGCATTGCCGCAGTGACAGGTGAAAGGGCTCTCACGTGAGCAAACGAACGGCAGTCGAGAATAACAACGATGACTGACACATTCGAAATGACCGAACTGGTCAGAGGTCTGCGCTTCAACTGCGCAAGCGATCACTCGCTGCTCAAGGCGATGGAGCTGGCCGGCAAGCGCTGCATTCCGGTGGGCTGCCGCGGCGGTGGCTGCGGCCTGTGTAAGGTCCAGGTGGTCAGCGGCGAGTTCAGCTGCGGGCCCATGAGTAAAAAACACGTAGACGAGGCATCGCGCCGCTGCGGACGGGTACTGGCCTGTCGGGTCTATCCGCGCAGTGACCTGAGCTTTGAATATCGACCAGCGCCCGAGCTGGCAGGCACCAACAACAATTCCAATGAGGTGATGTGATGAGAAAAGGTGTGATGCGTCCCGGTCACGTGCAGATCCGGGTACTGGATGCCGAAGCCGCCCTGAAACACTATCGCGACCTGGTCGGCCTGATCGAAACCGACCGTGACGAGCAGGGCCGGATTTACCTGAAAGCCTGGACCGAAGTCGACAAGTTCTCGCTGGTGCTCAATCCGTCCGATGAGCCCGGCATGGATTTCATGGGCTTCAAGGTGGTGGACGAGGCAACGCTGGTGCAGCTGGAGCAGGACCTGCTCGCCTGGGGCTGCCCGGTCGAGCACATTCCGGCCGGCGAGTTGCGCGGCTGTGGCCGCCGCATTCGCTTTGTCGCCCCCAGCGGGCACACGTTTGAGCTCTATGCCGAGAAGGAATATACCGGCAAGTGGGGTGTCACCGAGGTCAACCCGGAGGCCTGGCCAATGGACCTCAAGGGCATGCGCGCGGTGCGTTTCGACCACTGCCTGATGTATGGCGATGAGCTGGCGGCCACCTACGATCTGTTCGTCAATGTGCTCGGGTTTTACCTGGCCGAGCAGGTGCTGGACGAGAACGGCGACCGCATCGCCCAGTTCCTCAGTATCTCGACCAAAGCGCATGACGTGGCCTTCATCATGCATCCCGAGAAGGGCAAGTTTCATCACGCCTCGTTCTTCCTCGAAACCTGGGAGGACGTGCTGCGCGCCGCCGACCTGATCAGCATGACCGATACCTCGATCGACATCGGACCGACTCGCCACGGCCTGACCCACGGCAAGACCATCTACTTCTTCGACCCCTCCGGCAACCGCAACGAGGTGTTCTGCGGCGGTGACTACAACTATCCGGACCACAAACCGGTGACCTGGGCAGCCGAACAGCTGGGCAAGGCGATTTTCTACCACGACCGTCAGCTCAATGAGCGTTTCCTCACCGTACTGACCTGACCCACTTTGGCGGGAGCTGTTTAGCCATGAAAGAAATCAAGCATTACATCAACGGCGCGTACGTCGGCTCGGCCAGCGGTCGTCTGTTCGACAATATCAACCCGGCCAACGGCAGGGTGCTGAGCAAGGTGCATGAAGCCGGGCGCGAGGAAGTCGATGCCGCCGTGCGCGCAGCGCGGGCGGCGCTGAAAGGGCCCTGGGGCCGTATGTCGGTCGAGGAGCGCACGGCCATCCTGCACCGGGTTGCCGATGGCATCACGGCGCGCTTTGACGAGTTCCTCGAAGCCGAGTGCCTGGATACCGGCAAGCCGCGCTCACTGGCCAGCCATATCGACATTCCGCGTGGCGCCGCCAACTTCAAGGTCTTCGCCGACCTGGTAAAGAATGTCGCCGCCGAGGCGTTCGAGATGGCCACGCCGGACGGCGCCGGTGCACTCAACTACGCGGTTCGCCGGCCCAAGGGCGTGATCGGTGTGATCAGTCCGTGGAACCTGCCGCTGCTGCTGATGACCTGGAAGGTCGGTCCGGCACTGGCCTGCGGCAATACAGTAGTGGTCAAACCCTCCGAGGAGACGCCGACCACCACTGCGCTGCTGGGTGAGGTCATGCAGCAGGCCGGGGTGCCGGATGGGGTCTACAACGTGGTGCACGGTTTTGGCGGTAACTCGGCCGGCGCCTTTCTGACCGAACATCCGGATGTGGATGCCTACACCTTCACCGGCGAAACCGGCACCGGCGAAACCATCATGAAGGCGGCCGCCAACGGCGTGCGTCAGGTGTCCCTCGAGCTGGGTGGCAAGAATGCCGGCATCGTGTTTGCCGACTGCGACATGGACAAGGCGATCGAGGGCACGCTGCGCTCGGCCTTTGCCAACTGCGGTCAGGTGTGTCTGGGCACCGAGCGGATCTACGTTCAGCGCCCGATCTTCGACGAGTTTGTCGCGCGCCTGAAAGCCGGTGCCGAGCAACTGGTGCTGGGCCCGCCGGACGATGCCACCAGCAACTTTGGTCCGCTGATCAGCCTCAAGCACCGCGAGAAGGTGCTGTCCTACTACCAGAAAGCCGTTGAGGACGGGGCAACCGTGATTACCGGCGGCGGCGTGCCGGACATGCCGGCAGAGCTGGCCCACGGCGCCTGGGTGCAGCCGACCATCTGGACCGGCCTCAAGGACGACTCGGCCGTAGTCACCGAAGAGATCTTCGGCCCCTGTTGCCATATCCGTCCGTTTGACAGCGAGGAAGAAGCCGTGGCCCTGGCCAACAGCCTGCCCTATGGCCTGGCCTCGGCCATCTGGACCGAGAACGTCACCCGTGCGCACCGGGTCGCCGGTCAGCTGGAGGCCGGCATTGTCTGGGTCAACAGCTGGTTCCTGCGTGATCTGCGTACCGCCTTCGGCGGCAGCAAACAGTCTGGCATCGGTCGCGAGGGCGGGGTGCATTCGCTCGAGTTCTACACCGAAATGAAAAACATCTGCGTGAAGTTGTGAGGTGCTCATGAATGTTGCAGTAGAGAGTCCCGAACTGGGCCGCAGCATCACCGCCGGCGGTTACCAGACCAACGTGCATGAGCATGGCGAAGGCTTCCCGCTGATGCTGATTCACGGCTCCGGGCCGGGCGTTACCGCCTGGGCCAACTGGCGTCTGGTGATGCCCGAGCTGGCCAAGCAGCGCTGGGTCGTTGCGCCCGACATGCTGGGCTTCGGTTACAGCGAGCGCCCGGCCAACCCGGATTATCAGCGCGATGTCTGGGTCGAGCATGCGATCGGCGTGCTCGATGCACTGGGTATCGAACAGGCCGATCTGGTGGGTAACTCGTTTGGCGGCGGTATCGCGCTGGCGCTCGCCATTCGCTATCCGCAGCGGGTGCGCCGGCTGGTGCTGATGGGCAGCGTTGGCGTGAGCTTTCCGATTACCGACGGGCTGGATCGGGTCTGGGGCTATGAGCCGTCCTTCCAGACCATGCGCAGCCTGATGGATACCTTTGCCTACGACCGCGCGCTGGTTACCGACGAACTGGCCGAGCTGCGTTACCAGGCCAGTATCCGCCCCGGGTTCCAGGAATCCTTTGCGCAGATGTTCCCGGCGCCACGCCAGCGCTGGGTCGACGGCCTTGCCAGCAACGAGGCGGATATCTGCGCCGTGCGGCACGAGACGCTGGTTATCCACGGGCGCGAGGATCAGGTCATCCCGTTGCAGGCCTCACTGCAGCTGGCGCAGCTGATTCCCAATGCCCAGTTGCATGTCTATGGCCATTGCGGCCACTGGACCCAGATCGAACATGCCGGTCGCTTTGCGCGGCTGGTGGAAGATTTTCTCAGCGAAGCCGACAGCGCTTCAGGAGCGAACTGACCATGGATCAGACTCAGATCAACCAGCTTGGCGACGAGCTGTACCAGGCAATGCTCAAGCGCGAGGCGGTCAGCCCGCTGACCAGCCGCGGCTTTGATATCAGCATCGACGATGCCTACCACATCTCGCTGCGCATGCTGCAGAACCGGCTGGACGCCGGTGAGCGGGTGATCGGCAAGAAGATCGGTGTCACCAGCAAGGCGGTGCAGAACATGCTTAATGTGCACCAGCCCGATTTTGGCTACCTGACCGATGCCATGGTCTACAACAGCGGTGAAGCCATGCCGATCAGCGAAAAGCTGATGCAGCCGCGCGCCGAAGGCGAGATTGCCTTCATTCTCAAGCGCGACCTGACCGGCCCCGGGGTCACCAACGCCGATGTACTGGCGGCAACCGAATGCGTGATGCCGTGCTTCGAGATCGTCGATTCACGTATCCAGGACTGGAAGATCGCGATTCAGGACACGGTCGCCGACAACGCCTCCTGCGGGCTGTTTGTACTGGGTGATCAGGCGGTATCGCCGCGCAAGATCGACCTGGTGACCTGCGGCATGGTGGTGGAAAAGAACGGCCAGATCATCAGTACCGGCGCAGGCGCTGCGGCGCTGGGCTCACCGGTCAACTGCGTTGCCTGGCTGGCCAACACCCTGGGCCGCTTCGGCATTTCCCTGAAGGCCGGTGAGGTCATCCTGTCCGGCTCGCTGGTGCCGCTTGAGCCGGTCAAGGCCGGCGATTTCATGCAGGTCAGCATTGGTGGTATGGGCACGGCCAGCGTGCGTTTCGTGTGACTCGACGGGCGTGGCCCCGCAGTCACGCCTGCACAGCGGATTATTCCCAGAGAGGGAAAAGACAATGAGCAAGAAACTGAAAGCCGCGATCATCGGCTCGGGCAACATCGGCACCGACCTGATGATCAAGATTTTGCGTAACGGTCAGCATATCGCCATGGGTGCCATGGTGGGTATCGACCCCGAATCCGATGGCCTGGCGCGTGCTGCGCGCATGGGCGTGGCCACCACCCACGAAGGGGTGGATGGGCTGGTCAGGATGCCGGAATTTGCCGACATCGACTTTATCTTTGATGCCACTTCGGCCGGTGCCCACAGGCACAACGAAGTGCTGCTGCGCGGTCACAAGCCGGGCCTGCGCATCATCGATCTGACCCCGGCGGCCATCGGCCCCTACTGCGTGCCGGTCGTAAACCTGGAACAGAACATCAGCGAGACCAACGTCAACATGGTCACCTGTGGCGGTCAGGCGACCATCCCGATGGTGGCTGCGGTCTCGCGTGTGGCCAAGGTGCACTACGGCGAAATCGTCGCCTCGATTTCCTCACGATCCGCCGGCCCGGGCACCCGCGCCAACATCGATGAATTCACCGAAACCACCTCCAAGGCGATTGAAGTGATCGGCGGTGCCCGTCGCGGCAAGGCGATCATCATCATGAACCCGGCCGAGCCGCCGCTGATCATGCGCGATACCGTCTATGTGCTCAGTGAACTGGCCGACCAGGCCGCCGTTGAAGCCTCGGTCGAGGAAATGGTGCAGGCGGTCAACAGCTACGTGCCGGGTTACCGCCTCAAGCAGAAGGTGCAGTTCGACGTGATCCCGCCGGAGCAGCCGCTGAACGTACCGGGCCTTGGCCACCTGAGCGGGCTGAAAACCTCGATCTTCCTGGAAGTCGAAGGTGCCGCCCATTACCTGCCGGCCTACGCCGGAAACCTCGACATCATGACCTCTGCGGCGCTGGCGACCGCCGAGCGCATGGCGCAGTCGATGAACCTGGCCTGAGGACACGACCATGACATTCAATCCCGGCAAGAAACTCTATATCTCCGACGTCACCCTGCGTGACGGCAGCCATGCGATCCGCCACCAGTACTCGATCAAGAACGTGCAGGACATCGCCCGCGCACTGGACAAGGCCAAGGTCGACTCCATCGAAGTGGCCCACGGTGACGGCCTGCAGGGCTCCAGCTTCAACTACGGCTTTGGTGCCCACACCGACCTGGAATGGATCGAGGCGGTAGCCGAAGTGATCACCCACTCGCAAATCGCCACCCTGCTGCTGCCCGGTATCGGTACTACCCATGACCTGGACAACGCCTACAGTGCCGGGGCACGCATCGTGCGGGTCGCCACGCACTGCACCGAAGCCGATGTCTCCAGACAGCACATCGAGCATGCCCGCAAGCTGGGCATGGATACCGTCGGCTTTCTGATGATGAGCCACATGCAGACCCCGCAGGGCCTGGCGCAGCAGGCCAAACTGATGGAGGACTACGGCGCGACCTGTCTGTACGTGGTCGACTCCGGCGGCGCCATGGGCATGCAGGATATCCGTGACCGCTTCCGCGCGCTGAAGGATGTGCTCAAGCCGGAAACCCAGACCGGCATGCACGCCCACCACAACCTGAGCCTGGGTGTCGCCAACTCGATTGCCGCGGTGGAAGAGGGCTGTGACCGCATCGACGCCAGCCTGGCCGGCATGGGCGCCGGCGCCGGCAACGCACCGCTGGAAGTGTTCATCGCCGCCGCCGAACGGCTGGGCTGGGAGCACGGTACCGACCTCTACACCCTGATGGACGCCGCCGATGACATCGTCCGCCCGCTGCAGGACCGTCCGGTGCGGGTTGACCGCGAAACCCTGGCGCTGGGCTATGCCGGCGTCTACTCCAGCTTCCTGCGTCACTCCGAGGTGGCGGCGCAGAAATACGGTCTGAAAACCGTCGACATCCTGGTCGAGCTGGGCCGGCGCCGCATGGTCGGCGGCCAGGAAGACATGATCGTCGATGTGGCACTGGATCTGCTGAAAAAACAGGAGCAGTCGGCATGAAAGAGCAGAAACGCACCCTGACGCCCGAGCAGGTACTGGCACTGGCCGAGCACATCGAGAACGCCGAGCTGCAGGCGCACGACATCCACAAGATCACCAACGACTACCCGCAGATGACCTTCGCCGATGCCTACGATATCCAGTGGGAAATCCGCCGGCGCAAGGAGGCTCGCGGCAACAAGGTCGTCGGCCTGAAGATGGGCCTGACCTCCTGGGCAAAAATGGCGCAGATGGGCGTGGAAACCCCGATCTACGGCTTCCTGGCCGACTATTTCAGTGTGCCCGACGGCGGCGTGGTGGACACCAGCGAGCTGATCCACCCGAAGATCGAGGCGGAAATTTCCTTTGTGACCAAGGCGCCGCTCAAGGGCCCGGGTTGCCACATCGGCGATGTGCTCGCAGCGACCGATTATGTGGTGCCGACGGTCGAGGTGATTGACTCGCGCTACGAGAACTTCAAGTTCGATCTGATCAGCGTGGTGGCCGACAACGCCTCCTCAACGCGCTTTATCACCGGTGGCATGATGGCCAACGTCGAAGACGTTGACCTGAAAAACTTCGGTGTTGTGGTGGAGAAGAACGGCGAAGTGGTTGATGTTGGTGCCGGCGCAGCGGTCCTCGGCCACCCGGCGTCGAGTGTCGCCATGCTGGCCAATCTGCTGGCCGAGCGCGGCGAGCACATCCCGGCCGGCAGCTTCATCATGACCGGCGGTATCACCGCGGCCATTACCGTCGAAGCGGGCGACAATATCAGCGTGCGCTACCAGGCGCTGGGTAGCGTCACCTGCCGATTCATTTAAGGAGCATGCCATGCCGATTGCACAGATTCATATTCTGGAAGGTCGCAGCGACGAGCAGAAGGAAGCGCTGATTCGCGAAGTGAGCGAGGCCATTGTCCGGGCGCTGGATGCGCCCCTGCCGAGCGTTCGGGTGATCATCAGTGAAATGCCCAAGTCGCACTTCGGCATTGGTGGCGAGCCGGCCAGCAAGGTGCGTCGCTAGTGGCATCAGCGCAAAGACCGCTCTTGCCCGTGCTGTTTCTGTCCTGCCGGGAAGAACGGCAGGCAGATCCAGGCAGGGGGCCCTTGATGGCCCGGTTGCTTGCCTCTGGTGCAAGGCCGGAGGCGGTACTGTTTATCACGATTGCCGATCAGGATGACAGGCTGCAACTGATCGGCAGCGGCACGGATGGCGAGCGCTTGTCAGCCCTGGCCGAAGGGCTTTCAAGCCGAGGTGTTCGCGCATCGGTGCAGCGCAGCGCCAGCTCACCGCTGGACCAGATTGCCGCAGAACTGTTTGGCGACTTCGCCGGCGAATGTATTGAGCTGCGGTTAGCGGCAAACTTTGAAGAGCCGGGTTACAGCGGTATTGGCCAGGCACTGAGCGACTGGCGCGAGAAAGGTACGCTGCTTGTATGCCTGGATCGCGTTGACGGGGGCCAGCGCCTGAAGTCGCTGTACGACTCCTCCTGGCTTGACCTTATGTCATCGTGGATTGAACAGTACCACTGGCGCCAAGCCGTGAAAGGCCTGGACGTCGCTGCCAGCGTCGTGCAGTCAAGGGCCAGCACCGTCTGTCTGCTGCAGGCCGCCCTCGGGCTGGCTGGAATGCGGCTACCTGAGCGCCTGCTTGGTTATGACCTTGATGACGCTGGAAGGGCGTTGCTTGGGTTTGGATGGATGACCTGATGCGCTTTTTTTCAGCCTTTCCTGTGGTTTCGACTGACTACCGCCGGAGGCGCCGTATGCTTATGCCGGGCGTCAATACCGACACGGAAACTCATCGCGATACCCTCTCCAGCCGACAACGCAGCGCGCATACAGATCGACCATCACCGCGAGGTGGCTCCATCTGAATCCAGTCCAGATGTACAGTGTGTCGCCGAACCACACCTGATTAGTGGGTACTTCACCAAATAGCTGACTCAGGCGATTGGGAATATCAGGTCGCTCGACTGTTGCCATCCTCACCTTGTGAGGCCTCGGCTACTTGCAGAGCAGCCATGCTCGCGCACTAGTCGCTGCGTAAGGGAGCGGCCCGCCCCAACGCCATCCTCACTCAACTTGCCCCTCCGAGACTATATTTACGTGTGGATCTCAAGCGCCTCGCCGCGAGGCCGATAACCTTTTCAGGTTGTTCTTGTGCGGCGCTGTGCCGGGCCGAGTTGTCCTACTCTTAAGAGAGCGTCGAATGAATATTAAGCAGAAGCTGACCTGGGCATTTGTCGCTATCGCGTGTCTGCCGATTCTCCTGGTAGCAGCGGTGGTGATCTACAACCTGCGGGCGCAGGCGGAGGCAACCTTTCTTGATGGCAGCTCGCGAGAGATTCGTCAGATCGAAAATGCCATGAACATGTTCTTCAAGGGCATCAGCGAGAGCGTCGATTATGTCGCGGCGCTGCCGCCGCTGGTTGCCGCGCCAGACTTGAAGAATTATTCCTCGGAAAATGCGCCGAGCGTGCCGTTGCCCGAGGCTAACCGTGAGTTGGAAGACCTGTTCGAGCAGTTTGCCAAGGCGCATCCGACCACGGCGTACCTCTCCTATGGGCGAGTGGATGGCGGGTACGCCACCTGGCCCAGAGACCCCGGGTTGAAGAATTATGATCCGCGTGTGCGGCCCTGGTACAAGAGAGCCATGGAGTCGCCGGGCCAGACGCTGCGTACGGGAGCCTACTACTGGGCGCAAGACGATGCGGTGCTTATTGGTACGGTGCGCACCGTCAATGATGCACGAGGCAACGTTGCCGGGGTGGTGGGGCTGGATGTGTCCCTTAAACAGCTCACTGATCTTGTCAAACAGATCAAGATTGGCGATACCGGCTACCTGATGCTGGTCGAGGCCAATGGCAATGTGCTGGTTGATCCAAGCAACGCCGATCACAACTTCAAGTCGCTTGCCGATCTGGGTGGCGAGTACGCCAGAATGGCCGGCGCCGAGGGCTTGCTCGAGGTTGAGATCGACGGCACTGATTACATGGCCAACATTTGGTCGTCCGAGGCGCTGGGCTGGCGCTTCATTGGCCTGATCGAGCGTGATGAGGTGATGGCCAGCGCTAACGCGTTGACCTGGCAGATTGCAGTTATTGTGCTGGTGCTGGGTGTGGTGTTTGCGGTCGTCGGTACGCTATTCGCCAAGCTGATCGTCAACCCGATTCGCAGTGTGGCCGGCGGGTTGGAGAGCATCGCGCAGGGCGAGGGCGATCTGACGCGCAGCCTGGCGGTGCAGGGCAAGGATGAAACCGCGATGTTGGCACGCTGGTTCAATCAGTTTCTGGAGAGCATCCGCCAACTGGTACAGAACGTCATCCAGGCATCAGCAGCGCTGCGCGAGCGTTCTGAGGGTTCGACCCAGGTTGCCGACAATATGAACAACGTGGCTGAGCGCCAGCGTGGTGCGGTGGAAATGGTCTCTACCGCCTTCAACGAAATGGTTGCGACGGCCAACGAGGTGGCGCGTTCATGCAGCGCAGCGGCGACCTCGGCCGACGACGGTCAGCGTCAGGTACACGCTGGCCAGGGGCAGATTGAAGATGCGACCGACAGCGTCACCCGCCTTAGCGAGAACCTCAAAGAGTCGGCGTTGGCACTGGAGGCGCTGGAGCAGGACAGCCAGAACATCAACAGCATTCTGGGGACGATCCGGGCGATCGCCGAGCAGACCAATCTGCTGGCCCTGAATGCGGCGATTGAGGCGGCGAGGGCAGGGGATCAGGGACGTGGTTTTGCTGTGGTGGCTGACGAGGTGCGTGCGCTTGCCAAGCGCACCGCTGACTCCACCGGCGAAATTGATAGCCTGCTGGGCGGGCTGGCGCGACGCACGCAGGAGGTCACGGCGCAGATGCAACACAGTCTGGAAATGTCACAGGCCAGCGTTGAACGTATCGGCCGTGCCAGTCAGAGCTTCGAGCAGATTCGGGGTGCCGTGGATAACATTCGCGACCAGAATACCCAGATTGCGGCAGCGGCGGAGGAGCAGCACCAGGTCGCGGAGGATATCAACCGGCACATCGCCCAGATTCAGGACGACGCGCTGCTGGTGGAAAATCTTGCTCAGTCAGCACACCGCGATTCGCAGGAACTGGCACAGCTCTCCGAGCAGTTGCACGGTCTGGTCGGGCGCTTCCGCGCTTGATAGAGCGAGCAAAGGGGCCGATGGCGTTGCGCCAAAGGCCACCGTTCAATACACCGGTGCAAAATCAGAAGTCGACCGTGGCCGATAACGTCGCCGTGCGCGGCGGATGAAGCCGCCTAGAAGTACTTCAGCCAGCTGATATCTCGGCGCCGGGCCTTCAGGCGGGCAAACCAGCGCACGGGCGGGTAGAGGGCAACACTCAGCACCAGAGCGCAAAGCCAGATGGCCCAGATGTTGTCGAAGCCAAAGTACTGTCCCTGGTTGGTGCCCCAGACGCCGACACTGGCCAGGTAAAGTAACTTGAGCACATACAGGTGCAGCAAATAGAAGAACATAGGCGCGGCACCGAAGACGGCCAGCCAGCCAATCAGGCGGCTGCTGTCGATACGTTCAAACAGGCGCAGTAGCAGCAAACCGACGCCCAGCGTCAACGCCAGAAACAGCAGTGACGGCGGGTACTTGGTGATGTTGAGCAGGCTCATCAGGGTGCGCAGCGCCGTGTCCTGCACTGCCCAGGGCGCTTCACCATAACCGTTGAGCAGTCGCAGCACGGCGAAGGCGCCCAGGGCGCCCAGTGCGCTGCCCAGCAGCCAGCGCTGCCGCTGGCTTGCGCTGGTACTGCCGGCAAACCAGGGCCCCATCGCGTAGCCCAGCGCGATCACACCAATCCAGGGCAGCAGCGGATAGGAAGTCCGCAGTCGCAGCTGATCACTGACTTCAAGCCAGCCGCGGTCATGCAGGATAGCCCAGGGTACGTAGCCCCAGTCACCCGGGACAAAATGCACGCTATCGAGCAGGTTGTGCCCGGTCACCAGCCCCAGCCCCAGCGTGACCAGCTGCCAGCGAGGCAACCAAACCAGCGCAGCGAGTGCGAGCATGCTCAAGCCAATGGCCCAGATCACCTGCAGGTAGATGACCGTTGGCGGAAACTGGAAGGTCCAGGCGAAGTTGACCAGTGTCAGCTCCAGCACCACCAGGAACAGCCCACGTTTGAACAGAAAACCCGATACCGCCGCACGGCTGTCGTGCTTGGCGCCGTACAAGAAAGCGGCCAGGCCGGTCAGCAGCACAAAGACGGGGGCGCACAGGTGCGCCAGCGTGCGACTGAAGAACAGCGCCGGATCGGTGTGGAGCACGTCCATCGGATCGCTGACTTGCATGTGCAGGTAAAAGGTTTCCCGGACATGGTCCAGCAGCATGAAGAGGATCACCAGCCCGCGCAGGGCATCGATGGACTGGAGACGGGTGTTTTGCGTAGGGGTCATTTTCTTGTCGAGAGGGGGTGTCAACATTTGGCGTGATAGTATAACGTTCTGCCTCGCTGGCGCGCCAGCCTGATCTCCGACTGACCCCTGCTTCGAATCAAGGACTCCCCAATGAACTACGCACTCCGTCCCCTGGCTTTTGCCGTGGCGCTCGGCAGTACCGCTGTGCATGCCGCCCCCAGCGGTGAATCGACTATTACCCTCGGTGAGATTTCCGTGGTGGGTAATGCCAACAAGTCGGCGATGGCAGGCAGCAGTCGCGTGCTCACCTCAGTCGATGTGCTGGGCGCTGACAGAATCGAGCAGCAGAACGTGTCCACCAGCTGGGAGCTGTTGGGGCAGATGCCCGGCATCCAGCTTACAGAAACCGGTCAGGGCGCGGAGTCAGGCAAGGCGACGCTGCGCGCCTTCAATGGCGAAGGCTACATCAATGGCATCAAAACGCTGATTGATGGCGTGCCCAGCAACGTCAACAGTGGCAATCAGCGCTTTACTGACATGGTCTTTCCGCTGGACCTGGAGTACATCGAGGTTGTGCGCGGTACCAACGACGCCCGGTACGGCCTGCATAACATTGGTGGCAACATCAACTTTGTCACCCGTCAGGGCGGTCACTACACGGACGCCCGGCTTACCTACGGCAGCTTTAATACCCGCGAGCTGCAGCTGGCGATCGGTCGCGAGTCGCTGAACTTTGCGCAGAACTATTTCCTCGCCAAGCAGCAGTCAGACGGGTTTCGTGATCACTCGGACTCGGACAAATACTCCCTGGGTGGCAAGTGGTTCTACACCAATGACGACGGTGATTTCAGCCTGGGGCTGGTGACCCGTGTCTACCATCATGAAGCCGAAGAGTCCGGTTTCATGACCCGTGAGGAGTTGGCAGCCAGTCGCACGCGCTCCGACCCGAAAAACGCCAACGACGGCGACGACCGCGACATGCATCAGGCTGCGCTGCATCTGGACTGGCAGCCGAGCGACACGCTCAATCTCAACAGCAAGCTCTACTACAACCGCTATGACGACGATCGGCAGATCACCTTTACCGGCTATCAGCCGGGTAGTGCGCCGCGTCAACGTCGCCAGTGGGATGAGCGCCAGACCGGCATGCTCAGCAGCCTGAGCTGGACTGCCAACGACTGGTTGACACTGGAGGGCGGTCTCAACGCGGAGCATCAGGATAACGAGTATCGCCGGACGCGCTTCAACTACAGCGTGCCGACTGATTTTGACGCCACGCCGGCCCGCGTCCAGAACGATGACGCCTATACCCTCGACAATGTGGGTGTGTATCTGCAGGCGGTGATCGAGCCAACCGATTCGCTGAAGATCATTCCTGCCTATCGGGTCGACCGGTTCTATGGCGAAACGGATCTGCCCGGTGGCATCGAAGCGGACCTGCAGGACTACGGCTCGATTCTGCAGCCCAAGCTCAGTGTGGTGTACAGCCTGACGCCGGATGCCAATATCTATGCCAACTGGGGACGCACCTTTCAGATTCTGACCGGTTCAGGCGCACCAGCGTACATGACCGCCGGGCAGACCAGCTTTGCGCCGTCAATCAACACCGGCAAGGAGCTGGGTATCAAGTTCAGCCCGCTGGCGGGGACCGAGGCGCGGATCGCCATCTGGCAGCAGGATGCGACCGACGAGGTAGCCAACATGCCCAGCACCGGCACCACGGTGGGCCTGGGCGAGACACGGCGTCGAGGTGTTGATCTGCAGGTCAATGCGCGCATCAACAACCGTTGGAGTGTCTGGGCGTCGCATGCCTACCAGGAAGCCAAGGTGAAGAGCGCTTACACCGCGTCCGGCACATCGTTGGCCGGCAATGAGGTGTTCTCCACACCGCGCTATATCTCCAACCTGGGAACCGACTACCAGTTGACCCCGGACTGGCGTCTGGGCCTGCAGGCGCGAGCCCAGGGTGACTATTACATTGATGAGCAGAACGAGCAGGGCAAATACGGCGGTTTCGCGGTGCTGGATGTCAGTGCCGAATATATGGTGTCGCCCACACTCAGTGTCGATCTGCAGGTGAAAAACCTGACCGACTATGAGTACGAGTATGTCTGGTACGACAACTTCTTTTGGGGCGGCGATGACCAGCCGATGTTCTCACCAGCGCCCGGCCGCTCGGCCTATCTGTCGCTCAACGTCAAGTTGTAACGCAGCAGTCTGGCGTTATTCGCTCATCCCCAGCAGCCAGCGCCTTAGCGCTGGCTGTTTGGTTTTACCTGCTGCCCATACTCGTACCCTGTTGAATTGATGCATCCAGCGGTTGCCGGTTTCGAGCTGAAAGTCCGGCCCGGCGGCGGTGATCTTGTGTACCTGCAGTCTGGGCAGTGTCAGGGCATAGTCGCCGCGATCGGTGATCACGCCCAACTGGTTGGCGCTGGCAAACAGGTCCCCTGCCGTATCGTGATCGAGGTCGTGATTGGAGGTTGAGAAGGTGGCGCCGGGGGCCAGGGTGGCGCTGTCCTGGCTGAACACGCTCAGCACCGCAGGCAGGTTTCTGCCTTCGATCAGCTCACCGTTCTGGTTGCGCAAATAGTGACGACGTGGGCCCCAGATTTCGATGCGCTGAATGGTCAGCGGCTGGTCGCTGCGGTTTCTGATGCGGATATAGGTCGTCCAGTCACCGGGCAGCAGCGAAGGATGAACGTCGGCGGCGCTGATCTGGAACGGTCGAGCGCGATGACGCAGCAGACGAATCCAGACCGTCAGCGTGATCAGCAAGGCAAGCAGGGTGCCGATTCCTGCCAGGGTTGCCGCGTGTAACCAGATCCAGTTCAGTCCGTCCATCATGTCCCTTTGAGCCTTGCTCGCCGCTGAATAAATATCTGCACCGTCCATGGCAGGATACTGCCGCCAATAGCGGGTACATCAACGTGATTGTGCCCGAGCTTGGTCGGTCGCTCCAATGCCGTGCCCGTCGGCAGCGGGCGCGTGCAGCCGGCCGCCGGCTGCTGTCAGGCTGGGCAGAGACAGCCCCAGGCCAATAAAAGCGACAAATCTGCAGCCAGTTCTGCCGGGGCACGGCCGGTTGCGGCCGCTGCGTCGGCGAGCGACAGGCCTTGGCGTAGCTGGTTGAGCAGGGTGCACTGTTCGCCAGACACCTGCGCGGTCTGCAAGTCAAACTCCCGGCGCCAGACCAGTACGTCCTCTGGCTGCCACTGCGCTGCTGGCGGTGGTGGCAATGAGCGTCGTTGGCTGTGCCACAGCGAATAGGCCGGAGAGGCGGCCCGTATCAGGCTCACTGACGGGTGCCAGGCGAGTGGCACCGCCAGCAGCTGTGCCGGGGCAGCAATGGATGTTGCCATGTTGAAAGCCTGCCGATCTGCCGCATGGAGGGCGCGCACCCGAGCGCGCTCGATCTGGGCCACCTCACTCAGCCACGGCATGCCCGACAAGGCCGGTAGTTGACGCAGGAAATGGCCAAAGCCGTCACCGTACTCGTGCAGTGTGGGAGAGGGCGGCGGCGCGGTGCGGACGAACAGCGCTGCCACGGCGCTAAAGTAGTCTGCGCCAAGCAGCCGTTCCAGCACCGGAAACGTCTGGCGTAATGCATCCACCCGCGCGCTGCTGACGTTGTTGCGATAGACCTGAAAACGTTGCTCGCATTCTTCCGGCGCGCCGGCAAACAGATGCAGGGGCGCTGGTTCTGCGGGGAGCGAGAGCGCCTGACTGAATTGCCGTTGCTGGTCAGGTGTCATTGATCTGTCCTCGCTGGTATTGCCGGGCGCGGGTTACCTCCT
This sequence comes from Pseudomonas abyssi, assembly GCF_003444685.1. Lineage (NCBI taxonomy): Bacteria > Pseudomonadati > Pseudomonadota > Gammaproteobacteria > Pseudomonadales > Pseudomonadaceae > Pseudomonas > Pseudomonas abyssi. The sequence continues at coordinate 45,354 of NZ_LMAZ01000002.1, read as the reverse complement.
GCAGCAGTCGGGCCCAGGAGGGCACCTGGCGGTCCCACTCGATAATCGTCGGCCGGCTGCCGGCCAGGCGCAGCAGGCGTTGATAAAGACGCAGCGTGGGCTCGGTGACGGCGCTGCCGTGATCATCGATCAGCAGGGTGCGACCGTTGTTGAGGCGGTGTTGGGCGTGGCCGGCAAGATGCACCTCACCTATGCTGTGCAGTGGCAGTGCGCGCAGATACTGATCTGCCGTCCCGCCGTTGTTGTGGCAGTTGATCAGCAGGTTGTTAAGGTCCAGCAACAGCCCGCAGCCGCTGCGAGCTGACAGCTCGGCGAGAAAGTCGGCTTCGCGCAGATGGCTGTCTTTCAGTCTCAGATAGCTGGCCGGATTTTCGATCAGCACCCGGCGACCCAGCACGTCCTGCAGCTGGGCGACGTGGTCTACGCTGCGGTTCAGGGTGTCCGTGGTGTAGGCGACCGGCAGCAGATCGGCAAGAAACTGCTGACCGTCGCCGGCCCAGGCCAGATGCTCTGACACCAGCGCTGGAGAGTAGCGGTCACACAGCTGTTTCAGCTTCTGCAGGTGCTGCGGGTTGAGGGGCGCCGCGCCGCCCAGTGACAGGCCGACCCCGTGGATCGACAACGGCAGCAGCGCGCACAGGCGCTCCAGCTGGTGGTGCAGCAGCCCCCCGTCGCCAAAGTAGTTCTCCGCATGAATCTCCAGCAGGTCGATACCGCTGATATTGGCGATCAGTGCTGCAAAGTGCTGCGGTTTGAAGGCTACGCCAATACCTCGGCTCAAGGGGGCGATGTGCATCACAGACTCCTAGGGCCGCTGGATCGGCGTCAGCGAGCCAAGTCCGTGCGGGGTTTCAATGCTGGTGCAGGTGCCGGAGGGCACCAGCGTCCAGGCATCGCCCTGGTAGTCGATCTTGGACGTGCCGGCGCAGGAGGTGCCGGGGCCGGCAGCGCAGTCGTTCTGACCTGCCAGCGAGATGCCATAGCACTTTTCCTTGCCTGCGTTGATGCCGGCGGCGTTAGCCTGTGTGCTGCCGGCGACGACGGCGCCCAGCAGAGACGCCGCGAGAACGGTATTGAAGTGTCGACGATCCATGATTCAGTCCTCTTGGATGGAGATAAGGTGGTTACGCTGCTGACCGACGCTCAAGGCGCCGTGCACAGGGGCGCCTGGGGTGGTGCTCGCCAGCGCGTGAAAAGGTGGTCGAGCGACAGCCGGCCGCCGCCTTGCAGCATCAGCAGCAACAGCGGTACCGCCCAGGTGCCGTGGGTCGCCCAGGCTGACGGATACACCAGCAGTTGAATGACCAGCGTCATGATCAGCAGCCCGGCTGCGCCGAGCCGGGTTGCCAAGCCCATCAGCAGCATGACTGGCAGCAGGTGTTCGCCGAGGGTTGCCAACGCAGCGGCGGCTGCCGGGTCGATCAAGGGCAACTGGTATTCCTCCTGAAACAGGAACAGCGCAGTATCGTTGAGCTGCCAGCCATCGACCTTGGTGCGTCCTGACTGCCAGAACACGGCGCCAGGGAACACGCGTGCGGCCAGCAACAGGCCATCTTGCAGCGGAGCCTGCAAGGATCGGTATGCAGAGGGGGAGAGCATGATGATTACCTCGTTGGAAAGGGCCACCGATGGCCGCGGTGGCAGCGTGACTGCCACCGCAGTGCCGGTTTACAGGGCATTCGGCGCCAGATCCTTGATCAGCGGCCAGTTGCTGTCGGCTTTGGCAATGTTGCCCGGTACGTCTTCAGCCCATTTCTGGAACACGTCTGCGTTGACGTTGAGGTAGAGCTTGCCGTCGACCACCTTGTACTGGCTCGGGTCGACATCCAGCTTCTTGCCCAGCGCCGCGCCCATCGCGCAGTAACCGCCGTATTGCGGCACATAGGCAGTGGGGTTGGCCTGGAAGGTCTTCATGTTTTCAGCGTTGGCGAAGTAGTACAGCGCGCCGTCATGCTCGACCGCAAAGCGGCTGTTGCCCTCAGCCGGGGCGCCCTGGAAATAGGACACGGTGTCGTAGCCCTTGAGGTTGACGCGATGCTCATCAACGTTGATCGCCGATGTAGAGGTTTCGTCGTAGGCGTAGGTACTGGTAGCCGTCAGCAGTGCCGCGCCGCCAAAGCCCAGGGCAACGGCCAGCGAACTGGCGATAAAAGCGTTTTTCAGTTTCATGGTATAGCTCCTCGATTGATGCGATTTCAGTCAGTGTTATGTGCTGCTGTGCAGCGACGGTTCGAACTGTAAGTGCATTCAAAAAATCAAAGAACAGCCTTATTTAGAAAGTGACTATTGTTAAAAATGAAATTATTGGTCTAACCTGATCCGCACCTGACGGGAGCGGAACATGGATAGATTCAAGGAAATGCAGATATTTCAGGCCGTTGCGGAGGAGCAGAATTTTGCCTCGGCAGCGCGCAAGCTCGGCATGTCTGCGCCCAGTGTCACCCGGGCGGTGGCTGCGCTGGAGCAACGCCTCGGCACCCTGCTGCTGGCGCGTACCACGCGCAGTGTGCATGTCACCGAATCCGGTCAGCGCTATGTCGAGGACTGCCGTCGCATCCTGGCAGAGCTGGACGAAGCCGAGGAGTCGGCGGGTGGTGTGCACGCGCAGGCCCGCGGCCTGCTGACGGTCACGGCGCCGGTGTTGTTTGGTGAGCTGTTCGTCACGCCGGTCATGGTCGACTATCTGGCCAATCATCCGGCGGTGCAGATCAAGGCATTGCTGGTTGACCGTGTCGTCAACATGCTTGATGAGGGGATCGATGTGGCGGTGCGCATCGGTGATCTGCCGGACGGCAACCTCAATTGCATCCGCGTGGGTGAGGTTCGCCGTGTAGTCTGCGCGTCACCAGGTTATCTGGCACGGCATGGGCGGCCGTCTCACCCGAGTGAGCTGGAGGCCGCGTCGGTGGTCATGTCGGCCAGCAGTTCGCTGCTGACCGAGTGGGAGTTCAGCGGGCCGCAGGGCCGTATTCAGGTAATTCCCCAGCCTCGTCTGGTGGTCACGGCCAACCAGGCGGCCATTAACGCAGCCAAGCTGGGCTGGGGCATCACGCGCGTGCTGTCGTATCAGATCGCAGAGGCTGTTCAGAGCGGCGCGCTGGAGCTGTTGCTCGAAGACTTTGAGCTTGAGCCCTTACCGATTCATGTTGTGCATCAAGGTGGCCGTCGGATCCCTGCCAAGGTGCGCGAATTTGTCGACTTCTGCGTCGCCCAGTTGGCAGCTGACCGCGCCCTGCAGGGCAAGGAGAACGGCTGATGGACCGGTTTCAGGAAATGACCGTATTCAAGGCCGTCGCGGATGAGCTCAGCCTGGCCGCCGCCGCGCGCCGCTTGTCTCTGTCGCCACCGACCGTCACCCGCGCCATTGATGCGCTGGAGCAGCGCCTTGGCGTCAAGCTGCTGCAGCGCAGCACGCGGGGTGTGGGGCTTACTGAGGCGGGCGAGCGGTTTCTGGCGGACTGCCGGCGTATCCTGGCTGAGGTGTCCGATGCTGATCGCTCGGCCAGCGGTTTGCACACCTCTCCGCAAGGGCGGCTGCAGCTATCCATGCCGCTGCTGTTTGGCCAGTCGTTGATGACGCCCATCCTGCTGGAGTATCTGCAGGCGCATCCGCGGGTTGAGGTGTTTGGTGTCTATCAGGATCGGGTACCCAACCTGCATGAAGAAGGTATTGAGGTCGCGATTCAGGTTGGCGCGTTGCCTGACTCAACCCTGTTCGCCGCCAAGGTGGGTGAGGTCAGGCGGATTATCTGCGCCAGCCCGGCGTATCTTGCTCGGCATGGAGTGCCGTCGCACCCCGAGCAATTGATTGATCATCAGATCGTGCATTCATCCGCCGACTCGCGCACGCCGGAGTGGCAGTTTGTCCAGCAAGGTAGCGTCAAGCGTTATGCCCTGTTGCCGCGCTTGAGTTGCGCGACTAATCATGCGGCGATTGCCGCCGCCGAGCGGGGCGCCGGGCTGGTGCGCTGCATGAGCTATCAGGTGCACGAGTCGCTGGCGCAGGGACGATTGCAACCGGTGCTGCAGGACTTCGCACTGCCGGTGCTGCCGGTCCATGTGGTCTACCGCGAGGGGCGCCGGGCTGCTGCGCGGGTGCGCAGCTTTGTTGACCTTGCGGTTGCGCGTTTGCGGGTTCACCCGGCGCTGAACGGCAGCTAATTTCATAAATCGCAATAAAGGATTGCAGTTTGTGGTTATTCCGCACATCCGTGTGGGGTATCAAGATAAGACTCCCTAGGGCATCTGCGGCAGGCGCATTTACCCGTTGTGCATCACGCTATTATTGGAGTCTTCCATGTCACATTCGATCACGTTTTATCGCTATCCGTTGTCTGGTCACGCGCATCGCGTCGAGTTGATGCTGTCGCTGTTGAACCTTCCCTACGAAACCGTCTTCGTCGACCTTGCCGCTGGTGCGCACAAGCAGCCGGCCTTTTTGGCTCTCAACAGCTTTGGCCAGGTGCCGGTGATCGAAGATCGCGGCGCGGTGCTGAGCGACTCGAACGCTATTCTGGTTTACCTGGCCAGCCAGTACGACCCGACTGATCGCTGGTTGCCATGTGATGCTGTCGGGGCGGCGCGCGTGCAGCGCTGGTTGTCGGTTGCTGCCGGTGAGTTGGCAGCCGGGCCTGCGCGGGCGCGCCTGATTACGCTGTTTGGCGCCCCCTTCGATGCGCCGAGCACCATCACTGCCGCGCATGAGCTGCTGCGTTTGCTGGAGAGCACGCTGACTGCCAGCCGCTATCTCGCCGGCGAGCAGGTCACCATCGCCGATATCGCGCTGTACAGCTATGTAGCCCATGCACCCGAGGGCAACGTGTCGCTCACCCACTATCCGCGCGTGCAAGCCTGGTTGGCGCAGATTGAAGATCTGCCGGGGTTTGTGCCGATGGCGCGATCGGCGGTGGGGCTGCAGAGTGCGTAAGGGCGTTGCTGGTCACGTGGGGAGGGCGGCCTCATGAGCAAGCCTGAACAGTCTGTATGGCACGCGGGTGAGCGGGAACTGCAGCGCCGCCTCGGCGTGGCCGCGCGCATGGCTGAAGTGGGCCCGCGCGTACTGAGCCCGGTGCTACCCGAGCAGCATCGGGCGTTCTATCCGCTGCTGCGCTTTGTGGTGGCGGGTACGGTATCGACGCAGGGCGATCTCTGGGCTGGCCTGCTGGAAGGTGAGCCAGGGTTTGCCTGGTCTCCTGATCCCTCCGTGCTGCGACTGGACGCGTTGTTCAGTGAACAGGATCCGTGCGCGGTTGCTGTGGCGCAAACCCGTACACTGGGTCTGCTGGGTATCGATCTGCAGACGCGTCGGCGCAATCGCCTGTCCGGACGCGTTGACGCGATCGACCACGCCGGCATGAGCGTGCAGGTAACGCAGGCTTTCGGCAACTGTCCGCAGTTTATTCAACAGCGCCAGCTTACCGCCGCTGTCGGGCCGTCTGCAGGCGGCTCACCAGCCGTCCACTCGGCGATCCTGACCGAGCAGATGCGGGCGCTGATCGCTTTGGCCGATACCTGTTTTGTTGCCAGTTGCGTCCCGCAGGAGGGACGCGAACCTGCTGTTGACGTGTCCCATCGCGGCGGCTGGCCCGGTTTCGTAAAAGTGCAAGGCAACCGCCTCACCATGCCGGAATTTTCCGGCAATCGCTTCTTCAACACGCTTGGCAACCTGTTGCTTAACCCGCGTGCGGGACTGTTGTTTGTCGACTTTGCCAGCGGTGACCTGTTGCAGGTCTCTGGCAGCGTGGAGCTTGAGTGGGACATACCTGATGCAGGCGGTTTCGAGGGTGTCGAGCACCTGTGGCATCTGCAGGTTGAACAGGCGGTCTGGCGACCAGGCGGGTCGCGTCTGCGCTGGGAGTTTGAGACCTTCTCTCCGGCGTTGAAGCGGACCGGGATCTGGCCGAAGGGTTAGGGCCTGTTGCCGTTTCGTTCATCCGCCTGCCGGAGGCCATTTTTCGGCCAGGCAAGGCGAACGAAACGGCAACAGACCCTGGCCGCTGGTTCTGTGTTGTACATCAAGCGGAGGCCATTCGATCAGGCGATACGCGTCGTCACTTTGCCCGGCGCCGCGAGCGCGGTGCCGGGACGTTGCCGTTCACTCCGCAGAGCGGGCCTGCTGCAGGTAATCGCTGGCCAGCATGCTCAGTGTTCTGACGCCGGTCAGCAGGGCGGCATCGTCGATGATGAAGCCTGGAGCATGATTGGGCGCTGCCTTGCCCATCCGGGCCATCGGGGTCACCCCGAGAAACACGAACAGGCCCGGCGCTTCATTGGCGTAGTAGGAAAAGTCCTCTGAGCCCGTCACCATCGGTGAAACCACCACGCGTTCATGCGCCGCCCGCTGCAGGGTCGGCACCATTTGCTCGGTCAGCGTCGGGTGGTTGGTGGTGGTGAGGTAGTTATCCACGATCCTTACATCGGCGCTGGCACCCGCAGCCTCGGCAATGCCCCTGGCAGTGCGCTCTATTCGCTCGTTGACCTGCTGCTGCACCTGGTCGCCGAAGGTGCGCACGGTACCGGTCATGACGACTTCATCCGGAATGATGTTGTGACGGCTGCCGCCGTTGATGGTGCCGATGGTGACCACAGCCGGTGCCGGCATGATGTTGGTCTGTCGACTGACGATGGTCTGCAAGCCGTTGATGATCTGGGCGCTGGTAACGATCGGGTCGACCCCGTCCCAGGGCTGGGCACCGTGGGTCTGTTTGCCCTGCACGCGGATATGCAGATCACCCGAACTGGCCATCACCGGCCCACTGCGATAACCGATCAGCCCGGTCGGCATGGAGGCAGTCACGTGCAGGCCAAACACCGCAGCAACGTCTGGGTTCTCCATCACGCCGGCCTCAACCAGCTGCCGCGCGCCAAAGTGCCGTTGGCCATCGTAGACGTAGTCGCTGGGACCTTCCTCGGCAGGCTGGAAGATAAATTTCACGCTCCCCGGGAGCTCGTCCTTCAGGCCCGCCAGCACCTCGGCGGTAGCCATCAGGATGGCGACGTGGGCGTCGTGGCCACAGGCGTGCATCACCGGACGCTCTTCGCCCTGGTACTGTTGACGGACTTGGGACGCGAAGGGCAGGCCGGTGGCCTCCAGTACGGGTAGGGCATCCATGTCGGCGCGCAGGGCGACAACCGGGCCGGGTCTACCGCCTTTCAACAAGCCGACGACGCCAGTGGTGCCAACGCCGGTTTCTACCTCCATCCCCAAATGGCGCAAGTGTTCGGCGACCAGCGCAGCAGTGCGGTGCTCCTGATTACCCAACTCAGGATGCTGGTGGATGTCGTGGCGCCAGGCGATGGCTTTTGGCTGGATTGCCTCGGCGCTGCGGGCCAGGCGTTCGTCGAGCGTGTCCTCAGCAGCGTTCGCGGTGAGAGCCAAGGGCAGGAGCAGGGTAGGGAGCAGGGTGCGGCGGCGCATGGATGCGTCCTCTTGTTGTGGTTGTTGTGAGTGTTTCAGGTGCAAGGCGGGTGCGCAGTTGGCTCGGAGAGCAGCCGAACCACAGACGAAACTGACGGTAAAACTGGCTGGTTTGGCGGTAGCCCAGCAGCAACGCCAGGGTGTCGTCGCGATGCCCGTCGCGCAGGTACTCCAGGCAGAGTTGCCGGCGAACGGTGCTGAGCAGCTCGTTGAACGGTTGCTGCTCTGCGCTCAGGTGTCGTTGCAGTGTGCGGGGCGCCACGGCCAGCAGACTGGCGCAGCGCGACAGGCGCGTTTCGCCTCGTGGCAACAGCGCGCCGAGCAGCAGCTGAACGGATTCACTCCAACGGTGGTTGGCGCGGTTGCGAATCAGTTGGCGCTCTCGTCTGGCCAGTCGCGCGATGTTTGGCTGTTTGGCGTTCAGTGCGCGCGCCAGCTCCAGCGCCGGAAAGTGCAGCTCCACCCGCAGGGCACCGTCCAGCCGCGTGACTGGTATGCGCAGCAGCTGGCGGCATGCTGCAAGCGCCTGCTCCGGCATGGCGGCGATGCCGGCCGACGCCTGCTGTAAACCGAGCCCCTGGCACGTGCGCAGCACGCCATACAGCATGGCAACCAATTGCTGATCGCTCGCACTCACCTGGGCATTGGGGGTGACGATGATGCTCGCCAACGGCCCGCTTTGCTCAAGCGTCAGGGTGGTGAGATCACTGTTCTGGTCCAGATAGCGCTGGCTCAGCTGGATAGCATCGCGCAGGGTGCGCGCGTTGCCCAGGTAGGTTGTCGCCAAAAACGCAGCCGAATAATCCAGATGACTGAACGCGCGTACCAGCAGCCATGGGTCTTGCTGCTGCTGGGCCAGCTCCTCTACCAACTGCCGGATTGCTACCAGCGGAACCCGCTCTCTGGCAGACATGCCGCGCAGCTGATGGCGTACTAGCGCGGCCTCCAGCGGATCGCTCGGCACACAGGCACGCAGACCCTTGAGGACCTTTTCGAAGTGCTCGGCGGAGGCGGACGGCGCTGGCTGCGGCATGAGGGGGAGACCTGGGCGCGATGGACAGCGCCCAGTGTCGCTAGCGCGATCCCGGTGAACAAGTGCAGATCGCGCCATCCTGGGTGTGCTGGCGGCGGGCGGCCAGCAAGTAAATCTTGCAAATACGATTGCAATCGATAATATTTTGCACCCATCGAATTGGCCGTATCGCCAGTCATGTTCAGGAAAGGAGTCATGCGCGGATGAAGCAGTTCACACGTACCAGCCTGGCGGTAGCGGTTACCTTGGGCGCAATCACGGCGACGTCAGCTGCTGCAGCTGATGACGAGCAGGTGCAGACTCTGTATCTGGACTCGATCGTGGTTACCGGCGAGAAGATAGAGCGTACCGCCGAGCGCACGCTCTCCAGTGTCGCGGTGGTGACGGCTGACGATTTGCGCGATCACGGCGACGTTGACCTGCAGAGCGTGTTTGAGCGCACGCCCGGTGTGTATGCCCAGTCGGGCAACGAGAACTGGGGCATCCGCGGTATTCCGGTCACCGGCTTTGACGATCAAGGCCCGGCGGCGATGAACGGCGCCGTCTCGGTGTATGTGGACGACGCCCTTCAAGTAAACCGGCTGCTGACACTTAACCCGCTGCCGCTGTGGGATGTGGAGCAGATAGAGATCTACCGTGGGGCGCAGTCCACCACGCAGGGGCGCAACTCGCTGGCCGGTGCCATCGTCATGCAGACGCGCAATCCGCATTTTGATCCGGAGTTCGCCGTGCGCGGCAACGTCGGCAAGTACGGCGAGCAGGGCGCGTCCGCGATGGCCAATGGCGCGCTGGTTGATGGCGTAATGGCCGGCCGTATCGCCGTTGATTACCAGACCCAGGACGGTTACATCGACAATGCCACGCTGAACAAGGACGCCAACCTGCTGCGCACCAGCAATGTGCGCGGCAAGTTGCTGATTCTGCCGTCAGATGAGGCCGAGCTGCTGCTGACGCTGGCGCGCACCGAGCAGCGCAGTGGCGTTAACGCCGTGGCTGCGACGGCCGGCAAGCCGGACTATTTCAAGCTTTACGAAAATACCGAGACCCACAACACGCTGGAGCAGACCACCGCAACGGCCCGACTGGACTACGACCTGTCCGACAGCCTGGTGCTGACCAGCGTCACCTCAGGCACCTGGTCCGAGTATCACTCGGTACTGGATTTTGACCGGCTGCCGACCGTCACTCAGACATCACCGCGCCACCACGAACAAAGCCTGGCCAGCCAGGAGCTGCGTTTGGGCTACTCGTCCGATCAACTGGATGGACTGGTCGGCCTGTATCTGGGACGCTCCAGCGGCAAGATCGACGACCAACTGGTCAACAACGGTACCGTGCTGCTTGATCAGCAGGGCGATACCACCATCAACAGTCAGGCGCTGTTCACCGAAGTGAACTGGCGCTTCGTCGAGGACTGGGAGCTGATCTCCGGCCTGCGGTGGGACCATGAGAAGAACCACACCGAGATCGTCTACCCGGTAGATGCCTTGGGGATTGCCACCGACCCGGTGGCTGATGAAAAGCTCAGCTCCAGTGTCTTGCTGCCCAAGATCGGCATCAGCCATGACCTGTCCGACACCCAGCTGATTGGCCTGACATGGCAACGCGGTTATCGCAGCGGCGGTGTCAACGTCCGCACCCGGGCAGCGCATGACAGCTACGACCCCGAGTTCACCAGCACCTTTGAACTGGCCTGGCGCGCCAGCTGGCTGGATCGCCGTCTGCGCACCAGCGCCAATCTTTATCACACCGACTGGAAGGACCAGCAGGTGTCCTTCCTCAACCTCAGTGACAACACCGTGCAGGTGGCCAACGCGGCCAGCAGCCGTATGATCGGCCTGGAGCTGTCGGCCGAGTATCTGCTCAACGCCCAGTGGCTGCTCAACGCGGGATTTGCCTACAACGACACCAAGTACGAGGACTTTGTCCGCGACGGCGTCGACCTCAGCGGCCGCGAGTTTGTCTTCGCGCCCAAGACCATGGCTAACCTCGGCGCCAACTACACCTTCGGCAATGGGCTGATGCTGGGTGTGGATACGGTCTACCAGGGCAAGAGCATTTCCAACTTCAACACCAACGCGGCGCGTGAGGTGACCGGCGAGCGCCACAACGACAGCGTGGTGCTGGTTAATCTGAATGCGGAATATCCGATAGGCGATCTGACGGTCAGTGGTTATGTGCGCAACCTGTTCGACGAGCGTTACATCACCAACAACCAGGGCGACAACCTGCTTGATGTGGGTGCGCCGATGACGCTGGGGATGGCGGCGCGTTACAGCTTCTGATCAGGCTTGGGAGCCGTGCTGTCGTAGTCGTGGAAGGTCGCCTTGCGAATAATGGCATGCACCCCAGGTGGCGGCACCGCCGCCGTCACCAATCGGCACCCGAATTGCCCTTGACCATACGTTCGCTGTACGGCATTGGCGCTTGGTTGTTCGGGCGGGGGAAACCAGTAAAATGCGCCGTTCGCATTTTCCCTGTCTGTTGCCGGAGTCACTGCATGTCCAACCTGATCTCCCCGCCGGAACGTCTGGCGCCGTTGTTTCTTGCCTGTCTGATGGCATCACCCGCGTTCGCCCAGGCCGATGAGGTTGCCCAACTGGACGCGATTACGGTTGCGGGGCAGAAGTACGATGAGGTCGCCAAGGCTCGTGAGGCGCTGAACGAGGTGCCGGGCGGTACCAATCTGGTTGATATGCAGCAGGTTGAGCAGGGGCGGGTCGCTGGCGTCGCTGATGTGCTGGCTTATCAGCCGGGCGTGTATGCCCAGTCCCCCGGCAACGAGGGCGTGAAGATCAGCATCCGTGGTTCCGGCATCAACCGTGGGCCGGGTGCCCATGCCTCCGGTAATCACATTTTGCTCGATGGCCTGCCGCTGACCGGTTCGGGCGGTACGCCCTATGAGCTGCTGGAGCCGCTGTGGCTCAGTCGCGCGGAGGTGCTGCGTGGTGCCAACGGTTTTGAGCGCGGTGCGCTGGCACTGGGCGGGGCGGTCGATTACATCACCCGCAGCGGTTTTGATGCGCCGCGTCTGCAGCTGCGCATGGAGGCGGGCAGCGACGGTTACCTAAAGCGCCATATCGCATCCGGTCAGGTAATCGGTGATCTGGATTATTACGTGGGTATCACCGACCTGCACTACGACGGCCAGCAGGATCACGCCGCCGGCAGTGGCAAGGGTGTGGTCGCCAACGTCGGCCTGCAGCTGACTCCGGATCTGGAAACCCGTTTCTACCTGCGTTATCGCGAGACCGAACACCAGAGCCCGGGGCGTTTGACCCAGTCGCAGATCGACGACGACCCGACCCAGGCCAACCCGGCCAACATTGCCCGCGACGCCAAGCGCGAGCAGCCGGGCAGCACCTGGCTGGCCAACAAGACCACATTGCGTCTGGACGACGTCAGCACGCTGGAGATGGGGCTGGTCTACCACCATTACCCGATGGACCTGATGGAAAGCCCGTACCGCATCCGAGTGGACTACAGCGACATCAGCGCCACGCTCAACTATAAGCGTGAGCACCAGCTGTTCGGACTGAACTCAAACACCACTGTCGGCTGGCGGACAACCACCAATTTGCCCAGCAGCGATTCGAAGGAAACCGCCTACCAGCCGCTTAACGCCAATGGCACGGTCTACCCGGTTGGCACGCTGATGCGCAAATATGAGCATCAGGGCTCGGATAACGTGCTGCATATCAGTAACCAGCTGGAGCTGGCCCCACGCCTGTGGCTGAGCAGCGGACTGGCACTGATCTACACCCAACGCGAGGTCGAGGTCACCTGGCCGGAGACCAATGAGCGTCTGGATGAGGGCACCTGGGACTACGCGCCGCGTTTGGGCCTGCGTTATCAGCTGGAGTCCGGTACCGAGGTATATGGCAACCTGTCTCGTTCAGTCGAGCCGCCGCACCCGTGGTCGATGATCTGGGGCTCGCCAACCCGCTTCCCGGTCAGCAATCAGCCCTGGAGCAATCGCCAAAGTACGCCGGTCAGTCTGGATAACCAGACTGCGACGACCTTTGAGGTCGGCGCGCGGGGGGATTCGGTCGTTGGTGTGTGGGACCTGGCCTGGTATTACTCGCGGGTCAACCATGAACTGCTGACGGTCGAAATTGAACCGAACATCTTTGCCGAGTCCAATGCCAGCGCCACTGTGCATCAGGGTATCGAGGCGGGTCTGAGCAGCACGTTGTGGCAGGGTGACGAACTGGGCGCGCTGGCGCTGCGTCAGGCGTATACCTTCAGTGATTTCCACTACCGTGATGACGACACCTTTGGCAGCAATGCGCTGCCGGGGCTGCCGCGCCATTACTACCAGGGTGAGCTGCGCTATCAGCATCCGGCGGGTATCTATGTGGGGCTGAATACCCAGTATGCGTCTAAAGTGCCGGTGGATTACGCCAACTCCTGGAATGCCGATAGCTACACGATTTTTGGCGCTACCCTGGGCTACGATGCGCCCAAGGGCGACTGGCAGACCTGGTTGGACCTGCGCAACCTGACTGACGAGCACTACGCCGCGACCGTGACCCCAGGCTACAACGACAACGGAGCAGAAGCCGCGCGCCTGACGCCCGGTGAAGGTTTTGGTGTGTACGCCGGGCTTTCCTGGAATTGGCTCTGAGTGGTTAGGGAAGTACTGATTGATTCCGCATGCCCTCGGGCGTTCAGGCTGGGCCGCATCCGGCCGGGCTGCTGCACGCTTGAGCACCCGCAGAGGGCGTGTGGAATTAATTGGCGCTTCCTTAGTAGATATCGCGACGGTAGCGGCCGTCAGCCGCCATCTGTTTGATGGCGCTGGCGCCCAGCAACCCCTGCAGCACGCTGTCTACCGCCTGACCCATGGCCATGCTGCCGCAGACGCGAATGCTGGCGCCGCGATCGATCCAGTCATGCAGGCGTTCTGGTTGCTCGCGCAGCAGGTCCTGTACGTAACCCGCTGCAGCGGATGTCGGCGCACGTGAGAAGCAGCGCTGTACCAACAGCTGTTCAGCTGGCAGGTGATCCAGTTCATTGGCCAGCCAGCAGTCATGCTCCGGGCTGCGTTCACCAAACAACAGCCAGGCGGGTTGCCCGCGCTGCAGCTGTTCTTGCAGCAGAGCACGTAGGCCGGCCAGCCCCGTGCCGCTGCCAATCAGAATGACCGGTGCGCGACGGTCGGGTAGCGCGAATGACGGATTATGATGCACCCGCGCCTCGACCAGGCTGCCGGGGGCTGCCTGCTGGCACAGCCAGCCGGACATCAGCCCCTGGCTGCCATCGTCTTTCATGACATGGCGGACCAGCAGCTCCACCTGCCTGTTATCGCCCTGATTGGCAATCGAATACAGGCGGCGCTGCCCGGCGTGCTGCAACTCCAGCAGATCGCCAGCCTGCCAGCGTCCCAGAGCATCAGCCTGCAAGCTCAGGTGCCAGGCGGTGAGCCCCGGACTGCCGGGGTTCAGCGCGCGGCGGCTGAGCAGGGTCACGGGCTGCCATGGTTGCTCGTCATCCTCCGGCAGTTCGTGCAGGCCGGTGTGCTGGGCCAGGCTGGCGCGCCAGCGCACCAGGCCGTCCGGGTCCTGATTATCCAGGTAGATACTGTCCTGCAAGGGCTGGGCGCCTTTGTCGCGCAGCCAGCTTTCCAGCCGTTTGGCGAAGGCGCAGAAATGCGGGTATTGGCTGTCGCCCAGCCCGAGCAAAGCGAAACTCAGTTCCGGTAACGCTGGGCCTTGCGGCATCAGGCGATGTTCAAAGGCCTGCGCGCTGTCTGGCGCCTGGCCGTCGCCGTAGGTGCTTGCCACCAGCCAGAGCTGTCGACAGGCAAGAAGATGGGCTGGGGTTAAACGCCCCAGCGGCAAGCCCGCGGCCGACTGGCCGGCGGCTTGTAGTGCGTGCAGCGCCTGTCTGCCCAGGCGTTCAGCCTGACCGGTCTGGCTGGCCCAGACCACCAGGGTCTGGTGCTCGCCAGTGGTCTGTTGGCGGCGCCACAACGGGCGCAGCCAGTAGCAGGTGGCGGCCAGCCAGAGCAGGCTGGCCGCCAGCGCCCAGGCGGTGCTGCTCATCAGGGTGCAAGCACTTCAAAGGTGGTGCTGTAACTGGCGCGGCGCTGGGTTACCGGCGCTTCCAGACCTTCGGTCTGCTTGTATTCGGCTTCCAGCCAGAACAGGCCAGCCTGCCCCCATTCAATGCTGACCTTGCCGTCGGCGTCGGTGGTCAGGTCGCGGGCTTGCTCGCTGTCGCGGTAGCGGGAGCCGGCCGGGATCAGGGCGATTTCCAGCCCGGGCGCCGGTTGGCCATCGAGCAGAAAGACGAATTCGGCGGCCTCGTCGGCGTAGAGGTCATTGGGGTGTGTCACGGGTTGCAGCTCCAGCCCCTGGCCGGTTGCCTTCAGCACCTCTTCGGTCGGGTTGCCGGAGGTGACAAACAGCTCCATGCGCGAGTCGCTGCGAATGATATTGACCTTCTCGGCGTCCGCCGGAATCTGCTTGACGATCTCATCCAGGCTGCCCATGACCCGCTTGCGCTCGCCGTTAAGCTCGTACATGCCCATGACCCGGCCGCTGTTGGCGATAGCGATCTTGTAGGTGCCTTTCTGCTCCAGCTGCAGATCAAAGCTGCTGCGCAGGCGGCCCAGGTGGCCGTTTTGCGGTTCAACCTCGCTGCCATCGGGGGCGGTGATGGTGAGCGGGGCGGGTTGGCGATTGCTGTTGGCTGGCGGTGTACCAACGCCCTCCAGCATCATCGGGAAGTGGTCGAAGTAGAAAATGCCATTGCCGGCGGCAGCATCCACGGTGACCCAGGGTGCTTCGCCAGACAACACCGTGGAAGACGGCACCATCCAGGCGCGGTGGGCATCGGCGGTCAGCGGTAGGGTGGCGGCAACCGCCAGTACAGAGAGTCGTTTGAGCAGTTTCATGGTTGTGTCCTTGTTATTCAGGGAGTCAGTTGCAGGCGAACCTGGCCCAGCTCGCGGCTGCCTTGGGTCTGGAGGTCGGCAGCGCTGGTGACGGGCCAGCTGAAAGGCACCTTCAGCAGTTCACGGCCGCCCACTTCGCGAGCTGCTTCAACCACCAGCTCGTAGTCGCCGGGGGCCAGTTCCTTGAAAGCCGGCAGGTCTTGCAGCGCAAGGTCATGGCTACCGGGCGGGCGAGTCGCGGCGCTGATACCGTCGATAGGCAGGTCCAGCCCACGGCCACTGCGCCGCCACCATTGGCGCAGGTCCTTCAGCCATTTCTCGCCTTCATCATCCCGCAGTTCGGTGTCGTACCAGACGGTCAGGTCGGCGACATGACCGGCGTCGTTTTCCAGCCAGATGGCGACGTAGGGGCGGTGGTATTCGGCGACATCCAGACGTGGAATCTGCACGGTGAGTTGTGCCTCGGCGGCCTGCAGAGCACTGCTGCCCAGCAGGGCACTCAGGGCAAAGGCCAGGTGCGGTTTCATTGTGGTCTCCTTTCTCAATGCATGCTCAGTAGCAGAATCAGTATCGGGACAAGCAGCCCCAGTGTGGTGAGCGGCCAGGTGGTGCGGCGGTGGCTGGCCTGGCGGTACAGCAGGATCAGTCCGGTCAGGGCAAACAGCAGACAGGCCACGGCGGTCAGATCGATAAACCAGCTCCAGGCAACGGACGTGTGCCGGCCCTTGTGCAGGTCATTCAGATAGGCGATCCAGCCCCGGTCGCTGTCTTCAAACAGCAACTCGCCGCTGTCCAGATCCAGGCTCAGCCAGGCGTCGCCACCGGGGCGCGGAAAGCCCATGTACAGCTCACCGCCATCCCACTCCGGGGTGGTGCCGGCCAGCTTGATCGGCAGGGTTTGCTCCAGCCAGCCGGCCAGCTCGGTCGGAAGACTGCCGTCCTCCGGCGGACGGCGCTGCAAATGGGCCTGCAGCGGGGCAGGCAGGGTCGCTTCGATTTCCGTGACCTTGGCCCGGGACTCTATCTGGTGCGCATGGTTGAGCGTTATGCCAGTCACGGAAAACAGCAGCAGGGCAGCCAGGCAGATGGCTGAGCTGATCCAGTGCCACTGGCGCAGGGTGCCGAAACGAAAAGGTAATTTCATGATGCCGCATACGTAAAAAAACGAAGGCGCTAGCCTAGCGGTTATGCAGCATTTGAGAAAGCTTCTCAATTGTAAAGTTTGTGCAAATTTCCGTCAGGATTGTTGCTGTTGTGCTCGTCGTCTGCCCAAGGTCCTGTGGGTTGGGCGGGGGTGGCTGCTGGCCAGGCCCTGACGTGCCGCTCGTCCAATCGGCTTGAACCTGCCCGGCGCTCTGCTTGACTAAGGCTGTGAACCCCTAACAGGAGATTGTCATGTCGTTTGATCAGAAACATCCGGGTGAAAACAACATGCCGCACCTGCCATTGCCGGAATTGGACCCGCCGCATGATCAGTGGGAAGGCCCGATTGAAAGCGAAGAATTGAACGAGCTGGACGCTGGCGAGGTGTGCCGTACGCTGCGCGACGACGACTGAGTGCCCAGGCGCTCAGTGCGCCAAAGCGCCTGTCTCTGCCAGAGCTTGCAGTGGTGCGGGCTTGCCGAGGTAGTACCCCTGTACCATGTCGCAGCCCAGTGAGCGCAGGGTCTCGAGTTGCCCGAGGGTTTCTACGCCCTCGGCAACCACCTGCAGATCCAGCTTGTGCGCAAGCAGGATGATCGCCTCCACGATGGCCAGGTCGTTGTGGTCGGCCGGCAGGCCCGCGACGAAGGTGCGGTCTATTTTCAATACATGCAGTGGCAGGCGTTTGAGATAGGCCAGCGAACAGTAGCCGGTGCCAAAGTCGTCAATCGCCACGCTCACACCCATATCGTGCAGCGCCCCGAGGATAGCCTTGGATGCCTGCAAGTCGCTGATCAGAATTTGCTCGGTTATTTCCAGCTCCAGCCGGTCCGGCGGGAAGCCGGTTTCCTCCAGCACTTGTGCGACCTGTTGCACCAGCTCGCCAGAGGCGAACTGCCGGGCCGACAGGTTTACCGAGACGCGAGGGCACAGGCCGTGGGTCTGGGTATAGGTTGTCATGTCAAGGCACGCGCGCCGCAACACCCATAGCCCCACCTCATTGATCAGGCCAGTTTCTTCCAGCAACGGAATGAACTCGTCTGGCGGCACCAGCCCACGCTGCGGGTGCCGCCAGCGGATGAGTGCCTCGGCACCCGTCACCTGGCCGCTGGCCAGCTCGGCCTGCGGCTGGTAATACACAACAAACTCGTTACGCGCCAGCGCCCGATGCAACTCTGACTCCATGGCCAGCAAGCGTTGCTGGCGCTCGTTCATCGCCGGGGCATAGAAGCGAAAGGCGCGACCACCATCGGCCTTGCTCTGATACATGGCCGAGTCGGCGTTGCGCAGCAGGGTGTCTGCGTCACCGCCGTCATCCGGGTACACGGCGATACCGGCGCTGAAACTGACAAAGATATCCTGTCTGGCGACGTGAACGGGGTGTTCGAAGGCGCGGTTCAGTTTGTCCAAGATGGCGGTAATGGCATCGGCGTTCTCCAGGTCGCTGGCAACAATGACAAATTCGTCGCCGCCGTAGCGGGCGAGAATATCGTTAGGCCGGATGTGTCGGCCCAGTCGCACACTGACCTGTTGCAGCAACTGATCCCCGATGCCGTGTCCCAGGCTGTCGTTGACCCGCTTGAAATTGTCCATGTCCAGGAACACCACCGCGGTCACGCTGTTGCGCCGTTGCGAGCGATTCATCTCGGTTTGCAGTTGCTCGGCCAGCAATACGCGGTTGGCCAGGCCGGTCAGCACGTCGTGAGTGGCCTGATGCTGTAACTCTGCCTCGAACTGCTTGCGCTCACTGATGTTGCGGGCAATGGTGGAAAAGTAGGCGATGTTCCCGTTCTGATCACGGTGCGACATGATCACCTGGTGCAGGTATATGGTCTGTCCGTCACCGCCCGACAGTACCGACTCGCGCTCCCAGACGCCGTGCTTTTCGGCCTGTCCGAGTGCGTTGCCGATCAGTTCACCGGCCGCCTGGGTCGCGCTGCTGTCCGGTTTGATCTCGGCCAGCAGGCTGTGACCGGCCTTGTTCACATAGATCACGGCGCCGGTGGCATCGGCAATGGCGACGATGTCGGTAGTTGCCTCGAGAATGGCATTGAGACGCGCGCGGTCCTCGTCGGCCTTGACCCGGTCGCTGATGTCACGACCGGTCGAGACAAAGTGGGTGATTTGCCCTGCCTGGTTAACCAGCGGCGTGATGACTTTTTCTTCATAGAAGGTTGCGCCATCGTGCTTGCGGTTGACCAGGGTGCCGCGGTAGGTCTGCTTGCCCAACACGGTTTCCCACAGTTCGGAGTAGGCGGCTGGGTTCTGCTGCGTCGCCTTGAGTACCGACGGCGTGCGCCCGGCAACCGCTTCTGCCCGGTAGCCGGTCATCTTCTCGAAGGCGGGGTTGACGTACTCGAACTCGCCCTGGCGATTGGTGATAAATATGCTGTCGGCGGCCTGCTCGACCGCCTGTGACAGCTTGCGCAGCACATCCTGGGCCAGCCGATGCCTTTTTTGCAGCGCCTGCTCGGCGATGGCGCGTTCGACAACTGGCGCCAGGCGGTTGAGATCATGCTTGACCACGTAGTCCTGGGCGCCGCCCTTGATGGCAGCAACGGCAGCCTTTTCTCCGAGGGTGCCGGATACAAAGACGAAGGGCATGTCCGGGTCCAGTTCGCGGACCACCCGCAGCGCACTGACGCCGTCGAACAGGGGCATGCTGTAGTCTGACAGCACGACATCCCATTCGTCGTTTGCCAGATGTTTGCGCAGATCAGGCTCGGTCTCGATACGCGTCCAGCTGATGTCGCACCCGTGGGTCTCAAGGTGGTTGATGATCAGCAGCGCGTCGTCTTCGTTGTCCTCCAGCATGAGGACATTCCAGTGGTTGCTTTGGTCGTCCGGACTCATGGTGTCGCTCCGTTCAGTTGTCCACTGCTGGCTGGTTGAGGCGGAGCCAGTAGCTGCCGACCTGCTGTGCCACATGAACAAACTCGTCGAAGTCCACTGGCTTGCGCAAATAGCTGTTGGCGCCGGCCTGATAGGCGTTCAGGCGGTCGCTGGGCTCCAGCGAGGAGGTCAGTATTACCACCGGCACCAGACGGGTGTTCGGGTGGTTGCGCAGCTCGCGCAGTACCTCCAGGCCATTGCGCTTGGGCAGGTTGAGGTCCAGCAGAATGAGCGCAGGGACGCCACGTTCTGCTTGTCCGGCTGCGCCGAACAGGGTTTGCAGGGCCTGCTCGCCATCCTCGACAACCACCACGGGGTTGGCGATCTGGTTGTCGCTCAGGGCGTGCAGCATCAGGGCGATATCGTCCGGGTTATCTTCGACGAGCAGGATACTCTGTGTGTTCATTGCTCTGCTCCGATACGGGCGAATTGGAGATAGAAGGTGGCGCCCTCGCCGACGCTGGATTCGGCCCAGATACGGCCGCCGAGTTTGCTCATGACCCGTTTGATCGAGGCCAGGCCGATGCCCGTGCCGGGAAATTCGCTGGCGCTGTGCAAGCGCTGGAACGGGGTGAACAATTTGTCAGCATAGTTCATATCAAAGCCGACACCGTTGTCACGGACGAAAACCACCGTCTCGCCATCCTTGCTCATGCAGCCAATCTCGATAAGGGCCTTTTCCTTGGTGGAGGTGAACTTGAAGGCGTTGCCCAACAGGTTCTCCATGGCAACCTGCAGCAGCGCGGGGTCGGCCAGCACCTTTATGTCAGGCGCTATCTGCAGGGTAACATTGCGCTCGGGCTGGTTCTCCAGCAGGCGATCCGCGACGGCGGTGGCCAGACGGCTGAGGTTAAGGCTGGCCAGCTTGACGTCAGCGCGGGTGACACGCGCCAGGGTGAGCAGGTCGTCGATCAGCTTGCTCATGTTCTGCGCGGCTTTGCGGATACGGTTGAAGTAGTCGCTGTCGCGCTCGCTGAGACTGCCCTCAAGGCTGCTCTGCAGTATCTTGCTGAAGCCGTCGATGGCCCTGAGCGGCGCGCGCAAGTCATGGGAGACGGAGTAGCTGAAGGCTTCCAGCTCGTTGTTGACCGCTTGCAGCTCCGTATTCTGGCGCTCCAAGCCTTCGTTCAGGCGGCGAATCTGGCGTTCGGTGGCGCGGCGCTCGGTGGCGTCGCGCACGGCGCAGAAAATCAGCCGGGCCTCGGCGGTGTTGATGGGGCTGAGGCTGATTTCGACCGGCAACTGGCTGCCGTCCTTGCGTCTACCGCTCAGGCTCAATCCCATGCCCATGGGTCTGGGCTGTGCCGCGCGAGCGTAGCCTTCGCGGTGGGCCACATGACGTGTGGCGGCCTCGGCGGGTATCAGCACCTCTACCTTCTGCCCGAGCAGCTCATCCTGGGTGTAGTCGAACATCGCCACGGCCTGCTCGTTGAGCAGCGTGATGGTGCCCTCGGCATCGGTAATGATGATTGCGTCCGGCGCGGCTTCAATCATTGCCCGAAACAACGACTCACTCCGGCCGAGTCGTGTTTCACTGGCGCGGCGCTGAGCAATCGAGCGCGCCAGCAGCGCGGCCAGCAGGGCAAACAGCAGCATCACCAATGCCGCCGCCTGCCAGAAGGCGCCGGCGTTGACTGAGTGCGCGCTGTCGACTTGTTGCCGGGTAAGCTGTGAGACAAGGTACAGGGGGCCCAGCGTGTTCTCGCCCGGGGCTTGTTGTGCGCCGGCCAGTTCCAGGCGTTCAAAGTAGTACGTTGCCTGATCGGTGATCAGCGTTTGCTCCGCATCCGGGCGGATCATTTGGCTCCATAGTCGTACGTGCTGCCGGGACAGGCTGGCTTCACTGCGTTCTGGCAACATGAAGCCCCAGGTCTGCTCGGGCTGATCGGAGTGGAGCCAGTAGCCATTGCTGTTGACCAGCCACAACGCGGCGCCGCTGGGTGCCTGCAGCCGGCCCAGGGCGTCCAGCAGCCCCTGACCGTCATAGTTTATAACCACTAGCGCGCCAGGCAGACTGTGGTTGCTGCCGGTCCTGGTAACAACGCGAATGGTGGGGCGAAGTGGCGTCTCGACCTGGCCATGCTCGACGTTCAGGTCAAAGGGTGACAGGTAGACGCTGCCAAGCGGCAGTTGCAAGCCTTGCTGTACATAGTATCGATAGCTTTTGTCCTGCAGTGCCTGCCGGGGCAGGGCCTGGGGGTGGTCCTCGCGCCACTCGACCCGGACGCGTTCCTGGCCTGCCGCGTCGATCAGACGGATCTGGTAGTACTGCCGGTGGTGGCGTTGAAAAGTGTCGAACAATCCTGTGGTCTGGGGTATCGAGTCTAGCTGTTGCAACTGATCTGCCAGGTAGACAATGTCAGTCTGTACGCCGGACAGGCGTTCGCTGAGTATTTTCTCTGCGGTTTGTACCTCGGCTTGCTGCTCCATGACGGCTGCCTGCATCGCCTGCTTGCGCTGATCGTTGACCAGCAAGGCGGTGACGATGGCAATCAGCAGCGCGGGTGGCAGCCAGATCGCGAGAAAGTACAGAAGCAAGGTTTTGCCGTGCTGCGTACCTGGCGTCATGGTTGTTGTTCCTTCAGCTTCCATTCCTACGCGGCAGTATAGGTGCTGCGGCAGTTTATGCTTCCCTTGGGTCTGTTGCCGTTTGGTTCATCCGCCTGCCGGAGGCCATTTTCCGGCCAGGCAAGGCGGAGGGAGTGCAGTCTAGTCGCTCTACATAAGCGACCGACGACGCAGCATGGCCGAAAAATGGCCCCGGCCCTCCGGGTGGGGCCGCCGAGGTTGCGCCTGTAAAGCCACCACTTGGCGTCGCTCACGTGGACTGACCACAAAAACGCCGGGAGCGTTTTTGCGCGCCAGCCTCGCAGGGGTGAAACGCAGGGATGCGTTGAACAACCTACGCTCCTCGCTCCTTGATTGGCTGCTTTACAGGCTGCAACAGGCGGGCGAACGAAACGGCAACAGACCCTAGTAGCGCGACAGCTGCCCCCTAAACAGCATTTCGATACGCAGATTGATTGCCCAACGCGGTTGAAAGTCCGATTCACGTGGGAAATGCAGCTCGGGCACGATGTCCACGTACAGCATTTGCCGATGCACGTCACGGCGGTAGTCGGCGAGCAGATAGTAGTCATTGATCCGTGGATGGGAGGCGCTGTCACCGACCATCACGCCGGCATAGCGGATGGCGCTGCGATGGCCCAGTACCTGGTTGATCTGCGCGCTCTGAGAGAACTCCAGGGTGTCGTAGTCCTCTTGCCATTGCAGTTGGCTGATAAAGCGCAGGTGTCGTGTGCTGTCCAGCGGGCGGCCGATATCCCATTGCGTGCGTGCGGAATAGCCGTCGTCCTCAAACCAGGACGCACGGTTGTAGTTGGACAGCTGCCAGGGGGTATCGCCCAGTTGCCACAGCCGTTCGGCGCTGGCGCGGGCATACGGGTTGAGCGGCCAGCGGACTTTAACGCCGGCACCCAGGCGGGTTTTCCAGCCCGTCGACGGGTCCTCGTTACCCAGGCCGGCGAGACCCACGACCGTGTTGCTCAGGCTGTCATTTTGCGGGCGCAGGGGTTCAGCGCCTTGCTCGCCCAGGGTGCCGCGGGACTCTTCCGGGTCGCTCTCGATGATCAGGCGCAGGCGCTCGCGGGTGGTCGGCAGGTCGAGCTTGAAACGAATGCCGGGGTCTATCTCAAAATCTTCAGATTCGGCCCAGTCAAAGTCGCTGCTCAGGCGCAGGTAGGACTCGTTCTCTACCTGGTCGCTGTCCAGCGTGCCAAAGAAACCGTCGAGGTTGCGCGCAGTGCTGTCGACCCAGCGGGTGACGCGGTCGTGCACCGGTGTGATGGTCTCAACGGCCCAGGGTGCGAGGTCGGTGTCGTCAATGGGCACGGTTTGCGCGCAGGCGATGGCGGGTAACAACAGTACGGCAAGATGGACTCTGCTCATGTTGTCTGGCTCCTCAGCGGGAAGTAAGCCCCGCAGGGCTGCAATCCAGCCCCTTGCCCCATAGCCGCAGTATAGCCCGTCTGGTGGATGGCACCCGGCGTGCAAGCGTGTAGACTGCGCCTTGGTGGAAACGCTGTATTCAACGGCGGTCCGTTGAGGAGGCGTCATGCTGTTGTGTTTGCAGGTATTGGTGGTGCTGCTGGTGTCGCTGTGGGCGCTGCCGGCGCTCTGGTATCACCGTCCCCGTCGCCTTGCCCTGCGTTATCTTCCTCTTGCTCTCTGGCTGTTGCTGATGTCTCTGGTTGTGGTGCTCGCCATGCGGGATGAGCCCTTGCGCGCGGGCCTGTGTTTCCTCGCCGGTTTTGCGCCATTGCTGCTGTGGTGGCGGGGTGTTATGCCCAAGGGCAACTGCGATTGGGCTGACGACATGGCCTATACCACTACCGGCGTGGTGGACGGTGACAGCCTGCGCCTGCAGCGCGTGCGCTGTTTTGACTGGCGCAGCGCCACGGACTATCAGATCTGCTGGGAGAGCCGCGAGTACTCGCTGTCAGCCTTACGCTCGGTAGATATGCTGACCTCGTTCTGGGGGCACCGGTCCATTGCCCACATGCTGATCTCCTTTGGTTTTACCGACGGCCGTTACCTGAGCTGGTCGGTCGAAATCCGTCGTGTGCGTGATCAGGAATACTCGGCCATCGCCGGGTTCTTCAAGCACTTTGAACTGAACATCGTCGCCAGCGATGAGACCGATATCGTCAAGGTGCGCAGCAATCATCGTGGCGAAGACATGTTTTTGTATCGCACCCGGCTGTCGCCGGCCGCCGGCCGCCAGTTGCTGCTGGGTTACGTAGAGACGGCCAATCGTCTGGCGGTACGTCCGCGCTTCTATCACACGGTGCGGGCCAACTGCACCAATGTGGTGTTCGCGTTGATGCAGCGTATTCGCCCGGACCTGCGCAGTGACATTCGCTTGCTGCTCAGCGGCTACCTGGACAGTTATGTGTACGCCCAGGGCGGGCTGCAGAAGGGGTTGTCGCTGGCAGAGCTGCGCCAGCGGGGTCGCATTACCGAGCGGGCGCGGGATGAGGGTAGCGATGTGCCGTTTTCCCGGCGTATCCGTCAAGGGGTGCCGGGCTGTGAAAATGACTGAGGCAGGTGGAAGGGTATGAAAGTAGGGCTGTTGCAATGTGATGATGTCGCCGATGAGCTGCTGGGCGCGCATGGCAATTATCCGCAGATGTTTGAACAGGCGCTGCGCAAGCGCCTGCCGCAGATGCACTATCGCGTATACCAGGCGCATCGCGGCGAGTTGCCTGCCGATGTGCACGAGTGCGACGTCTATCTGACCACCGGTAGCAAGCATGGCGTGTACGACGATCTTGACTGGATTCGTGAGCTGGAAGGCTTCGTGCGCAGCCTCTGGGCGGAGGAAAAGCCGTTGGTGGGTGTCTGTTTCGGCCACCAGCTGATGGCGCGTGCTATGGGCGGCAACGTGCAGAAGTCGGAGCGCGGCTGGGGCGTGGGCGTGTCGTTCAACCAGGTGATTGAACCACAGCCCTGGATGCAGCCGGCACAGGACAAGCTTGACCTGATTGTCAGCCACCAGGACCAGGTCATCGACCTGCCAGCCCAGGCCCAGGTGATCGCCAGCAGTGACTTCTGCCCGCATTATCTGCTGCAGTACGGTGACTGCTTCCTCAGCGTGCAGGGGCACCCGGAGTTTGAAAAGGCCTACTCCCGCGACCTGATGGACATGCGCTCACACAGCATCCCGCCAGCCCGGGTTCGTGCCGGCAAGGCGTCGCTGCACGCGGAGCTGGACAGTGATCTGATGTTCGACTGGATCGTCAACTTCCTGCAGCGCGGCGCAGGCTTTGCCTGAGCCGCAGTAGCGGCGTATCCTGCTTTGCACCTTCATTCAGCGCGGGAGCGCCCATGATTTTTATCTCCAATCAGGTTCAGCTCGGCGACTGGGAGGTCGAGATGAGCGCCGTCCGAGCCCAAGGCGCGGGCGGACAGAACGTCAACAAGGTGTCCAGCGCGATTCATCTGCGTTTTGACATCAACACCTCCAGCCTGCCGCCGTTCTACAAGGAACGGCTGCTGGCACTGCGTGACTCGCGTATCACCAGTGAGGGTGTCATCGTGATCAAGGCGCAGCAGTACCGTACCCAGGAAATGAACCGTGAGGATGCCATCAACCGGTTGCGCGAGATGATTCTGGCTGCCGGTGTGGTACAGAAGAAGCGGCGCCCGACCCGTCCGACCCGCAGTTCGCAGGTCAAACGGGTGGACGGCAAGGTCAAGCGCGGTCAGACCAAGCAGCTACGCGGCAAGGTTGATCTTTAGGCCGTTGGCACCAGTGTGCGATTGCCAGCGCCGGGCAGGGTACGCAGGCTGCGAGCTCGTGCAGTGTCCATGCTGTAGTCGGCCGCCTTGACGGTGCTTACGTAGCGCCAGTCTGCACGGGCCTCCTCGGCGGTAAAGGTTACCAGCAGATAGCCACGCTGATTGGCGTTCAGGTACTGCAGGCCGTCCACCAGCGTGGTAATGGCTTGCTCGGCTGCCGGGATCTGCGCTTCGCTCAGGCCCAGGTACGACTCCAGGCCCGGTGAGCTGACCGAGGCCGTCGCGAACTCCACGCCGACCGCATCGCCAGCCTGTGTGGTCAGGTTGTTGGCCCAGGCGTTGTGCGTGTCGCCAGCCAGCACGATCAGATTCTTGTTCAGGGTGCGGGCGGTGCCCAGCACGACCTCCCGCTCATAGGCGTAGCCATCCCAGGCATCCAGGTTGTAGGGGATCAGGGTTTCGATACGGGCTATCTCGGCTGGCGTCAGCGTCGGGTCGCCGGCCTGCTGGCGCAGCTTGATGGTCACCAGCTCGGTGAGCATGGCCGTGAGGTCTGTTGCGCCCGGGTTCTGCAGCGCGGTGAGCATTTCCGCCGGCAGCAACATACGCCCCATCAGGATCTGCTGGCCGAGAACCTGCCAGGTGGCGGTGGAGGTAGCCAGTTGCGTCTGCAGCCAGTCGAGTTGCGCGAGGCCCAGCAGTGTGCGGCTGGTATCGCTGATGTCGGCGGTAAAACGCGCGGCGTCAAAACCGCCGGCACCAATGTAGTCGGCAAAGTCGAGCTGCTCGTCACGACCAATGACGCGGGTGTCGAGCATGTGCAGGCTGACCAGGTCGCCAAAGTCAAAGCGGCGGTAGATGGTTTCTTCATCGTCGTCGCTGGCCGGGCGCACCGGCATCCACTCGAAGTAGGCCTGCAGGGCCGCGAGCTTGCGTTCGGTAAAGTCACCTTCGCCGTCATTATGGTTCTCGGCACCGTCGCGCCAGGTGTCGTTGGCGACTTCGTGGTCATCCCACACGGCGATGAAGGGCGCGCTGGCGTGCAGCGACTGCAGGTCTGTGTCTGTGCGGTACAGGGCATAGCGCTTGCGGTAATCGTCCAGCGAGAGGATCTCGTTGGCGTTGTCTTCCGGTAACAGACGGCCCAGGGCGGCGGCATCTTCGGTGGCGTAGCCGCCGTTGCCGTATTCGTAGATGTAGTCGCCCAGGTGCAGCACGGCGTCCAGTTCTGACTCGGCCGCAGCCGCGGCATAGACATGGAACAGCCCGGCGGGATAGTTGGAGCACGACAGCACGGCAAAGCGCACCTGCTCGATGCTACCGGCAGGCAAGGTCTTGCAGCGCCCGACGGGAGAGGTCACGCCTGCGACCTTGAAGCGGAAGTAATAGCGGGTGCCCGGCAGCAGGTTCTGCGCGTCGACCTTGAGGGTAAAGTCTCGGGCGGCATTGGTGCTGGCGGTGCCGCTGTGGACCAGGTCGGTGAACCCGCTGTCGGTGGCGATTTCCCAGCCGATCTGTACGTCGGCGTTGTTGCCGTCAGTCGGTGTGATACGGGTCCAGAGCAGCACGCGGTCGGTCAACGGATCACCGCTGGCAACGCCATGTTCGAAGGCCAGGCCGCGCACTGTTTCGTCGTCACTGGAAGAACTGCTCGACAGACAGCCCTGCAAGCCACTGGATACCACGATGCTGCCGAAGGCCAAAGCCGAGGCACGCAAAAAATCCCGCCGATTGAATCCGCCCACGTTACTGCTCCTGTTGATTGTGTTGGTCAGCGCTTCCTTATGCCAGCCGTGCGTGACAGGGGGACGACGGGGAGGTTACGGCTTGTCGACAAACCACAGCTCGATAGCTTCGCTGGTCAGTGCATCGCGGCTTTGCGGAGTAGGTGTCCAGGTGCGCCAGCAGCGGGTGGCATGGGTCAGAAACTCGAACAGCGGCAGATGCTGGCGCAGCACACGGCGCTTGCGGTGACTGATGACCGGGTTGAAGTAACCGAAATAGTCGAGCATCTGGCGGGGATTTTTGCGCACCCACAGCCAGGAGCCCATCTCCAGCGTAAAGGGCAGGAACAGGTTGTCGGGCTGGTGCTCCTGGCTGTGGTCGTAGAGGTAGTCCCAGAGATCACCGTGGGTGGTGTAGTTGATCGACTGCGGCTCGATGATATAGGGGTGGTGGTGCGGGTAGGTCTGTTCGAACAGCTGCTTGAGACGCAGCACCTCGGCGATATGCGCGATGGGCTTGTGACTGCGGGCATAACTGCACCACAGCCGGTCGCGGCGGCCAAAGCCGCTGTGGCAATCCACACTCATGGCAAAGGGGGCAGACTGCATGCGCTGCTGTACGGTATTCACCACCGCCATCGCCTCGGCCTCCATGGGCGCGCCCAGCTTGCCTCGGTACCAGGGCAGGCGCCGGCTGATACGGTGGCCGCTGACCAGCCAGGGCACCGGACCCATGGCGTCCACCGGAGCGTTGCGCATCAGGTCTACGCCGTTGAGATTGCTGCGCCGGTGATGCCAGATGCCGCCGGGGTTGATCATCGGCATAAACAGCAGGCGCACCCGCTCCAGTTGCTCGCGCAACTGATCGTCCCAGTCGAGCCGATGCACCAGGCTGTGCAGCCAGGAAATCAGCACCTGCGTGCCAATGCGCTCAACGCCATGAACCCCGCCAAAAAAGCCGATCACCGGCGCCCGCGGTGAGCGGCTGCCCAGCTCGATCACGCGTACCGGAATGGACAGCCCGTTGACCGGTACATGTAGCGGCGTACTGACCCGCAGATGCCGCGCCGCCTGATGCAGCAGCTGTTCAAGCTGCGCGTGTTCGGGGAGGTGACGGTGAATCTGGTGTTGCGCGTCGCTCATGATGCACTCGGGCGTGGGGAAGCCTGATGGTTGCAGCTTATTGTGACGGCGGAGTGACAGATCGGAGTGAGTGAGGCGGGCACGGCTTGCCGTGCCCCTTGTATGTTGACTGTGGTTCCTGTGACCATGGTCCCCGACTGATCATCGGGCGGCAGGTGACAGGCCGGTGTGCCCCTGAAGCCTCAAGAGCTTGGTTCGTAGATGGGCCGTCACCTGCCAACACACTCAGACATCTGGTGCCGGCGCTGAGCGCCTGAGCACGTATTCGCAAGGTAGAACAGAGTGTGGTGACGATCGCCTGTCAACAGAGCCGGAGGCCCCATGACCTGCGTTATCGGAATCGACATCGCCAAGCACACCTTCGACATCGCCAAGCCGCTGGAGCGCGATAAATACCGCACCAAAGCCAAACTGGCGAACTCCCCCGAAGGCTTCAAGCAATTTGACCAATGGTTAGAGAAACATGCTGAGCCACATTGCTGGGTGCTGATGGAGGCAACGAGCGTGTACCACGAAGCGCTGGCGACGCATCTGCATCAGCAAGGCTATCAGGTCTGTGTCATCAACCCTGCACGCATCGCCAAATATGCGCAAAGCGAGCTGCGCCGGGTTAAAACCGACAAGACCGACGCCAAATTGATCGCCCGCTACGCACAGCGCCATCTGGAAGAACTGCGTCCTTGGGAGCCCGAGCCAGAGAGCATCCGTCAGCTACGCGGCCTGGTGCGTCGGCTTGCCGACCTGAAGGAGTTGGCGCAGATGGAGCGCAACCGTCTGGACGTTAGCGCAGAATCAGCCCAAGCCTCTATCCGTGTTCATCTGGAGCACCTGGACGGCCAGATCGCCTTAATCAACACCGCTATCAACGACCACATCGACAATGACCCGGACCTACGAGAGCAAAAGCGGCTAATGAAGAGCATTGATGGTGTCAGTGATGGCACCACCGCCACGCTGCTGGCAGAGCTGGGCAGCCCCCTGCGATTCGACAGCGCAAGGCAGCTGGCAGCGTTCTGTGGTCTGACTCCGCGTTTGCAGGAATCTGGGATATACCGAGGCAAGTCGACCATCTCTCGCACCGGGTCAGGCCGGTTGCGCGCAGCGCTATACATGCCAGCGCTGTCGGCGATGACCTACAACCCGGTCATCAAAGCGATGAAAGTGAGGCTGGCTGAACGCGGTAAAGCTGGTCGGTTGGCCGTCTGCGCGGCCATGCGTAAGCTGCTGCACATCATCTACGGCGTACTGAAATCAGGTCAGCCGTTCGACCCGATCAGAGCACTTGCACGCTGATCGGGAAGACGGTATCTACGCAAACATTTGCTGCAGCACGGACTAAAGATCCCCGTTTGCGTGGGCGAGTAGCACAGATTTATCGGGAAAAAGAGCCACAGGGTGTCTGAGGAGCGTAGCGACGAGTTTTGTGGCTCACCTTGCCGGCCACCCCGATAAATCGAGCAACGCAGCGAACCCGAAGGGCCGCGCTGTCGGGGTGCCCTAGGGGTTGTTAGGGGAAATGGGCAAGCATTTCCCCTGACTCGCCGTAAGGGCGAAAAGGTGGCTTGGAGTGAGTACGTCGTTCTGACAGCGCAGCAGGAGCAGCATTGCTAACGTGGGCTGAAGTCGACTCTCACGCCAAGTTTGTCACTTACCTCTTTCAGTCCTTCTGATATTTCTATGGTGCCTGCCATTCCACCCTTGTGCATGGACATCTCCTTCACCATCTCCGTCGAGATGAAGTTAAGCGTTCTGCACGATTCAATGAGGTCTTGCTCTGATGGTAACCGCAGTAGCCTGGCAACTGTTGGATAAAAAGGTATTCCCTGCTTCTTCACCAGAATCATCGAAATAACCAAGTGCATCTCTTTGCGATCGTCCGGAGTTGCAGCGCAGTTCGTTATTTTTCGCTGTATGCCTAAGACAGATGCCGACAGAGCACCGAGGCTCTCTTTGAAGCTGACGATGGGCTCTAGGATAAGCTTCAGGACAAATTGTCCGATAACAAAGACGCTTACCCCTGCAAGTATGGTCAGAAACATATAAGCCCTCCTTGGCGCATAGCCTGATGCTCAATCCACCAACGCCCCATTCACAATCGCCCGCAACTCCTGCCTTACCGGATAACTCGACGACGGAATCAGTTGCGTCATAAACACCATCAGCAGGTCCTCGACTGGATCAACGAAGAAGTTGGTGCTGGCCATGCCGCCCCAGCCGTATTCGCCGATTGAGCCATTGGTTTGTGACTTGGCGACGTCGATCTTGACCGAGAAACCCAGGCCAAAGCCGCTGCCATCGTAGGGCGTTTCGCTGAAGGAGCCGACGGATACGCCTGGCAGATCCTGGTTGTTGGGCAGGTGGTTCATGCGCATGAATTCGAGCGTCTTGCGGCCGATGATACGGGCGCCGTCCAGCTCGCCGCCGTTGGCCAGCGCCTGGGCAAAGCGGTAGTAATCGTCGATGGTGGAGACCAGGCCGCCACCGCCCGACAGATAGCCGTGGGCCTTGCTGAAGCTGGAGTCCTGCGGGTCGTCCTGCAGGCTGAAGCTGCCACCGGGCTGGAACTGATAGCAGGCGGCAAAGCGCGGGAGCTTGTCGGCGGGTACGGTGAAGAAGGTGTCGACCATGCCCAGTGGGGCGAAGATATGACGCTGGAAGTACTCATCCAGCGTCAGGCCGGATAGCACTTGCACCAGGTAGCCGCAGACGTCGGTAGCCACTGAGTAGTTCCAGGCGGTGCCGGGAGAAAACTCGAGCGGCAGCCTGGCAAGATCGTCGATCAGGCGATCCAGGGTCAGGCCGGGGCCGCCGTCGAGCTTGAGGCTGCGGTAGGCGGCGTCGACGTTGGTGCGGTTCATGAAGCCGTAGGTCAGGCCCGACTGGTGGGTGAGCAGGTCACGAATGGTCATGGGCCGCTCGCAGGCGGTGGTCAGGATCTGCGGATAGACGCCGGTCTTGTAGACGCGCAGGTTGCTCCAGCTGGGGATGTACTTGTGCACCGGGTCATCGAGTAGAAAGCGACCCTGCTCGTACAGCTGCATCAGGGCGATGGAGGTGATCGGCTTGGTCATGGAATAGATGCGGAAGAGGGTGTCGCGCTCTACCGGCAGGCCGCGCTCTACGTCGCGCAGGCCCTGGGCATGGCAGTAGACCAGTTCACCGCGCCGGGCAACCAGCGTCAGGGCGCCAGGCAGCTTGCCAGCGTCTATGTAGGCTGATTGCAGGTGGCTGCCAATGTGTGAAATCCGTTCCAGATCGACGCCGGCGATGCAGTTGCTTTGGGCCATAAGTGAAGTATCCCTCGTGTGCGTGAATCCCCGATAGTAGCCTGCCAGACCCACTGACAGAAGGCACCAGCGATGGCAAATGGCGTGTCATGCGGAGGTGTGATGGCGGTTACAAAATAAAGTCGGGTTTGCCGCGTGAGACCTCTTGTGCGGCGGCGCGGCGCGGAGTAAAAAACGCGCTCCGTAGCGGCCTGAGGATTGCGATGAAATGAGCGACCATTCGCCCTGTCTGAACTGCGGCGCCTGTTGCGCCACATTCAGGGTGTCTTTTTACTGGGGAGAAACTGATAGCGCCCCAGGGGGTGACGTACCCACCCAGCTGACTGAACAATTAACGCCTTACCGTGCCTGCATGCAGGGCACCAATCAGCCCAAACCTCGTTGTGTGGGGCTGCTGGGCACGGTCGGTGAGGGCGTGCGCTGCAGTATTTACGAGCAGCGTCCCAGCCCGTGTCGGGAGTTTCCCTATCATGGCGAAAACGGCCAGGACAGCCCGGAATGTCAGCGCGCCAGAGCCGCTCACGGCTTGCCCCCGCTGCCATCCAATCCGACGCGTCCGCGGCTGATCCCGACGATCGCTGCCTGATCTGGGTTGCCGCACGCCACAGCGGCGTGCGGCGTCTCAGGCCGCACTGGTGCGAGCGCTGCTGTCGGCAATCAGCGCATGCACCAGATACAGCTTGCGCAGACTGTCGATATTCAGCACAAACGGATAAATATCGGTTTGCCCCATGCTGCGCGCCAGCACGTTGAGTACGCTGCTGAGTTGCACCCAGCGATTGCAGAAATCCAGAAAAGCCTCGCGTTCGTCCTGCCCCAGCGGCAGTGGTGGCAGTTGACTGCTGTCAAAGGGTTCGACCTGCATGGCCAGACTGCCGGGCTGAATGCCGAAATCCAGCGCCGCATTCAGGGTGTCAGTCATGTGCAGGTAGTGCGCCCAGGTTTCGGCCCAATCCTCCCAGGGGTGGGCGCTCGCGTATTGACTGATGAAATGCTGCTGCCAGTCACGCACGGGCTGTTCATAGTGCGTCTTCAATGCTGCCTGATAGTCAGCACGCTCATCACCGAACAGCTCGCGAAAGGGTGTCAGCCAGTCGCTGTTCTGCACCAGTCGATCCCAGTAGTAGTGGCCGCTCTCATGGCGGAAGTGCCCAAGCAGGGTGCGGTAAGGTTCGTGCAGTTGCTGGCGACGCTGCTCGCGGTTGGCCGGATCGGCTTCGGCCAGATCCAGGGTGATCTCACCGGCCATGTGCCCGGTGGTGATCGGCGGACCGCCCGGCAGTTGGCGCAACAGGTGAAAACCCAGGCCATGTTCCGGGTCCAGTCGACGTGGCACCACGGATAGCCCCAGCAGCACCAGTTGGGCAACCAGCCGGCGCTTGGCCTGTTCGACCTGAAGCCACAGGGCATCGCTGTCGGGTTGGCTGAGGTCGGGTATGGTCAGGTTGAGCTCGCAGGCCAGGCACAGGCTGGCGTCGCTGTCAGCCGGAATCAACCAGTTGCACTGCGCGGCGCTGGTGCGATTAGCGCAGCAGCGCACGCGGCGCGGCTCGGCGGCGCGGGTGCGGTAGTGCTCGGCGTCTGCTTCCAGTGCCAGCAGTTGGCCCTGATCCGGCAGATAACCCAGCTCGGCACCGCAGCGCACGCAATGGGTGTTGTCGAAGAATATTGGCTGACCGCAGCTGCAGCGCTGCAGCAAGCCATTGGGGTGGTAATCGAACAGCTGTTGTCCGCGACTGCGTTGCAGCAGTTGCTCGAAATAACTCAAGATGCCTCCTGTGCCCGCTCAACTGCTGCCTTGCAGTTGCTCCGGGCTGGCGAAATAGGTTTGGCTGATGGCCGCGTGCAGTTCGTCAAAGTCGATCTGAATCTCGTCGACAAAGGCGTGCAGCTCGTCGGGCTCGGCGGCCAGCAGGGCGACGTCCGGCTTGCTCAGGTCTCGCCGGCAGGTTTCGACCTCCTGCAGGGCCAGTTCGTGCCGCGGCAAGGTTTGCAGGGCATTGGCCAGGCGCTCCATGCAGCAGGCCACGCTGCGCGGGAACAGCCGGTCCTGCAGCAGGAAGCTAAGCACATCCGGTCCGCGAATGCGCAAGCGCACATGCTGGCGGTACATCTGGTAGCCGCTCAGTGACTTGAGCACGCTCATCCACTGCAGGGTCTCAAAGGGCTTGAGGTCTTCATCGCTGCGCGGCAGCAGGTTGGCCGAGCGCACATCGATAATGCGGGTGGTCATGTCGGCGCGCTCCAGCTGGCGGCCCAGCATCAGGAACGAGCGTACCTGGGTATAGCTCAGGATGCCTTCGATCAAGCCGTTGACCGTTTGGCAGCTGCGGATGACGCGGCCGAGAAAGGCGTCGCGGCGTCGCGGAGTGATGCCTGAACCGACCTGCTCCTTGACGCTCAGGTACAGCTGATTGACTTCTTCCCAGATCTCCCGGGGGATGACGTCGCGGGTGGTGCGCAGGTTTTCCCGGGCGGCGGCCAGTGAGCTGAGGATGGAGCCGGAGTAGCGACGGTCACCGCACATGAACGACAGTACGCTGGCTTCGTCACGGGTCGGATACAGCTCATCGAACAGGGCATCATTGCCGGTAATGGCGATGATCTCGGCCCAGCCGAGCTTGGTCGAGCGGGGCAGATCGAGCAACAGGTGGCTGGTGACGCTCAGCAGGCGTGCGGTATCTTCGGCGCGCTCCAGATAGCGCGCCATCCAGTAGGTGTTTTCGGCTACACGTGAAAGCATGATTCAGTTCCCTGCCAGGTCAACGATCCAGGTGTCTTTGCTGCCGCCGCCCTGCGAGGAGTTGACGACCAGCGAACCCTTGGTGAGCGCGACCCGGGTCAGGCCGCCGGTAGTAACCCAGGTGGATTCTCCAGACAGGATGAAGGGCCGCAGATCGACGTGGCGCGGCTCCATGCTGTTGCCGCACAAGGTGGGCGAGGTAGACAGGCTCAGCGTGGGTTGGGCCATGTAGTTGCGCGGGTCGGCCTTGATCAGCTCGGCAAAGGTGTCGCGCTCTTTCTTGGTGGCGTGCGGGCCGATCAGCATGCCATAGCCACCGGACTCGTTGGCCGGCTTGACCACCAGCGTGTCGAGATTGTCCAGCACGTACTTGCGGTCCTCCTCAAACATGCACAGGTAGCTGGGCACGTTGGGCAGCAGTGGCTGTTCGCCGAGGTAGTACTCGATGATCTTGGGCACGAAGGCGTAGATCACCTTGTCGTCGGCCACCCCGGCGCCCGGTGCGTTGGCCAGCGCTACGTTGCCCTTGCGCCAGGCGCGCATCAGGCCGTGGACGCCGAGCATGGAATCGGGATTGAACACCTCGGGGTCGATGAACATGTCGTCGACCCGGCGGTAGATCACATCCACGCGCGCCAGACCGTCAATCTTGCGCATGTAGACGCAATCATCGTCGCCCACCACCAGGTCGCTGCCCTCGACCAACTGCACGCCCATCTGCTGCGCCAGGTAGGAGTGCTCGTAGTAGGCGGAGTTGTAGATGCCGGGGGTCAGGATGACGATGCTCGGATCATCGCCGGGACGCGGCGAGAGCGAGGCCAGCATGTCGTAGAGCTGGGCGGTGTAGTCGTCGACCGGCTGGATCAGGCCGTTGGCGAACAGATCGGGCATGACCCGTTTGGTGACGTTGCGGTTCTCCAGCATGTAGGAGACGCCCGAGGGAACGCGCAAGTTGTCTTCCAGCACGTACAGGGTGCCGTCGTTGTCGCGCACCAGGTCGGAGCCGCAGATATGCGCCCAGACGTTGTGCGGAGTGGAAATGCCGACGCACTGCGGGCGGAAGTTGACCGACTGGGCCAGTACCTCCCTGGGTACCACGCCGTCCTTGACGATCTTCTGGTCGTGGTACAAATCATCGATAAACATGTTCAGCGCCTGAACGCGCTGCTTGAGGCCCGCATCGGTCTTTTGCCACTCGGCCAGCGGAATGATGCGCGGCACGATATCGAACGGCCACGCCCGATCGATCATGTTGCCTTCGGTGTAGACGGTAAAGGTGATGCCCATCAGTTGGATGGCCACCTCGGCGGCGGTTTTGTGTTCGGCCAGCTCGCGGGCGTCGAGATTGGCGAGATACTGGCATAACAGCTCGGCCTCCGCGCGGGGCTGTCCGGGTGCCTTGATGAGTTCGTCGTAAAAGCCCTTCGAAGTGTAATCGTCCCAGTTTACTTTACTCATTCAGCTACTCTGTTCGCCAGGGGAAGGTTGGTGTGCAGCCTGCAATTGCCATACCAGATGCACTGGATCGGGGCACGCCTGTTCCGTGCTGGTATCGGTCGGCAACGAAGATTGTCACCCACCTGTGTTAAGGGTTAAGTATCGTCGAGCCTTGGCACAGCCATTGCTTCTACCGTTGCGGGCACTGCCGCACACTTGATCGGGATCATTTGTCATGACCATCCGCGTAGCACTCAGGCACCAGACCACCTACGACTTCGACAAACCGGTTGCGCTCTCGCCGCACCTGGTGCGCCTGCGCCCGGCGCCGCACTGCCGTACGCCGATCGATGCCTATAGCCTCAAGATTAGCGGAGGCGAGTACTTCATCAACTGGCAGCAGGATCCTTTTGGCAATCACGTCGCCCGTTTGGTGTTTCCGGAGAAGATGCGCCACCTGTCGATCGAGGTTGAACTGGTTGCCCCGATGACCGTTATCAACCCCTTTGATTTCTTTGTCGAAGAGTACGCAGAACAGTTCCCCTTTGATTATCAGGACGGGCTGCGCAAGGAGCTGGCGCCCTATCTGGAAAGCCCGAAACCCGGGCCGTTGCTGAGCGAGTGGCTGACCTCCGTCAGCCGCGAGAAATGCTCGATCACTGATTTTCTGGTCGCCCTGAACCAGCGTCTGGCCAATGACATTACTTACGGCATCCGTATGGAACCGGGCGTGCAAACGCCGGAGCAGACATTGGAGCTGGCCAGCGGTTCGTGCCGTGACTCGGCCTGGCTGCTGGTGCATATCTGCCGTCAACTGGGGCTGGCTGCCCGTTTTGTCTCGGGTTACCTGATCCAGTTGACCGCCGACGTCAAGGCGCTGGACGGGCCTTCCGGCACGGAAACCGACTTCACCGACCTGCATGCCTGGACCGAGGTATTCGTGCCGGGTGCCGGCTGGATCGGGCTGGACCCGACCTCGGGTCTGTTGGCGGGGGAAGGGCATATGCCGCTGGCGGCCACCGCTGAGCCTTCCAGTGCCGCACCCATTACCGGGGCAAGTGATCCCTGCGAAGTGACCTTTCACTTTGATATGAGCGTTGAACGGGTGCACGAAGACCCGCGCGTGACCAAACCATACACGGATACCGAATGGGCCGAGATTCTGGCGCTGGGTGAGGCTGTAGACACGCGCCTGGATGAGTTGGACGTGCGTCTGACCATGGGCGGTGAGCCGACCTTTGTGTCCATCGATGACATGGATGCACCAGAATGGACCATCGCTGCGCAGGGGCCGACCAAAAGGGGGCTTTCCGAGCGGCTGCTGCGGCGCTTGCGTCCGCATTTTGCGCCGCATTCGCTGATCCACTACCAACAGGGTAAATGGTATCCGGGTGAGCCTCTGCCACGTTGGGCGCTGGCTTGCTATTGGCGTCGTGATGGCAAGCCAGTGTGGCAGGACGATCGCTGGCTGGCTGATGTGGACCGCGATTACGGAGCGGATGAGCACAGCGCCAAACGCTTTGCCGAGGTGCTGATGCGCCGCCTGGGGGTGCCGACCCAGTATTTGCTGCCCTGTTTTGAAGATGCCTACTACTACCTCTGGCTGGAGCGTACCCAGCCGATCGACGTTGACCTGCGTGGTGAAGACCTGCAGGACGACGACAATCGCCTGCGTCTTGCGCGCCTGCTCGAGCGAGGCCTCGACCGTACCGTGGGCTACACGTTGCCGCTGACCCGGGCGGAGGAGGGTGGCTGGGTCAGCGGTGACTGGCCGCTGCGGCGTGAGCAGCTCTATCTGGTGCCGGGGGACTCGCCCATGGGCCTGCGTCTGCCGTTGTCATCGTTGCCGATTGCGCGCCGTGAAGAGGCGCAGCCGTTGTCGCTGTTCGATGAAGCCGCGGCACTACCTGACTTGAACGGTGAGGTGGCCAGCCGCTACAGCGCTGTGCACAGCGCCCGGCATGACGGCATGCACCACATGGCCGCCGGGCAGGACTGGCAGGAACAACTGCCCGAGTTGAGCGAGGGTGGTGTCATCGGCACCGCGCTGTGCATCGAGCCACGTGACGGCAAGTTGTTTGTCTTTATGCCGCCACTGACCCGGCTGGAGCCCTACCTCGAGCTGCTGGCCTGTATCGAGCACACCGCTGCCGAGTTGGACATGCCGGTCTGCATCGAAGGGTATGCGCCGCCGTCGGACAACCGTATCGAGAAATTCATGATTACCCCGGACCCGGGGGTCATCGAGGTCAACATCATGCCCGCAGCCAGCTGGCCGGAGCTGGTACGCAACACGGAAATCCTCTATGAGGAAGCGCGCCAGACCCGACTGGGCACCGAGAAATTCATGCTCGATGGTCGTCACACCGGTACCGGCGGCGGCAACCACGTGACCCTGGGCGGCCGAACTCCGGCGCAATCGCCGTTCCTGCGGCGCCCGGATCTGCTGGCCAGCATGCTGACCTACTGGCAGCATCACCCGAGCCTGTCCTACCTGTTCTCCGGCATGTTCATCGGCCCGACCAGTCAGGCACCCCGGGTGGATGAGGCCCGGTATGAAGCGCTGTACGAGCTGGAGATCGCGCTGTCGCAGATGCCCGAGGGCGAGGCGCCACAGCCTTGGCTGGTGGATCGGCTGGTGCGTAACCTGCTGACCGATATCACCGGCAACACCCACCGCGCCGAGTTCTGTGTCGACAAGATGTACTCGCCGGACAGCGCAACCGGGCGTCTTGGCCTGCTGGAGTTGCGCGGTTTTGAAATGCCGCCGCACGCGCGAATGAGCCTGATGCAGCAATTGCTGATTCGCGCCCTGGTGGCGCGCTTCTTTGCCAAGCCCTACCGGCAGCCCCTGGCGCGCTGGGGTACCGCGCTGCACGACAAATGGATGATGCCGCATTATCTGTGGCGCGATCTGTGCGATGTGCTGGCCGATTTGCGTGAGCATGGGTTCGACTTTGCCGAGGACTGGTTCGCTCCCTTCCTGGAGTTCCGCTTTCCGCATGCGGGGGAGGTGCAGTATGGCGACACCCGTATCTCCCTGCGGCAGGCCATCGAGCCTTGGCATGTGCTGGGCGAGGAGGTCAGTGGTGGCGGCACGGCGCGTTACGTCGACTCGTCGGTGGAACGGCTGGAGGTCAAGCTGCAGGATTACAACCCGGCACGGCATGTGCTGACCTGCAACGGCTATCGCGTGCCGCTGCAGCCGACCGGCGTAGCCGGTGAGGCGGTGGCTGCTGTGCGCTATCGTGCCTGGCAGCCGCCGTCGGCCCTGCACCCGACCATCGCCGTGCAGGCACCGCTGGTGTTCGATCTGGTGGACAGCTGGAATGAGCGCTCGGTGGGCGGCTGCACGTACCACGTAGTGCATCCGGCCGGGCGTAACTTCGAGCGTTTCCCGGTTAACGCCAACGAAGCCGAAGCGCGACGCATGGCGCGTTTCTGGGCCTACGGCCACACCCAGGGCGAGATCAGTGAGATTCAGCAAGCGCCGGGTCAGGAGTATCCGCATACCCTCGATCTGCGGCGCGCCGGGGTACGCAGTCCTGGTTTATAATCGACGGCTACATACATCAGGCTGCTGATTCTCAGCCGTCACCGGGAAGCGCTGCATGCAACAAGCTGTGAATCTGGGATCTGCCGTCAAGGCCATCCTTGGGGAGTATCCGGGATATGCCGGGCACGACGAGTTGCTGGGCGAGGATCAGCAGCCGCGCGCGCCTTGGCAGGCGCTGTTGGAGGACGTCGCGCAGCTCGGCTCCGAGGTGCTGGCTGGCCGCTGGGAAGAAACCCAGAACCTGCTGCATGAGAACGGCGTT
Organism: Pseudomonas abyssi; assembly: GCF_003444685.1. NCBI lineage: Bacteria > Pseudomonadati > Pseudomonadota > Gammaproteobacteria > Pseudomonadales > Pseudomonadaceae > Pseudomonas > Pseudomonas abyssi. Next base: position 5,516 of record NZ_LMAZ01000002.1, on the reverse strand, counting down.
ACCTTCAACCCGTATGAAGACGACCCCGGGCAGCTGCGTTCCTGGCAGCTGGACTGCATGCCCTGGGTGGTCGGCACCCAGGAGTGGGACGAGCTGGAGGCGGGCCTGCGCCAGCGCAGTCGGCTGCTGGAACACATCCTTGATGACCTCTACGGTGCTCGCCGGATCATCAGCGAAGGCCTGCTGCCGCCCGAGCTGATTTTCACGCATCCCGGGTTTCTGTTTTCCGCCGCCGACGATCCGCCACAGGTGGAGCGGCCGCTGCTGATCTTCCACGGCACCGACCTGGTACGGGATAGCGAGGGCGGCTGGCAGGTGCTGGCCGACTGGACTCAGTCGCCAGCCGGCGCCGGTTATGCGCTGGAAAACCGCATTACCCTGGCCCGCGCACTGCCCAGTATCTACCGCGAAGCGCCGATCAAGCGCCTGGCCGGGTTCCTGCAGGCCCAGCATCGCTGTCTCGCCAGTCTGGCCAACGGGCAGCGAGAGCAGCCCAACATCGTGCTGCTCTCGCCGGGGCCGGGCAGTCCCGGGTATTTCGAGCACGCCTGGCTGGCCAACTACATGAACTTTTCGCTGGTCGAGGGTGATGACCTGGTAGTGCGCGATGGGCAGGTAGCCATGCGCACCCTGGGTGGCCTGAAACAGGTGGATGTGATCCTGCGCCAGATCAACGATCCCTGGTGTGATCCGCTGGAGCTGCGTCCGGATTCGCTACTGGGGGTACCCGGTTTGCTGCAGGCTGCCCGCTGCGGCAACGTCCACATCGCTAATGCGCTGGGCGCCGGTATTCTGGAGCATCCAGGGCTCTCAGCTTTCTTGCCTGCGCTGTGTCAGGCGCTGCTGGGCGAGAAGCTGTTGCTGCCATGCCGAGAAACCCTCTGGTGTGGCGACGCGCGCTCGCTGGAGCAGGTGAAGTCAGAGATAGATGGCTGGATTCTGCGTGATATCAGCAAGCCGGGGCGCCTCTATCATGCAGATCAAATGGGCCTTGAGGCGCTGCGCGATCTGCGCATCAGCATGGAGCGCCAGCCTTACCTGTTTACCGCCCAAAGGCCGATCGAAGCCGCGGTAACGCCGGGTTTCAACCCGCAGACCGGCACCCTGGAGCGGCAAAGCGCGACACTGCGTTTTTTCAGCCTGGTTGAGCCCGATGATCTGAGCAAACCGGTTAATGAGCGTAATTACCGCGTCATGCCGGGCGGCCTGGCCTGGGTTGGTGAGCCGGGTGCGCCGCTGATGAAGAGTCGGCTGGTCAAGGATATCTGGGTCATGGCACCGGTGCCGCAGCCGCATATCAGCCTGCTGCGTCAGGCACTGGGGCCGATCGTCGTAACGCGCGACGGCAAGGATCTGCCATGCCGAGTAGCGGAAAGCCTGTTCTGGATGGGGCGCTACGGTGAGCGGCTGGACACCCGCGGCCGGCTGCTGCGCGAGGCGCTGGCCCGGCTGCTGCAGGATGAGCGCCCGGAAACGGGCTCGCAGCTGATGCCAGATCTTCTGCGTGCGCTGGAAATACCACTGGAGCCGGCCGACCTCGAAGGGGAGGCGCCGAGCAACAGCCGCTTCTCGCGCGAGTACATCGCCATTCGAGATCGCCTGCTGCAGATGTTTGCCGATGACCTGCCAGACGGCTTGCCGGTGCTGTTCGGGCACTTTGTGCGTAACAGTCGGGCGGTACGAGACCACCTTGGGGATGACACCTGGCGTGCCATCAATAGCCTGCGTCAGCACTTCAACAGCATGTCACGAGCCCGTGGCGTGGTCGTCGGTCAGCGGCACCTGGAAGCCATGGTGCTGGATCTGGCAGCGTTCTTCGGTCTGTGCAACGAGACCATGCCGCACCATTACGGTTGGCGTTTCCTTGATATTGGTCGTTTTCTGGAGCGTGCCATCGGCTCGCTGGAGTTGCTCAAGCTCGCGCTGCTGACCGCTGATGAGCCCGGTATTCCGCTGTGGGAGGTGGTGCTGGCTACCACCGACAACCTAACCGTCTACCGTCGGCGCTATCGCTCACAGCTGCACCCGCTGGCGATTCTTGACCTGTTGTTGTTTGACGAGGCCAACCCGCGCTCCATTGGTTACATGCTCAAACGTCTGGGGTCGCAGATTGCCAAGCTGCCTTCGCCTGGCAGCTCACCGTATCGTAATCAGGAGCAGCGGCTGATTATCCAGGCGACCAGTGCCTTGCATCTGGTCGACATTGAAACCCTGTCGGATCTGGAAGGCTCCCTCTCGGCGCGCAAGGCATTGAACGAGCTGCTGGATCAGTTGATTCAACCGATGGCTGAGCTGTCCAACGCCATCACCCACAGTCATTTCAGTCATGTTGAAGCGCCTCGACAGTTAGTCAGCATGCACTTCAGCGGCCAGGCCTGAGAGGTTTTTGGTGAAATATCTTTTGCGCCACAGCACCCGTTATCAGTACAGCGGCCCGGCTAGCCTAAGTCAGAACGAGGCGCGTATTTTGCCGCGTGTACTGCCCTGGCAGGAGTGCAACAACAGCCAGCTGGAGATCAGTCCGCGTCCTGACCGCATGCGTGAGCGCACCGACTTTTTTGGTAATCGGGTGGTGTACTTCTCCATCGAGTCGCTACACGACAGCCTGGATGTGAGTGTCAGCAGTGAAATCATCACCCATCCACGGCCACTCGCCGACATCTTCTCGGGCATTGCCTGGGAGCAAGCGGTGCTGGAACTGCGCCAGGACCCGCGCCAGACCAACCGCGATTGCCTGGATGCCCGGCTCTATGTGCTCAGCTCACCCTTTGTTTATCAGAGCGCCGAGCTGGCCGAGTTTGCCCGCAGCAGCTTCACGCCGGGCCGCAACCTGATTGATGCGGTGCTGGAGCTGAACACCCGGATCTTTACCGAGTTCACCTACGACCCTGAGTTCACCACAGTCGCAACGCCCCTGCAGGACGTGCTGGCCAGCAAGCGAGGTGTCTGTCAGGACTTCGCCCACCTGGCCATCGGTTGTCTGCGCTCGTTGGGTCTGGCGGCCCGTTATGTCAGCGGCTACATGGAAACGCTGCCGCCGCCTGGTCAGGAAAAACTCCTCGGCGCAGACGCCACCCACGCCTGGCTGGCGGTCTACGTGCCCGGTTGGGGCTGGCTGGAGATTGACCCGACCAACGGTTGCGTGCCCGATGAGCGCTATATCGTGCTCGGCTGGGGGCGCGACTTTGCCGATGTCACACCGCTCAAGGGCGTGATGACCGGCGGTGGGGAGCATGTGTTGAGTGTGGCGGTGGATGTGTTGCCGCAGAGCGACGCAGCGGCGGGGAGGTTGGTTTAGGCGAGGGGCGGCTGAAGGCTTAAGGCTGGAGGCCTGAAGCTGGAAGTAGTCCGAGTTGGTGCGGATGTTGGCTTTTTGCTTCCAGTCCGCAAACCCTGTTTGACTCGCTTTGCGAGGAGCCCATCCTGATTTAGCTTCCAGCTTCCAGCTTCCAGCTTCCAGCTTCCAGCTTCCAGCCACAAAAAAACCGGCCAGTGGCCGGTTTTTTTGCTGTAAGGCGCGAGCGCGTTACATGTTGGGATAGTTCGGGCCACCAGTCCCTTCGGGCGCGATCCAGTTGATGTTCTGGGCCGGGTCCTTGATGTCACAGGTTTTGCAGTGTACGCAGTTCTGCGCGTTGATCTGGAAGCGCTTCTCGCCGTCGTCCTGAGTGACCACCTCGTACACGCCAGCCGGGCAATAGCGCTGTGCCGGCTCGTCGTACAGCGGCAGGTTCTTCTCCAGCGGAATGCTCGGGTCTTTCAGCGTCAGGTGGATCGGCTGGTCTTCTTCATGGTTGGTGTTGGACATGAAGACCGAAGACAGCTTGTCGAAGCTCAGCACGCCATCGGGTTTCGGATAGTCGATCTTGGTCGCTTCGGAGGCTTTCTTCAGGCAAGCGTAATCCGGCTTGGTGTCGTGCAGGGTGACCGGGATCTTGCCGCCGAACCAGTTCTGGTCGATGTAGTTGAACGCGCCGCCGAACAGCGGGCCGAACTTGTGAATCGCCGGGCCGAAGTTACGGGCTGCGAACAGCTCGTCGTACAGCCAGCTGGACTTGAAGTTGTCGACGTAACCGGTCAGCTCGTCGCCGCCTTCACGCCCGGCTTTCAGCGCTTCGACTACAGCTTCACCTGCCAGCATGCCGGATTTCATGGCAGTGTGGCTGCCCTTGATCTTGGCGAAGTTCAGGGTGCCCAGATCGCAACCGATCAGTGCGCCGCCCGGGAAGACCATTTTCGGCAGGGAGTTGATGCCGCCTTTGCAGATGGCGCGAGCGCCGTAGGCAACGCGCTTGCCGCCTTCCAGATACTGCTTGATCACCGGGTGGTGCTTGTAGCGCTGGAACTCATCGAACGGCGACAGGTGCGGGTTGGAGTAGGACAGATCGATGATCAGACCAACGACAACCTGGTTGTTCTCGATGTGATACAGGAATGAGCCACCGGTGTTTTCGGTGCCGACGATATCCAGCGGCCAGCCAGCGGTATGAACCACCAGACCCTGTTCGTGCTTGGCCGGGTCGATGTCCCAGATTTCCTTGATGCCGATACCGTAGTGCTGGGCGTCAGCTTCGGAGTCCAGGTTGTAACGCTTGATCAGCTGCTTGCCAATGTGGCCGCGGCAGCCTTCGGCGAACAGGGTGTATTTGGCGCGCAGTTCCATACCCGGGGTATAGAAGCCGTCTTTCGGGTTGCCTTCACGGTCGACGCCCAGGTCACCGGTCAGAATACCGCGCACAACGCCGTTTTCGTCAATCAGCGCTTCCTGAGCGGCAAAGCCCGGATACACCTCGACGCCCAGACCTTCGGCCTGTTCGGCCAGCCAGCGGCAGAGGTTACCCAGGGAAATGATGTAGTTGCCATGGTTGTGCATGGTCTTGGGTACGATAGCGTCGGGCAGCTTGGTCGACTTGTCTGCGCTGGTGAGCATATAGATGTCATCGCGCTTGACCTCGGTATTCAGCGGAGCACCCATCTCTTTCCAGTCGGGGAAGAGCTCTTCCAGGGCGCGCGGCTCGAATACTGCACCGGAGAGAATGTGGGCGCCGACTTCGGAGCCTTTTTCTACGACACAGACGCTGATTTCCTGCTCGGCTTCAGCGGCTTGCTTTTTGATTTGGCATGCAGCTGCCAGGCCAGAGGGGCCGGCACCTACGATGACAACGTCAAACTCCATGAATTCGCGTTCCACAATTTATCTCCTAACTCAAGGCCCGTCACATGTAATTGGATTCTTTGATGATCTTCCGTGATCCATTGAGCCGCGCAGTATAACAGCCCGTTTTTTGCGCTCCAACGCAAAGATGGCGTTTTGGCCCTTTATTGGACCTTTTGTCGAATTGCTCCTATTGACCGCCTGTGCTTGGAAAGTCATGATAAAGAGCTTTTGAACGACGGGCCCGCTTTAGTCTTATTGTGAACGTTTTTTTATTTCTGGTCACTATTTGTTCGGGCTTTGTTTTGGCTACACATTGAATGAGGCAACCATGAAGGTACTTGTAGCGGTTAAGCGAGTC
>NZ_LMAZ01000001.1:1693106-1749682 GCF_003444685.1 Pseudomonas abyssi | reverse complement strand
CCGGCCCTTGGGCCGGCGGCTGGAAGCTAGAAGCTGAAAACTGGAAGACCACCGCCGCGTGAGTGGCTGGTTTTTTCGGTTTAAACAAACCCCTGACGCGTAAGTGTTGGGGGTTTTGTTTTTGGGGAAAGGGTTGAGGGTTGGCTGGAGGCTGGAGGCTGGAGGCTGGAAGCCATAATTCTCAGTGAGTGGCTGGGCTATGGGAAGGACCTTTGCCGAGCGGCTTGCCGTCTACTCGGAGCCAAAACTTCCAGCCTTCAGCCTCTGGCCTCCAGCCAAAACCATCTAACAAGGGCGCCCCGCAAGCTGCCCCGGGGCGCAGATCCCCAGCACCCCACCGATCAACACCTTCCAGCTTCCAGCCAGCTGCCGGCTCTATAGCGCGAAGGCTTCGAGGCGCTTGCCGTTTTCGTCGACTTCAAGCGCCCAGCCGGCCTGGTCCCAGTCGCCAAGCACGATGCGCTGGGCTGGTTTGCCGTCGATCATCAGGTCGTGTATTGCCGGGCGGTGGGTGTGGCCGTGGATCAGCGTTTTTACGCCTTTCTCGCGCATGATGTGGGCAACCGCGCCCAGGTTAACGTCGGTAATCTCGGCCGCTTTCATGCGGGTGCGGTTCTGGCTTTCGTCGCGCAGCTTGCGGCCCAGTTTGTAACGGGTGCGCTTGGGCAGATTTCGCAGTATCAGGCGGCTGGCAGGGTTGCGTAGCCAGCGGCGCATGCGCATGTACTCAAGGTCGTCGGTGCAGAGGCTGTCGCCGTGCATCAGCAGTACCGCTTCACCGTTCAACTTGACCACCGTGGGATCGTTCAGCAGCGTGCAGCCGGCGGCGCGACAAAAGCGCTTGCCGAGCAGAAAGTCGCGATTGCCGTGCATCAGGTAGACCCGGGTGCCTTGTGATCTCAAATGGGAGAGGGCGCGAATAACGTCTTGGCCCAGTTCATCGATGGTGTCGTCACCCAGCCAGACTTCAAAGAAGTCGCCGAGGATATATAACTCGTCAAAGTCCGGGGCGCGGGTTTCCAGCAGACGCAAAAACGCCCGGGTGATATCCGGGCGTTGTGCTTCCAGATGCAGATCCGAGATAAACAGATAGCGCATCGTGGCGGAGGTCTCAGTCGACCAGTTCGGCGCGCTCGATGATCACGTCCTCGGCTGGCACGTCCTGATGACCGGCGCGTGAGGTGGTACGTACCGCTTTGATTTTCTCGACCACGTCCATGCCCTCGGAGACCTTGCCGAACACGGCGTAGCCCCAGCCCTGCATGGTGGGTGCGGAGAAATTCAGGAAGTCGTTGTCAGCCACGTTGATGAAGAACTGCGCGCTGGCGGAGTGCGGATCAGGCGTGCGCGCCATGGCGACGGTACCCACGCTGTTGCCAACGCCGTTGTCGGCTTCGTTCTTGATCGGGTCGCGGGTGTCCTTCTGTTGCATGCCGGGCGCAAAACCGCCGCCCTGGATCATGAAGTTACCGATGACGCGGTGGAAGATAGTGCCGTCATAGTGGCCGTCACGCACATACTGCTTGAAGTTCTCAACGGTCACCGGTGCCTTGTCGGCAAAGAGTTCCAGGGTGATGACGCCGTAGTTGGTATGCAGTTTGACCATGGGGTAATCCTCAGACAGTCGGGCAAATAGGGTGAGACGCCTGCCGCATTGCTGCATTCAGGCACCTGCAAGTTTCGGGTATGATACGGGTTTTGGCCATGATGGCCTAGGGATGCGCAGACTATTGCAATAGCGGCGCTGTCCCGAGTTATCCCTGATGCGAAAAACATCACCTGAGCGAGTTTTGCCGACCTTATGAACAAGCCCGACGCTACCCCTCCGAGTCACTTCCTGCGCCAGATCGTTCAAGCGGATCTGGACAGTGGCAAGCACAACAGCATTGTCACGCGTTTTCCGCCGGAGCCTAACGGCTACCTGCATATCGGGCATGCCAAGTCGATCTGCCTGAATTTTGGCCTGGCTCGCGAGTTCGGCGGCGTTTGTCACCTGCGCTTTGACGATACCAACCCGGCCAAGGAAGAGCAGGAGTACATCGACGCAATCAAGGCCGACGTCGAGTGGCTGGGCTTTGAATGGGGCGGTGATGTGCGTTACGCCTCGGATTACTTTGACCAGCTGCACGCCTGGGCCATCGAGCTGATCAAGGCCGGCAAGGCCTATGTTTGCGAGCTGACACCTGAACAGGCCCGTGAGTACCGTGGCACGCTGACCGAGCCAGGCAAGGACAGCCCCTTCCGCGAGCGCAGCGTCGACGAAAACCTGGATCAGTTCCAGCGCATGACCGCCGGCGAGTTTGCTGACGGTGCCAAAGTGGTACGCGCGAAGATCGACATGAGCGCGCCAAACATGAACCTGCGCGATCCGATCATCTACCGTATTCGTCACGCACATCACCACCAGACTGGCGATAAATGGTGCGTGTACCCGAGCTATGACTTCACCCACGGTCAGTCTGACGCCCTGGAAGGCATCACGCACTCGATCTGCACCCTGGAGTTTGAAGACCACCGCCCGCTGTACGAGTGGTTCTTGGCCAATCTGCCGGTGCCGGCGCAGCCACGTCAGTACGAGTTTGCCCGTCTGAACCTCAACTACACCGTGACCAGCAAGCGCAAACTCAAGCAGCTGGTTGACGAAAAGCATGTCGATGGCTGGGATGACCCGCGGATGTCGACGCTCAGCGCTTTCCGTCGCCGCGGCTATACCCCGGCGGCCATTCGCGAGTTCTGCGAGCGCATTGGCGTGACCCGTTCTGACGGCGTGGTCGATATGGGCGTCCTGGAGTTCTGTATCCGTGATGACCTGGATGCCAACGCGCCGCGTGCCATGTGCGTGCTCAAGCCGCTGAAAGTGACCATCACCAACTACCCGGAAGGTCAGACCGAAGAACTGCGCCTGCCGCGTCATCCCAAACAGGATATCGGCGAGCGCGTGCTGCCGTTCGAACGCGAGATCTATATCGACCGTGAGGACTACATGGTCGATCCGCCGAAGGGCTACAAGCGTCTGGTGCCGGGTGGCGAAGTGCGCCTGCGCGGCAGTTACGTGATCCGTGCAGATGAGGCCATTACCGACGCCGACGGCAACATTGTCGAGCTGCTGTGCAGCTACGACCCGGACACGCTGGGCAAGAACCCGGAAGGCCGCAAGGTCAAGGGCGTTATCCACTGGGTACCGGCGAGCAGCAGCATCGAATGTGAAGTACGCCTGTATGATCGCCTGTTCAACGCGGCGAACCCGGACAAGGGCGAAGAGGGCACCACCTTCCTCGACAATATCAATCCGGATTCCCTGCAGGTGCTGACTGGGTGCCGTGCCGAGCCGTCGCTGGCTGATGCCACGCTGGACGATCGCTTCCAGTTTGAGCGTGAAGGCTACTTCTGCGTTGATTCACGCGATTCAAAGGCTGGTGCAATGGTCTTTAACCGCACCGTCACTCTGCGCGACTCCTGGGGGGGCTGATGGCGCTCGCACTTTACAACACCCTGACCAAGACCAAGGACGCCTTCAAGCCGCTGGTTGGCAACCAGGTGCGCATGTACGTCTGCGGCATGACGGTCTACGACTTCTGCCACATCGGCCATGCACGGGTGATGGTTGCGTTCGACGTGGTGGCGCGCTGGTTCCGCCACCGCGGCTATGACCTGACTTACGTGCGCAACATCACCGACATCGACGACAAGATCATCAAGCGCGCCAACGAGAATGGTGAAACCTTCGAGCAACTGACCGAGCGCATGATCGCGGCCATGCACGAAGACGAGGCTCGGCTGAATGTGCTGCGTCCGGATCAGGAGCCACGTGCCAGTCAACATATCGATGGCATGTTTGCCATGATTCAGACGCTGATCGACAAGGGCTATGCCTACGCGCCGGGTAACGGCGACGTTTATTACCGCGTCGGCAAGTTCGAAGGCTACGGCAAGTTGTCGCGTCGTAAGATCGAAGACCTGAAGATCGGCGCGCGCATCGAGGTGGACGAAGCCAAGCAGGACCCGCTTGATTTCGTCCTGTGGAAGGCCGCCAAGCCGGGTGAGCCGAGCTGGACTTCTCCCTGGGGTGAAGGCCGCCCTGGCTGGCACATCGAATGCTCGGTGATGTCGACCTGCTGCCTGGGCAATACTTTTGATATCCACGGCGGTGGCCCGGATCTGGTGTTCCCGCACCACGAAAACGAGATTGCCCAAAGCGAAGCGGCAACGGGCGAGCAGTACGCAGCAGCCTGGATGCACGCGGGCGCCGTGCGTGTGGACGGCGAGAAGATGTCCAAGAGTCTGGGCAACTTTTTCACCATTCGCGAGGTGCTGGAAAAGTACCATCCTGAAGTGGTGCGCTATCTGCTGGTCTCCAGCCACTACCGCAGCGCCATCAACTATTCCGAAGACAACCTCAAGGAAGCCAAGGGTGCGCTGGAGCGTTTCTATAACGCTCTGAAAGGTCTGCCCGAAGCCGCTCCTGCCGGTGGCGACGCCTTTGCCGAGCGCTTTGCGGCGGCGATGGACGATGATTTCAATACCCCTGAGGCCTGCGCCGTGTTGTTCGAAATGGTGCGCGAGGTCAATCGCCTGAAAGAATCTGATGTAGCCGCAGCCGCCGGGCTGGCGGCGCGTCTGCGTCAGTTGGCTGAAGTGCTGGGTGTGCTGCAGCTGGATGCTGACGCCTTCCTGCAGGCCGGTGCTGCCGGTAAGGTTGACGCCGCCGAGGTCGAAGCGCTGATCGCAGCACGCCTTCAGGCGCGTGCCGACAAGAACTGGGGAGAGTCTGATCGCATTCGTGATCAACTCACCGCCATGGGAATCGTGCTGGAGGATGGCAAGGGCGGTACCACCTGGCGGTTGGCGGAATAATGCCGCACAGCATGACCAACCTGCATGGCCGCGTCGCTCTGATTACGGGGGCGGGCAGCGCCGATGGTATCGGTTTTGCCATCGCGCGGATTTTTTACGCGGCCGGTGCGTCGGTGGTTCTCACGTCCACGACCAACCGGATCTTCCAGCGGCAGAATGAGCTCGACCCGGAGCGCAGCCGCAGTCTGGCTGCGGTAGCCGACCTGACGCACCCGGAGCAGGCTGCAGAGCTGGTCCAGCAGGTCATGAAGCAGTTTGGACGGATCGACATTCTGGTGAACAACGCCGGGATGTCGCAGTCCGGTATCGAACAACCGATTGGTGATCTGTTTCACTGTATGGCCTTTGAACACTGGCAACGTGAGATTGACCTGAATCTCAATACCTGTGTGCACGTCAGTCAGCCAGTGCTGGAGCACATGCTGGCAGCTGGGTTCGGGCGTGTCATCAATATCGCGTCGGTCACCGGTCCGCTGGTGACCTTTCCTGGTACCGCAGGTTACAGCGCGGCCAAGTCCGCGATGGTGGGGCTAACCCGCTCCATTGCGCACGAGGTGGCCGGGCAGGGGATTACCGTCAATGCCATTGCACCGGGCTGGATTCACACGCCGTCAAGCCTGCCTGCCGAGCTGGAAGCGGGCAGGCATACGCCGGTTGGGCGCCCGGGGCGGCCGGATGAGGTGGCCCGCGTGGCGTTGTTCCTGGCCAGCGAAGGCTGCAGCTACATGACAGGTCAGATGCTGGTGGTGGACGGCGGTAATTCGTTGCAGGAAATCAAGGGATAGCCCGCTGCAACGCAGCGGGCTAAAACGGCTGGCAAGCCAATCAATACCAGATGTCGGAATTGATCTTGTCCTTCAGCTCGGGGTACTCGTCAGCCCGAAATACCGGCTCGACGCCGGTTTTGCGCTGGGCCAGATAGTCCTTGGTCAGCTTGGCCACCGTGCCGGATAGCAGCAGTATGCCGATCAGGTTGATGGTTGCCATGAGCCCCATGGACGCGTCTGCTGCATTGAATACCGTACCGACCGCCTGATATGCCCCCCAAACCACCATAGCCAGCGCCGCACAGCGCAGGCTCAGCATCCCCATCTTGCCGCCAAGCCCCAGGAAGATCATCGCGTTCTCTGCATAGGAGTAGTTGGCGACGATGGAGGTAAAGGCGAAGAAGAGGATTGCAAAGGCAATGAAATAGCGGCCTGCATCCCCAATGTGGGCTTCCATCGCAGCCTGGGTCAGCTGGGTACCGGTGACGCCGTTGCCTGGTTCCAGTACGCCCGAGAGCAGAATCATCACCGCGGTCGCGGTACAGATCACCAGGGTGTCGATAAATACGCCAGTTGCCTGCACAAACCCTTGCGAGGAGGGATGGTGAGGGTTGGGAGTGGCCGTTGCCGCGACGTTGGGCGCTGAGCCCATGCCGGCCTCGTTGGAGAACAGGCCGCGTTTGATGCCGTTTAACATGGCAGCGGTGACCGAGCCTGCCACGCCACCTGCGGCTTCTTCGAGACCGAAGGCACTTCTGACAATGGTCGCCAGCACGCCGGGCACCTCGTCATAGTGCATCGCGAGCACCACCAGAGCCATCAGCACATAGGCCGCAGCCATAAAGGGGACGACGAATTCAGCGAAGCGCGCGATGGAGCGCAGACCACCGAAGATCACCACCGCGGCCACCAGTGCGATGGCGATGCCGACGACCAGTTTATTGAAGCCGAAGGCGCCTTCCATCGCGTCGGCAATCGAGTTGGCTTGAACGGCATTGAATACCAGGCCGAAGGAAATGATCAGGCAGACCGAGAAAATGCTGCCAGCCCACGGCGCCTTGAGGCCCTTGGAGAGGTAGAAGGCCGGTCCGCCGCGGTACTGCCCCTCACCATCGCGCACCTTGTACAGCTGGGCCAGGGTGCTTTCAGCATACGCGGTCGCCATGCCGACCAGCGCCACCATCCACATCCAGAAGATGGCTCCAGCGCCGCCCAGATATAGCGCGACGGCTACGCCGGCCAGGTTCCCGGTGCCGACTCGCGAGGCGAGGCTGGTGCACAGGGCCTGGAAGGGAGAGATGCCGGACTTGTCACTCTGCCGTGCGCCCAGCACCGAGCGAATCATCTCGCCAAAGTGAAGAAACTGCAGGGCGCCAAGACGGATAGTAAAGAAGATCCCGACCGCCAGTAGCCCGTAGATCAGGACATAACCCCAGAAAATCGTGTTCAGCGCGTCAATGATCGCATTCATGGTTGTCCCCCAAGGTTTTAATACTTTTGAAATAGATTGTTACTGTCACTGTAGCGGCCCTGCGTCGGGGCGCCAGTCGATGATCTGATAATGTCTATTGTCAAAAGTGTCGAAAGGGCAGAGGATGGGAGGAGTGCTCGACGTAACGACGATAATAAAAATGCACAATACGTGAGGTGAGTCATGACTGTGGTAACGCCTGAAAACCTGACTATCAAACCCCGCCGCATTGACTTCGGCCTGCCGGACCCGCTGCCGCGACACTGGCTTGCTGGCGACCCTTTCAAAACCCACTTCTTCAACGCCATGTCGTTGCTGTTCCCCGATGGCGAGCGTTTTTTTATCGACTCAGTCAGGCATTTTCGTGATCAGGTGACCGATCCGCAGCAGCAGGCTCTGATTCGTGGCTTTATCGGCCAGGAAGGGCATCATAGCCGTGAGCACATCGAATATAACAACCGCTTGCAGGCGCTCGGCTATGACGTCGAGGCGCTGACCCAGCCGGTGCGTCGCCGCATCGCCTACGCAAACAAACATCTTTCTCCTGAGCGCCGTTTGGCCGGCACAGTGGCCATGGAGCACTTCACCGCCATCATGGCTGATGCGGTGCTGCGCGAACTGCGCTGGTTCAAGGGCTCTGATGAGGCGATGCGGCGCATCTGGCGCTGGCACGCGCTGGAAGAAACAGAGCACAAGGCGGTCGCCTTCGATCTGTACATGCAGGTGTGCGGTGATCGCAAGTTGTTGCGCGAGGCCATGCGGTTCTCGACCTGGTTCTTCCTGCGCGATGTTACTCGTGGTGTCTGGCACATGCTCAAGCGCGACGGACATCAGTGGGACCTGCGCCTTTGGTGGCGAGGGATGCGTTGGCTGTGGGGGCGCGGAGGATTCTTTTCCAGCCTCTGGGGTGCCTATCGTGATTTCTATCGGGAGGACTTTCACCCCTGGCAGCACGATAATGAGGCGCTGATGCGCGAGTGTCAGCGCGAGTTTGACGCCGCTAATACGTTGCGAACAAACTGCTGAATTGTCTCGGTCTGAGGCGACGAGTCGTCGCTACTGGTGTATCCTTGCGCGCAATCTCTTGTGAGGAGCTACCATGCCAATACAACTACACATCGCAAAAGAAACCCGGCGCCACGAGAATCGCGTGGCCCTGGTGCCGGCGGTTGTTGCCAAGCTGCAAAAGCTCGGCATTGAACCGCACCTGGAACCGGGCGCCGGTGAGGCGGCCCGTATTCCGGACGCCGACTACACCGCTGCCGGTGCCACCATCGGCGCTGCGCCGGCCGAGACCCGCCTGTTTTTCCGCGTCCAGCCGCCAAGCCTCGCTGACATTCAGCTGATGCCCGAAGGCTCCATTCTGTGCAGCTTTATCTACGCACAGCGCGAGCCAGAGGTGGTCAAGGCGCTGCGCGATCGCCGTATCACCTGTTTTGCCATGGAGCTGATCCCGCGTATCACGCGTGCCCAGGCAATGGACGCGCTGTCTTCCCAGGCGGCACTGGCCGGCTACTACGCCGCGCTGCTGGCTGCCACCCACCTGAATCGCATTCTGCCGATGATGACCACCGCCGTCGGCTCGCTGCGCCCGGCCAAAATTCTGGTCATGGGCGCCGGGGTTGCCGGGCTGCAAGCGCTAGCGACCGGTAAGCGCCTGGGGGCCATGATCGAAGGCTACGACGTACGCCCGGAAGTGCGCGAACAGGTTCAGTCGGTAGGTGGCAAGTTCGTCGATACCGGTGTTTCCGCAGTGGGTGAGGGCGGTTACGCCCGTGAGCTGACCGAAGACGAGCAGAAGCAGGTGCAAGAGGTGCTGACGCGCCACGTGCAGCAAGCGGATGCGATCATCACCACCGCCTCTATTCCTGGCAAGCCAAGCCCCAAGATTCTCACCGAAGAGCAGATCATGGGTATGAAGAGTGGCTCCGTGATCATTGACTTGGCCGCTGAAGGCGGTGGCAACACGCCGCTGACCCAGCCCGGCGACACCGTGGAAGTCGGCCCGGCGACCATTGTCGCGCCGTTGAATATCGCCAGCCATCTGGCCGAGCACGCATCTGAGCTGTACGCCCGCAACCTGCTGGCTCTGGTCGGCCTGATGGTGCAGGACGGTGAGCTGTCTCTGGACTGGGAGGATGAAGTATTGGCCCGTTCGGTGCTGACCCACGATGGCGAGATCCGCAACGATGCAGCGCGCGCTGCTGTTGAAGAGCAGGCTTGAGGATTTAAAAAATGGATATGAGCGTCACTATCACAGGCTTTGTAGCCCTGTATATCTTCCTGCTGGCAGCCTTTGCCGGCTATGAAATCATCGGCCGCGTACCGGCCATTCTGCACACCCCGCTGATGTCGGGCTCCAACTTCATCCACGGTATCGTGGTGGTGGGGGCAATGTGGGCCCTGCTGAATGCGGGCTCCACGCTGGAACAGGTCATCGGTTTTGTCGGCGTACTGCTGGGCGCGGGCAACGCGGCGGGTGGTTACGTGGTCACCGAGCGCATGCTGGAAATGTTCAAGCCGACTAACAAAGCGCCCGGCGCAGACAAGGAGTAAGTAGACCATGTTCAGTGCTTTTCTGATTGACGCGGCCTACTTTGTCGCAGCGTTTCTGTTTCTTTATGGTCTCAAGCGCATGGCCAGCCCGGTCACTGCGCGTTCGGGCATCGTTGTTGCCGGCGGCGGTATGCTGGTGGCGGTGGTTGCGGCCTTCCTTTATGGCTTTGATGTCAGTCCGCGCGCCGAAGCGCACCTGGGCACCAACCTGTTTCTGCTGATTCTGGCTCTGGGGCTGGGTACCGGCTGGGCCTGGTTCAGTGGCAAGCGCGTTGCCATGACCAACATGCCGCAGATGGTTGCGCTGTATAACGGTATGGGCGGCGGCGCGGCCGCGGCGATTGCCGCCACCGAACTGCTGTCAGGCAACGCTCTGGCTCACGGTGTTGTGGTGACCGTGCTGGCCATCCTTGGTGGTCTGATCGGTGCCGTTGCACTGTCGGGCTCGCTGATTGCCTGGGCCAAGCTCGATGGCCGGATGAACAAGACCTGGCGTCTGGCCAAGCATCAGTACGTCAACGCCTGCTTGCTGGGTGGTGCCTTGTTCATTGGTGCGATCATCAGCGTCATGGCCATTGCCGGTGCGGCTGACACGCCGGTGCTGCTGATCATGCTGTTCTTTGCCGTTGCTCTGGCGCTGGGCGTGCTGCTCACCACGCCGATTGGTGGCGCGGACATGCCGGTAGTCATCTCGCTGTACAACGCCTTTACCGGTCTGGCTGTCGCCTTTGAGGGCTTCGTGCTGCAGAACCCGGCGATGATCATTGCCGGTACCGTTGTGGGCTCCGCCGGTACGCTGCTGACGCTGATGATGGCCAAGGCGATGAACCGTCAGGTCAGCAATATCATCTTCAGCGACTTTGGTGGCGAGGATGACGGTGCCGACGGCGAGATTCAGGGCACCATGAAGTCCGCCGATGCGTCCGATGCCGCTATCGCGATGTATTACGCCAACAAGGTCATCATCGTGCCGGGTTACGGCCTGGCGGTGGCTCAGGCGCAGCATAAGCTGTACGAATTCGTGAAGCTGCTGCAGAAGCAGGGCGTTGAGGTGAGCTTTGCGATTCACCCGGTTGCCGGCCGTATGCCGGGCCACATGAACGTGCTGCTGGCCGAGGCGGGCGTGCCCTACGACATCATCTTCGACCTGGAAGATATCAACGAGGACTTCGCCCAGGCTGACGTCGCCATCGTGCTGGGTGCCAACGACGTGGTTAACCCCGCTGCGCGCACGCGCAAGTCCAGCCCGATCTACGGCATGCCGATTCTCAACGTGGACCAGGCGCGTCAGGCCTATGTGGTCAAGCGTGGTCAGGGTAAGGGGTACTCCGGTGTCGAGAACGAGCTGTTCTTCCTCGACAACACCTCCATGGTGTACGGCGATGCCCAGAAAGTCATGGTTCAGATGATCGAAGCGGTCAAGTCGCTGGGTTGATCCCTTGCCGACCAATCAGGCCTCTGCCCGCAAGGGCAGGGGCCTTTTTGCATTCTGTAGGAACCAATAAGCGCGCTATCTGGTCAGCTTGAGCGTAGATCGCCCGCAGAAGGAGTGTGTGAGGTGGATGAATCACCGCAGAATCTGGAGCAGTTACTCAAGCATGTAGACGGGCTCGCCGCCGAGCAGGAGCAGGTCTCGATGCGGGCGGTGGTCGACTCCATCGGCCGTCGCTCGTTTGGACCATTGCTGCTGATCATGGGGGTGGTGCTGTTTTCGCCACTGAGCGGTATCCCGGGCATGGCGATCTTCGCCGGTATCTTTGTCATGCTGATTGCGCTGCAGATGTTATGCGGGCGCAGCAACTTCTGGCTGCCTGCATTCATTCTGGATCGGGCGGTACCTCAGGCCCGTCTGCGCAAGGCAATTGCCTGGGTGACACCGGTCGCGCGAAGAATTGATCGCCTGATCAAGCCGCGTCTGGACTTCATGCTGCATCGCACCTCGACCTTTCTGATCGCCGGACTCTGTGTGGCGGTCGCCGCCGCTTTGCCGCTGCTGGAGCTGGTGCCGTTCTCATCGTCGATTGTTGGTTTGGCGCTGGCCATCATGGGCCTGGCGCTGGTGGCGCGGGATGGTTTGCTGGTGTTGATTGCCGTGACGCTGATCGTGACGGCGGCCACGCTGGTCTTGAGCAAATTGCTTTAATACGAGGGCGGGGAGAAAGGGGATGTGCCCGGCCGCGGCGGCCGGGCACAGTCAGGCTCAGGCCTTGGCGGCGTAGCCGTAGATGGACTTCACTTCCAGGAAGTCATCAAAGCCGTAGTGGCCCCACTCGCGACCAACACCGGATTCCTTGTAACCACCAAAGGGGGCTTTCGGATCCAGCGGCGCACCGTTGAGGTGAACCATGCCGGTACGGATGCGGCGAGCAACATTGCGTGCACGATCCAGATCACCCGAGGAGACGTAGCCAGACAGACCGTAACGGGTATCGTTGGCGATGCGCACGGCGTCGTCTTCATCTTCATAACCAATGATCGACAGGACCGGTCCGAAGATCTCTTCGCGGGCGATGGTCATGTCGTTGGTGACGTGGGTGAACACGGTCGGTTTGACGTAGTAGCCCTTGTCCAGACCTTCCGGACGACCAGGGCCGCCGGCGGCGACTTTAGCGCCTTCTTCAACACCGGCGCTGATCAGGTCCTGAATCTTGCTCCACTGGGCTTTGGAAACCACCGGACCCATGACGGTATCGGGGGCCTTCGGATCGCCTGCCTTGACCTTGGCTGCGGCCGCTTGCGCGATGGCGGCAACTTCATCCATACGGCTGTTGGGAACCAGCATGCGGGTAGGCGCATTGCAGGACTGGCCGCTGTTGTTCATGCAGGACATGACGCCGTGGGCGACCATTTTCTCGAAGTTGACGTCGTCAAGCAGGATGTTGGCCGACTTGCCGCCCAGCTCCAGGGCAACGCGCTTGATGGTTTGTGCACCATTGGTCATGACCTGGCGGCCAGCCGCGGTGGAGCCGGTAAAGGACATCATGTCGATATCCGGGTGGCCGGACATGGCTGCGCCGACAGTGGGACCATCGCCATTGACCAGGTTGAATACGCCGGCCGGAACGCCGGCTTCGTCGAGAATCTCGGCAAGAATCAGGGCTGACAGCGGCGCGACTTCAGACGGCTTGAGCACCATGGTGCAGCCGGTTGCCAGTGCCGGCGCGATCTTGCAGGTGAGCTGGTTCATCGGCCAGTTCCAAGGCGTGATCAGGCCGCAGACGCCAATCGGCTCCTTGACTACCAGGGTGGTGCCGATTTCTTCTTCAAATTCGAAATGCTTGAGTGCTTCCAGAGCGGTCATGAAGTGCGACAGACCGGAGGGGGCCTGGGCGGCTTGCGCCAGCTTGGTCGGCGCGCCCATTTCCAGGGAGATGGCCTCGGCGACGTCGCCCATGCGCTTTTTGAAAACCTCGATCACACGCTCGAGCAGGGCAATGCGTTCTTCGCGGCTGGTTTCGGCGTAGCTTGGGAAGGCGGCGCGGGCGGCGGCGACCGCGGCGTCAACGTCTTCCTTGGTGCCCAGCGCGATAGTGGCAACGGCTTCTTCGGTCGCGGGATTGATAACGTCCAGTTGCTGATCCCCCTTGGGGGCAACCCATTGGCCGTTGATATAGAACTGCTGGTGGTGGCTCATTGCACATGGCTCCTTGTTATTGACGGGTGTTACTTAATCAGCGCTTCTTTAATCGCCAAACCATAACATCGCTGCCAGCGCGAACTCACGCAATTTGGCGACATTTGTTGTGTATCTGTGTAAGTGTCTCGCGGGTGAGGCCGTTCGCCTTCCGAAGGGGCGCTGCAGCCTCTATAATGCGCCGGCCAAGGGTGGCGTAATACTTGACTGAATTGCTTGGATATTGCATAGTGTCGCGGTGAAATCAACCGCTTGAGAGCGTCTATGCGACTGACTACCAAGGGTCGTTACGCCGTTACAGCCATGCTGGATCTGGCGTTGCATGAAGACCAGGGCCCCATCACGCTGGCCGATATTTCGATGCGCCAGGGTGTCTCCATCTCCTATCTGGAACAGCTGTTTGCCAAGCTGCGGCGCGGCAAGCTGGTCGAGAGTGTGCGCGGTCCCGGTGGTGGTTACCGCCTGGCTGGCGGCGCCGCTGCGATCAGCGTGGCGCAGATTGTTGAGGCGGTGAACGACTCGATGGACGCGACGCGTTGCCTTGGCAAGGGCGACTGTCAGGATGGAGAGGTCTGTTTGACTCACCACCTGTGGTCTGACCTGAGTGCGCGGCTGCGACAGTTCCTCAACGACATTACGCTGGCGGAGCTGGTATCGCGTGAAGACATCCGTCGCGTCAGTTCGCGTCAGGATCATTGCATTTCCAGGGCACGTCACACTGTGAGCGAACTGGAACGCATTATCTGAAAGAGCCGCAGAGCTCTCCATTTTCATGTGTCGGCCCGTGCCGGCACAGGCCTGAATCAAGCTTTGGCGATCGCATGATCGTGATTGCAGAATCTGAGGTGATACCGTGACTGAAGAAGTCGAAAGCCTTATCAGAAAGGACTATGCGGCAGGTTTCCACTCTGCCATCGAGTCCGAGACCCTGCCTCCAGGGCTGAATGAGGACGTGATCCGTTTCATTTCTGCCAAGAAGGAAGAGCCCGAGTGGCTGCTGGAATGGCGTCTCAAGGCCTTCCGTGCCTGGCAGGAAATGGAAGAGCCCACCTGGGCCCACGTGCATTACCCGGAAATCGACTTCCAGGCGGTATCCTATTACTCCGCGCCCAAGAGCATGGACAGCAAGCCCAAGAGCCTCGACGAGGTTGACCCCGAGCTGCTGGCAACCTATGAAAAGCTGGGTATCCCGCTGCACGAGCAGGAAATGCTCGCCGGGGTGGCGGTTGACGCGGTGTTTGACTCGGTGTCGGTTGTCACCACCTTCCGCGAGAAGTTGTATGAGGCAGGCGTGATCTTCTGCCCGATCAGCGAGGCCGTACACAAGTATCCCGAGCTGGTGCAGAAGTATCTTGGTAGTGTCGTGCCGCAGAAGGACAACTACTACGCCGCGCTTAACTCTGCCGTGTTCTCCGATGGCTCCTTTGTCTATATCCCCAAGGGCGTACGCTGCCCGATGGAGCTGTCTACCTATTTCCGTATCAATGAAATGAACACCGGGCAGTTTGAGCGCACGCTGATCGTCGCCGACGAGGGTTCTCATGTCAGCTACCTTGAAGGCTGCACAGCGCCGATGCGTGACGAGAACCAGCTGCACGCTGCGGTTGTTGAGCTGGTCGCTCTGGACGATGCGCAGATCAAGTACTCGACGGTGCAAAACTGGTATCCGGGTGATGCCAATGGCAAGGGCGGTATCTACAACTTCGTGACCAAGCGCGGTATCGCGCACACCAACGCGAAGATTTCGTGGACGCAGGTCGAGACCGGTTCTGCGGTGACCTGGAAGTACCCCAGCTGCGTGCTCAAGGGCGATAACAGTGTCGGTGAGTTCTACTCGGTAGCCCTGACTAACAACTTCCAGCAGGCCGACACCGGCACCAAGATGATCCACCTGGGCAAGAACACACGTTCGACCATCGTGGCCAAGGGTATTTCGGCTGGCCGCAGCGACAGTGCCTACCGTGGCCTGGTGCGGATCAACCCGGGTGCCGATGGCGCACGCAACTACACCCAGTGCGACTCGCTGCTGATCGGTGACCGTTGCGGGGCGCACACCTTCCCTTATATCGAAAGCAAAAACCCCAGCGCCGTCGTGGAGCACGAAGCCACCACCTCCAAGGTCAGTGATGACCAGATGTTCCTCTGCCAGCAGCGGGGGCTGGATGCCGAGAAGGCCGTCTCGATGATCGTCAATGGCTTCTGTCGTGAGGTGTTCAAGGAGCTGCCGATGGAGTTTGCGGTTGAAGCCGGCAAGCTGCTTGAGGTGAGCCTCGAAGGATCCGTGGGCTGAGCGCAGTGACGCCGCCCGGCAATGGTTAAAGTAATTTATTAGGCATAAATGATGCTAAATATCAAAGACTTGTACGCGAAAGTTGAAGAGAAGGATATCCTTAAAGGGCTGTCCATCGAGGTCAAGCCAGGCGAAGTGCACGCCATCATGGGGCCCAACGGCTCGGGCAAAAGCACCATGGGCAATGTGCTGTCCGGTCGCCCTGGCTACGAAGCTACCGCCGGCTCGGTGACCTTCAAGGGCCAGGACCTGCTGGAAATGGAAACCGAAGAACGTGCGCGCGAAGGCCTGTTTCTGGCATTCCAGTATCCGGTGGAAATTCCCGGTGTCAGCAACATGGAATTTCTCAAGGCAGCAGTCGATGCCAAGCGCAAGCATCAGGGGCTGGAGGAGATGTCCTCGGTCGACTTCCTCAAGCTGGCTCGTGAAACCTGCAAACGCGTCAACCTAGATGCCAGCTTCCTCAAGCGCGGTGTCAACGAGGGCTTTTCCGGCGGCGAGAAAAAGCGCAACGAGATCATGCAGATGATGCTGCTTGAGCCCGAACTGTGCATTCTCGATGAGACCGACTCCGGCCTGGATATCGATGCCCTGCAGGTGGTTGCCGATGGCGTCAATGCCATGCGCGACGGCAAGCGCAGCTTCCTGGTGGTCACCCACTATCAACGTCTGCTGGACTACATCGTGCCCGATTACGTGCATGTGCTGGCGGGCGGCCGCATCGTCAAATCCGGGGACAAGAGCCTGGCTCTGGAGCTGGAAGCCAAGGGCTACGGCTGGCTGGAAAGCGAGGTAGTCTGATCCGATGAGCGATTTTCAACAGACGGCCTTGCAGCTGGCAGAACAGCAGCAGTCTCCCGAGTGGCTGAATAGCCTGCGCGAGCAGGGCGCCAGCACTTGGGCGAAGGCAAGCTGGCCAACGCGCAAGACCGAGAACTGGAAGTACCTGTCGCTGGCTCCGCTGCAGCAATATCAGCAGTTGGGCTGGGGCGCTGCGGCTGACAGCCATGCGCTGGATGAGGTTGAACAGCTGCAGCTCGATGCTACCCGTCTGGTGTTTATCAACGGTCGCTTCAGCAGTGAGCACTCCAGCGCGTTGCCGGCTGGCGTCGTGCGGTTTGGCGAGGCCGATGACGAGCAGCGCACGCTGATCAGTCAGCACCTGGGCCGTGTCGTCGACAGTGAGCGCCACTTGTTTGCCGCCCTGAGCAATGCCTGGGCTGCCGACGGTGTGCTGGTGCATGTGCCGCGTGGTCAGCGCTTGGAAAAGCCGATCTACGTGGTCAATATCAGCACGCCACAGCGCACCCCGGTGGCTGCCAGTCAGCGCCTGCTGGTCGTGCTGGAAGACAACGCCGAGGCGGAGCTGATCGAGCATTACGCCTCTGATGTGCATGCGCAGAACGGCTTCGTCAACAGCCTGACCGAGGTCGTGGTCGGCAACAACGCCCAGGTGCAGCACTATCGCATCAACCTGGAACAGGAAGACCTGTTGCACGTTGGTGGCGTGCACGTAAACCTGCAGCGTGATGCGCGTTTCCATGGCTTTACCCTGGCTCAGGGTAGTCGTCTCAAGCGCATCGACTACCAGGTCAACATGCTGGGTGAGGGCGCTCATCTGGACCTTAACGGCATTTATCTGCCGCGCAACCGTCAGGTAATCGATTACCACACCAACGTCGAGCACTGCGTGCCCCACTGCACCAGCAATGAGGTGTTCCGCGGCATCATCGGTGACTCTGCCAAGGCGGTATTCAATGGCCGTATTCATATCCACCCGCAGGCGCAGAAAACCCTTGCCGAACTCAGCAACAAGAACCTGCTGACCTCTCGCACCGCCGAGATCAATACCAAGCCCGAGCTGGAGATCTATGCGGACGATGTACGCTGCGCTCATGGTGCGACCATCAGCCAGCTGGACGAGACCTCGATGTACTACCTGCAGAGCCGCGGTGTTTCCAAGGCTGACGCCATCACCATGCTGAGCTTTGGCTTTATCAACGAGTTGCTCAACCAGGTGCCGGAGCAGGCGGTGCAGGACTATCTGCGGCCGCGCCTGGTGTCGCTGTTTGGGCAGGCCAGCGAGACGGTAGGGCAGATCGGTTATGAATGAGCAGGTCAAGCCGCAGTCCTTTGACGCCGAGCGTGTGCGTGCCGACTTCCCGATTCTGAATCAGGAGGTCAACGGCCATCCGCTGGTTTACCTGGACAACGCCGCGACCACGCAGAAACCGCGCGCGGTGATTCAGGCGCTGGTGGATTACTACGAGCATGACAACAGCAACGTTCACCGCGGCGCTCACGCGCTGGCTGACCGTGCAACGCAGAAGTTTGAAGCGGCGCGGATCAAGGTCGCCGAGTTCATCAGCGCGCCGGAGGCTCGTCAGGTCATCTGGACTCGTGGCACCACCGAGGGGATTAACCTGGTGGCGGCCAGCTGGGGGCGCGCGAACCTGAAGGCCGGTGACCGGGTGCTGGTCTCGGCGATGGAGCATCACTCCAATATTGTGCCGTGGCAAATGGTGGCGGCGGAGAAGGGCGCCACGGTTGAAGCGATTCCGGTCGATGCTGATGGTGTGCTGGATCTTGCCGCACTGCAGGGCATGCTGGATGAGCGCGTCAAGATGGTGGCCTGCGGTCACGTCTCCAACGCACTCGGAACGGTAAACCCGGTGGAGCAGGTTATTCGCCTGGCGCACGGCGCGGGTGCGCTGACCTTGATTGACGGTGCCCAGGCGGTCAGCCACTGGCCGGTCGATATGCAGGCGCTTGACTGTGATTTTTATGTTTTTTCCGCGCACAAGCTGTTTGGCCCGACCGGCCTGGGTGCGCTGTATGGCAAAGTCGCGTTGCTCGAAGCCATGCCGCCCTACCAGGGCGGGGGTGAAATGATCGAATCGGTCAGCTTTGCCGGTACCACCTACAACCAGCTGCCTTACAAGTTTGAGGCGGGCACCCCGGATATCGCCGGTGTGATCGCCTTTGGTGCCGCCATTGATTATCTCAACCAGCTCGACCGAGCCGGTGCCGCTGCTCACGAGAAGGCGCTGCTGGCCTATGCCGAAGAGCGTGCCAGGGCAACACCCGGTGTGCGGCTGATTGGTACCTCGGCAAACAAGACCAGCGTCATGAGCTTCCTGCTCGAAGGTGCGCACCCCAACGATGTGGGCATGCTGCTTGATCAGCAGGGGGTGGCAGTACGTACCGGCAATCACTGTGCGCAGCCGATCATGGAGCAGTACGGCATACCGGGTACGGTGCGTGCGAGTCTGGCCTTTTACAACACCCGGGCAGACATCGACCGGTTGTTTGCCGCACTGGAAAAAGTACGGCTGTTTTTATAGGAGTCAGCAGATGAGCGTAGAGTCTTTCGACCCCAAACAACAGGCAGTGACCGTGACGCCGGCCGCGCTGGCGCATTTCCGTCGCCAGTTAGGCGGCCAGCAGGGCAAGGCAGTGCGCCTGAGTGTGAAAAAAAGCGGCTGCACCGGCTTCAAGTATGTCATTGACCTGGTTGAGCAGGCCGGTGCCAGTGACCTGCATTACCAGCTTGACGAGCAGGTAGAGCTGCTGGTCGATGGTGAGAGCCTGCAGGTGCTGTCCGGAACGGAAATTGATCTGGTGCGCGAGGGTATCAACCAGCAGATCAAGTTCGTCAATCCCAACGTGAAGGACGAATGCGGCTGCGGCGAAAGCTTCAGCGTCGATTGATCCGTTGCTGTTCAAGGTGCGGCGGTTTGCGTCGCACCCTTTTGTCTTGCTGTGAGGAAATCTGATGGAACGTCGCATGGTGGTGGCACGGGCTGACTGTCCGGCCCGCCGAGTTCCCGACGGAACCCCCCTGACCATCCCCAAGGATACCTTTGTCACCATTACCCAGGCGCTGGGTGGCAACTATACGGTTACCTACAACGGGCAGATGGTACGGGTTGATGGTACGGATGCAGAAGCGCTGGGCCTTGAGCCGGAGCTGCTGTCTTTCCCCGAGCCTGCCGATGATCAGATCTGCGAGGAGCAGGTCTGGGAGGCGTTGAAAACCGTCTACGACCCGGAGATTCCGGTTGATCTGGTTAATCTGGGGCTTATTTACCGGGTGGCGGTGGATCAGCAGGCGCACAGGGTGACCATCGAAATGACCCTGACCGCACCTGGCTGTGGTATGGGGCCGGTGCTGGTAGGCGACGTGGAATACCGCGTCAAGCTGGTGCCCAACGTGGACGAGGTGAAGGTCGATCTGGTATTTGACCCGCCCTGGCAGCGTGACATGATGAGCGAAGAAGCGCAGCTTGAAACCGGTATGTTTTTCTGAGGACAGCGATACATGAGCCGATTTGGCACGGACATCACCAGCGACGATATCGTTGATACCTTGTCGTTCTTTGATAGTTGGGAAGACCGTTACAAGTACATCATCGACCTCGGGCGCGAGCTGCCCGAGCTTGAGGCCGATCAGCGCACCGAGGACAACCTGGTGCGCGGTTGCCAGAGTCAGGTATGGCTGGTAAGCCGCCGCGAGGGCGACAGGCTATATTTTGATGCTGACAGCGATGCATTCATTGTGAAGGGGCTGCTGGCCGTAGTGCTGGCTGCCTACAATGGCAAGCGGGCAGAGGACATTCGTGATTTTGATATCGAGGGCTATTTCTCGAGCCTCAATCTGCTTAAGCACCTGAGTGTGACGCGGGGTAATGGCCTGCGCGCGATGGTGCAACGCATTCAGGCCAGCGCCGCAGCCTGAAGCGCCGTTGCGCCAAGTGATGGCGCGCGGCAATCAATGGTTGTGCTTGACTGCGGCTGCGGTTATGGTCGCGTTGCGACTGAGTGGCAGACTGAAGTGTGTTGTGCGGCCTGCCACATGATCGCTGTAACCACAAAAACAACAACTGCAGAGTTCACTGCATGCGGACATTCTGGTCCAGGCTGAAGGACGACTTTCAGCTCTCCATCATCACGCTCGTCGGCCTGCTGGCTGTCGTCGGCGTCTCCCCCTACGCGGTTTTCCGGCTCGGCGAAGGCAGCTGGCTGGTGGGGGCCACCGATACCTTTCTGGTGGTCAGCACCTTGCTTGCCGTGGTGTATGCCTGGCGCACAGGGGATACCATTCGGCCCGGGCAGTTTCTCGCGCTGATCTATTCTGCTGGTGCCTTTCTGGTCTCCGTGAAGCTGGGTGCCAACGGCCTGTTCTGGATGTATGTCCTGATTCTCTTCAACTTTTTTGTTGTGCCTCCGTTGCAAAGCCTGATTGCGACGATGAGTACGCTGGTGGCAATTTGTGTTTACGGCTGGCTGAACCCTGAGCGGGTATTCGAGAGTCACTACCAGATGGCGTCCTTTATCGTCACCTGCTTGTTGTCAGGCCTGTTTGCGTTCGTGTTTGCTCATCGGGCAAGGGTTCAACGCCGGCTGCTGGCCCGTCAGGCGACCATTGATCCGCTCACCGGTGTCGGGAATCGGCGTACCATGGATGCCGAGCTGGATATTGCCATGGCCGACAGCAAGCGCTACGGCATTGACTTTGGCCTGCTGGTCCTCGATCTGGATCACTTCAAACAGATCAATGACCGCTTCGGACATGGCACGGGCGATCAGGTGCTGATCGATTTTGTAGATTGTGTGCGCGAGGTTTGCCGTCCGTCCGACAGGCTGTTTCGCCTGGGCGGGGAGGAGTTCGTGTTATTGGTGCCCAAGACTGATGTGGTTAGCCTGGAGGCGATGGCCGAACATGTTCAGCGGCAAGTGCGCAAACAGCTTCAGCGTCCGGACGGGGCTGCTGTTACGGTATCGATCGGCGGCAGTCTGTTACGGGGCCATGTTGACCGTGATGGTTGGCTGAAACACGCAGATGAGTGCATGTACGACGCCAAGCGCGCGGGTCGCGACCAGACGGTCATCCGGCCCTCCGCACCCAATCGGGCGGTTGCAGCCACCGGACGACCTGATTACCATCAGGGTTGAGCCGTTACTGGCAGCCAATGGGAGTCAGTCATCATGAAATCGACTTTTACTGATCGAGAGTTCTGGCAAAAATTGTCCAATCATGCCCGCCTGGCAGGCCGTGAAGTCGTGGAGAAGGCCCTTTGCCTGTATTACGCGGCGCGGCGCCCCGAGACTCCTACGTGGGCGAAGGCAGTGATTGTCAGTGTGCTGGCGTACTTTATTGCTCCTCTGGATGCGATTCCGGATTTCACGCCGCTGGTCGGGTTTACCGATGACCTGGGGGTGTTTGCATCTGCGCTGGCCATGGTCGCCATGTATATTGACCGCGATGTGCAGATCCAGGCGCGTGAGCGAGCCGAAAGCTGGTTCGGCCCGCACATCGAGGAAGTGTTCGAAGGTCGTTGAGCTATCACTTGGGTCAGTGGCGGTTGAACACCCGCCGCTGCCCGTCGCTGCCTACCGCAATCACGTCGTAGTTGTCCCGCCGATCGCCCATTTCCATGCCGGGTGAGCCTATCGGCATGCCGGGAACCGCAAGGCCGCGCACATTCTCTGCGGCATCCAGGGCCAGAATATCGCTGGCTGGCACATGTCCTTCAATAAACATGTCTTTATACACGGCAGTGTGGCACGAGCGCAGATCTGGCGTGATGCCCAGCTGTTGCTTGAGTGGCACAACCTGTTGGGTGACGTGGTCCGTGACCTCAAACCCGTTTGCTTCCAGGTGTTCGATCCAGGCGTGGCAGCAGCTGCAATTGGGGTCACGGTAGACGTCGATGCTGGCGGCCTGGGCTAGACCACCGATCAAAAGCAAGCCGCCGGCGAGCAGGGTTTTCATCATTCAAGGCTCCTTAGGGGCGTGGCACCGCAGCGCCAGGGTATCAACCGATGATTCCCCAGAGGGTGGCCACTTCTGGTATCTTATGCGGTCGCCTAGGCTAGTTCGTCGAGTGACCTGTGTCACGCCGGCTGCCAGTTCAAATTGTGTGTTAATACTGCATGACCCTTTCTTTTCCGTCCTATTTCGTCGCGTGCCCGCACGGGCGCCCTCGTTGCCTGTTTACCTCGGCGATCCTCTTGCTGGGCGTGATCCTGGCCCAGCCCTCCTGGGCAATGCATGTGGTGTTTGTCAGCCCAGGCAAGTTGGACGAGCCTTTCTGGCGCGATGCCGATGAGGGGCTGCAGCACGCCGCCGCCTCGTTGGGCATTGAGCTGGAGCTGCTGCACGCTGAACGTGATCACCTGGCCCAACTGAGTCTGCTGCGTGACGTGGCAGAGCGCCCAGTCGAGCAACGGCCTGACTACCTGCTGGTTACTGCTGATAAACAGGTGTTGCCGGGCCAGCTGGAACTGGCTGAGGGCGCGGGCATTCCCATTTTTACCGCCTACAACGGTGTGCAACCTAAAGAGCGTGACTTGCTGGGGTACCCGCGTCAGCGCTTTCAGTACTGGCTTGGCAGCCTGGTGCCTGACGCTGAAGAGGCCGGGTTCCTCAGTGCGCGTGCTCTGATCAAGGAGGCTCAAGCGCGCTGGCCAGGGACAGAAGATGACGTACTCGAGCTGGTGGCGATCTCCGGTGACCGAGGGACCGACAGCTCGCAACGGCGCACACGAGGAATGGTGCATGCCGTCAGCCGTTTCCCCCGTGTGCGGTTGCGGCAGAACGTATATGGCGATTGGCAGCAGGAGCTGGCCCGCTATCAAACCCCTATTTTGCTTGACCGTTATCCACACACCCGCCTGATCTGGACCGGCAGCGATCTGATGGCCTTTGGCGCCAGCGATGGGGTACGCGCCAGCGGCCGGGTGCCGGGGCAGGACGTTTTGCTATCGACGATCAACATGACCGAAAGGGCCACGCGGGCGCTGCTCAATGGCGAATTGCATGCCATGGTGGGTGGTCACCACCTGGCTGCGGCCTGGGCGCTGGTGGTGCTGTACGACTACCACAATGGTGTCGATTTTGCCGAGTCGGACGGTCTGGAGATGAGCAAGAGCATGTTTGCGCTGTTTGATCAGGAGATGGCACAGGATTATCTGGGCTACCTGGCCGCAGGGCACCCCGAGGTGGACTACTGCCGTTTCAGCAAGGTATGCAACCCGGCGCTGAAGGGGTACGACTTCTCGATCGGCAACTGGTTGAGCGCTGCGCGAGCCGCGACACTGCGCTCAACCGCACGCAGGTCAACGCTTGGCGATGATCCAAACGGCGTGCACGATGCCGGGAATGTAGCCGAGCAGCGTCAGTAGGATATTCAGCCAGAAGGCGCCGCCAAAACCGACTTGCAGAAATACGCCGAGGGGCGGCAGCAAAATCGCGATCAGGATGCGAATCAGGTCCATGTGTCATTTCCTTTTGTAGTTGAAGAAAGCGTTGATTGGTTCCGCATGCCCTCAGGCCTGAAAGCGCGCAGAGGGCGGATGAAATGGATCAGCGCTTCCTTGTGTGACTCGCTTGGTGGCCGATTGTTCAGCTGCCGATGACGCCACCGTCTTCTCGGGTGATCAGCACTGTTGTCGAGCGCGGGCGTGTTTTGCCGTCGCTGGCCGGGTAGCTGATGCCTGGGTGCTGGACGTTGACCCACATGGCGCGGGCGTCCGGAGTCCAGGTGATGCCGGTGATCTCGGCACCACGCGGGCCCACCAGAAAACGGCGTATTTCACGGCTGATTGGGTCGGCGCAGAGCATCTGGTTGCAGCCAATGTCGGCGGTGTAGGGGGCTTCTTCGTCGGCGTCGGTCAAGATCCACAGGCGACCGTCCGGGTCAAAGGCCATGCCATCCGGTGAGGAAAACAGGTCGCCGTTGATGTTGCCGATGCGATTGGGCGTAACACTGCCATCCGCTTTCTGGCGCTCGCCGGCCAGGACGAACAGCTCCCATTCGAATTCAGTTGCCCATGGGTCAGCGCCGTCCTCGCGCCAGCGCAGAATCTGCCCGTGGACGTTCTCCTCGCGGGGGTTGGCTGCGTCGGTCGGGTCTGTCTTGCCGCGCTCGGTGTTGTTGGTCAGGCTGACGTACATCTCGCGGGTCGTCGGGTGTGACGCGACCCATTCGGGGCGATCCATCGGGGTCGCGCCAACGGCATCAGCAGCGCCGCGGGCGTTGAGCAAAACTGCGTGTTGATCCGCGAAACCGTTTTCCGGCGTGAGGCCGGGTTCACCCCAGTGCAGCGGCAGCCAGCGTCCACGCCCATCGGCGTCAAACTGGGCTGCGTAGAGTGTGCCAGCGTCCAGCAGGTCGCGGTTGTGGGCGCTGTCACCAGCCCTGTAGGGCTGTTGCGGGACGAATTTGTACACGTATTCACCGCGCGCGTCATCGCCGGAGTACACGGCCATGTGGCCGTTGTTGTCGATCACGCAGGTGGCGCACTCGCGGCCAAGGCGGCCCATGGCCGTGCGTTTGCGCGGCGTATGATCCGGGTCGAATGGATCTACTTCGACGACCCAGCCAAAGCGGTTGGGTTCGTTGACATGCCCCTGATAGGGACGGCTGGCGTCGGGCGTTGCGTTGAAGCGCGGCTCGATTGCCTCCCAGGCGTAGTAGCGGCTGCTGCCGCCCAGGCCGATTCCGTAGCGCTTATGGGTAGGGCGTGCGTCGTAATCGGCTTCGTCGCGGTTGACGAAGTAGTTGTGGAAGTTCTCTTCGCAGGCCAGATAGGTTTGCCAGGGTGTCGCGCCCATCGAACAGTTGTTGATGGTGCCCAGAATCTCGAGTCCGGTAGGGTCGCTTTCGGTGCGCATCGCCGGGTGAGCGGCCAGCGGCCCGCTGACGGCCATGGGCGTTGATGCCGTAATACGGCGGTTGAACGGTGAGTCTGCAACCCGCTGCCATTGGCCGTTGGCGTTGCGCCGGATTTCGATAATGCTCAGGCCATGCGCCGCTATTTCCTTGTGCACCTGTTCGGCGGGCCGCTCCCGGCGATTGTCAGGCCCGCCGGTGAACTGCATGCCCTCAGGATGCAGCGTCGGGTTGACGTATTCGTGATTGACCACCAGCAGGCCGTGTTCGTTGGGCTGGTCGGCAAAGGGGAAGTAGTGCATGCCGTCGTGGTTGTCGCCCGCTTGCATTTGCTGGTCTTCCCAGCTGTTGCTGGCATCGCTGTGCCAGTCCGACGCGCCGGGCAAGACGGCGTCGCCCCAGCTGAAGAAGGGCGTGGCCTGGTAACCTGCTGGCACGACTACAGAATCGAATGTGCTGGAGGTTTGTGCTGCAACTGATTGAAAACCAAGCAGAGTGGCTTGGGGCTTCTTGCCCGTACTGCACGCGCTGAGCAGTGATGGCAGCAGGGTCGACAATGAGGCTGCACCCAGGCCCTTGAGCAGCGTGCGCCGGCTGAGGGCGACGCTGTCCAGGCCATGGCTGCTGGTTGGATTGATCGAGTGGTCGTCGACTGCTTCCAGCTGACGGTGAAATTCCGGGTTGGGCCAACTCATGCATGCCTCACTGTGACAAGCGGTAGCGGAAGGTGTTACGCACTCCGGCTACGGTAACCGGCTGGCCATCGACCAGGCGGGGTTGATAGATGAAATCCTTGGCGGCAGCCAGCGAAGGGCGCGCGAACAATGGGCTATCGCAGGCGCCTTCCACCAGCCGCGGATTGTCCACACGGCCACTGGCTGTGACGTCGTACTCGACGGTGCAATCTCCCTCCAGCTTCTGCGCCAGGGCGCGTCGGGGGTAGTCAGGTTCGGGTTTGTTGAGTGGTCGATACTGCCGCGCGGCTGCGGCTTTTGCAGCCTCTGTTGCGGCGCGCGCTTCGGCCTGCTGCCGCGCCAGTTCATCGCGGCGCTGTTGTTCCGCTGCGGCCGCCTCCGCCACTCGCTGTTGTTCATTGCGCTCGCGCTCTATCGCTTCTTGCTGCTCCTGCAGCTCGCGCTGCCGTCGCTGCTCCTCGGCCACCCGTCGGCGGGCAACGGCCGCTTCGTCCACTACCGGCTCGGGGGCAGGGGCTTCGACCACTGGTGGCGGCGGGGCCGGCTCAGGCGGCGGCGCTGTCGCGGGCGGCTCGACTACCGGCTCAGGCTGCGGTGTGGGCAGGGTAATGAGCTGGGTACGCAGACTGGGCGTCTGCGCTGCGGGAGGCAGACTTGCCGGCGCCCAGCCCTGCCACAGCATGCCCGCAATCGCCGTATGCAGCAGCGCGGTGGCCAGCAGCGGAAGGGCCATGCTGCTGCGTTCCTCGCCGGGCACGCTGCAGCGGTGCTCTGAATCGGTCAGAATAGGGCTTGCTGTGCTCATGGTGCTTCCGTAATCAGGCCGAGTTGGCTGATGCCCGCCTGCTGCAGCGCCGCCATGGCGGCTACAACCAAACCGTAACCGGCGGCAGCATCGGCGCGGATAAAGACCTGAGTGTCCGGTTGCGTGCTGGTGACAGCGGACAGCTCGTGAGTCAGGTCGTCCAGCGTCGCGGCGCTGTGCTCGTAGTTATCGGTCTCAACGTTCTCGCCAAGATTCCAGTGATAGCCACCGCCGGCGTCGACCGACAAGGTCACGATTGAGGCGGGGTTGTCCGGCTCAAGCGCTTCGGCAGCCACTTTGGGCAGCTCTATCTGCACGCCCTGCGTCATCATCGGCGCGGTAACCATAAAGATCACCAGTAGCACCAGCATGACGTCGATGTAGGGCACCACGTTCATTTCTGCCTTTGGCTTGCGCTTGGTTCTGGTTGCTCGCATGTCCATGACGGCTTACCCCGCGTGCTGGCTGTGCAGGCGACGATGGAGAATGGCGCTGAACTCGTCCGCAAAGTTGTAGTAGTGCCCAAGCAGGTTCTCGCTGCGGGTACTGAAGCGGTTGTAGGCGATAACGGCCGGAATGGCGGCGAACAGACCAATGGCGGTTGCGATCAGTGCCTCGGCGATGCCGGGCGCAACGGTGGCCAGGGTCGCCTGCTGGACCTGGGACAGGCCGATGAACGAATTCATGATGCCCCAAACGGTGCCGAACAGCCCGATATAAGGGCTGACGGATCCGACGGTGGCAAGAAACGGCAGATGACGATCCAGTCGCTCCTCTTCCCGGGAGATCGCTACCCGCATGGCGCGCTGTACGCCCTGCATCACCGCCTCAGGCTCACCGTTGCCACGTTGGTTCAGCTGGGTGTATTCCTTGAAGCCTGCGCGAAATATCTGCTCAACACCGGGGGCGCTGCCTTCAAGGCGATAGAGTTGAGCCAGCTCGGTACCTGACCAGAACTGATTTTCAAACTGCTTGAGTGCGGCCTGCGCCTGTGCGAACAGGCGGCCGCGCTGAGCGATAAGGAACCAGGTGGCGATGGATGCCAGCAGCAGCGTTAACATAACGCCTTTGACTAGCAGGCTGGCCTCCATCACCAGACTCCAGATGCTGTGATCGGTTGCACTCATAGTTGCCTCTCTGCCGGCGAGTGGCCGGTCTTGTCGTATCGGTTGAATAGGAAGGTTCAGGGCAGCTGCAGCAGTTCGGCGATGGGCTGCCAGGGCACCAGCTTGTAGTTCTGGTTGCCTTCGGGCAGACGCTTGCGGCCGTCCTGCACAACCAGCAGGCCACCGGGCCAGGCGGCGCCAAAGTCGGCGGAGCTGACTTCAAGGCCATCGGTTTCCGATACGCCATCGATGCCGTCCGCCGCATTCAGGCCAATGCGGAAGGCGCCGCGAGCGGTGTAGGGCGGCGCGGCATCGAACACCACATAACTGTCGTTACCCTGGCTGGAGACAACCAGGTAAGGGCGCTCCTGATGCTGGTAGACGGCCATGCCCTCGACGTCGTCGTGCAGCAGCTTGCTGAGACGGGCAACTTCGGTCAGTTCTGTGGGCTGATCTTCTGCGGCCGAAAGGGTCCAGATGCCGACGCCTTCTTCTCCAATGAACAGGCGTTGGCGCGCATCGTCAGCCACGCATCCCTCTGGCTGGGTTTCAGTCTTGAACTGGCGAACAGCCTTGGCGGTGACCAGCCCGCTGCTGCCATCGAGCCGGTATTGGATAAAGCGCCCGTCCTTGTCGTTGGGGATGACGTAGACAGCCCCCTCCGGGCTCTGCGCCATACACAGACCATAGATATCGGTCAGCTCGGTAGGCAGGTCGCCCAACCCGCTTACCTGCCCACTCGCCGGATCAATGGCGAACAGTTCCAGGCTGTTGCGGTCGCGATTAGAGGCCACGGCCAGGTCAATCTCCCGCTCGCCCAGGGTAAAGCCCTTGCGCAGGTCCACGTTGTTGATGCGGCCGACCGGCAGGTATTGCAGCTCACGCCCCTGCAGGTCGTATACGCCCAGGCCACCGCGTTTGTCCGTACCCAGCACCCGGGCAAGTTCAGGGATATTTGGGTGCGTCCAGATTGCCGGGTCGTCGGCGGCGTCGCCGCCATGGGGCACGGGTTCCGTTTGCGCCAGGGCGACTACCTCGGGCAGTGACGCTGGGGCGGCAAGGCGGGTGACGCCGGTCAGCTCGGTGAGTAGCTGGACGCCGCTGTCGTCCGTAATCAACAGCTGCAGTGTGTCATTCACCGTGCGTGCTGATAGCTGTTCGGGCTTACTGCCTTCGCTCAGCTGCCAGCTGTCGTGTTGCCACTGCTCCTGCTGCCAGCGATAGCGGTGCAGGCTGTTGCTGCCGGTGTCCAGTGCAAGCAGCCCGTCTGGGCTGGCTGCGAGCCCTTCCGGCCCTTCGGGTAGCGCGCCCCACGGCTGGATCAGGTCAACGATGCGGCGAGTGCTGTCGGTTTCGGGGTGGGCGGCGTATTGCCAGATGCCAACCTCTTCTTCACTGATGAACAAAGCGCTCAGCGCGCTGTTTACCGCACAGGACTTGGCGCCTACCGGCAGGTGGAGGTTGCGTACCAGGCGCGAGGGGCCGCCCTGTTCGCCAATCAACCATTGCTGCCCCAGGCCTTCTTCGCCGATCAGGAACAGGTAGCGATGGTCACTCTGATCCTGATAAAAGCACAGATCCTCCAACGGATAGCCAGTGCTCGGCAGGTATTCAGGCGCGGACGCGGCGCCAGCGGCGTTCCAGCGCAGAATGACGGGTTGATCCCGCTGCAGATCGTGGCTGGCGGCGATCAGGCCTGCAGCGTCTTGCGCTACGGCGAGCGTGTCGTAGTAGCCGGGCAGGGCGGCGGCCACCGGGCTGTCATTGCTGTCGAGCCGCTGGATGCCCTGGCTGTTGATGACCAGGCTGCCGGCCAGGTCGCCAGCGATCAGGTGCTGCGCGCTGATGCCGCTGGCGCTGCGGACCTGCAGGGCCAGTTCGCTAGGCGCGGCAGTCGTTGCTGCCTGCGGTTGCGGGCGCTCGCCGCTGTCTTGCTCGGTGCAGGCAGCCAGCAGCAGTGTGCTGCCAACGACCGCGATAATGGATGTTACTGGACGCATGGGAATTCTCGTTGATCTATCGGGTAGCGGCGGGTTTGGCGGCCCGCCGCAGTCGCTCAGAAGTGGGTGAGGGTCAGGCCGACCTTGTAGGTTGGGCCGTACTCTTCGTACTGGGCGTTGTATTTGCGGTCGCCGGTGTAGACGTAGTAGCTCTCGTCGGTGATGTTCTGGGCGGCCATGAAGACTTGCAGATGCTCGGTCAGGAAGTAGCTGGCCGAGAGGTCGACGAACAGCTGGTCGTCGACGCGGTAGTCGTAGCGCTTGTCCAGCACATCGCCCACTTCGTCCAGGTAATCGGATTTGTAGTTGGCGGAGACGCGCAGACTTAGCCGGTCGTTCTCCCAGCCGAGGGTCAGGTTGCCGGTCAGATCCGACTGGCCCGGCAGGTCGATGCTGCGCGACTGCATGCGTCCGGTATCCGGATTGAACTGTTCGATGTCGGCGTCGGATCGGCTCAGGGTCGTATTGGCGTTGACCAGCAGACCGTTCCAGGGGCTCGGCAGCCAGCTGAATTTTTGTGCATAGGCCAGCTCAAGACCGTAGACCGTGGCGCTGTCACCGTTGACGTAGGTCATCGCCTCGTCATAGGTGGCGTACTCGCCGGTGCCTGCCAGGTCAGCGTCGTAGACGAAGTTCTCAATGTCCTTATAGAAAATAAAGGCCGAGACGGCGCCGGCGCGGCCCATGTAATGCTCGATACCCAAGTCCAGGTTGCTCGACTCCAGCGGCTTCAGGTTGGGGTTGCCGAACTCGGCCTCATTGCCGTCAATGACAAAGCCCGGGAACAGCTGGCCGAAGGTGGGGCGCACCACGCTGTTGGTCCAGCTGGCACGCAGCTGGCTGTTGGCGCCAAGCTGGTAGATGGCATGCAGGCCGGGCAGCCAGTGGTGATAGCTGTTGCGGGTGTCAACGCTTTCGAATACGCCCTCATTCAGGCCGGTACCCTCGGTCTCCAGGCGCGTGCCTTCGTAGCGCAGGCCGGCAATGATGCGCAGGTCGTCAATGTCGACGGTGTTCATCAGGTAGGCGGCGTTGATGTTCTCCTGGATGGTGAAATCGTTGATGCGCGACTCTTCATCATCATAGAAATCGGCCGGATTGAGACCGCTGAGCAGACGCTCCAGCGCGCTGGCGGAGATCTTCGGGCCAAGACGGGTGGTGCCGCTGACAAATTGCGCAAGGCTGAGCTGGTCGTCGGTGAACCCGTAGGCGTCAAAGTCCTCGTAGGCCCAGACATCAAGGTTATTGTCCTTTTCGCGGGTGCTGAACTTGGCACCAAACTGCAGCTGCGAGGGCAGGTCAGCCATGAACCAGTCGCGGGTCAGGTCAAGCCGGATGTTCTGTTCCGTATCGGTGGTCAGCCCTTTTTCCCGTTCGATTTCGGCCAGGGTGAAATTGGCTGGATCGTAGAAGGCGTTATCGACACTCACATTGGGTTGCTTGCTGTCGTTGTAGCCAGCGTTGAGAAAGTCGTCGTTGCCCTCGAACACGGCGCCCGGCGTGTGCAGCGGGCTGTCTTCTTCGGCCTGGCTGTAGCCATACTGGGCGGCGACCTTCCAGACACCCAGCTGCCGCTCGCCGCCGAGTACCAGGCTCTTGATCTCCTGGGTTTCCTCGCGGTCCTTGATCTCCCGGCTGCCTTCGGCATCGCCGCGCTCACCGGGCAGCTGCGGATCGGCAAATTCGATGATGTTGGCCTGGCGGGTTTCGCTGTCCTTGAAGCGGCTATACAGCGTGCGCACATACAGCTCGGTGTCTTCGTCGGGGCGGTAGTCGACGTTGAAACCGACACCCGCGCGCTCGCGATTGATGTCGTAGCGACGTTCTTCGAGCTCCTCGAGGCGCGCGCCGGCCGGGTCGTCAAAGTCCCAGGCGCCACCGGTTTCCACATTGTCGGAGCCGAAGCTGCGGTCCTCCCAGCTCAGGGCGGCGGCAATGGCCAGGTTGTCGACGCCGTCACCGACGCTGAAGCGGTTGCTGAAGGCACCGGAAACCTCGGGGCTGGTGTCGCCGGTGTTGTCGTCGTAGCTGGCTTCAGTGGATAGGCTGTAGAACAGTTCATCGTGGTCAAAGCCCGATAGGCTTTCGACCTCAATGGTGCCTCCGAGCGAGTTGGCGTCCATGTCGGGGGTGAGGGTCTTGACCACTGACAGCGATTGGATCAGCTCGCTGGGCAGAACGTCCATGGCGACCGCACGGCGGTCGCTTTCTGGCGCAGGCACCAGGGTGCCGTTGATGGTCACGCTGTTCAGGTCGGCGCCCAGACCGCGAACACGAACAAAGCGCCCTTCACCCTGATCGCGCTCTACTGAAATGCCGGGGACACGCTGCAGCGCTTCGGCGGCGTTGTCGTCGGGTAGCCGGCCGATGGCGTCGGCGTGCACCACGCTCTCGGTGTTGTTGGACAGGCGCTGTTCTTCGAGCGCCTGTTCCATCTGGGCGGCTTGGCCGATGATGGTCATGACCTCGGTGGTGGCTTGCGCCCAGCTGGCACTACTGCCGGCGATGGCAAGGGCTAGCGTGCTGATGCGAAAGCCTGCGTGCAAACGTGAATGGCGGGCAGACATGGGGTTCCTCTCCTGGCGAAATGGGTTTCGTGTCCCGTTGGGGAGGGGAACTTAGGCAGGGCAGATGGCGTTTCTGTGACAGTGTTGGCCAGGGTGGCCTGATTTGCCGGC
The DNA here is from genome assembly GCF_003444685.1 of Pseudomonas abyssi. Classification (NCBI taxonomy): domain Bacteria; kingdom Pseudomonadati; phylum Pseudomonadota; class Gammaproteobacteria; order Pseudomonadales; family Pseudomonadaceae; genus Pseudomonas; species Pseudomonas abyssi. The sequence continues at coordinate 1,717,149 of NZ_LMAZ01000001.1, read as the reverse complement.
GATAGACCGCAATAAGCGGCGAAAATGAGCTGATTTGACCCGGTTTTAGGCTACCTGGCGCCTCTGTTCCGGGGCTTCTGGCCGCTTGCTGCAGAAAAATGATGCTCAGGCGCGCACTGGCATGAGCCAATTTGACCCGCTGTGCTGCAATACAAGCGTCATCTTGGTTTGGTCAGCTGGCGCCCCTGTGCTTGCGAGAGATGCTGATGAACTCAATGTTTTTTCTGCACCGGCTGAAATGGGCCGGGCTGCTGCTGGTCGCCAACGCCGGGTTACTGCTGTATCTCAGCCTTGGAGACCTTAAGCCGGCATCCATCTGGGACTGGACAGATATTGCCGGGGAGGGTGGGTCGGCGTTGCTGGTGCTGCTGTGGCTCGCGCTGATGCTCAAGGGGAGACCTTCGGGGCGGGTGACCAACCTGCTGTTTGTCGGCCTGTCCTGCCTATTCCTGTCTTTGTGGATGGACACGCTGGATGAGTTTGTTGCGCTGCCGGAAGCCTGGACCTGGGATCACTGGTTGGAATCCGCGCCCATGCCGATCGGCTTCATCTTGCTGACCGTCGGTATCTACCATTGGCACCGTGAGCAACTGGCCATCAATGCCCAAATGATCAACCGTGAACGGCATTTTCGCGAACACCGGCAGTTTGACAAGGTCACGCCTTTGGCTGGAGCGGGCTATTTACGCAGCCAGCTCGCCGTTGCCCTGCCTCAGGCCGAGGAAAGTCAGCAGCCGCTGTCGCTGGTGATTGTCGATCTGGACGACTTCAACCAGATCAACGCGCGCTACGGCCACCAGGAAGGGGACCGGGTGCTGCAACTGGTGTGTCAGCAGATGCTGCTCAATCTGCGTCGACATGACTTGCTTTGCCGTCTGGCGGGTGACCGCTTTGCCGTACTGCTGCCCAATACCCTGGAAGCGCAGGCGCAGGTGCTCGCGCAGGAGCTGAGCCAATCCATCGCGCACCTGGCCTGCAAGAGCAGCGTACAGGGCGAGCGTATTGTGCTGACGGCGACAGCCGTAGCCTTGATGGCACGCCACGATGACGCGGAGTCGTTGCTGAAACGCTCTAATCTGGCCTTGGCGCACGCCAAGCAGACGTTGCAGCGCAAGCGGGCCTGAGGCGATGAGCAGCGACGCTACCTGGCTAGACATCGACTCGCGCGTGATTCTCGCCGGTCACCAGCCTGCCTGTCTGATCGACCTGGCGCTGGGGCGCGGCATTGACAGCCATCGACTGCTGCGTGGCAGCGGTCTGTTTTACGAAGACCTGTTGCTGCCGGATACGCGGTTGAGTGCCGCGCAGTATCTGCGCCTGCTCGATAACGCCCGCACCTTGCTGGATGCTGCCGATAGTAGCTTCCTGCTTGGTCAACGCTTGCTGCCAGGACACTACGGCGCCGCCAGCAATCTGTTGCTGCATGCCGATACGCTGTTGCAGGCGCTGGAGCGTCTGGCGAGTTGCCGCGCCTTGCTCAGCCCTCTGCTGGCACCGCGTCTGCATCTGGATGATCATCACGTCTACCTTTACTGGCGAGAGACTTTTGGGTTAGGGCGTAATCGGCGGTTTTTGCTGGAAGCGGGGATGACCGCAGTGACCAGCCTGGGTCGCTCCCTGGTGGGACAGGCGCTGCCGTGGGAATACCAGCTGGGTTGGGCGCAGCCGGACTACGTCGAGCAGTACTGGGTTCATATGGGGGAGCGGCTGCGTTTTGAGGCGCCTGTCAGCTGTATGCGCTTGCCCCGCGAGTATGTGGTACGCAAGCCGGTGGCTGCCTCGGCGATGCTGGAGCAGATCGCTGCGCAGCAGACGCGACAGATACTGCAGGGACTACCCGCCAGCGACAGCCTGAGCGAGGCGGTATTTGATCATCTTTACCTGGAGGGCGGTCGCCGTGTCGGTCAGGAACAGGTGGCCGATCACTTCATGCTCAGCGCCGCGACGTTCAAACGGCGTTTGCAGCGTGACGGAACAGGCTTCCAGTCGATCCTCGACAGCGTTCACGCCCAGCGTGCGCTGGAGCTCTATCAGAGCCGTGGCTACAGCCACGATCAGGTCGCCGCCAATCTACAGGTCAGCGACCGCACCAACTTCCGCCGTTTGCTGAAAAGGCTGACCGGGAAGTCTCCTGACAGCCTGCGAATCTGGTTGAAAAGTTGAATTAGATCAGACGCTTAAAGCGATTACTTAAGACGTCGCTCAATGCCCATCTGCATCAGGATCTTGGCGGAGATCTCTTCGACAGAGAAATGCGTCGAGTTGATGTAGGGGATGTTCTCCTTGCGGAACAGATTCTCCACCTCGCGCACCTCAAACTCACATTGGGCAAAGCTGGAGTAACGACTGTTGGGGCGACGTTCGTTGCGAATACCTTGCAGGCGATCAGGATCGATGGTCAGGCCAAACAGCTTGTGTTTGTGCTCTTTCAGCGCCTTGGGCAGTTGCAGACGCTCCATGTCGTCCTCGGTCAGCGGGTAGTTGGCGGCGCGGATGCCGTATTGCAGCGCCATGTACAGGCAGCTGGGTGTCTTGCCGCAGCGCGATACGCCCACCAGGATGATGTCCGCCTGGGCGTAGTGGTGGGTGCGGGCGCCATCGTCGTTGTCCATGGCGTAGTGCACCGCGTCTATCCGGTCCTTGTAGTGCGTGTTGTGCTGGATCGAGTGCGTCTTGCCGACCGAATAGGACGAGCCGTCGCCCAATTCCTGTTCCAGAGGCGCCAGGAAGGTCGAGAAAATGTCGATCATGTAGCCCTGGGACTTGGCCAGCTCTCGGCGAATTTCGTCATTGACGACGGTGTCAAAAATGATCGGCCGGGCCGCATCTTTCTCGGCAGCGGCATTGATTTGTTGTACCATGTCACGCGCTTTTTCCACGGTATCCACGTAGGGACGCAGCAACTTTGTGAACTGGATGTTCTCGAATTGCGCCAGCAGGCTCTGGCCAAGCGTCTCGGCGGTGATGCCAGTACCATCAGAAATGAAAAAAGCAGTGCGTTTCATTTACGAAGCCTTAATATGTCGTCTCTCGTAGACAGGATGACCCGGACCTTTGGCCTGCGTGTCCCCCGGTGAACGGCATTGTGGCGCATTTGCAGCAGGCAGGCCAGTATGCTGCTGCCGCCAGATTTATTAATTGATTGACGGAGAGATCACCTTGTTAGAGTACGTAGTGTCCTTCGAGCAGCTGGGTGTTGACGACGTCGAGCGGGTAGGCGGCAAGAACGCCTCGCTTGGTGAGATGATCAGCAACCTGGCCAATGCCGGCGTATCGGTTCCCGGTGGCTTTGCAACCACTGCACAGGCCTATCGGGAATTTCTCGAGCAAAGTGGTCTGAACGACCGCATCAATGCTGCGCTGGACAAACTCGACGTCGACGACGTCAACGCCCTGGCCCAGACCGGCGCCCAGATTCGCCAGTGGGTGATGGATGCGCAGTTCCCGCCGGCGCTGGACAAGGCCATCCGTGATGCCTTTGAAACCCTTTCCGAAGGCAATCCTGACCTGGCGGTCGCCGTGCGTTCTTCCGCTACCGCCGAAGACCTGCCTGATGCCTCGTTCGCCGGTCAGCAGGAAACCTTCCTGAACATTCGTGGCGTAGACAACGTGATCTACGCGGCCAAGGAAGTATTTGCCTCGCTGTTCAACGATCGCGCCATTGCCTATCGCGTACACCAGGGCTTCGACCACAAGCTGGTGGCCCTGTCTGCCGGCGTGCAGCGCATGGTGCGCTCTGAAACCGGTACTGCCGGCGTCATGTTCACCCTGGACACCGAGTCTGGCTTTCGCGATGTGGTCTTCATCACCGGCGCGTATGGCCTGGGTGAAACCGTTGTACAGGGTGCGGTCAACCCTGACGAATTCTATGTACACAAGCCCACGCTGGCCGCTGATCGTCCGTCGATCCTGCGCCGCAACCTGGGCAGCAAGGCGATCAAGATGGTCTACGGCGATGAAGCCAAGGCCGGCCGCTCGGTCAAGACCGTCGACGTTGATCTGGCCGATCGCAGCCGCTTCTGCCTGAGTGAAGAAGAAGTGGTCAGCCTGGCCAAGCAGGCGGTGATCATCGAGCAGCACTACGGTCGCCCGATGGACATCGAGTGGGCCAAAGACGGTGACAGCGGCAAGTTGTACATTGTGCAAGCTCGTCCGGAAACCGTTAAAAGCCGCAGCAGCGCCAACGTCATGGAGCGCTATCTGCTGAAAGAAAAGGGCACCGTTCTGGTTGAGGGGCGTGCCATTGGCCAGCGCATCGGTGCCGGCCGCGTGCGTATCGTCAATGACGTTGCCGAGATGGACAAGGTACAGCCCGGTGACGTACTGGTCTCTGACATGACCGATCCGGACTGGGAGCCGGTGATGAAGCGCGCCAGCGCCATCGTCACCAACCGTGGCGGTCGTACCTGCCACGCGGCGATTATTGCCCGCGAGCTGGGCATCCCGGCTGTGGTGGGCTGTGGCAACGCCACCAGCGAGCTGAAAGACGGTCAGGAAGTGACTGTTTCCTGCGCCGAAGGGGATACCGGTCTGATCTACTCCGGCCAGTTGTCCTTCGACGTCAAAACCAACAGCGTCGATGCCATGCCGGAGTTGCCGTTCAAGATCATGATGAACGTGGGCAACCCGGATCGTGCGTTCGACTTTGCCAACCTGCCCAATGAAGGTGTTGGTCTGGCCCGTCTGGAGTTCATCATCAACCGCATGATCGGCGTGCACCCCAAAGCACTGTTGAACTTCGACAGCCTGCCGCCGGACGTCAAGGAAAACGTGCAGAAGCGCATCGCAGGATACAGCGCACCGGTCGATTTCTACGTCGACAAGCTGGTTGAGGGCATCAGCACCCTGGCTGCCGCGTTCTGGCCGAAGAAGGTCATCGTGCGCATGTCCGACTTCAAGTCCAATGAATACGCCAACCTGATCGGCGGCAAGCTGTACGAGCCGGAAGAAGAGAACCCGATGCTGGGTTTCCGTGGCGCCTCGCGTTACATCAGCGATTCCTTCCGCGACTGTTTCGAACTGGAATGCCGCGCCATGAAGCGCGTGCGCGACGAAATGGGCCTGACCAACGTCGAGATCATGATCCCGTTCGTGCGTACCGTCGGCGAAGCCAAGCAGGTTGTCGAGCTGCTGGGTGAAAACGGTCTGAAGCGCGGCGAAAACGGCCTGCGCCTGATCATGATGTGCGAACTTCCCGCCAACGCGCTGCTGGCGGAAGAGTTCCTGGAGCACTTCGACGGTTTCTCCATCGGTTCCAACGACCTGACTCAGCTGACACTGGGCCTGGACCGTGACTCCGGCATCATCGCTCACCTGTTCGACGAGCGTAATGCTGCGGTCAAGAAGCTGCTGAGCAATGCTATCGCGGCCTGCCGCGCCGCCAACAAGTACATCGGCATCTGTGGTCAGGGGCCGTCCGACCATCCCGATCTGGCGCGCTGGCTGATGGAGCAGGGCATCGAGAGCGTCTCCCTGAACCCCGACTCGGTCATGGACACCTGGTTCTTCCTCGCCGAGAATGGCAAGTAAGCGGGTTTACCTTCACGTTCAAGGAGAATGCCATGCAGCACTACGTAACGCCGGACCTGTGTGATGCCTACCCCGATGTCGCGGTGGTTGAGCCGATGTTCAGCAACTTCGGTGGTCACGACTCCTTTGGTGGTCAGATCGTCACCGTGAAATGTCACGAGGACAACTCCATCGTCAAGGAGCAGGTTGACCAGGACGGTACCGGCAAGGTCATGGTCGTTGACGGCGGTGGTTCCCTGCGTCGCGCGCTATTGGGCGACATGCTGGCCGAGAAGGCCGCCAAAAATGGCTGGGAAGGCATCATTGTCTACGGCTGTGTCCGTGACGTCGATGTGTTGGCGCAAACGGCTCTGGGTATCCAGGCGCTGGCCAGCCATCCGATGAAAACCGACAAACGCGGTATCGGTGACCTCAACGTTGTGGTGACCTTTGGCGGCGTGACCTTCCGCCCGGGTGAGTACGTCTATGCCGATAACAACGGCATTATTGTTTCACCCACGGCGCTGAGCATGCCCGAGTAACGGCCTGCTGGCACCAGTTGGCGAGGGGGAGCGTAGCAATACCTCCCCCTTGCTGCGTTATAGCTGGTGCTCAAGTGCTGCCAACCTGCCCGGAGACCGCTATGTCAGACGACGATTCCCTGGAGCGCGCATTGCGCGCCATGCTGCAAGACGATACGGACAATCATGCTCGGCGCAGTGATGACCAGCGCTTGGATAGTGTCTTGCACCGGGCGCACCTGCACGGCGCCGCGGGCGACCTGCTGGAGCTATTCAGCCGCTGGGGCTGGGTGCTGTCCGAGGGAGGCGCGCGCGGCTTGAAGCATGCGCGTCCGACGCGGCGAGATGCCGACAATTCCCAATCGCCTGAGCTCTAACGAGCGGTTCATCTGTCAAATCTGGAGAGTTCTGCCATGGAGTTCGACGTCTGGAGCCAAAGCTTCGTTGCTGCCATGACCACGCTGTGGAGCAAGGTAGCGTCCTTTATTCCTGACTTGATCGCTGCATTGATCATCATTCTGCTTGGTTTGGTTGTGGCCAAAATTGCCGATGCGGTGCTTGGCAAGGGGCTGGCCAAGCTCGGGCTTGACCGTTTGATGAGCGGCACGGGCGTCAATAAGATGCTCGCACGTATCGGCATCAACATGCCGGTCTCGGCCATCACGGGCAAGGTAGCCTACTGGTTCATCCTCTTGACCTTTGTTGTGTCGGCGTCCGAGTCGCTCGGCCTGGCCCGAGTCTCGTCTACGCTGGATGCCATCACCCTGTATCTGCCCAAAGTGGTTGGTGCAGCGCTGATTCTGTTGGGTGGCCTGCTGCTGTCGCACCTGGCAAACGGGGTTGTACGTGGTACGGCCGAGAGTGTCGGTGTGGAGTATGCCAACGGCATTGGCCGCTTTGTACAGGGGCTGCTGGTCATCATTACCGTGTCTTTGGCTATCGGCCAGTTGCAGATCGAGACGGCGCTGCTGAACATGGTGATCGCCATCGTACTGATCACCTTTGGCATGGCGGCGGCTCTGGCGCTTGGTCTTGGCAGTCGCGATCTGGTCGCGCAGATGATCGCCGGCATCTATGTGCGCGAGCTGTACCAGCCGGGTGATGACATTGCAGTGGGTGACGTCGAGGGCGTGATAGAGGAAATCGGCACTGTCAAAACCCAGATTCTGAACGCTGACGGGCAGCTGATTTCGGTTGCCAATCGCGAGCTGATCGAGCAGCGGGTGCGGCGCTGAGCGCCGGTTTAGCCGATAACGGAAGATGTTGGTACCTTGACCACGCAGAGCCGAACACCGCGCCGCTATAACCCAGCCGATCTTGATGATGATGCGCTGGTTCTCAAGGCAAAAAGTGAACTAATTCACACCACAACTGCCTATGAGGAGCTGATGCGGCGATATCAGCGAACTTTGTTTAACGTCTGTGTTCGTTATTTAGGTAACGAGCGTGACGCGGACGATGTTTGCCAGGAAGTAATGCTCAAAGTGTTGCACGGCCTCAAGCAGTTTGAGGGTAAGGCCAAGTTTAAAACATGGCTTTATAGCATCACTTACAACGAGTGCATTACCCAGTATCGCAAGGACAAGCGTAAGCGTCGGCTGATGGATGCGCTCAGCCTCGATCCTCAGGAAGAGGGCGAGGAGCAGGAAGCGAGCACATCCGAAGGGTCGGAAGGACTGAGCCGCTTGTTGGCGCACGTCAATCCGATCGACAGGGAAATTCTGGTGTTGAGGTTTGTCGCGGAATTGGAGTTCCAGGAAATCGCCGACATCATGCACATGGGCTTGAGCGCAACAAAGATGCGATACAAGCGTGCACTGGAAAAGTTGCGAAACCAGATTGACAGTCCTTTCATATAGGGCTTGTATAGTTATCAGCGTTATTCAGCTATACTCTGTCGGAGTTTTGCGAAAGCTAAACGTCTTAATGGATTTGATGGGGATTCAAAGATGAAATTGAAAAACACTGTGGGTCTCGTTGTTGGTGCTGCCATTGCTGCCTCCAGTATGTCTGCGCTGGCTGCTGGCAAAGCCGGCTCGGTAGAGGTTGAGGCCTTTGCTGACCGCTACTTCACCGACAGCATGTACGGTTTGAACGATGGCACCCTGGTGGGTGGCAGCCTGGGCTACTTTGTCAGCGACAACACGCTGCTGAACATCGGCCTGGGTAAGTACAAAAACCTCGAAGTAGACGAGGCCAATGGTGAAGATGTCAAAGGCAAACTGGCTCAGGTTGAAGCTGTTTACCACTTCGGCACTGGCAATGTCCTGCCGTACATCTCAGCTGGCCTGGCTCACCAGGAGCTGAAAGCCGATAGCGACAACACTGATGATCGCACCACTATGGCGATGGCTGGCGTGGGTATCAAAAACTACCTGAACGAAAACTTCTTCGTGAAGGCCGGCGTTGATGCGCTGTATGGTTTTGATCACGGCAATACCGAATGGCAAGCTGGTGTAGGCTTGGGTATCAACTTTGGCTCCAAGTCTGAGCCAGTGGCTGAACCCGCTCCGGCACCTGCTCCGGCACCTGCTCCGGCGCCCGCTCCGGAAATGCAGTCGGTTCGCGTTGAGCTGGACGTGCTGTTCGATTTCGACAAAGACACCATCCGTCCTGAATTCCGTCAAGACATCCAGAGCCTGGCTGAATTCATGAAGACCTATCCTTCGGTTACCACTACCGTTGAAGGTCACACCGACTCCGTTGGTAGCGATTCCTACAACCAGAACCTGTCCGAGCGTCGTGCCAACGCGGTACGTGAAGCTCTGATCAGCGAAGGTGTAGACGGCTCCCGCGTAAGCTCTGCCGGCTACGGCGAAGCTCGCCCGATTGCTGACAACGCCACTGACGAAGGCCGCGCGATGAACCGTCGTGTAGAAGCTGAAGTCGAAGCGCAGGTTGAAGTGAAGTAACACTTCTCCCGAGCAGAAAAAACCCGGCCAATGGCCGGGTTTTTTTGTGTCCAGAAAACAGACTCTCAGTCGTCAGTGCCGTCCTCGGGCTCTACCGAGTTGACGCCAGGAAAGCGCAGGCGAAAATCTTCGGGCATGGGGCGAACCTTGCCGGTGGCGAAGTGGAAAAATACGAAGCCGGACTTGGCCAGCGCTACCAGCTCGCCATTGCTGGCCTTGCTGATGCGGAAAATGATATCCCCGCCGTACTTGTTCAGGTCCATCAGTCCGACTTCAAAGATCAGGGCGTCGCGAGCGAAAGCTTCGCGCAGGTAGGTTGTGGCCAGATCTGTCACGATGATGCCGACGCCTTTCTCGCTGACTTCCTCGATGCCGAACTGATACAGAAAGCGCGCACGAGCCTCGGAGATCATCGAGATCATTGAGTCGTTTGCCAGGTGGTTAGCCGAGTTGATATCGGTGATACGCACCGTGAGCTGAGTGGTGAAGTAAAACTGGTTCTCGGGAAAGTCGAGTTGCAGGCGTGCCATAACTGAATAATGCCTTGTTGCGTGAACCGTAGTGGGGCAGAAGTGCTGCGCATTCTACCTGAGCAGTTTGATGCTTTACAGAAAAAAGGGGCTGCCAGTGGCAGCCCCTTCTTCGACACCGAGCCTGTTGGCTCTGAGCCAGTCAGCTATTAGCCGAACTGGTTCATGGTGTTGTCTTTACCACCCGCTTTCAGAGCAGCTTCGCCAGCGAAGTACTCTTTGTGGTTGTCGCCGATGTCGGAGCCAGCCATGTTCTGGTGCTTGACGCAGGCGATACCCTGACGGATTTCCTGACGCTGAACGCCTTTGACGTACGCCAGCATGCCTTCCTTGTCGAAGTAGCCTTTTGCCAGGTTGTCGGTGGACAGCGCAGCAGTGTGGTAAGTCGGCAGGGTGATCAGGTGGTGGAAGATACCTGCTTCACGGGACGCATCGGCCTGGAAGGTACGGATCTTCTCGTCAGCCAGTTGAGCCAGTTCGGTCTCGTCGTACTCAACGCTCATCAGCTTGGCGCGGTCGTATGCAGAAACGTCCTTGCCTTCTGCAGCCATGGCATCGAATACCTGCTGGCGGAAGTTCAGAGTCCAGTTGAAGGACGGGCTGTTGTTGTAAACCAGCTTGGCGTTCGGGACGACTTCGCGGATACGGTTAACCATGTCAGCGATCTGACCAACGTGCGGCTTCTCGGTTTCGATCCACAGCAGGTCGGCACCGTTTTGCAGGCTGGTGATACAGTCCAGAACAACGCGGTCAACACCAGTGTCCTTGCGGAACTGGAACAGGCCGGAAGCCAGACGCTTGGGCTTGAGCAGCTTGCCATTGGACTTGATTACAACGTCGCCGTTCTGGATGTCGTCAGCGCTGGAGATGTAGTCACCGTCCAGGAAGCTGTTGTACTGGTCGCCCAGGTCACCCGGCTCGTTGGTTACAGCGATCTGCTTGGTCAGGCCAGCACCCAGGGAGTCGGTACGGGCAACGATAACACCGTCGTCAACGCCCAGCTCGAGGAACGCGTAGCGAACAGCGTTGATCTTGGCGAGGAAGTCGGAGTGCGGAACGGTTACTTTGCCGTCCTGGTGACCGCACTGCTTCTCGTCGGAAACCTGGTTTTCGATCTGGATGCAGCAGGCACCCGCTTCGATCATCTTCTTGGCCAGCAGGTAAGTCGCTTCAGCGTTACCGAAACCGGCGTCGATGTCGGCGATGATCGGCACTACGTGAGTTTCGTAGTTGTCGATCTGGGACTGGATTTCAGCAGCCTTGGCCTGGTCGCCAGCTTCGCGAGCAGCGTCCAGGGCGGTGAACAGCAGGTCCAGTTCACGGGCATCAGCCTGGCGCAGGAAGGTGTACAGCTCTTCGATCAGAGCGGCAACGGAAGTCTTCTCGTGCATGGACTGGTCAGGCAGCGGACCGAACTCGGAACGCAGGGCAGCAACCATCCAGCCGGACAGGTACAGGTAGCGCTTGTTGGTGGTCTTCAGGTGCTTCTTGATGGAGATCAGCTTCTGCTGACCGATGAAGCCGTGCCAGCAGCCCAGGGACTGGGTGTAGACAGAAGAGTCGGCGTCGTACTCAGCCATGTCTTTGCGCATGATGGCCGCGGTGTACTTGGCAACGTCCAGACCGGTCTTGAAACGGTTCTGTGCGCGCATGCGAGCGACGGACTCAGGGTTGATAGCGCTCCAGCCACTACCTGCTTGTTCTTTCAGCTCGGCAGCTGCTTTGATGTCGTTTTGATAAGCTGACATGGTCAATCCTTCAAAGTTTGCGTTAGGTTCAGCACGATTTGTCGACCCAATGCTCCGCTGCTGCGGTTACGCTCAAAGGACAGTATGAAAAGGGGGAGACTGGCATGGTGCCAAGAGGAGAGGAGGTGACAGTCGTGCGAGCGCTAAGCCATCGGTAATGGCGTTTGCCTGCTGGCGTCAACTGTGCAGCTTAAATTGCTTCCCCGTCCCTCAGGACAACTTGGTTCCAGTCGCCACCTCGTCATTCGGCCTTGTGGGCTGTAAAGACACGCATCGAACCGTTGGTATGGGTGCGAAGCGGAGACCTTGAGGTCTCTGGCTAGCGGGAGCGAGGGCAATGATGGGACTTCGACTGGGATAAGTCAATGCCGCATGTAGTGTTTTTTGGTTGGCACTACAACGTTCGACAAGTGACGCGTCAGTCTACGCGGTCAACTTTCAGGCGAATCGAACCGCTGTCGCTGCGTTGCGTGCTGATGCGTCGCCCGATGTCGCTGTCGCGCCCCGATGAGGCGTCGTCGAGCCCCCCAACGGTGACCCATTGGCCCAGTGGCGCGGTGACCACGGTGTCGGCCTGCTGCACGTCAATCACGCCCTGGCGGCGGCTGTTGAGGCGGTTGTTGTTGGCGCTGAGTGTGATAGTCGCCATATCGCCGCTCAGTTGCACCGTAGCGTAGAAGCCTTGGGTCACGTCCTGGTACTGGGTTTGCTCGATGACTTGGCCGTAGACGTTGGTGGTCGTCGTGGTAATCGGCACGCTTTGCCCGCCTTGAATCAATACCGGGTAGCCTTCGCTGGCCATGATCTGACGTACGCCGTCGTTGCTGCCGTAGGTGCGCCGGTTGATGATACGTGCGCTGTTGCCGCGGTTGTTGGGATCGCCAATGATGATGTCGGCTGGCCCGGTGTCGATTCTGCCGTCAACCCGGTAACCGCCGCTGCTGCCACTGCTGCTGCCGCTATTGGCGACGCTGATCATCAGGCGTGAGGGCTGGGTGTCCAGTTGGGCGACCAGCGCCTTGATTTCGTCGATGCGTTGCGGCTCGGCGCGTATCAGCAACTGGTTGCCGTAGGCCGACACGCGCTCGTTGGACTGCAACATCGGTTGGATGGCGGGGATGATATTCTCGGCCATGTTGTAGCCAAGCGGCACAACCTCGGTGGTTGGGGCGGCGTTGGCCATCAGGGTGGCGATCGAGAGCGTCATCCAGCACAGCAGTTTGAGCATGCCTGACTTCACAGTAGAAACCTCCTCAGTGCCGGGTCGGTTTGGCTGCTGGCCCAGAGTTCGTTGAAACGATCACCCCAGCGTTTGGCTTGGTCGGGGCTGTCGTGCCTTACGAAGCCGTCGCGCTGACGCGCCTTGGGCAACATGAGAAATCCGCGGTCGTCGCTGATGACCTGTACGTGGGCCTGGAGCGGCAGGTCAGGGTGCTGGCGTTTCACCTGGCACAGACTGGGGAAACGATGCGCCAGGGCGACCGGCGTGTGCCCGGAGAGGAACGCCGGGTCAACGCTCTGCAGCAGGAACCGTATCTGCGTTTTGGGGTTGCGAGCAATAAGTGCTTCGCAGGCGCGGATGAAGTCGCGGCGCTGGAACAGCCAGGCGGCTTGCTCCGGGGCGAATACCAGCAACTGCTGGCGACAGCCTGTTACCAGCTCGCTTAGCAGCGACTGGGCATTGCTTTCATTCAGCGGGGTCAGTGCCGGATCGTCGTCGGGGTAGCGGGCCGGCGCTTCCGAGTCTGTGTCCGGGTTGAGGATGCTGAAGCGCCCGGGGGAAACAAATTCAATGTCGAGCAGCGGCGCTTGTACTTGATCGCGGGCTTGCCAGCACATGTCCTGATGATCAATCCCGGCGTCCAAATACACGTCAGAGCAGACGCTGAAGCCCAGCCGCTGATAAAACGCAATGGCGTGGGTCTGGGCGCTGAGCAACAGCTCATCCATTCCTTGGGCTTGGGCGTGTTCGATGATGGCGCGCATCAACTGGTCGCCCAGCCCGGCGCCGCGATGCTCTGGAAGAATGGCGATTCGGCCGATGTGGCCGTCGGCGAGCAGGCGGCCGGTGCCGACCGGCTGCTCTGCTCGATACAGAAGGAAGTGGGTGGCTGTTTCATCCAGCGCGTCCCACTCCAGGTCCTCGGGAACCTGTTGTTCGTCAATGAATACCCGCTGACGTATGTCGCGCAGGGCTTTGCCTGTGCGCCAGTCGGCAGTGGTAACAAAGACGTCATTCATCCTGTCTCTCCATTAACAAAAAGCCTTTCGCCACCAGCTGTTCCAGTAATTGCTGGGCGTCTTCTTCCTGTGTCCAGCCAAGCAGCAGTTCGGCTGGCAGGTAGCGTTGGTTACAGATTAGCTGAACCAGCGGCAGCAGGGCCGGACCTACCGCGCAGTGCTCGCCGTTGGCAAATAACCGCAAGCTGCCATCTGCCGCTTCCCAGTACGCCAGGCGCACCGCCGGGTTGGTTTCCAGGCCAATGCCGGCACTGAGTGAGTCTGCCAAGGGCTCGGGCTCTCCGGCGTACGCTTGCGCCAGTTCCGGATACTTGGCTTCGGTCATGTGACGACCGAACCAGGTTGCCAGTGCCTCTTTGTCTGAGACCAGGCGCAGAACGCTTTGTTGCAGACGGTCGATCGCTGCGGGATCAATGGCGGCAGGGTCCGACGGACGGTTGAGACCGGCATCGCCGTAGCGCTGATCGTCACTCAGGTGATGGGCCAGATAGTCGGTGAAATGGACCAGAATCTCGGCGTGGCTGGGGGCGCGAAAGCCGATGGAGTAGGTCATGCAGTCGGTCTCGGCGACGCCGTCGTGGGCAACGCCCGGTGGGATATACAGCATATCGCCGGGTTCCAGTACCCATTCGTCCTGGCAGTCGAAGTCGGCCAGGATGCGCAGGTCCGGGTTATCCAGCAGCGGGCTGTCCTCGCTGCACTGCTGGCCGATGCGCCAGCGGCGCTTGCCGTGGCCCTGCAGCAGAAACACATCGTAGTTGTCATAGTGCGGGCCAACGCCGCCACCGGGTGTGGCATAGCTGATCATGATGTCGTCCACGCGCCAGCTGGGCAGAAAACGGAACTGAGCCAGCAGGTCGGCAACTTCGGGCACGAACTGATCGACTGCCTGCACCAGCAGCGTCCAGTCACGCTCGGGAAGCTGTTGATAGGTGTCGTCCGGAAACGGCCCCTGGCGCAGCTCCCAGGGGTGTGAGCCCTGTTTGAGGATGATGCGCGACTCGACTTCTTCTTCAAGCGACAGGCCCGCCAGTTCGTTGGGCTCGATTGGGCTTTCGAAGCCGGGAATGGCCTGACGAATCAGCAGCGGCTTGCGCTGCCAGTACTCAGCGAGGAAGCGGTCGACGCCGATATCACCAAACAGCGAGTCGAATTCAATGGTCATCTTTCTGGCTCCAGAATGGACAGCGCCCGGTATATCCGGGCGCTGTGGGGCAGGATGGCGGCGTAGGCCGGCGTGGGTCAGATACGCTCGGCCTGGGCTACTGCGTTACCAATATAGCTGGCCGGGGTCAGGGCCTTGAGTTCGGCCTTGGCATCATCCGGGATTTCCAGGCTGTCAACGAAGGCCAGCAGTGCGTCCGGGGTGATGCCCTTGCCGCGCGTCAGCTCCTTGAGCTTCTCGTAGGGGTTGGACACGCCGAAGCGACGCATCACGGTTTGAATCGGCTCCGCCAGCACTTCCCAGCAGTTGTTCAGATCGTCAGCCAGGCGTGCGGCGTTGAGTTCCAGCTTGCCGATGCCCTTGAGCGAGGCTTCGTAGGCGATGACGCTGTGGGCAAAACCAACGCCTAGATTACGCAGGACGGTGGAGTCCGTCAGGTCACGCTGCCAGCGGGAGATCGGCAGTTTGCTGGCCAGGTGCTGCATGATCGCGTTGGCGATGCCGAGGTTGCCTTCGGAGTTTTCGAAGTCGATCGGGTTGACCTTGTGCGGCATGGTCGAGGAGCCGATTTCACCTGCAACGGTCTTCTGCTTGAAGTAGCCCAGCGAAATGTAGCCCCAGATATCGCGATCAAAGTCGATTAGGATGGTGTTGAAGCGAGCGACCGCATCGAACAGCTCTGCGATGTAGTCGTGCGGCTCGATCTGAGTGGTGTACGGGTTGAATTGCAGGCCCAGGGTCTGTTCGATGAACTGTTTGGCGTTGGCCTCCCAGTCGACTGCCGGGTAGGCGGACAGGTGGGCGTTGTAGTTGCCGACTGCGCCATTGATCTTGCCCAGCAGCGGAATGCTCTCAATCTGGGCAATCTGGCGCTCCAGACGGTAAACCACGTTGGCCAGTTCCTTGCCGAGGGTGGTCGGAGAGGCGGGCTGGCCGTGGGTGCGCGAGAGCATGGGCACATTGGCGTACTGCTTGGCCAGTGCGCGGATGGCATCGGCTACCTGGCGCATCAGCGGCAGAATCACCTCATCGCGGCCGCTGCGCAGCATCAGCGCGTGGGACAGGTTGTTGATGTCCTCGGAGGTGCAGGCAAAGTGGATGAACTCGCTGACCTGCTTCAGCTCGTCGAGCTGTTCGGCCTGCTCCTTGAGCAGGTATTCGACCGCCTTGACGTCATGGTTGGTGGTGCGCTCGATTTCCTTGATGCGCTCGGCGTGTGCCAGGTCAAAGTCTTCGGCCAGGCGGTTGAGGATGGCATTGGCGGCGTCGGAGAACGGAGCAACTTCGCTGATGCCTGGGTGCGCGGCCAGACACTGCAGCCAGCGAACCTCTACCTGGACGCGGAAACGGATCAGGCCGTATTCACTGAAAATAGGGCGCAGGGCGGCGGTTTTGCTGCCATAGCGGCCATCAACCGGGGATACGGCGGTCAGGGAAGTCAGTTGCATAGTTCTCTCGTCAAGGGCTGGCGGAAAAGGGCCAAATCATACACCAGCGCGCGGCGTTTTGCCCGGCTTTGCCGGCAGATACAGGCTGAGCAGACTGGCGGCAAAAATCAGTCCGGCGCCCAGCCAGGAGGACCAGCCCGGCAGTTCGTCCCACAAGACCCAGGCGAAGGCGCCGGAAAAGACAATGGCGAGATAGCTCAGCGGGCCAATTTTGCCCGGCGGAGCCAGGGCATAGGCCCGGGACATCACCAGTTGGCTGGTGGTAGCCACAATGCCGATTGCCGTCAGCAGGCCGAGTTGCGGCAGCGTCAGCGGCTGATAGGCCCATAGCAGCGGAATGGCCGAGAGCAGCGTGGAGAAACTGGCAAAGTAGAAGACGATGCGGGTCGCCGGCTCGCTGTCGCTCATGGCGCGAATCGATACGAAGGCGCAGGCGGCGAGCAGGCTGGCAGCGACACCCGCCAGCGCTTTTGGGTCAAACAGGGCGCCGGTGGGTTTGGCGACCAGAATGACACCGATAAAGCCAATGGCGACAGACAGCATCATGCGTCCGGTCAGGCTTTCCTTCAGCCACCACCAGGCCAGCACGGGTGTGAATACCGGCGCGGCATAGGTAAACACCATGGCATCTGCCAGCGGCAGGTGGGCAATCGCGTAGAAGAAGCAGTACATCGCACCCAGGCCGTAAAAGGTGCGCAGAAAGTGGCTGCCCAGGCGCCGGGTGCGGAACGGGGCAATGCCGCGGATCAGCATCAGCGGCAGAAAGTAGAAAACGCCAATCAGGTTGCGGGCAAAAACCACCGTCTCGTTGTTGACGCCGGTCGAGACCTCGCGAATGAGCACGCCCATGATGGCGAACAGCAGCCCGGAAAGGGCCAGCAGCAGGGCGCCGCGGCGCGGTTGGTCGAGGCGGACGCTCTCAACCACGCAGCACCGCGCGCGTGGCATCCAGCAGCTTGCGACGCTGTAGCAGCAGTTGCCAGCGGTGCCCACCCAACTGCCGCCACAGCGTGGCGGAGCGGATGCCGGCCAGTAGCAGGGTGCGGACCCGGTTGGCCACCTCCGGTTGCTGCAGGTAGCGCATGTCGCCGTGAACCTGGATGCGCAGGCGCAGGGTACTGATGGTGTCCTGGTAGGTGCTGCCCAGCGAGGCCATGACGTTGTCGTGCAACAGGCCGAAATGCTCGACCTGGTGTTCTGCCTGGGCGATACGCTGGCCCAGCACCTGCAGCATGTCGTCACGCTTGGCCAGTTGGCGCTGCAGGGTCAGCAGGTTCATAACGTAGCGCAGGGCATCGCGCTGGAGCGCAGCGGTATCGCGCTCCAGCATCGCTT
The DNA here is from genome assembly GCF_003444685.1 of Pseudomonas abyssi. Classification (NCBI taxonomy): domain Bacteria; kingdom Pseudomonadati; phylum Pseudomonadota; class Gammaproteobacteria; order Pseudomonadales; family Pseudomonadaceae; genus Pseudomonas; species Pseudomonas abyssi. Next base: position 1,699,741 of record NZ_LMAZ01000001.1, on the reverse strand, counting down.
CCAGTGCTTGCAGGCCGCGGCGGATCTGGTGCGGGCTGCCGCCGTACACATCCACTACGCGATCGGGGGAGCGGTTCAGGATGCTGGCCACCAGACAGCTGCCGGGGCCTTCGCTCAGCTTGCCACTGCGCGCCAGTTGATCAACCTGTAACCCGGCTTCAAAGGTAGCGCCCAAGGCGATGACCTGATCGGTAAGCTGGCTCACGCGGCGGCCTCGCTGGCGATAGCGGTCTCGATCACGCCGCCGCCCAGGCAGATATCGTTGTGGTAGAGAACCAGTGATTGTCCTGGGGTAACGGCGCGTTGCGGTTCGTCAAAGCGCACCAGATAGCCGTTGGGCGTTTTTTCTAGGGTGCAGGCTTGGTCAGCCTGACGGTAGCGCACCTTGGCGGTCAGGCGCAGCGGCTCAGTCACATCCAGCTCATTGACCCAGTAGATGGACGAGCAGGTCAGCGCATCGGAAAACAGCCAAGGGTGGTTGTTGCCCTGGCCAACCACGAGCACGTTGCGGGTCAGGTCCTTTTTCAACACATACCAGGGATCGTCACTGGCGCCTTGCAGGCCGCCGATACCCAGACCCTGGCGCTGGCCGATGGTGTGATACATGAGGCCGACGTGGCGGCCGATCACGGTGCCATCGGTGGTCTCGATCTCGCCGGGTTGGGCTGGCAGGTATTGCTTGAGAAAGTCGCTGAAGCGGCGCTCGCCGATGAAGCAGATGCCGGTGGAATCTTTCTTGCGGGCTGTGGCCAGCTCATAGCGCTCGGCGATGCGGCGGACTTCCGGTTTCTCCAGCTCGCCGACGGGAAATAGCGTGCGTGCGATCTGCTCGGCGCCGACGGCATGCAGAAAGTAGCTCTGGTCCTTGTTGTTGTCGATGCCGCGCAACAATACCGTCTGGCCGTCGCGTTCGGCCCGGCGCACGTAATGCCCGGTCGCAATCAGGTCGGCACCCAGGCTCAGGGCGTAGTCGAGGAACGCCTTGAACTTGATCTCGCGGTTGCAAAGGATGTCCGGGTTGGGCGTGCGGCCAGCCTTGTATTCTTCCAGGAAGTGTTCGAACACATTGTCCCAGTATTCGGCTGCGAAATTGGCGGTGTGCAGCTTGATACCCAGCCGGTCACTCACGGCCTGCGCATCGGCCAGGTCTTCCTTGGCGGTGCAGTATTCGGTGCCGTCGTCCTCGTCCCAGTTCTTCATGAACAGGCCTTCAACCTGATAGCCCTGTTCCAGCAGCAGGGCCGCAGAGACGGAGGAGTCAACGCCGCCGGACATGCCGACGATAACGCGAATTTCGGAGTTGGGCGTGGTGGTCTGGGTAGACATGTCAGCGAATCAGATCCAGTGAGTAGTGCGGTTTGTTCAGGTAGTCGCGAATGCAGTCGGCAACCAGATGGCTGCGCAGTTGGGCGCTATTGTCGGCAATCTCGTCCAGGGTCATCCAGCGGGCGCGAATAATACCTTCGTCCAGCGGTCTGTCTGCGTCATGGCTGATAGGCTTGGCGCTAAAGCAGACGCGCTGATAGGTTTCACCGTTGGCGGCCTGAAACAGGTAGATGCCAATGACGGCCCCCAGTTCGACGTGCCAGGCGGTTTCCTCGAGGGTTTCCCGTCTGGCGGCTTGCAACAGGGTTTCGTCGGCCTCGAGATGGCCTGCAGGTTGATTTAGCACAATACGTCCGTCACGTTTTTCCTCGACCATCAGGAAGCGAGACTGATGCTCGACGATGGTGGCGACGGTGACGTGGGGTAAAAAGCGCATCGCGACTCCTCGGCAGGTGCGATAGGGTAGCGCAAAGCGTTCGGGCGGTGAAGCTGGCTTTGGTAAAGCCGGAGAAAGCGACTAGGATGCTGATTGGTTGTGCGTGTAGTGCGAATTGTAGTGTTACTACATATTTTTTCTGAATCACCCCTGATGGGTGTGCCGAATGGGGTGTTAAGTAGCCAGGCGGGACAGTTGTAGACAAAAGTGCGTGACAATCTGTAGGAAAACTACAACAATAACGCCGCTGAAAATCCGTATTCAATGGCGCGGCGAGGGTTATCCTCCCTCGACGCTGTCAGTGCAACGACAACACAAACGGAGTCAAAGATGGGATACCAAAAGATCCAGGTGCCGGCCAGCGGCGACAAAATTACCGTTAATGCCGACCTTTCCCTGAACGTACCCGATAATCCGATCATCCCCTTCATCGAGGGCGACGGAATCGGTTACGACATTTCCCCGGTCATGATCAAAGTCGTCGACGCGGCGATTGAGAAGGCCTACGCCGGTAAGCGCAAGATTTCCTGGATGGAAGTCTATGCCGGTGAGAAAGCCACCCAGGTTTACGATCAGGACACCTGGCTGCCGGCTGAAACGCTGGACGCCGTTAAAGAGTATGTTGTTTCCATCAAAGGCCCGCTGACCACGCCGGTAGGCGGTGGTATCCGCTCGCTGAACGTCGCGCTGCGCCAAGAGCTGGATCTGTATGTTTGCCAACGTCCGGTGCGCTGGTTCGAAGGCGTGCCGAGCCCGGTCAAGAAGCCGGGTGACGTCGACATGGTCATCTTCCGCGAGAACTCCGAAGACATCTACGCCGGTGTTGAGTGGAAAGCCGGTACGCCGGAAGCCGAGAAGGTCATCAAGTTCCTGACCGAAGAAATGGGCGTCAAGAAGATCCGCTTCACCGACATGTGCGGTATCGGCATCAAGCCTGTCTCCGAAGCTGGCACCAAGCGTCTGGTTCGCCAGGCCCTGCAATACACTGTCGACAACGACCGTGACTCCCTGACCCTGGTTCACAAGGGCAACATCATGAAGTTCACCGAAGGTGCCTTCAAAGACTGGGGTTACGAAGTGGCGCGCGACGAGTTTGGCGCAGAGTTGCTGGACGGCGGCCCGTGGATGCAGTTCAAGAACCCGAATACCGGTAAGAACGTCATCGTCAAGGACGTGATCGCTGACGCCATGCTGCAGCAGATCCTGCTGCGTCCGGCCGAGTACGACGTGATTGCTACCCTGAACCTGAACGGTGACTACCTGTCCGACGCGCTGGCTGCCGAAGTGGGTGGTATCGGTATCGCTCCGGGTGCCAACCTGTCCGACTCCGTTGCCATGTTCGAAGCGACCCACGGTACTGCTCCGAAGTACGCCGGTCAGGACAAGGTCAACCCGGGTTCGGTGATCCTGTCTGCCGAAATGATGCTCCGCCACATGGGCTGGGTTGAAGCGGCTGATCTGATCATCAAGGGTGTCAATGGTGCGATCGCCAACAAGACTGTCACCTACGACTTCGAGCGTCTGATGGACGGTGCTACCCTGCGCAAGTGCTCCGAGTTTGGCGACGACGTCATCGGTGCCATGTAATTGCTGACGGGCTGCGCTGCAGCCCGTTTTGGCATTGCATACAACAAAGCCGGCTATCGCCGGCTTTGTTGTGTCTGGCACCGCCGTTGTCAGGCGCCGTTATTGATGCGCGTAGCTGGCAGTGGCGCCTTCAATTTCATCCGCTTTCTTGCTAGCGTGTTCCGCTTGCGATTGAATGTTGATGGCGTGCAGCCCCTTGGGACCCTGGATGATGTCGAATTGAACCGGTTGCCCGGCCTTGAGCGTTTTATAGCCGTCCATATGGATGGCTGAATAATGCGCAAAGAGGTCCTCGTCCCGGCCGTCGGCTACGATAAACCCATAACCCTTGGCGTTGTTGAACCATTTGACCTTACCGTTCTCCATACTGCATCCCTCTGATAGCCTGTCACTTCATGTGAGTGTGTCGCGCTCCGGACTGACCGCAAGGTCATTGTGCATGTATTTGATGACTGGTCAGTCGCGCACCTTTACACTTTTAACAGTGATTCAGAGCAAGTCAAGCCAGGTCCGGAAATCCTGTGTCCCAGTGCGCAGTTTTGCGATAAGCGGTGCAGGTGATCGGCTCTCCCAACCAGTGAATGTGCAGATGTTTTCAATGACGGATTTTCAACTAACCTTACAGCAAGGGCCGGCAGAGCCTGAGCAAGGTGATGATCACGGCCTTGCGGTCGAGACCAGCAAACCCCAGCTCAAGCCACCGTCACGCTACAAGGTCATCATGCTTAACGATGACTACACTCCGATGGACTTTGTTGTGGAGGTGCTGGAGCGATTTTTTTCACATAACCGTGAAAGTGCCACGCAGATCATGCTGAAAGTGCATACTGAGGGCAGAGCGGTTTGCGGTATTTATACCCGTGACATTGCCGAGACCAAGGCGGCAGAAGTAAATGAATACGCGAGGGAATGCCAGCACCCGTTGATGTGTCAGATTGAACGGGAAGCGTAACAAGGCGATTTGCATCGCATACGAGGTGGCAACATGCTCAACAGAGATCTCGAGATCACCCTGAATCTGGCGTTCAAGGAAGCGCGCAACAAGCGTCATGAGTTCATGACCGTCGAACATCTGCTGCTGGCTCTGCTGGACAACCAGGCTGCGGTGGATGTGCTCAACGCCTGCGGCGCTGACCTGGAGCGCCTGCGCCGCGAACTGACTGAATTTATTGATTCCACTACGCCGCTGATTCCCAAGCAGGATCAGGAGCGTGAAACCCAGCCGACGCTGGGCTTTCAGCGCGTACTGCAACGTGCTGTATTCCATGTACAAAGCTCTGGCAAGGGTGAAGTCAGCGGCGCGAATGTGCTGGTCGCGATCTTCAGCGAGCAGGAAAGTCAAGCGGTTTTCTTCCTCAAGCAGCAGCAGATTGCCCGCATCGATATCGTCAACTTCATCTCCCACGGCATCTCCAAGGTGCAAAGCGATGCCGAGCAACTGAACGAAGAGCAAGACAGCATCGAGGAAGAGGGCGGTGAAGGCGCTACCGCCAGCAACCCGCTCGAAAGTTACGCCAGTAATCTCAATGAACAGGCGCGCAAGGGGCGCATTGACCCGCTGGTTGGGCGCGCCTCTGAGGTAGAGCGCGTGGCGCAGATCCTGATGCGTCGGCGCAAGAACAATCCGCTGCTGGTCGGTGAGGCCGGCGTGGGTAAAACGGCAATCGCCGAGGGGCTGGCCAAGCGCATCGTTGATGGCGAGGTGCCCGACACCCTGTCTGAGGCGGTGGTGTATTCGCTTGATCTGGGCGCGTTGCTGGCCGGTACCAAATACCGCGGTGACTTCGAGAAGCGTTTCAAGGCGTTGCTCAAGGCGCTGAAAAAGCGCCCGCAGGCCATTCTGTTTATCGACGAAATTCACACGATCATTGGCGCGGGCGCCGCCTCTGGTGGTGTGATGGACGCCTCCAACCTGCTCAAGCCGCTGCTGTCGTCCGGCGAGATCCGTTGCATCGGCTCCACGACCTTCCAGGAGTTTCGCGGGATCTTCGAGAAGGATCGTGCCCTGGCACGTCGCTTCCAGAAGGTTGACGTGGTTGAGCCGTCAGTCAGCGACACCATCCAGATTCTTAAAGGGCTGAAGAGCCGCTTTGAGGAGCACCATGGCATTCGCTACACCGACGAAGCGCTCAAGGTGGCGGCGGAGCTGGCTAGCCGCTACATCAATGACCGGCATATGCCTGACAAGGCGATTGATGTGATTGATGAGGCGGGCGCCTATCAGCGGCTGCAGCTGCCGGAGAATCGTCCGGAATTTATTGATGTGGCCGAAGTGGAGGCCATTGTCGCCAAGATTGCGCGCATTCCGCCCAAGCACGTCTCCTCCAGCGACAAGGAACTGCTGAAGAACCTGGAGCGCGATCTGAAGCTGGTGGTCTTTGGCCAGGATGGGGCCATCGAAGCGCTGTCAACGGCGATCAAGCTGTCGCGCGCGGGTCTGAAATCGGCCGACAAGCCGGTGGGTTCTTTCCTGTTCGCCGGCCCGACCGGTGTGGGCAAGACCGAGGTCACGCGACAGCTGGCCAAGAGCCTGGGCGTTGAGCTGCTGCGCTTTGACATGTCCGAGTACATGGAGCGGCACACCGTCTCCCGTCTGATTGGCGCGCCTCCGGGCTACGTCGGTTTTGATCAGGGTGGTTTGCTGACCGAGGCGGTGACCAAGAGCCCGCACTGCGTGCTGCTGCTGGATGAAATCGAGAAGGCGCACCCGGAAGTCTTCAACCTGCTGCTGCAGGTGATGGATCACGGCACGCTGACCGACAACAATGGCCGCAAGGCGGACTTCCGCAATGTGATCATTGTGATGACCACCAACGCCGGTGCAGAAACCATGTCCCGTGCGTCCATCGGCTTTACTCAGCAGGATCACAGCACCGATGGTATGGAGATCATCAAGAAGGCGTTCACGCCTGAGTTCCGCAACCGTCTGGATGCCATCATCCAGTTTGGCCGACTGACCCATGAGAGCATCAAGTTCGTGGTCGACAAGTTCCTCACCGAGCTGCAGGCCCAGCTGGAAGACAAGCATGTGCTGCTGGATGTGGACGAGGAGGCACGCAACTGGCTAGCCGAGCACGGCTATGACCCGATGATGGGTGCCCGTCCGATGGCGCGGCTGATTCAGGACAAGATCAAGCGGCCGTTGGCCGAGCAGATTCTGTTTGGTGAGTTGGCAGAGCAGGGCGGTACCGTGCATGTGACGCTGCGTGACGGTGAGCTGGAAATCGAGGTGCCGGAAGCGGAAATGGCTTGATTGCACCTGTCGCTAAACGGAGCGGCGCGCCCC
>NZ_LMAZ01000001.1:1337451-1693081 GCF_003444685.1 Pseudomonas abyssi | reverse complement strand
GGAAACGTCAACAGACCCTAGTGGCGCGCCGTTTTTTGTGTCTAAAGATCGAAGCGGGTCCAGATGGGGGCGTGATCGGAGGGCTTTTCCATGCTGCGGATGTCGTAGTCGATCCCACTTTCCAGGCAGCGCTCGGTCAGCGCCTTGCTTGCCAGGATAAGGTCGATACGCAGGCCACGTTTGGGGTCGTCTTCAAAGCCGCGGCTACGATAGTCAAACCAGCTGAAGCGATCGGCCGTTTCCGGGTGCAGGTGGCGGAAGCTGTCGATCAGCCCCCAGTCTTTCAGGCGTTGCAGCCAGGCGCGTTCCTCCGGCAGGAAGCTGCATTTTCCGGTGCGCAGCCAGCGTTTGGCGTTGTCCGGCCCGATGCCGATATCGGCGTCGGTGTCGGAGATGTTCATGTCGCCGATAATGGCAATGCGCTGCTCAGGGCTGAAGTCGGCCTCCAGGTGCGCTTGCAGGTCGGCGTAGAACTTCTCTTTGGCGGGGAATTTGACGGGGTGGTCGCGGCTTTCACCCTGAGGAAAGTAACCGTTGAAGACAATCAGCGGTTCACCGTCGGCGCAGGGCACCGCGGCACTGATCATGCGGCGCTGGGCGTCGTCGGCGTCGCCCGGGAAGCCCTTGCGTACCCACAGCGGTTGCTGACGTGTCAGCAGTGCCACACCGTAGTGTCCCTTCTGGCCGTGGAAGGCGACGTGGTAGCCAAGTGCCTCAAGGTCGGCCAGCGGGAACTGAGGATCGTCGACCTTGGTCTCCTGCAGACCTATTACCTCGGGCGAGTGCCGGTCCACCACTTCTTTCAGTTGGTGAGGGCGTGCGCGCAGGCCGTTGATATTAAAGGATACGATCTTCATGGTTAGGTCCGTTCTTGAGTGACTTTCTGGCGACTGAGTGCGGCAAGAGTACCGCAAAAGCCTGTTCTTGAGCACGGCGATACCGGTGGGAACGTGATAGCATTCGCCTGCTGATTTTGCCGGGAAGGAGCTCATGGGGCGCGCAATAGTTTTGATCTGTCTGCTGCTGGTTGCTGCGGGCGCGCAGGCCAGTCTGAAGGTCACCGTGGTGCCGGCAAAGAAATCTGTGCGTGAGAACATCGAAGCCTATGTAGGCGTCGTGGAAGGCGACAGCCCGGAGGCGCTGGAACGCCAGTTTCGGCACATTGATCAGCAGGCAACGCTGGCAGCGCAGGCCCTTGGCTATTACCACTCCCGCAACGAGCTGAGTATCAGTGGTGATGAGGATGACCCCGTTCTGACGCTGAAGGTCGAGCTGGGTGAGCCGGTCCGTTTGGGCGCGGTGAATATCGAGATTCTGGGCGCTGGGCGTGGTACCGATGCCTTTTTGCTGCCCAGCGCGGCCATGCTGCAGCCGGGCGCGGTGCTGCATCACGGACGCTACGAGACGGTCAAATCGCAGATCAACAACCAGGCGCTGCGCTACGGCTACTTTGAGGGGCAGTACCTCAGGCGTGAACTGCGGGTTGACCCTGAACGCAATATCGCCGATATCCATATTCAGTACGACACCGGCCCGCGTTACCGTCTGGGGCAGGTGAATTTCTCCGAGACCATTTTTGACCCCGAGCTTCTGGCGCGTATGGTGCCGTTTGAGCCGGGCGTGCCCTATGACGCCGACCTGGTTGGCCAGCTGAATCAGGATCTGCTGTCCAGTGGCTACTTCAATGGGGTGTTGGTGACGGCTCCTGCGGACCGGGCAAACGGTCAGGACGTTCCGGTGCAGGTCGAAATCACCGAGCGCGACCCGCACTCGTTGGGTTTGGGCGGAGGTTACTCGACCGATGTCGGGGTGCGTGGCAAGCTCACCTGGGACCAGCACTGGGTTAACCCCAAGGGCCATAGCCGCGGTGCCAGTATGGAACTATCCATACCTCGCCAGAACGTCACTGCGTTCTATCAGGTGCCGCTGGACCCGCCGCTGGACAACAATCTGCGCTACTTTGTCGGTTGGCAGCATGAGGATATCGACGACGTCGAGACCCGTAGCCTGGCAGTCGGCGCCGAGCTCAACACCCGTTTGGCAAGCGGCTGGCAGCGCACCATTGGTTTGCGGCTACAGCACGAAATCTTCTCGCTGGGCGATGATTCCGGCAATTCCACGTTATTGATTCCCAGTCTGGTGCTACAGCGTACCCAGGCTACCGGCGGCGTCGATCCCTCGCGGGGCTACAGCATGCTGTTGGATGTTCAGGGTGCCAAGGAGGGTGTTCTGTCGACCGTGGATTTTGCCCGGGTGATGGGGCAGGTGAAGGGGCTTTACACTGCCTTTGACAATCATCGCCTGTTTGGCCGCCTGGCGCTGGGCGCGGTGGCAACCAACGATTTCTCTAGTATTCCACCCTCGCTGCGCTTTTTTGCCGGTGGTGACCAGAGCATCCGTGGTTATGACTATCAGACCCTGTCGCCGGTCGATAGCACCGGCGATACGGTTGGCGGACGCTATTTGATCGCCAGCACGGCCGAGTACCAGTACGAGTTTATCGACAAGTGGCGGGCAGCGACCTTTGTCGATTACGGTAATGCGATTGATTCGCTGACCGATCCTTTGAAGACGAGTGTGGGTATCGGCGTGCGCTGGGTATCGCCAATCGGACCGATACGGGTAGACCTGGCCAGGTCATTGTCCGACCCTGACGAGGGATACAAGATTCACTTTTCCATGGGGCCTGAGCTGTGACCCGTTTTCTGGTTCGGGCGCTTGTCCGTGGCTTGTTTATTCTGGCGATGATTCCGGTCTTGCTGGGCTTTTTGCTGGCCAGCGAGGGCGTCAACCGCTGGCTGTTTGCCAAAGCCGAAGCGCTGGAACCACGCCTGACTCTGGGCTTTGAAGGCGGCGATTTCTGGCACGGATGGGACTTCTCCCATATTGCCTGGCGCGATCCGACGCTGGACTTGCGGGTGGATGCCGCCTCTCTGCGCTGGAGTCCGTCGTGCCTGTTCGGCAAGACGCTGTGCATTGATCGGCTGACGGTGGAGCGTATTGTGGTCGTCAGTCAGCCGGCCGAAGAGACGCAAAGCAGCGAACCGCTCAGCCTGCCGGCAGTACAGCTGCCCTTGGGGTTGGAGTTGGGCGAGGTGCATCTGGGCGAGCTGTCGCTGGACGGAGAAACAGCGCTGCTCAGTGACGTTGATCTGGTTGCCCGTGGCAGCGGCGATCAGCTGGTTATCGAGCGTTTTTCCGGCGTCGGCCCGCAACTGGACTGGCAGCTTTACGGCAGTGTGCAGACGCGCGATGACTGGCCGCTGGAGTTGACCGCCGACCTGAACCTTCCACCGGTGGATGGCCGCGACTGGGCCTTGCATGCGCGGGCCAGCGGCACCCTGCGTGAGCTGGAGCTGCGCGCCAGTAGTCGAGGCTATCTGCCGGGTAAGCTGAACGCCAGCGCCAACCTGTACGAGCCGGGCATCCCGGTTGATCTGCGCTGGCAGGGCGAGCCGTTTCTGGCCCTCGGCAGTTTGCCTGCCTCCCTGACGCTCAATGACTGGCAGTTGCAGTTGCTGGGTAACCTGGAGGAGGGCTACCTGCTGCAGTCCACCGCCAGCCTGCCCGGTGATGGCGGTACTGTGCTGCTTGAAGTTGACGGCGAGGTGACCACCACGGGTGTGCCGTTGCTGGCTGTGCAGATGCACGTTGCCGATGCACCCGCGCGCCGCTTCGCTCTGCAGGCCGATGCCAGCTGGCAGCAGACACTGGAGGCAAACGGGGAGTTGGCTCTGGATGCATTCCCCTGGCAATGGCTGTATCCCGTTGATACCGGTGAGGTGTCGCTGCAGCAATTGGCGATGGCTGCGCAGCTGCGTGGTGAGGAGCTGAAAGCGGACCTACAGGCACGCCTGGCCGGTGTCGCAGGTCAGCAGGTGAACCTTAAGGCTGGCGTGGCCGGTAACCAGCAGCAGCTTCGTGTCACGCCGTTGGAGATACTGACCGCCGCCGGTCAGGCCAATGGCGAGGTGGACCTGACGCTGGAGCCTGCAGTGAGCTGGGACGGGCGCTTCCAGCTGCAGGGTATTGACCCTGCGGTATTTGTTGCGGCGCTGCCTGGCGACCTCAACGGCCAGCTGAACAGCCGTGGCCAGCTGCAGGGTGAGCAACTGCGCCTGGACGCCGACTGGGATATCAGCGGCAGCTTGCGCCAGCAGCCACTCGTGTTGTCGGGGCGGCTGGAGAAGCCGCAGAACGACTGGTTGCTGCAGCAGCTGCGGGTGCGCCAGGGCGCCAACAGCATTGATGGGCGGGCACGCTGGGGCGAGCAGGTAGACGGACGCTTTGATCTGCAGCTGGATAATCTGGCCACCCTCTGGCCGGGCCTCAAGGGGCGCCTTGACGGATATCTGCAGCTTGGCGGTGACAGTGCGGCGCCTCAGCTGGTTAGCATGTTGCGCGGCGCCGGCGTTGGCCTCGACAGCCTGCAGGTGGACAGCTTGAATGTGGACGCCAGCACTACCTTGAATGAGCAGTTGCCGCTGAACCTGGCGATTACCGGCCAGGGTATACGCAATGACGAAACGCAGCTGGGTGACCTGCAGCTGACCCTGCGAGGCCGCCGCGCTGCACACGAACTGCTGCTGTCCCTGCAAAACGGGGTGGCTGACGCCGACCTGGCGTTGGGCGGTGCACTGGACGATACGGCCTGGCGTGGCACGCTGACGCGTGGTGAGCTTGGCTCCGAGCAGTTTCAGCTGGTGCTGCAGGATAAAGCCGATATCGACTATCGCCTGGGCGATGGCCGGCTGCAGTTATCCGGCCATTGCTGGCAGCAATCGGCCGCCAGTCTGTGTTTCAACGGCCAGCAGACGCTGATGCCGGAGCGGAAAGTCGACCTTAATCTGAGTGACTTTGATCTGGCCGAGCTGCAACCCTGGCTGCCGGATGACCTGAGCTGGCAAGGTCTGCTCAACGGCCAGGTGGTGCTCACTCAGTCCCCAGGTCGTGCACCGGTTGGTCAGGTAACGGTGCGCAGTGAGGACGGTGTGATCCAGGTCCGCGATGGCCAGGAGCTGCTCGACTTCCCATACCAGCAACTCTCTGTTGATACCCGCCTGCGGGGCCGGGCGGCGACGGCTGAGGTGCGCCTTGCCAGCGAGATGATCGGTCAACTGGCGGTCAACGCCGATATCGCCGATCCGGCCGGGGCGCAGACGCTCACCGGGAATTATCAACTGAGCGATCTGAAGCTGGATTTCTTGCGCCCGATGCTGCCTGATGTGGATGAGTTGCAGCTGACGTTGAATGGTGATGGCAACTTGTCTGGTGTGCTGACCGAGCCGGTCGTTACTGGCATGCTCAGCCTGCGCGACGGGTTGGTGGCTGGCCGTAACTTGCCCGTCAGTCTTGAACAGCTGCAGGCCGACATCCGTATTGATGGCACCAGCGCCCAGCTTGACAGTCGCTGGAGCAGCGGCGAGCAGGGGCAAGGGACGTTGTCGGGCAGCCTCGGCTGGGCGCCGCTGGATGTGGACCTGCAGCTGCGTGGCAGCGACTTGCCGGTGAACGTGGAACCCTACGCCCAGCTGCAGGTTGCGCCTGATCTGGCAATTACCCTGCGTGACAACAACCTGCATGTGGGTGGTGAGCTGGCGATTCCCGAAGGGCATATTCGCGTGCGCGAGCTGCCGGCCAGTGCCGTGACCGTGTCGCCGGACGTGGTGATCGTCGGACAGGAAGCGGCAGAGAAGGGCGCTGCGCTGGGTATCACCGCCCGGGTCAAGCTGAACATCGGGGATCAGTTGCGGCTCAGCGCCTTTGGTTTACGCGGGCGCCTGAAGGGCCAGCTGGAGGTGCAGGAGAACCTCACCGCCAATGGAGACTTGCAGATCCTGGATGGCAAGTTTCGCCGGCTGGGGCAGGAGCTGGAGCTACGTCGCGCGCTGCTGCTGTTCTCCGGCCCGATCAGCCAGCCCTACCTGAATGTCGAGGCCATTCGCCGGGTCGATGACGTGATTGCGGGGCTGCGGATTACCGGCAATGCCGCTAGCCCGACCTCCGAAATCTTCTCGGAGCCCGGTATGTCGCAACAGGAGGCCATGTCGTACCTGGTGCTCGGGCGGCCGTTGGGCGAGGAGGGGGATAACAACCTGCTGGCTCAAGCGGCACTCGGGCTCGGGCTGGCGGGCGGCGCACCGATCACCCGTGGCATCGGTGATGCGCTGGGTCTTGAGGACTTTGCCGTTGAGGCCGAGGGTAGCGGTAACGAGACTCAGGTGGTCGCCAGTGGCAGCATCACCGACAAGCTGAGCGTGCGCTACGGCGTTGGCGTATTTGAACCAGCCAACCAGTTGGCGTTGCGCTACGAGCTGACCCGGCGCCTGTATCTGGAGGCCGTCAGCGGCTTTGCCAGCTCGCTCGATTTCTTCTATCGTATCGACTTCTGAGTGCAGCCCGGTTGGGCTGCCGCCGAGTCTGTCATCCGTACCCACACCCATTGCGTGCTGCGGCACGTTCAAGGAGTCATCATGTCTAGCGTCACTTTGCGCGGTAATCCGATTTCCGTTGGCGGGCAGTTTCCGGCCAAGGGCGACAGCGCTCCGGCCTTCACTCTGGTTGCCAAGGACCTGTCTGACGTCAGCCTCGCCAGCCTGAGCGGAAAGCGCAAAATCCTGAACATCTTCCCCAGCGTTGATACGCCAACCTGCGCTACCTCGGTGCGTACCTTCAACAGCAAGGCCAGTGCCTTGAACAACACCGTCGTTCTGTGCATCTCTGCCGACTTGCCGTTTGCCCAAGCGCGTTTCTGCGGTGCAGAGGGGCTGGAGAACGTGGTCAACCTGTCCACCATGCGTGGCCGCGAGTTTGTGCGTGATTACGGAGTGGATATCGAAAACGGCCCGCTGGCAGGTCTGACAGCACGGGCGGTTGTGGTACTGGATGAAGACGATAAGGTCCTGCACAGCGAGCTGGTCAGCGAGATCGGCCAGGAGCCGAACTACGACGCAGCACTGGCAGCGCTCTAACTGCTCACAGGGCGACGGCCGCTCAGCCGGCTGTCGCCCTGCAGCGCGCTACCAACTCTTCCAGCACGCTCACCAGTTTCTTCTCGTCTACCGGCTTGTCCAGCCAGGCCAACGCACTATCCTCGCTGCCGTTTTGCAGCAAACGCTGACCTTCCTCGCAGTATGCAGACAGTACCAGAATGGGCAGCGCTTCAGAGGCCGGGTCTGCGCGCAGATCCCGTATCAGTGTGAGGCCATGGCCGTCTTGCAGGCGCAGATCGGTCAGCAAGGCGGTATAGCTGTGTCCCTGCAGGCAGCTGCGGGCCTGCGCGACACTGGTCGCGGTGGTCGGAATGTAGCCGGCGCGGCGAACCACCAAGGCGACGAACTCCGCGATCATCGGGTCGTCATCGACCACCAGAACGGTGCGCTCGGCACCATCATCCGGTGCGTCGGCGGGTTGTTCTTCGGCGGCCTCCACAGGCAAGCGTAACCAGAAGATGGCACCGTGCCCCGGCAGCGAGCTGAAACCGACTTCGCCGTCCATCTGCTGCGCCAGCTCTCGGGTAATCGCCAGGCCCAGTCCGGTACCGGCCTGCTGGCGACGATCCGAGCTGTCTGCCTGGGCAAACTTGCTGAATATCTGCTCCTGAAACGCCAGCGGAATACCCTCGCCCTGATCAATCACGCTGATGGTGACCCGGTCACCGTCACGCTCGGTCTCGACAGTAACGACACTCCCGGCTGGCGAAAACTTGATCGCGTTGGACAGGTAGTTGTTGAGTATCTGGTGCAGACGCATGCTGTCGACTCTTACCCAGCAGGCGCTGTCGCCCTGGCGCTGCAGGGAAACGTCGCGGCTGGCAGCAAAGGCCTGGTTGGCGGTTAGCGCCTCATCGATCAGCTCGGTGAGGGGGCAGGGGCGCATCTCAAACTGCATCTTGCCGGCGGCCAGCTTTTCCATGTCGAGCAGGTCGTTGATCAGCAAATTGAGGCGTTGGCTGTTGTCCTGGGCAATTTCCAGCATGCGTTGCATTGCCTCGGGTACCGGGCCCAGGCTGCCACTGTTGACGATGGCCAAGGCGCCGGAGATGGAGGTGAGCGGGGTGCGTAATTCATGGCTGACGGTCGATACGAACTGGCTCTTGAGTTGCTCCACACGCTTGGCTTCAGTCAGGTCCTGCATGGTGCCGCTGGCCCGTAGTGCCTTGCCGGCTTCGTCGCGCTGCACAATGCCACGCAGCAGCACGGGAATGCTGTGACCGGTCTGGTGGGTGAGCCGGGTTTCTTCTGCAAAGGTGCCTTGTTGTGACTGAATCACCCCTCGCAGCGCGCTGATCAGTTGGTGACGTGCCTGGGGGGCCAGTACCGATTGCCAGCGATGCAATGACTGCGCTGCGTCTTGTGGCGGATAGCCGATCATTTCCCAGGCGCGGTCGGAGGCTAGAAAATGCCAGGTCTGCAGGTCCACATCCCACCAGCCGTCGTTGCTGCCCTGCAGGGCCAGGCGCTTGCGTTCTTCGCTCTGGCGCAGGGCCTCGTTGCTGGCGCGCAGTCGGCGAGTCATCTGATGGGCAATGCGCTCCGCTTGCTCGCGCCGCAGCACCAGCATGGAAGCCAGTGCAAACAGCAGCAGGGCGCTGGCCAGGCCAAGCAGCAACACCCAAGGGCTGGGGCCAGAGGTGCGCTCAAAGCTGGGGGTGCTGGCAAATTCCAGTCGCCAGTTGCGACCGTACAGATGAATATCCAGGGTGCGTTGGTGGGTCGCTTCGGCACTGTCCGGGATCAGATCACTGTACAGCTGGGGAAAATCCAGACCGGCCTCGGTGTCGGTAATCCGATAACGTACGCCCGGCGTACGTGAGCCAAGGATGCCTTCCAGCAGATCACCCATGCGGTAGGGGCTATAGACAAAGCCGCGCAGGGCGCGCTGACGTTGTGCCGGGGTATCGAGCGGCGCACCACGATGATAGATCGGCGTGTACATAAGAATGCCCGCCTGCACCTCGCCGTGGGTTTCCTGCAACAGGCGGACGGGCCCGGTCATCCGAGTGTGGCCACTTTCAGCGGCGGCCTGCATGGCGGCTCGACGCACAGGCTCGGAGAACATGTCGTACCCGAATGCCGCGAGGTTGCGGTCTCGGAATGGCTCCAGAAACAGAATGGATGTGTAAAAAGGACGTGGGCCGACAGGGTGTACCTGAAAGTCAGGAAACCCTTCTGCACGGACGCGCTCTTCAAACTCCTCAAGCCCTTCTGGTGCAACGGCCTGGGCGTAACCGACGCCAAGAATGCCAGGGTAGTTCTCGGACAGCCTCAGGCGTTCGACCATGACCCGCCATTCAACCCGCGAGACCCGACCGCTTGCATCCATCAGACCCGCGCCGCCCAAGAGGATCTGTTCGTGGTTGAGCATGCGTTTGCGGATGGCAACCGCAATATCGTCGGTGAGGAGAGTGAATTCCCTGCTCGCAGCCTCCTGTTCCCGCTCGCTTTGATACTGCCAGAACAGCACTGTGGCCAGCAGCGCCAGCGCGGCAACAAACCACGCAATGCTATTTTTTCGGCTGACAATGGCACGTCCGGGGGACAGGGAGGAAGTAGCAGAGCTTTCTGGCATAGGTGTAACGGCGTCGGTAGCTATCGGGCGGTAGGTTGTCCCTATGATAGATGGCTAGGGCGCTGCATGCAGAAGATTCTGCCCCGCGGGGCGTTAGCTGATCATTCATGATCAACGAAGGCGTGGCGCGCCTGGCGCATGCTCCGCTTACCGGCCATCACGTTCCGGTACTCAAGTTCGCCTGCGCAGACGCAGTGACCGCCCCGTTCTAATTTGGAGGGCGCGCCGCGTTCCCTGCTTACGTCGCCGAGATGAAAGCGCTAGACTATTGCGAAATTATTTTGACGCTGTTTTTATGACGCGCGCCCCGTGCTAGAGCGGGGCGCGCTTTTTTAAGGGGCTAAGCGGCGGAGCAGGGGGCTTGAATCTCCTGTTTGCTATCCGTTAGCTTTCGCACCTTGGTGTCACTTTGCCTTCATCAGATTCGCTTAAAGGATGCACGAATTGCATGGATAACTTGCCGCTAGACCCGGATCTGAACTCCGTGAAATACGGCAACGGGCGTGCTCGCGAGGCGCAGCGGCTGATGCTGATTGCCAATGCGTTGATTCTGGTCTTGCTGGTGATTGCCGTACGCACGTTATGGGTGGGGGACTGGTTTAACAGCGCCTTGCTCGCCGTGGCTGTGCTCACCGTGCTGGCGGGGCGCATCCTCAATCGGCGAGATCGGCTTGAGGCTTCTGTTGCCTTGGTGCTGAGCGTTGTGGCGGCTGCCGTCAGTATCTCTATGTGGGAGTCTCAGGGCCTCTACAGTGGCGCCATTCTGGCGTTTCCGGCGCTGTTGGTGGTGGCGGGTACGGTTGCTACCCGCCGACTGTTTCTCGGCTTGCTGGTTTTCATGCTGTGCGTTGTGGTCGCCATTACCAGCCTCTCCGTTGCAGGCATACGCAGCTACACGCCGGCGCCGATAGGCTGGGGGCGCCTGACGGTAATCTGCTCCATTTTACTGGTGTCTGCGCTGGCCATTTCCTTGTTGATGCGTGACCTGCGTTGTGCGCGGGCGTTGCTGCGCCAAGAGGTGAAACGTCTGCGCGCCTCAGAGGCCAAGCTGAGCCATCTCAGGCAGCATGACTCGCTCACCGACCTGCCTAACAGACAGGTTATTGGCGAGCTGGTGCAGTCGGCGATCGAACGGGCGCGGGGGCAGGGCAGGCAGCTCGCCCTGGTATTTGTGGACGTCGACAACTTCAAGACTATCAACGACTCACTGGGTCACGCGGCTGGGGATGCACTGCTGCAGATTATCGCTGAGCGCCTCCAGCGGGCGGTGCGCGAATCGGATACGGTCAGTCGGCAAGGGGGTGATGAATTCATCATGACGCTGCCCGACCTCGATGGGCAGGAGACTGCGCTCGCCGTGGCCCGTCGCATGCAGGAAATCGTCGGACAGCCCATCACGCTTGGCGACATGCAGCTGGTGACCTCGCTGTCTATCGGCATGGCGCTGTTTCCGCGCGACGGTGATGATTTTGCCACGTTGCTGCGCAAGGCTGAGCTGGCAACCCAGCGTGCCAAGGCGACTGGTCGCAACACCTGCTGTCTGTTTGACGAGCAGATGAACGTGAATACGCACGAGCGACTGAGCATTGAGCAAGACTTGCGTCAGGCGCTCGCGCACAATGAATTCGAGCTGTATTTCCAGCCTATCATGGCGTTGGCCGAAGGCCGTCTGGAAGGGGCGGAAGCCTTGTTACGCTGGCGTCATCCACAGCGCGGAATACTTGCCCCGGATGTCTTTATTGACGTGGCAGAGCAATCTGGGCTGATAACCAGTATCGGCGACTGGGTGCTCCTTGAGGCCTGCCGGCAGGCAGCCACCTGGCAAGGGCTGCGGGTATCGGTCAATCTGTCGGCGGTGCAGTTTCACCGCGGCAATCTGGAAGAAAGTGTCGCCCTGGCGCTGGACGCCAGCGGCCTGGATCCGGCGTTGCTTGAACTGGAGTTGACCGAGTCCATGCTGCTGGAAGACTCCGAGCGTTTTATGCAGCGCCTGCAAAACCTCAAGCGACTTGGCGTGCAGCTGGCGATAGATGATTTTGGCACCGGTTACTCGAACCTGGCTTACTTGCAGCGTTTTCAGGTCGACAAGCTCAAGATCGACAAATCCTTTGTCACCGACCTGAGCAGCAACGAACAGAACCTGGCCATAGTGACGGCGATCATTCAGATGGCGCGCAGTCTGCGGCTGCAAACCACCGCCGAGGGTATCGAAACCGCCTGTGTGCAGTCAGCGTTGATTGATCTGGGGTGCAAGCTGGGTCAGGGCTATTTGTTTTCCCGGCCGATGCCAGCGGGTGACTTCCAAGGCTATGCGCAGCGGTTCAACGTCTGATACGGGGACAAATCCAGTTCTGCGCGTACGATACCTGGGTTCGCATAATATATATTATGTTAAATTAGGTATTGGCCGGAATATCAGTGTCCGTAGAAGATGATCCCTTGCTCCCCGTTCCCGCGGCTTCTTGAGCTGGACGCCGTCAGCAATCGTCAGACCGCAGTCGGCCTCCCTTGAGACCGTTTGCCTTTCTGCAGGATGGCTGCAGTTGCGCGTGCTGCAGATGGAATGCGGCAAACGCCGCCGCTACCTCCTGATCAATCAGCGTGAGTGTTTCTCCGCTGCCCCTGGTAGCGAGCGCTGACAGTTCCAGCTGCTGTGCCTCTGCGAAACGCTGCAGCAGTCGCCAGAATGGGATTTTGTGGTCAATGTGCAGATCACGGCGCTGCATGATCTGGTTGCCGCTTATCGCACAGCGCGTGGGCAGTGTTTGCCTTTCTCGGAACGCTATCAATTGCGCACGAACTTCGAACCTGAGTGCTTCACAGACCTTGCCGTAGGACGACTGACGAACGCCGGTGATGCAGCGCTTGTAGGAAAATGAGGTTTCACTGCCGTCACACCGCACGAGCCAAAGCCCCTGGCCTGCGCCCAGCGCGTTGCGCTTGATCACGAAGTGGTCGACTCCAGGCCCGATTTTCCGCGCTGCGTCCGGGTGCTGGGCGATCAGCAGGTGAAGCTTTTGCACTGCAATGGGGTGTGTGACCTTGCCGGTGGCTGCTGTGGCCACGAAGGTTTTCAGCCGGTCCAGTAACTCGCGTTTGGAGGCGTATTGAAATGGGCCTAACCAGTACAACGCTATCTCTCCCTTCCCTGCTAATACCTTGATTCGCTCAGTGTCCCTCAATCCATAACGCAGTCGCTTTGCTGTATCGGCTCTGCGCGCGCGTGACGTTGCAGCAGGCGTTGTGTCAGCGCGATCTGCTGCCGAGTGTCTGGAGCATTACGCATGGCAATCAGCAGTGGCAGGTCTGGCAACGCCTTGATGAGTCTGATCTCCCCATTACCGTCGCGGTCGGCCAGGTACTGCAGCACGGTCGGGTCGGTAATCGCCAGTTCGAAGCGCCTGGCCAGCAGCATCTTCAGCAGCATCTGATCGCTGGTGGCGCCCAGGTAGGTGTTTTCCGGGTAGGTTTCTATCAGGCGGCGCAGCTCAGCGGGATAACCATAGCTGTTGACCAGGCCAACGCTGTGCGTGGCAAACAGCTGCTCGAGGTCGGTCGTTTCTACCCTGGTGCTTGCCAGTGCCATGACCGCCAGACCAGAGTAGTCGACCGGCTCTGAAGCAACAAAGTCAGTCCGCACCCCGTCCGGCCAGGCTGGGAAGTAGCCGAGATAATCGCTGCGCCCGGCAATTTCCTTGGCTCGGCGCCAAGGGTAAAACTCGACCTGAAGCCTGATGTTGCACTGAGCCAGGATGTTGCGCAGACGTTGAATGGCGTTACCGCCGTTGTTCATGCTGGAGCTGGAGTAAGGCTCCCACTCCAAAGAGGTGACCTTCCATGTGTGCTGCTGGGCGTGGCTGGCACCACTGCTGCACAGCAGCAACCAGACGATGCCCCTGATGACTAGCGTCGCGACGACTGAGCGTGGCTTCATGGCAGTCCTGCTTGCGGTCGAACGTTTGACTTCTTTCAGTCAGCATAGCAGCCCGCTGCGGTGCTACCGGTTGGACGTGCTCAGCTATGCCCCAACAGCGTCTGCCTTAGCCAGCTGGCGGCTGGTCCCAGTGGCCGCTGTCTGGACCAGATGACCTCCAGGGCTTGCTGACGGGGCCAGCCGGGTACCTGTAATTCGCGCAGTCGACCTGCACCGTAGTTGTCGACCAGCCAGCGCGGCAGGCTGGCCCAGCCAAAGCCGAGTACGGCCAGGTCCAGCAATATCAGATAGTTGGGTGCGATCCAGCTGCGTACGGCGGCGTCCGGCAAATCGTCTGTCGGTTGGCGTTTGCCTTTAAGGGTATTGAGACGCAGGGCGCGGTGCTGTGCCAACTGATCCAGCTCTACCCTCTCCCGTCCGGCCAGCGGATGGCTGCTGCCGACAAAAACCGCAAACTCGGCGCGCTCGGCCACGCTGGCGCGGCCGATTTCCGGCGGGTGCGCGCCGGCAACAGGCAGCAACCCCAAGGTCCCGCGGCCGCTGCTGATCAGGTCGATGATGTCGTCGTGCTCAGCAAAGATGCACTCGAATTCCAGCTCCGGGAACCGCTCTGCGAGTTCGTTCAACCGGGCGCTGTAATGGGCTGATTGGTAAGCATCAGACAGCACCAGACTGAGGCGAGGCTCCAGGCCTGCCGACAGGGCGTGGGCGGCTTGTTGCAGTCGCTCTGCTGCGCTCAGTACCGCGTTGGCGTGACGCAGTAACCCCTGCCCTGCTTCGCTCAAGACCGGCGATTTGGCGCTGCGGTCAAACAGCGTTACGCCGAGATCAATTTCCAGCCGCGCGATGGCTTCGCTGATGGTGGACTGGCTTTTACCCAGGCGCCGTGCAGCGGCGCTGAAGCTGCCCAGACTGGCGGTCTGGGCAAAGGCTTCAAGAGATTCCGGGGATAGTTTCATATCGGTTTTGCCGATGGTTTCTAATTTCTAACTGCAGGATAGACCGTAGAAAATGCGCCTGTCGATGGGATAGGAGTTATTTTTATGAGTACGGCTGTTGTGGTGCCTCGCAAATCCTTGTCTGAGCGGGTGGTGCATGCGCTGCTGTTCGAGGGGCTGGCGGTGCTGCTGTTCTCTCCCCTGGTCGCGCTGGTCAGCGGCAAGTCGCTGGCGCACAGCGGGGCGCTGACGCTGATGATGTCCTTCGTCGCGGTGCTCTGGAATATGCTGTTCAGTGCCGGCTTCGAGTCACTGGAGCGCCGTCGCGGCTGGCGACGCACGCTGCGCCTGCGGTTGGCGCACGCCTGCCTGTTTGAGGTCGGGTTGATTGTGGCGCTGGTGCCGATGATTGCCTGGTGGATGCAGGTTGATCTGTTGCAGGCGTTGATGCTGGATATCGGTCTGGTGCTGCTGTTCCTGCCCTACACGCTGATGTTCAACTGGCTGTACGACCGGTATCGCTCACAGGTGATGGCTTGCTGGAGGGTGGGCCCGGCCAGTTGAGCCGGGCTGTTGCCGGATCACCTCATTGTGCTGCTTCCAGTGCCTGCAACGCCTGGCGGCTGGCCTCGAGTTCCTCTACGGCTTCTTCCAGTTTGGCGGTGCGCTTGCGTACATCTTCTGCGTCACCGCTGCGCTCGGCTTCAGAGAGCTCCGCCTCGCGCTCGCGTACCTCGGCGGTGTGCTCTCGTACCTCACGGGCTGCGTCATTCAGCAATTGCTCGTTGCTGCAATTGTGTTGTACACCCTGCAGGGCGCGTGTCAGGCCCGCTACCTGACCTCGGTTTTGCGCCTGCTCGGCTATTTCCAGTTGCCGCTGTATCTCCTCCGCTTTTTGCTGACAGAGCGACTCCAGTGGCTCGCTCGCCAGCGCTGGCATGGCGCAGAGCGTGACAGCTATCAATAAATGCTGTTTTGCAATCATAGTGGGGACTCCCTGATCGATGGCGTTACTGTAGCTCATTAAAGGCATCATTCACTGTACCAATCACGGTTGACGCTTGCCCTGCTGGTTGACGTTAATGGGCTTTTGATCGCACAACAACAAGGATTGCCCATGTACAGCGTTGACGACATCCTGCTGGAACATCGTCTGATTGACGGCGTAAACACGCGTATTGCCAGTATTGGCGAGGGGCCGGTTGCACTGTTTATTCACGGCTGGCCTGAGTGCTGGTACTCCTGGCGACAGCAGATGGTGGCGCTGGCCAATGCGGGCTATACGGCGGTCGCCCCTGACATGCCCGGCTTCGGCGAAACCGAGGCGCTAGCGCAAATTGATGATTACAACGTCACCCGCATTGCCGGCTTTATGCAGGAGCTGGTCGCGCACTACAGCCCGGACGCGCCGGTATTGTTGATCGGCCACGACTGGGGCGCGATCAACAGCTGGCAGTTTGTGCAGTTGCATCCGGAATGCGTCGAAAGGCTGATCATCATGAGCGTCCCGCTGCGCCCGGTTGCCGATGTACCGCCAATCGAGTTTTTGCGCAGCTATTTCAAAGATCAGTTCTTTTATCAGATCTACTTTCAGGAACCGGGCGTTGCCGAAGCCGAGTTTGACGGAGACCCAGAAGGCATCTTGCGCGCGCTCTACTGCTCCCCGGATACGCCGCGCCACCCTCCTCTGCTGGGCAAGTCGCTTTCCGAAGGCGGCGGCTGGATTGGCCGCCTGGGTGTACCGAAGGAGCAACCTGCCTGGCTCTCCGACGAGATGCTCGCTTATTATCTGAATGCCTATCGGCATAGCGGATTTGCCGGCGGTATCAACTACTACCGCAATCTGGACGAGAACTGGCGCCGCCTGCTGCCACTGCGCGAGAGTAAAATCACCTGCCCGGTGCTGTTTATTGCCGGTACTGCAGATATGGTGATTCAAGGCATGGGCGCAGATGCACTGCGTGAAATGATGGCACCACGCGTTCCGCACCTCGACATCGTCATGCTGCCGAAGATTGGCCACTGGCTTCAGAACGAGGCGCCCGAGGCTGTGAATGAGGCGATGCTGCGCTTTCTCCAGTTGCCTTAAGGTGGGGAAATGCGCCTGAGCCTGCAGCCCGGGCGCATTCAATCAAAGACCGGCAAACAACGTCGGCGATGGCAGAACCCGAAAGTCGATCGACATCATCAGACTCAGCGCGGTGATGGCGATGATCGAGAAGCCGAACAGCTTGCGTGCCCACAAGCGGTCATCCACCTCTTCGCGGTAACCGGACAGCGCAATCACCAGCCACCAGATGCTGACCAGCAGCGCGATGACCAGATAACCGTAACCGGCAAAACCGGACAGCGTCAGCATCAGTGCTGCCGCCGCAAAGGCGAGGATGTACCAGACGATGTGCTGTTTGGTGACCCGAATGCCCTCTTTGACCGGTAGTACCGGAATGCCGGCTGCGCTGTAATCATCGAAGCGGAAGATGGCAATCGCGTACGAATGCGGCATCTGCCACAGACAGAAGATCAACAGCAACAGCGCGGCACCGGTGTCGAACTGACCGGTCACGGCGCAGTAGCCCACCACCGGCGGCATGGCACCCGACAGGCTGCCGACCAGCGTGCCGTAGACCGAACGGCGCTTCATCCAGAGGCTGTAGACGCCCACATAGATAAAGAAGCCGAACGCCGCCAGCGCGGTGGCGACCGGCGTGGTGTACCACCACAGCAGACCGAAACCGGCCAGCCCCAGCACCACACCGTGCGCCAGCGCCGCCAGCAGCGAAATCTGTCCGGTGACCAGCACCCTGCTCCGCGTCCTCTGCATA
The DNA here is from genome assembly GCF_003444685.1 of Pseudomonas abyssi. NCBI lineage: Bacteria > Pseudomonadati > Pseudomonadota > Gammaproteobacteria > Pseudomonadales > Pseudomonadaceae > Pseudomonas > Pseudomonas abyssi. Next base: position 1,675,817 of record NZ_LMAZ01000001.1, on the reverse strand, counting down.
TGCCGATCAATGTCGCGGTCGATGCAGTTGTTCATCACGCAGCCACTGGCAACCACCAGCGACAGCCCGATCACGGTAGCGAGCAGCAGACCGAGATCGATCTGCCCCTGGGCAGCGAGGAAGTACCCCCCCGCCACCGCAATCAGGTTGCCAAAGATGATGCCGGGCTTGGTGACCAGCAGATAGCGTTTGAGTTTCACTGGAACATCCAGGGCATCATCAGCATGTCGGCGTTGACCATGATCCAGATGGCCAGCCCCACCAGCATGACGATGATCAGCACGGTGAACAGGAAGGCCACCAGATTCCAGCGGCCCTCGGACGAGGTGTTCATGTGCAGGAAGCACACCAGATGCACTACGATCTGCACAACGCCCATGACGACCATGCTGATCAGATTGACGCTCTGGCTGAACTGCCCACTCATCACCATCCCGAACGGGATGGCGGTGAGGATGACCGAGAGAATAAAGCCGATGGCGTAGGAGCCGTAGCTGCCGTGACCGGCACCGGCGTCGGAATGCGCATGACTCATCAGATAGTCCCCATCAGATAGACAATGGTGAACACGCAGATCCAGACGATGTCCAGGAAGTGCCAGAACAGGCTCAGGCACATCAGGCGTGTGTTGTTGCGGTCGGTCAGGCCGCGCTGGCTGACCTGCAGCATCATGATGACCATCCACACCAGGCCGGCGGTCACGTGCAGACCATGCATGCCCACCAGGGTGAAAAAGGACGACAGAAACGCGCTCCTGTCCGGGCCAAAGCCTTCGGCGATCAGGTGGTGGAATTCGTTGATTTCCATCCCGATAAACCCCGCGCCCAGCACAAAAGTCGCCGCCAGCCAGGCCAGCGTCTGCCCTTTGAAGCCGCGGTGCGCCGCGATCATGGCAAAGCCGTAGGTGCAGCTGCTGACCAGCAGCAGCGCGGTTTCACCCAGCACGTAGGGCAGCTCGAAGATGTCCTTGCCGCTGGGGCCACCGGCTGTGTGGTTGACCAGTACGGCGTAGGTGGCGAACACGCTGGCGAACAGGATGCAGTCGGTCATCAGGTACAGCCAGAAGCCGAACACGGTGTTGCCGCCGGTGTCGTGGTGCGCGTGGTCGTCATGCGCCACGGCGTGGTTTGAGTGCATTACAGTGCTCGACATCAGATCTGCTCCGCAACGGGTTGAGTGTTCAGCACCGAACGCGGCGCCGCAAAGTTGGCGTGATGCCGGTTCTCGACGCGCTCGATTTCGTCGGGCTGCACGTAGTAGTCGACGTCCTCGTTGTAGCTGCGGGCGATAAAGGTCGCGATCATGCCGATGAAGCTGACCGCCCCCAGCCACCAGATGTGCCAGACCAGCGCAAAACCGAATACCGCGCCCAGCAGACCGATGATCACGCCAGCCGAGGTGTTCTTCGGCATGTGAATCGGTGCGTAGTGATCAGGACGCAGGTAGGCTTCGCCGCGCTCTTTCATATCCTGGAAGGCATCCAGTGCACGCACGGTCGGGGTAACGGCGAAGTTGTAGAACGGCGGCGGCGAACTGGTCGACCATTCCAGGGTGCGACCACCCCACGGATCACCGGTCACGTCACGCAGCGATTCACGGTTGCGCAGACTGACCACCAGCTGAGCCAACTGGAACAGAATGCCGCACAGAATCAGGCCGGCACCGAAGAAGGCAACGATCAGGTACGGTTGCCACATCGGGTTGTCGTAGTGGTTCAGACGGCGCGTCATGCCCATGAAGCCCAGCACATAGAGCGGCATAAAGGCCACGAAGAAACCGGTGATCCAGCACCAGAAGGCGCCTTTGCCCAGACGCTCATCCAGCTTGAAACCGAAGGCTTTCGGGAACCAGAAGGTGAAGCCGGCCAGATAGCCGAACACCGCGCCACCGATGATGGTGTTGTGGAAGTGAGCGATCAAAAACAGGCTGTTGTGCAGCACGTAGTCCGCACCCGGTACGGCCAGCAGAACGCCGGTCATGCCGCCCACGGTGAAGGTCACCATAAAGCCCAGGGTCCACAGCACCGGGGTGGTGAACTGCACGCGGCCGCGGAACATGGTAAACAGCCAGCTGAACAGTTTTACCCCGGTCGGCACCGCGATCACCATGGTCGCCACGCCGAAGAAGGCGTTGACGTTGGCGCCCGAGCCCATGGTGAAGAAGTGGTGTAGCCAGACCACAAAGCCGAGAACGGTGATCGCTCCGCTGGCCCAGATCATCGAGGCGTACCCGAACAGCTTCTTGCCGGAGAAGGTCGAAATCACCTCAGAGAAGATACCGAACGCCGGCAGGATCAGGATGTACACCTCGGGGTGACCCCAGGCCCAGAACAGGTTGATGTACATCATGGCGTTGCCGCCAAGCTCGTTGGTGAAAAAATGCATGTCCAGATAGCGGTCCAGACTCAGCAGGCCCAGGGTAGCGGTCAGAATCGGGAAGGACGCGACAATCAGTACGTTGGTGAAGGTACAGGCCCAGGTGAAGACCGGTATTTTCATCCAGCTCATGCCCGGCGCACGCATCTTGAACACGGTGACCAGGAAGTTGACGCCGGTCAGCAGCGTCCCTAGCCCCGATAACTGCAGCGCCCAGATGTAATAGTCGACCCCCACGCCCGGGCTGTAGCCCAGTTCTGCCAGCGGCGGATAGGCCACCCAACCGGTGCGGGCGAACTCCCCTACCCCCAGCGAGACGTTGACCAGAATCGCGCCAGCCACGAACAGCCAGAAACTCAGCGAGTTGAGGAATGGGAAGGCAACGTCACGGGCGCCAATCTGCAGCGGTACCGCGATGTTCATCAGACCGACCATGAACGGCATGGCCATGAAGATGATCATGATCACACCGTGCGCGGTGAAGATCTGGTCGTAGTGCTCCGGCGGCAGGTAGCCCTGCGAAGCGCCTTCGGCAATGGCCAGCTGGCCGCGCATCATGATGGCGTCGGCAAAGCCGCGCAGCAGCATGATCAGGGCAACCAGGATGTACATCACACCGATTTTCTTGTGGTCGACCGAGGTCAGCCACTCGGTCCACAGGTAGCCCCACTTGCGGTAATACGTGATAGCGCCAAAGATCCCCAGGCCGGCAATCGCAACGACCGCCAGGGTGATCATGATAATCGGCTCGTGAAACGGCACGGCCTCGAGTGTCAGCTTGCCAAACATCAGTGGGTCTCCTCGGCAGCGTTCATGGGCATGCCAGCCATTTCGGCGCCAGTACGAGCTTCATGGCCGTGGTGACCTGCGTGGTCTCCGTGGCCGGCCGCGTGCTTACCGCCGTTGTGGTATTGCATGAGGATGGTGTCGTACAGGATCGGGCTAACGCTGCCGTAGTAGCGCACCGGATCGGCCTTGCTCGGCGCAGCCAGCGCCGGATAGCTGTCCAGATCCAGCGTCTCGCTGTTGGCCTTGACCTGGCTGACCCAGTCGTTGAAGCCCTGCTCATCGGTGGCGATGGCCTGGAACTTCATGTCGGAGAAGCCTTCGCCACTGAGGTTGGCGGAGAACCCGTCGTAACTGCCTTCATGGTTGGCGATCAGGTGTAGCTTGGTCTGCATGCCGGCCATCGAGTAGATCTGGCTACCCAGCGCCGGAATGAAGAACGAGTTCATCGCCGATTGGGAGGTGATCTTGAAGTTGACGGGGGTGTCGACCGGGAAGGCCAGTTCGTTAACGGTGGCGATGCCCTGCTCCGGATAGATGAACAGCCACTTCCAGTCCAGCGATACCACCTGCACTTCGATCGGCTTTACGTCCGAGTCCAGCGGGCGGTACGGGTCCAGCTCGTGGGTGGTCTTCCAGGTGATGGTGCCGAGGATAGCCACAATCACACAGGGAATGATCCAGACCACCAGTTCAATCGCGGTGGAGTGGGACCAGTTGGGTCGATAGGTCGCCTTGGTGTTGCTTGCACGGTACTTCCAGGCAAACACCAGGGTCATCACGATGACCGGAATGACCACGATCAGCATCAGCAGCGTGGCGGTGATGATCAGCGACTTTTCGTCGACGCCGACCTGCCCTTTCGGGTCCAGCAACACCATCTTGCAGCCACTAAGCATCAGCAGCGGCAGCCAGGCGAGCCGTTTCAGGAGTGAAGTTATCTGCTTCGGGTTCATGTTGCAGCCTTAGTCGTTGAACAGGCCCTCGCGCCCGACAGGGAACGAGGTGCAACAGGCCCCAGTGATGTGTACCCACCAGCCGACCCATAGCCCACGCAACAGCACCCCGTGACGCTCCCGCATGAGCGTGTCAGGTGCTGCCGAGTGTTTTTTTATGGGTCAGCGTAATGTCTTTGTGCAGACTGAGACGGCGTACAGCATCAATCGCCAAACCGGCCGCGGGAGCGGCGCCTTCCGTGGGGAACCAGAGCGGACGCCTGGAACCTGTTGCGAAAAGTATTACAAAGTATTTCCAGATGCTTCGCAATTGTAACAACTAATGACACAGATCAATGCGCAGGGGTGTGCCGGGTGATAGCCAGGGTCGACTGAGCACACCAGCAATGGATGCAGGCTGCGCTGCGAGCGGGCTGTAGGGTGATGCCGTGGCAGCGGACATGGCCGCGCAGGGGTGCGACTTTATGTCGCGATGCGGGGTGCGGCGTCAGGTCGCTTGAGCAGGTGCTATTTCCTTCCTACCATGCGCCTACGCTCACTTGCGGTAATGCTGACATGACAGACAACTCCCCGACTTACGGGCAGGCCGACACTTCCTACCAGGCAGCTGGGGGGATCGACGGAATTCGTCAACTGGTAGCAGACTTCTATCAGGAGATGGACAGCTGGGAAGGCGCGCGCGAATTGCGCGCGTTACATGCGGAGGATCTGACGCTGGCGCGGGAAAAACTGACGGCCTTTTTATCGGGCTGGCTGGGTGGTCCCCGGCTGTTTCAACAGCAATTTGGCAGTATCAGCATTCCGTCCTTTCACGCGCGCTGGGCGGTTGGACCCGAGCTGCGTGATCAGTGGCTGGATTGCATGGCGCGGGCGATAGCTCGTCAGAACTTCCACCCCTCCTTTGCCAGCTATCTGCTGGAGCAGCTCAGGGTGCCAGCCAACCGCGTGGTGCAGGCCAGCCAGGCGATGCGGCAGGCTCAGCAGTAGAGACACGGCATTGGGTGTCCGAGTAACTCATGACAACGTTTTCTCCCAGAACATGGCCCGGCCCATGACCGGGTCGAGTTCGTAGCCCTTGAAACCGACCGCGCGATAGCTGTTTTGCGCGGTTTGATTACCCTCAAGCACTTCCAGTGTCAGCTTGCAGCAGCCGCGCTCAAGGGCAATGGCTTCCACCTGCTGGAGCATTCGGCGCGCTACTCCCCTGCCCCGGGCATGGGCCGAGACAATGACGTCGTGGATGTTGATCAACGGCTTGCCCTTGAACGTGGAGAACCCCTCAAACGCATTGGTCAGACCGACAAAGCCGGACTCATCCTTGGCCAGCACGAACAGGTAGTCAGTGCGGTTTGCCAGTTGCTCCGGCAGTGCTGCCAGCAGTTCCGAAGGCAACGCTTTGCCGCCGCCCATCGGGTCCAGGGCATATTCGCTGAGCAGTTGAACAAGCGCGTGCGCGTGGGCTGGATTGGCCAAATCGCCGTTGATGATATCGATACTCATGGTTGTCCTGATTGCAGTTGCTGGCGCAGGGTCAGCAGGGTTTGACTGTGGGGGTTACGCTGCAGGCCTTCCTCCAGTTCCGCCAAGGCCTCTGGGCGTTGCCCCGTGCTGTTGAGCCCCACTGCCAGCACATAGCGGTAGCGGCTGGTGTCAGGGTCTAGCGTGACCGCCTGGCGCAGGGCGCTGAGGGCCTGATCCATCTGTTTGTTGCGCACGTTGAGCAAGCCGAGACTGAAGTGCAGCGGCGCTGCTTCGGGCAGTTGCTGCAGCCCTGTTTTCAGCAGACGTTCGGCGTCCGGGTCGCGGAACGAGGCGCGGTACAGATCAGCCAGGTTCACGTAGGCGGCGATAAAGTACGGGTCCAGCTCAATCGCGCGCTGGTAGGCATCTTCGGCCAGCGCCAGCTGTCCTCGGGTCTGGTAGAAAACGCCGATATTCAGCTGCGCGGAGGTGTCGTCGGCATTGGCCTGCTGGGCGGCCAGATAGGCGTCCTGAGCATCTCGCAGCCGTTTTATATCATCGCCGCGCATCTGCTCCGGCGGAATATCCAGCAATTGGGCGGCGGCCTGCAGGCGCACCACCCGCTCTGGCGCCTCCAGCAGATGGCTGACCAGTTGCCAGCGTGTGATCGGAGGATAGCTGGACACCGCCTGCAGTGCGCCCAGGCGAATTTGCGGATCCTCGGCCCGCAGTGCAACGAACAGCGATTGCGCGACTTCCGGCCCCGGCCAGGATTGCAGCATGCTGGCGGCGGTGGCACGGGCGATGGCCGGCTGGGATTCGTTCGCGAGCAGCTCGAGCAAGCCTTGCTCAGCACCACTGGCTCCGGCACGGGCGTGGGCAAAGACCTCGGCATACTGCTGCAGTCCCTGTGGTGTGTGGCCGTACCACTGCTGTACATGCTCGGCTGCCCACTCGGCGCTTTGGTCAGTGTGGCACTGGTTGCAGGCATTGGGTGTGCCCAGGGTGACGCTGAGGTCCGGGCGAGGGACGCGCAGACTGTGGTCGCGCCTAGGGTCCACTTCCATGTAGGTGGTCGCCGGCATGTGGCAATCAACGCAGGCGCTGCCCGCCGCCGTGCTGTGAAAATGGTGCTTGGGTGTCTGGTACTGGTTGGCCTGGTGGCACTGCAGGCATACGCCGTCACCGGGTAGCCGCAGTTCCAGCGAGTGCGGGTTGTGGCAGTCGCTGCAGGTGACCCCGGCCTGGTACATCTTGCTCTGCAGGAAGGAGCCGTGCACGAAAACTTCGTCCTGAATCTGCCCGTCCGGGTGGTAAAGCCCCTGATCCAGAGTGGACAACAGGTAGTTCTCGACCAGCAGGCCGGCGTCCTGTCGATCGTCGAAGAGCTGGGCGCGGCGCGAATGGCAGGCGGCGCACGCCTGGATTTCCTTCTCGCTGGTGCGCGGCACAGTGCGTTCAGGGTGTCCGCTGGCATTGCGCAGCCAGTTGACACCCTGGCGTTCGTCAAAGCGTACAATCAGGCCCAGGGTATCGGCCATCTCGGGGTGGCTGTCAGGGTGGGTTGCCCATTGCAGGTGGTTGGACGCTGGGCCGTGGCAGGCTTCGCAGGACACATCAATCTCGCTCCAGCCGGTGTTGTAGCTGTTGCTGACGCTATCGAAGTTGCGTTCCAGGTTGGTTGAGTGGCATTCGGCGCACATCAGGTTCCAGTTGAACTGGCGACCGGTCCAGTGCAGCGCCTTCACGGGATCGTCGCCGTTCACATCCGGGTTGAGCTGGAACCAGCGCTGGCCGCCCTCCTCTGCCGGCCTTGCGTCCCAGGCCACGCTGAAGGCCTGATAGCGGCCGCCTGGCATGGCCAGCAGGTATTGCTGTAACGGGTAGACGCCAAAGGTGTAGTCCACGCGGTAATCGCTGTACTCGCCCTCGGCATTGGCGGTGTTGACCCAAAACTGCTCTTCGCGCTGGAAGAAGCGACTGGTCACGCCGCCAAAATTGAAGGTCTGGTCGGCGAAATCACCCAAGACGGTTTGCACGTTGGCTTCTTGCATCGCCTGGTCGTGGTGCGAGCCATTGAACTGCTCGCTCTGTTCGGCATGGCAACTGGCGCAGGTTCGGCGGCCGACATACTCTGGGTCGGTGGACAGGGTGCTGACTGGTGACGGTGGTACTTCGGCGGCTGGCGTTGGTACAGAGGGCTCAGAGCGGGTCGCGACGGAGGTGTCCAGCGTGCTGGCGTTTGGTTCTGCTCGTGTCAGCCACCAGATGCCGGCGGCTGCGAGGATCAGCAGTGCCGGCAGAATCAGACGCCAGTGCGGGGGGGATACGGTTGGGTCCTGCTTGTTTTTGTTCTTTTGCCGCATCTGGCGTGCATCCTTTTCACGGGGGAGGCATTGCCGCCTCGAGTACGCAGGCTGGGTGACCCTCGCTTTCCCATCTGCGCAGGACGCAGCCAGGATGGGCTCTGCTCTTCTTGCGCATGCTAGCGGACGCTAATGCTTGAGTGCTACCTCCCGGGACTATATTTGCCGAATACTGCAGCCAAGGCTGTGATGTTCACCCGGCTGCAGCGTGCGGCTATCTGCAGCGGCGTTGGCCGCTTCGATGCAGAGCATGGTCCGGTAGCCATCGGCTGGAAAGTTATCCAGCTTGCGCGCTTTGTCTTGCCACGGGTTCCACAGCACCACAGAAGCACTACCGCTGCGGCAGATTTCCAGCGTGCGCTGCCCGTCGCTCAGGTAAATGGGTTGGCTGTGCTGCAGATAGATACGGTCTACTTCGCGCTCAATCATCAGGTCACCCTGCTGCACTTGATGGCTGCCGCTCAACTGGTCCAGGTAGGTTGCGCCATTGAGCCCCGCAACGCGCACCTCACTGATGTCGCTGACCGGCAGGTAGGTATGTAGTGCCTGGCTCAGGGTTTGTGCCCTGCGGCCGGTATTACGACTGGTCAGTGTCATCTGCAGGCTGGTACCCAGTTGCAGTTCCAGGCTGAGTGCCCAGGATTCGTCGGGTAAGGCATCATGCTGCGTCGTGGCGGGTAGCTCCAGGCGCAACCGTACCGACTGCTCGTCGCGCTCGGCGGCGGTGAGCTGCCAGAGGCTGCGCCTGGCAATGCCATGGGCCGGTCCGCTGCGGCTGTTGCCAAACCAGGGCCAGCACAGCGGCACCCCGCCGCGCAGTACGCCACCCGGTGCCTGAGCGTCGCAGGGGCTCATCCACAGTAGATCGGCCTGTCCGCTTGGAATACAGGACACCAGGTGCGCGCCCTCCAGCGCAACGCGAGCACGAACGTTGGAGTGCTCGATCTCCACAAAGGCTTTGCCGGCGGCGTTGTGTACCCAGGAAATGCCGTCGGGCAAAGGGGACGTACTGATCATGCTTACTCCGTTTTTGTGACCGGAATGATGTGTTCGACCGCTACGCGGTCGCGGCCTAGATGCTTGGCCCGGTAGGTGGCAATATCGGCGCTACTGAGCAACTGCTCAAGGCTCGCAGCCCCCTGCTCACTGGCGGTGACACCGAAGCTGCAGGTGAGCAGTAGCTGCTTGCCCTGATACTCCACTCGCATGTCGGTTATCGCCTGGCGCAGGCGTTCGGCAAGCTCGGTGGCGGCAGCCAGGTCGGTGCCGGGCAGCACAATGGCGAACTCCTCGCCGCCCAGTCGGGCGCAGATATCGGCTGCCCGGGTCAGGCTACGCAGGATGGATGCCAGTGCCGTCAGAGCAGCGTCTCCGGCGGCGTGCCCGTGCTGATCGTTGATCTGCTTGAAGTGGTCAGCGTCAAGACCTATCAGCGCAACGGGATGCCCCAGTCGACGTGCCTGCTCGATGGCGCTCTGGCCGAGGGCGAAGAGCGCCCGGCGATTGGCCAGGCCGGTCAATTCATCCTCGTGCGCCAACTGTTCGGCGCGGTGCTGCGCGTTGCGCAGTTGTGCCTGAAGGAGCTTGATGTCGGAGATGTCGGTCGCGATTTCCAGGCGCACCCATCGGCCATCCGGCCAGCGGATGGCCTGGTCTCGGCATTGATACCAGCGTTGATTGTGGGTGTTACGAAACTCCCACACCTGCACGCCGGTGGGCTGTCCGTGACTGTCGAGCAGCCGGTGGTTGTTGCAGAAACTGCAGGGGCCTTCCTGCCCTTGCTGCAGGGTCTCCCAGCACTTGCGGTGATCTACCTCGCCCCACCTGGCGCGGCCGTAGGCGTTCAGGAAAAGCAGCTCATGGGTTTGCATGTCGGCGACGTAAACCAGCGCATCCAGGCTGTCTAGCACTGTTTCCAGGGCGGACTGGCTGGCGCGGGTCTGTTGCTGAGACGGGTTGGTTTCATCCATGACGCAAGCTCGGATTTATTGGCTGAGCGCTGTGCGCGCCGATTACCCTGCAGGCAAACCGGCGATGCTACTCGAAGTCAGATTACGCGAGTTGATGCAGATGTGACATCATGTTGCGCGCAAAACGGCCAGTGCTCCGGAGCTCGGGCCCGCGTATGGCGGTTTGTTCGTTTGTTCGGCCGCGTTCTTTAGTCAACGTCGCCAGGGGTGTCCGTGCGTCGCATCGCACGGGCTGAGAACACGCTGATCACCAGCCGAAACCCTGGAACCTGATCCGGATCATGCCGGCGGAGGAAGTGCGACATGTTGTACCTGTCTATGGCAGCCCTGGCTGCCGTGTTGCTGTTGTTTGCCTGGATTGGTCTGCGGGCGCGCTCTACCCAGGCGGGCCTGGATGATTTTGTTACCGCTCGCAATTCCCAGGGCGCCCGCGCCATCGGCCTGTCTTTTCTTGCCTCGGGCATGGGCGGCTGGATTCTGTTTGCGCCGCCGGAAGTCGGCGCGCTGGTCGGCCCGTTGGCGTTGGCCGGCTATGCCTTGGGCGCTGCCCTGCCCTTCGCGCTGTTTGCCGCTCTCGGGCCGGCTATTCGTCGAGCCTTGCCGCAGGGGCGCAGCATCGGTGAGTTTGCCGAGCACTTTTACGGTTCCGCGGTACGCCGTTGGGTGGGGTTGATTGCTTTGCTCTACATGAGCTGCTTTTTGATTGCCGAGTTGACCGCGATCGGCGCCATCACCAGCATGCTGTCGGATATCAACGGCAACCTGGTGGTGGTGGGCGTTGCCCTGACAACCCTGCTCTACACCGCCTGGGGTGGCCTGCGTGCGAGCATGACGACTGACCGCTGGCAGGCCTGGTTGCTGCTCGCCCTGTTGGCGCTGGTCGGCGCCGTGGCGATGCAGCGGCTGCCAGAGGCGACCGCTACCGGCTCGATGCCCGGTATTCCTGCCAGCGCCGCACTGGGGGTGGCCTTGACTCTGGTGCTGGCGGTAACAGCAGCCAATCTGTTCCACCAGGGTTACTGGCAGCGGGTGTGGGCGGCCGAAAGTGACGCTGCGCTGGCCCGTGGCGCGGTGCTCGGTGGGCTGGCGACCATCGCCGTGGTGGCAGTGATTGGCGGCCTGGGCATTGTCACTGTGATGAGCGGCGCTGACGTGGGCTCGCCGCCCATTCCCTTCTTTGCCATGCTGCGAGAAGCCCCGGGCTGGCTGGCATTGCCGGCGTTGCTGCTGGCGCTGACTTTGGTCGCGTCGTCTGTTGATACCCTGCAAAACGCCATTGCGTCGCTGCTGGTCACTGAAAAGCGCGGTCTGTCGCTGGCCTCGGCGCGCTGGTTGACGGTGGCACTGATGCTGCCGGTAGTGTGGGTTGCGCTGCAGGGCAACTCTGTGCTGCGGTTGTTCTTGATTGCCGATCTGCTGTGTGCCACTGCGGTGGTGCCGGTGCTGCTTGGATTGTGGTCGCGCATGAGCGCGGTGGCGGCCATTGCCGGCGCGCTGGCGGGTCTGGTCGGTGCTGTGCTACCCGGTTGGCTGGATACCGGCAGTCTGCAGCAGGGCATCCTGCTGGCCAGCTTCCCAGATACGGTACCCACCTTGGCGCCCTTTGCCGGAGCGCTGCTGGCCTCGACGCTGGCCAGCCTCATTATGGCGCTGCTGTTGCCGCGTCGAGCCTCCCTGGGCTGAGATCTCCCTTGAGCGCCGTCACGCGGCGGCGCCGACTCTTGTTGACCTGATTGGCGCTTCGCGAAGTTGGCGGCAAATGCCGAGCAATTGTCGTCATTCGACCAGTCGGCTGCGATGGCTTGCAGGCAGTCTATAGTGACCTTGCAAAACGTCAGACAACAAGAGAGACAATCATGACGAATGAGCACCTCGATGTACTGATCATCGGTGCCGGCCTGTCCGGCATCGGTACCGCCGTGCACCTCAGCCAGAACTGCCCCGACAAGCGCATCGCGATTCTCGAGCGCCGCCAGCAGGTGGGTGGCACCTGGGACCTGTTCCGCTACCCTGGCATTCGTTCGGATTCCGACATGTTCAGCTTTGGCTTCGCCTTCCGCCCCTGGAACGACCTGCAGACCCTGGCTGACGGCGAGTCGATTCGTCGCTATATCAGCGATACCGCGCGCGAATACGGCGTTGAGCAGAAGATCCGCTTTGGTATCGAGACCGAGCAGGTGCAGTGGTGCTCCGAACAGCAGCAGTGGGTCGTCAGCGCGCGTGACCTGGCCACCGGGCAGGCCCGTCACTACAGCTGTGACTTTCTCATCAGTTGTACCGGCTACTATGACCACAAGGCCGGCTACCTGCCCGAGTTTCCGGGCGTCGAGCGCTATCAGGGGCAGTGTATTCATCCGCAGCACTGGCCGCAGGACCTGGACTACAGCGGCAAGAAGGTGGTGGTTATCGGCAGTGGTGCGACGGCAGTCACGCTGGTGCCGGCAATGGCCCCGCAGGTCGGGCATATCACCATGCTGCAGCGCTCACCCTCCTACATCATGACGGTGCCAGCGCACGATCGAATTACCGAGATGTTGTGCAAGGTGCTGCCGAATGACTGGGTGTTTGGTCTGGCACGCAAGCGCAATATCGCGATTCAGCGCTGGATATTCAAGGCCGCCAAACGCTGGCCTGAGGGCACCCGTCGTTTTCTGTTGAAGAAGGTCGCCGAGCAGCTTGATGATCCGTCGCAGATGACGCATTTCACCCCGTCCTACATGCCCTGGGATCAGCGCCTGTGCGCGGTGCCGGACGGGGATCTGTTCAAGGCGATCAACAGTGGCAAGGCGTCTGTGGTGACCGATGAGATTGACTGTTTTACCGAGAGCGGTATTCGCCTCAAGTCCGGCGCACAGCTTGACGCGGACATCATCATCACGGCAACGGGCCTGACTTTGCAGGTGCTGGGCGGCACGCGAATGCTGATCGACGGCCAGCCGTTCGATATCAATCAGCGCATGACCTACAAGGGCGTCATGCTGCAGGACGTGCCGAACATGGCCTGGATATTTGGCTATACCAACGCACCCTGGACGCTCAAGTCGGACATTGCTGCGCAGTGGGTCTGCCGTTTGCTCAACCACATGCGCGCCGCTGGCGTACAGGTGGCTACCCCGCGTGATCACGACAACAACCTGGTGGCCGCTGAATCCATGATGGGGGCCTTGCAGTCCGGTTATGTGCAGCGCGGCAATACCATCCTGCCGCGCCAGGGCCGCAGCGCGCCCTGGCGGCTGCTAAATGCCTACGAGCGAGACCGCGAGATGCTCCTTGAGGAGCCGGTCGAGGACACAATGCTGGAGCTGACTGAACGAAGCCGAGCTGCCAAGCCCGGCCCCACATCGCGCGATGTGCGCGCGGCCTGAGCGGAGACCGAGATGAGTAGTGAACTGAACAAGCTGACGGTACTCGGTGCCGGCGTTTTGGGTGGGCAGATTGCCTGGCACAGTGCCTACATGGGCAAGGATGTGGTGGTTTACGACCTGTTCGAGGAGGCCTTGGGCCGCTGCAGAGTAGCCCACGAACAGTACTCCGAGATTTATCGCGCCGACCTGGGCGCCTGCGACGAGCAACTGGAACAGGCGCGTCAGCGCTTGCGGTACAGTACCGATCTGGCTGATGCGGTGGCACAGGCGGACCTGGTGATCGAAGCGGTGCCGGAGATCCCCGAAGTCAAGACGCAGGTGTATTGCCGGCTGGCGCCGTTGCTGCAGCCGCACTGCCTGATTGCAACTAACTCCTCCACGTTGTTGCCCAGCGACTTTGCCGAAGACACTGGGCGGCCAGCTCAATACTGCGCCCTGCACTTCGCCAATCTGATCTGGTCGATGAATGTTGCCGAGATCATGGCGCATGCCGGCACAGCGGAACCGACCCTGCGCGCCATTGCCGCTTTCGCCATTGAAATCGGCATGGTCCCTATCCCCATCCAGAAGCCTCAGAACGGGTACGTGCTCAACTCGCTGCTGGTGCCGTTACTCGGCGCTGCGCAGACGCTGGTAACCAATGGCATCTCGACGCCGGAGATGGTTGATCGAACCTACATGATCACTAATCGTGGAGTGGCGCTGGGGCCATTTGGCATCATGGATGTCATCGGCATGAAGACCTGCTACGACGTATTGAACTACTGGGGTCACCAGCATAGCGACGCGCAGACGCTGCGCAATGCAGCCTATATCAAGGAGCAACTGATTAATCAGGGCAAGATGGGCTTACAGACCGGCAGCGGCTACTACCAGTATCCGAACCCGGCTTACGCCGCGCCTGACTTCCTTGCCGTACCCGGCCTGGAGGCCGTTGAGGATATCGTGCGACTGACGCGGCCGGGCTAGTCGATCCCTGGCTGATTAGCCCGGCTCGGCTTCCCTTTCATCGGCTGCTGGTGCTGGGTCCGCAAGCCAGAGGACCAGCAGCGCACCTGCCGGCATCAGGCTGCCCAGCAGCGAGGCAGCCAGCCAGCCGCCGCTGACATAGGCCCAGGTGCCAAGCGCCGAACCTAACGCACCGCCGACAAAAAAGGTTGCCATGTAGATGGCGTTCAGGCGGCTGCGCTCAGCTTCTCCCAGGGCATAGATCATGCGTTGCCCGAGGACGACGTTGCCGGACACGCCCAGGTCCAGTAGCACCGCCGCTACCACCAGCAGCGCCAGCGAGAGGTGCGACCCCGGCGCGCTGACGTGGGTAATGGCAAAGGCGATGATCACCGACAGCATGGCGCCGATAGTCGCGGGGCGCGTGAGCCCCCGATCGGCCAGTTGACCGGCAACCGGCGCGGCGATGGCACCGGCGACCCCTGCCAGCGCGAAGAGCGCGATGCCTGACTGTGACAGCAGATAGTCGGGGCCGGCAAGCAACAGAGGGGTGGTTGTCCAGAACAGGCTGAACGCACCAAACATCATGGCTTGATAGAAAGCCCTGCGTTGCAGTACCGGCGTTTCCACAGCCAATCTGCCCATTGAGCGAAGGAGTGCGAAGTAGCCCATGCTGGCTGACGGTGTGCGGCGTGGCAGAACCCGCTGAATCACCAGCACCAGCAACACCATCAGCGCTGCGGAGAACACGAATACCCAGCGCCATGAGCCCAGCAGGTCGGTAACCATGCTGGAAACCGGACGGGCCAGCATGATGCCGAACATCAGTCCGCCCATGACATTACCGACCACCCTGCCCCGGTACGCCGGACTTGTCAGGTGAGCCGATAATGGGACGATGATCTGCACCGCTACCGCGCCAATGCCGATGATCAGCGAGCACAGCAGGAAGGTCTGCGCCGAGTTCGAAAGCGCCGTGCCCAATGACGCTACCGCCAGCAGCAACACCATCGCACTGATCAGTGTGCGGTTCTCCAGACGGTCGGCCAGCGGGACGACCAGCACCAGCCCGATGACGTAGCCAATCTGGGTCAGGGTGACAATCAGGCCGCTGGCCTGCGGATCCAGCCCCAGGGATGCACTGACGGGCCCTACCAACGGCTGGGCGTAGTAGAGATTGGCCACGATCACGCCGCAGCACGCGGCAAGAAAGAACATCAACCCGGTGGTAATGCCGCGGTGCTCGGCTGCAGGCATGGGGCCTCCTGTTGGAAAGGAGGCCATGTTACGCATGTTTGTTCGAGTTATCTCGAACGTTATTGGCGGGCTATCTCAAAACACTGTTGCGTAAATCGTACCTAGGCGTTCATCAATTGCAGCACGTTGGTGCGCTGTTCATCACTCAGGTTCTGCTGCTTCATTGCCTTCGCCAGGGCACTGTAGGCGCTGGTAAGCGCGCTGGACAGGCTGGTCAGCTCAGTGCGCAAACCGTCCAGGCGGGTCGCGCGCTCCTCGTCGGTCAACCCCTGCTGACGAGCCAGCTCGGCCATCTGCTGCTGCAGCTCGGCGATTTGCTGTTTCAGCTCGCGAATCTGCTTGAGCAGACGCTTGATCAACTGCGGCAGGTCGCTGTCATCGATGTCCTCGGTGCTGCGGCTTTGCTGGGTACGCTCAGCGCGCTCGGACAGGGACACCTTGACGCTCTCGGCTATATCGCGGTTGCTCTTCAGTGGCGCAGTGCCTTCCGTGGTCGGCGTCGCGCTTGCTTCAGCCGAAGGCGGCGTCGGGTTACTCCAGGTCAAGTCGCCGATGCGCATGGGAGTGTCCTGTAAAAAGAGGTGGATATCTGTCTATATCGGTCGGTGATGAAGGGACTTTAGCGGTTATCGGCTTTGACCCCGATCACGCTGTTCCCTATATTGGGCCCCGCCGCGTCCAGCGTGATGCGGCATCGTTCTCGGGGCGGGGTGCAACTCCCCACCGGCGGTGATGGAGTCTGCAGGCCATGCTCGCGCTCCCAGCCCGCGAGCGCTCTGCAGTAGCAGAGGTCAGCAGATCCGGTGTCATTCCGGAGCCGACGGTAATAGTCCGGATAAGAGAGAGCGTGTCAGATACTGCGTGGCCTTTGGGCCCGCGCAGCCCTGCCCGTTCGCCCTGATTCAACAGCAAACCGACGTACTTATGAATCAGAGCAAGACGATGACCCAATTTGATCCTGCGCAACAGCGCATTGCCTTTATCCACGCTTCCTGGCACGCCGATATCGTGTTGCGCTGCCTGGATGGCTTCCGTGAAGAAATCAGCCAGCGCGGTTACGCGGCCGACAAGGTCGACGTGATTGCTGTGCCTGGCGCCTACGAAATACCGCTACAGGCCAAGTTGCTGGCCAAGAGCGGCCGCTATTCGGCGATTGCCTGTGCCGGTCTGGTGGTTGACGGCGGCATCTACCGCCACGATTTTGTAGCCAACGCGGTAATCAGTGGCTTGATGCAAGTGCAGCTGGAGACCGAGATTCCGGTGCTGACGGCGGTGCTCACACCGCACCATTTCCATGAACATGCTGAGCACCAGACTTACTACCGCACGCACTTTGTTACCAAGGGCCGAGAGCTGGCCAGCGCCGCCGCAGCAGCTATGCAGCTGCACTGGCAGGCGCTGCAGGGCTGATTGCAGCTGGCGCCGATTGCCTCCGCCAGGCGTGCAGAGGCAATCAGTGCTCCGGCTGGGCTTTCAACTGCCGGCGATGCGAAAGCCGATTTGCAGCACTACCTGAAAATGCGCGACTTTGTCGTCGATTATGTGACCGCGTGTTTCCTTGACTTCGAACCACTCCATATAGCGGATGGTCTTGCCGCACTCGGCAATCGCCACCCGAATCGCGTCATCAGTGCTCTCAGTGGATGAGCCGACAACCTCGACCTTCTTGTAGACGTGATGATTGGACATCGCAGGCCTCCTCAACATTCGGATAATGAGTCCTGAGTATGGCAAAGACCCCGATTGCTGCCTGATCGCCGCATTGCAATATATGAGCAGGAGCATATAATCTCGAATGCTAATCACTATCATTGATTAATCCTTTAATGCCAACAGGGAGTTTTATATGGCTGCGCGTTTTCCTTTGCAGGCGCTTGCGCTAGCAATTTCCACCTCTTTTCTGCTGACTGCCTGCTCTGAGGGCGATGAGCCTAAAGCTCCTGAAGCAGCAGCGCCGGCTGCCGAGAGTGCACCGGCTGAAGCCCCTGCTGCACCGGCCGCCGACGCCAGCGCCGTCGCCCCGGAAGCGGTGGTGGCGCATTACGCTGACATGGCGCTGGCTGTCTATGAAGACGCCCTGACCAGCGCCGAGAAGCTGAATGAAGCGACTGATGCGCTGATCGCCAACCCCACCGAGGAAACGCTTGCTGCGGCGAAGGAAGCCTGGCTGCAGGCGCGGGTGCCCTACCAGCAATCTGAGGTTTTCCGCTTTGGCAACTCGGTTGTTGACGACTGGGAAGGTCAGCTCAATGCCTGGCCGTTGGATGAAGGCCTGATCGACTACGTCAAAAGCGACGACTACCAGCATGCGCTGGGTAATGATGGCGCCAATGCCAACATCATCGCCAACACCGAGCTGAATGTCGGCGGCGAGACTATGGATCTCACCACCTTGACCCCCGAGTTGCTGGCTAGCCTGAACGAAGTAGGTGGCTCGGAAGCCAACGTTGCGACCGGTTATCACGCTATCGAGTTTCTGCTCTGGGGGCAGGACCTGAACGGGTTTGAAGCTGGCGCTGGCGACCGCAAGGCCACTGACTACGCGTCTGGTGATGCCTGCACCAACGGCAACTGCGAACGTCGTGGCGCCTATCTGGATGCGGTCAGCGATCTGCTGGTCAGTGACCTGCAGTGGATGGTCGATCAGTGGAAACCCGGTGTGGAAGGTAACTACCGCGCCGAGCTGACGGGCATGGCACCCTCGGCCGTGTACCAGAAAATGCTGTTCGGCATGGGCTCGCTGTCGCTCGGCGAGCTGGCGGGTGAGCGCATGAAGGTCGCACTGGAAGCCAACTCCTACGAGGACGAGCACGACTGCTTCAGCGACAACACCCATAACTCGCACTACTACAACGCGCTGGGTATCCAGAATGTCTATACCGGTACCTACAAGCGTATTGACGGTACCGAGCTGAGCGGTGCATCACTGTCCGATCTGGTCGTAGCAGACAAGCCTGAGCTGAATGAGGCGTTGACCGCGCAGCTGGACGCCAGCGTTGCGGCATTGGGTCACATGAAGCAGACCGCCGAGCAGGCAGAAAACCCGGTCACCTTTGATATGATGATCGCCCCCGACAACGCCGAGGGAGCCAAGATCATCAATGATGCGATCGCGGCTCTGGTCGAGCAAACTGGTTCTATCGAGCAAGTTGCTGCTGTGGTGGGTGTCGACTCCCTTGAACCGGACGATGCTGGTCATCAGTTCTGAATCAGAGGCTTGAAGCAAAGCGGCGGGCAGGGTTGAGAGCCCTGTCCGCCGCTTTCGTTGAGCAAGATTGATCTTCGCTGGTACCAGTACCGCGCACAGTGATACAGGCTTTATGTTCTACAATAAATTCAGTATGCCGGTCGCCTCCGTCGCGGCTTTGTTTGTTTCCGCGATCTGCCAAGCCGCAGAGACTTCCTATCCCTTGCAGGACACTCCCCTGAGCGGCGGTGCAGGCAGTGTTGAGCAGCACGATCACAATGCCTACTCTCTGCCCCAGGGCAACCTGCCGATGACCCGCCGGCTGGACTTCAGCGTCGGCAACAGCTTTTTTCGCAATCCCTGGGTTGTCGCGCCTTCCAGCACTGACGCCCGCGATGGCCTGGGCCCCCTGTTCAATACCAATTCCTGCCAGGGCTGTCACCTGAAGGACGGCCGTGGCCACGCACCGGCCTCCGTTGATGCGCCCTCGGTGTCGCTGTTCCTGCGGCTATCGATCCCGGCTGATCCGGAGCGTGATGCCGACTTTCTGCGTGAGCACGGTCTGGTGCCCGCTCCGGTCTATGGTGGCCAGCTGCAAACCTCCGCCATTCCCGGCATGAAGCCCGAGGCGGACATGATCGTTGAGTGGGAGGCGATTACCCAGACCCTCGGCGATGGTACTGAAGTCGTCATGCGCAAACCTGTCTACCGTATTGAAAACCCCAACTACGGTCCGCTGCCGGACAATCTGCTGACCTCCCCTCGCGTGGCCCCGCCGATGATAGGTCTGGGCTTGCTTGAAGCCATCCCGGAGCAAGTGCTGCTTGCGGCTGCCGATCCGGACGATGAAAACGGCGACGGCATTTCTGGGCGTGCCAACCAAGTCTGGGACCGGGTTGCGGAAAAGACCGTGCTGGGTCGCTTCGGCTGGAAGGCCGGGCAACCGAACGTGCTGCAACAAAGCATGGATGCCTTTGCGGGTGATATGGGTCTGACCTCGAACGTTACGCTTTCAACCGACTGTACGCCGCAGCAGCAGTGTGAGCGTTTCCCTAATGGTGGCGTGCCGGAAGTCAGCGACAAGGTTGCCGGTTTTATCGAGTTTTATGCCACCAGTCTGGCGGTCCCCACTCGCCGCGATATGGATAATCCTGACGTGCAGCGAGGTGCCGAGCTGTTCAACCAGATTGGTTGTGCTGCCTGTCATACGCCCACTTACACGACGGGTCAGCACGAGCGTGCAGACCTGAACGAACAGGTAATCTGGCCTTACACGGATCTGTTGCTGCACGACATGGGACCTGGCCTGGCGGATGGGCGTGATGAGTTTCTGGCCGATGGTACCGAATGGCGCACACCGCCGCTCTGGGGGCTGGGGCTGACCAAGACGGTAAATCCGCTGGCTGGTTTTCTTCACGACGGCCGGGCTGAAACCGTAGAGCACGCGATTCTCTGGCACGACGGCGAAGCCCGTGCAGCTGCCGATGAATACCGCCTGCTGCCCGCCAACGAGCGTGAGGCATTGCTGCGCTTCCTTAACTCTCTCTAATCGGGATAACCGTTTTATGAAGGCGACAACCACTCTGCTCCGCCTGCCGCTGGTTGCGGCTATGACGCTGGGTCTTAGCGCTCAGGCCATGGCGGAAACGCCGCGCGCTGCCTGGCATGCCCAGATTGGCCACGGCTACGAACAATTGGCCAGCAGCACCAACACCTTTGCTCAACTGACCAGCGAGTACTGCGCTGAGCCGACGGATGCCGGGCTGCAGGCGGTCAGGGAACAGTGGCTGTCCGCCTTCAACAGCTGGCAGGCGGTGCGCTTTGTCGACTTTGGGCCGATTGAGCAGAACACGCGGGCCTGGAAGTTTCAGTTCTGGCCTGACCCCAAAAATCTGACTGCGAGCAAGGCTCGCTACTGGCTGGGCAATGATAAGCCGATTGATGTTGACGCTCTGTCTCGCGACAGTGTCGCCATCCAGGGCTTTCCGGCGGCTGAATATCTGCTGTACGACCCGCAGATCACCGACGGGGAGCGTGCGTTGCCCGCCGAGCGAAGCTGTGCCCTGCTGAGGGCTATCAGCGGCAACCTGAAGCAGAACGCCGAAGGGCTGTCTGCCGACTGGGGGCAGCTGCAGTCTCGTTATCTCGAAGTAAACGATTACAATAACGGCACCCTCACCTCTGCCATGCATGCCCTCGAAATCATGGCAGACTGGCGGTTGGCTGCGCCGCTGGGTGTGCGTGGAACCGGTCGGCCCAACCCGTATCTGGCTGATGCCTGGCGCAGCGAGCAGTCACTGGTGACCTTACGGGCGTCCCTGCAAGGGATGGCCGACTACTTTGTGCCGGGCCTTAATCTGTTGATGGCCGAGAACAACGCGGCTGATCTGGCCGAACAGTTCAGCACCCAACTGAATAAGACGCTGGCGCATTTTGATGGATTGCCGGCAGATATCACCCCTCTGCTGGAGACCGAAGAGGGCGTAGCGAGCCTGACGGCGCTGCTCGAGGACGTTCGCGCCACCGGTGCGATCCTGACTGGTCCGGTCGCGAGCAAGCTGGGCATCGTTCGCGGCTTCAACTCGAGCGACGGGGACTGAGTCATGCTCACTCGTCGAGGCTTTCTCAAGGCGTCTCTTGCGGGCGCCTCGGTGACCGCGGCCAGTGCCTGCAGCACCGGTGCTCTCCTGGGTCGGCCAGCGCCGCCGTTGGAACTGGTCAGCGCCGTTAACGACGCGGAGGGACGGCACTATATCAGCGGGGTGGATAGCCGCGGCCAGCAGCGCTTTCAGATCCCGGTCGCCGAGCGTTGCCATGGTGGCTGCCCGCAGCCCCACGGCGACCATGTCGTGGTGTTTGCCCGTCGCCCCGGCCGTGAGATGCATGTGATCAACACGCGCAACGGTCAGTTGGAGCGCAGCGTGCACGCCGGCGATGGTTATCACTATTACGGCCACGGTGTGTACAGCCCGGACGCACGCCTGCTGTACGTCACCATGAATAACTATCACACCTCTGCTGGTCTGGTGCGGGTATACGACGCTTTTGATGGCTATCGTCAGGTTGCCGACTTCGATCTGCAGGGCATCGGGCCGCACGAGCTGCGCCTGCATCCGGATGGCGATACCCTGATCGTAGCGCTGGGCGGCATCGAGACCCATCCGGACTATGATCGCATCAAGCTGAATCTGGATCGCATGGAGCCAGCCCTGCTGCTGCTGGACCGGCACTCTGGTGTCGTCACTGCGCGCTACACGCCCTCGCACCATCAATTGAGTTGTCGTCACCTGGATGTCAGTCCGGACGGCGTCGTGATCGCCGGGTACCAGTACGAAGGCCCCGAGTGGGAAACGCCGCCGCTGCTGGCCAGGCTGGATACGGCGACGGGGGTGTTTTCCGAACCTGAGTTGCCGCAGGAAGAGCTGGCTGGTTTGCGTAACTACACGGCCAGTATTGCCATCAGCCGTCATGCGCCGCTGGCCGTTGTCACTGCTCCGTTGGGCAATCGTGCCATCATCATCAATTATCGCACCGGCGAGCTGCTGCAACGGGTTGCCGTGCAAGATGTTGCCGGCGCCCTGCCCTTTGGCGAGCAAGGTTTTGTAGTGACGTCAGGATTAGGTGGAGTGTATCTGCTGTCGGCTGACAATGATCAGGCAGTGCCACACGGTAGCTTTCCGGTCCGCTGGGACAACCACCTGACACCGGGTCAGTTCATCGGCGCCTGAGTGTTGCCAGTCTTCAGTTACCGCCTGGTCGCCGGCATCAGACGCTGGCGACCATTCTTTCGATGCACAGGCGCGAGGCCTCGGGCAGGTTGGTGAAGTGCATGCCGGTCCAGTACTGCTTGCCGTTGATGCTTTCGCGGTTCCAGAGGCTTTCGGCATCCAGGAGAAACTCACGAACTCCGTTCAGGGTCATCGGCAGGTTGACCTGCAGGGCGAAGGATCGGAACAGATCGACCGGTCGATCACTCAGCAGCATAAGACCCTCTACATGCAGGTCTACAACGCGTCCAAGATGGTCCCCGGTATCGAGGTCAAACACTTCCAGGCTGCTACTCACTTGGTGTCGCTCCAATCGTCTGCGTTCTGTCATGGCGTGCTCATTCTTCCGGTAGGCGGCCCGAGGCTGTCACATCACCTGCCCTCAGTGTGCGACAAATGAATAATGGCGAAAAGCTATGTTCTGCACAATTTATATAACTACCGCACATTTTGCAGACGCTGTAATCGTCCGACTGTGAACTGCTTCATCTGGCAGCCGGATCCGGGTATGGTGAGCCCACAACACGCGTACAACGAGGATGCCTGTCCATGCGTTTCAACAAGCTATCGCTGTTACTGATCGGGTGCGCAATGGCGCAACTGGTGCAAGCCCATGAGTTTGATGCCGGCCAATTACATATTGATCATCCCTGGTCTCGCGCCTTGCCTCCGGTAGCTCCGGCCGGCGCGGCCTATCTGAGCATAAGCAACCACGGTGATAGCGCTGACACCCTGCTCGGTGCGCAAACCGAGGTGGCAGGCAAGGTGGAGATCCATGAGCATGTGCATGCCGATGGCATGATGAAAATGCAACGCGTCGAATCCCTGGTCATTGAACCGGGCGCCACCGTGACCTTCGCGCCCGGCGGCTATCACCTGATGCTGTTCAACCTGGCTCGCCCGCTCGCGGCTGGCGATAGCTACCCGCTGACGCTGCAGTTCGCCAATACCGGAGAGGTTGAGGTCCAGGTAAATGTGCAAGCCGACGATGAGCCGTCATCGGCGCAGGAAGAGCACCACCATCAGCATCACTGAGCCCTGTCGTTGCGGTCCAGCAGGTGAAAGCGTGGCAGCGCCAGATGCCAGCGAATGGCGGCCAGGCGGATCGCCAGCACAATGGTGATGCACAGTCCGGCGGCGATATCTTCGCGCAGGGTGAGCTGGCTCAGGGCGATGTACGCCAGCGAGCCGACAATGCAGGCTGTTGCGTAGATTTCCTTATGGAATATCAGCGGAATCTCGTTGCAGATGATGTCGCGCATCACCCCGCCGGCGACCCCTGTCATCACACCCATGATGACGGCCGCACTGACCGGCACCTCATGGCTGAGTGCTACTTGAGTGCCGATGACGGTGAATACCGCCAGGCCAAAGGCATCGGCGACCAGCAGACCTGTTTCGTTGATTGGCCGGGTCAGTCGCACCCAGAGCACGGTCCCTATGGCGGCCAGTGTGGCGACCAGGATGTACACGTCGTTGCGAATCCAGCTCACCGGATGGTGGCCGAGAATCACATCACGTAGCGTACCTCCTCCCAAGGCGGTGATGATCGCGATGACCAGCACGCCAAACAGGTCCATGGATTTGCGACCGGCCATCAGGGCGCCGGTGATCGCGAAAACCGCCACGCCGAACAGGTCGAAAGCGTAGAACCAGGTCATGTGAGGGACGCTCCAGACAGGCGCCGCGATCAGTCCTCGCGGCTTGGCGTGCGCATGGTAACAAACTCCTCGGCAGCCGTGGGATGGATCCCGAGGGTGGCGTCAAAGACCGCCTTGGTTGCCCCAGCCTTGACGGCCACGGCCAGCCCCTGGACGATCTCGCCGGCTTCCGGCCCCACCATATGGACACCCAGTACCTTGTCGCTCTGCTGGTCAACAATGAGCTTCATGAAGCTCTGCTCCGCGCGGCCGGCGAGAGTGTTGCGCATGGCGCGGAAGCGGCTTTCGTAGATTTTCAGCTTGTGTCCCTTCGCGCGCGCAGCCTCCTCACTGAGCCCGAGCGTGGCGATGTTGGGAATGCAGAATACCGCGGTAGGAATATCGTCGTAGTCGACTGCACGGTATTCGTCAGGTTTGTATAACCAGCGCGCTAGTGCCATGCCTTCGGCCAGCGCCACCGGTGTCAGCTCGACCGTGTCGGTGACGTCGCCGATGGCAAAGATGGACGGGTCGGTAGTCTGGTAGTGGGCGTTGACCTGGATATTGCCCTTGGCATCCAGCTCGACATCGGTGTTTTCCAGTCCAAGGCCATCCACATGCGGGCGTCGGCCAGTGGCGTACAACACCAGGTCGGTCTGCAGATATTCGCCGTTGTCGAGCTGCACCTCCAGGCTCCCGTCACTGTTGCGCTCAATGCGTGCTACATCGCTGTTGAAGCGCAGGTCCAGGCCCTTTTCCTTGAGCACGTGCGTCATGTGTTCGCGCACGCCTTGATCAAACCCGCGCAAGAACAGCTCGCCCCGGTAGAGCTGGGTTGTGTCGCAGCCCAGGCCGTGGAAGATGCCGGCAAACTCGATGGCGATGTACCCGCCCCCGACGACCAGCACACGCTTGGGCAGTTGCTCCAGGAAGAAGACTTCATTGGAACTGATGACATGCTCGCGACCGGGAAAATCAGGGATGAAGGGCCAGCCGCCGGTGGCGATCAGGATACGTTCGGCACTGTAGCGCTGGCCGTTGACCTCAACGTGGTGCGAATCCAGCAGGCGCGCCCGCCCTTCCAGCAACTGCACGCCGGCGGAGGTCAGCAAATTGCGGTAGATGCCATTCAGTCGGATGATCTCGGCGTTTTTGTTGGCCACCAGACGCGGCCAGTCAAA
The DNA here is from genome assembly GCF_003444685.1 of Pseudomonas abyssi. Taxonomy (NCBI): domain Bacteria; kingdom Pseudomonadati; phylum Pseudomonadota; class Gammaproteobacteria; order Pseudomonadales; family Pseudomonadaceae; genus Pseudomonas; species Pseudomonas abyssi. The sequence continues at coordinate 1,650,558 of NZ_LMAZ01000001.1, read as the reverse complement.
GCTGTCCGCTGTCAGATTCCAGCCATAGCCCGCAGCGTCCTCCAGGTCCTCCGCGAAGTGGGCCGCATAGGCGAACAGCTTTTTGGGTACGCAGCCCACGTTGACGCAGGTGCCACCCAGGTAGCGGTCTTCTGCGACGGCGACACGGGCACCAAAGCCGGCCGCCATGCGGCTGGCTCGCACACCACCAGAGCCTGCGCCGATGACAAAGAGGTCGAAATCATACTGGGACATGGGCTTGCTTCCTGCCTACGCTGAATGAAAGGGCCCCAGCATACCGCAAAGCGGTTGGTATCAGACCACCTCGCGCAACACCGGTGACGCCGGTGGCGCAACCTGACGACCCACCCCAACGTGGCGCAGCCCCAGGTCGGCCATGGCTTGCGGGTCATACTGGTTGCGGCCGTCGATCAGCAGCGGGGTTCGCAGGCGCTGGGCAACGAGGTGAAAGTCAGGCTGTCGAAATTGCTTCCATTCGGTCAGCAGAACCAGTGCATCGGCATTGTTCAGCACGGCATAAGGGTCCTGGAATAGCTGGAGTTGGCCTTTCTTCACCGCCTCCGGATACCGCTGTGCGATGTTGTCGCTAGCAGCCGGATCGAAGGCCCGCACTTGGGCGCCGCCAGCTAGCAAGGCGTCCAGCAGGACCAGGCTTGGTGCGTCACGGATATCGTCTGTACCCGGCTTGAACGCGAGTCCCCAAATCGCCAGTGTGCGACCGTAAAGGCTGCCTAGCTCCCGCTGCAGCATGCGTAGCGGCCAGGTTTTCTGCAGCTGATTGCGCTGCTCAACCGCTTCGAGAATCGGCAGTTGCATGCCCTGCTCGTCAGCCATGTGCAGCAGCGCGCGAATGTCCTTGGGGAAGCATGAGCCGCCATAGCCGCATCCGGCATAGATGAAGTGGTGGCCGATGCGCTGATCTGAACCGATCCCCTTACGCACCTGCTCGACATCCACGCCGAGCTGTTCGCACAGGCTGGCGATTTCGTTGATATAGGAAATGCGGGCGGCAAGAAAGGTGTTGGCCGCATACTTGGTCATTTCCGCCGCACGGCGTGACATGCTCAGTATGCGGTCATGGTTGCGCACGAACGGCTCGTAGAGCGACCGCATCACGGCCTCGGCGTGCGGGTCTTCGCAGCCCAGCACGATGCGGTCGGGCCGCATGAAATCGTCGATTGCGGCGCCTTCCTTAAGAAATTCCGGGTTGCTCACCACCGTATGGCGCCAGCTGAGGCCGCGGCGCTGGCAGTGCTGGTCCAGAATGCTCTGCACCCGGCAGGCGGTGCCCACCGGAGAGGTTGACTTGCAGACCACGACAGTCGGTTGCTCCAGGCAGGCAGCCAACCGGGCGGCGACGGCCAGCACCTGAGAGATGTCGGCGGCGCCGTCGGCAGCAGGCGGCGTGCCTACCGCTATAAAGATGACTTCTGAGCGGGCGCAGGCAGTGTCCAGCTCGGTGCTGAAGGTCAGGCGCCCTGCCCGCTGGTTGGTCTGGATCATCGGCTCGATGCCAGGCTCGAAGATCGGTGCCACTCCATGTTGCAGCGCATCAACGCGCTTGGCGTTGCTGTCGACACAGCACACTCGGTTCCCCATCTCGGCAAAACAGGTTGCCGTTACCAGTCCTACGTAGCCACAGCCGATGACCGTCATCTGCATGATTGTGCTCCTGCGTTGCGCTGTAACGATTGCGCCACGGCACCGTGACAGGGACGTTAATTGCACGTGAAGCCTTGATGACGGCTGAGAGCGATTTTGCCGATGCGCGGATGTCGTGGACGTCAGCTACACCCAGCAGGACGTGGAGATCACCCGCGACAGCAGCGATCTGTGGCGCAGAGGGTTCAGAGCCCTCTATGCGGGTCTACCGTTGCTCGCTACAATCGGCTGCAGGTCATTTCACTGCAGCCGATCATGACAGGCACGACGCCGGAAAACTCGCACTGGATTGTGCAGCTCAACCACAAGAACCGCACCGGCTCCTTCGCCCTGCTGTTCTCGGCCATTGCTGTTCACCTGAGCGCTACCCAGCCGGGCTGGCTGCTCTGGTCCTTGCTGACTCTGCAGTTTCTGCTGTATCCCCATCTGATCTACTGGCGCGCCAGGCGCGCACCCAGCCCTCTGCGTACCGAATTGAACAGCCTACTGCTTGATGCCCTGCTCTTTGGCGTCTGGATTAGCCTGCTGGGCTTTCCGCTGTGGATCAGCTACACCATGGTGATTGGCATCACTATCAACCTGATGGTGTTTCGCGGCCCGCTCGGCATGGTTCAGGCCGCAACGGCGCTGATGCTGGGCATCGCCCTCGCCTGGCTGGTCCAGCCTCCCTACCTGACGACGCTGAACCATTGGCTCGCCAACCTGCTGTGCATCGTCGGCCTGACGCTGTATCTCATGATGGTGGGTAACGTAGCCTTCTCGCGCAACAACCGCATTCGCGAGGCGCGCGAACAGCTGCGCGCCAGTGAGGCGGCCTTGCAGGAGGCCAATCACGCGTTGCACCAGCAACTGGCCGAAATCAATCTGTTGCAACAACAGCTGCGCGCGCAGGCTGATCGCGACCCGCTGACCGGCGCGTACAACCGCCGCTATTTCGATGTCAGTATTGAGCGCGAGCTGGTGCAGTGCTCTCGCCACCAGCAGGCACTGGCGCTGATTCTGATCGACATTGATCACTTCAAGACGGTCAACGACGAGTACGGTCATCAGGCGGGTGACCTGGTATTGACGGCGCTGGCGGACGTGCTCTCATTGCATTCACGCGCCAGCGATATCGTCTGTCGTTATGGCGGAGAGGAGTTTCTGGTCGCGTTGCCCAACACTGATGCCGATACCGCGAAACGGCGAGCGGAGCACTACCGCGCGGTGTTTGCCAATCTCCGTCTCGATTGGCACGGCGCCGAGCTGACTGCGACTATTTCACTGGGGGTTGCGAGCTTCCCGCGTCACGGCAGTGATATCGATGCCCTGCTACGCAGTGCTGACCTGGCGCTCTACCGCGCTAAGCATCTGGGGCGCAACCGAGTGGAGCTGCATGCTTTGCCGGAGCCGCCGTGACGGCTACTCGATTGCCACGCCTAGCCAGATGTGCACAAAAATCAGACCCAGCATGATGAGAGCCCCCAACCAGATAAGTGCCACTCCAACCCGCCCTTCTACCTTGCCCCAGCCAATGCAGATCAACAGCAGGCTGACGGTAAAGAAGCCAATGGTTATCCAGAAAACCTCACCTTGCATGCAGCACCCCCGCTCGTCTTGTTGTGTCTAGAATAGGCGATTTGGGCGACCAATGTGCTGATTTGAATCACCAACAGCGTTGGCGCATGGCGAGCGAAGGGTACGACAACGGATCGTGGTTCTGGCGTGGTGGTACAGCTGTGAGGCTGCATGGGCGACAAGCCAGGAATGGCGGGCCGGTATTGATTCGCGGACCAAGGGTATTTGCTGCTGGATGGCTGCGAGACGCGTGGTAGATGGTGCCCGGAGCCGGGGTCGAACCGGCACGATGTTGCCATCGAGGGATTTTAAGTCCCTTGCGTCTACCAATTTCGCCATCCGGGCGAAAGTAAAGATGGAGGCCGAGGTCGGAATCGAACCGGCGTACACGGATTTGCAATCCGCTGCATGACCACTCTGCCACCCGGCCTCTAAAGGGGGACTACTCTGTTGTGGATGACGTCAACAGAATATAAAACTGGAGCGGGAAACGAGACTCGAACTCGCGACCCCGACCTTGGCAAGGTCGTGCTCTACCAACTGAGCTATTCCCGCGTAAAACTAGTATTACCTGACCCTAAGGTCGAGCTCTACTTAATAGAGCTTTTCTTGCTTGAGCCGAGCGACACTTGAATGCGCCGTATTGAGCGGTCATCGCATCGGACGGCGCTCATTCTATCCTTCTGCGCCGACCTGTCAAGTCATTGATTCAAAAAAACTTATTTGGCGGAATTTTGATCACTGTCGGGACGCAGGTGCGGCCAGGCGGCAATCAGGTAGACCACCATGGACCAGAGCGTCAGCACGGCAGACAAGGCCAACAGTACATAGCCCAGCATCACCCACAACGTGAACTCAGGCGGGTTGGCGAGCAGGACCACCAGTGCCACCATCTGCAGCGCGGTTTTGTATTTGCCGAGCTGCGATACGGCGACCTGGGCTCGTGCGCCCATCTCGGCCATCCACTCGCGCAGTGCGGAGATGACGATTTCGCGACCGATGATGATGGCGGCTGGCGCGGTGATCCAGAAGTTGGCGTGATGCTGTACCAGCAGCACCAGCGCAATCACCACCATCAGCTTGTCGGCTACCGGGTCGAGAAAGGCGCCAAAAGGTGTGCTCTGCTGCAGCTTGCGGGCCAGGTACCCGTCGAGCCAGTCGGTCACGCTTGCCAGCGTGAACACCACCGCAGCCGCCATGTAGCTCCAGTGGAACGGCATGTAGAACAGCAGGATGAAAATCGGAATCAGGGCAACCCGGATGAGGGTCAGGATATTTGGGATGTTCATGGTCTCGGCCATTGTTAGCAACAGAGCATTCTAATCGCTATGCAGGGCGGCATAAATCTGTTCTGCAAGTTTTTTACTGATACCCGGTGCTTTGGCGATTTCTGCGGCGCTGGCCCGCTTCAGCTCCTGCAGGCCACCAAAATGGCGCAGCAGTTCACGGCGGCGCTTGGGTCCAACACCGGCAATGCCCTCGAGGCTGGAACTGGTGCGTGCCTTGCCGCGCCGTTGGCGATGTCCGGTGATGGCAAAGCGGTGCGCTTCATCACGTATATGCTGGATCAAATGCAAGGCAGGCGAATGGCCGGGCAGCACCAGCTCATTGTGCGGGTCGTTGAGGTACAGGGTTTCCATGCCAGCCTTGCGGGTGACGCCCTTGGCTACGCCTAGCAGCGTCAGGTCATGAATGGCCAGCTCCTGCAGAACCTCGATCGCCATGTTCATCTGGCCTTTGCCGCCGTCAACCAAGAGTACATCGGGCATCTTGCCCTCCCCCTCCTTCAGACGGCTGAAGCGGCGGTGCAGTGCCTGACGCATGGCGGCGTAATCGTCGCCGGCCGTAACGCCCTCGATGTTGAAGCGGCGATAGTCGCTTTTCAGCGGCCCTTCCGGCCCAAACACCACGCAGGAGGCGACGGTCGCTTCACCACTGGAGTGACTGATGTCGTAGCACTCCAGGCGAGTGGGCAGCTCGTCCAGCTGCAATGCCTGCTGCAACGCCTCGAAGCGCTGATGGACATGTTGACGATTGCTCAACAGGCTGGTCAGAGACTGCTCGGCGTTACCCGCAGCCAGGTCAAGCCAGCGTTTGCGGTTGCCGCGCACTCGGCTGGTAATGCTGAGGTTGTACCCGCGCGCTTGAGCAAGGGCTTCGGCGATGACGGCGAAATCGGGGTGCTCGGCATTGACGATCAGCTCGGGGGGCAGCTCGCGTTCGGCGGTACCCAGATAGTATTGCGGCAGGAAGGCTGCCAGCACCTCGCCGGGCTGTTGCTCAATGGGCACTCGGGGAAAGTGGTTTTTGCTGCCTAGCACCCTGCCATTGCGGACCATGACGACATGCACACAGGCGCCGCCGGGCGCCACCGCCGCGGCGATGATATCCACGTTGCCCTGCTCGGTGTCCATGCTTTGCTGGTCCTGCACCCGCCGCAGCAGGGCAATCTGGTCGCGTAACTCGGCGGCCCGTTCAAAGTCCAGGTTCATGGACGCCTGTTCCATGGCGCTGGTCAGCTCCGTGTTCAGGGCGTTGCTGCGCCCTTCCAGAAACATGACTGAATGGCGCACGTCTTCCGCATACTCGTCGGCGTCTACCAGGCCGACACAGGGAGCCTTGCAGCGCTTGATCTGGTACTGCAGGCAAGGCCGGGTGCGGTTACGGTAATAGCTGTCTTCACACTGGCGCACCAGAAAGGTCTTTTGCAGCAGGCTGAGGCTTTCGCGAATCGCGCCAGCACTTGGATAGGGGCCGAAGTAGCGCCCCTTGGCGCGCTTGGTTCCGCGGTGTAAACCCAGGCGCGGAAAGTCGTCATTACTGGACAGAAAAACGTAGGGGTACGATTTGTCGTCGCGCAGCAGGATGTTATACGGCGGCCGGTTGGCCTTGATCAGACTTTGTTCCAGCAGCAGCGCCTCGGTCTCGTTGGCGGTGATGGTGGTGTCAATCTGCTGGATGCGGCTGACCAGCGCCTCGGTCTTGGGGCTCAGGCCGGTTTTGCGGAAGTAGCTGGACAGGCGCTTTTTAAGGTTGCTTGCCTTGCCGACGTACAGCAGGGCACCGTCGGCATCGAACATGCGATAGACCCCGGGCTTGCTGCTGGCCGAGGCGAGAAAGGCTTTGCTGTCCAGGGGCGTTGACTGACTCACTGCTGGCTGGCGTCGACCATGCCGTGCCGTACCGCCAGCAAGGTCAGCTCGACATCACTGGTGATGCCCAGTTTCTCGAAAATGCGGTAGCGATAGGTGTTGACGGTTTTCGGGCTGAGACACAACTTGTCGGAGATGCTCTGCACTTTTTCGCAACCGACGATCATCAAAGCGATCTGGATTTCGCGCTCGGAAAGGCAGTCGAACGGCGAGTCACCGCCTGGGTTGAAGCGTTTCAGTGCCAGCTGTTGGGCGACGTTGGGGCTGATGTAGCGTTGTCCGGCGTGAACCTGGCGAATGGCCGACACCATTTCATCAAGAGCCGCGCCCTTGGTGACGTAACCCGCAGCGCCGGCTTGCATCAGGCGGGTGGGGAACGGCTCTTCATCACAGACCGTGACGGCGATGACCTTGAGGTTGCGATCATGCTGGACCAGTTTGCGGGTGGCCTCCAGACCGCCAATGCCGGGCATGCGCACGTCCATCAGGACGACGTCAGGCTTGAGCTCGCGCGCCCGGGTCACGGCGTTTTCACCGCAATCGGCCTCGCCCACCACGGACAGGCCAGGGACATCGCCCAGCATACGACTGATGCCCATGCGAACCAGGTCATGGTCATCAACCACCAGCACTTTGATCAAGCACTACCCCTTGAACACACCGAACATTGTTATTCCTCCCCAACGGGAGGCGGCATCCCAGCACGCTGCCTTTCTTCTATACTCAAATCGGCCCGGTCAATTGCCCAACGTGCCGTTTGCGTCACAATACCAAAACGGCCTGCCAGATGAAATGACTTGTCTGTGCCTGACGCGCCAACTCGTTGGCCGACCGGGGGCGACATAGGTCGAATAGTGGGTTATGTGGTTGCGGCAGACAATCCCCGGAAAACAACAGCTGTAGCGCCATGAACAAAGACGACAAATTCGCCGAGGCGGGCAAAACCGCCGTGATGCAGAACGTTCAGGGGCTGATCGGCTTCCTGCAGAGCTACCCGCCTTTCAACCTGATGGAACCCGCGCACCTCGCCTGGCTGGTTGAGCAGGCTCAGCTGCGCTTCTTTGCCGCGGGCGAGCCCATCCTGCAGCCGCAGGATGGCCCGGTTCAGCGCTTTTTTATCGTCAAGCAAGGGCTGATTCGCGGCGAGCGGGTGGTCGCCGATGCCGACCGGCCGGATACCACGTTCGAGATTGGTACCGGAGAGTGCTTTCCGCTAGCTGCCCTGCTGGGCGAGCGTGCTACCCGCACCCTGCATCGTGCAGCGCAGGACAGCTTCTGCCTGACCATTGAGCGCGACGCCTTTGTCACCCTGTTCAGCCGGTCCCTGCCGTTTCGTGATTTTGCCTTGCGCGGGGTCAGCAGCCTGCTGGACCAGGTCAATCAGCAGGCGCAAAAGCAGGCCAGCGAGACCCTCGGTGCGCATTACTCGCTGGATGCCAGGCTCGACGAGCTGGTTGGCCACTCGCCCGTGCACTGCCTTCCGGACACCCCGATACGCAGCGCCGTGCGGCAGATGCATGAGGCCAGTGTCGGCAGTATTGTGATCACCGATGAGGCCCTGGCGCCGCTGGGTATCTTTACCCTGCGTGACCTGCGGGCGTTGATTGCCAGCGACGAGGTTGATCTGACCCGTCCGCTCAGCAGCGTGATGACGCCGGACCCCGCCGCCCTGCCCTCCAGCGCCAGCGCCTTTGATGCGGCCATCGCCATGACGCGGCGCCACATCGCCCATATTTGTCTGGTCGATGATGGTCGCCTGACGGGCGTGGTGTCGGAGCGAGATCTGTTTTCCCTGCAGCGGGTAAACCTGGTGCACCTGGCACGCACCCTGCGGCAGGCCGAGAGCGTGGAGCGCCTGGCTGCGCTGCGCAGCCACATTCATCAACTGGTCGACAGCATGCTGGCCCACGGTGCATCGTCCGGGCAGATCACTCGTATCATTACCCTGTTCAATGATCATACGGTGTGCCGCGTGATCGAGTTATCTATTGCCGAGCACGGTGATCCGGGCGTGCCCTTCAGTTGGCTGTGTTTTGGTAGCGAAGGGCGCCAGGAGCAGACGCTGCACACGGACCAGGACAACGGCATGATGTTCTCTGCCGCCTCCCCCGAGCAGGCCGAGGAGCGACGCACCCTGCTGCTGCCGCTGGCCGACAAGATCAACCAGGCTTTGGCGCAATGTGGCTTTACCCTGTGCAAGGGCAATATCATGGCCAGCAACCCGGAGCTGTGCCTGTCGGCAAGAGAATGGCAGGCGCGCTTTGATCGCATCATTGCCAGCACGACGCCCGCTAACCTGCTCAAGTCGGCGATCTACTTTGATTTTCGGGTGGTCTGGGGCGACCGGCGGGCAGCCGACCAGGTGTTCTCGGGCGTGCTGCGCAAGATCGGCAGCAATACGCTGTTTCAGCAGCAGATGGCGCAGAATGCGCTGCAGCATCGCCCGCCGATTGGCCGGCTGCGAGATTTTGTGGTTGCGCGCAGTGGCGCCGAGAAGGACACGCTGGATATCAAGGTACAAGGTCTGGGACCCTTCGTTGATGGTGCGCGACTGCTCGCCTTGGCCAATGGCATCGCCGTGAGCAATACGCTGGAGCGCTTGCAGCAGTTGCGTCAACGCGGTGTGCTTGATCCGTTGGATGCCGACGCTTATATCGAGGGCTATCAGTTCATCCAGTTGGTACGCATGCAGCAGCATCAGCAGCAGGAGCGTGAGCAGCGGCCCTTCAGCAATCGACTGGACCCGGATAGCCTGAACCAGCTGGATCGGCGCATCCTGCGCGAGTCCTTCCGCCAGGCCAAGCGTCTGCAGGGTAGTCTGGCACTGAGGTACAACCTGTGAACCCGTTGAGCTGGCTGGGCACCCGGCGTCAGGCGCTGGACAGCGAGCAGCAGGCTCGCCTGGCGCGCTTACCGACGCCTCAGGCGCTGGATGACACCTTGCTGGAGCGCTGTCGTCTCGTCGTGGTGGACCTGGAAACCAGCGGCCTCAACGTCAATCGCGACCGGATCCTGTCCGTGGGTGCGGTGGTGGTTGAGAACGGCAGCATTGATCTGGGCAGCCAGTATGAGTGCACGTTGTTCCAGGAAAATCACCGAGTGACCGAGTCGGTGCTGATCCACGGTATCGCGCCCAGTGAGGTTGCCCGCGGCGTAGCACCGGCTGATGCGCTACTGGACTTCATGGCCTTTGCCGACAATGGCGTGTTTGTTGCCTTCCATGCGGCCTTTGATCAGCGCATGTTGCAGCGCGGGCTGCGGCAGACGCTGAACACCCGTTTACGGCATGTCTTCCTTGACGTGGCGGAGTTGGCTCCGATGCTGTACCCGGAGGTAACTGGCAGGAAAACGCTGGATGACTGGCAAGATTATTTTCAGCTGCGCAACAGCCAACGCCATCACGCAGCCGCCGATGCCTTGGCGACGGCGGAGATCCTGCTGATTCTGCTCAGCCGGGCTCGCGCCCAGGGCATCGCGACCTTGGCGGAGCTGAACAGCCGTCTGCGGCATTGGCGACGTCTGCGCCAGGCGAGGATCGGCAGTCTGTAGTTGAGCTCAAAATCGCCGGAGATTAGAGCTTTTGCTCTATTTTTGTTGGTTTATTTCCCCAAACTGTACTGGATGATCGGCGTAGATGCTGTTAGCTTGCGCTCTCGTTTCATCATGGTCGAGTCATTGCCTCTTTTTGTATCAAACTGCGGCGCTGATCAAGTCCGACCTCCCTGACAGCTTCAGTGCAACCTATTCCATGAAGCGACTGTCGACTGCATGAGACGTTTTCCCAAGACAGACACTCCGGAGCATTCCATGAACAGACACGCCTGGCTGAAGTCATCCGTTGCCTTGGCCGTCACCCTCGCCGCTTCTGGCGTCAACGCCAACGGCCTAAGCATCAACGAGCAAAGCGCTAGCGGCATGGGGACTGGATTTGCAGGACGCTCATCCTCCGCTGAGGACGCCAGCACCTTGTTTGGCAACCCCGCCGGTATGTCCAGGCTGGACAGAACTGAAATTAGCGGTGGTTTTGCCACCATCTTCGCCAAGACCGACATCGATAACGCGCAAGGCGTTGCCCCTGGCAGCAATGACGGTGACATGGTGCCCAACGCGGTGGTGCCGTTCGGCTATCTGGTCACCCCGCTCAACGACCGCTGGCACGCTGGTATCGGCATCTATGCGCCCTTCGGCGTCATCAGCGATTATGAAGACGCGTTTCAGGGTCGTGCGCATGGCCTGTACAGCAAGGTACAGGTTGTTACGCTGCAGCCTACCCTGAGCTACCAGATCAACGACCGCGTGTCGGTTGGTTTCGGCCCCACCATCAACCGCATCAGCGGCAAGCTGACCAGCCAGCCTTTGGCGCCGCTGGGAAGCAACGCTGAGGTCAATATCAAGGGTGATGATACTGGCTATGGCTTCAATGCCGGTGTGCTGGTGCAGGTCACTGACCAGGTGCGCTGGGGCCTGACCTATCATTCGGCGATCGACTTCGGCCTTGAGGGCCGCACCCGCTTCAGTGGTTTCGGTACCTTCCCGGGGCTGGACGGCAGCTACGATGCTGCGCTGGACATCACCATGCCCGAATCCGTCGATACCTCGGTGACCTGGGAAATGGATGACCGCTGGACGCTGTATGCCGGTGGCACCTGGACGCGCTGGAGCCGTCTGGATGGTATCGAGGTAGAGAACAGCGGCCTGTTGGCGCCCTATCAGCCGAGCTTTGGCACGGTTGAGGAGGACATGCAGTGGGATGACGTGATCTCCTGGGCGGTTGGTGCGGCCTATCGGCTGAACCCGCAATGGGTGCTGCGTGCAGGCTTTACCGTTGACCCGTCGCCGACCAATGACACCCACCGTACCGTGCGTATCCCGGTATCGGACCGCAAGGTGTTCTCTCTGGGCGCAGGCTGGGATGTTACGCCGGATCTGACACTGGACGTTGCCTACTCTTACCTGCGCGAATCCGAAGGGGAGGTCGGTTATGCCGACTACTCGGCTGACTTCCGCAATTCAGCCCACGGTCTGGCTACCCAGGCAACCTGGCGCTTCTGATCTGGTGCTGCAATAAAAAACGCCCCGCATATGCGGGGCGTTTTTATTTGCGCAGGTGCTTAGTGATCTACTGCTGCACCGGCGCCACGCGGGATACGAATATCCTCGATCAGGTGCTGGATCTTCTCCGGCGGCGCTTTGGTAACGGAAGCTACCAGAATCGCGGCGATGAAGTTGAAGATCATACCCAGGGTGCCAATACCTTCCGGCGAGATACCGAACCACCAGTCATCAGCCGTTGCTGCCGGGTTGATGAACTTGTAGTAGACGATGTAACCGAAGGTGAAGGTCAGGCCAACGACCATCCCGGCGATCGCCCCTTCCTTGTTCATCTTCTTGGAGAAGATCCCCATGACGATGACCGGGAAGAACGAGGCCGCCGCCAAGCCAAAGGCAAAGGCGACCACCTGTGCCACGAAGGCGGGTGGGTAAATCCCGAACAAACCGGCAATGGCAATGGCGACACCCGCAGCCACCCGCGCCGCCAGCAGCTCCTGTTTCTCGGTGATATTCGGTGCCATGTTGCTCTTCAGCAGGTCATGGGAGACCGATGTCGAGATAACCAGTAGCAAGCCAGCTGCGGTCGACAAGGCGGCAGCCAGACCACCGGCGGCGATCAAGGCGACTACCCAGCCCGGCAGTTGGGCAATTTCCGGGTTTGCCAGAACCATGATGTCGCGGTCAACGTACAGCTCGGTGGCGGCTGCGGTCGGCTCATTGCTCAGCAGACGCTCGCCATTGGCACCACGCTCATCAGTGAACTTGGGCGCACCGACAAAGGGAGTACCAGGGCCGTACTGGATGACGCCGTCATTGTTCTTGTCCTGCCAAGCGATCAGGCCCGCGTTTTCCCAGGTGGTCAGCCAGGCAGGTACTTCCTGATAGGCGGTGTTGGGCACCGAGGTCAGCAGGTTGGTGCGTGCAAAGGCGGCTACCGCCGGCGCAGTGGTGTACAGAATCGCAATGAACAGCAGCGCATAACCTGCTGATTTACGTGCATCTCGTACAGTAGGCGTGGTGAAGAAGCGAACAATAACGTGCGGCAGACCGGCGGTGCCGACCATCAGGGCCATGGTGATGAAGAACACGTCGATGGTGGACTTGGACCCGTCGGTATAGGCGCCAAAGCCCAGTTCCGCCCCCAACCCGTTCAGTCGTTCAAGCACGGACTGGCCTGTGCCTATCACCTCGCTACCAAAGCCCAGTTGCGGAATCGGGTTGCCGGTAATCAGGATGGAGATGTAGATGGCCGGAACCATGTAGGCGAAGATCATCACGCAGTACTGCGCCACCTGGGTGTAGGTGATGCCCTTCATGCCGCCGAGTACGGCGTAGAAGAACACGATGGCCATGCCGATGACGACGCCGGTGTTGATGTCCACTTCCAGGTAACGTGAGAACACGATGCCGACACCGCGCATCTGGCCCGCTACGTAGGTAAAGGAAATGAAGATCACGCAGATCACCGCCACCACCCGGGCAGTCTGTGAGTAGTAACGCTCACCGACAAACTCCGGCACAGTGAACTTGCCGAATTTGCGCAGGTACGGAGCCAGGCACATTGCCAGCAGCACGTAGCCGCCGGTCCAGCCCATCAGATAGACAGAGCCATCATAGCCGGTGAAGGAGATGATACCGGCCATGGAGATGAAGGATGCGGCAGACATCCAGTCAGCACCAGTGGCCATGCCGTTGGCGATCGGGTGAACGCCTTTGCTGGCCACGTAATACTCGCTGGTGCTACCAGCTCGTGACCAGATGGCGATACCGATGTACAGGGCAAACGTCGCCCCGACGAACAGATAGATCAGAGTTTGGGTATCCATCGCTGGACTCCTGTTCTTATTCTTCGTGGAAGTCGTATTTGCGATCGAGCTGGTTCATCTTCCAGACGTACACGAAGATGAGCACCACGAAGGCATAGATGGAGCCCTGCTGGGCGAACCAGAACCCCAACGGGAATCCGAAGAAGGTGATGGCATTGAGTTGGTCGACAAACAGCACACCGGCACCGAATGAGACCACAAACCAGACGACCAGCAGCATCATCATGAGTTTGAGGTTTTCACGCCAGTAGCCGCGCGCCGCCTCTTCTTTTGACATGGACATTAGCGTCTCCATTGTTGTTGTTATTACGCTGGTAACGGTAGCACCGCGAATGGGGGCTGAAGAGTAAGACTTTGGTAGAACGCGGCGCTTGTACTGCCGTTCAATGCCTTTAAATAACATCAATAAAGAAAAGTAAGATTTTGTTTTTTATGCTTTTTTATCGCGAGGGCAGGCTTGCTCTGGCGGCTCATTAGACTAAGGACGTACACCGCTTTGCAGCAGGCCATAGCGGCGTGAAGAAAACGCCAGGGCCATGGTTTAGCCAGCAGGTGTACACCGCAACGGCATAGTCACAAGCAACGCTACCTTGACGTTGACTCCCTCCCCCCTTGAATGAACTGCGGGAGCCGCAGTTGTGCGCAGCATTTTGCTGATACCTTGCTATTTGCACAATGGATTGGGGGCTGCCGGCAAACCGAGCCAGGTAGCTTGCAGGCCACGCGGTGCCGCTGCTGCGCTGTAATGTTACAGAAGCTGGTCGTTTGGCAGGCCGAACAAGGCTCAACAATTGGGGCGACACCCTGTTCAAGATGTCGATATGCTGACGGGGATAGTGGGCGAACCATAGCCAAGCCTCACTACAGCCCGCATCGACTTATAACAATGTACTCAGCACGGGGGATGTTCATGAAAGCCAGCATTGGCGCAGCAAGCGGAGTCCAGGGCCACTTGGCCGGCTACGGCTCCAAGGCCTACCGCAATTATGTACTTTTGGCGTTAACCCTCATCTACATCCTGAATTTCGTCGACCGCGCGCTGCTCGCGGTGGTCGGCCCCGATCTGGTGCCGGATCTCGGCATTACCGACACACAGTTTGGGCTGCTGACCGGTTTTGGCTTCGCCCTGCTCTACACGGCCGTGGGTATTCCGCTAGCTCGTTTTGCTGATGTCGGCCATCGTGTCTGGATTATGACCGTCTGTGTGGCGCTGTGGTCGCTGATGACCGCTGCCTGCGGCCTGGCGACGGAAGTGACCATTGGTTCGCTAACCATAGGCGCGTTCTGGATTCTGCTGATATGCCGGGTCGGTGTCGGTATTGGCGAGGCGGGCTGTACGCCGCCGGCCAACTCGCTGATCGCGGACTACTTCATTCCGCGGGAACGCTCCCAGGCACTGGGCTTCTACGCCATGGGCGTGACACTCGGCACCATGGTCGCCAACCTGGTTGGCGGCTGGGTAACCGACATGTTCGACTGGCGCACCGCGTTTTTCGTCGTCGGTTTGCCGGGCTTGCTGGTTGCCCTTGTCTTCAAATTGACGGTCAAGGAGCCGCCGCGCGGCTACACCGATCCGCCGGAAACCGAGAAAAAGGAACGAGCCAATCTGAGTGAGGCTATCCAGGAGCTGATGGGCAAGCCTGCGTTCTGGCTGATGACAGCGGGTGCCACCATTGCCGCATTTTGTGGCTACGGTATCTCCTCGTTCCAGTCGCTGTTTCTGGTCCGCACCTATGAAATTACTGCCGGTCAGGCGGCTATCTGGATCAACACGCCGGTGGCGCTGTCTGCGGCCATTGGTACCTTCGCTACCGGTTGGCTGGCGACCCGCATTTACCAGAAGCATCCGGGCGCGATCGCCTGGGTACCGGCGGCAGGCCTGGCCTTGTCGGTGCCGTTCTACATCTTCGCGTTCACCACTAACAACTTGCTTTACGCCGCCATCGGCCTGGTTATCGGCGGCTTTGTAAAGTACGGCTATCTGGCAGCGCAATACACCATTGGCCAGGGTGTGGTCAGCATGCGGGTGCGCGCCATGGCCACGGCCGTGATGCTGCTGCTGGTCAACCTGCTTGGCTACGGCTTCGGCCCGCTGTTTATTGGCGCCGTCTCCGACATTTTCTTCAAGTCGGGCATTGCCGAGCTTGGGGTCGCGGCGGGCGAACTGACGCGCAACCAATGTCATCCTGCGGTGGTCGGTCAGTTGAGTGAGAACCTGCAGGAGGTGTGTGGGCAAGTCTATGCGCAAAGCCTGCAGACCTCCATGGTGATCATGGCCTGCCTGTACCTCGCCAGCGCGCTGTGCTTCCTGTTGACCTGGCGCCGCCTCGGCAACGACATGGTGGACAGGCAGGGGAATAAGCCGGTTACGGCTTAAGTGGGGAGAAGTCGACGTCAGATCAGACGGGTCGTCTGATCTGACGCCACACCCTCACTGTGATTCTGCTCGGCTGCCTTGCCCTGCATGGTCTAGAGTCTAGGAAAGCACATCACGAGCCTGGAGCTCTCCATGAAACGCGCTGCCCTGATGCTCTGCACTGTTCTGCTGTCGTTTAACGTAGCCGCCCTTTCACTCTCGGACCTGACTCAGCAGGACACCGCGACGGGGCTGAAAGATGCCCTGAGCCAAGGGGCCAGGGTCGCCGTCCGCGAGCTGGGGCAGCCCGGTGGCTTCAGCGACAACCCGGATGTGCGCATCGAGTTGCCCGGCAAATTGGGCAGCGCAGCACGGACGCTGAAAATGATGGGCATGGGCAGTCAGATTACCGCCCTGGAGAACAGCATGAATCAGGCAGCCGAGGCCGCGGTCCCGCAGGCTGAGACGATCCTGATCAACGCCATCAGCTCAATGAGTCTGTCCGACGCCAAGGGTATTCTGACCGGCGGTGAGGATGCGGCGACGCGCTATCTTGAGAGCAGCAGCCGAGACGACATACGCGCGCTGTTTCTGCCCGCCGTCAAACAGGCCACCGACCAAGTGGGGGTTGCCCAGCAATACAACGCGCTTGCTACGCAGGCCGCCGGTTTCGGCGTGGTGGACTCCAGCGCCAGCAGCGTCGAAAGCTACGTCACCGAGCAGGCGCTGGATGGTCTGTTTGAAATGATTGCCCAGCAAGAGGCGACCATTCGCAGCGATCCGGCAGCCGCAGCGAGCAGCCTGGCGCAGAAGGTTTTTGACGCGCTTTGAGCCTTATACCCGGTTGCCGCGTCCCACCTGTTTCAGGTGCGAGACCAGCCGCGCGGCCACCTCATCCAGTGGCAGTACCTCTGCGACGCCGCCCAGCCGAATGGCTTCCTTGGGCATGCCAAAGACCACGCAGCTGGCTTCATCTTGGGCTATGGTCAGGGCGCCGTGTTGTTGCATGGTCAGCATGCCCTGCCCGCCATCCTTGCCCATACCCGTCAGCAGTACACCCGTCGCGCTGGCACCGCAAGTGTGCGCCACCGAATCAAACATGACATCGACCGCTGGCTTGTGCCTGTTCACAGGCTCGGCATCGGATAGCTTGCAGACCAGATCGGCACCGTAGCGCTCGACCAGCAAGTGCTTGTCACCCGGCGCCAGATAGGCGTGACCAGGCAGTATCCGCTCTCCGCCCTTGACCTCCTGCACGCGCAGCCGAGACAGCCGGTCCAACCTGGCTGCATAGGAGGTGGTGAAGCCCGGTGGCATATGTTGGGTCATCACGATACCAGGCATCCCCACCGGCAGTGATTCAAGTACCACTCTGATGGCTTCAGTGCCTCCGGTGGATGCGCCGATGGCAATCACATGCTCGGTGCCCTGATAGCTTACCTGGTCGGTGACAATGGGGCTGCCGGCTGCTTTGGGAGCGCTGCGTTTGACCCTGGCCTGCGCGGCGGCCCGCAGTTTGTCGAGCAACAGCTCGCGGTACTCTTCCAGCCCCTTGCGTATATCCAGTTTGGGCTTGGTGATAAAGTCGACAGCACCCAGCTCCAAGGCGCGCAGGGTGGCGTCAGCGCCCTCCTCGGTCAGTGTCGAGACCATGACCACCGGTGTCGGACGAGCCTTCATCAGCTTGGACAGAAAGGTCAGGCCGTCCATGCGTGGCATTTCGATATCCAGGGTGATGACGTCCGGAGCGAACTGGTTGACCATGTCGCGCGCTGCGTAGGCATCGTTAGCCGTGCCCACCAGGCGAAAGCCCGGGGCGGTGCGAATCAGTTCGCCCAGTACCTGGCGAATCAACGCAGAGTCATCTACGACCAGTACCGATATGCTCATCTGTTACTCCTCAAACAACTCTACGCTGCCGCTGTCGACATCCTCCTTGACGCGTAGCCGGTAGGCGCGCTCGCGCTCGAAAATAGTGTCATTCTTGATGTGCCTGATGCGCTTGACCCAGGCCTGTCCGGTCGCGGGAAAGAAGTAGACCTTGCGCGGAAAGTCCTGCAGTAGATCGGCAGCAACGATAGGGATGCGCTCATTGCCCAGATACTCGGTGACAAAGGTCGCGTTCCGCTTGCCGACGTCATTGAGCAGCATGCCGCGCAAGACTGCCGCGCCGCCAAATACCTTGGCTTCAAGGCGCTCGCGCTTACCACCCAGTTTGATCACCTGATTGATCAGCAGTTCCATGGCATATGCACCGTAGCGCGCGGACTTAGTGGGTTTGCCCGGCTCCGCTGAGCCGTCAAGCGGTAAGAGAAAGTGGTTCATGCCACCAACGCCATTGATCCGGTCTCGCACACAGGCTGATACGCACGAGCCCAGCACGGTTACAACCACCTCGGACTCGCTGGTGGCGTAGTATTCGCCAGGCAATATCTTGGTGGCCTGACGGTCGAAATAGCGATCATAGTATTGATTCAACGCCGCCTCCGCCGTCGCGCTGCTCATTTGACTTTCCTGACGGGCACATAAACGGTGCGATCCACCAGACGGACCAGATTGCCCGCATTGGTGAAACTCTCCGAGTGCCCTGCAATATAAAGTCCGTCATCCACCAGCATAGGCACCATGCGTTCGAGTAGCCTGCGCTGGGTTGGTTTGTCGAAATAAATCATCACGTTGCGGCAGAAGATAATGTCGAACGGTGGCTGCAGAGCCCATTGGCTAGATAGCAGGTTCAGGGTGCGAAACTCGATCAACCGCTGCAGTGCCGGTCGCATTTTTACCATGCCCTGCTGCGGCGTGCCGGCCCTGCCACGCAAGCAGAACTGCTTGAGTCGCTCATTTGAAAGGCCCTTGCAACGCTCGGCTGCATACACACCCTGGCGCGCCTGCTGCAGCACCTGGCTATCAATATCTGTGGCGATGATGGATACGGGCGGACTGTCACCTAATGCCTCCAGCGCGACCATCGCCATGGAGTAAGGCTCCTCGCCGGTACTGGCCGCGGCGCACCACAATGTGAAGCGCCGGCCTCTGCCAGCTTTCTCTTTGAGAAAGCGTGCCAGTGCGTCGAAATGATGCGGCTCGCGAAAAAACGCCGTCAGGTTGGTCGTCAGGGCGTTAACGAAGTGCTCCTGCTCCTCGCTATGGTTTTTCAGGTAGTTGAGGTAATCGTTGACCGAGTGCAACCGCAGCGCGCGAAGCCTGCGTGCCAGCCGGCTGTAGACCAACTGGAACTTGCTATCAGCCATACTGATGCCGGTACTGGAGTACAGCAGTTTGCGTACTGACTCAAAGTCTTCCCAGGCGTAGGAAAACTCGCGTTCAGGGATCTCTGTCCTGGTCATCGCGGCGCGCGTTCCCCTCAGAAGGATTCCCAGTCGCCGTCGTCATCGTGGTCCGGTGCATCCACTTTGCGAGTGGTCTTTGGCTTAACAGGCTTGGTCGCCGGCCTGCCCTCAACGGCGCGCAGGGGCTTGGCTGGCACGGCGGCTTTCGGTCTGGCAGCGGGGCTGGCCGCGAGCGGCTCAAGATCGGTTTCATCCAGTTTGAAGGCACTGACCTGACGCTGCAGGCCCTCTGTCTGCGAGCGCAGGCTTTCTGCCGCCGCCGCTGCTTGCTCGACCAGCGCGGCGTTCTGCTGGGTCATTTCGTCCATCTGACCGACTGCCGTGTTGACCTCTTCGATGCCACTGGCCTGCTCGACCGAGGCCGCGGCGATCTCGGCCATGATGTCGTTGACCCGTTTGATGGCGGTCACGATCTCGGTCATGGTTTCCCCGGACTTGTTGACCAGGGTGTTGCCGCCTTCGATCTTGGAAACCGAGTCGGAAATCAGTTGCTTGATATCCTTCGCGGCCTCCGCTGACCGCTGAGCCAGCGTGCGCACCTCGGTTGCAACGACCGCAAAGCCTCTGCCCTGCTCCCCTGCCCTGGCGGCTTCTACGGCGGCGTTCAGCGCAAGAATGTTGGTCTGGAACGCGATGCCGTCAATGACCCCGATAATGTCGCTGATCTTGCGTGCCGACTCGTTGATCGACTCCATGTTGGTAACGACCTTGCGAATCAGGTCGCCGCCCTCTGTGGCGATGTCGGTTGCCTGCTCGGCCAGCACATTGGCCTGCTTGGCATTGTCGGTGTTGGTGCGCACGGTGGAGGTCAGCTCCTCAATGCTGGAGGCGGTTTCCTCCAGGCTGGAGGCCTGTTGCTCGGTACGGCTCGACAGGTCGGCATTGCCCTGAGCAATCTCACTGGAGGCGGTCATGATGGCGCTGGAGGCGCCGCGTATTTCGCCGATCATGCTGGAGAGGTTGTCGGTGGTGCGATTGCAGAAGTTCTTCAACTCAAGGAAGGTGCCTTGGTATTCGGCACTGACCTTCGCGGTCAGGTCCCCTTCGGCAATGGCGCCGAGCACGCGGGCGATATCCTTCAAGCCCTTGTCGGAGGTTTCCATTAACTGATTCAAGCCGGTCGCCAGCTCCAGGAAGAAGCCCTGCCTGCCTTCGGTGGCAATGCGCTGGGTAAAGTTGCCGGCGGCCGCGGCGGCCACCAGGCTGGTGACCGCATCCGATGCCTTCAGCTCGTCAGTACGATCCAGCCACTCCACCACGGTTCCAAGGCGGCTGCCGTCTGGTGAGAACACCGGGTTGGCGATCAGCCCAAAGGTGCTGTCGCCGAGCGTGATCTGGGCGCGATGGGTACCCTGCAGACTGCTCAGCATGTTCATCTGATGCGCGGGGTTCTTGTGGAAGCGGTCGATGCTGCCACCCAGCACCTTGTCCACGGCAAAGTTGGGCAGGTCGCGTTTGATCTGCCCTTCGGAGTGCCGCAGCATGCCCTCTACCGCCTTGTTCATGTAGACCACGTCGCGATTTTCGTCGGCGATCATGATGTTGTTACTGGAGTTGTCGACCGCCTGGCGAATGCGCGTGTTGAAGATCGCCAGATTCTCGGCTTCAAGCTCCTTGGTACGGTCCTTCCACTCGACCACTGTGCCCAGGCGTTCGCCGCTTTCACTGAAGATGGGGTTGGCAATCAGGCCGAAAGTATTCAACCCCAGGGTGATTTGCGCCCGGTGCGTGCCTTTCAGCCCACTGAGCATGTTCATCTGATGCGCCGGATTTTTGTGGAAGCGATCGATACTGCCGCCCAGTACGCTGTCGGCGGAAAAAGCGGGCAGGTCCTTGCGAATCTCGGATTCGGCGTCGCGCAGCATCTGCAGCACGGCATCGTTCATGTAAACGACGTTACGCTCCGCGTCGGCGATCATGATGTTGGTATTGGCGTTGTCGACGGCCTGGCGAATACGCGTATTGAACAGATCCCGCTCAACCCGGGCGCTGGCGTTCTCCTGCAATCGGTTGAGCAGCGTCAGCACGCTGTCCGAGTCCTGGGCGGGGCTCTGCACCAGGTGCAGGATTTGACTGATCAGCCTGCGCAGTTCGGCAGGTTCGGTGCCCAGCCTGGCGCGGATGCCGGCCACGCCGACCAGCGCCAGGCCCAGGCCGGTCAGAGCACTCAGCAGTGCGATAACCAGCCAGACGGTCTGCGACTGCGGCCCGCCGACCCCAGCGAGGGCCAGCACTGTCGCGAGCAGCACGGCTGCGAAGGGCACTACCGCTGACAGCATAACAACGCGAAACGATGGTAACTGTTGCATGTAACTTTCCTCCAGGCGCCAGGTTTACCGGACAAT
Organism: Pseudomonas abyssi; assembly: GCF_003444685.1. NCBI lineage: Bacteria > Pseudomonadati > Pseudomonadota > Gammaproteobacteria > Pseudomonadales > Pseudomonadaceae > Pseudomonas > Pseudomonas abyssi. The sequence goes on along the minus strand of NZ_LMAZ01000001.1, from coordinate 1,629,258 downwards.
CTGTCTCGGCCTTCCTTGTCTTTTGCTTACGGCATACCTACCGTTGCTTACGACTCCATCTTCTTCAGGGCAGCATCGACAAGCCCCAGCTCACTGCTGGAGACCAGAGCTTCGATATTGACCAGAATGACCATGTGGTTCTGTAGCTTGGCCAGCCCCATCAAAAAGCGGCTGTCAAAGGCCACGCCAAATTCGGGTGGCGGGCGTCTTTGTGATGCGGTCAGAGCGATCACGTCGGAGACGCTGTCGACAACGATGCCCACCATGCGCTCGTTGATCTGCAGCACGATAACGATAGTGAACTCGTTGTAGGTGGCTTCGCCGACGTCGAACTTGATACGCAAATCGACGATCGGCACGATGTCGCCGCGCAGGTTGATGACGCCCTTGATGTAGGGCGGCGCCTTCGCGATCTTGGTGACCGATTCGTAGCCCCTAATCTCCTTGACCGCCATGATGTCGATGGCGTAATGCTCGTCACCCAGCACAAAGGTGAGAAATTCGCTGGCTGGACCGTCGTTGTCAGCCGTGCCAGCGGCCTGATCTTTCTGCCCGCTCATGCGATCTCCTCGTCCAGTATCGGCGCTACGTCTGCCAGCGACTCCACGTCGAGAATCAACGCGACGCTGCCGTCACCCATGATGGTTGCCCCGGCTGCGCCGGGAACCCGTTTGTAGTGTTGTTCAAGGCTCTTGATAACAACCTGCTGCTGGCCGACCAGCTCGTCGACCAGCAGGCCGTACCGACGCTTGCTGGTTTCTATCAGCACCACGATGCCCTCGCTTGGCGAGGTATGCCGGGGCTCGGCGTCCATGACCTGATACAGCGGCAGCACCGGCCAGAACTGATCACGCACATGCAGCAGCGCGCTGCCGGCGAGCTGCTCGATGTTCTCGGGGTATGGCCGCATCGATTCGATAATGCTGACCAGCGGAATGATGAAGGTCTGATCGCCAACCATGACGCCCATGCCATCGACGATCGCAAGCGTGAGCGGCAGCGTGATGGTAATGGTGGAGCCGCGCAGGGCGCGGCTGGCAATGTTCACCCGTCCGCCTAGCTGCTGAATGTTGCGACGCACCACATCCATGCCGACACCGCGACCGGACACGTCGGTGACCACCTCGGCGGTTGAAAAGCCCGGCTGGAAGATCAGATCCCAGACATCGGCGTCGTTCATGTCGTCGCTGACATTCAGGCCGTTCTCGCGCGCCTTGTTCATGATGCGTTCGCGATTCAGGCCGGCACCGTCGTCGTCAATGCAGATCTGGATGGTGCCGCCGCGCTGGGCGGCGCTGATGGTGATGGTGCCTTTTTCCGGCTTGCCGCGGTCACGGCGCACGTCGGGGCGCTCGATACCGTGATCAATGCTGTTGCGGACCAGGTGCGTCAGCGGGTCTACGAGTTTTTCAATCAGGCCTTTGTCCAGCTCTGTGTGTTCGCCTTCGAGTACCAGGTCGACCTCTTTCTCCAGCTTGCGGGCCAGGTCGCGGACCACGCGGGGAAAGCGGTTGAAAACAAAGGAGACCGGCATCATGCGAATCGACATGACCGACTGCTGGATCTCCCGCGTATGCCGCTCCAGTTCGGCCAGCACCGTACCCATGCGGCTATTGCTGCCGCCAAGGTCATCGCCCAGCACCTTGAGCATGGACTGAGTAATCACCAGTTCACCGACCAGGTTGATCAGAGAGTCGACTTTCTCGATATCCACCCGAATGGTGGACGACTCGCCGCTGGCAGGCTTCTTGGCCGGGTTATCATCCTTGGCGCTGGTTGCGCTCTTGCCTGGCGTGCCGGCTTCGGCCTGATTCGTCTCAAACAGGCCCCAACCCTGCTCCTCTGGCTGTGGCTGAATCGCTGCCGGCTCTTCGAAAAAGCCGAAACCATCGTCTTCCTCTGCTTGTACTGCGACCGGCTCGTCAAAGAACCCAAAGCCGTCGTCTTCCTCTGCTGCTGCGTCTGCTGCCGCAGCGCCCAGTAGTGCCTCCAGCAGCTTGGTCGTGCGTTCTACTGCCGGCCAGTCGATGTCTTGCTGGTTGCGGTAGCTATCCAAAACCTGGCGCAAGCAGTCGATGACGCCAAGAAACTGATCGACCAGATCATTGCTGACCGCCCGTTGCCCCTTGCGCACCTGATCCAGCAGGTTCTCCATGATGTGGGTGATTTGCCCGAGGGCGTCAAAGCCGAAAATGCCGCTCGCGCCCTTGATCGAGTGGGCGGCGCGAAAAATGCTGTTGAGGTCTTCAGGGTCGGGGTTGTTGACGGACATGGACATGAGCAGGCGCTCCATCGTGTCGATGTGCTCCTGACTCTCTTCAAAAAACACCGAGTGAAACTGATTCAGCTCGACACTCATGATGACCTCCGCAAGCGCGGCTCAGGCTCAGGGTAGAACCTTGGAGGCGACCGCTAGCAGCTTGGCCGGGTCGAAGGGCTTGACCATCCAGCCGGTGGCGCCGGCTGCCTTGCCCTGGTTCTTCATGTCGTCGCTGGCTTCGGTGGTCAGCACCAGGATCGGCGTGCGAACGTAGGCGCCCATCGCGCGCAGCTTTTTGATCAGTGTCAGGCCGTCCATGCGCGGCATGTTCTGATCGGTCAGCACGCAATCAAAGTGGCTACGCTCGCACAGCTCCAGTGCGGCCTGTCCGTCATTGGCCGCAGTGACCTGATAGCCTGCGCCTTTGAGGGTGTGTTCTACCATCTGCCGGATGGAAGCGGAGTCGTCGACCACCAGAATGTGTTTACCCATACCGCGTGCTCTCCCAAGGTTGCTGTATGCAAACGGTCAGATTTGGTTAGGGAGCAGCCGCAGTGCCTGGTTGCACACTGTGAACAAGGCGCTTGCGCTGGCCTTCTACCTGCCTGATCGTCGCGTGGTATTTTTTTCAGCCTAGAACAGCTCTACCTCTCCACTGGCCATCGAGTTCTGACTGACCGGGCTGGCCCGGTAGGTCGTGAGTTGCTCGCCGATGCGTCTCAGCTCGGCCGCCAGTGCCTCGCCTTCCAGCTGGGTCATCGCTCTGGCGATCGCCTGCATCAGCGCCATACGGTCGATGATGTAGCCCGCTGTCTGGGTCGTGATGTCTTCAAATTGCAAGCCTCGAGTTGCCCGCTCAGAGGCGTCCATCAACTGGGCGGCCAGGCTGTCGATCTGCTCGGTCAGCGCGCGGTCGCGCTCGGCCATGTGCTGCAGCTGCGCAATCGAGCCCTCGGCCTCCTGCCGGGAGTGCGTCAGCCAATCCATATCCTGGCTGGCTATCTCGCCCATGTGCTTGCTTAAGTGGTTCACTGCGCTGTCGATGGCGCCGAGCTTGGTTTTGATCTCGTCACTGAACTGCGTGGATCGGCGTGACAGGTTGCGCACTTCGTCGGCGACCACGGCAAAGCCTCGGCCGTGCTCCCCTGCCCGGGCGGCTTCGATCGCGGCGTTCAAGGCCAGCAGGTTGGTTTGTCCGGCGATCTGGTCGATCTCGTTGACCGCCTTCATCAGTTCCGGCATCTGGTCGGCAATTTCGGTCACCTTGCTCACCAGTTGGGACAGGTCGTCGCCTACTCCGGCGGCATTGCGAATGACCGTGTCCAGTGTCCGGGTGGTGTGTTCGGCAAAGCTGTCGAGGCTGGAAGCGGCATCGTCGCCGCTGCCGGGCAGCATTTTGCGGACGGCGTGCTGCTGGGCGGTCAGCAGATCATGGATGTCGGTAAAGGCCTGACGCAGCAGGGCTACGCCATCGCAAATGAGCCCGTTCATGTCTTGCAGGTGGCGCTGGTAAAGGTCCAGCTCGGGCTGCTGCAGTTGCCCGGCCTGTTGCAGTACCTGATGCTCCTGGCGCGTGGCTGAAGGTCCAGCCTGCTGCTGCGCCACGTCTGGTGTTTCGCGGCCAAGCAGGAAAAGGCTCAGGCCGGTGGTGACGCCGGTCGCCACCACCATCGCTACCCAACCTGGCCAGATCAGCAACACGAGGCCGCCGCTGACCAGACCGACTAGCGCGGCGATCAGTACAGATAGTTGGAAAGCAGGTTTGGGTCTTGTACTCATGCAGCGTTCCCTGTTCTGGCGTATGCACCAGGATTGTTGCGCCTGTTACCTGCTGGTCGGCCACAGGCGCCAACGCTGAAGACAGGTCGTTCAAAAAAAGATGAACGGTCATGTCGTCGCGAAGCGTCCTTTCAGACCCAGCCTAGTAAAAATGTGGCAATTGGCTAGTTGCCAACGGTTATTTGGTTATAAAACGCTGGTCTGCATTCGATAAAGATAGACCAAGGTCCAAGGCGGTAAGTGGGTGTACCAGGGGCTGGTCGCGGGCAGCTCGGGCGCTGCCCGCTTGAGGATTAGTGCGAGAGGTGTCTGGCCAGCGCTTCCAGCGCGGCGCGGGTCATTTCGTAGGTGAAGTCGTTGCTGGCAATCGGGTGGGAGGCGGTACGCACGACGGTCAGCTCGGCGGCCGGGTTGATATGAATCAGTTGCCCGTGTACGCCCATGGCCTCATACACGCCGTCGGGGTTGTGACTGATCCACCATTGGTTGTGATAGGAATACCCTTCCATGCCGCGCCGGCCAAAGTCGGCAAAGGCTGTCTTGTCGGCACCACCACGAATGTCGTCAATGATCGCCTCGGGGATGATTTGCTCACCGTTCCAGCGTCCGCCGCGGCGCAGCATCTCGGCAAAGCGCGCCAGGTCGCGCAGGGTCGCGTTCAGACCTGCGCCAGCCCACTCGGTACCCGTCGGGTCCAGCAGCATCAGCGCATCCTCCTCGGCCCCGAGCTTGCTCCAGATTCGCTCGCCAATCAGGCTGGCGAGATCCTGACCGCTGGTGCGACGAATCAACCAGCCCAGCACCTCGGTATGCACGGTGCGATAGGCAAAGTAGCGGCCGTGCTCACGCGCTGCGCCGATGCTGGGCAAGTATCCGTACAGGCTGGTCGGGCCGCGCCAGTCGGGTGACTGGGTGATGCCGGCAGACAGGCCATAATGAATAACGTCGGAGGTGCCGTCGGCGTAGACCTCGGAGTAGTTGATATCAGCCGTCATATCCAGCACTTGCTGCACGTTGGCGCCGCGCCAGCCGGAGTCTGCCAGCTCGGGGATAATGTCGGTGACCTGCGCCTGGGCATCCAGCGTGCCCTCGGCGACCAGCAGCGCCGCAATCAGCCCGGTAAAGGATTTGCTGACCGACCACAGCATGTGTGGGCTCAGCGGGTCTGGCTGGTTGGGGTATTGCTCGAAAATGATCTTGCCGCGGTGCAGGATGATGCAGGCGTCGGTATAGCTGCGCTGCAAAAACTCGGCAAAGTCGATGGTACTGTCGTCACGCAGCTGAACTGGCAGCGCTTCGATAGCCGCGCTCTGATCTTCACCTGCCGCCAACACGCTGACCGCAGCAGCGCCACGCCGTACTTGCCGGGAGGGAATCAGCTCGCGCATATGCTGGAAGGCCCAGCGTAACTTAGGGTACTGCACCAGATAGTCGCCACGCGTTACCTGCTTCTCGGGCGCTGGCGGAAAGCCGCGCATGTAACCCAGCCGCTCATAGCGCACGCTGTCGGGCGCCGGCAAATCGGGGGCGTTATCGGCCGCTGCGTGCAGGCGGCGGGTGGCGCGTGGTTGAAAGCCGTGTATCAGAGTCATTGGGCTGTCCTGTTCTTGTTGTTGTGCAATCCCACACGGTAGGGGCTGCCGCCCGGGGCGGCAAGCATGCTGCGCTGAACACTCTGTTGCATCATTCAGCGTTTGGTATCCGCTGGTCCGCCCGGCTTGAATTAGCAGCTTCAGGTGCGCACAATGCTGGACATTCAACCAGTATCCCTTGTTTCGTGATGCCTGAACTGCTCGCCACCGACTTCTACTACCTGCGCAACTTCGAGTTCGTCCTGGACTGGGTTGATGCGCGCTATGCCGACTTGCTGAGCGCAGATGAGCACGCCTTCGCGCGGGCGTTCACAGCGCAGCCCGAAGCGTCGCGCGCGTTGCTGGTGCGTTTGATCATGCGCAAGGGTGACCACTTCCGCGCTAGTCGTCTGGCCTACGAGGAAGTCGGCGATATCGAGCGGGCTGCCCAGCCCCTGCTTGAACAGGGCTGGCTGGTAACAGATCAGGCCATCGAGATCGACACCCTCGCCCGTCTGCTGCTCAAAGGCGAACTGGCCGGCCTTGATCTGGGTATCAGCCAGGCGAGCAAACTCGGCAAGCAGGCATTGCTGGAGGCGCTTATCGCGCAAGGGCCAAACTCAAGGCCCTGGAGTGAGTGGCCCGGCATTCCGTCTGACGTTTTGTACAGTCTGACCATCAGCCCACTGTGCGAGCGCCTGCGGCTACTGTTTTTTGGCAACCTGGCGCAGGACTGGAGCGAGTTTGTGCTGGCCGAGCTGGGCGTCCAGCAATACGAACAGGTGCCCTTTTGTACTGAGTCACGCAGTTTTCACCGCGCCGCAGATGTTGATGATTACATTTATCTTGGACGCTACCGCGATCAGCTGGAAGCCGGGGTTGATGTGGCCGAGGTGCTGGCCTTGTGCGCTGACTTTGCCAGCGAAAACCCCTGGATTGAGCGTCGTCACCAGCGCCTGCGCTTTCAGCTTGGGCAGCAGCTCGAGCGCGAGCAGCGGCTGGAAGAGGCGCTGACGCTGTATCTCCAGTGCCAGCACAGCGAGGCGCGTCAACGTGCCGTGCGGCTGCACGAGCGGCTGGATCAGCCGGAGCAGGCGTACGCGCTGGCCAGCAGCGCATTGGCTGCGCCGCACAGCGCTGCTGAACAACAACTGCTTGAGCGGGCGCTGAGGCGCCTGGGGCGCAAGTTGTCGCAGCCGACGCCAGCCGCCGTGCCGGAGACGGACACACCGACTCGTCTGCTGACGCTCCCCGGCCCGGACCCTTTGGGCGTGGAGCACGCTGTTGCTGAGCACCTGGCGCAACCTGAGGCCCCGGTGTTTTACGTCGAAAACGGCCTGATCTGCAGCCTGTTTGGGCTGCTCTGCTGGGACGCCCTGTTCGCGCCCCTGCCCGGTGCCTTCTTTCACCCCTTCCAGAGCGGGCCTGCGGATCTGCATGACGCCGAGTTCGCCAGCCGCCGGTCATCACTGTTCGCCGACGCGCTGGCTGCCATTGATGACGGCCGCTACGTGGAGATCATCAGGCAGCGCTGGCAGAGCAAGCACGGCCTGCAGTCGCCATTCGTGTTCTGGGGCCTGCTTGATGAAGCATTGCTTGACCTTGCATTGCAGTGCATTCCGGCGCAACACCTAAAACGGTGGTGCGAACGCATGCTCAAGGATATTCGTGCCAACCGCGCCGGCATGCCCGATCTGATCCAGTTCTGGCCTGGCGAGCGACGCTACCGCATGGTCGAGGTCAAGGGGCCTGGTGACCGGCTGCAGGACAATCAGCGCCGCTGGCTGGCGTTCTGCGCCGAGCACCGCATGCCGGTTGAAGTGGTGCATGTGCAGTGGGAGCCGATTGCGTGAATTATCAGGTGGCCGTGCGCGCGCTGTGTGAATTTACCGCCAAGCAGGGTGATCTGGATTTGCGCTTTACCCCGGCGCCCACGGCGCAGGAAGGTATCGCCGGGCACCAGACAGTGGTGTCACGCCGTGGCGCCGGTTATGTCAGCGAGCTGACCCTGGCGGGCAGCTACCCTGGGCTGTTGGTGATTGGCCGTGCCGACGGTTATGACCCGGAGCTGAACCTGCTGGAAGAGATCAAGACCCACCGCGGCGATATCAGCCGCATCCCCGACAATCACCGGGTGCTGCATTGGGCGCAAGCCAAGGTGTACGGCTGGTTGCTGTGTGCCGAACTGCAGCTGGAAGAGATCAACCTGGCGGTGGTCTACTTCAACGTGGTTACCCAGAAGGAAACCAGCTTTCGCGAGACCTTTGCCGCGGATGAACTACGGCAGTTTTTTGCCCGTCAATGCGACCGGTTCATCGCCTGGGCACGGCAGGAAACCCACCACCGTGGCGCACGCGATCAGCAGCTGCAGCAGTTAACCTTCCCTTATCCGAGCTTTCGCAGCGGCCAGCGGCAACTGGCCAAAGCGGTCTACCGCGCCGCACGCGACGGCAAGACGTTGATGACCCAGGCCACCACCGGTATCGGCAAGACGCTCGGCACCCTGTTCCCGCAGCTCAAGGCGATGCCTGATCAGCAGATAGACCGCCTGTTCTTCCTCACCGCCAAGACCCCGGGGCGACAGCTGGCACTGGATGCGTTGCAGAGTCTGCGCAAGCACAGCGAAACGCCGCTGTCATTACGGGTGCTTGAGCATATCGCCCGTGACAAGGCCTGTGAGCACCCCGACAAGGCCTGCCACGGCGAATCCTGCCCGCTGGCCCAAGGCTTCTACGACCGGTTGCCCGCCGCCCGGGCCGAGGCCGTCGCCGAGCAGTGGCTGGACCAGGCGGCGGTGCGCCGCATCGCGCTCAAGCACAGCGTCTGCCCTTATTTCCTGAGTCAGGAACTGTGCCGCTGGAGCGATCTGGTGGTGGGCGATTACAACTACTACTTCGACATGAGCGCCCTGCTCTACGGCCTGACTGTGCTCAACGACTGGCGGGTAACCGTGCTGGTGGATGAGGCGCACAACCTGATTGATCGCGCACGCGGCATGTACACCGCCGAGCTGGACCAGGGCGTGTTCAACACCTTGCGCAAGCAGGCGCCGGCAACGCTGAAAGCCCCGCTCGACCGGGTCGCCCGCCACTGGAACGCGCTGCATCGTGATCAGAGCGAGGACTACCAGATCTATCCGGCGATCGCGGACCTGTTCATTCTCAGCCTGCAAAAAGCCGTCAGCGCCATCACCGAACATCTGACCGACCAGCCGGACGGCAATGCCAGCGCGCTGATCCTGTTTTACTTTGATGCCATGCTGTTCTGCCGTCTGGCAGAGGCCTACGGCCCGCATTCGCTGTTCGACATCACGCGCCACCCGGGGACCGGACGCCGCACCCTGTCCACCCTGTGTCTGCGCAATATCGTGCCCGCCCCTTTTTTGCAGCAGCGCTTCATCACTGCACACAGCACTACGTTGTTTTCTGCAACGCTGAGCCCGGCCCACTACTATCGTGACTTGCTTGGGCTGCCCGAAGACAGTCAATGGCTGGAGGTTGAGTCGCCCTTTCATGCCGACCAGTTGAACGTTTCGATTGTTCGCAACCTGTCAACGCGCTACCAGCACCGCAGCGCCAGTTTGCAGCCGATCAGTGAATTGATGGCCGAGCAGTTTGCCCGGGAACCCGGCAACTATCTGGCATTCTTCAGCAGCTATGCCTATCTGGAACAGGTGCTGGAGCGCTTTCAGCGCAGCTTCCCCGACATCCCGGTGTGGGCTCAGTCGCGCAGCATGAATGAGGGCGAGCGTAGCGCCTTTCTTGCCCGTTTCAGCGAGCATGGCCGCGGTGTCGGTTTTGCCGTGCTGGGCGGTGCTTTTGGGGAAGGAATCGACCTGCCCGGGCGCCGCCTGATCGGCGCGTTTATCGCCACCCTGGGGTTGCCGCAGATCAATCCGGTGAACGAAGAAATGCGCGAGCGACTCGAGGTAATGTTCAGTGACAGCGCCGGCAGCGGCTATGAGTACGCCTACCTGTATCCGGGGCTGCAAAAGGTGGTGCAGGCCGCCGGGCGAGTGATACGAACAACCGACGATCAAGGCGTGGTCTACCTGCTGGATGACCGCTTTGGCCAGCGCACGGTGCGCGACCTGTTACCCCGCTGGTGGGCGATCAGCTCATGGCGGCTGTGACCCTGCTGGCCTACTACAAGGTTTGAGCTAATCGGTACGTCCTACCCGGTCGGCCTGGACCGGGTGAGGCGGTGGCCCGCGCAGTTGAAGGTGAGGCTGGTCGCAATCAGTGCTTCCAAACCAGCGGGCTTTTCTGCTCCAATCAGGCTTTTCCATGGCAGGAGCCCGAGCCCATGCAGGCCAAACTCGAACAACGTTCTTTTCTGTTGTTACTGATCGTCGTCACCTTGCTGTTTCTCTATTTGCTCAAACCCTTCTTCGGTGCGGTGTTCTGGGCCTGCGTGATCGGTCTGCTGTTTCATCCCCTGCACCAGCGTCTGGTCAAGCGCTGGCATGGCCATGAGAACATCGCGGCGCTGGCCACCCTGACGGTCTGCATGGCGCTGTGTATCCTGCCGGCGGTGTTTGTGATCACCTCGTTCGTTCAGGAGGGCCATGCGCTCTATGAGCGGGTGCAAAGCGGCCAGTTTGACCCGGCCGCGATCATGGACAAGCTGCGCCATAGCTTCCCGGTGGTCGAGAACGTGTTCAGCCGCCTGAACATTGACCTGGAGCGCATCAAGACGCTGGCAACCGATGCAGCCGTCACCTCCAGCCGCTTCCTCGCCCAGAATGCAGTGCAGCTGGGTCAGGGTACCTTGAGCTTTTTTGCCAGCCTGGCGCTGATGATCTACCTGGCCTTCTTCCTGCTGCGTGACGGTCCTCAACTGGTACAGCTGCTGGTGCGTGCTCTGCCGCTGGGTGATGAGCGCGAGTACCAGCTGTTTGGCAAGTTTGCCGAAGTGACCCGCGCGACGGTCAAGGGCAACCTGGTTGTAGCGGCGGTGCAAGGTGGTCTGGGTGGCCTGATTTTCTGGGCGTTGGGCATTCCCGGTGCCCTGCTGTGGGGCGTTGTCATGATGCTGTTGTCGCTGATTCCGGTGGTCGGTGCCAGCCTGATCTGGGGGCCTGTGGCTATTTATCTGCTGGCCATCGGACACTGGACCCAGGGCATCATCCTGATTGCCTTTGGTGCCTTGGTTATCGGCCTGGTGGATAACATCCTGCGCCCGCTGCTGGTTGGTCGTGATACCAAGCTGCCGGATTATCTGGTTCTGCTCTCCACCCTTGGCGGCTTCGCATTGTTCGGTATCAACGGCTTTGTTATCGGGCCGCTGATTGCAGCGCTGTTCATCGCGTTCTGGCAGATCTTTGCCGAGGAATTCAATCCGACCACGCAGCCGGTAGACGAACAAACACTCGCGGAGCAAGGCGAGTAGCCTGCTCCGGTCCTCGGGCAGTCATCGGGCGATCGGGTCAGGCACCCACTTGATTATCCGGTTGCGCCCCTGGGCCTTGGCTTGGTATAGCGCGCGGTCGGCCAGATTGAACCAGTGGTCGACATCGTGCAGGCCATCGAAGAAGTCGCAGTAGCCGATACTGACCGTGATGCTGATCTCCATGCCGTCGTTCAGCGCAATGAGGGTGTTTTCCAGGGTTCGGCGAAAGCGCTCGAGCACATCGACTGCGTCAGTCTCGTTGGTTTGGGCGAGCAGCACCGCGAATTCCTCGCCACCCACCCGGGCGTGCACGTCCGAGCGGCGTACGGCGTCGCTCAGGGTGTCTGCAAAGACCCGTAGGACCTTGTCGCCGGCTTGATGGCCGTATTTGTCGTTGACCGATTTGAAGAAGTCGACATCCATCACGGCAAGTGCAATGTGCTGTTCGTAACGCACAGCCTGCTCAAAAAGGCTGTCGGCCATGCTGAAAAAAAGCTTGCGATTGGCCAGCCCCGTCAAGGTGTCATGGGTGGCCTCACGCAGTAGCGCGGCCTCGGCCTGCGCGCGTTGCTCCTCCAGCTGACGCGCGCGGATCATGGTCCCCAGTACCGTCGCAAAGGGGGTCAGCAGTTCAATTTGTTCCTGCCCGTAACCACGGTCGCGGTTGCCAACCGCAATCATGCCGACAGCCTGCCCGTCGAAGCGCAGCGGGATACCCAGGAAATTGTGAATGGGCGGGTGGCCCTGGGGTTGGCCGCGGCTGGCCGGGTGCATGTTGACCGTCTCGGTACAGACGATGGTGTTGTGGGTCACCACGTGGCCGAACAGGTTGTTGAGCGAATGAAAGCGCAGTGACTGGCCCTCGTCTCGATGCGAGTTGTACCACTCACGGCTCGCCTCGTCCCAGCTGATGTTGGATATGCTGGGCACTTCGAGGTACTGCGCGCCGTCATCGCCGGTACACAGAATGCCGATGAAGCCGAGTCGGCTGTCGGTAATTTCCAGCAGTGGATCAAACAGTCGGTCGCAGGCCGCGACCAGGCTTTGATCAACCAGAAACGCCTGCTGTACCTCGGCTGCGAGCGACATCAGTTCCTGCTGTCTGGCGTCCGACTGCTTCAGTTGGCGATGCAGCGTGGTATCGCGAATGCTGCCAGTGATACGGGCGAACTCGCTTTGCTCCGTGCGCGGCAGCGAGGCGGCGGCCAGCACCACCCAGTGGTATTGCTCGTCTGCAGCCTTGATGCGGAACTCCAGTTCGTGCAACTCGCTGACCGCACGAGGGGTGGCACACGCTGCCGCAGCCGCCCGCACTCGCGGGCGGTCGGCAGCATGAATGCGTTTAAGACAGGTGTCGAATGGCAATTCACAGGTCCGGTTGCCAATTCCCAGCCAGGTGGCGGCGCGCATGCACAACGTGATGCTTGGCGCTCCCGGATACCACTCCCACACGCCAACGCAGGCCGTCTCCAATGCCGTCACCAGGCGGTGTTCCGCTTGGTTATCCGCGCGCTCGTAGAGTTTAAGTGGCGTCACATCCTGCAGGTACAGTTTCACCCTGTCAGCCTGCGGCCTGCCGCCCTCGAAGGAAATCAAAATCCAGCGTTGCCTGACCAAAACGGTCAATTGCCGGCGCTGCGAGCTTGTTTGACCAAGGCGCAAAAAGAGCTCACTCAGTCGGCGCTCGGACAGCGGCGAGGCGATGGCCGACAGCCCTTCTGCAGCGCACGCGGCTGCGGCAAGTTCCGGCCCCAGCACCCGTTGCAGCATGCCATCACTTTCGACAATCTGATGCGGGTAGGCAAGCCGCACCACAACGGCGGCGCCCAAGCTGTCGTCTTCACTGACAATCACACTTCCCTCTGCCATCGCAGCCACCTTTTCCTTGCGCACATGAACCAGTCGCAAGCACTGACTAAGTCCGCATGCGCTATGACGCTCAGGTCGATCCGCAATCAAGGCGTGGTTTCGAAGGCATGTCGGGAACCACAACACAGGGTGCGGATAGGCCTGAATGCCCCGCAGCACGGCTTGCTCCTACACGCGTGAGGCTCGCAGAGGGCGTGTGGAATTGATCAGTACTTCCCTTGGAGCGCCCGCTAACCCGGCGAGCCGGCATGCCGTAGCGGACAAGACGTCCCTGAATCGTCTTACTGTCAGCATAGTGCTGATACCGGTGCATGCAAGCATCGCCAAGGCCGGGTTTGTCCTTCATTGGCGGTTGCCGGTTTGTGCCGAGGGTGGTCAGATCCGGCATGACCGCGAGGTGCTGCAGCACACTGCAAAGTAAATAAAACAATACTATTTGGCAGGTTTGCCTTACACACATAAGGTCAGGAAAACCTGACATAAAGGCGCGACTATGAACCAAGCTATCAATGCTCCACGCTCTTACTCTCCAAGCCGCACCTATGTCCTGCGGACAGTCGGTTTTATGTTGTTCTACGTGCTTGTCAGCGTGTTGGCGATTGCAGGCCTCTTCGACTCGCTGATTGGCGGGCCCGGCGGCTGGGTGATAGCGGTTGCGGTTGCCGTGCCGGTGGCAGCGCAGGTCTGGGCAACCTTACGGTTGATGGCCGACAGTGACGAGTTTGTGCGCGTGATTGTGACCAAGTGCTTCGTGCTGGCGGCGGGCACTAGCATGGTACTCTGGACAGTATGGGGTTTTGGCGAAGCGTACGCGGGTGCCCCCCATCTGGACGGCTGGCTCATTTATCCCTGCTTCTGGGCAGCCTATGCTCTGGTCTCTCCCTTTGTACGAACGAGCAAACTGTGAAAAACCGACTGCGCGTACTGCGCGCCGAAGCAGCCTGGACGCAGGCTGACCTGGCTGAACGTCTCGGCGTCTCCCGGCAGGCCGTCAACGCGCTGGAGACCGAGAAACACGACCCTTCCCTGGACCTGGCCTATCGGATCAGTGCGCTGTTTGATCGACCGGTAGAGGCGATCTTCGACAACGCCCACCGGGCGTCAACCAGGGGCGCCCCGGGTGACAGTCAAGGCTGAGCCTGTGCAGGACGAGCGCTCAAGCATGCATCTGCACGCTTGAGCGCTCGCATGGGTGTGTGGAATTGATCAGTGCCACCTTAACGCCAGCGTTTAAACAATACGCTGGCGTTGACCCCGCCAAAACCGAACCCGTTCGACAATGCGTACTCCATTGGCATGGCCCGCGCGCCGCCGCGCACCAGATCCAGCCCGGCGGCGGCCTCGTCCGGGTTGTCCAGATTCAGCGTGGCTGGGGCTAACTGGTCGCGCAGCGACAGCACGGTGAAGATCGCCTCGATTCCGCCCGCCGCACCCAACAGGTGGCCTGTTGCGGACTTGGTGGAACTGATTGCCGGGGCTGCGCCCTCACCGAACAACGCCTTGATGGCTGCCAGCTCACCCAGATCACCGACCGGTGTCGACGTGGCGTGAGCGTTTAAGTATTGCACCTGATCCGAGCTGACCCCAGCCTGCTTGAGCGCCTGCTCCATCGCCCGACGTGCGCCGCTGCCATCTTCCGGCCCTGCGGTCATGTGATACGCGTCGGCACTGGTGCCGTAGCCCACCAGTTCCGCAATGGGGGTTGCGCCGCGTGCCAGTGCATGGTCCAGCGACTCGATCACCAGTAGCCCGGCGCCCTCACCCATGACGAACCCGTCACGGGCTTGATCGAAGGGGCGTGAGGCTTTTTCCGGGGCATCGCTGTGGCTGCCGCCGGACAATGCTCGCGCCGCGGCAAAGCCGCCCAGACTGACGCGATGAATACACGCCTCGGCGCCGCCGGCAATGGCAATGTCTGCTTCCCCTGCGCGAATCATCCGCGCCGCATCACCGATGGCCTGCACGCCGGCAGCGCAGGCGGTAACCGGCGCTCCCAGCGGGCCCTTGAAACCATGCAGGATGGAAATATGTCCAGCCGCCATGTTGCAGAGAAAGGCAGGAATAGTGAACGGCGACAGACGGCGCGGCCCTCTGCTGTCGGTGGTGCGGACGGCCTCCACCATGGCCGGAAAGCCGCCGGTGCCTGAAGCGATGATGGTCGCGGTGCGCTCCTGGCCTTCATTGTCCTGCGGTGCCCAGCCGGCCTGGTTGAGTGCCTCCTGCGCGGCGGCAACGGCAAACAGGATAAAGCGGTCCATCTTGCGCTGCTCTTTTGCCGGCAGGTAACGGTCTGGATCAAAGCCGCCTTCAGGATCCTGCTCAACACTCGGTACCTGGCCACCAATGCGAACTGCCAGGTCACCGATCAGTTCCTCCGGCAGCGAGCGGATGCCGGACTGGCCTGCTATCAGGCGCTGCCAGACGGTATCCACACCGGTTCCCAGCGGCGAGACCGCTCCCATGCCAGTGACCACAATGCGCTTGTTCATCAGAGTCCTGCTCCTTTGTTTCGAGAAAGTCCAACGGCAGATAGACGTTACTATCATAATGAAAGTAACATTTTGATCCAGCTCAGAATGCAGATCGACGGAACAGACCATGCAACGCACCAAGCTCAGCAACGCCGAATGCCCCATCGCCCGTAGCCTGGATGAGGTAGGTGAGTGGTGGAGCATGTTGCTGATGCGCGACGCGTTACAGGGTCTTAGACGGTTCGACGAGTTCTCGCAAAGTCTGGGCATAGCGCCGAACATGCTGACCCGCAGGCTGACGGCACTGGTCGAAGCCGGCATGCTTGAACGCGTGCCCTACAGCCAGCGCCCCTTGCGCTACGAGTATGTTCCGACCGCCAAGGGTGAGGACTTCGCGACGGTACTGATGGCATTTGTCGACTGGGGAAATCGCCATTACGCCACCGAGGGCGAAAGCGTTCAGGTGGTGGAGCGACAGAGCGGCAAACGTCTGCAACTGACATTTACTGACCCGGACGACGGGCGTACCGTTGCGCCTGCGCACTGCACGGTACAACCCGGCCCAGCTGCCAGTGCCGCCATGCGTGCGCGCCTTGAACGCATCAGAACGCGTTAACGCTGGCGATGTTCAGGCAGCCTGTCGGCTTTTGCATCTATCTGCCAGCAACCTCGCTATTGCCTATCCTTCGTCCGGTCGTCTGCCTGATGGCTCGGATACTGCAAAACCTATACGCTAGTTGTACACCATGTTGCGCTTGTACAGTATTTTGGCCCGATAGGCACCATGTGTACCGGTCGCGGCGTTTGCAGCAATTGAATTCCCGAAACGAGGTGATGTATGAAGCGGCTATTGGTGCTTTTCTGCTGTGTCTGGCTGGCCAGTTGTGGCAGCGTCAAGGTTGATGACTATGCTTCCGAGCAACCGAAGCTGGATCTGCTTGCCTTCTTCGACCGACCCGTCCAGGCCTGGGGCATGTTTCAGGACCGCAGCGGCAAGGTCATCAAGCGCTTTCACGTCGACATCAACAGTTACCGTGAGGGGGATCGTCTGATTCTTGATGAGCGCTTTGTCTACAGCGATGGCACGACCCAGCGGCGCGTCTGGACGTTGACGCCTGACGGCGAGGATCGCTGGCTGGGGACTGCGGACGACGTGATTGGCACGGCGGTTGGTGAACTGGCGGGCAATGCGCTGCGCTGGCGCTATGAGCTTAACCTGCCGGTGGATGACACCAGCTATGTCGTGACCTTTGACGACTGGATGTACCTGATGGACGAAGACACCTTGATCAATCGCTCCAGCATGCTCAAGTTTGGTGTCGAGTTGGGTCAGGTCACTCTGTTCTTCCGCCGACAGCCCTGAGCGGGCCAAGGGGGCGGGCGCTCAAGCACGCAGTTGCTGCTTGAGCGCCCGCGCAGAGCGCGTGTGGTGCGTCCTAGGAGCCTGCGCAAGCTCGGGTGCGAGCGCGATACCACTCCACCCCGTTGGCGTCGCGCTCCATCTCTACCCTGCCCTCGGCGATCAAGCAGTTGAGATTGGCGCGACTCTCGCCGGTGGCCAGGGACAGCACGATACCGTCGCCCATGCCGATGGGGCGGCCAAACAGACACTCGAAGACATCGACGCTGCGATGCGACTCTTGCAACTGGTCTTGCAGCTTGCCCAGCAACTGCTGTTGCGTGTCGACCAGATCATTGATGCGCGCATGCAAGCCCACGAAGCACTCGTTATGCGACGGCAGCACCAGTACGCTATCGCTGACCAGGTCGCGAATGCGCAGCATTGAGGTCATCCATTCGCCCAAGGGGTTGCCCTCCGGGTCGCGCGCCAGCACTGACACGTTGGAGGAAATCAGCGGCAGCACCTGATCGCCGGAGATGAACAGCGCCAGTTCTGCACAGTACAGACAGGCGTGTTCGGCGGTGTGCCCCTGGCCGACGATGACCTCCCAGCGATGATCTCCTACCGCAATGACATCGCCGTCGCTGATTCGCCTGAAGGTCTCAGGCAACGGGTGTACCAGGCTGGTGATGCCGCCATAGCTGTTGCGGAAGGACGCCAGCGCGGATTCGTTCCACCCCGCACGGCGATAGAACTCCAGCTCCGAGTCCGGTGCCTCTCGGCCCTGCAGCCGCGAGGCGTTGCAGGCGTGATACTCGGTGTGGGGCATCCACAGCTCACAGCCAAACCGCTCTGCCAGCCAACCGGCCAGTCCGGCGTGGTCCGCATGGCGGTGGGTACAAATCACGCGGGTAACTGGCAGGCCGCCAAGCATCGTGTCAAACAGGTGCTCCCAGGTAGCCATCGCCTGTTTGGTCCAGACACCGGTGTCTACGACCGTCCAGCCGTCACGATCACGCAACGCCCAGAGGTTTACATGGTCCAGCCGAAACGGCAGCGGCATGCGAATCCACAGTACGCCGGGCTGGATTTCCAGCGCAGATCCCAACGCAGGTGCCGTCAACGGGTATAACAAGCCTTCAGTTGCCATAATTGTGAGCGCTTATTTAAATAGGTTTTATAACTGGCGGATAATCAAGATGTTTCATCGAGCAGGCGGCGCGGGTGCATGCCGTTGACCATGCCCATGAATGGCGGATGAATCGAGTAGCCCAGCATCCGCTGCATATGCGCGCTGCACTCGCTGGCACGCGCCAGCGGGACTGACAGACTGAAGTTTTCCTGCTGCCGTACCCAGGGTTCGCAATACTGCGCCGTCACCGCCAGACGCGATGCTGTGCTGTGGTTTGCCCCGCCGCCGTGCCATAACGTGCCGAGAAACAGCACCATTGAGCCCTTGGGCATGATCACCGGGATCGATTGTGCGCAGTCTTCTGGCGTCGGTGCGTGACCGTCCCAGGTATGGCTGCGCGGAATGACCACGGTCGCGCCGTTATCGGCCGTAAAGTCGTCCATCGCAATGATGGTTGCAGCGCCGTAATGCGGGCGCGGACGCGGTACGGGGTAAAAAGCATCATCATGATGCAGCGGCTGCGAACGCTCGCCGGGCAGAATGTTGATCACCTGCAGCTGCGAGAGCAGATAGTTCGGCGCCAGCACCCGATCGAGCAACCCCAGCACCAGCGGGTGCTCCACCAGCGGGTTGCAGGCCAGGGTCTTGGATATGACCGCGTAAATGCGCTGGGTTAAGGTGCCTTCAAATCCGTTCCGACCGCAGCTGTCGGGCAGCAGCTCGCGCAGCTCGGCACTGATGCGATCAATCTGCTCCTCGGGCACGATGCGCTGGAGAATCACATAGCCATCGCGCAGCAAACCGTCGTGCAGGCGATCCAGCTCGGCGCTGTCGACGGCCTCCTGCGTGCCTGCGGTCGATTGATAGGTCTTGGCGTAACCGCTTTTCAGATAGTCGCTGCCGCCTGATAACACGCGCTGACTCATGCTCGCCCTCTCTTGTCTTTATCGGCCGGCACTCGAGGAGGCACGGCGGACCTGAACTATGAGATCGCAGCGCACACCCGTAGGGGCGCTGCCACGCCCCATTGTAGAGCTGTCCAGGCTGCTGAAAACCGCCGGAGTACCGGCGATCCTGCCAATTACCGGACTGAACGGCGCACTGTTTACAGCCTATTCAGCCAGTAAATGATCGATCAGCGTGTGGGCGAACGGAGCAATAGGCGTCTTGCGGCTGGTGCAGATCTTCAGGTCGCGTTGCGCCCAGTCATCCTCCACTTCAATGATTGATACAGGCTGGCGGCCCGACAGTTTTAGCGCTTCACGGGGTACCAGGCCGATACCGACACCGGCAGCCACCATGCGGCACACCGCCTCAAAACTGTTGACCTGCACCCGCACGTTCAGATGCGAGCCCATGCTGGAGGCCGTGTTCATGGTGAAGGTATGGATGGCAGAGCCGGTGTGCAGCATGACAAAGGGCTCACTGATGACCTGTGCAAAGCGCAGCGACTGCGTGCCAGCCAGGCGGTGGTCCGGAGCGGTAATCAGCACCAGACGGTCCGCACGATAAGCGAGCAAGTCCACCTCGGAATAGTCGTCATAGCCGGCAATGATGCCGATCTCGACATCGCCACGGGCAACTGCGGCGAGAATATCCGAGCTGGTGTGCTCCTCCAGATTCACGCTCACCTGGGGGTGCCTGGCCAGGAAGGACGCCAGGTCATTCGGCAGATAGCTGTGAATCGCATGGGTATTGGCCCACAGCCGCACATGGCCCTGCACCCCTTCGGCAAAAGGCGCCAGGTCCGAGTGCATCTGTTCCAGACGGGCAAACACCTGGCGCGCGTGACGCAGAAAGATTTCACCGGCCCGGGTCAGCTCCACACCGCGGGCCCGGCGACGCAGCAAGCAGGTGCCTAACGAGGTCTCGAGCAGCTTGATGCGATGGCTGGCTGATGACGGCGCGAGAAAAGCCCGCTCCGCGCCGTGGGTCAGGCTCTGGCATTCGGCAATGGCGATGAAAAGACGCAAATCGGTCAGGCTGTATTTCATATGAATTCGGAAAATACGAACGCTGGTTTAGGGAAAGCGCAATTCTACAGGAGCCTTCAGCGACATAGCATCCAAACTATTGAACACAATTCGTAGAGCGCTCCATGACCCGCACGCCACTCACGCCCCGCCAGCTCGGCATGCTGCTTGCCGTCCTGGCAGCATTCGGTTTTTCCTTCAAGGCGATTTTCGTCAAGCTCGCCTACCTCAGTGCGCCCGTTGATGCAATCACCCTGCTCTCCTTGCGCATGCTGTTTTCCCTGCCGCTGTTTTTGCTTAGCGGCTACGCCTATCTGCGTAGCGGGCCGGCACTTACTCTCAAGGATTGGGCGCTGCTGGTTTTTCTGGGGCTGACCGGTTACTACGGCGCATCGATTCTGGACTTTGCCGGTCTGCAGTACATTTCTGCCGGTCTGGAGCGGGTGATTCTGTTTACCTACCCGACCATCACCATCCTCATTGGCTTGCTGTTTCTCGACAAAAAGGCCAGCTCGCAGCTGATTGCTGCGCTGGTGCTCTGCTACGCGGGGGTCAGTCTGGTGTTTGTCAGCGATCATCAACTGGCCGGAGACAGCGCAGCGCCCTGGCTTGGCGCGGCGCTGGTATTCGCATCGGCCGTTTCGTATGCCTGTTACACCGCCTTTGCGGAGGTATCCATTGGCAAGCTGGGGGCAGCGCGCTTCTCGATTCTGGCGCTGATCGTCTCGATTCTGGCCGCTCAGCTGCATTTTTTGGTCACCAACCCAATCAGTGACCTGATTCAGCCTTTGCCGATTTACGCGTATTGCGCGGCGATGGCGCTGTTTTCGACTGTGCTGCCGATCTTCTTCCAGTCCGGCGCCATCCAGCGCATTGGCGCCGGACCGACCGTACTGGTGGGGATGCTTGGCCCGGTGATGACCATCTTCTTCAGCTGGTTGCTGCTGGCCGAGCCGCTGACTTGGGTACAGCTGGCGGGCACCGCGCTGGTCATCGCAGGAATCTATCTGATTCGCCGGCAATCATGATGCGCGGCACCGGCAACATCCCGGTGCCGCAGGCCCAATCAGTTACCTCTATACGTCGAGAAGCCATAGGGGCTGAGCAGCAGCGGGATGTGGTAATGGGGTACGGAGGCATCGACCTCGAAAATCACCGGTACTTCCGGGAAGAAGGTTTTGGCTTGTTGCTGGGCAAACCAGTCGCCGGTCTTGAAGGTCACCCGGTAGGTGCCGTCAGTCAAATGTTGGCCCTCCGGGTACAGCCCGGTGATACGCCCCTGCTCATTGGTGACGCCCTCGCTGAGCGACTGCCACTGGGTACCTTGCAGGCGCTCCAGCGTTACCATCACATCCGGCGACGGCAGACCGTTCTCCAGATTCAGCACATGAACGCTAAGCGGGTTATCGGCGGCCGCAGCCAGCGTGCTCATGGTGGCCAGAAGTGCGGCCCCGACAGTGTGGATCATGGGGTTCATAAAGTCTCTCCTGATAGGTGTCAAGCGCGTTAGTGCGCGGTAAATACACTGTTGATTGCGCTCTGGGCGCAGGCCTGGTCGGTTTCTCCGCCGCCGGCGCCAGCGACACCCAGTGCGCCGATAACGACGTCATCCACCACCACCGGAACGCCACCACCCAACAGCAGCAGTTCGTCCAGCGTCGTCAGATTGGCTGCATCCGGGTTAGTCCGGGCGCGCTCGGCCAGCAGCAAGGTCGGCGTCTTGGTCGAAAGCGCGGTGAACGCTTTACGTTGGGCTGCTACGGTGTTGTGTGGGCCGACATTGTCATCGCGCTGCAGGCTGACCAGCTGGCCGGCACGGTCAACCACCGCGACAACGGCAGTCCGTTGACGGGCGTGACAGTCAGCCAGGGTGGCGTCAGCCAACTGGTTTGCCAGCGACAGCGTCAGATCGGCGCGACTGGCGACACCCTCTGCTCCGGCATGCGCTGCCGCGGCAGCCAGGCCAGCGACCAGCGCGACGACGAGTTTGGATCGGTGCATTGCGAGATCTCCTTGGTTGCTCAAGCACGGTGCCATGCTGCCGCTGTGGGGCCGTCGCCAGCATTGCCGGCAGATTACGCTTTTGTAATGGGCATCCCGCGCGCTTGGCTCTACTCTGTGCACCTGTATGAGGAGGACACGATGCGCATTCTGGTGGCAGAAGATGAACCCAAAGCAGCCGAGTACCTGCAGCGCGGCTTAAGCGAATCCGGCTTTCAGGTCGAAACCGCACTGCATGGCCTGGACGCTCGCCACCTGATTGAGGAGGAGCATTTCGACCTGGTCATACTCGATGTCATGCTGCCCGGCATGGACGGCTGGCAACTGCTGCGCCTGATTCGCAGCCGCGGTGATACGCCGGTGCTGTTCCTTACTGCTCGAGACAGCGTCGAGGACCGGGTCAAGGGCCTTGAGCTGGGAGCTGATGACTATCTGATCAAGCCCTTCTCGTACGCTGAGTTGCTGGCGCGCGTGCGCAGCCTGCTGCGGCGTGCGCCGATGCGTGAGACGGAGTTCTATCGACTGGCAGACCTGCAGGTCGATGTGTTGCGCCGCCAGATCCATCGCGCTGGTCAGCGCATTCACTTGACCAATAGAGAGTTCGCCCTGCTGCATCTACTGATCAGCCACCCGGGTGAAGTCATGTCGCGCAGCCGCATCGCGTCCGAGGTCTGGAACATCAATTTTGAGAGCGATACCAACGTGGTTGATGTCGCCATCCGCAGGCTGCGGGCCAAGCTGGACGACCCTTTCCCGCTGAAACTGGTGCATACCGTGCGTGGCATGGGCTACAAACTGGACGACGTGCCGTGAGCCGCTGGCGTCGCTCACTCAGCCTGCGCCTGGCGTTGGCCTTTGCCCTGGTCAGCCTGCTGTTACTCGGAGGCATCGGCCTGTACCTGTATCGCTCGTTGCAGCAGGAAATCGCCTGGCGCGACGATCAGACGCTGCTCGGTCGGCTCGATCGCATGGAGACGCTGCTACGCGATACCCCGGATATACAGCAATTGCGAGAACGCCCGGAGCTGTATGCCAATATGCTCGGTAACACCGAGCATTTCCTCTGGGTGCTTAACAGCGCAGGCGAGGTTCTGATCAGTATCAACCCTCGCTCCCTGCCTTTGCCCAGTCTGCGAGCCACGGCTCAACCGCGCTTTGATGAGCGGTCAGGTGCACTGCCCTATCGGCTGGTCGCACAACAGAGCTTCATCCATGGGGACAGCCTGACGCTGGTCGCCGGGCATCTGCTGAGCGAGCGCAACAACATGCTGGCGGCGTACCGCAATAACCTGCTGATGGCTCTGCTCTGCGGCAGCCTACTGAGTTTTCTGCTGGCTGCGCTGATCAGCCAGCGCGGGCTGCGCCCCTTGCGCAAACTGGCCACGCAGGCGATGGAGCTGGACGCCGGTCGGCTGCACACCCGGCTCGACGCAGGCAGCCCCTACGCCGAGCTCGACGGGCTTGAGCAGAACCTCAACCAGGCGCTCGCCCGTATCGATGACGGCTATCAGCAACTGGTGCGTTTTTCGGCCGATCTGGCGCACGAGATGCGTACCCCGCTGAATAATTTGATGGGACAGACTCAGCTGGTCCTGAGCAAAACGCGCACCATCGAGGAGTACGAACAGGTACTGGACTCCAACCTGGAAGAATTTGAACGCCTGGCGCGGATGATCGATAGCCTGCTGTTTCTGGCGCGGAGTGAACAGGCAACACCAGCGTTGAATTGCCGGCCCGTCGATCTGGTCGAACTGACGGATCGCCTGAACGAGTACTTCGAGGGCATGGCCGACGAGCAGCAAGTGACGCTGGTCAACCACTGCGCGGGTACGCTATACGCGGACCAGGAGATGCTCACCCGGGCACTCGCCAACCTGATAGCCAACGCTATCCGCTACGCAGACGCTGGCAGCGCCATCACCATCAGCAGCGTCCATGGCGCCGAGCACTGTGTTGTCGCGGTGTACAACCAGGGCCCGTGCATCGAGCAGCCGCACCTGGAGCATGTATTCGAGCGCTTCTATCGTGCCGATCCATCTCGCAGCGCGCCGGGCAGCACCGGCGGTCTGGGGCTTGCCATTGTGCAGGCGATCATGCGTCAGCATGCCGGCCACGCCAGGGTGTGCAACGAGGGGAACGGCGTGCGTTTTGAGCTGGTGTTCCCTGCCACGGACAAGATGACAACAGCGTAATCTGCGGGTCATGTTGACGACGGTGCCACCGCCCTATTGTGGCGCAGGTAACGCGGCGACCGTCGCCGCGTCCTCACCTGGAGCCAATGCAACGATGAAATACCTGATTGCCGCGACCCTGTCCGCCCTGTTTCTGACCACCCTGCCCGCTCAGGCCGAAGACGGCAGCGAGCGGCTGCGTCAGCTGCACGCCAAGCATCTGGAAGGCAAGTAAGACAGACTAAGGACGTGCCGCGCCTATCTTGGTCATCCGCCACCAGGCGCGGCCAGTATGCGGCGCTGCCAGCTGCAGATGTTCGCCCATCTGTGGCGTGGTCAGCGCCACCCCTTGCTGCTTGGCCAGGTCAGTTATTTGCTCGAACGGGTCTTCCCAGGTGTGCATGGACAGGTCAAAGGTGCCGTTGTGAATCGGATACAACCACTTGGCCTTGAGGTCGAGAAACGCCTGCAGGGTCTGCTGCGGCAACATATGCACGTATTGCCAGCGCGGGTTGTACGCGCCTGTTTCCATAAACGCCACATCAAACGGCCCGAGGCGCTCGCCAATCTCGCGAAACCCGTCGAAGTACCCGGTGTCGCCACTGAAGAACAGCTTGCAGTCCGCGGCCTGCAGCACCCAGGAGCACCACAGGGTGCGGTTACCATCAGAAAATCCGCGCCCGGAAAAATGCTGCGCCGGCGTGGCAGTGGCTCGAACCCCTGCAATGGTCACCTCACTCCACCAGTCCAGCTCGCGGACCTTACCCGGCGGCACTCCCCAGCGTATCAGGGTCGCACCGACGCCTAGCGGCGTGATGAAGTGCTCAACCTTATGTTGCAGCTGGCAGATGGCGGCATGGTCCAGGTGGTCGTAGTGATTGTGCGAGAGCACCACAACCTTGATCGGCGGCAGCTCTTCTATGCTGATTGGCGGCGCGTGAAAGCGCTTGGGCCCGAACCACTGCACCGGCGAGGCACGCTGACTGAATACCGGATCGGTCAACCAGAAATCGCCATTCAACTTGAGCAGCAGACTCGAGTGCCCCAGACGCCAAACGCTGTTGTCAGGTGCGGCCAGCAGGTCAGCTTGAGTCAAAGGCTGCACCGGGATGGGCCGGTCCGGCACAGTCCCGGCGGGCTTGTTGAAGATGAAGTCGCGCCACACCGCAAGCCCCTGACGCAGTGTCATCGGCTCACGCGACACCTCGTTGCGAAAACGCTGATGACGAAACTGGGCGGACTCCGGGTACTCCGGCAACGCCGGGCGCAGCGAGCCGCTCACAGCCGCGCGCACGGCAGCGCCGAGCGATACCAGCATTGCGCCCAGCCGAGCGGGCCGCCAGTCGCTGTAGCGGCGGGACGTGTGGTCTGAGTCGACTTTGCTGTGTTGCTGCTTGGGCATCTGTCCGTCTCTTTGGTCATGCAGGAGAATCCCGCTAAAGGTTACTGAATGGGGACGGGACAGGGCTGTTACAAGCGCTTTCCCACCATAGCCCTGCTGCCCCTTCAGGCCTTGGCCACCCAGCCAAGCGGTAATACCTTCATCAGCAGGCCCAATGGCCACCACGGCCAGCCCGGCACATAGCTTTCGGCGCGCTCGCGTTCGATTGCCTTCACCAGCAGCTCGCTACCCTTCTCTTCCGTCACTTCAAACGGCAGCTTTGCGGCGCCGGCGTTCAGTTCGGTGCGGATGTAGCCTGGGTAGATGGTGCTAACCTTGATCGGTGTTCCGAGCAGCTCGGCGCGCAGCCCTTCAGTCAAGTGAGCCAGCCCGGCCTTGGTGGCCGCGTAGACGGTCAGGTGCTTCGGCAGGCCACGCATGGCACTCATGGAGGAAATGGTCACCAGATGCCCGGCATTCTGTGCCCGGAAGATTTCCATTGCCGCCTCACATTGGGCCAATGCCGCGATAAAGTTGGTTTCGGCCAGCCGCTTGTTTAACTCGAAATGGCCACTGCCTACCCGGCGCCCCTCACCAATACCAGCGTTGACGATAATCCGATCCAGATGGCCAAACGTGCCGTGAAAATCCCGGAATACACTGAACACGTCATTGTGCTGATTGACGTCCAGTACACGGATCTCCACCTGTACGCCATAGCGCATCACTAGTTCGTCCTTGAGCTCCTGCAGACGCTCAACGCGCCGCGCACACAACCCAAGGTTGTAGCCGCGCGCGGCAAAACCACGGGCCATACCCGCCCCAAGACCGGAGCTGGCGCCCGTGATGATCACAGTGCGGTTGCTGGAGGCGCCGGTGTTTTGTAAGTGCATGCGTGTGCCTTTAGTGGCCGGATTGACGGATCAGACTGCGGCAGCGTCGATCCAGATAATTGACCATCAGCCAATAGTGTTTGAACGCCGGGTTTCGGGTCTGTCGATGGTGATAGCGGAAGTAGATCTGCTGGGCGATACAAGCCAGTCGGAAAAGGCCGAATACCTCGTAGAAAGCCCAGTTGTCGCAGGCCAGACCGGAGTGCTCAAGATAGTAGTCGACCACCTGTCGACGGCTGAACATGCCCTCCAAATGGCTTGGCTGACGGCGTGACGCACGCATCAGCAGATTGTCGTCGGCCTGCACCCAGTAGGCCAGTGCACAGCCCAGATCCATCAAAGGATCACCAAGCGTGGCCAGCTCCCAATCCAGAACCGCAATGATTCGGGTTGGATCATCTTCAGCCAAGACCAGATTATCGAAACGCCAGTCGTTATGGATGGCACAGATGCGACTGTCAGCCGGGATATTGTCCTGCAGCCAGCGGCGCACCCGTTTGAAACTGGGCACGTTCCAGGTACGGGCGTTTTCGTAGCGCTGATCCCAGCCCGCAATCTGCCGTGCCACGTACCCCTCGCCCTTGCCAATCTCCGCCAGCCCGGCGTTTTGGTAATCCACCTTGTGCAGCCCGATCAGGGCATCGAGCATATTGGTGCACAGTTGCTGAATCTGATCACGCGAGAGCCTGAGGTCACGCGGCATATTCGCTCGGGGGATGATGCCTACGATGCGCTCCATGACGTAAAAGTCGCAGCCAATAACCGCGTGATCATCGCAGGCTGCAACCATTGGCGGTGCGTAGGGAAAAGCCCTGCCCAAACCTTGCTGGATGCGATACTCGCGCAGCATGTCGTGGGCATTGGAGGCTTTAGTGCCCGCAGGTGGACGGCGCAGTACCAGATCCCGCTCGGGGTACTGCAGACGATAAGTCCAGTTGGATGCCCCGCCGGAATACTGGGTAACGATTGGCTCTCCCAGAAGATCGGGCAGTTGCTGCTTGAGCCAGCAGTCGACTGCTCCGATGTCCAGCTCTTCGCCCGGGCGTACCTTGTCGCCCGTGTCAATCACCGTCATGCGCTATGATCCCGTGGCCTCTAGAAGTCAGCAGCCTAACCTTCAATCACAGTTTAAGGTCAAGCCGGTAGCAGAACGTTAGAGCGTGTTATCTGCAGCTCAGTCAACGGCATGTTCGGACAGAATAATCTGACTGGAGCCTGGCAAGCGCGAGACAAGGTCTGCCCCGACCAGGCGTGCCGGCGTATAGCTGCCACTCATGTCGGCGTTTGCCCGCAGATAGCAGACCACCTCCAGGGCGGCAGTGACCGTCAGGCTGTAGACGTTGACGGTATGCACCCGTGCCTCGACCCGTTTCCCGGCTGCGTTGCGCGCCTCCCCCCACACCCAGGTGCCACGATCGGCCCGGTCGCGATCATCGGGTCCGCTGATCTGCTTGCCTATGCGCGCCTTCAGCCAGCGCTGCACCCACCCGAGCCCGAGCAGCGGTCGTATGCCGTTGGCCATGCGCACGCTTCTGATCATGCGTTCACTAGCGGGTATATACACCTCGATATTGGGGATGGCCGTGGTCTGGAACGCAGTGGAAACATCCCCCCACGGAATGGTCATGGCGGTCTTCTCGCCATCGCCAAAATTGATACGGCGGCGCTTCCATGCCAGAGGTACCGAAGCGATCTGTCCACCAATTCGCACCTTTCCGCCCTGGGCCAGGCCCTCAACGGACGTCTTGGCGGTACCTGGCGACATGCGGGACAGCGAATCAAACCCCAGCGCAAGGTGAGTGGCGTCCGGCAGCGCTGCCTTCAAGGTCGCGGCGACACAGTCGGTGGGCACCACGTCAAAACCAACGCCGGGGCAGATCACAACACCGGCAGCAAGCGCTTGCGCATGTAACGTCTGCGCATGCTCAAACACGGATATCTCACCGGTGATATCCAGGTAATGCGCACCTTCGCGCAGGCAGGCCTCCATCATCGGTTGAGCCGTCACCGAAAACGGGCCGGCGCAGTGCAGCACCAGATCCATGCCGGCAATGGCGTCGGAGACCTGCGTTGTGTCGTTCAGTTCGAACACCTTTAGCGGCAAGCCCAGTTCCCGGGCCAGTGGTTCCAGTTTCTCCCGGCTGCGCCCAGCCAGCACGGGCTTCAGGCCGCGGGCAACCGCCTCCCGCGCGATCAGCTCCCCGGTGTAGCCATATGCGCCGTAGATCATCCAACTGCTGGCGTGCTTGTTACCTGTTCCAATCATCACAGTGCCTCTTGGCCGATGGCCATGTTGGTTGGTGCAGTCGAGGCTAACGTTGAACTCAGGTTAAGGGTCAAGCCGCTGCCGAGCCACCAGAAAAAAACTCATATCTGTGCGCACATAGTGGTTGACCTTGAAGCAGGCTTTAACCTTAACGTCCGCCCAACACAATCGCCAAAGCCCTCTGCTGCGCGGCTGGCGATCCGTTTCACTTGCATAAAGGCGGAGACAAAACCGTATGAAAGCACTCACCAACATCGCGTTGGCGGCCGGACTTTCCCTCAGCATCAGCTCGCTGTCCGCGGCCGCAGACAATAGCGCCACAGTAACGATTCAGATCGCCGGTCATGAGGTGCCCGTGGTCGCAGGTGGCTTGTACGACCGCTACCACTCCAATCCCCCGCTGAGCGTGATCGCCGAACAAGACCCGACGCTAGACCTCAGCTGGTTCAAGACGCTGGACAAGACCCGAGTGGATATGGGGTTTGAGTCCTACTCGCCAAACTTCTACTACCGCAACAGCCGCGTCACCATGGTGTTTACCGCCGATCTGGACGCGCTCAAGGCACAGATGCCCGCCGAGGTACTGGAGCAAGTGCAGCCGCTGCAGATCTGGCCCGGTCGCGGCCTGATCGCACTGACAGCCTATGCCTACCATTACTGTGACAACGACAGCTATAACGAGATCGCCCTGTCGATCGTCACCAACAAACCGGGCACTGCCAACCTGGGCCCGATCAGCTTGATCAGCCAGTCACTAAACAGCGACATGTGGGGCTATGTGCTGAAGCTGCCGGTGGATACCGAGCTGGCTCGCGTGCGTGGCGTAGTCGGTTACAACCTGCCCAAATGGCTGACCCGTATCGACTACCGCGACGAAGCTGATGCACTGACCTTCGACGTCTATGACAGCGAGACCGGTGAGCTGGACTTCAGCCTCAAGGCCAAGCGCCTTGATGATGTGTCCACCGAACCAACGCTCGCCACCACCAGCTTCACCAACCTGGACCACGACGGCAACCTGACCTGGGGGCACTCGGTCTCGCGCCAGCTCAGTGCAGCGTCGACCTCGGATGCAGACCAGGCCACACTCACACTCGGCGATGGCAGCTTCTCGGCCTTCATCCGTGCGCTCAATCCGGGCCGGATGATCAGCTATGAGTACGTGCCCGAGTTTCAGGCAGCGCTCTACGCACCCGAACCGCTGGCCACACTGCTCGAGTAGTAACCGCAAGCACGCTAGTTCGGCCGGCATACGCGGGCCGAACTGGCGCGCAATGCACCGCAGACGTGACCTTACCTGCTACAGTGACAGCAGCCGGACACCACAGGAGCCCAGGATGAAAATTGGCGAACTTGCAGAACAGACCGGCCTGGCACCCTCACGTATTCGCTTTTACGAGCGAATCGGCCTGCTGAAAACGGTAAAAAGACAATCCAACGGCTATCGCAGTTATCCACCCGAAGCGGTATTGGTGCTCGGCATGATTACCGCCGCGCAGAAAGCCGGCTTCAGCCTGGATGAGCTGCGCACCCTGCTGCCTTCTGACCTGACACAGTGGAACCATCAGGCTCTGACTGACGCTTTGCGGCAGAAGATTCAAGATATCGAAGAGATTCAGCAGCGGCTGGCCGACAGCAAAAGCCAGTTGCAGGATGTACTGAATCAGGTAGAAGCCAAGCCGGACGATATGGACTGCGCCACCAACGCCCGCCGGGTCTGGTCGCAGATCAGCTTTGGCGAGGCTGCCGCCAAAGCGACTAGCAAGGGCGACTCGACCATCAAGCACTAAGCCAGCCGTTTGGCCGCACGCCTTGTGCGGCCAGCGGTATTCAGGCGCTCAGAACCCTGCGCACCGCCTCGGCTGTTGCTTTCGCAGATTGCGGATTCTGCCCTGTCACCAGCTGTCCATCGGTCACCACGTTAGATACAAAGGGCAGCCAGGCCTTCTGGTACAGCGCACCGCGCTCACGCATTTGCTGCTCGGCGTTGTAGGGCATCTTGCCCGACACGCCCGCGAGTATCTCCTCCAGCCATGAAAAGCCGGTCACCCGCCGATCTGCGACCAGTCGTTTGCCGTCGGACAGACGGGTGTTGAGCAGCCCGCAGTAGCCATGACACACCGAGCCGACAACGCCGCCACGCTCATAAATGTCGCGGCTCAGACGCTGCAGGGCCAGATCATCCGGAAAGTCCCACATCACCGCATGGCCGCCGGTAAAGTAGATTGCGTCATAGTCGCTGGCATCAATCTCCTGCGCCTTGGCAGTGCTCTTGAGCATGGCCATGCGGCGGTCATCGGCCAACCAACGCTTGGCTGATGCATCCAGATTTGGCCATTTAAGCGACCGCGGCTCCAACGGCGAAGGCCCGCCGAGCGGACTGACCAGCTGCTGGTTAAAACCGGCCTGTTCAAATACATCCCAGGCGTGCGTCAACTCCGAAAGCCACAACCCTGTCGGGTGCGACGGATCCTGGTAATGCGCGACGTTACTGACAACCATCAAGATTCGTTTGCTCATATGCTCTCCTGCCGGATGAGTCAGACTCCGCGGCGGGCACCGCGCTCGATCAAGCAGGCTAAAGTTGAACAGCGCTTCAAGGTCAAGCAGAAACGGCCCCGAGCTATATTGGCGGCGGAGACAAACAAAGCCTTGACCTTGAAGTTTAGTTTAACCCTAGTCTTGTGCTCAGACCGATTCCTGCCCTACCAGTCATATGAGGACACACCCGATGCAGACCATACTTGGCGCCAGTGGCCAGATTGGCGAAGAACTGGCCCGTGCCCTGCACGATAACTTCACCACCGATATCCTGCTGGTCAGCCGCAATCCGAAAAAGGTCAACCCGACCGACAAGCTGTTCAGCGCTGACTTGCTGGATGCGCAGCAGGCCAGAGCAGCCGTCGCCGGTGCGGACATAGTGTATCTGACCGCCGGACTGCCGATGGATACTCAGCGCTGGGTCGAACAGTGGCCAATCATGATGAGCAACGTCATTGAAGCCTGCGCTGCGCATGGCGCACGTCTGGTGTTCTTCGACAACACCTACATGTATCCGCAGACCGCTGAGCCGCACACGGAAAGCACGCCGTTCAAGCCTAACGGCGCCAAAGGCCGGGTGCGCGCGCAGATTGCCAACCAGTTGCTGCAAGCCATGCAGGAAGGAAAGGTCGAAGCGATGATCTGCCGCGCTCCGGAGTTTTATGGCCCGGGCAAAACCCAGAGCATTACCAATTCGACCATCATCGACAACGTCAGCAAGGGCAATCCGGCTCGCGTATTTTTGCGCGACGACACCCTGCGGAGCCTTATCTACACCCCCGACGCCAGCCGGGCGATGGCACTGCTGGGCAACACGCCGGATGCCTGGGGGCAAACCTGGCACCTGCCCTGTGATGACAACCGCTTGACCTACCGACAGTTCATCGCGCTGGCAGCCGAGGTGTTCGGCACCTGTGGGGATTACAAAATCCTGAAGCAATGGCAATTGAGTCTGGCCGGTCTGGTAAACAAGACCGCCCGGGGCGCTGCCGAATTGCTGCCGCGTTACCGCGTCGACAACCTCTTCGACTCAAGCAAGTTCAAGGCGCGCTTTCCCGAGTTCAGGGTCACGACCTACCGCGAAGGCTTGCAGGCAATCGCCAACGAACGCAGCCACTGAGACGGCATTGCAAGAATGGTCTCAGCTCGCTGCCAACCCACGCATCGCCTCGATGTCCCGCTTTGGCAGCGCAACCACTTTTGACAATGCAGCGGACTCATGACGGTCAGGCTAGTGTGGGGTTCGCGCAACAGCCGGACGCGTAGGTTGCTTCACATCTGGTCAGCGGGGGGGTGGTGGAAGTACTGGAGCAATGGTCTGATAGTTTTCCCGGCTACCATCTCTATTATCCCAGCCGCCATCAGCAGACGGCGGCATTCAGGGTCGTGCTCGAACAGCTACGCGGCAATTGACGCGCATGGGCAGCGTCAGATATGCAGCTCGACTCGCTTAACGCCGAGGCTGCGCAGCTCTGCAACAGCATCGTCCAGTAGAGAGAACGACAGTACGTCGTCATTCTCATCAACCAAGAAGAATCCGCGGCCGGCACCTTTCTTGAAAAAAATGATCCACTCCTGAGTGGCCGCCGGGTTGGCCATCAGATAGGTGTCAAACAACAGGCCTTCCGCCTGTTTTGCCTGTACATCGCTTCTTTTCATCTAGGTCACCGCATTAGTTCAGGCTCAGCCCCAAGCTCGGCTGCCGAAATAAAGTACATTACCCTGAAAACGGCGAACCAGGCCGCGCCGTTGCAGGCTGTAATCCGGCAAGCAGACGCTGTTACTCGCATGGAGCATGCTTGCGAGTCTCGCGGCTGTTTAGGCTAGATGCTGCTCGTAACGAGAGTGTCCCGCCCCTGCTGCAGGTGGCTGATGGGCGCATGGGCCGGATTATCCGCTGCACTGTGTCTGTGCGGACACAAACAAAAAACCCGGCGCAAGGCCGGGTTTTGTTTATATGGCGGAGGGACAGGGATTCGAACCCTGGGAAGGCTTTCACCTTCGCCGGTTTTCAAGACCGGTGCATTCAACCGCTCTGCCATCCCTCCACGGGCGGCAATAGTACCGGAAATCCCTGTTGAGTCAATGGGGTACGGCATCGAGATGCGAATGGGCCGGCAAGCTGTGGCTGTACACACGAATGGAAATACTTCATTCCCGCGCGCTGCTTGATTTGCCGGCATCAACCCGTATTATCGGTCAGTATCCGAAGGATCCCGATTTTCAATACAGGAGCGGTGCATGAATATGCAGGAACACAACACTACCCTTCAACACGCTGGCGTCAGCGAGGCGGAAGTCAGCAAGCTGTTCCGCAATACCTACTCGCTGCTGGCTCTGACTCTGGCATTCAGCGCTGTCGTCGCCTTTGTGTCGATGAGTCTGAACCTGCCCTACCCCGGCATCATCATTACCCTGGTTGGCTTTTATGGTCTGCTGTTTCTGACCACCAAGCTGCGTAACTCAGGCTGGGGGCTGGTCAGTACCTTCGCTTTCACCGGTTTCCTGGGTTACACCCTGGGGCCCATCCTCAATGCATACCTGTCGCTGCCTAACGGCGGTCAACTGGTCGCCATGGCGCTGGGCATGACGGCTCTGGTGTTCTTTGGCCTCTCGGCTTACGCCATTCTGAGCCGCAAGGACTTCAGCTTCCTGTCCGGCTTTATCATGGCGGGCTGTATCGTGCTGATGTGCGCTGTCGTAGCGAGCTTTTTCATCCAGATGAGCGGCTTGCAGCTGGCCATTTCTGCCGGTTTTGTGCTCTTCTCCTCTGCGGTGATCCTGTACCAGACCAGCGCGATCATCCATGGTGGTGAGGACAACTACATCATGGCGACCATTACGCTGTTTGTATCGATCTACAACCTGTTCCTCAGCCTGCTGCAATTGCTGGGTATCTTCAGCGACGACTGATCGGCAGCGCTGCGTTATACTCAATGGCCCGCCTTTTGGCGGGCCATTTTCGTTTGTGAGCTCGACACCATGAAGTTTGCCATTGCCTTGCTGGCCGGCCCGCAGGACCCGGCAGCCCGCAGTGCCCTCAAATTTGCCGAGGCGGTGCTGGCTGGCGGTCACCAGATCAGCCGGCTGTTCTTTTACCGCGATGCGGTTCATCTCGCCTCCACTCTGGGCGTGCAGCCCCAGGACGAATGTGACCTGGCACAGCGCTGGCGTGCCTTTATCCAGGATAATCAGCTGGACGCCGTGGTGTGTATCGCCGCAGCGTTGCGCCGTGGGGTGCTGAACGAGGCCGAGGCCGACCGCTGGGAGCGTCCGGTGGCGAATACCGGCGAGCCTTGGGCCTTGTCAGGGCTGGGACAATGGGTCGATGCGTTGCAAACCGCAGACCGGGCGGTGACCTTTGGTACCTGAACTGAAAAGTCTACTGGTGATCAGCCGTCAGCCACCATCGGCCCTGGCCGCGCGTGAAGCGCTGGATCTGGCGCTGGCCGCTGCGGCGTTTGGCGTGCCTGTGAGCATGCTGTTCATGGATGCTGGTGTGCTGCAATTGTTGCCGGGACAGGAATCGGCGCTGATCGAGCAAAAACCGCTGGCGGCCAATCTGCAGGCCTTGCCCATGTTCGGGGTCGAAGATGTCTATGTTTGCCACCACTCACTGGCAGAGCGTGGCTTGCAGCCAGGTCGTTTTCTGCTGACTGCCAAGGCGGTTGACAGCGCCGAGATCGCCAGCCTGCTGGACCATCATGACCAGGTGGTTACCCTATGAGCTCAACTATGCTGCACATCTTGCGTCATGCGCCGCAGGACGACACGCACTTTGCCAGTAGCCTTCGCGTCATGGGGCCGCATCAGGGGCTGCTGTTGATCGAGGATGCCGTATACGCGCTGTTGCCGCGCACCAGCTCGGCCAATGCGATGCAACTGTTGCCCGGCAGTGTGGGGCTTTACGCTCTGGAAAGTGACGTGCAGGCTCGTGGGCTGCCAATTGACGACCTGCCGCGACGGGTGATGCTGATCGACTATGCGCAGATGGTCGAGCTATGCATCAGCCACGACAAGGTGCTGAGCTGGTGAGCCAATCCATGCAAGTCGATGGACGCGATATCGCCCTCGACAAGGAAGGTTTTCTGCAGTCGCTGGATGATTGGTCTGAAGCTGTTGCGGCCGAACTGGCCCGGCGCGAGGGTATCGAGCTGACGGCGGCGCACATGGAGGTCATTCTGCTGCTGCGCCGTTTCTACCAGACCTATCAGCTCTCCCCCGCCATGCGCCCACTGGTCAAGTTCGTCGGCCAGGAGCTGGGCAAGGAAAAAGGCAACAGCATGTATTTGCTCAGCCTGTTTCCCGGCAGTCCGGCCAAGTTGGGCAGCAAGTTTGCTGGGCTGCCCAAGCCGGACAACTGCCTGTAGTCGGCGGTCAGTCGCTTTCCAGCGTCGCCAACACCACCAGTTGATCGCCATCAGTCAGGCGCAGGGGCTTGTCGCGCGGTGGGTTGAGCTGCAGGCGGCGACCTTCTGCGTCGGCCTTGGCTCGGTAGATGCCCAATGCCGTGTCACCCTGAAGAGCCACCACGGCCTCCAGGTCGGCGAAGGTGGTGACGCTCTGCATCGGGTAATCCTGCAAGTCACGGAACAGCAATTCCGGGCCACCGGTCGTCAGCAGGTATTCAAACATCAAACCCAGTTCACGGCGCTGAGCAATCTGCGCCATCAAATGGCTGAGGATGGTCGGACCGACGATGGTCTCGCCGCGCTTGCGCACCACCAGCGCTTCGTTGGCCGGATCGCTCAGCTCCAGCAGCAGCTGCGGCCGCTGAGTGCGGTCACGCAGCAGTTCGTCAACGATCAGGTAGCCGACCATGGCGCGGGCGTCCGCCTCCTCGCCCGACTCCAGGCGGTCTGAGGATATCAGCAGGATCGAATCGAAACGCTGTTCGATCAACCCACGCAGTGCCCCCTCCACCATGTAATCGGCCTGGCTGTGGTGACATTCCACCCGCGCGGTATCCGGGCTGTAGGCCTGGATGGCGGCAATGCGTTCGGCCGGATCCAGTACCGATACCATGTGAACGTCGAAGCGAAAGTTGCGATAGCCGGCCAGCTCATGGATCAACGCGGGGACGCGGCGGCTCCAGCCAAGGATAAGCAGGCGTCGCATCCCGCCTGCCTGGCGTTGCGGCGCGCTCGCCGGACGCTGCAACGGTCTCAGCGGCGTACTGGCCTCCGCCACCGGTTCGGCGTGCGCATAATCGCGGGCCAGCATCACGACCTTATCGCCAGCCTGAATGACCTCCTCGCTGGGCGCATTGAGCCAGGTGCGCCAGCTGCCGCCATCGGGACGCATCAGACCGCAGACAATCGCTTCCGGCGCGCGGCTGCCAATGTCCGCCAGGCTCATGCCAACGCAGTTGTCGGTGGAGCGGATATAGAACTCGTTGCCGTCGTATACCGTGAGAACTTCGCCAAACAGCTCCGGCAGACCGGGGTGAATGATCGACTGGGCAAACAGGCGACTGACCAGCGCATCACTCGCCAGCACCTCCAGCGGGCCGGAATAGGCGCGCTGCATGACGGTCAGCTTGCGTCGGTCATCGACCTCGGCGACGACGTAGGGCGGCGTGATACCGCGCTGCTGGGCCTGCGCCTGCAAGGTCAGCAGTGCCTTGATGGTCTCGACGTCGCTGCTGACCAGCCCGCCAGCAGTCTGCATGCGACCCGGGATCAGCACCACGGCCGCCTGCAGGCAGGCGGCCCGATCCAGGTCTTCAGGCTGCAGCGCGGTACCGGAGCGCAGGATGATGTTGCTCATATTGCGGCGGATCAGCGGAATGGCGCGAAGCTCATGGACATGCTCGGCGGTGACTTCCTCGGCCAGGATCACCAGCCGCAGGCGCTTGGTCAGGCGAGCCTTGAGCAGGCGCTGGATACCGCCGTTAACGTCGAGAATTTCCTGTACCAGCGGGATAGTGCGGTTGGTCCAGCCAAGAATGACGATGTGGTCGGTTACGGTGACCGGTGTCAGGCCCTGCTCCAGCTTGACCATCATGGCAATCAACCAGCGGGTCATGATGGCTACCAGCGCGCCAAGAAAGACCACGTAGCCGCTCAGGGTCAGCACGGTGGAGACGATGCGTCGCCAGGTGCCCTCATCATCGCCGAGGTAGCCCGGATCGGTCAGGCGAAGAAAGGCCCACCAGACCGAGTCGGCCAGATCACCCTCACCACTGCTGGGGTACACCAGCCAGCCGCCGACCAACGAGATCAGGGCGATAAAGGCGGCGACTACCAGCAACTGATAATGGGCGCCCTTGATGAACTGGCGCTCGACCAGATAACGCAGCCGGTCGACAAAGGAGAATGGCAACATGGAGTCTGGGTCTCGCTGGCAATTTCTTAACGGTGGGTTTTCCTGCTAGATTGCGTCTTCGACCCAGCCAGCGTCTATCTGTTCACTGCCATGGATTACATCGAGCACATTCTGGGCATCGCCCTGATCGTACTTTACTGGCTTTTTACCGCCGCAGTTACCCTGCGCGTGCTTGGTAAACGTACGCCAGTCAGCGTCACGCTGTCGTGGCTGCTGGTTATCTACATCCTGCCGGTGGTGGGCGCCGCCTTGTATCTGATGCTGGGCGAACTCAACCTCGGCCGTCAGCGTGCGCGCCGGGCCGAAGAGATGGTCAAACCCTTCCTGAGCAGCGTCGCTGAAGACTTTCAGGGGCCGCGGGGATCGCTGCCCGGAGGCTCGCTGGTCCAGGGCATCCACCAGATGTTGCAGCAGCGCCTGGGCATGGGGGCGCTGGGCTATGAGCAGATGACCCTGCTGGACAATCCAGACGCTATTTTCAGCCGCCTGTGTGAGGATGTTGCCAAAGCTCAGCACAGTATTCACTTGGAAACCTATATCTGGTTTCCCGGCGGGCGTGTCGACACCCTGTCCGAGGCGCTGATGGCTGCTGCGGCGCGTGGCGTCAAGGTATCGCTGCTGATTGATCATGCCGGCAGCCGTGCGTTTTTCCGCTCGCCTTGGCGCAAACGCCTGATTGATGCCGGTATCGAGGTCGTACCCGCCCTGCCCGTCCGGCTGTGGCGTGCGCTGGTGCAGCGGATCGACCTGCGCCTGCATCGCAAACTGGTGGTCATTGACGGACGCATTGCCTACAGCGGCTCGATGAATATCGCCGACCCGCGTTTTTTCAAGACAGAGGCCAAGGTTGGCGAGTGGGTGGATATCATGCTGCGTCTGGAAGGGCCGGCGGCACACGGCCTGGACAAGGTCTTTGCCTGGGACTGGGAGGTAGAAACCGGCCTGCGTCGCCTGGCGCCCGCCCCCGTCAGCCCGCCAGCCTGCTACAAGTGGCTGTCGATCTTACCCTCAGGCCCCGGAACCGGTGAAGACCTGATCGGGCAGGCGGTGTTGTCCAGCATCTACCGGGCCAACGACAGCATTACCATCAGCACGCCCTACTTTGTGCCGTCGGAAGCCATCTTCGACGCCCTCTGCCAGGCCGCTCGACGCGGCGTGCGCGTCAAGGTGCTTATTCCGCAGCGCAACGACTCACGCATGGTGAGCTGGGCCAGTCGGGCCTACTTCGAGCGGCTCTTGCAGTCGGGCGGTGAGATCTACCTCTTCGCTGGCGGCTTGCTGCATACCAAGGCGATGCTAATGGATGATCAGCTGGCTCTGGTGGGCAGTGTAAACCTGGATATCCGCAGTCTGCAGCTCAACTTCGAGTTGACCCTGACCCTGTTTTCCCCCGAAGCCTGCGCCAGTATCCGTCGCCTGCTGGACGGTTACCTGCAAGACAGCACGCCGCTGGAGCTGGAGCGCTGGAAGCAGCGCTCTCGGGCCGCTCGCGTGCTGGAGCGCGGGATGTTTTTCTTGAGTCCGTTGCTCTGATCCGGGACCTGCCGGCAGCGGGTAGTGCCACTTGTCATTACAAAAAGAAAGGACTTGCAATCGTTGTTGTGATGGCTAAACTCAAATGAGTTTGATTATCACTTGCGAGATTGCAATGAAAGTGTACCTGGTCCCCGTCAGTCTCACCGTCAGCATGATGAGCCCCGCTGTGCTGGCATCCCAACACCCTGCTCCGCAGCAAGCCCACGCGCGGCAAAGCGCGGTGGTGCAACTGCAAGAACACAGCCGGTCGCTCGCTCAGTTGCTGCAGCAGCCGGTAGACGTGCAGGCCCTGAGTCAGCTTGAAGAGCTGAGCTACCAGCTCGAAGGCGACCTCCTGGCTCTGGGCAGCGCCTGGTCACGGGTGGCCGAGCCGCTGGAGTCGCTGCACCAGGCGGTGGAACTGGGCGATCCGGACGCCGCCCAGCGCCATGCCCGGGGCTATCTTGAAGCCATGTCCAACTGGCAGACCGGTCGCCTGGGTTGAGCGTCTGGGCCGGCCCCGGCATGCGGCGTTGACGGCTGCTTTGGTGGCCCTGCCCTGCAGATGGCCTACTGAGCCGAAACGGCAACCGCAGCGCGCCGTTAAAGCTGGCTGGCGATGGGCAGCCAGCCCAGCGTCCAGCTCATGAAGCGGCGGAAGCGGCTGGCGTCAGGTTCGGCGTCCCAGGTTTCATCCTCTGCCTGCCAGCGCACCTCCCCCTGTTCGTTCAGGCTAAGCTCAAAAGCGTAGTCTTCTGACGTCCAGCGCTGAAACAGATCAACCATCTCCTGGGCCAGCTCTTCGTTTTCGATCAGAACGCCGACTTCGGTGTTGAGCTTGATCGAGCGCGGATCCAGGTTGA
Source organism: Pseudomonas abyssi (assembly GCF_003444685.1). Lineage (NCBI taxonomy): Bacteria > Pseudomonadati > Pseudomonadota > Gammaproteobacteria > Pseudomonadales > Pseudomonadaceae > Pseudomonas > Pseudomonas abyssi. The sequence goes on along the minus strand of NZ_LMAZ01000001.1, from coordinate 1,589,512 downwards.
CCGAACCGATAAACGCCGATTTACGATCAAATACGAAGGTCTTGGCGTGCAGGCTGGCCAGGGACTCACCAAGGAACGGGCTGGCCCTTTCCTGCTGGCCCGCAATGGGGCGTAGCTCCCACATGTTTACCCCACCTTCGAGTAGCGGCACCCGTGAGCGCGCGTAGCCGCTGTGCACCGCCAGTACGTCGGTGGTGGCCAGCGAATTGGTCAGAACGGAGATATCCACCCCACGCTCGCGCAACTTGAGCAGCAAGCGCTCACCTGGCTCGCGCGGTACAAAATACGCAGAGGTCAGCAGCAGTTCCTCTTCGGTCTGGAGGATGGGCTCGGCCAGCGCGCGTCCCAAAAAAGCGACCTGATTACCGTCACCGTGCGGATCTGACTTGGACGGATCATCATAGAACCAGGTGGCCTTGCCCCAGTGCCAGTTCAAGGTGGAGCCGCCCATTTGGCTGAGGAAGCGCGAACGCTCGACGGCGCGCACGTAGGGGTTGCTTGCCACCGCGCGGCTGCTTGAGCCCAGGCGAGCGCGTAGCGCCGCCAGATCATCGGCATCTGCCGCATCAGCCATGACATTGATCGGAATCGCGATACCGCTGTTCCAGAAGTTGTCAAAGCTGTCCGAGGCATCATTACTGATCGGCCCTATGCCGATAACATCGACATCCTGAAAGTCGACATCGGTGAGCGCAAAATACTCGTCCCCGATATTGCGACCACCAGTGATCAGCGCCTGGTTGTCCGCCACAATCAGCTTGTTGTGCATGCGGTAGTTGATGCGCCCAAACTCGCCCAGCTTGCTGAACAGCTTCAGCCACTCGCTGCGCAGGCTTAGCGGGTTGTACAGGCGCACCTCGATATTGGGGTGAATATCGACCGTGGACACCCTGACATCTTCCAGCCCGGCGCCGACGTCATCAATCAGCAAGCGGACTCGCACACCGCGATCGGCCGCCTTGAGCAGGTGCTCGGTAATCAGCCCCCCGGTTACGTCGGTGTTGTAGATGTAGTACTGGATATCCAGGCTTTGCTCGGCCATGTCGATCAGCCGAATGCGCGCGGCCAAGGCATCGGCGCCATTGTGCAGGAGAATAAAGCCCGACTCCCCTCCACTTTCTGATTGCCTGCTACTGACATAACGACTCAGCGTCGTGTTGTCATCGCTCGGCAGGTGATAGCTCGGCAGCTCGCTATGGCTGTGGCCTGCAGTGGCACAGCCAACAATGAGTGTGATCAAGCCGATCAGAAGCAGAGGTCGCAACATGTGTATGTCCTTATCGAACGCCCGGTAGCTTGGCTACCGGGTCATGGCTTGGCCTGGCTACTCCGTGTACTGGTCTGTGACCACCAGTTGATAGCTGACCCGACGCACGCCTCGATTGTCGATCACAACGTATCCACTTTGTGCAGGCTTCAGCCCTTGAGTATAGGCAGCACTGTAGAGCGCACGCCATGCAGACTCCACACTGTGCTGCGTGCGATCAAAGTCCAGACTGAGTACCTGCTGCTCGGGTACCTGGCGTGTCTGGTAGCCCGCTTGCGGTACCGGTGTTCCGTCGACCGGAAAGGCGACGGTAAAGTTCAGTTGCTCCGGCGAATTGCTGGCCAGGTCATCGAACACCAGATTCAGCGGGCCGGCGACGCCGACCTGGCCGCGACGCTGTGCGGTGATGGCGACATTCACCGCCATCGACCCCACCTCGTCGAGCAGTTCGTCCGGGTGCAGGCGTGCAGCCCTGCCGAAGAGCACGCTGGCCGGGCGCGTCAGCAGGCGAACCGGATAGACCTGCCCGTCTTCCCGCACCTGCAGCTCTTCGCCAGAACGAATATCCACCGCCTTTTGCGCGCTGACCGGCAATGGCGCATAGGTCGAGGCACAGAGTTCAGAGGCTTTGAAGCTGTCGCGCTGGCTGGCGGACAGTTGCTGGTTGGCCGCGACGGCCCGGCAGATCTGCTGATCGTATCCGCGCCAGGCCTGGCGCAGGGCGCCCGCCTCGGTCAGCGTGCGGATGCTGCCCTCTCCGGCGTTGGCCGCTGCCAGCAAGAGTGCAGTCTGCCGGCCCTGGGCAGCCTCACGCCGATCAGGGCCGCCCACGCCAACACCCGGTGCGGCTTTTGTTTCAGCATGCACATTGGCGCCAGCGGCCAGCAGACGACGCATACTTTCGATCTGGTTCTGCTCGGCAGCCACCATCAATGGCGTTTTACCCCAGGCATTACCGGCGTTGGGGTCAAAGCCGCGCTGAAGCAATAGGCTCACGGCTTCGGGGTTGGCAACCGCCGCCATCAGGGCGGTATCGCCGTCCGGCCCCTGGCCGCGCGCAGGCCCCAGCACCTCGGTCTCGTAATCCACAAAATCACTGACGACGTTCAGCGGTGCGCCATTGAGCAGCACGCTGTGCAGGGTGGCAAACTGGCGCCCCTGCTCCAGGGCGCCTGGCTCGGGCGCAAACGCATAACGTGGCTGGTAACGGGCAAAGGGCGCGGGCAGGTCCTCCGGCAGTTGCTCAGGCAACTGCAGGTTCTCCATGCTGCGAGCAAAAGTTTCGTGCAACAGCAGGCTGGCAGCCAGCTGTGCTTCCTCAGTGCTCAGGCCCTGATCGGCAAACATCTGGTTCAGTTCCTGCTGGGCCGGTACGAGCATGGGCATAATGCGCCGGTAGCGCTGCTTGTTGCCCAGGTTACGCTCTGACCAGGCAAAGAAAGCGTCCATCGCGGCATCATGACGCTGGCGGATGGCAGCTTCACGGCCGCTGCGAGTGTATTCATCCACCCCCAGCAATGGCAGGTTCAACAAGGTCCACTGATACTCTTTCCAGCGCTGGTGCAAGTCGCGTCGATCCTGCTGCGAGTAGCCCGGCAACGGGTCGCCAGCCAGACTGCTCAGCTCTGCATCCAGCAGCGCAAAGCTCGGCAGGCCACGCAGGGTGTCGGTGCGCGGCGGCGTCAGATAGCTTTGCATCAGGCACAGCGGCTGCAGCTCAGTGCCAAGGGCGTATACCCCGGCGTAGGCGGACTCGCCGCGCGCTGCCGGGGAGTAGAAGCCCCAGGTTTCGTTGACCAGCGCCAGCAGTTCACCCTGGTAGCGGAACAGGTCGATGCTGGCATAGTCGCTGGTTTGCGAAGAGGAGGCGTTGGCGCGACCGCCGTAGTTCGGCTGCTTGGCAACCCAGGCTGGCAGGGTGCGATGGTCCATGACCACCCGATCATCAATACGCAGGCCGCGTGCGCGCTGCTGATACCCGGCGTAGAGGCCGGCGTTGTAGAGCTCGACCCGGTAGCGATGGCCGTTGGCTGATACCTCATTGTCCGCAGAGCGATTGCCGGCCAACAGCTCGGCACCGGCCAACTGATTGATATCGGGGTCACCCTTGGCAGCCAAAGCGTTGTTGAGCGCGGTCGCGATCGAGCCACAGAAACCGGGGCGCTGTTCATCAGCTACCCGAAACTCCGCATAACTTGCCCAGCCATGACGCTGGGATCGCGCAGCAGTTTGTGGTTCGGGCCACCGACGGATCTGCTCTATACGCTCGCGATAGAGCCCTTGCAGGCAACGCTGAGCGTCAGGGTTGTCTAACAGTGTGCTGTCGGAGGCATTGCCAAGCCCGCAATAGCCGCCACGCGCAAGCAGCCACTGGCGCTGACTGGCAGCCAGGGCCAGTGCCCCGGGCAGATCCAGCTGGTCCAGCCGCTGGTGCAGCAGATCCGCAAGAGTGCGATCCTGGGCAGCCAGCGCATCATTGGCGCACACCTGGCGGTGTACTTCCGGCAAGGCGCCGCTGCAGTCGAAACTGGCCCGGCCCGGTGTCGGCAAGGCGGACAGGCGCGGCGTGAGGTCGGGTTTGGGTTTTGGGCCCGGAGGTGGATTACTGGCGCAGGCGCCAAGCAACGCAGTCAGAGCGATCAATGCACCGCGTGATGGGTTCAACATGCGTTCACTCCCTGATCAATCAATGAAAATGGCTGTGCCGTAAATGGTGTACCGCCCTGCTCCGCCACCCGGTGGCGGCGGGAACGGACCGGCCTGACGAATCGCCTGCTCGGCCGCCCGATCCAGCACGGTGTCGCCGCACGGGTCAATCTCGAAGGCAATCATCTGGCCGCGCTCATCCACCGTGATCTCATAGGGGATGTAGCATTGCCGCTTGAAGTCCTCCGGATCACCCTGATAGCCGGGCGGTGGCTTGTAGACGGAGCCAGCGGGCCGCCGCAGTTGCGCCGTGACCCTTCCCTTGACGGTGTCGGCATAACCCGAGGGTGCCATCCGGCCCCGGCTGCTGGCCTGCGCTGCTGGCGGTGGGCTTGGCGGCGCAGCCCATTGCTGGTTAGCGCCAAAGCTGTGAACCGGCGGCCCACTCGGCTTGGGCGGGCTTGGCGGTGGCGTTGGCTGCGGCGCAGGCTGAGGCTTGGGCGGCTCGGGCAGCGGCTCTGGCTCTGGCTCAGGTTCGGGCTCTGGTTCTGGCTCCGGTTCTGGCGGCGGCGGTGGCGGTGGCGGGACATACAGGTCCACCGCAATCGCATCCGGCCCGCTTGGCAACGGCTGATGACGGAACTGCGCGCCCATCAGCCAAGCCAGCAACGCCAGGTGCAGGCCGATCGACACCGCCGCGACCAGCAGGCGAACAGGCCAGCGGCTGCGGTTTGCGTTTGTGTCCATCAGGGCTCCAGTTCTTCCGAGGCGACCAGGCTGATCTGGCTGTAGCCGGCTTTCTGCAGGGTATTCATTACCTGCATCAGCGTGCCGTATTCGACGGCCTTGTCGCCGCGCAGGAACAGCCGGGTGCGCACATCGTTGCCGGTGATGCCGTGCACGCCGGCGGCCAGTTGCTCAAGGCTCAACGCCTGTTCCTGAACAAAGAGCTTGCCGTCGGCCTGCACGCTGACGTACACCGGCTCCTCCGGCGGTGGGTTTGGCGCTGCCGCATTGCTTGGCAGGTCAACCGGCACATCCACCGTCGCCAGCGGCGCTGCCACCATGAAAATGATCAGTAGCACCAGCATCACATCCACAAAGGGCGTGATGTTCATCTCGGCGTTTTCCTGATAGTTGTGCCGTTTGACCAGCGGCCCCGAGTTCAGCTGAATGCCCATATCAGCGTCCTTCGTCCAGTTGACGGGAAACGCTGGCGATCATCTCTGCCGAGAAATTGTCCAGCGCGCCGACAAAGCCATTAATATCGCGGGCAAACTTGTTGAAGATCATCACCGCTGGAATCGCCGCAAACAGGCCAAGAGCGGTCGCCAGCAAGGCTTCGGCGATACCGGGTGCCACCACCGCCAGGCTGGCTGATTTCAGCGTGGCGATGCTGGCGAAACTGTTGAGAATCCCCCAGACGGTGCCAAATAGGCCGATAAAGGGTGCGGTCGCGCCGATGGTGGCAAGCACCCCCATCATGGTGCCCATGCGCGCCAGATCGCGCTCCTGAACGATGCCTGCGGTCAGGGCAATGCGCTGCAGCAGGCGGTTGATGCGGTCTGGTTCGTGATTGTCGGCGTTGAGGTTACGGTAGTGACGCAGCTCACTCTGAGCGACCTGCCACATGCGGCCCATTGCGCTGTGTTCCAGCTGGTCGCCCAACTGTTCGGGCTGACCGGCACGGAATGCTTTGAGAAAACGCGCGTTGCGGCGCCGCGCGCGGCCAAATACAAAGACCTTTTCCAGCAGCACCGCCCAGGTCAGCAGTGAGCAAAATACCAAGAGGATCATCACCGACTTCACCAGCGGATCGGCCTGCAGGTACATTTCCTTTACGCCGAAGCTGGTATGCGGGGCGTCGACGTCAGCCGCCGTCGGCGCCGTATTCAGCGCGGGCGCGCCCTGCGTTGCTGCAGCCGTCTGGGCTGCTGGCGGCTGTGCCTGCACCGCTGTCTGCGTCTGGGCGCTGTCGCTCTCGGCCTGTGCCAACACCAGCCCCGCCGAGGTGCCCCCAGCACCCAGCAGAACCAGTAATGAAAGGGCGCGCAAACGCTGTTGCCAACGGCTGGCGGAGTGAGAGAAGGACCGAATGTGCATGGAAACTCCGATTATTGTGTTTGTTGTTTGATCTGTAGCATGCGTTGGCTGTCTAGCCGTCGATGTTCTGTGGCGTCAGAATGGCGTGCAGTTCGGCCACGTATTGGCCAAAGGCCTCACGCCCGCCCGCTGTCAGGCAAACCCGCGTACGCGGTTTCTTGCCGACAAAATCTTTTTTGATCTGTACGTAGTTAGCCCCCTCCAGGGTGCCAAGATGCGCGCCAAGGTTGCCGTCGGTGGTGTCGACAATGCTGCGCAGTGATACAAAATCCAGCCACTGGCGAGAACCCAGCGTATTCAGCGCGGCCATGATCTTCAGGCGTACCGGTTGATGAATCAGATCGTTGGGAGATTGCATCAGCACCTCCGCAACCAGCAGCCTGCGACAATCAGCGTGCCGCCCCAGCTGAACGCCAGCCACCACCAGTAGTGGGTATCGGCAAACCAGTAGGCGCAGCAGCACAACAGCGCCAGAGCCGCGCCAAGCACGATGTAGCGTGGACGCGACTGGGCGCCGCGGATGACGTAGAGGGTGGCGACAAACAAGGGAACGATCATGCCGCCCTGGCGCGGCGTAATTGGCCAGAACAGCACATGCAAGATGACATCGAACAGCAGAATGGACAGGATTATTAACAGGTAGCGCGGAGCAATGCCGGGGGCGTCGCTACTGCGGCATGCCATGCGGGTGCCCAGAACGACGCCGCTAAGGGCAATCGCCCCCCAAATCAGTAACAGGTGCGACTGTAGCAAGGCGCTCAGGATGCACCCGGCCATATTGAGACTGCCCCAGAGCATGAGCTGCTGGGCCTCAAAGCGATAGTCCTGAAAGCCGGCAACACGAGCCTGCACGTTGCTGATTTCGCGCAGCGCCTGGGCGGCCTCCTCCCGAGAAGGTGGCATAGCAATATCCGTGATCTTTGTTTTTATCGTTGCAAAGCACTCTATTTGACAGAGTAGACAAAAACAAGATGCGTATCAGAAAAAACTGTCTGGTCTTTTTGCGCCGTCAGCTCGATTCGATAACGCCCGGCGCCCAGGCCTCTACTCGGTTGCGGCCATTCTCCTTGGCGCGGTACAGCGCCTGATCCGCGCGCTCGACCAGGGTATGCAATGGCGCCTGCTCGTTCGGCGCAATCAAGGTATACCCGATGGAGACGGTGGCGCTTAGGCTGTCCTCTCCCGCGCCAACATCGGTGGACTGCCATTGGCTGCGCAAGCGTTGCGTCAGAGCCTCTATCTGCGCGCCATCGATATTGCTGACCAGCAGCAGAAACTCTTCTCCGCCGAAACGGCAGGCCAGATCCTGATCGCGCAGATGGCCACCGAGCAGGCGAGCGAAGCTGGCCAGCACGCGATCACCGGCCTGATGCCCCCAGGTGTCGTTGATGCGCTTGAAATGGTCCAGGTCCAGCAGCATCAAGGCTGCGCTATGGCCCTCACGACGATTTGCCGTCAGTTGGTGTTGTGCGGCCTGATCAAAGGCCCGACGATTGAGCAGGTTGGTAAGGGAGTCATAGCTGGCCTGCTGCTTGAGTTCTTCCTGCAGGCGGCGCAACAGGAACATGATGCACAGCATCGAAAACGCGTAGATGAAGACGATCCCTTCCAGGTAATTGAGCACCTCGACTGGCTCGGCTTGCTCGAAGGTGGTGGCCTGGATGTACACCGGGTCAATGCAGTAGAGCACAAAGCGGCGAAGGTAAAGCGCCGCGTGCAGTCCCCAGATGACACACCAGGCAATGGTCAGCGTGCGTTGTCGCCCCGATGTGAGCAGCAGCTCTCGTGCCATCAGCAGGCTGATGACGACGACGACCGCGCTGTGGGTGAGGATACTGAAGCGCAGAGAATCACGCAGAATGAAAAAAGCCAGGCCCTGGGCGAGCAGAAACAGCAATTGATAGCGCAACAGGTGCGGCGGCGAGGCGCGAAGACGGTAGCAGCGCGCGCCCCACCAGAGTACGAGGTACCCTTGGGTTAGTGCCACCGCGCTGATCCACAGCGGCAGATACTCACGGGCAGACTGCAACAAGGCCCCGGCGACCACCATGGTCAGGCCCAGCGCCCAGAATCGCATGGCCGGCACCTGAGGGTTGAGCGCTGCAGCGACCAGCAGGCATAACACTGCAGTAGCGGTAGTCAGCGCTAAAACCAGCATAAGGGTCGTCATGTCGAGCACAGTCAATCACCCTGCAGGGTTATTTTTTGTGCTCAGAATACCCCTTGTTCATGGCCTCTTGCCATGGCCGGTTGCCGTGTTTTGCATTTGCTGCCCTTCAGGGGCAGGCACTGTTGCCCTGCTCCACCCAGATCAGGTCTTCGACCGCAAAACCGCGCTGGCGGGCCGCTTCGACAAAGGCCTGCTTGACCTCCGCATCGGGGTTGGGGTTACGGGCAAGCAGCCACAGGTAGTCGTGGTTGGGGCCGGAAACATAGGCGTGCTGGTAGTCGTCGTCTAGCCCGAAGACCGCGTAGGTGCCATAAAAGGGCCCGAAGAATGACACTTTGAGATAACCGGTGTTGTCGTCTTCCACAAAGCGCGCTGTACCCTCTGCCTGATCCCACTGTTTCTTCTCGGCGTTGCAGCCGCGGTTGATCACGCTGATGCTGCCGTCAGCAGCTTCTTTATACTCGGCCGTGACCTGGCTCAGGCCACGCTCGAAACCGTGGTCCAGGCGCGCGACCTCGTACCAGGTGCCCAGATAGCGCTCGGCGTCGAAGGGGCTGACTGGCTCCACGCCCGTGGGCAGGCGCACGCAGCCGGCGGCTGCGGTGATGACCAGTGCGGCCAACGCAATGGCGTGTTTATTCATGGGTATTCCTCCAGCAGGTAGTCAAGCAGGCGCTCCAACAGGGCCGCTGTCGCATCCAGGGTTTCCTGCGACACCGCCAGAATCTGCTCCGCGCTCTGCACTTGGCCGCCCGGCACCAGTGATGCGGCGTCGGCCGTGACGAAGGCATCAAGCAGTGCACGATTGGCTTCCAGGTGAAATTGCAGCCCGATGACCGAACGGCCCAACTGAAATGCCTGGTGGCGGCAGACGTCACTTGACGCCAGCAACACCGCGCCGGCGGGCAGATCAAAGGTCTCGCCATGCCAGTGCAGCACCTCAATCCGGTCAGGAAAGTGAAAGGCCGCGCCGTTCAGGTGCGTATTGCCAAAAACCGGCAGCCAACCGATCTCCCGCTCCGGTCCCGGGTACACCGGCTGGCCCAGCGCGCTGGCGATCAGCTGCGCGCCCAGACAAACACCTAACACGCGTTTGTCGGCGGTCAGCGCCTGGCGTATAAACGCCTTCTCATGTGCCAGCCATGGCAGCTCGGTTTCATCGTTGGCGCTCATGGGGCCGCCCATAACCACCAGCAGATCAAAATCGTCCAGTGAAGGCAGAGGGTCTCCTGCGTACAGGCGCGTGCCGCTGACCTCTACTCCCCTTGCCCGCAGGCTGTCCTCGATAATCCCCAGCCCTTCAAACTCGACGTGTTGCAGGTAATGCGCGCGCATGCCCTCGTTGCTCCTTCATACAGCTTCTAACGGCCAGACAGCGCTGCTCGACCCGCGTGCAGGCTGGGCCGGTTATTGATTAGCGCTTCGCTCATGTGATGGGCATGGCTGACAAAGGTTCCCTGCCGGTGACCCGAGGGTGATCTGCGTCTCACACGTCCTTGAAGCCGAACACATCGGCCTGCTGGTAGCGCTTGAGGCACAGCGTCATGAGCAGCGTACGGTGTGGCCGGAACAGATCACGGGCCTGATCGACATCCAGCACCAGTGCGCCGATATCGGTGTCACGGTAGGTGCGGTAGCCGACCTTGTTGTCAGCCAGCTCGGGACAGGCCGTTATGCTGACATACAGGCGATCCTCGGGGCGCTCGTACAGAGCCTGCAAGCGATCACAATTGACTAGCAGGCTACGGTAGTGCCTGGCCTGGGAATACACATGCACCGAACTGATGACGTCTTCCTGCACCAGACGGGTCAGGCGCCGGTCGCGACGGGTTTTATCGTCGTTGAAATAGAACTCGATGATGTAGTCAGTCACGGCAGCGCCCTGGTCATCCATGACGCGAATGACCGTGTTCTGGTAGGCATTGTAGTGATCACCATCACGCTGACTGGCGGCACGGCTGACCTCGTCGGTGTGCTCCGCCAGCCGCTGACGCCAGTCAGCAAAGCCGCTGTCCGGCACCATCAGCGCACCACAGATCAGGCTCCAGGTCATCGACTCCCGAGTGCCCCGCCCCCTGGCGGTGATACTGCTATGATCTTCGCCGTCGACCACGGCAAAGGCCAGTCCCTGCGCTTGGGCCTCCTGATAGTCGATGCGCGGCGCGGCATCCGGTTGTTGGCTGAAGTCGATCAGCATACGGGCTGCCTGTAGATTGGCCGTTGATACCCGCACGGTGCCATCGGTGCCGGGCTTATTGGCAACGGCGGCGATGCCGCTGTAGCCGCTGTTGCCGACCAACACAGTACACAACAGGTTGCCATCACCCAGTGGCGCGTCGGCGTTGAACAGATCCTGCTCGGCCAACTCCCAACTGTAGCTGCTGGCCAGCTCCAGCCCCTTGAGAATCTGCGCGCCGGTTTCAAACAGGCGGCTGCCCTTCCAGCCCTTGACGGCCCGCCCGATGACCGAGCGCCCCGTGTGTGCCAGCGGTGAGCCGAAGTTGGCCGGAGCCAGCATCAGCAAATGGTGAATGGGACGGCAATCAGGAGCAAACCGTCTCAGCCAGTCACGGATCACCAGGCCACCGGTACTGTGCACGATGGCATCGACGCTTTTGGGCGTGCGCGGCAGCCCGCGGTCGTCCCAGGCACGATCAAGCGCGGCCACCAGATCAGCAAAAGTGACCTGGTCATCCAGCGAGATGTAGTCGCCCAGATGGATGTCGGCTACCTCGGCAGAGATACCGTCGGGCGGTGGGTTGGCGAGCCGTTTGGCGAGGTCGCGAAAGGAGCTGTAGCTGTCGCTCCAGCCGTGCAGAATGACCAGCATAGATCGTCTCCGCGTTGGATATCGGGCTCGGCGCGAATGACGACTGCTGGACGGCTTCCTGCCGGGTTCGGTTATTAACCTTAGACGCTGCTGCGTTCCTTGCACAGCGCCCTCTGAATCTGTGGATTCGCTGGTGACCAGCCTGGCTGGTCACGCAGCGTCGAGCAGCACTAGCTACCCTCGACGCGGAAGCCCACCTTCATCACCACTTGAAAGTGCGCGACCTTGCCATCGACGATATGGCCGCGGGTTTCCTGCACCTCAAACCATTCCAGGTTTTTTACCGTCTTGGCGCATTCGGCAATACCGCTGCTGATGGCATCGTCGATGCTGGTGGGCGAAGAGCCGACAATCTCGATGCGTTTGTACAGGTGATGATCCGACATGTGTTACCTCCATTGACGTATGCAAACCCGGCGCAAATAACAGGCGCCCGGTACTTCATCGACGACAGCGAGACGCCAGAGTTCCTGCAGAATCGAACGGGCAAGGGGGATCGGCGCTGCTGCGCAGGGGCCGCAACCTGACAGCGGCTGGCTGCCAGAGTCAGTCGGTTGGCCACCCAGGGCCGCAGCCCGGACAGCAGCAAAAGACCATACTGGCGGCTATCAATAAAACAACAAGGACACCCCTCATGCAGCGCTTGCTTCCCTTTGCCCTGCTGCTTGCACTCGGCAGCCCCGTTACTTCCGTTACGGCGGTTGAGCGGCCCAACATCCTGCTGATTGTCGCCGATGATCTGGGGTTCAGTGACGCCGGCGCCTATGGCGGCGAAATCAGCACCCCGAATATTGATCAGCTCGCCGCCGAAGGGTTGCAGTTCACCAATTTTCATGTGGCCGCCACCTGCTCGCCTACCCGTTCAATGCTGATGACCGGCGTCGACAATCACCTGGTGGGCATGGGCAACATGAAAGAAATCATGGCCGACAATCAGAAGGGTCAGCCAGGCTACGAAGGCTGGTTAAACGACAGCGTGGTCACCCTGCCCAGCTTGCTGCAGGACGCGGGCTACAGCACCTATATGGCGGGCAAGTGGCACCTGGGCGGACGACCACAGAGCCAGCCGGTAGCGCGTGGCTTTGATCGCTCCTTCGCCTTGATGGAAAGTGGTGCCGACAACTGGGAAGCCAAACATTACCTGCCCGGTGGTACGGCCACCTGGCTTGAGGATGGCAAGCCGGTCGACCTGCCCGACAACTTCTATTCCTCGTTTACCTACGCGGACAAACTGATCAGTTACATCGATGGCGGGCGGGCGCAGGGCAAGCCCTTTTTCGGCTACCTGGCCTTCCAGGCGGTGCATGCGCCGCACCAGGTGCCCGAAGAGTATATCGAGGGCTACCAGTCACTGTATGCCGCCGGCTGGGACCAGATTCGCGCTGATCGTTATCAACGCCAACTGGCCAGCGGGCTATTGCCGGACAGCGGCGAGAATCCGGTAACCGACGATTGGGGCACCTTTTATCAGCGCACCCATATCGACTGGGACTCCCTGGGGGACGATGAAAAAGCCTACCGCAGCCGCCAGATGGCCGTCTTTGCCGGCATGGCCGAGGCGATGGATCAGAGTATCGGCAAGGTCATCCGCTACCTCAAAGACAGCGGGCAGTATGACAACACGCTGATTCTGTTCATGAGTGACAATGGCGGTGAATCAACCGTGCTTCGCGAGGTCGCGCCGCTGTTCTATCGCCTGCGCTACAACACTGACTACGATGCTCTGGGCGCCCCCGGCAGCTACAGCGAATACGGTCCGGGCTGGGCCTACGCCTCCAATACGCCGTTCTACTCGTTCAAGGGCTCGCCGTTCAGCGGTGGCATGCGCGTACCGCTGATTATCAGCCAGCCTGGCCGTATCGCGGCTGGCACGCGAACCCACAGCTTTGGCTACGTCACCGATATCACGCCAACCCTGCTGGACGTCGCCGGCGTAGCGCAGCCCGATGGTGAGTATCGCGGCCAGCCGGTGCACGCGATCATGGGCACCAGCATGCGTGCGCTGCTCGAGGGGCGTGCAGAGCGAGTACACGCCCCCGACCACCCCACGGTGTACGAACTGGCCGGCGGCATTGCCGTGTGGCTGGGCGACTACAAGCTGGTGACCTCCAAAACCAACTCGATTCCGGCCCGTGACGGTCCGCAGCTATTCAATGTGACCGAAGACCCGCTGGAGCGGCATAACCTGGCGGAGCAACATCCCGAGAAAGTCGAGCAGATGATGCAGATCTACCGCGACTACGTGGTGCGCAACCAGGTCATCGAAGTGCCCGCAGATTACCGGGCGTGGGAGCAGGTGAAGAAAAACGGCCGTGAGCAGTTCATCGCCAATCATCGCCTGAGTCTGCTGCTGTTCGGTCTGGCCGTGATTGCCTTGGTGGTGCTGGGTGGCTGGTTGCTGGTGCGTCGCCAACGCCGCTGACCGGCGTCGATAAGCTGACGCAATGACCGAGAATTTGCCTGCTGATTCGATCTGGCTCCACGCACGGTAGGCGGACTAGGCTTGTGCCCTGCGCCACCTCCAATGCACTGGGGGTGGTTATCCGCGGGTCACCGGCCCGCCCACTGCCGGGAGAAAACCCAGTGAGTCTGGCCAAAGCCTATTTCGATGTTGGATTGTTTACCAATCAGTATGAGGCGCAACAGCGTTTTTGGTCCGAGCAGGTTGGCCTGCCGTTCGACCATACGCTCAAGCTGGGTGGTGGCGTGCGCCAGCATCGTTACCAAGCCGGCGAAGCCGTGCTGAAATTGAACGATGCCCGCGATCCCTTGCCGGCGGCAGAGCGCCAGCCGATTGCCGCTTTGCTGGTGGCGCTCGCCGGCCTCGACACGCCCCAACAGCTGCAAGACCCCGATGGCAACATGATTACGCTGGTTCCGGCCGGCCATCAGAGGATTCACGGCCTGGCCGTTCGTCTGCAGGTTCGCGATGTCGCCAGAAGCAGCCGCTTCTATCAGCAGGTCCTTGCCTGTGTCGAGGTGTCAGCCGGTGTGCTGCGCTGTGGGGAGGCGCTGATACTGCTTGAGCAGGCAGGCGCGAACAGCGCCCCTGATGCGACGGCGCTGGCGGCCAAGGGACTGCGTTATTTGACGCTGCAGGTATTCGATTGTGACGCTGCCTATGCCAGCGCTCTGGCCGCTGGCGCCGACGGCGCAAAGGCGCCGGTAACCATGGGCAGTACCGCGCGTATCGCCTTTATCCGCGACCCGGACGGGATCTGGATCGAGCTGTCAGAGCGCGCCTCGGTAACAGGCGAGGCGATCGGTTAGCCGCACAGGTAGGTGCCCGTGCCGACCGCGATCAGGTTGCCGTCGTCGGCGTGCAGCTCGGAGCGCACCACCCCGACCTTGTTGCCGGAGCGCAGAGGCACAGAGGTGCAGACAAACTGTTCCCCTCGGCCTGGCCGCAGGTAGTCGACACGCAGATCGATGGTGCCCAGCTTGGACAAGCGCGTCATACGCTCTTGCAGACTGAGGTGGGCATGCTTCTCGAACGCGCCAATCAGGGCCATCGCGCCACCGCAGACATCGATCAGCGAGGAGATAGCGCCGCCGTGCAGAATGCCCTGGGTGTAGTTGCCGATCAGGTCAGGACGCATGCGGATGCTCATTGCCACGCAGTCAGGGCGAATCTCGTCGATTTCGATACCCAGCAGCTGGTTATAAGGGATGCGATTGAAGAATCCGTGAACTGTCTTGACCAGGTCGTCGGGCAGCAGTTCTGGCGCGTCGTCGGGCGTGGGTGGGGTGAAGGGCGATGTGGTCATGGGTAACTCCTGAAACAATGGGTTACACCCTGCCCTATTCGCCCGCTGCGCACCAGCGCCGGACGGCGCTGCGTCCAGCATTTGGCAGTTTAGCCCTGATCGGTACCGAGTACGCCCCGCGTGCCGGCCTGTGCCTCAAACCACTTGAGTTTGTCATGCAGCTGAACCACTTCGCCGACAATCAGCAGCGTCGGCGGCTTGATCGTCTCCCCGGCCACCCGCTCGGCCATGTCGGCCAGGGTGCCGATCAGCACTTTCTGATTGTGGGTTGTGCCCTGCTGAACCAGTGCAATGGGCGTTTGCGCATCGCGCCCATGGGCAATCAGCTGGCTGCAAATGTCAGGCAGCCCCACCAGCCCCATGTAGAACACCAGCGTCTGCCCCGGCGCGACCAGATCACGCCATGGCAGGTTGGTGCTGCCGTCTTTCAGATGACCAGTGACAAAGCGCACAGATTGCGCGTAGTCACGGTGGGTCAGCGGGATGCCCGCATAGGCTGAGCAGCCATTGGCCGCGGTAATGCCGGGTACGACCTGAAACGGCACGCCGTGGGTTGCCAGCTCTTCGATTTCTTCGCCGCCACGGCCAAAGATGAAGGGGTCACCGCCCTTGAGCCTGAGCACACGCTTGCCCTGCTGGGCCAGACGCACCAGCAACTGGTTGATCTCCTCCTGCGGCACTGCGTGGTCGCTGCGCGCCTTGCCAACGTAGATGCGATCAGCATCGCGGCGGCACAGGTCAATGATCGCCGGCGCTACCAGGCGGTCATGCAGTACCACGTCGGCCTGCTGCATCAGGCGCAGTGCGCGGAATGTCAGCAGGTCCGGGTCGCCCGGGCCGGCCCCCACCAGGTAGACCTCGCCTTGATAGACTTTGTCGCGCTGGCCGCGCAGTTCCGCTTCCAGCATGATTGCCGCCTCGGCGTCACGGCCGGCGAACACACGCTCAGCCACCTCGCCCTGGAAGATGTTCTCCCAGAAGGCGCGGCGCTGGTTGATGGTCGGAAACGCGTCCTTCACCTGCTGGCGGAAGCGCTTGGCCAGCTGTGCCAGGCGGCCATAGGCAGCGGGGAACAGGGTCTCGATACGGGCCCGTGTGAGGCGTGCCAGCACCGGCGCATGGCTGCCGCTGGAAACGGCGATCAGCAACGGGGAGCGGTCGACAATGGCGGGGAAAATCACCGTGCACAGGTGAGGCGCGTCCACCGCATTGACCGGGATGCGCAGCGCCTGGGCATCGGCCGATACCCGCGCGTTGAGGCTCTCATCGTCGGTCGCGGCGATCACCAGAACAGCATGATCCAGGTCCGAGGACTGATAGCCGCCCTCCCGAACACTGCCGTGGCCGTTGGCGACCAGCTCGCGCAGTGCTGGCTCGATCTGTGGCGCGACCACGTACAGGCAAGCACTTGCCTCGCTCAACAGGCGCGCCTTGCGCAGGGCGATCTCGCCACCGCCGACAACCAGCACGCGACGGCCGGCAAGATTGTGAAACAGTGGCAGAAATTCCATACGGGGCTTTCTCGTCTGCAAGGTCATGACAGCAAAGCGGGAGCCATCGGCTCCCGCTCTGGAGGAGAGGTCAACTCAGCTTAGCCGATGCGCTCGGCACCACCCATGTAGCTACGCAGAGCCTGCGGCACGTCGATGCTGCCGTCGGCTTGCTGGTAGTTTTCCAGCACGGCAACCAGCGTGCGCCCTACCGCCAGACCCGACCCGTTCAGGGTGTGTACCAGCTCCGGCTTGCCCGTTTCCGGGTTGCGCCAGCGGGCCTGCATGCGGCGGGCCTGAAAATCACCGCAGTTGGAACAGGATGAGATCTCGCGGTACTTGCCCTGGCTCGGAATCCAGACTTCCAGATCGTACGTCTGCTGCGCGCTGAAACCCATATCACCGGTGCACAGGGCCATGGTGCGGTACGGCAGCTCCAGGCGCTTGAGCACGTCTTCGGCATGACTGGTGAGCTCTTCCAGTGCGGCTGCGGACTCCTCCGGGCGTACGATCTGTACCATCTCGACCTTGTCGAACTGGTGCTGGCGAATCATGCCGCGGGTATCCCGGCCGGCCGAGCCGGCTTCGCTACGGAAGCACGGGGTGTGGGCGGTCAACTTGAGCGGCAGCTCATCAGCGGCAAGAATGCTCTGGCTGACGATGTTGGTCAGCGACACTTCGGCCGTGGGAATCAGGTACAGGTCGCGTTGGTCATCGCCACGCTGAATCTTGAACAGGTCTTCTTCAAATTTGGGTAGCTGGCCGGTGCCTTGCAGCGCCTCGGCCTGCACCAGATAAGGCGTGTAGGCCTCTTCATAACCGTGTTCGTTGACGTGCAGATCCAGCATGAACTGCGCCAGCGCGCGGTGCAGCCGGGCGATCGGGCCGCGCATCAGAGCAAAGCGCGCACCCGAGAGTTTGGCTGCGGTTTCAAAGTCCAGATAACCGTGCTGTTCGCCCAGTGCTACGTGATCCTTGACCTCGAAGTCGAAGCTGCGCGGCGTGCCCCAGCGGCGCACTTCAACGTTCTCGTCCTCGTCCTTGCCGACCGGAACGGATTCGGCCGGCAGGTTGGGCATGCTCAACAGCAGCGCGTCCAGCTCCTGCTGGATGCCTTCAAGCTCTTGCTTGCCTTCGGCCAGCTCAGTGCCCATGCGGTCAACGTCGGCCAGCAGTGGCTGAATGTCTTCGCCACGCGCCTTGGCCTGCCCGATCGACTTCGAGCGACTGTTGCGTTCGGCCTGCAGGGTTTCGGTGCGGGTCTGCACAGCCTTGCGGCGAGACTCCAGCGCATCGAGCTGGGCCAGATCCAGCGCGAAACCACGGGTGGCCAGGCGCTCGGCGAGCAGTTGCGGTTGGGTACGAACGAGTTTGGCATCAAGCATGGGTGATCATCATCTTTTGCAGTTTCAGGTGACGGCTGGTCAGCGCGTCAGTGACAGGCCAGCCCAGGTGGCGAGTAGTCCGATGCAAACACTGAGCAGAACATAGCCCAGTGCCAGCAGGCCTTCGCCATTCTCCAGCAGCCGCAGCGTGTCCAGAGAAAAGGTCGAAAAGGTGGTAAAAGCGCCCAGCAAGCCGGTGACCAGCAGTTGACGCAGCACCGGCGAGAGCTCCGGGCGCTCCAGCCAAAGGCCGTATAGTACACCGATCAGCAGGCATCCGAGCAGATTCACCAGCAAGGTTGGCAACGGAAACAGCTTGGGCCAATGCGCCATGGACCACTGCGCTACGCCGAAGCGCGCCAGAGCCCCCACGGCGCCGCCCAGCATGACCGCCAGACAGAGCTTAATCATCCGACCTCCGTTGTCTGCTGCTGGTCGCATCCAGGCTGCGCAGGTGTTGCAGTTTCTGCGCGATTTTCAGTTCCAGGCCACGCGGCACCGGCTGGTAGTACTGGCGTGGTTCCAGGTCTTCGGGGAAGTAGTCTTCGCCGGCCGCATAGGCCTCCGGCTCGTCGTGCGCGTAGCGATAACCGTCGCTGTAGCCCAGTTCCTTCATTAGCTTGGTCGGCGCGTTGCGCAGGTGCAGCGGCACCTCCAGCGAGCCCTGCCCGGCCACATCGCGCATGGCGGTATTGAAGGCGTTGTAGACCGCGTTGCTTTTGGGCGCGCAAGCCAGATAGGTGATGGCCTGGGCGACAGCCAGTTCGCCTTCCGGGCTGCCCAGACGCTCCTGCACGTCCCAGGCGTTAAGACAGAGCGTCAGCGCTCTGGGGTCGGCGTTGCCGATGTCTTCGCTGGCCATGCGCACCACCCGGCGCGCGATGTACAGCGGATCACACCCGCCATCGAGCATGCGTGCGAACCAATAGAGAGCGGCGTCCGGGTTGGAGCCGCGCACGGATTTATGCAGTGCTGAGATTTGATCGTAAAAGGCTTCACCGCCCTTGTCGAAGCGGCGGCGGTTGTCACTGAGCAGCTCACCGAGTAGCTCGACCTCGATGACCCCGCCCTGCTCCACCAGATCGGCGGCAATCTCCAGCAGATTGAGCAGGCGACGTGCGTCGCCGTCGCTAGCATCTAGCAGCAGTTGCCGTGCCTGCGGGCTGAGCTGCAGCTGGAGCGCACCGAGACCGCGCTCCATGTCCTCCAGGGCGCGGTCCAGCAGGCCGCTCAAGGCCTCCTCGTCCAACCCCTTGAGGACGTAGACACGGGCTCGGGAGAGCAAGGCGTTGTTCAGCTCGAACGACGGGTTTTCGGTGGTGGCGCCGATAAACAGCAAGGTACCGTCTTCGACGTAGGGCAGGAACGCATCCTGCTGCGCTTTGTTGAAGCGATGTACCTCGTCAACAAACAGGATGGTGCGGCGCCCGTTGGCGGCGTAGTTCTGCCGAGCGATATCCACCGCCTGGCGAATATCCTTCACGCCGGCCAGCACCGCCGAGAGGGTTTCAAAGTGGGCGTCGGTGACTGTCGCGATCAAGCGCGCAAGGGTGGTCTTGCCGACGCCGGGCGGCCCCCAGAAGATCATGGAATGCAGTGCGCCCTGCTCCAGCGCGGTGCGCAGCGGCCGACCGGCAGCCAGCAGGTGCGCCTGGCCGGCGTATTCATCAAGGTTGCGCGGACGCATGCGCGCGGCCAGCGGCTCGCGCGGTGCGGGCGCAGCGAACAGGCCGCCGTTATTCACTGATCACATCGACCCCGTCCGGCACCTCAAACTGAAAGGCGTCGGCAGCGACTGGCTCGTTCAGCACCACATTCTGGAACAGAATGTTGGTGCGCTGGCCAATCGGATCATTGAGCTGCATGTCGTTGATCAGCCCGTCGCGGAAGGAAAGGCGAAGCGTCTCAAACATGGTGTCGCTGGCCTTGGGGGTCAACACAAAGTCGTCGACGCTGCCGCCCTGAGTCCAGCGGATGCTGAAGTTGTCGGTCAGGGTGCTGACGTCGCCAGACAGCAGCAGCGCGGGAGTGTGCGTCAGTCGCTGATCCAGGGCCTGAATGGTGACCTGCATCAGGTCCGGATCGTACAGCCAGACCTGCTCGCCATCGGAGATCAGCACCTGCTCCAACGGCGGATCGGTATGCCAACGAAACTTGCCCGGGCGCTGCAGGGTTACCTGGCCGCTGGTTTCCTGCAGGTTGGAGCCGTTGGAGCTGAGCGTCATTTGCGAAAAATTACCCGTCAGCGTGTTAGCCGCCGACAGCAGCTCGTTCAGGCGCTCGGCAGCCGCCGCTTCATCCTGAGCCATCGCCGGCGTTGTCAGCAGCGCCGCGCACAGCACAATCCAGCGCCAACCAGTGATGCGATTCAACATAGCAGGGTTACTCCCCTCAATCCCGGACCGGCGGCGGTGCAATCACCTCGCGCGAACCGTTGGTGTTCATTGCGGTAACTACACCGGCCATTTCCATCGCCTCAATCATGCGGGCGGCCCGGTTGTAGCCAATCTTGAGTTTGCGCTGCACCGCAGAAATGGAGGCGCGGCGACTTTCGGTCACAAAACGCACGGCCTCGTCGTACAGCGCGTCTTCTTCGCTGTCGTCGCCACCACCACTACCGCCGTCAAAGCTGCTACCGCCCGCCGAGTCGTCAGCGCCATCCAGGATATCCTGGATGTAGTCCGGCTCGCCGCGCTGCTTCCATTCGTCGACCAGCCGATGCACCTCATCGTCCGATACAAATGCCCCGTGAACACGAACCGGCAAGCTGGTGCCCGGCGGCATATAGAGCATGTCGCCGTGGCCCAGCAGCTGCTCGGCGCCGCCCTGGTCCAGGATGGTGCGCGAGTCGATTTTGCTGGATACCTGGAAGGCCATACGGGTCGGAATGTTCGCCTTGATCAGACCGGTAATCACGTCGACCGAGGGGCGCTGTGTCGCAAGAATCAGATGGATTCCGGCGGCCCGCGCCTTCTGGGCGATACGCGCAATCAGTTCCTCGACCTTCTTGCCGACAATCATCATCATGTCGGCAAATTCGTCGATTACCACTACGATCACCGGCAGCGATTCGAGTTCCGGCGCCTCGTCTTCCATACTTTCGCGGCGGTACAGCGGATCGGTCAGTGGTGTGCCCGCCTTGGCCGCGTCTTTCACCTTGCGGTTGAAGCCCGCCAGGTTACGTACCCCCATGGCCGCCATCAGTTTGTAGCGACGCTCCATCTCGGCCACACACCAGCGCAGTGCGTTGGAGGCTTCCTTCATGTCGGTCACAACCGGCGCGAGCAGGTGCGGAATGCCCTCGTAGATCGACAACTCCAGCATTTTCGGGTCGACCATGATCAGACGGACCTCGGCAGGTGTCGCCTTGAACAGGATACTCAGCAGCATGGCGTTCACGCCGACCGACTTACCCGAGCCGGTGGTACCGGCCACCAGCAGGTGGGGCATCTTGGCCAGATCAGCCATCACCGGGTGACCGCCGATGTCGTGACCGAGCGCCAGGGTGACGGGAGACTGGGCCTCATCGAATTCGCGTGTTTCCAATACCTCGGACAGGCGCACGATTTCGCGGTCCTCGTTGGGAATCTCGATACCCACCGTCGTCTTGCCCGGAATCACCTCAACCACGCGCACGCTGATCACCGCCAACGAACGCGCCAAGTCCTTGGCCAGGTTGGAAATTTTACTAACCTTGACGCCTGGGGCCGGTTGAATCTCGAAGCGGGTAATCACCGGGCCTGGCTGCACCTTCTCAACCTCGGCTTCGACACCAAAGTCCTTGAGCTTGAGCTCAAGCAGGCGCGACATGCCCTCCAGTGACTCGGCAGAGAACCCTTTGGTTTTCTTGCTCGGCGGATCCAGCAAGCCAATCGGCGGCAGGGAGCCCGGGTCACTGGTATTGCTGAACAACGTGGACTGTTTTTCCTTCTGGCTACGTACACTGGCCTCGGCCGGCTTGGTGTCCAGCGGCACAATTTCCGGTGGCGTGCGGGTTTCGCGCGCCGCGACATGGCGAGCCAGGGCTTCCTGGCGCTGGGCTTTTGAGGCGTCGGCGCGGCGCTGCTCTTCAACGCTGAAGGCCGGCTCCTTACGCGGGGCCGGAGCGCGGCTCTCGCGCTGTACTGGCGTATCCATGCGGCCGTCGGCGCGGCGCGCGCGCCAGCTCTGCCAGGCGCGCTTGAGCAGATCCAGCAGATCCAGGGTCAACTTGCCGGTCAGGTCCATGACCTTGAGCCACGACAGGTTGGTGAACACGGTTAGACCGAATAGAAACAGGGTCAGATAAAACAGCGTACTGCCCTGCATGTTCAGCACAGGGTACGCCAAATCACGCAGCAGCTCGCCCAGCACGCCGCCTGCGCCCGCCCCCTCCGGAAAATGAGCACCGGGCGTGCCATGCAGCGCCGCCAGCGCGGTGCCCGCCAGCAGGGTCAGCACAAAGCCAATCAGGCGCCAGGAGAACAGCCAGCCGTTCCAGATCATCGGCTGATGGCGCCGACGGAACATTTGATAGACCTTGACCGCAACGATCAAGGGGAACAGAAAGGCCAGGTAGCCCAGCGTCAGCAGAAGCACGTCGGCGATCCAGGCGCCCATCCGGCCGCCGGCGTTTTGCACGTCGGCCACGCTGCCGCTGCGCGTCCAGCCCGGGTCGCTTGCATCAAAGGTGAACAGCGCCATACACAGGTACAGGCACAGGGCGTTCATCGCCAACAAAGCACCCTCGCGCAGACGCAGCGCCAGCTGTTCACGCCAGACCAACGGGGTTTTCGGGGCTGCGGTATCCTTCAAAACAAAGCTTCCATCACAGGTGAGGCGGTCATTGTACGGCCTGAGTCGACCGTTTTCACAACCAGAGTGCACAATACAGCACAAGCAGACCGACGCTGACTGCAAATGTTCCCGGCTGATTCACCACTTTATTGATGGGTGACAATAACTTATAACCGGTATCTGACAAAACGTTTGAATTTTTTATGAGTACTCCTGCACATGCCTCAACTAACCTGGCTGACCGCTGACAGCGCCGACTTTCCGCCGCCCGAGCGTGCCATGGCTGAGCCGAACGGCTTGCTGGCGGCTGGCGGTGATCTGACGCCGCCTCGCCTGCTGCATGCCTACCGCCATGGTATCTTTCCTTGGTTTGCTCCAGGCCAGCCGATTCTCTGGTGGTGCCCCGATCCACGCACCGTTGTGCGGCCGGCGGACCTGCATGTGTCACGCAGCATGCGCAAGGTGTTGCGCCAGGGTCGGCTTCGCGTCGACTATGATCGCGACTTTGCGGCGGTAATCAGCGCCTGCGCCGGCCCCCGTGCGGGCGCCGGTGGGACCTGGATCACGCCCAAGATGCAGGCCGCCTACATCGAGCTGCATCGCCTTGGGCACGCCCACTCGGTGGAGGTCTATCAGGATGACAGTCTGGTAGGCGGCCTCTATGGCATTGCGCTGGGCCGAGTCTTCTTTGGCGAGTCCATGTTCAGCCGTGTAGACAATGCCTCCAAGCTGGCTTTCATTACCCTGATACGCCAGCTGGAGGAATGGGGCTTTGCACTGATCGACTGCCAGATGCCCACCGACCACCTGTTCAGCCTGGGTGCCAGCAGCATGCCGCGCGCCGAGTTCTGCGCGGAACTGGCTCGCCTCTGCCCGCCCAGCACCGCCTCAGCCTGGGGTGCGGCACGGGTGTAACGCTCATGACGGCAGCGCCTTGCTGTGCGGCCGGGCGCCTGATGGCTCGCAGCGACCGTGTGGATTTGGTCAATGCTTCCTTTATAATCGAGGCATTGTTGACCGGGAGATGTCATGACTGACCTGTCGCAGCTCAAGTTCTACGCTACGCACCCTCACCCCTGCAGCTACCTGCCGGAAGAGCGCGCGACGACGCTGTTTCTTGATCCGCAGCAGCCGATTGATCTGGACACCTACAGCCACCTGTCAGAGCTGGGTTTTCGCCGCAGCGGCGACCACCTTTATCGCCCCCACTGCAAACAGTGCAGTGCCTGTATTCCGGCGCGCATCCCCGCTGCCGACTTCACCCCCAGCAGTGGCCAGAAGCGCATCATCAAGCGTAATCGCGACCTGCAGGTCAGCGAGCTCAAGCCCGAAGCAACCGATGAGATTTACGCGCTTTACGAGCGCTACATCAACGCACGCCACGCCGACGGCGACATGTTCCCGCCCAGTCGTGAACAATTTCAGTCCTTCCTGGCCAAGGACTGGAGCTTTTGCCGGTTTTACGCCTTCCGCGAGCAGGGCGCGCTGGTTGCCATCGCCGTCACCGATCACATGCGTAACGGCCTGTCTGCGGTGTACACCTTTTTTGACCCGGATCAACCGCGCCGCAGCCTGGGCCGTTACGCGATCCTCTGGCAGATCGAAGAAACCCATCGCCTGGGGCTGGAAGCTGTCTACCTCGGCTATTGGATCAAGAACTGCCGCAAGATGAATTACAAGACCGAGTACCGGCCGCTGGAAATGCTGGTCAACCAGCGCTGGATTCGCCTCAGCTAGGTAGCCCCAGAGCGGCTGCCAGCGCAATGGGCTGCCGCCTCGCCACGAAAAAATCCCCTTCAAACTTGGCGCTTGTGCTCTTTTCAGGCACAATTAGCCACCTTTTTTGTGGGTACTCTCCACCACCCACCCGAATTTCACCCCGAGAGGTTGTTGCTTAATGGCAAAAGAAGACAGTATTGAAATGGAAGGCACCATCATCGACACCCTGCCGAACACCATGTTCCGCGTTGAACTGGAAAACGGCCATGTCGTGACTGCCCACATTTCAGGCAAGATGCGTAAGAACTACATCCGCATCCTGACTGGCGACAAGGTACGCGTAGAACTGACTCCCTACGACCTGACCAAGGGTCGCATCACCTACCGCGCCCGCTGACACCCTGTCCCCCGCCGGGCACCCTCCCCGCCCGGCTGACTACCCCCTCCAGCAGATGATCACCCCTACCCGATCCAGTCGGGTGTTGTTGTTGGTCGCGTGATACATAGGGATGTCTATGTCAAAGGCATGCCTGCGCCTGGTACTCCGACCTCCGAGCGACGCGACTCGCTGCCAAACCCATAAAAAAACCCGCTCAAGCGAGCGGGTTTTCTCAACCGACAGGCGATCAGCGAGGCATGTAGCGACCCAGCTCGTGCTTGCCGATAGCGGCGCGGTGCACTTCATCCGGGCCATCGGCCAGGCGCAGAGTGCGCTGCATGGCGTACATGTGCGCCAGCGGGTAGTCATCGGAGACACCAGCACCGCCGTGCATCTGAATGGCACGATCCAGTACGTTGAGGGCAACGTTGGGCGCAACAACCTTGATCTGCGCGATTTCGCTCTTGGCGACCTTGTTGCCGACAGTGTCCATCATGTAAGCGGCGTTCAGGGTCAGCAGACGAGCCTGGTTGATCTCGATGCGCGACTGGGCGATCAGGTCAATGTTGCCACCCAGCTGAGCCAGGCGCTTGCCAAAGGCTTCACGCTCAACGGAGCGCTTGCACATCAGCTCCAGTGCGCGCTCAGCGGCACCGATGGAGCGCATGCAGTGGTGGATGCGGCCCGGGCCGAGGCGACCTTGGGCGATCTCGAAGCCACGGCCCTCACCCAGCAGCACGTTGCTGTAGGGAACGCGTACATTTTCCAGCAGCACTTCGGCGTGACCGTGTGGCGCGTCGTCATAACCGAATACCGGCAGCGGGCGGATAACCTTCACGCCGGGGGTGTCCATCGGCACCAGAATCATCGAGTGTTGCTGGTGACGCGGCGCATCGGGGTTGGTCAGACCCATGAAGATCATGATCTTGCAGCGCGGATCGCAGGCGCCGGACGTCCACCATTTGCGGCCGTTGATGACCCACTCGTCACCTTCGCGGCGAGCGTTGGCTTGCATGTTGGTGGCGTCGGAAGAGGCAACGCCCGGCTCGGTCATACCGAAGCAGGAGCGGATTTCGCCGGCGAGCAGCGGTTTCAGCCACTTTTCCTTGTGCTCATCGTTACCGTAGCGAACGATGGTTTCCATGTTGCCAGTGTCCGGCGCGCTGCAGTTGAACGCTTCGGACGCCAGGCCGGAGCGGCCCATCAGCTCGGCCAGCGGCGCGTATTCCAGGTTGGTCAGGCCAGCGCCCAGGTCGGATTCGGGCAGGAACAGATTCCACAGGCCGGCAGCGTGGGCCTTGACCTTGAGCTCCTCGACGATGGCGGTGGGCTGCCAGCGATCCCCTTCGGCTACTTGCTGGTGAAAGGTGGCTTCAGCCGGAAAAACGTGTTCCTGCATGAACGCGTCAACGCGCTCGCGTAGTTCTTTAACCTTGGGGGAGTATCCGAAATCCATAGTGGTTGCCTTCGTTTGGTGGGTTCGACGAAGAAAATGCTAGATGACCAATCTGGATTTATCTAACCTATTTTTGCCGTGTATTAACATTCATAAGCGATATATACTTGCCGACTCCGCTGAACTGCATGTCTCGATATGAGCCATTTGACCAAAGGATGATGCGATGAACCTCAGCAAGGTAGATCTGAACCTGTTCATTGTCTTTGATGCCATCTATACCGAGGCAAATCTGACCCGTGCAGGCCAGATTGTCGGCATCACTCAGCCAGCCGTAAGTAATGCTCTCGCTCGCCTGCGCGAGACATTCAACGACCCGCTATTCGTGCGTACTGCCCAGGGCATGGTCCCTACCCCGATGGCGCAGAACATCATTACGCCGGTCCGCTCTGCCCTGCAGCTGCTGCGCGTATCGGTGCAGGAAAGCCGCAGTTTTGTCCCCGAGCAGGCAACCAAGACCTACCGCATCAGCATGACCGACCTGACGGAGGCAGTCATTCTGCCCCATCTGGCCTCGCGCATCCGCCGCATGGCGCCGAACATCAACATCGACAGCTTCCTGGTCAAGCGCCGTGAAACCACCAAGGAGCTGGCGGCTGGTCGCCTCGACTTTGCCATTGATGCGCCGCTAAACACCGATACCCAGGTGCGCCACGTCAAACTGTTCGAGGATCATCATGTCTGTGTTATGCGCCCGGGCCACCCACTGGCCAAAAAAGAGCGCATTACCCTGGATGACTACCTGGCTCAATCGCACATTCATATATCCAGCCGCCGCAATGGTCTGGGCCACGTCGACCTGGCGCTGGGCAAAATGGGTTTGCAACGCCGAGTGGTGCTGCGTTCACAGCACTATCAGATGGCACCGCTGGTGATGGAGTCCACCGATATGGTGATGACAGTGCACGAGCGCTTCGCCAAGCGCCACAACCTGCATGCTGTCGCCCTGCCGATCGACGATGTGCCGCCGATCGAGACCCACCTGTTCTGGCATGAAAGCACCGACCAGGATCCGGCCAACCGATGGATGCGCGAGCAGATCATCGAGCTGTCGCAGAAACTGGTACGGGACTACCAGAAAAGCAAGGACGCCGCCCCCAGCTGATACCGTGACGGCTGAAACGACAAGGCCCGCACACTGTGCGGGCCTTGTCGTTTTACTTTAAACAATAGACTCAGCTTGCTGATTCATAAGCCATCTCAACGTTCAATCCGCCGGCGCTGCGGGCTGACTCTGACACCAGCTGCCGGGCCAGTACACCCAGCGTCATAACGGCCTGCTCTGTCGACCGGTTCCAGGGAATACCGCAGTTGAGGCGCAGACAGTGGTTAAACTGGTCCGAATTACTGAACACGATGCCCGGCGCGATACTGATGTTTTGCGCCAACGCCCAGTTGAACAACGTCAGCGTATCGGCTCCGCCAGGCAGGCTGATCCAGAGAATGTAGCCACCACGCGGCCGAGATATCTGCGTACCTTCCGGGAAGTATTGCTGTACCGCCAACTGAAACTGGCTGAGGTTCTTGCAGTACTCCTGCCGGATATGGCGCAGGTGCCGGTCGTAGCCGCCATTTTCCAGATAGGCAGCCACCGCCATTTGGCTGACGCTGCAGGCCGACAGCGTGGTGAATGTCTGCAGTTGCTCAATTGCCTGCTGGTACCGCCGCGTGATCAGCCAGCCAGTCCGCACGCCGGGCGAGATGGTCTTGGAAAAACTGGAGCAGTAGATCACGGTGTCGGAGCAGTCGAAGGCCTTGAGCGCACGCGATTGTCCCTGGTCAAACATCAGCTCGCCATAAATATCGTCTTCGATGATCGTCAGCTTGCGCTGCGCCATCATGCCGACCAGCTTGCGCTGCCGGGCCTCTGGCATGGTTGCGCCCATCGGATTACCGGCTCGCGCGGTCAGCACCAGTGCCTTGATGGGCCACTTGTCCAGCGCGCGCTGCAGCGCTTCCAGGCTGAGCCCGGTATCGGGATCGGTCGGAATCTCGATGACCTGCAACTCCAGCAATTGGCATAGTTGCACTGTGCCGTAATAGCTGGGGGATTCGGTCGCGATCAGGTCGCCCGGCCGCGTGACCGCGCGCAGTGCCAGTTGCAAGGCTTCGACGCAGCCATTGGTGATAACCACATTGCTGGGGTCAACAGCCGCACCAGCATCGCGCATCCGAATGGCCACCTGGCGACGCAGCGGTTCGTAACCCGGGCTAAAGGTGTAACTGAACGCCTTGTGGCTATGAAAGCGGGTGATCTTGCTCATCTGCTGATGCAGCGCACGCAGCGGCAGATAATCACTAGCCGGCACCGCCGCGCCGAGCGGAATGATTCCTTCGCGCCGCGCCTGGGAGAGAATCTCGCTGATGATGCTGCTACGGGTAACTGCGTAGGGCGCCTCAACCTTGGCGATTTGCGGCTTGGGCGCGGTCAGCGCCGGGGTCTGATGGACGTAGTAGCCGGACTGCGGGCGCGCATGAATCAGCCCCTGGTCCTCCAGGGTGGCGTAGGCCTGCAGCACGGTTGCATGGCTAACGCCCTTCTGGGTGCTCAGCTTGCGTACCGAGGGTACCCGCTCACCCGGTCGATAGACGCCATTCTGAATATCTTCCGCCAATTGCTGGGCGATACGCTGGTACAGCAGACTGGTCATGACAAACCTCCTGGAGCAGACCGACCACAGAGCTTATCCGGTACAGTTGCAGCAGCACAGTGACAGATGCGCCACAGTTAACCAGTACAGTTTATGCTGCTACCGGTTGTCCAGTTGATTGCTGATCAGTGGCGATTATTCCGCCAGAGGTATATCTGCTGCCGGCTCGCTGACCGGACGGAAAGGCGCGGCCCAGATACCTCGATACTTGTCGAGCAGACGCGAGCCCTCGTTGCGCTGCTGCTGTTCGAGCATGCCCAGAGCGAGTGCTGAACGCAGTGTAGGCGTGTTGCACACCGAATTGTGAGAAATGGCCAGATACAGTGGTGCGTTGATGAAAGAGCCTTCCAACGTGTCGAGCTGAGCGTCTACTCCCATTTGCTCGGCCAGGGCGAGCCCCTGGTAACGTTCCAGCACCACGTAATCCAGCTCACCTGCCAGCAGCTTGCGCAGGGCGCGCTCGCCGGAGGCTTCACGCTGCAGGTCCAGATTGTCTGTCGCGTAGGTGTCGAAGGATAGCCCGAAGCGGCTGCCCTGCTGCGCTGCGCCCCGCTTGCCGCGTAAATCCTGCCAGCCGGTATAAGGGAAGGCTGCGCCGCGGCGGACAAAGAACACACTGGGCACATCCACCACTGGCGGATAGACAAAATCGAGTGAGCCCAGCAGCTCGCGACTGAGAAACAGACCGGCCATGATGTCCACCTGCCCTGCCTCAACAGCCTCCAGCGCCTTGGCGCGTGAGCCGAGATCCAGCAGCTCCACCTCGACTCCAGAGCCCTGCAGCGCGTTGCTGAGCATCTCGATAGTCACCCCGGTCAGCGCCACGTCTCCGTCCTCTGGTGCCCAGGTCAGTGGCGGATAGGCCGGGTTGCCGGTAACCACAACGCGTTCACAGTTTGTGAGCTCAGCGTGCACCGGCGTCGAGCTGAAAACCCCGCCCAGCACCAGAGCCGTTGTCAGGGCGAGAAATCGATTGGAGCCTGATGTGAACATGATCAATCCCTGGTTGGTGGGCTTCAGCGCAAACAGACCCGGAACAGCGTAACGGGTTCAGTATTCAGGCCGCTACACCGCTGTGAAAACGAAACTCCTGATCAGCGGCGAGAATGGCCTGCTGCTCTGCCTGGGCAAAGCGGGCAATGTGTTCGTCGATTGGCGCGTCCGCGTAAGCCTTGGCCAGACGCAGGTAATCCTGATAGTGCCGTGCCTCGGACTTAAGCAGTGAGCGGTAGAAGTCGCCCAGCTCCTCGTCCAGATGCGGTGCCAGCTTGGCGAAGCGCTCGCATGAACGCGCCTCGATGAACGCCCCCACAATCAGCGTATCAACCAGCCGGCCCGGCTCTGTGGTGCGTACGTGCTGACGCAGGCGTTGCGCATATTGACTGGCAGACAGCCCGCGATAACGGATGCCGCGCTTTTGCATGATTGCGGTGACCTGCTCGAAATGACGCAATTCCTCACGCGCCAGACGCGACATCTTTTGCAGCAGATCCGGCTTGTCGACATAGCGAAACATCAACATCAGCGCCGTGGAGGCGGCCTTCTTTTCGCAGTTGGCGTGGTCGATCAGCAGTTCTTGCGGGTGCGCCAATGCCTGCTCAATCCAGGCATCAGGGGTACGGCAAGGCAGAAAGGCGAGGAGTTCGTCGGGCAGCATGAGTCTTTTCGCAGGTGGTAACAGCAACGCCGCAGAGTATACCTGCTGAACCCTCCATCCACAGCCCGAATAGACATGGATCAACACAAACCGGGTAAAAAACAACTACATTGGGAACATCGGGCAAGATTGCCTTTTGCACAACAGGGAGAAAGCCATGCAAGCCGTGAAACGCATTCTAGTTGTTATCGATCCCAGCCAGGAGCAGCAGGTCGCCTTGAACCGCGCTAGCCTGATCGCGGGCTTTATTGAATGCGAACTGCACCTGCTGGTGTGTGAGGACCGCGCCGATTACAGCGACCTGCTGGCTCGCCTGCGTGTCGAGCAGGATGCCAAGGGGATTCGCTGCAGCGTCACTCAGGATTGGCACCACAACAGCACTGACACCATCTGCCGCGCCGTATCCCGCGAAGGCTGCGACCTGGTCGTCAAGCAGCACCGTCCGGATAACCCGCTGCGCAAGGCGCTGCTAACGCCGGACGACTGGAAGTTGCTGCGCTACTGCCCGGCGCCCGTGCTGATGGTCAAGAACAGCGACAGCTGGATCAAAGGTTCTGTTCTGGCGGCGGTAGATGTCGGCAACCACGACGATCAGCATCACGTGTTGCACGACACCATTGTCAGCCACGCCGCTGATATCGTTGACATGATTGATGGCGACCTGCACCTGGTTTCGGCCCACCCTGCCCCGATGCTGTCTGCCGCCGATCCGGCGTTTCAGCTCAAGGACAGCATTGCTGCCGAATACCGCGCTCGCGCCGAACCCTATGTGAAACTCTACGGTATCGACGACCAGCACCTGCATATCGATGAAGGCCCGGCGGACACGCTGGTGCCGCAGGTTGCCAACCGTATCGGTGCCAGCGTTACCATTATCGGGACTGTGGGCCGCAAGGGGATCGCCGGCGCGCTGATCGGCAATACTGCCGAAGTGGTGCTGGATCAGGTCAACAGCGACATTCTGGTGCTGAAACCGGAAGATACCCTGGCGCACCTTGAAGCGCTGCTGGAAAAGTAGGCCTGTGTACCAGCGGGTGCCGTGCGTTCAGGGCACCCGCCGGTCGTAGTAGGCCGTGGACAGGTCAAAGAAGGCCTGATCCAGGTTATCTCGCACCTGCTTCAGTGTCGCGCCATGCCACAAGGGCTGCAGGCGCAGGCCCGCACTCTCCAAACCGCCCTCAGCCAGGCGAGGCAACAGGCGCCAAACCTTGATACTCACGGGCATATTGGGGTCTGCAGGCACCTTCAGTCGCTTCAGCTCACCCTCCAGTGCCCACACCGATACCAGTTCAAAGCGGTTCCAGATCAACTGCTCCAGCAGCTGTTCCAGACGACGCCAGACCGCCGCACGCTGACCGTTGTCGTAGCGGTTCCAGTCAATGATTTCATGGCTGAAGCGCTTGCAACCGCGACACACCAGATCACCGAATACGGTGGAGCACAGCCCGATACAGGGCGTTTTACTGGTGTAGGCGTCAGAATCGGAGGGCATGCGGCAGTGCTCAACGGCAAATGCGCCATGATAGACCAGTCGCGGCCTGATCCCAAGACGACCAACGCACGCCTGCCTCATCCGGGATACAGCTTAACTTTGGGTTCGCCATCCTGTAGAATCAGCCCGCCGTTAGGGCTGTGCTTCAGGCGTTTGCCCGCAACCCGTTACGTATCTGCCAACACCAGTTACCCAGGTTGCCCCCCACCAGAACGGGTCTGCGCTTGCACACAGTCTTATTGCCGGCACGCCAGGGAAGCACTGAATAGCTCCCTTATCCAAGATGATTATTCAGTGCTTCCCGGAGTCCGAGAGGATTACCGTTCCGTCATGAGCGGAACAGACTGATGAGGGTAATAACTGTGCTTGAAGCCTATCGCAAACACGTTGAAGAGCGCGCCGCTCAGGGCGTCGTGCCCCAGCCGCTGAACGCCGAACAAACTGCAGGTCTGGTTGATCTGCTGAAAAACCCGCCGGCAGGTGAAGAAGAGTTTCTGCTCGACCTGCTGACCAATCGCGTCCCGCCGGGCGTGGACGAAGCGGCCTACGTTAAGGCTGGTTTCCTCTCCGCTATCGCCAAGGGCGAAGCCAGCTCCCCGCTGCTGAACAAAGAACGCGCTGTTGAGCTGCTGGGCACCATGCAGGGCGGCTACAACATTGCCACTCTGGTTGAGCTGCTGGACGACGCTGCCCTGGCTGCCACCGCTGCCGAGCAACTGAAGCATACCCTGCTGATGTTTGATGCGTTCCACGACGTTGCGGAAAAAGCCAAGGCTGGCAACACCCACGCCAAGGCGGTACTGCAGTCCTGGGCTGACGGCGAGTGGTTCGTCAACAAGCCTGCTGTTGCTGAAAAGCTGTCCCTGACCGTTTTCAAGGTTCCTGGCGAAACCAACACCGACGATCTGTCTCCGGCGCCCGATGCCTGGTCCCGCCCGGACATCCCGCTGCACGCTCTGGCCATGCTGAAAATGGCCCGTGACGGCATCGAGCCGGTCGAGCCGGGCGCTGTTGGCCCGCTCAAGCAGATCGAAGAAGTTAAAGCCAAAGGCTTCCCGGTTGCCTACGTTGGTGACGTGGTCGGCACCGGTTCTTCCCGTAAATCTGCAACCAACTCTGTGCTGTGGTTCTTCGGTGACGACATCCCGAACGTTCCGAACAAGCGTGCAGGCGGTTTCTGCTTCGGCTCCAAGATTGCCCCGATCTTCTACAACACCATGGAAGACGCTGGCGCCCTGCCGATCGAGTTTGATTGCACCGACCTGAACATGGGCGACGTTATCGACGTTTACCCCTACGAAGGCAAGGTCTGCAAGCACGGCACTGACGACGTCATCACCACCTTCGAGCTGAAGACGCAGGTGCTGCTGGACGAAGTACGCGCTGGCGGCCGTATTCCGCTGATCATCGGCCGTGGCCTGACCGAGAAGGCACGTGCCGAACTGGGTCTGGGCTCTTCCGACCTGTTCCGTAAGCCCGAGCAACCGGCTGACACTGGCAAGGGTTACACCCTGGCCCAGAAGATGGTGGGTAAAGCCTGTGGCGTCGAGGGTATTCGCCCCGGCACTTACTGCGAGCCGAAGATGACCACCGTCGGTTCTCAGGACACCACTGGCCCGATGACCCGCGACGAGCTGAAGGACCTGGCTTGCCTTGGCTTCTCTGCCGACCTGGTCATGCAGTCGTTCTGTCACACTGCGGCCTACCCGAAGCCGATCGACGTGACCACGCACCACACCCTGCCCGACTTCATCCACAACCGTGGTGGCGTTGCGCTGCGCCCGGGTGACGGCATCATTCACAGCTGGCTGAACCGCATGCTGCTGCCTGATACCGTTGGTACCGGTGGTGACTCGCACACCCGCTTCCCGATGGGCATTTCCTTCCCGGCCGGTTCTGGCCTGGTCGCCTTCGCAGCAGCCACCGGCGTGATGCCGCTGGACATGCCGGAATCCGTTCTGGTCCGCTTCAAGGGCAAGATGCAACCCGGTATCACTCTGCGTGACCTGGTTCATGCCATCCCCTACTACGCCATCCAGCAAGGTCTGCTGACCGTCGAGAAGAAAGGCAAGAAGAACATCTTCTCCGGCCGCATTCTCGAGATCGAAGGCCTGGATCACCTGACCGCCGAGCAAGCGTTCGAGCTGTCCGATGCGTCTGCTGAGCGTTCCGCTGCCGGCTGTACCATCAAGCTGAGCGAAGAGTCCGTTGCCGAATACCTGAAGTCCAACATCGTCCTGCTGCGCTGGATGATTGCCAACGGCTATCAGGATCCGCGCACCCTGGAGCGTCGCGCCAAGGCGATGGAAGAGTGGCTGGCCAACCCGAGCCTGATGGCTGCCGACGCCGATGCTGAGTACGCCGCTGTGATCGAAATCGATCTGGCCGACGTCAAGGAGCCGGTCCTCTGTGCACCGAACGACCCGGACGACGCACGCCTGCTGTCCAGCGTTGCTGGCGACAAGATCGACGAAGTCTTCATCGGTTCCTGCATGACCAACATCGGTCACTTCCGCGCGGCTGGCAAGCTGCTCGAGAAGAACAAGGGCGCCATCCCGACCCGTCTGTGGCTGGCTCCGCCGACCAAGATGGATCAGTATCAGCTGACCGAAGAAGGCTACTACGGCATCTACGGCAAAGCCGGTGCGCGTATGGAAATGCCGGGCTGCTCGCTGTGCATGGGTAACCAGGCGCGCGTTGCTGCCAAGTCCACTGTTGTCTCCACCTCCACACGGAACTTCCCGAACCGTCTGGGCGATGGCGCTGATGTGTACCTGGCTTCCGCCGAGCTGGCCTCGGTAGCGTCCATTCTGGGCCGTCTGCCGAGCGTTGAAGAGTACATGGGGTACGCTGCCGATCTGGACAGCATGGCCAGCGATGTCTATCGCTACATGAACTTCAACGAAATCGAGTCCTACCAGAAAGCCGCTGCGTCCATTCCGGTCGAGCAGCTCTGATAGCAGGCACGACAAAAAAACCCGCGTAATGCGGGTTTTTTTGTGTCTGTGTTGCTTTTAGGGGCTGTCCTCATCCAGCAGCGAGGCCCCCAGCTTCAAGGCGGCCTCGACAACACGTTCAATTGGCTGAGCATATCCCGACGCCATCCAATGCAAGGCTATGTGGATGACACCGCCCAAAATCCCGGCCTGCAGCAGCTCGTCAAAGTTCTCGCCTGGCTCTGCCAGCGCGCGAGTCATGTCATCACTGCTGGCTTTCAGCGCTTCGTCAATCGCCTGATCAACCGCCGCACTGATGCCGCGTATGTCCAATAGCAACAGGCGCGCGACTCTGGGGTTATCTCGCAGATAACCGAAGTAGGCACAGAGCATGGCGTGACTACGGTGCAGGCGACTGCCTCCCACCGCCTCTGCGGCGGCCATATTGATCTCCCTTAGCTGCCTCGCAGCTTGCTCGTAGCAGGCAATCAACAGCTCATCGCTGTGGCTGAAGGATTCATAGAAGTAACGCTGGGTAAGGCCGGCGGCCTCGCAGACCTGCTTGACGCCTGAATGCCGGTAGCCATGTTCGCCATATACTCTGGTGGCAGCATCAATCAGTTGCTGGCGGCGCATGGCCTTGCGCTCTTGTGGCGAGCTTCCGCGATAACGGCGAACGGTAGTAGCTGTATTCATTGGGTGAATTCTGACAACGAGGATTGCCAAGAGCATATATGACAATCTAGATTGTCACCAATACCCATGTGACGGGACACAACAATGACACAACAACAACAAGTATTTGAACCTGTACCACTGGACGTACTGATTATCGGCGCGGGCCTTTCCGGCATCGGCGCAGCCCACGCGTTGAGCGAAAAGTGTCCGGACAAGCGTTACCTCATTCTAGAGCGTCGCCAGTCCATTGGCGGGACCTGGGACTTGTTTCGCTATCCCGGCATTCGCTCAGATTCAGACATGTATACCCTAAGCTACAGCTACAAACCCTGGAGCAACCGCAAAGCCATCGCCGACGGTCCAGACATCAAGCGCTATATCGAAGAGATCGCCGAAGACTCCGGTGCCATTCACAACATCCGCTTCCAGCGACGGGTGGTGTCTGCCAACTGGTCAAGTGAGACCTCGCGCTGGCAAGTTGTTGCCAAGGCAACCGACGCCTCCGGAGCTGAGCATGAGGAGCACTACGAGGCGCGCTTTCTGTTCTCCTGCTCCGGCTACTACAGCTACGACGAAGGCTATCGCCCGACCTTCCCCAATGAGCAGAACTTCAAAGGGCAGATCATTCATCCGCAGTTCTGGCCCGAAGACCTAGATTACGCAGGCAAGCGCGTGGTGGTCATCGGCAGTGGTGCTACCGCTGTAACCTTGATTCCGGCCATGGCCAAGACCGCTGGACATGTGACCATGCTGCAACGCTCACCCAGCTATGTGGTCGCGCGGCCGCAGCGCGACAGCATCGCCCAGTCACTGCAGAAATGGTTGCCGTTGCACGTCGCACACTCGCTCACGCGCTGGAAGAACGTCTTTCTTACCCAGTTCTTCTACAAGCTTGCACGCAACCGGCCGGACCAGTTCAAGCAACGTGTCCTGCATATGGTCAAGACGCAGGTCGGCGATGTTGACATGAAACACTTCACCCCGGACTACAAGCCCTGGGACCAGCGCGTTTGCGCGGTCCCTGATGGCGACCTGTTCAGAGATGTACGCGCCGGCCGCGCCAGCGTGGTGACCGATACCATTGAGACATTTACTGAAAACGGGATTCGCCTGCACTCCGGCCAGGAGCTGGAAGCCGATATCATCGTCACGGCGACTGGCCTGAAAGTTAACGCACTGGGCGATGTTGTCCTGTCCGTGGATGGCGCACCGATGCTGTTCAACGAGCGCATGTCCTACAAGGGCATGATGCTCAGCGACGTGCCCAACATGATCGTCACGTTCGGCTATACCAACGCGTCCTGGACGCTCAAGGCCGAACTGACTGCCGACTACGCCTGTCGTCTGCTGCGCTACATGGACAAGCACAACTACCGTGAGGCGGTGGTTCGACGCGACGCGTCTGTGCAGGAACAACCCTTCCTCGACTTTACTTCTGGCTACGTGCAACGCGCGGCGAATGTACTGCCCAAGCAAGGCGACCGCGCTCCGTGGCAGGTTCGTCAGAACTACCTGAAAGACAAGCTGACCATTCAGTATGGCCGTATCGATGACGGCGTCATGCAGTTTCAATAACAAGGATAAGAATCCATGCAGACCAAAGAGTGTGTAGCAGTACTGACAGGGGCAGGGAGCGGTATTGGTCGTGCGTTGGCGAACGCGCTGGCGCAATCGGGATGTCACCTGGCGCTGGCGGACGTGAATGCCGCCGCGCTGGCTGAAACGGCAGCACAAGTAAGGGCGCTGGGCGTCAGAGTCAGCGAGCATGCTCTCGACGTTGCCGACCGCAGCGCTGTAGCCGCCCTGCCCGACGCTGTCATCGCTGCCCACGGTCAGGTCGATCTCTTGATCAATAATGCAGGCGTTGCCTTGGGTGGCACGTTCGAGCAGGTCAGCGTTGAGAACTTTGACTGGCTGATGCGTATCAACTTTGACGCCGTTGTAACCATGTGCCGGGCTTTTCTACCGCTGCTGCGTCAGCGCCCGGAAGCTCGTATCGTGAACCTGTCCAGCCTGTTTGGCTTTATCACGCCTGCAGGCCAGACGGCCTACTGTGCGAGCAAATTCGCCGTGCGGGGCTTTTCGAATGCCTTGCGCCTTGAACTCAACGACAGCAATGTTGGCGTTACCGTGGTGCACCCCGGCGGCGTCGCCACAGCCATTGCAACCAGCGCGCGTCCTGCCGAAGGCAGCAGCGAGGCCGACCAGGCCCGCAAGCTGGCACGAGCCAAACGCCTGTTGCGTATGCCACCGGCCCGTGCAGCCGAGATTATTCTCAGGGGCATTGAGCGTAACAAACCCCGAGTGATCGTGGGCAACGACGCACTGATTCTGTCCTGGCTCGAACGGCTGATGCCGGTGAGCTACTGGCGTCTGCTGCCCGGCCTGGCTTCAAACAACGACTAACGGCTCCACGCAAAAGGGAACTGAACGTGAACACTCTGTTTATGACACTGTTGATGCTGATCGGGCTCACGCTGCTTGGTCTGTTTCTCTACACCCTTTTCGTCGCCAAGCGGATTGAATTGGGCATGCCCCCTGAGGGCAGCTTCATCACCATCATGGGCAACCGTATCCACTACGTGGAGCAAGGTTCTGGGCCGGATACGATACTACTGATTCATGGTCTGACCGGCGTTGTGCAGAATTTTGGCTACGGCCTGATCGACGAGCTGGCCAAAACTCACCGGGTAATTGCTATCGACCGGCCGGGCAGCGGCTACTCGGTACGACCTGACTCCGCATCTGCATCCCTGACCGTCCAGGCAGACGTGGTTGCCGGGGTCATCGACGCCCTCGGCCTTGGTCGCCCGCTGCTGGTTGGGCACTCTCTGGGCGGCGCCGTATCACTGGCCACCGCCCTCAGGCATCCCGATAAGGTGAATGGTCTGGCGCTCATCGCGCCGCTGATCTACATGCCGTCGCAGGTGTCCGATGCCTTTGCCGCACTGACCATTCGCTACAGCTGGTTGCGCAAGCTGGTTGGCTGGACATTGGCGGTGCCGCTGTCGATTCGCAAGCGCGAACAGGTACTGGGCGTGGTCTTTGGTCCAGAGCAGGCGCCAAAGGACTTCCCGATTCGCGGTGGCGGGCTGCTGGGCTTGCGCCCGAGCCACTTCATTGCCGCCTCACGGGATCTCACCGCGCTGGAGGCCGTGCTGCCACAGATGCAATTACGCTATGACGACCTTCGACTGCCCATCGGCATTTTGTACGGGCGCGAAGATCGCATCCTTGATCCGCAGGAGCAGGGACAAACCTTGGCAGACCGTCTGGACAATGTGGAACTGACTCTGATTGATGGGGGCCACATGCTGCCAATTACCCAGCCGGAGGCCTGCCTGACGTTTATCCGCGCACGCCTGCAAGCCGCACCCAAGGCGGCTTGAGGTCACTGGCGAGTGTGATGGAGATCACGCTCGCCCACTCCTCACTGAACCTTTGACGTCACTCTTCTGTCACAAACTGTGTATTTGGTAAACACAACTATGTGCAAGGAGTAGTCACATGAATCAGTTGAAATTGATCTCTATCGCCATTCTCGCCCTGTTTGCCCTGACCGCGTGCGGCAACGACTATCTGGTGCGCACCACCGATGGTCAGATCATGGAAGCCGAGGACAAACCAGAAATTGATGAAGAAACCGGCATGATGGAATACGAGGACGCCACCGATCGCGACCGCCAGATTCCGCAGGAAGAGGTCAAGGAAATCATCGAGCGCTAATTGTCTAGTCCTAGAATAGGTTGACACCTATTTTGTCTCAGAACGCCCGATGCACCGCATCGGGCGTTTTGTATTTCAGGGCCAGATGAGGCCGCCCCCGGTTACAAATCTCCACCGACTCACCAACCATCATGCGGGCCTGCTCCAAGTTCCCCGGTCGTACCAACAAGAATTCCGTCTTCAGGATGCCGTTCACCCGCTCCGCCAGGGCGTTTTGATAGCAGTCGTAGCCGTCGGTCATTGAGCATTGGATGCCGTGTTGCTGGTGCAACGCCTGGTAGCTGTCGCAGCAGTACTGAGCGCCGCGATCAGAGTGGTGGATCAGGGGCAGGCTTCCCGGGCGCTCCCGCAGAGCCTTGCGCAACGCCTGTTCCACCTCCTCGCTGCGCAGGCTCTCATGCACATGATGGCCCACGATTTTGCGGGAGTAGGCATCCGTCACCAGACTCACGTAGCTCATTCCAGAGCGCGTCGGCAGGTAGGTGATATCCGCCACCCAGACCTGATTCGGCCGCCTGGCAACCACTTGCTCCGGGCCCGGCTTGAGCAGGTTCGGATGACGCCGGAAGCGGTGATGGCTGTGCGTGGTCTTGTGGTAGGCCCGCCGCCGGGGTACCAGTAGACGCCGCGCCCGAAGCACTTGGAACAGGTGATCACGCCCAAGGTGGAGAGCCCGGTCCGCTTGCTCATGGAGAAGGTAATGCAACTTGCGAGCGCCAATGCGAGGCTGGCAGCGGCGAATCGCCCGGACAAAGTCCACCACCCGCTGCTCACGAGCCTCCCTGGCATGCTCCGCTCTCTGGGCCTGATACCAGGCCTGGCGGCTGATGCCCAGGAGATGACAGGCCCTGCTGACGGTCAATCCGGCAACGCGTCTTTGCGTGAGGACTTGCCGGGCCGCTTTTTTACCGTCACCCCGTAGTCCTTCTCCATGACATCGACTACGGCTTCGAAGAACTCGGCCTTCTGTTCAGCCAGACGCAGCTTCTCCTCAAGCTCCTTGATCCGCTGTTCCGGGGTAGGTGGGGACTTCGGCACGGTAGGGCTCCGACTCGCACGGTGGGAGGTGCCAGGACACCAGTCCTGGTCGCCATATCGACGTAACCACTTTAGTACCGTCGAGCGGCCCTGAATACCGTAGAGGGCCTGGGCCTGCTTATAGGTCAGCTCACCGCGCTCCACCTCGTCCACCACCGCCTGTTTAAAGGCCAGGGTGTAATCCCGCTGCGTGCGCTTAACCCTTTGGTTCATCACGTTCTCCAGAAATCAGGGCTGGAACGTGTCAACTCTATTCAGGACGGGTCAAATCAAATAAAAAGGCCGCTGACGCGGCCTTTTTTACCACCGGCGTGCGTCTCACCAGCTATAGGTTACCGAACCGGTGACGGTACGCCCTTCCCCCCAGTAACAACCCAGCGCCGAGATACAGGTTGAGATGTACTCCCGGTCGGTCAGATTGTTGGCACTGAGTTGCAGTGTTACCCCGTTATCCGCCCCCACCGCCTTGGCCAGATCATAACTGACACTGGCATCGAACAAGGTCACGCTGTCGGTCTCGTACAGGTTTGCGGTTTCACCATAAGATTCACCGATATAGCGGGCACCACCACCCAGTCCGAGCCCGCGCAGAGGGCCCTGCTGAACGGCGTAGGCTAACCACAGGCTGCCCTGCTTATTGGGCACGAAGGGTTGCTCGTTACCCTTGATTGCCGGATCGCCATCGCGCGTTATTTCACTGTCTGCCAAGGTGTAGGACGCCAGTGCCTGCAAGCCTTCAGTCAGCTCCATCTTGCCTTCCAGCTCCAGGCCACGCATACGCACTTCACCGGTTTGCGAGCGCTCGTTGGTCAGCAGATCGCGCGTCAGCACATCCTGTTGGGTCAGCTCATAGGCAGACAGGGTCCACAGGCTGCCACCGCCCACCGGCTGATAGCGCAGTCCCAGCTCATACTGTTTGCCTTCTGTCGGGTTCAGGGCATTACCGCTGGCGTCGGTGCCGCTGGTGGGCAGGAATGATTCGCTGTAGCTGACGTAGGGTGCCAGCCCGTTATCAAATTCATATACCAGCCCAACTCGCCCGCTGAACGCCTCATCGCGCTGATCAACACGGGTCTTGGTGCCGGCAACGATGTTGCGGGTGGTATTGTCGGCGTTCGCCAGGTCATACCGGCCAGCCAGATGCAGGGTAAAGCCATGGATGGCGATCTCATCCTGCAGATACGCGCCAACCTGATAGCGTTCCTGTTCACGGCGCGTCGTCAACGGCGGTTTTACCGCATCGCCCGTGTAGGCCAGCGTACCAAGATCGATGGGGCTGACGTTGAGCCCGTCGAAATGCTCATCGTAGGTGCCATCCTCCTGCTGGTAGTCCAACCCGAGCAGTACCTGGTGCTCCGCCTGACCCAGCGTGAAGGTGGCCAGCGCCTGGTTGTCGAGGGTGAGGGAGTCAGACTTCTCCGGGAACGCCCAGGCGTAGCGCACCAGGTTGTTGCCCATCAAGGCCGCGCCCTGCACTCTCTGGGTGTCGGTCTCGACCCGCGCCAACCGCAGATTCTGACGCAGAGTCCAGACGTCGTTCAGGCGATGCTCAAGCTCGTAGCCGAGGAACATCTGCTCGTTGGTGAAACGGTCATAGCCGGGTTCGCCAATGAAGGTATCCGGGCCCAGCTTGCCCCAGGGCGCGCCGCCGTACAGGGTGCCTTGCGCTGGTAGTGCGGGCGGCGCGCCGCCGCCGTCGGCGTCGATCTTCTGATAGTGCGCCAGCAACGTCAGATCGGTGTTCTCGCTCAGCTGAAGGGACAGAGACGGTGCCAGCAACTGACGCTCCTCGCCGACGTGATCGACCTGAGAGTCCGCATCGCGCAGCAGGGCAACCATGCGATAGCGTACGCGCCCCTGCTCATCCAGCGGGCCACCCAGATCCAGACCGAGCTCGCGGTGCTCATAGCTCCCGTATTCAGCATGGACTTCACCCTGGGCCTGCTCCGTCGGACGTTTGCTGACCATATTCAGCAGGCCGCCCGGCGTGGACTGTCCATAGAGCACCGAGCCCGGGCCCTTGAGCACTTCCACCCGCTCAAGCAGAAACGGGTCAATACGCGGCTGGGCGTAACCCAGTACGCCAAAGGGCAGCCGCAAACCGTCCATAAAACGGCCTGGATTGAAACCACGCACCGTAAACCAGTCATGACGCAAGTCGGTATTGCCGTACTGGCTGACAACCCCCGGGGTGTACTGCAGGGCTTGGGCCAGATCACCAGCGCCGCGGGCTGCAATCTCTTCGCGGGTAACCACGTTGACCGCCTGCGGCGTAGCCATCAGGTCGGTGCCCGTTTTGGTCGCGCTCAGAGTGCTGCGGGCAACCACACCGCCCACTGGTGCGGTAGGGTCTCCAGCCACGCGCTCGCCGGTCACCAGCAACACGCCGAGCTGCGTACTGTCAGTGGCCGTGTCAGCCGGCACAACGACATACACGCCCTGCCCCTGCTCGACTGCTTGCAGGCCGGTACCACTGAGCAGCTGCGCAAAACCAGCGGCAACACTGTATTCGCTGGTCAGCTGCGGCGCTCGCAGATTCGCCAACCGAGCGGCATCAAACTGCACGCTGACACCGGCCTGGCGGGCGAAACCGGTCAGCGCCCCGGCAAGATCACCGGCTGGCACCTGGTAATGATGGCCAGCGGATGCGTTGGCGTTCGCCGCGTGCACCAGTGGCGCGGCGACGCTGCTCAGGCCAATGGCCAATGCCAGTGGGGCCAATCGGGCGCGCTGCGTAAGCGCAACGGCGGATGAGGAAAAGCCTGCCATCTCAAGGACTCCTTTCAAGCGAAGCGGATAATTGTCCCTGTAGAAGACACGCGAGCCGCCAAAAGGGGACAGCTCGAATGAAAAACTCAGGCGGCGGTGACCGACACCCAGTAGCGCGTACGATAGACCACCTTGACCGGAAGGCTGTAGGCAAGGCTGGCCAGTACCTGATCGGTATTGTCCAGCTGAAAGGCGCCACTGACCGGCAAGCGCGCAATCTGTTCATCGCAACGCACCAGCCCCGTGCGATAGCGGCCCAGCTCCGCCAGAAAACGGCTAAGCGGCAGGCGATCGGCCACCAGCACCCCCTCTGCCCAGTCGGCTCCGTGCGGATCTACCGGTTGCGGCAAACCGGCGCCACGGCTGTCAAAGCGCAATTGCTGACCGGCCTGGATCAGTGGCCTGCGCGCGCTGCTGCGCGGCTCGATCTCTACCGCGCCAGCAAACACCTGAACCAGCGTATGCTCGCGCTGCTGACGCACAACGAAGCGGGTACCCAACGCCCGTACCCCACCGTGTCGGGTCAGCACCCGCAGCGGCCGCTGCGGGTCGTGAGACTGCGCCGGATCGGCGCCGGTATCGATCAGCAACTCGCCGCGATGCAGGCGGATCAGGCGCTGGGTGCGGTCATATCGTACGTCCAGCGCCGTATCGGTATTCAGGGTCAGCTCGCTGCCGTCGTTGAGGGTCAGGGTACGTTGCTGGCCGGTACGGGTGGCGTAATCGGCCTGCCATTCCCGCCATGGCAACACCTGGTAACCGGCAACGCCGGCCGGTACCACCGTCATCAACAGCACCAGCGACTTGATCGCACGGCGGCGCGATAGCTCAGTGCGCTCGCTCAGCACCGACATGCCCAACTGTGGCGGCACCAGACCAAACTTGTCATTTACCTGCAGGGCGCGGCGCCAGGCCTGTTCATGCTGATCGCTGCGAGCCCGCCATTGGGCCAGTTGCTCGGCCAGTTGCGGGTCCTGTGCGGACTCATGCCAACGCACCAGCCATTGAGCGGCTTCCCGAATGACAGCGCGGTCCAGAGCCTCGCGCGGGTGGCTGGATGTCAGGGGGTCAGCAGTATGCATTGCTCAAAGGCCTCCGCCATGTCGCGTTTGATGGTGCGCACACTGACGCCGAGCAGCTCGGCGATCTGTGCATAGGTCAATCCTTCCAGTTGGGCGAGCAAGAACACCCGGCGCGCGCGGGCAGGCAACCCGTCGAGCAACGCGTCTATCTCATGCAGGGTTTGCAGCAGCACTGCCTGGACTTCCGGTGACGGCACCTTCGGCTCGGGCAGACTCGCCAGGGTTTGTTGCCAGGTCTGTTCAAGGGCCCGCCGGCGCAAGTGATTGGATAGCAGTCGCCCGGCAACGGTACGCAGGAAAGCCCGTGGCTCGTGAATCGGCTCAACGCTAGCGACATTGCGCGCGGTGAGCACTCGGATAAAGGTATCCTGTGCCAGGTCCGCCGCATCGTGCAGACATCCCAGACGCTGACGCAGCCAGCCAAGCAACCAGCGATGGTGCTCTGCGTAGAGCGCGCCGCACTCCTCCCGTGCCTGATCTCCCACCGTCAT
Source organism: Pseudomonas abyssi (assembly GCF_003444685.1). NCBI lineage: Bacteria > Pseudomonadati > Pseudomonadota > Gammaproteobacteria > Pseudomonadales > Pseudomonadaceae > Pseudomonas > Pseudomonas abyssi. The sequence goes on along the minus strand of NZ_LMAZ01000001.1, from coordinate 1,545,004 downwards.
GCCACTCAATCCCTTTGCCTTGGATGCGAATAATTCTCATTGTAGGGATGCTCGCAGGCAGATGCAACGACTGGGTGCGCAATCCGTCGGTTACCGCGCCTGATGCGCAGCGCAAAGCTGGCAGCTCGCACGGCTGGCAGATAAAATACCCGGCTTCAAAGAATGGCAGACCATGCCACCGCTCTCCCGTGAGGTCCCTGATGTCCACCCCGTCCAACGCCCCTAAAGTGGGCTTTGTTTCCCTTGGCTGCCCCTGCGATAGCAAAAATAAACAGCGGTTTGCGCGCTAATCCACTCCTTTAAAATCAAAGACTTGCGTTATATTTTGGGGACGATTTACCCCGGAATTTAACGCCGTAGCGAGGGATTCGAACCCTCGGAGAATGAACCCAGCACCCGCGCAGGCCCCGCTGCGCCTGAGTACGACGCAATTCGCCGGGCGCTCGCAGGCGTGCAAGGGCGTGCGTAGTGCCCTAAGTTTGTCCTAATCTCTTCGCTGGCTCAACGAATCATACTGCGCCTCACACGCCAGCCCCGCTACTCGTCGTCGGTCAGCCTCTGCTGCCAACTCTCCCGCTCGCGCATCAGCCCGGTCGAGCAGCTTGGAATACAGTATGAGGGTTGAGCGGGCTGTCTGGCTTCCGGCGTCAGAGCAGGTATCCGCGCTGGCTCGACGGGTACGCTCGGCGAGTTGCTGCCGCAGGCTGTCAGCAGCGGCATTAGCAGCAGCGGTATCAGCCTCAGCCTGCTGGATCTTGTTTTTTGCATCACGTCGTATCCCCTCTACAGCGGCTGCGCGCCGCGTCTCTTCTGACCGGGCCTGCCATTCGGCTGCTGCCCGCGCCTCTGCATACTCCGCACCGAGAGCGATGTATTTGCTCTCCCAGCGCGCCCCCTGCCAGCTCCACCCCACCCCAAACCCCAGCAACACCAAGGCGAGCAGGCCGGCGATCTGCAGCCAGAGCTTGTATTTACTCAGCATGCCCGGCCTCCTCGAACAGAGCGCGCTCATCCGCTCGCCGATTGACCAGCCCTGGCAGCACTTGGCCGCCGCCATAAACCCAGCGATCGAACTGCTTGGCCGCACCCTGGTAGTCGCCGTGATTCAGCAGGCGCAGCAGCGTGGACTGGCGAAACGCGCCGACGCCAACGTTGAATGCGAAGGACGCCAGGGCGTCAAACTGGCCCTGTGTCAGCGGCACTTTGACACCAAGGTTTACCGCCTGCTCGAACCGCTGCAGGTCGGCCAGCAGCAGGCGCTCGGCCTCCCCTGCTGTGATCCGCTGTCCGCGCTGCACGCCACCTGTGTGTCCATAGCCGATGGTCCAGATTTTTGCCGGGCACAGATAAGCGTCCATCCGCAGCCCCTCATGCTCTTTGATGAGCGCGAGTCCTTGTTGTGAAACTCTCATTGGATCTCCAGGCACAAAAAAACCGCCGAAGCGGTTGTGATGGGCTTAGCGTTTTGTCGAGTTAGCCAGCGACAGCGGCAGCCCAGCAGGGCATGCTTGACCGGCTCTACACGGATGTGGGCATGTACCGATGTACCGCCGGGTTTTGCAGTACCGGCAACCTCAATCGCTCCAGATTCGCCGGGGCGTTGTCGGTGCATCTATCATCACAGAGGCAATCAGCGAAACGTCCAAATTAAACTCCGTGCAAAGATTGACGTGCCAGCCGGGCAGCGCCGTCGGCGCCTCAACCTGATTCCCCTCTTCGTCCCATACTCCGCCTTCGAAGAGCGTACCCAAGGTATCGATATGCACACCCGGCGCTGGTTCGCCGCCCACAAGAAGCAATCCAGCTGCGACCAAAGTTGACGTGACCTCTTCGGCGGTTTCTGCTCGCAAGTAGTAGTGCCAGTAATTGGTCATGCAATCAGCCTCGCAATCAGTGACGCAGGTAGCTCCTTGCGGAAGTAAACGATTCTCCGGATAAAGCCATTAAGGTTCGCGCCTATGATCAGAGAAGTTGCACTTGGGTCGGACGTGTAGGCCACTGCGTACTTTTTGTTTGACGCACTATCAACAACGACCTCAACCCCGGCAGCCTTTAGAGCAACAGCATCGATCGCGCCCTCGCACTCAATGAACAGGGTACCAGCGCCCGCATTCCACATATCCGCAAAAACAGTGCTGTCGATTATCTGACTTTCCGCAGCAATAGTTACTGATGCGCTGGAGGGAGTGGCTATCTCCGGTTGGCGCTTGTTATCTCCGACCCTGATTGAGGGAAAATCAATTAGACAGGAGTCGCCAATAGTTCCTCCATTGTCGAAACCAAGTAGCCGCAGTGACGGGGACGTCGCGGCTGCAGTGACGGTAAAGGTGAATGCCCTCTTGACCCAGCCATCCGGTCTGGTGAAAAGAACAGCGGAGTCGTCTGTTACAGAGTTCAGTGATGTTCCGCCGTCATAATAAGCCAGCTGAAAGCTACCGGACCAAGTTTCATACTTTGTCAACACAGTAATGGTTGCCGGGCCTGCAGGTAGAGGACTTGCTAGGTTAAAGTAGATCTGGCGCGAAGATGCACCGGTTAACGTTGCTCTTGTACAGTTTCCACCATCGATTCCTTGTCCGGATGCAACTTCTACAGCCACTCCGCCGCCGCGCGTCCAGGCCGTCAAATTGCGGTTGTAGCCTGCTAAGTTGCTATGGCTGCCCCACTTCTGGTTACCTTTTGCGGCATTTGTTACCGGATCAAACGCCAGAATTAACTCGTCAGTACCTGCGGTGATGAGGTCACCTGCGTCGTCCCAGTAGGTTCTGCCGGCTGGTGCTGAATAGTTATTGACGATATCCGCCCATGGCTTCTCAACCAGGGCGTTATAGGTAGGGTCGAATATCCGATATCTGTCGTTGATGTAGTCGAGATCTAGCCCGCCGTACGCAAGTACAAGCCAGCCCCAAAGGATGGGGTCAACGTAATCGCGGAAAGGGTCAAGCTCGGTCAGAGCGCCGCCGGAGGCGTTAATAGCATCGCGCAACAAATCCTTTGTTTCATCCAGATAGACCAGCTTATCCGCCGTTGCCATCAGATCACCTCGCCGTTGATTGCGTCGAGCGCCGCATCAATATCACCGACTACCGCCGCGATCTTCGCGTCCACCGCGTCGTTGTCCGGCACCTCATCGCCGCCGCTACCCATGTTTGCCAGCGCGGCGGACCCCAGCTCATCCAGCGTCACCGATGTCTGCACCCAGACCGCCGCCCCTGTTGCTGCGCTCAGGCAGAGATAGGACTCGCCGGCCACGATGTCGAACCAGCGGCTGCGCGGCTCATAGCCCTCTGTCTCGTCGTTGTCGACGGTCGGGGCCACGCTCGCGGAGAGGTTGTCCTGCACCGCGTCGGCCTTTGCCGCCAGCGCGGCAGCCAGCGCAGTGTTATCGCCGGGGCTGCCGGTGATGTCAGCGAATGCAGTCGATGAGCTAGCGATCCATTCCAGCCAATCGGACCCGTCGTAGCGGTACGTCAGCCCGTCCGCCAGCACTTCCTTTTTCCAGCCTTCTTTCGGGGTGATGACAATCCAGCCGCTGCCAGTGCGGTACAGCGCGAGACGGTCGGCAGCTGCGCCGGTAATGCCCGCCCAGGCATCAGCCATGATGTACAGCGCGCCATCTGCCGGGCTGCCTGGTGCTGCGGTCAGCGTTTTGCTGATGACGGGCGTCTGCAGCAGGGCGTCGATGATCGCGAACGTGGCGTTTGCGTTGAGGTACTGATTTTGCTGATTGGCCAGCTCTGTCAGATTAAGGTTGGGTGTACTCACAGCGTTACCTCATAGGCATAGCCCCGCCCTACCGTCTCGCTCAGCTGGTAGATGCGGAATGTGATGGATGATTGGGGGCTGCCGAAGTCAGTGGTCTGGTCTGCGGCTGAATAGCTGAATGCTTCTGTTGCGGTCTCGATCGTGCGGACTACATTCGCGCCATCCATCACGTCGACTTCAAACGCCTGTGTGGCCTCGCCAACTGGGGAGACAACACCGCTTGACCACCAGTTGCCGGACAGCCTGCTGCGACGCACAAACGTAGCCGTCAGGTTGCCGCTGCCGTCGCGCGTGGCGCTGGCGTCCACTGGGCTCAGCGGCTCAAGGTTGACGCCCCGGTAGGTGAACGGGACGTCGTCACCGGTATCGATGCTGGCCCGCTGGGTAATGCCGCGATACAGCCGGTCAATGCCGATCAGCTCTGCGGCCATGCCGATGAACGCGTTGTCCGGGTCACCCAGCAGAATGAACCAGTCACCCGGCTGGTGCAGGCCGGTGGCCCACTCAGTGCCTTTGTCACCTCGCACGAAGTCGGACAGCGTGTAGCTGCCGTCGGCCTGCAGGTCGGCATTCTGAAAGCGCACGATCTCCCACCGGCCATCAACGCCATAGGCGGCGTAGTTGTAACCGGCGAGCAGCTGGTCGCGGGTGATGCTCTCCAGCGCGCCGCTGATCATGATGACGTTGAGCTGGGTCTGGTCGATCAGATAGCCGTCGTGCTCCGTCAGGGCGCCAGGCGTGGAGCCAATAGTGCACTTGGCGGACCACGCCTGCAGGTCTACCCAGGTCTGGCCGTTGTCGGGCGAGCGATACACCACGCCGCCCGGCCAGCCGCCGGTGTAACCGGTGAGCGTGCCAACAAAGCCCGGCGCGTCCTGGACCGTCTCATCAACAACGGGTATATCCAGCGGCACGAACAGCGACGGCCCGGCTACACCGATGGTGCCGGGCGGCGTCTGACCCTCGCCGCCCGAGGCGTTCGGCGTGTAGGCCGCCGCCGCGTTGGGCTTGGCCTTGACCTCGATGCGGCCGTCTTGCGTGTACTCCAGCTCGCTGGCCAGCAGCTCATAGTCGGCCTCCGGCGTTTGCACGGTGATGACGTCGCAGGGCTCCAGCGCGAGATACGTCGGCGGCAGGGTGAACGATGCGTCGGTGCGCTCGAGCCAGGCGCGCGACTGCAGCACTTCGGCAATGCCTGCTGCCTCATCCGCGCCCAGCACCAGGGCCAGCTCGCTCTCAACCTCGTTGACGGCATCGGTGTTGATGCGCGTTGAAGATTGCTCGCCGATGTCGTACTCGCGGGCCGCGTCCAGGTATTTGACCACGGTTTTCGCCGGCAGCTGGCTGTCCATCTCGCGCGCCATTTTGAACACGTCGCCGGGCGTGTCGCTGGCGGTAGCGCCAAGATCCGCATACGGCACAGTCAGCACGCTGGCTTGGCCGCGCGGTACTGCTTTGAGCTTGTAGCCAGACGGAATGATGTCGAACTGGTAAGCAGCGGCCAGCGGCTCCAGCGCTGCGCGGACAGAGCCGCCGGTTACGCGGTAGCCCTTGACCTCCTGAGTGAGCGTGGTGACGTCGATATCGGCAGCGGTGAGCAGGCCGGACAGCTCGACCTCTTGCTCGATGACGTCCGCCAGAAGCGAGTTGTCCGAGCTGGAGCGATCGCTGATCTGATAGACGCCGACATTCGTGATACCAAAACTGGGGGCATAAGCATGCACCGGGCCGCGCACGGTTGCCGCCGAGGCTGAGTCAATCAGCTCGGCAGTCGTACCCGAAACGTCATAGACCCTGACCTCACTCAGGTCGTGCACCAGCATGCGCCCGCCGTAGCAAGCGAACGGAGACGCCTGAACGCCAACCGTGCCGGTGAACAGCACCTCGGACCACAGTATTGCCCCGGTCTCCGGGTTCAGCTCGCCAACAAAGCTGTCGCTGGTGCCGTGACGGATGTACACACGGCCTGTGGTCGGGTCCTCTGCGATGAAGATGGAAGCGTAGTTGACGAGACCCGGAACCGTGACCGGCACAAGCTCAGAGCCACGGACCATCAAGAAACCGGTGACGGTCTGGAACCAGTACGAGCCGCCGGCATAGCTCCAGATGGCAGAGTCCCACGACGTCGGCGCGGGAATCTCGCCAGAAAACTCCGGCACGTCGCCGCCGGTAATGTCGTTGACTATGTCGTGAATGGCAAAATTCGTGGTCCCGTTGATGGGCCTGGCCTTATAGGCCCCAATCGACGTGGTGCCAATCCTGACGATTCTCGCAGTGCGGCTGCCAACCTTGATCAGCGCGCCATCGTGGTTGTAGGTGTTGAAGAACATCCGGGCCTGGCAGTACTCAGTGCCGCCGATCTCAACAAACTCAGTGGTCGCGTGAGTGGCGGTGATGAATACCGCGCTGTCGGCGTAGACGGGCTGGCCGTCATACTCGCGCTCATACATGAAGCTGGGGGCGGCGTTGTCGGCCGCCTTCACCAACTCCACCCGGAACTGCGCGCCCTCCAGGGTGTTGCCGTAGTCAGTCAGCTCAAAGTCGCGGAACTCGATGTAGCACAGCCCGCGGTGGCCGGTGGCGTTGCCCACGCCCACGTCCGCCTCATAGCGCGCGGTGGGCAGCTGGTCGTCTGAGCCGCTGTAGAAGGTCCAGTTGCTGCCAAAGGCATTGCCAGCAATGATGGTTTCCAGATCGTCGCTGCCGGCGTCGTACAGCAATTTGTCTGAGCACCAGATCCGGCGAATGCCAGCGACCGGCCCCTCACACAGCCCCAGATGAAACGTGGCGTAGTAGGTGTACTCCTTAGTCGCGCTGGAGCCACCGCCCTTGCCGCCGCTGCTGACCTTGCGCACGCGCTCGCGCAGCTTGTTGTTTTCCAGCCACAGCACGTTGCCGCTGACAACGATCTTGCTGTGTATGCGCGCAATGTCCGCCCCGTAGGTGCTGGTCTGGATGCTCAGGTCAGACAGGCGCGGGCCGTCATAGCTGATGCCAACGCCGCCGACAACAGCGCCAACGCCAGCGCCCAGGGCGGCGCCATACATTGCGCCGGCTGGGCCACCGACGAAGAAGCCGATCGCACCGCCGACAATCGCGCCAATTGCGCTTTCTGTGCTCATGCAGCGACCATCCTGTACGCGCCTGTCACGCGGGTGCGATTGAGTGCGTCAAGCCGGTGGCGAACCACGCGACCAGACTCTGACGTGCTGTGAATGATGTAGGGGTGCCCGCGTTCAAAGCCGGCGTGCAGGGCGATGTGCTGCGGGTCGCGCGACATGCGCATGATCAGCCAGTCACCGGGGCCGGCATCCGCAAGGGCAATGCGCTGCAGCGATGGCTGGCTGTCCAGGATGCGCTCCAGCTGGCCATCAAAGGGCGTGCGGGGGTAGCCACGCTCATCCTGATGCCGCAGGCCGAGGCGCTTGAAGCAATGCACTAGCAGGCCTGCGCAGTCCATGCCCACGCCGGGCACGCGGCCCTGATGCATGAAGGGCGTGCCCATGCACTCCAGCGCGGCGGCAATAATGTCGTCTGGCGTCATGCTCCGCGCCCTCGCTGGGTGTATTGGGTTTTGCTGGGGACGTCTGGCTGGCCGCCGGAGTTGACCGTGTTGCCGTACTTGTCGCGGCAGTCCTCACGGCGCTTGCGGCACCCCGGAATGGCCTCATACTCATCGCCCACCTGGGCCGGATACGGCAGGGCCTCATGCAGGGTGAACACCCCGCCGGCAAACACCTTGATCTGCGTTGGCTTGAGCCCGGCGTTGTTGCCGGTGGTGAAGCGGATCTCGCCGTAGCCAAACCAGTCGTCCGCCTCTGCCCTGCTGCTGTCGGTGAACTGGTACTGGCTGGCCACCGCTGTCAGGGCGCCGGTCACCAGGTAGTCGGCCAGCTGGGGGCCGTCTGGGTTGGCGCGCGGCCCGGTGCAGCGACTGCGGTCAGTGGCAATCAGGCTGCCACCCAGGTGCTGATCGAACAGCGTCCACGGGCACGATGGCGAGTAGTTGCGGCCTACCTTCTGACTGAGCACATCAGCCATGCTCATCAGCTGCACGCGGTACCGGTGGTCGGTGATGTCCACCTTGCCGAAGAACATCAGGGCCAGCTCTTCCTCATCCTCAACCGGCGCGGCCCAGCTGGTGGCAAACACGTACACCCGGGCGTTGTCATACGCGCCCACCTGCAGGTCATCCAGGGTGATCGCCCCGGCCTGCAGGATGCCGTCCAGGTCCACGCCGCTGCCCGACATGTCGGAGGTAGCGGCCATACCGCTGAACTCATAGCCACTGGTGGCCTGGTAGACCTCTCCGTTACTCATCTTGAGCGCCACGGGGTAGCTGGTCAGCCTCACAACCGGCTGATCGCCCACGGGCTCAATCCGGGCGCAGTAGGTCCGCGTCCGGTAATCGGCAACATGTGATTTCATTGGGGGTGCCTTATCAGGGGTCCAGCAGCTCGATCAGGCGCAGGCCTGTTACCTCGCGGTGACGCGGGTCCAGGGCTGTTACCTGAAACGTAGAGTCAAACGCGCACGGGACATCAAACTCACAGCCACCGGTTACCACCTCCCCGGCAATGGGGTTGGTTTGCACTGTGCCGCCGCTGACGTAAGCGCCGAATGCGCTGGAGTTGATGGCCACCGTGATGGCGGTGGGTGTCCTGGCCGTGATCAGCGCGCGCAGGCCATTGATTTGGGTCATGCCCACTACGGCGCTGATGACAACAGACTCGCCCACAGCAAAGGTGTTGGCTCCAACCGTCAGCACAGCCTGCGCTGCCTGGCTGATGCCGGTGATAGCGCGCGACTTGTTGGCCGCCATCTGCACCTGGCCGGTGGTGCTGTCGACCGAATACTGCGCTGCCGGCAGCACCAGCCCCGCCACGGCAATGGCCCATTGGCCTTGCACCGGCTTAAACAGGGTGCGGCGCGGGCGGCCAATGTCTGGCAGTGCCGGCTTGTCGCGTCCGTACTCCTTCACCAGCTGGTAAAGGCCGGGGCTAAGCTCATCCAGGGTGCAGTCCAGTGCGCTGTATGCGCTCTTGCCGTCATTGGCGGTGGTGAAGTCATCCCAGCTAAACACACGGAAGCCAGCAAAGCCGCCATAGGTGCGGTGATACAGGCTGGCCACGGAGTCAGCCAGCTCGCTATCGCGCTTGATGTAGCCAACATCAAACTCGCGGTACGGCTTGCCGTTGATCAGCCACACATACCGCGCGCCTCCCTGCGTGGTGCTGGGGGCAAGCATGTAGCTGTCCTCAGCCTCTGCGCCCACGCGCATGCAGACGTCAAGGCGTTCCTCAAGAAAAGCCCCCATCAGCTGTACCTCTGTGCTTGTGCTACGCCTTGGGCCACGCCCCGGCGCACGGATGATTCAGCTCTGCGCACCTCGCGCGCGTCGCGCATGCCGCTCAGGTCCACGCTGACCGATATAGGCTGCCCGCCGCCACTGCCAGAGCGCTGGCCGGCGCGGATATCCTCAAGCACGCGGTCCATCTTGGCGCTGGTCTCGGCGGTGGTGACGCGCTCGCCTTTTTCGAGTAGCCAGGTACCGGTCTGGGGGATGCTGTCGATGCCTTCGTGGGCCATGCCGGCCAGGGACACTGCCTGCGCAGCGGCTTGCAGCGCCCCAGTTTCTGCAGTTGTGATGGCGACGGCCGGAATGTTGGCCGGGAACGGTGCAGAAGCCCAGGCCTTGGCGATGGCCGGAAAGCTCTGTACCAGCGTACTGGCAATGGAGTAAGCCTTCTCGGAAGCGAATAGAGCCTTGTAGGCGGTACTCTGCTCGCCGGCGAAAACCTTTGCTAAGTCCGCCATATCGCCGAAGAGCATTGCAGCCGTCTCCAGCTGCGCAGCGCGCCTCGCTTGCTCTATCTGCGCAAGGCGGTCCTCATGCTCTTGCTTTAATGCCAGCTCCTGCTCATCCCACTGCGCCGTCAGATCGGCACGCTCTGAGCGATAGTCCTCAAGCATCTCAAGCTGGGACTCATACCACTTGCCCAGCTCTTTCTCGGCATCATCTAGCTTGGACAGCTCGCCTGCCGCACCACCAATCTCAGGTGCAAGCCCCGAGAACGTTGGCGCGTCCGAGAAGGCGGCATCAGCGGCCCGCTCCAGCATTTTTTGATACTCATCGCTGCTGATGCGGTACGCGCCGGCCATGGCATCGAGAACAGCTATCCGATCATAAAAGGTTTCGGTCAGCTTCTCTTCGTCAGTGCGCAGCTCTTTGACCAGTTCAAGATATTGATTTTGCTCTTCTTCCGCCCGTTCAAGCCCATCAACCAGCGACAGCAAAGACTTTGCGTACTCCACCTGGGTATCAGTCGCGCCCTGCATCTGCAGGTCGTAGATTTTGACCTGATCCGCGCTCATGCCCCACGTGATCGCCGCGCGCTCAAGGGCCGTTAGCTCTGACTGTATAGCGGCAGCTGCTTTTGCAGCCGCCTTGGCAGCTTCTTCGTTTTCGTCCGAGAATCCGATCAGCTCACGGCGAGTTCCCCCGGCCTGCTCCCGCAGTGTCTTAAGGAGCTCGGCAACTTTGTTTAGGTTGCTGTTCGGATCGTCAACCTGGTTTCCACTACCAGCGCTCCAGATTCCATCAAGAACAGATGCGTACTTGTCCGCGCTAACGGCAATGTCGTCAAAGCCGACTTCAATGGCGCCCTTGAAAGCGTCGAAGTTCTTGGCCACCTTGGCGCCAATTACGCCAGGCGCAAGCGGGCCATACAGCAGGTCGCTAGCCTCAACTCCCGCAGCATTGAAGCCCGCAGCCATCGCGGCAATACCCTTGCCGAACAGCTGAAACGCGGCGTAGGCGCCAAAGGCTGCAGCCGAAATACCCTTAACCACATTGCCCAGCGTCTCGCCCATCTCTGCGGCGATGTAACCATCGGCGGTAACATCACCAAACTCGGTAGCCAAGTCAGCAAGCACCGGAAGCAAGGCGTCGGCGATCTGATTCTTGAAGCCTGCCGTCGCCTGCTCTGAGATAAAAATGGCTGCGTTCAGCTTATCCACGCTGTTCAGCGTGTCGTTGCCGATGATGGCGCCTGCCTGCTCAGCCTGATCACCCAGCAGCTTGAAGCCGGCACCGCCGTCACGCAGAAGCGGAATCAACGCCGTGGTATCACTCGCCATGCTTTCCAGGTAAAACGACATCTGCTCTTGCGATGCGCCCGCCTTCTCCAGGCTGTCGTAGTACAACTGCAGCGCCTGCGGGCCAGAAAGGCCACGGAAGGCATCGGCTGTCAGGTCAATCTGCGGAGCAATCTGCTCGAAGAAGTCCTTCATGCCGCCGCCACCGGTTTGCTGAAACTCCCCGACCTTCTCGGTAAAGTCCTTCAGCTGATCGGCCAGCTTTTCCTGACTGATGCCAACCACATCAGAGGCGATCGCATAGCGCTGGAACTCCTGCACTCCGGCGTTGGCAATCTGCGCCTGCTGGGTCAGTGTGTTAGCCAGCTGCACCTGCGATGCAACCAGGGCAACAGTGGCGCCCGTCACGGCACCAATAGCAACGCCTGTGGCTTTGCCGACGGTTTTCAGGTCTTTCTCTACCTGCTTACGCCATTTGGCAGACGAGCGCTCTGCCTTGTCCATGCCCTGCACAAAGCCGCCCACCTTGGCGACCAGATCCAGCGTCAACACGCCGAGCGACTTCGATGCCATTCCTTTTCTCCGGGCAATAAAAAACCCGCCGAAGCGGGTTATGATTTAGTTAGCAAGTTTCAACTACCAACGGATAAACAGGCTTGATAAGCCATATTGCCAAACTCCGTTATTTCGCGCCGTTTAGACTCGTCAGAATACCGAAGGTCTCGGTCATAGGCTGAGAGAACCAGCTCTCTGGTCACTGCCTGATACGCGGGATCCTGCTGATCAGCAGCCATCATCATGGCGGCCATCGGCACCTCAGACTGTCTAGCCTCCATGATTTTCATCGCGGCAACCGAAACCGTCGCGCATTCGTCAGCAAAAGCGCCACAGGACACCAAAGCTAATACAAATAGATACTTAGACACGCCTATTCCTCCCTGATTAACAGGGATGAATGTAGCACCACGCTAGCTCGCAGCCAAACGGACTATACCCGTTCCACCGCCGGGAGAGTGGATTGCAGCTGCCACGCCCACCCGATCACCCCGACACGCCCATTTCCGAGCTAATGGAGCAAGCCCGCAACGCCGGAGCGCTAGACGAATAACCCCTACCGCCCTCACCCCCAAGACGCCATCGCCTCTTCCAGCGTCAGATCCGGCACGTCAAAGTGCGGCATAAAGTCGAGAGGCTCGTGGTTGCCGTGCTTGCTGTGGGTGTTGGCATACATGGCTGAGAGCCGAGCAACTGCGGCCTCGGTCATCAGGCCGGCGTTGAGGCTGCCGCGCTTGGCCCGGTAGGCCTGCCACACCCTGACCTCAGCCAGCGTCAGGGTGCGCTTTGCCTGCTCTATGCTGCGGCCACCAATGCCGTGCATGACCAGCTCGCAGAACAGCTCATCTTCATCGCTCAGCTCTGGGGCTTTCCCCCGGTGCTGACCTCAGCAATGACCGTCAGCAGGGCCATGGTGAGGTTGCCGTCCAGAGCAGCGCCGCTGCGGATAGGCCGCCCTTGTTCATCTAACTCCGGCTTACCGTCTGCGCCAGTGACGATGGGGCCATCAGTAATATCCTGAGGCGTAAAGATCGGCTTGCCGTGCTCATCACAAATACAGGAGGCAATGCGGCCAGCCATGGCGTCTCGCTGGCCCGCCAACGCTGCCAGATCAGATACGGCAGAGTGATAAGACAGTGGACGCACAAACACAGTGCCGACTAACTCTTCGCCACTCTGCGTCCAGGTAATCTCGCGTTCCACCGGGGCGCCAGTGAAGGCGCCCGTCTGCTTGAGGGTTTCGAGGTTCAGGTTCATCAGTTCACCTTACGGGGTTACTTTCTTGATCCAGGCGGCAGGGCCAGAGCGCTGAATGGCCACGGCAGTCTTGACGGAGGAGTTGATCGGGAAGTCGAACGGGAAGTCATTCACGTAACCGTCAAACAGGAACCAGGTACGCGTGGTCGGCAGCTCAAAGTCATCTCCCTCGCTGTTGAGGGTGGGCGGAATATCAAAGCCGTCTGACCAGCCCAACGCCCACTTGATGGAGTCGTATACCTCATCATCCGACTCCGCCGCCATGTGCAGGCGCACGTGCGACTCAATGCGCGAGTCTGCATCAATGGTGAAGGTAGCCTGCGACGGGGTACGCATACCGCGCAGAAACTCGCGGGTGAACTTGTCCAGGCACTCAACCGTAATCTGGTCTGCCGGGTTGCCGCCGCCGTTGAAGTTGTTCATGCAGTCGATCTTGAGCACTTCCAACACTGCCGGGTCAGCGACGGTAGGCATCAGCCCATACAGCTGCGTGCCTTGGGTTTTCATTGCCATGGTGTTTCTCCTTGCGGGTTTTTGGGTACAAAAAAACCCGCTCAAGGCGGGTTGTTCGGTGGCGACCTGTCAGCGCTCGACAAGCCAGTCAACGTCAAAGCTGTAGCGGTAGTGCTTGGTTTCCGGGTCGCGGCTCAGGCCGCGATTCGATACCACATAGGCGCTACCCTCAATGGCATCGCGGATGGCCTTGGCCACATCGCTTGCGCCGGTGGCCGTCTCTGCCCAGCAGTCGATCTGCAGGCTGTAGCCGTCCATATTGGGGGTGTCGCCCAGATAGTTCTCCGGCGCACCGCCGATGCCCTGCCAGATGGCGTAGGGGTATGGTGTGCCCTCATCTGCCTCGCCGGGATATAGCCGCAGCGGGGCGTTGCCCAGCAGCGCGGTAACGGCGGGGCTGGCTTTGCACAGGGCAAAGATGGGCGCGTTCATGCTCGCCTCCCTTGCCGGTTGGCGCGGCGTATGGCGCGGGCCAAGGACTTTTCATACTCCGTTGCGAACACGGTGATGGCCTCGCCGATGTTGTTCTCCAGCGCGGGCCGCATTGCGGGCTGGGCGCGCATCTTCTGGGTACCGAACTCCAGCAGGCGCCAGTGCGGCGTTGGGCCGTTTGTGCCTTTGTCCGGGTTGCCGCGCTCACGAATAACGGAGCCATGCAGCACACCTACCCGAAACCCCAGATCGCCGGTCTGCTTGTTCAGCCGTCCGTTCCAGCGCTCGGCAACATTGGCGGCGATACTTCGAGCAGTTTCCTCATCGTCGACGCGTAGCCAGTTTGCCTTTGCTTTGTCGCGGATAAGCTGCGCTGCCTTGCGCAGCGCTGTACGCCCGCCCTTGCGCTTGGTCTCGTAGGTGACCTCGCGAAGGGTGGCCACCAACTCATCCACGCCAGTCAGGCTGAACTCAACACCATCAGCCATTGCGCACCCCCTCGCTCACCGGCAGCGTGACGTACTCGCGCCCGCTCTTTGGGTCTGTCAGCACGCCGTGAACGCTATACACCTGCCCGCGATGCACTGCCCGCATGGTTGCCGACAGCCCCTCACGGTAACGGGTGACGATGCGCGCGGTGATCTGCGATTTAGCTGCCTGGGCGGCTACCAGATCCCGAGCAGACAGCGGCTCAAAGCTGGCCCATACGGTGGCCAATTCCTGATAGCCAGTGATGACGTCCTCGCCGGTGGCGTCATCCTGCTCTTTAATCGGCACTTCCAGCCGGATGCGGTGGCGTAGTTTGCCGTTGCGCATGTCACACCCCCAGCCCGACGCGGTACATGTGCAGTAGGCGCTCGACTGTCGGGTTGGCGGTAATCACCGAGCCGTTGGTGGCGCCCTCCCGGTTCTCATACAGGTCGCCGACAATCAGCAGCACCGCGGCCTGTACCGAGGCAGGGAACACGTCTTCGCTGCTGCTCTCATCCGTCCAGGGCACCGGGCGGTTGAGGTATTGGCTGACGTGATCCATGGCTGCATCGAGCATGCGCTGCAGCTCTGGGTCGGTCTCGCTGTCGGGGTTCAGGTCCAGCCGCAGGTGCTGCTTGATGTCAGTCAGCGTGATCATGTTGGTACCCAAGCCTCATTAACAGCCCACGGCCTTGGCTGGCCGTGAAAACACACCACCGCAGCACCGGCCGGTAAGCCCTTGCCACGGCAGTGCACCTTGTAAGAAACCACTGCGCCGGGCAACACCTGCTGCCAGCGCTGCGGGGTAAGCACCCCAGCCAGAAAGCCCTGGTCGCCCCAGCACTGCGTGGTAACGCAGCGCCGCATGTGGGCAGCGGGGTCTTTCAGCCAGGCGCGCCACACAGCGGCCTTGTCTGCCTGGACGATATACATCAACCCCGATGCTGGCCGCTGCGGGTGGTAAAAGTCGCTGAGCATGGTGGTGGTACCCACCTGCTCAAGCGGAGCAAGATCGCCCGGCACTGCGGTATCCAGATCCAGATACAGCAGGTCACCGGGGATCAGCTCAGGGTCAAACAGGTTGAGCTTTGCCCACCAGCCCGGCCAGTCGTGCCGGGGGCGCACCACCGGCACACCCGGCACATCATCCATGCTGATGCACACCAGCCCCGGCACCTGCGCTGCCAGCCACTGGACGTGCTGCGGCCCGTACTCCTTGCCGCTTTTGAGTACGCACACTCTGGTTACCAAGGGCTTGCTCCAGTTGCATGCGCGGCCACAGCGTGAGAATGCTGTGCCGGCTTGCGTTGATGATGTCTACACCCACCAGCTCTGGGGCCGCCTGGGCAAACTGCGCCGGGAACTTGCCAATGCTGACGCAGTTGCCCAGCCCTGCCGGGTGGTCGCCATGCCAGTGCCGGCGGCCATCCGGGGCGTACTCGCAGTCGTAACCCAGCATGATGATGCGCTTGGCACCCCAGCCCGCGGCTACCAGCAGCGCGCCAACGCCAGAGTTGCGACCGTAGTCGCCCATCAGGCGCTCAGTGCGCTTACCAAAGGTGGCCACCGTCAGCAGTCGCCCGCTGAATGTGTCACGCGCCTCGGCGTAGTGCTTGCGCCACCACGGGTAATCCATGGCATAGAGGGCATCAGCCCACGGCGCTATTCGGAAGCTGGTGTTGGTGACGATGACTGCGCGACCGGCTTTTTCTTGCCGCCACGCGCGGACCTGCTCGACGTCTGCTTCGGTGAGGCTGGGGCCGCTGGCGATGCAGACGACTTCTTGCCAGTCCCCTGCTGGGGGTCAGCCTTGTTGTCCTTGTAGGTAACCAGGCCGGCCTTGCGCAGCGCCTCGGCCTGGGAGTCGTGCTCATCCCACACCTGCCCGCGCTTGAAGCTGTTGCCGTTGTGCTGAAACGAGTGCAGTGCTTTTACTTCAACCATGGTTGCGTCCTCGCAACGGGCGGAGCAGCGCCCCGCCCGTTGTGGTTATGCGCTATCAGGCGCTGGCCGGCAGACCGTCAAAGTCACCTTTGACGAAGGCTTCGGGGCGATACACGGTCAGGCCCACGCGCTCTTCACAGAGGATGGTGACCATGTTCTTCACGAAGTTGTCGCGGTCTTCGGTGGAGACGGTGACCGATACGTCTTCACGGTCCCAGCCTTGTGCGCCCTGCTGGTAGCTACCCACCAGGAAGTCACCCGCATCCATCGCCTGAGTAGCCACCACCGGACGTGCCCACAAACCCGGAACAGCCAGGCCAGTCGGCGTGGTGAACAGGTACTGATTGTCAGTGGTTTTGGTCAGCTCGATGGCCGCCCAGTCCAGCGGGCTCAGTACAATGCCGTCGGCATCGTACTCGGCAAGAGTGACCTGCAGCAGCGCAATGCGCAGACGGTCGATAGCGGTCTCGGCCTGCACCACCACGCCCGGGTTGACGTAGTTGCTTGCCTGCGTATACAGCCCGTTGATGTTGAGGCCAACACCGGAGCCCTTGAGCAGCTGCGCTTCTTCCTTCAGCTTCAGGCCATAGCGCAGGCGCCCGTCGATGTAGCTCTGCAGCATGGCAGCATCACTCAGCACCTGGCGAGACGCCCGCACCCAGTGGGCGATGGTGGCAATGGTCGCGGAGTCCGGCTCAAAGGTAAGATCCGATTCCGGCTTGGGATTCGCCGGGTTTTCAGACACCACATCAGCGTTGTTGGTAAAGCCTGTCTCACGCACGTACTCGATCGAGTTGGAGCCAGTGCGGCCCCAGCTGAGCAGGTCGCGCAGGAACAGGCGGCGCTGGGCAGGCTGGATCAAGCCAACGCGGGTCGGCTCAATCAAGTCACCGGCAGAGCCGATCTGGCTGGTGACGGCTGCTTTGACCGGAGCAGTGAAGCTGCCCTTGGCACCGCCAGCAGCACGCTGAGCGAATGCCTCATAGCCTTCAGCTTCCAGGAAGGTTTCACCCATGGTCTTGGGTGCAGCCGGACCACCGCCCTGCTCCAGCTTGACCATGTGCTGCTCGGCAGCCTGCAGGCGGGCGTTAAGCTGGCCCTGCTCGATCAGCAGCTTGTCGACGCTGGCCTTGGTTTCCTCGGACAGCTTGGCGCTGGCCTTGAGCTCTTTTTCAGAGTTCTCGGCGTAGCGGCGCAGATCATCGCCAACCTGTTTCAGGTCGGCCTGTACCTGCTTGTACTCCTTCTCAACGTCTACACCATCTTCACCCGCGCGACCGTACTGGTAGTGCGCCGAAGACTGACGAACAGCGGCAGGTTCAATAAAGAAGGCCGGCACCACCACCGCAGCGGCGGACAGGGCCAGGGTTTCAGGGGCGATGCCGAAGGTCATCGGGATGGCCGCGGCAATCGCCAGCACCGCCAGAATCAGCGGCGCGCTCAGTTTGAGCTTTTTCATGGGTAACTCCTTACAGGGTCGGGAACGAGATTTTCGGCAGTGGCTCTGCCTGCAGCTTGATGGCTCTGCCATCAGGGGTGGCGTCACGCGCACCGTTACCGCCCGCGTCACGCTGGCCGGCCTTCAACTCTGAGATGAGGCGCTTGGCCTCGGAGCGCGGCATGCCGGATGCACGCAGCGCGTTTTCTACTCGGCGGGCGCTGTGCGCCTCTGGCCGGTCTTCGCCTCGCTCGATCTCATCAGAGGCGAGCAAGCTGTCGGCAAAGCCCTTCTCAACAGCGGCACTGCCGCCGATCCACGTCTCGCCGTCCATCATGGTCTGGATGGTGGCCAGCTCGATGCCGGTGTGGGCGACGTAGATGTCGGCCATCGCCTCGTCAAACGGCTCCAGGTAATCGGCGTAAGAGCGGAAGTCGTGGCGGTTGCCCGCGGCGAACGTCCATGCGTTGTGAATCATGAGAAAACCAGCGCGCGAGACCTGCACCTCATCACCCGCCATGGCTATGATTGAGGCGGCGCTCGCAGCCAGCCCAAGCACCTTGATGGTCACGTGGCCGCTGTGTTCGCGCAGCAGGTTGTAAATGGCCAGGCCTTCGAACATGTCGCCGCCAGGGCTGTTGATGACCACATCAACATCGTTGTCGCCGATACTGCGCAGGGCTGCAGCGATGCGCTTGGCGGTGACGCCTTCACCGGTCCACCAGTCTTCGCCAATGATGTCGAGAATGCTGATGGTGTTGTCCGACTCGGCAGCCGCCTTGATCGTCGGGTTCCAGCGATCCAGCGCCTTGGGCGACAGGTCAAAGCGCATCGAGCGCACAGGCGCGCTCACCCGGGCAACGGGCTTGTTCTTACGGTCCATTGTTGGTTCCTTGGGGCTGGCCCAGCTGGTCGATGGTGGTCATGGCTGTTTGCACAGTCAGCTTGTCGGCGTTGCCACCCTTCGGCGGCAGGTTCTCTTTCTGGCGGCCTTCGTCGCGGGTCATCAGGCCGTGATCCACCATTTTGCTAAGGAACTCGGCACGCCCTGCGCTATCGGCCCGCAGCAAGCCTTCAATGCTGAACTCGGCGTAGTAGCGCTGCCGATCAACGGGGCTGAGCAGGTCTTTGTTGATGTGCTGTTCTATGCGCGTTAGCCAGGGCCGCAAGGTAAACGTGAGAAAGCCAATCATCTGTTGCTCAATCCCGGTGCCCCAGCTGGTGGACTTCTCGCTGTGGCCGACCATAAAGGGCGGCACCCGGAACCAGCGGCAGATCTCCTCAACGCTGAACGCGCGGGACTCCAGCAGCTGGGCATCTTTGGGATTGATGCCAATAACTTTGGCGTCCATGCCACCTTCGAGCAGCGGCGACTTGCCGGCGTTGATGGCGCCGGAAATTTCCTTGAGGTTCTCCCTGAACTCCTTGCGCTGATCTGGCTTGAGCACCTGTTGCATACTGAATGCCACCGTAGGCGACAGGCCCCGCTCAAACGTGCCGTTGGCGGCGGTGCTGGCCGCCAACGCCGAACCAAACACCGTGGCGCCATACTCAATGGCAGACACGCCCCAGCAACCATCCAGGGTGAAGCCGGGGATGCGAAAAATCCGGCTCTCCGGAATGATGCGCTGCGTACCGTTGCGCTCGGTGTAGCGAAACTCGCGGTTTCCACGGCTATCGCGGCTGATGCTCAGCCGCCGGCGATCCAGAAACACCAGCGCCACCTCACGGTTGCCGATGAACTTGCGCTCGGCAAAGCCACCGTCACGCAGCAGCATTGAGACGATCATCGACTCCCAGAACACCGATGCCGTGCTCTCGGCGTTGGGGTAGCTGTGAATCAGCGAGTACAGCGGGTGATTGCGCGCCTCTACCCGCCCCGCGCCGGTGCGCTCATACAGCCCCAGCGGCAGTGTTGAGATGGTCTCAGCGATCAGCCGCACGCAGGCCCACACCGTCGACAACTGCATGACCGTGCGCTCGTTGATCTGCTGGCCGGCCTCGGTTTTGCCGAAGTAGGTCCAGAACGCTTCCTCTGTAAGGCCGACCGGCACACCCAGCCAGCTCTGAAACGCTGCCTTGATGCGGCCCGGCTTCTTCTGTTGGTTCTTCATACGATGATCGGGTCCATTAGGAAGGCGTCGATATTGGCGCTACCCTCTTGCTCACCTGCCGCGCCAACGGCCATGGCCAGCGCGACGATGCCGTCGATGCGGCCCGTGCTTTTGCGCTTGGCGAAAATGCGGTTGTCTTTCTGGTCTGCGTCCAACACTGCGCCTGCTGCGTTCCAGCGCAGGCAGGGGTTTGCCTTGATCTCGATCTGCTGCTCGGTGAGCAGGGTTTCGAGCAGCTCGATCGAGCGCGGCATCCATAGCCCGGACTGCTGCGACTTGGCGTAGCCCTGCCCGTGCGATACCAGCTCGACCATCACCCCCTCGGCGTCCAGCTCGGGCGTCATGTACTTGATGCGGTAGGGGTCAAAGGCGATGCCGTCCAGCTGGAACATCTGCGCGAGTTCGCCGATGCGCTGTGCAACAAAACCGTAATTAACAGCCATACCGGGCGGCGCGTGGATGTGCCCCTCGCGCAGCCAGGCGTCATACGGCACCTGGTCAACCCGGGCGCGGTCATGCAGCGAGTCACCCGGCGTCCAGAACTCAACGAACGCTCGACGCTGGGCCGGGAAGTACAGGGCCAAGGCCGTCAGGTCTCGGCTGCCGGAAAGGTCCAGCCCGCCAAAGCAGGGCTCGCCCAGCAGCTCTTCAATGTCGAACTCGCGCTCGCAGCGCATCCACACCGGGCCGGATATCCACGGGTTCTCGGCGTCTACCCACTGGCAGAAGTTGAGCCGGCGCACGGTGCTCTCTTTCGAGGGCATGCCACGGGCCTCGGTGACCTGCTCGCGCAGGTACTTGTATCCGGGCACCCCGCCGTTGCTGTCGCCGGGCTTACCGAACGCCAAGCTGGGGTTGACCTTGTGCCAGCAGGCTTCATCCTGAAACGGGTCGTCACCGTCATCCAGGCTGCAGACAAAGCCAAAGAAGCTGTCATCCAGCTTGGTGCCAGCTGATACTGCTCTGGCGTATTCGTGGTAGTCGAAGCAAATGCTGGTCTTGTCGTGGCCGCTGTTGGTGATCATGACGATCAGCGCTTGGCGGCGACTCTTGGTACCGGCCCGCATCATGTCAACGACCATGCGGGTCTTGTGTTCGTGAATCTCGTCCAGCAGCGCGACGTGCGGGCGCGGGCCTGACTGGCCGTCGTCTGCACTGATCGCACGGAAGAAACTACCGCTGGCGGGGTGCGCCAGGTTCCATACCTTCTCCCCGCGCCCCGTCTTTTCGATCCGAGCGGCCAGCGCCGCGGACTGGTCAACCATCGACACCGCGTCGCGGAACAGGATCATGGCCTGATCCTTCTTTGTCGCTGCGGCGTAGATCTCGGCGCGCGGTTCGTTATCGCTGGTCATGCCATACAGGCCGATGCCAGCCACCAACGGCGACTTGCCGGAGCCCTTGGCGGTTTCGATGTAGGCGGTGCGGAATCGGCGGTGGCCGTCTTGCCCCTTCCAGCCAAACAGGCAGCCAACGATGAACGCTTGCCACGGGTGCAGCAGGAAGGGCTGGCCTTCAAACTCGCCACCATTAAGGCAGAGCACTTCCTCGAAGTAGCCAATGGCGCGGGTCGCGGCGTCCACGTCCCACACCAGGCCTCGCTCGGCGCCTGTCTTCAGGTCATCCAGGTGGCGCTTACAGGCGTTGCGAATATCAGGGCCAGCCACAATGCGGCCGGCGGTTACTTCTTGGGCATAGGCAGTCGCGCGATCAGCTGAAGTACTTGTCCGCGATTTGCTTTTGCTCATTGGGGAACAGCTCGCCTTGCGGGGCCTCTACCCG
Source organism: Pseudomonas abyssi (assembly GCF_003444685.1). Lineage (NCBI taxonomy): Bacteria > Pseudomonadati > Pseudomonadota > Gammaproteobacteria > Pseudomonadales > Pseudomonadaceae > Pseudomonas > Pseudomonas abyssi. Next base: position 1,523,635 of record NZ_LMAZ01000001.1, on the reverse strand, counting down.
CAGGCCTCGACGGGCCAGCGGCGAGAAGCCGAATTGCCTCCCGATGGCGTCGACACGCGAGTTGAACATGGCACGCGCCTGCATCACCTCGGACACACTGCGGTAGCCCGTCCGGGAGGTTTGAAAGTAACCACGTACACCGTTGGTCGAGGTCTCGTTTAGCTCGTCCATCATCCGATCCAGCGCCCGCACCTTGCTCAGGCAGTGGCAGTACTCGGCGAGCGTATGCCCGTCCAAGCGCGTCACCAGCCCCAACTTGAGCAGGTCAGGGATCAGCCCGTCCCAAATCTGGGCAGCCTCTTCGTTGAGGTGGTCTGGTTTGTCCGGTGCCTCTGCAGGCACTGGCGGGTTGAGCGCCTCATCGAGCAGAGCCTGCCCGTTCTTCTTGCTGGGGTTGCCCTTGATCAGATGCACCACCGCAGGCTTGCCTGTGCGGCCTGAGTTTCCGTTGCCGGCCATAGTCTTCTCCCGACGGCGCTACCCTACCGGGGTGCCGTCCATATACGTCAGCGGCGGGGCGTCAGGGTCGGCCTCTTCGCCGAGTGCCATGACCAATGCCTCAAGCAGTTGGCTGTTCGCTTCCAGCAGCTGATTGGTTTCTTGCTGCAGCTCGATCTGGCGCTCCAGCAGCGGGGCGATGTCACTGTGCAGGCCGGCGTCCAAACCGCCGTCGGCGATCATGACCTCGGCGCCCAAGCGCTCAGCCAATACGTTTGCCTCCGCGAGCACCGCCACGCGCTGCTCCGGCTTCAGAACCTGCTCGGCCTTGATCACCAGCAGAACCTTGCGTAAATCGCTCATAAGCCACCTGTACCCATTTCCGCATTCTGGCGCGCCGCTGTTCGCATGCTGAACAGGCCATCGCAACCTCCAAAACCATTAGATTTCACGTAGCGCAACGTCATGACCGAAAGGGGTACCCCCCCATTTTTCCCGGCGTTGCGCAAAAACTGGCCGTCGGGGTCTCAGGCGGCAGCCTGTGAACTTTTGCCCCACCCCTCCCCCTCGCGCCGTCATGCCCGCCAGTGGTGGTTGGCGTCCAGCGGGATTCCGTCCAGCCCGCAGCCGATCTCCCGGCCTGCCTTCTCGATGCGCTGCTTCGTCGAGTCGTGGTGCGTCGAGCATAGGCCCTGCCAGTTGTCCTGGTCCCAGAACAACCGCTGAGCCTCGCTGATGGCGGCCCTGTCGCCCGACTTGATTGCCTGCTTCAAGCGGTGTGGCTTGATGTGGTCAACCACCGTTGCCGGCGTGACCCTGCCCTGCCGCTGGCACATGACGCACAGCGGATGGCTGACCAGGTAGGTCTTCGCTGCTTTGGTCCAGCGCGACGTATAGACGCGCGGCTCAGTGCTCATCGCCCGAAAGCCTTGCGGAACAGATCAATGATCGCTGGCAAGCTGCGACCGTCAGGCCCGTTGAACCAGGCGAACGCGCCACGCACCAGCACCCAAGCAGGCAAGCCGGCAGTGAAGTACACACCGGCGAACGCCACCAGCCCCTCGAAGGTCTCAGCCCACGCCTGCAGGCCAAGCCACTGGATGATGAACGCACCACCGCAGACTGAGCCCAGCACCGTGCACACCAGGGCAACCACCCACTCGCGCCGCGACTGCGGCTCGGTCAGGCTCATCACCACAAGCGCCACAGCACCAGCGCCAACGCTGATGCCCAGCAACTTGCCCAGGCCAATGCCGGCCAGCCCTGCGGTGGTCGGCTCGCTCATGTCCTGAATCCTCATAAGGTGCTCCCGGGTTGAACCTTCCCTGGCGCTGAAATAAAAAAACCCCGCCGGAGCGGGGTTTGGGGTTTGCTGGCAGCCAATCCAGCAGGGGAAGCGTTGTGCGCTTGCTGCTTACGCACGTACAACACGAATAGCTGACTTTTTACGCTAGACCGTCAATGGCGTAAACCATCGATTAACGCCCTTTCAGGCGCTTTGCGTGGGTGGTGTGTGCAAGGTGTGTTGAACATGCGTTAGAGCCAAAAAGCGCCCGACGAACGGTATCAACTATTTTCACGCCACCCGCTTCAGCCAAGGCAACTCAGCCAGCAGTAGCGGCTCAACCAGCACATGCAACTGGTGCAGCTTGCTGCGGTAGGTCACCTGCGACCGCCACCCCATGCGCTTGGCCTGCTGCTCCACCAGCGGCATCGGGTCGGTCAGGTAACGCACCCGGGCCAGCTTGGCCAGCTCCACGCCCACCTTGCCATGCCCGCCCGCCTCGACTGGCTGGCGGATCAGCACTAAGGCCCGCTCAACTGCCTCACCGATCAACCCCATGTCGCCCAAAGCCAGGTTTGCATCTTGCCCGTTGCCGCCAGTACCGCGGATCAGCACACCCTTGGAGTCGATCGCAGCACCCAGCGTGCACTGCAATGACCAAGCGCCGCCCCGCCGCCGATACTGGTCGCCCCACGCCGCCAACGCCATTTCTACGCGCTCAATCACACCCCACCTCCCTGCCCATGCAGGGCAGCCAGCTCGGCGCGCAACGCAGCATCGCGCCGCTGCAGCACCTCCAAACGCTCCAGCACGTGCAGGTAATCCGGGAACCAGTCACCCACCAGGATATCTTCAGCTAGCTCACCCTCGGCATGCACCGTGAACACGTAGCGCACGCCGGCCAGCGGGCCTTCACTGGTTGGTCTGATGCTGCGGAACAGCTCATAAACGTTGTCCACCTGATCCCAGCTGGTGAACCCATAACCGGCCAACGCTTCGGTCAGGTCCACTGAATCCGACCACTCGATCAAGTCCGGCAGATCGCCAGCCACCTTGCTCCACTCACCCTTCTCAACTCGATAAACCGCCATAACGTTCCCCTTCTGTTGGCTGAAACACTTAATCAGACTCTTTTTACTCTACTGTCTGAATACTGTCTGAATATCTATCTGAAAATATGTATATAAAAAACAATAACTTATAAAAAATCAGACAGTCAGACAGATAAAACGCACAAACCACACATACGCGCGCACGCGCGTAAGAATCCCGTAAAAATGTGTCGGAGCGTCGGAAAGCCCGATTTAGAGCGCTCGCGCACTGTCGGAAGACGTGTCTGAATACTGTCGGAGTGTCGGAAAATCACGCTGCCATACTCCTGGCCTGGTCGTTTAGCGACTTGTGGAACGCCCGGCACTGCTGCCCAACCTCGGTCAACCACGCCTTGTCCTGCTCCCTGGTCGCCATGGCCGGCGGCAGGTAGATGCGACAAGTCCGGTGCTTGTCCATGTCGTGAGGGTAGTGAATATCCTTGCGCACCTGCGGCATATCGCGCATTGCCTCCTGATAGAACTCGCGCTCCCGGCGCTTGAACTCGTTGGCCCGCTCGCACCATCGGCAGAACGCCCGATACAGATCACCGGCCACCACCGCACCCACTGGCCAGTCTGTCTCACCCCGCAGCCAGATCCGGATGAAGTAGCGCGCAGGCGTCAAACTGCCCTCGATCAGCTGGTTCTTCTCCTCGTTGAGCGGCGGCTTGGTGTGGGCACTAAACCCCGTCATATCCAGCTCAAGCAGGTACTGATAGAACGCCTCGGTACCGCCATCCGCAATCTCGGCCAACAGGTTATCGAAGTACCCCTGCGGCGGCACCTTGTCAACGTACAACACCAAATAGCGGCGGTCGCCGTCGTCCAGCTCCAGCGGCACCGTCGAGTTGGATAGGAACACAAAGTTGAGGTGGTTCGCCTCCTCCCGCAGACTCTGCATCTTCTCGTTGATCTGCAGCGTCTCACCCGTCACCAGATGCTTGAGCAGGCCCTTGTAGTGGCGCATTTCCTGCCGGCTTACCACCTCCTCGGCCAGTGCAAACAGCTTGCGCGACTGCCAGCCGGTAAACTGGCTCTCCAGCTGGGCCTGGCCGATCGTCACGCCGTAATCGCCATAGATACGCTTAACCACCTTCTCCCACACCAAGCTCTTACCCGGTCCCTCCGCGCCAAACATCACCACCGAGCTGTGCATCTTCGCACCGGGGTTCTGCAGCGGGTAAGCAATCCAGCGCAGCAAAAAGTTGTACTCGTCCTGTCGGTACCCGCACAGCCGCCACAGGTGCGCCAGGATCAGCTCGCAACCAGAACGCGCGCGCGGGTCTGGCGTCATCTTGAAGCCGTCATACAGGTTCAGCATGGTCGGCGAGCACCCAAGGGTCGGGTCAAACACCACATCTTCCGCCACCCGCCGGTGCTGGCTCTCCTGCCACAGCTTGATGCGCTCACGCCCAACCACCTCCCGCAGCGCCGTCATCTTCACCATGCGCCGTCGGTTGCAGTCCCACACCAAGTCAGTGCCGTAGATCAGCACAAAATCCAGCAGCAGCTCCTGCTCACCAATCCTGAACACCCCCTCGCCCCCGGCGTGCGTGTGCGCGAGCTCTGGGGGCGGGCTTTCAGCATCGGCCAGTGCATCGCACGCACCAGAGGGGGCGCCGGGGAGATCATCACCCAAAGGCGGCGCATCATCACGCACAGCAGTCGTGGCCTGCCGCTGGGGTCGGCTATCCAACCCAAGCAGCTTGGCCGCCGCCTTGGTCGCCGCCTTCGCATCGCCGTCATGCTCAAGAATGCGGAACACATCAAAAGCGTCATTCATGTGATCGTTACACAGCGGGTCTGACGCATGATGCGAGTACACCCGGCCATCCGTCACCGCCACACCAGGCAGCCCGCTGGAGCTGCACGGTGCCAACCACTTGTTGCCCCGCCGCTCATACCCGTGCGCAGCCAGCAGGCTCTCCACATCGTGCGCCCGGTTAAACTGCTCGATCACATCCCCACCGCCCGACGGCGGCGCAGCGGGCCGTGTTGGATGCCTCACCACCTGAGCAGGCTTGGGCGCCCACGGGCAGGCCGCAACCGCATCACGCTTGAATGCCTCCCAGTTCAACCACACCGCCAGCAGCGCCTGCGGCAACACCGGCAGGCCCGCGTCAGCATCCGGCGCAGTGCGCCAGGTGTAGGGCTTGCCGGTACCGGGGTGGATCGACGGCGGCAGCACGTCCTGCACCAGCCCTGCGCGCAGCTCAAATACCGTGAATCGTTTGATCTTGTCCGCCTCAGCGCGAGCCTCTGCTGCTGCTGCCTCATCGCCCTCTTCTTTCGCCGCCTTGGCAGCGGCCATCAGCCCCTTAAACTTGGAGCCGTCCGGGTCATCCTGATGCGGCCACGTCAGTGAGTGCCGGCCTAGCTCCACCCCATCCGGCACGCGGAACAGCACCCGGAACCGCAGCGGGTTGCCCACCACCGTAGGGTTGCTGTCTGCCATAGCATCCAGGTCAACACCCAGCAGCTCGCGCAGCGCATGCCGCGTCCACTCCACATCATCCACGTCCAGCGAGCATACCCGGCTGGGGCCGAGCACAACGCCCATGTTGTTATTCGGGTTACGCTGCCAAAACACCTCGGCGGCAGCAGCGTCTGTCAGGTAACCACCCGGCTGGTTCCAGCCATGCCCCTTGGGGGCCTTTTCGCCCGGATCGATCGACACCAGCGCAAGGCCAAATGCATCGATATACCGCCGCGCCCAAGAGCTGATCGGGGCCTCTCGCTTGTCAGTCATGCAGCCGCTCCCCCGGATAACCATCATGCAGCACACCATCCAACAAACGGCCTGCCGCCTTCTTCCCAATGCGCTGCATCCACGCCTGATTGTCACCCTCGGCACCCAGGGCACTGCCGTCCTCGCCCAAGTCCGTCAGACGCACGCGGGGCACACCTTCCAAAGGCTCATAACCCAAGGCTGACGGCCCACGCGGCGACCACTCGCCCCATTGCTTGAACAAAAAGGGCACCTCAGCGGCAGCACATTCATCACGCAGAGTACGCGGCCAGTCAGGGTGCATCGGCCTTGCGTGCGCTCCAGACTCACCGCCAACCACTACCCAATCAAGCGCTTCGAGCGCATTCTGATGAACCGCAGCGTGGTCAAACTCCACCCACATGCCCGAAAAGCTGATTGGCCCGAGCAGCGGCTCCGCAGATATCCAGCGCACAGCGGCGGGCGCCTTAAGCAGCAGCGGAATCCGCGCCTCGGCTGTTGCCTGATCCTCAACGCTCACTCCGAGCCATACGTTTTCATAAGGCCAACCGGGTCCGCAGTTATCGTAACCGCCACGCCCGCCGGTGGCCGGCTCCCACGGCAGGCCAGAGGGCCATGCCTCGCTTATCTTGTACGGGTAGTCTTCCCCATCGCAGGCCCACTCAAAGAACGCCAGCATGCGCTCTGGCCGCTTGGTCAGGATCTGGTACGTGTGCCGCGTGGTCACGGCCATGATGGCGAAAATCTCGGCTATCACCTCAAACGGCACGCTGTCGTGAAACAGGTCACTCATTGAGTTCACAAAGATGCGTCGAGGCTTCACCCAGCGCAGCGGCAGGCCAATCGCCGAGCCAACCACAGCCACCTTGCCATTCCACTGCCCACCCTTGGCGATCAGCCCCTCATACGGCATACCCGGCCCGCTGAAACGCTTCGCCACGCCCTCGGCGTAACAGTTGCGGCAACCCTCACTCACACGCGAGCAGCCGCGGATCGGGTTCCAGGTGGCGTCAGTCCATTCGATACCTGTCTTATCACCCACGGCCCACCCCCTTATGCTCCCGGATCGCCTGACAATCCACGCAGCACTCAACGCCCGGCAGGGCCTCACGGCGTTTCAGGGGTATGGCCTCGCCACAGTCCATGCAGTAGGGGTTATCGAGGGCCAGGCGGCTGGCCTGATAGCGGCGATGCTCCAAGGCATCATCGAGCATCTGCTGGGCGCGGTCGCTGCCCAAGTCGCAAGCATCAGCCATGGTCTGCGCCCTCCGCGTCTTCCATCGCCAGCCGCGCACCAGCAACAATGCCCAGCACCTGGCTGATCAGCTGGTTGGCGTGGTACTCCAGGTCGGCCACCTCATGCGCCTCCCAGCGCCCGTCATCGGCACCGGCATGCAGGCTGCCCACAAACTTGCCCTCTTCCTCAAGCATCTTGCCCAAGGCCTTGAGCGCAGGTTTAGTGGCGGGCACTGGCTGAGGGGTGAACGCAACGGCTCCAGCACTGCGCACCAGTGCGGCAGCCAGGCGAGGGTCTTGCGTGTGGGTCAGAATGTCCTCGATCCACTCCGGCGCGATTGGCCGGCGGTTGTTTGGGTTGAGGGTTTTGTGCAGGGCGTCTGGGTCAATGCCCATTTCAAGGGCCACGGCGGTAATACCGCCCTTTGCATCACGGCACGCGCGATACAGCGCAGCCCTGATCGACAGTACCGGACCAGCGTCCGGCAGCAGGTCTTTACGGCTCATAGGTTTTATTTCCCCTTTATCGCCGTAGCCAATGGGCGCCGGGGCGCATACCATTGGGCTACAGCAGCTTAGCCCTCTGAACACTGGCTGTGTCCGGGGCTGGCTGTTGTGCGGTGAGCGGTGTGGTAGCTGCTCACCAACCCGTCAGAGCCTTGGGTCTTCCGTGGTAGGTGGTCCCTTGGCTCTGACACCTTTTTAGCCAGTCGCACTGCGGCTGGCCTCGGTCCTTGCTCTATGCCGGTAGCGGTCTGCTGGTGAGGCTCCCGCTACCGGCTCCCGCCGCGTGTTCCTTGGCTGTGTCCCCGGCGGGTTGTGATTCTCAGGCGGCAGCGGCTTGTGCAGCTGGCCCAGCAACGCGCTCGGCATACAGCTGCTCAATACGCTTGCCGGACTCATACAGCATCGGGCTGCCCTTGAGGGCGCGATGGATGGTTGGCTGGCTGACGCCAATGGCTTTCGCAATCTCGTTTTGAGACATGCCGCCGTCAGTCAAGGCTTTCAGCATCTGCGAGATGTTCATGACAAAACCCATTCAGTTAGGTATTGAAGCGACAATACCCGACTGAATCAAAGGCTGCAATACAATTTCGTTAATACATTGAAGAATAGCGGCCAGCGAATGAACCTATATCTACCTGGGCCAGCCACTTGGGCAGCCTTTAAAAACAGAATGGAAGAACTGGGCTGGTCAGAGGCTCAGCTGGCCGCCAAAGCGGGCATGTCACAACCCACGGTCCACCGCATCATCAACGGCCACTCTGATGACCCCCGCATCAGCAACATCGTCAAGATTGCCACCGCGCTGGGCATCGGCGAGCGTCAGGTTGTTAGCGAGCACCCCGCGCAGTATCTCCTACCAGACAACGTCACCGATGGCCCACGCATCAAAGGCCGCGTACCGCTGATATCGTGGGTCAGAGCCAGCGAACTGTGCGAAGCCATTGACCTTTACGCCCCGGGCGACGCGGAGGATTGGCTTGACTGCCCCTTCCCGCACAGCAGCAAAGCATTCTGCCTGCGCGTCAGCGGGCCAAGCATGCTGCCAGAATACCGTGACGGAGAGATCATCCTGGTCGACCCAGATATAGAGGCCCGGCACGGCGATGACGTGGTTGTCCGCACCCCAGAGGGCAAGACCACATTCAAGCGCTACAACAGCACACCAGAGGGCGACTACCTGATCGCCCTCAACCCCGACATGGCCAACCGGATCATCGAAGTGCCTGAAGGCACCTCTATATGCGGCGTAGTCACCGGCTCATGGAATAAGCGCCGGTAACAATGCATTCATGAAAATTAATACAACTAGGTATTGATTTAGTTAATTCATCAGAGCATTATCGTGTTGAACCCACCTACCACACGGGTACAACACCATGCGGACACAGCCATCAACACCCTGCAGGGTCTACCTGCACCCCACAGCGGCCACTAACCCGGCCACCATCGCAGCCATCATCAAGCGCACCGGCCTTGCCATCGTTGTCGGTGGTAATCGCGCCGGCGCAGCGCTGCGCCCTGCTCAGCCGGTCGACAACTGCGGCCCCTGGAACGGGGGTGACGCAGCATGATTCGCCTCACCGCCGTCAGCCAGCAGCTGCTGGCCCACCAGCTCAAAAGCCCCGGCAGCTTCCTTACCGTGCTGCAGCGCCATACCGGCGAGCGCATCCGCGCCTTGCTGACCACCGAGCGCCAGGGCGATCGCATCAGCCTCACCCTGCGCGCCCATGGCACCGTCAACAGCACCTCGCTGCCAGCCAAGCAAGCCGAAACCACCCTCAAACGCCGCGCCCAGCGCTGGATTGAAGACTGCGCCAATGGCCGGCTGGAGTGTGCAGCGTGAGCCGGGAAGAACAGCGAGAAGTCGCACGGTGGCATATCCGTAACGCGCTTGATGGCGTGCGGTACCGGTGCGCAGCGGATTACGACATCGGGTACGCCGGAGGCCAGATCAACATGGCCTTTTTCCTCGGACTAATTGACCAGGAGGAGGCCGACCGGCTTGACGCCCTGGCGCACAACGCACGCGAGCACAACAAACGCCGCTGGTCCGTAGCAACACAGGAGGCCAACCATGACGCATGAATACGACCTGGCCACCACAGCCAAGCTGCTCGGCACCGGCCTCAAGCGCCTGACCGCAGACCTCAAGGCCCGCAAAATCCTGGACCAGCACTGTCTGCCCTATAACACGTCAGACGTTGACGCCGGTCGCCTGCGCGTAAAGCTCAAGCACCACAACGGCAACCCGCTGATCAACAACGGACACGGCCAGACTTACGGCAAAACCTACGTCACCCAGAAAGGCCTGCGCTGGCTCGCCGACCTGATGGGCGTAGAGATTGAGGAGGCCGCGTGATCAACCTCAACAAAGTCCCCCTCAACCCGCAGCCACTGGTCGAGCGCATCACTGGCGCCGTTGCCCTGCTGCAACTGCGCCTCAAGCACCCGACCGCCGTCGATGCCAAACAGGCGGCAGCCGTTGCCGCCGAAGCGCTGGAGCACCTGCGCCGCCTGGACGACCAAGCCCTGCGCCTGGCCGAGGCCCTGCACATTGGCATGGCCCGCTTCCCCTACCCGCTCACCGTCAGCGTGGGTTTTGTGGGGCGCGATCAAGAGCAACTGCAGCTCACCGTCATGGACGGCCACCACCTCATGCACGCCGTGCAGGCCAAAACCGTCGACGGACTGCGAGAACTGCTCGCCGTGGGCTACCTGCCCGAGGTGGCCGCATGACCACTGCCACCCTTGAGCAGCTGCAGCGCCGCTACAGCCTGCCCTATCTCACACTCACGGAGCTGCGGGTGGAGCACTTCCCGCACATCCAAACCGACCGCCACCTGCGCCGGCTGATCGAATCCGGCGAGGTCAACATCACACCCAAGCGGCTGCACGAATCCAAACGCAGCCCGCTGGTGGTACCGCTGGAGGAACTCGCCCGCTATCTCGACGAGCGCCTACAGCACCGCACCGCCGCCTAAGCGGCAACCAACCAGAGGAAGCACCAATGAAACCGACAGACCCGGGCGAGTTTATCGCCAGTTTGAACGCCGGCGTTCTCGCCAACCAGATGGGCAAAGCCCTGTCCGATGTGGCGGCAAACGTAATTGAGCACAGCAAGAAGGGCAAAGTCGTCCTTACGCTGGACCTGAGCCAGATCGGCGACAGCCACCAGGTGAAGGTTGCCCACAAACTGGAATTCACCACCCCGACCAAGCGCGGCAGCAAACGCGAAGACCTGGCGACCGAAACGCCGTTCTTCGTTACTGAGAAAGGCCTGCAGCTGTTCGCAGACAACCCGACCGGCCAACTGTTTAACAAGCAGGACGCCCCGGTCACCACCCGCGACTGACCGCCAGCAGCACCAATCCACCTACCACAAGGAAATACCCAATGTTGCCAGTAGAAACCCTCAACCAGATCACAGCGACCCACACCGTAGCCAACGGCAAGCCGCTGGATACCTTCGTGCCCACGGCACTGGTACCCGACCAGTTCAGCATCAAGAATCTGGAGCATCTGCAAGAGCTGCGCAGCCGCTTCCGTGGCCAGCTCAGCACCCAATCATTCCGCGACTTCTGCACCTACGTTGAGAAACACCAGGGGCAACTCGACAAACCGGCCGGCTTTGTCGACGCCGACGCCATGGCCTGCCAGGTGCTGTTCAACCTCGGGACCCTGGCGGTGCCCGGCCACGGCGATGACAGCGCCAACCTCACCCTCAAGCCCACCGCCGCATTCAACGCCCTGCGCCAGATTGCCGGCAAAACGCTCAAGCAAAGCCAGCTGGCCGAGTGGATGGAAGACTGGCACGACTTCCTGAAGGTGAAAGACGCCGACGGCAAAGACATGAACGTCGCCGTGGCGGTACAGAAGATCCGCAGCATCACCATCAAGGCACTTGCAGAGCGCACCAGCACAGAAAGCAACTTCGGCGCATCGCGCAGCAGCATGGACAGCATCGAAGCCGCCCACGCCGAGCAGCAACCCGCCGACCTGCTGTTCACCACCCCGCCCTATGACGGGCTTGGCTCGCGCACCTTCACCCTGCGCCTAAGCGTCATCACCGGCGACACCCCGCTGCTGAAAGTGCGCTGGGTAATGCAGGAGCAGCAAGAGGAAGAAATGGCGCAGGAGTTTAAAGACCGCCTGACATCCGAGATTGGCGGGCTTTGCACACTCACCGTCGGCACCTTCGCCCTCGGCCAATAACCACCTACCACAGCAGCCAGCCCGGCGGCGCGCCTACCACGCCAACGCCGCCGGGCGCAGGGAGACACAGCCAATGACCACAACAACCACCCTCACCGCCGTTCACTACCTGGGCGCCGCCATCGTCGTCCTGATCGTCCTGCTGGCCATCGCGTGCTGGTGGGCCTACCGAGCATTCGAGCGCGGCAGCAGCATCCCGCAAGCCGAGGTCAGCACGCTCCGCACCGGACAGGCCTTGGCAAGACAAAAAAACGCAGAGCTCAAGTGCGCGAATGCCAGCCTGAAGCACCAGTTGCTCCGCAGCCGAGAGAACGCCGCCCAGGCACTGGAACAGCAACAGCTGAACCATGAGCAAGAACTGCAGGCCCTGCGCGACCGGCTCAACCCGCTCAGCGAGCGCGACATCAGCACCATCGGAGGGATGGCCGAGAAGCTGAACCTGGCAGCAAACGCCCTGCACGCAACAGGCAGCTTCAAGCAATCACGCGAGGCAAAAAACCTCGCCTCCAGCGGTTTCCGCATCGTTGACGACCTCAACCGCGCACGTGCAACGCAGGAGGCAGCATGACAGGCCAAGCCATCCGCACCCACAACGAGCTGAACGCCGCCTATGCGGCGCACAAGGCCAACATCGCCCTGCTGCAGCGCACCCCGCCCGAAGGCCCCGACGCCCGCGAACGCCGCCAGCGCACAATCGACAACCTGCGCGACCAGATGCTGGCGATCGACACCCAGCTGATGCGCGAAGAATGCGCAGAGGGGGTTTGATATGCAGTCACCTGACCAGAACGTAGAACGCAACCGGCAGCTGCTGCTGGATCGCTCCCTTGTCGGCCTCAAGAAGTACGGCGTGACCACCGAGCGCAACGACCTGACCACCGAGCGCAACGACCTGACCCTCAATGACTGGCTGCAACACCTGCTGGAGGAGCTGCTGGACGCGGCCAACTATGTGCAGGCGGCGATGAACAATGCGGCGCCCGCCTGCCCGGCTGAGCACATGCATAAGGGCATGCTGCTTTGGATTTTGTACCACCACCAAGGCGGCAAATGCCCCATTGGGCAGCCTATCCGCCGCGTGCTAGGTATCGAGCAGCACGCGGCACTCACCACCGAGCAAGTGCGCTACGCCGTCACTGTCGCCCGCATGGCCGGCGCGCCAGATGACCTGGCCGCAGTGTGCTCAGCTGCTGCCAACCAGGAAACCCAAGTGACCGTCTCACGGGTCGCCCTGAAGCAAGTGCTCAACGCATTGGCGAACGGCCCGGCCCATCACATCCGTGAAATGCAGGCCACTCGGCTACCCGTCGAAATGTTCCCCGACAACCCGATCAACATCCTGATCGCCGAGTTCAACGGTACCGCCAAGCAAAGCGGAGGTGACCAGTGAACCCCATCCACCAGGAAGACCGTCAGACCATCGGCAATGCGCATTTCACGGCCCACTGCCGTATTGGTATTGCGCTCGCCCACCTGCAGGGTGACGCCTACACCACCGGCGTTGAGCGCGGCAAAGCGCTGGCCAAGCAGGCAGCTATCGAGGCGGGCACCATATCACCAACGCTATGCCAGACCATCCACCTCGGCCAACCCGGCGTCACCGTTGAGCCCTGCCTGATGCTGGGGCCGGATGACGACGAAGTAGCAGCCCTGCTGTTTGCTGCCCCCGGTACCGAAGTGCGCCTGACCTGGCCAACGCAAACCCAGGCGCTGGCCGTGCTGGCTGCTGCAACTGGGGAGCAGCAGCTTACAACCGAATCAGCGCCCGGCGCGCCTCTTCGCTATACCCGTGACGGTTCGCTGGCTGAATGTCCCTGCTGCGGGTCGCTAGACGTTGGCGGCGCGTCGGACACGGTCAATTGCTATGGGTGCGGCTTGACTATCAAAAAGCCGAGACCGCTGCAGAACGCCGTAGACGCTTGGAACACCCGCGCAAGGCGCGAACACGGCAGCCCTCCCGCGCAGGATGTGGCGGGGCTGATCGAGGCTCTGCATCGGCTTGAGCGTGCGAGTGACCGACGAGCTGCGCTGTTGACTAGCGAGGCGTACCGCATGTGCTCGCTGATCCCCGGTATGGATGGCGCCCTGTTAGAGCTTGAAGACGCGCGCAAGCAGGCTCGCGAACTGCTCGACGCCCACCAGAGCGGAGGTGCAGCATGAGCCTTGATTACATCCGCGAAACCTACAAGGTACCCGCCGTGCTGAATGGCCGCGTTCGCTACTCAGGTGACGCAATCCAGCGCGAAGGCACAATCGTTGGCGCCGGCAACGCACACCTCAAGGTGCAACTCGACGGTGACGACTTCGCCGGCAACTACCACCCGACGTGGAAGATGGAGTACCTGCCTCTATCTGGTGACATCTCGGACCAAGAATGGATCAATGCAGGCTGCCCTCGTGAAAGCAGCCCTGCAGCTGCGGAGCCAGATTCGGCGGGCGAGGTGATGGTAATCAAGCATCAGCAACAGCCCTGCCCAGTCAGCTGCACTTCCGCATGCATCGCCATGCTGTCAAACACCCCGGTGGCGGACGTGGTTACCCGGTTTCACGACGACTACCGAGCCTCAAAGATCGGTTTCGGTCACATGCTGCGAGAGCTTGGGGTTCCCTACAAAGCGTTCATGACTGACGGCATGGACGCAATCGAACCAGCAGGCGCTTACCTGCTGACGGTCCCGTCTCTGAACCTGGTCGCGCAAAACCACAGCGTAGTGCTGGAGATTACCGAGGACTGGGATTGGTGGATTCACGATCCAGTAAAAGGCAGGGAGGGGAAGCGCTACTACACGGCCAATGTGGTGCAGTGCGAAGCCGAACAGATGCTTTCGTCGGGGTACTCAATCGAGGCCTTTGTCAGCATGGATGACTTGCGCAGGATCTACGCAGCGGAGGCCACCCCATGAACCTCCACACCCAATACCAGCTCAACTACGCCAACGATCTGCGCATAGACCTGTTCGCCGGCGGCGGCGGGGCCAGCACCGGTACCGAAATGGCGACCGGCAAACCGGTGGATATCGCGGTCAACCACAACGAGAACGCGATCAGCATGCACCGCGTGAATCACCCCTACACCCAGCACTTTACGTGCGACGTGTACGAGGTGAAGCCGCACCAGGTCACCGGCGGTCGCCGCGTGGCACACCTGCACGCTTCGCCCGACTGCACCCACCACAGCCAGGCAGCAGGCGGGCAACCGCGCAGCACCGCAAGCCGTTCGCTGTCGTGGGTCATCGCCATGTGGGCAGGCCAGGCAGCACCGGCCATGATAACGATGGAAAACGTCAAGCAGATCCGCAACTGGGGGCCACTGGTCGCCAAGCGCTGCAAGGCCACCGGGCGCGTGGTCACGCTAGACCGCATCACCTGCCCCCGCACCGGCAAGGCCATCAACCGCGTGGCAGAACCGGGCGAGCGGGTACCAGTGCAGAACCAGTTCCTGATACCCGACCCTAAGCGCAAGGGCAAAACGTGGCGCGCCTTCCTCAAGCACTTGCGCGGGCTGGGTTACCAGGTAGAGCACCAACTTCTGCGCGCCTGCGACTACGGCGCAGCCACCACACGCGAGCGCCTGTTTCTGGTCGCCCGCCGTGACGGCCTGCCGATCTGCTGGCCCGAGCCAACCCACTTCGAGAAGCCCAAGCGCGGCCAGAAGCGCTGGCCAGCCGCAGCCGATCACATCGACTTCAGCCTGCCCTGCCCGTCGATCTTCGACCGCCCACGCCCGCTGGCCGACGCCACCATGCGCCGCATCGCCAAAGGCATCCGCCGCTTTGTGCTCGATAGCGCGCAGCCCTTCATCGTGCCGATCGCCAACTGGAGCAGCGACCGCATACACCCCGTCGACGAACCACTGCGCACCATCACCGGCCAACCCAAGGGCGGGGCGTTTGCGCTGACCTCTGCTGTCATCGCACCGGCAACCCATCAAGGGGCAGACCGCGTGCAAGACGCACGGCAGCCACTGCCAACCATCACCTGCGCCAACCGAGGCGAGCTCATGATTGCCTCACCAACACTGGTGCAAACCGGTTACGGCGAACGCGAAGGCCAGCAGCCCCGCGCGCTGGATATCGGCAAACCTCTAGGCACCGTCGTTGCAGGCGCAGCAAAGCACGCCCTGGCCTGCGCCTTCATGGCCCAAATGAACGGCGGCTACAACACCACCCCCGGCCACCCGCTCACCCAGCCAGCCAGCACCATCGTCGGCAAAGCCAGCCAGCAGCAGCTGGTCACCGCCAACCTGGTGACCCTGCGGCAGAACTGCGACAGCCAAGCAGTCGATAAGCCGCTGCCGGCGGTAACGGCGGCAGGGCAGCATCATGCGCTGGTTGAATGCACCCTCTCCCCCGAAGTGATCGAGGAGAAAGCCCTGCGTGTTGCCGCGTTCCTTATGAGCTACTACGGCACCGACAACCTGTCAGCGCCTGACTCGCCACTGCCCACCATCACCACCAAAGACCGGCTCGCGCTGGTAACCGTGGTGTACCAGGGCACGCCCTACGTCATCATCGATATCGGCCTGCGCATGCTCCAGCCCCGCGAGCTATACGGCTGCCAAGGCATGCCCAGCAACTACATCATCGACCGCGGCCACGACGGACGCACCTTCAGCAAGTCGGACCAGGTGAAGATGGTCGGCAACAGCGTCAGCCCCTACCCCATGGCCGCGCTGGTGAAAGCCAACGAGCACGATCAGCAGCTGGTGCAGGGGGTGGCGGCATGACCAAAGCCCAAGCACTACCCGCCGTGACACTCGCCATCCGCTGGCAAGACCTACTGCCAGCCAGCACCACCGCTGCCCTGCGCCGCCAGCGCTGGGCTCATTGGCTACGACTGAGCCGCACAGCCGGCCACACCAGCACCGCGCGGTTCTGGGCCACCCCAGACGCGCCATGCAACACCTGCAGCCACCGGCATGGCGGCTGGTGCCGCGCCCATGGCCTACCGTGCAATTTCAACCCCATCAGCACCCCGCGCTGCGGTCTGCAGGGCTTGGCCTGCTGGGGCGCTGGCTATACCGCCAGAGCGCTCGAGCAACTGCCACTGATCGCACCGGCCAGCACGGCAAAGGAGGCAACAGCATGACCTGCCACCTACACCGCTGCACCAACCTGCCAGAGCCTGGCTACATCGAACGCGGAACGCGCCCGAAAAAGCCAACCCGCTGGCGGGTGAACTACCTGATCAAGACCCCAGACGGGGCAACCCACATTGAAAACACCACAGTCACCCAGCCCATCACCATCCCCGAGCTGCTGGCCGTAATGGACAAGATGATCGAGCGGCTGGGCGATGAAGTGGGCAACGTAGCAACGCAGGTCACGTGGGACGCGTTCTCGCGGGGCGGGCATAAGAAGAAGGGGAAGCGGCGATGATCAACCCGAAAGCAGGCGAACTGCTGGCCAGCAGCATCAGCGCGACCATATCAGAGGGGTTCACCGTCACAACCGCAGACGGGAGGCCAGCCAGGCTGGCGGTGGTAGACGATGCCGGCAACATCGTAGAGGCAGGCCCGCAGGTGGCCCAGCAGGCGTGGGCGGTGTGCATCCAGGCTCAGCAGAACTTCTGGCGCGGTGAGGGGCACCTGCGAGTACTCAGCAAGCCCGCAGAGCCCATCAAAAAAGACGCAGCGGCTTAGCCGCGGAACTCAACACCCTGCCGCCATTCCCCGGTTCTGCGGTTAATCCGCAGCAGCCGGGGCGCCCCGCCCTTGGGCGCCAACAGCAGGTCCATTTCTTTACTGCTGTCGGCGTCTACGCCCTTGGTGTACAGCACCACCCTTTCAAACGTATCCATGACCAGCTGGCGTGCTTTGAGCCGGGCGTCACTGTCCAGCGCTTCCACCCCATCCACCAGCGCCGCCCAGGCCTCGGCCAACGCCGGCTCACTTACGGATGCCACCGCCGCCAGCTCATGCTCAGCATCTGCCACAGCCTGCCGCTGGCCGGCCAGCTGCTGCTCCAGCTCACGCGCCTTGCGCACAAACACAATGGGGGTTGGCCCGTCATCCAGCATCAGGGCCTCGGTCAGTTTCTCCAGCTGGCGTTCAGTTGCGGCCAGCTCGGCACGCACGGTGGCCACCCGCGCGCGGGCCTGATCGGCACGCCCGCTGCCTTGCAGCAAAGCTGACAGGTTCATCTGGTCCGAGCAGTAGCGCATCAGCGCCCGCTCAACCGGCACCACAGAACAGCTGCCCGCATGACAGGCCCGGGTGTGGGAATAACTGGAGCAGATCAGCCGCCGATGCCCGTCCGATATCGACCCATCAGCCCGCCGCCGGTGCATCATGTTCTGCGCCGCCAGCGCCGCGCCACAGTAGCCACAGCGCGCAATGCCGCTGCCACTGATCACGCTGACGATATCGCCCCGCCCCTTCAGCTGCTGCCGCTTGTTGACCAGCGCCTGCAACCGCTCAAAGCGATCGCGCTCCAGCAACGCAGGGTAATAGCCCTGCAGGGCGTACGTCTCACCATCCACCCGCAGGATCTTGTCACCCACCAGCGGCGCCAGGCGCACGGTTTTATACAGCTGCGCACCGGCAGCGGCACCACGGGTAAAGCGCAGCCCGCGCCGCTCCAGCTCGCGCAGCACCCGCGTAGCACCCAGGCCAGACTCAAACAGCTCAACAGCTGCCAGCACGCCCTCGGCAATATCGGGCACCAGCTCCCAGCGCTCGCCATTCCAGCTCAGCCAGTGCGGATCCTTCCCGTTGCGGATCAGCCCGCGATAACTCCCCGCCTGCCACTGCTCACACTGCCGGCGAATCGCGGCCCGCACCCGCTTGCTTTTGGTGTCCGACTCTTCATGCGCGCGGATCATCACCAGCAGGCTATACACCAGGTCCATGGGCGACGCCTTGAGCGTTTCGCGGTTATAGGCGCGCCCGTCACTGGCCGTAACTACCGTGATGCCAGCGTTGATAATCTGCGCCAACTGCGCCTGCGCCAAAATGGGCTCAGCCCGGCTTAGCCGGTCCAACCCCTCAACCACCAACACAGACCCCGGCTCAATCCGCCCCTCACTCACCGCCGCCAGAAACACACCCAGCGCGCCCTGCTTGATGTGCCGCTGGTGGTAAGCCGACAAGCCCTCATCACGCATCGACAGCGCGGAATCCAGCTCCAGCTCATGCTCCAACGCCCAGCGCCGCGCATACTCCAGCTGGCGATCAGCACTACTGCCCGTCGCCTGACGGCTGTCAGAGAACCGAAGGTAACTGTATACTCGCGCCCTTTTCCCGCTGCTCATTCCGTGATCCCTGATGAACAAAACTAACTCAACAGTACCACGTATAGGATTCGTATCGCTCGGGTGTCCGAAAGCGCTGGTTGATTCCGAGCGCATCCTGACCCAGCTGCGCACCGAAGGTTATCAGGTGGTACCCACCTACGAAGACGCCGACGTTGTGGTGGTCAACACCTGCGGATTTATCGATACCGCCAAGGCTGAATCGCTGGATGCCATTGGCGAAGCCATCGCCGAGAACGGCCGTGTGATCGTCACCGGCTGCATGGGTGTTGAAGAAAGCGCGATCCGTGAGGTGCACCCGAGCGTGCTCGCCGTCACCGGCCCACAGCAGTACGAGCAGGTGGTCAGTGCTGTTCATGAGGTAGTACCACCCAAGCAGGATCACAACCCGCTGATCGATCTGGTGCCGCCACAGGGCGTCAAGCTGACGCCACGTCACTACGCCTATCTGAAAATTTCCGAGGGCTGCAACCACAGCTGCAGCTTCTGCATCATTCCGTCGATGCGTGGCAAGCTGGTCAGCCGCCCGGTGGGTGAGGTGCTGAGCGAAGCCGAGCGCCTGGCCAAGGCCGGCGTGAAGGAAGTGCTGGTCATCTCCCAGGACACCAGCGCCTACGGCGTCGACATCAAATACCGCACCGGCTTCTGGAACGGCCGCCCGGTCAAGTCGCGCATGACCGAGATGTGCGAAGCGCTCAGTGAACTGGGTATTTGGGTGCGTCTGCACTACGTCTACCCCTACCCGCACGTGGACGAGCTGATCCCGCTGATGGCCGAAGGCAAGATCCTGCCGTATCTGGACATCCCGTTCCAGCACGCCAGCCCGAACGTGCTCAAGGCCATGAAGCGCCCGGCGTTTGAAGACAAGACCCTTGCCCGCATCAAGAAATGGCGCGAGATCTGCCCTGAGCTGACCATCCGCTCGACCTTTATCGTCGGCTTCCCGGGCGAAACCGAGGAAGACTTCCAGTACCTGCTCGACTGGCTGACCGAAGCGCAGCTCGACCGCGTTGGCTGCTTCAAGTACTCCCCGGTTGAGGGCGCACCGGCCAACGACCTGGGCCTTGAGGCGATCCCGGAAGACGTGCAACAGGATCGCTGGGAGCGCTTCATGGCGCACCAGCAGGCGATTTCCACCGCGCGCCTGCAGCAGAAGATCGGCCAGACCATCCAGGTCATCATCGACGAAGTGGACGAAGAAGGCCCAATCGGCCGTTCGATGGCAGACGCGCCGGAAATCGACGGCAACGTTTACCTCGATACCGACGAAGACCTCAAACCGGGCGATATGGTCACCGTCGTGGTAACCGACGCCGACGAGTACGATCTTTGGGCACAGTTGGCCTGATTCCGTGAACGGTCACCGTGCCCTGCCGGTGACCGCCTCCCCCGCTGGATCCTGCTCGTACCGGCACGCAGAGATCGGTTAATCGCTTAATCGAGCAAATGGCGCTGTTGATACAGCTGCTGCCAGTGCTCACCCTGCTTGCCGCTGACTTCAGTATCGAAGTAATGACGTACCCGACGACGGTCCTGCGGGTTATCTTTCAGCGCCGCACCGATAATGAAGTGCAGCAGGTCTTCCGGCGCCATCTTGCCGCCGCGGTAATACCAGGCGTATACCATCAGCGCGTGAGCCACAGCCACCGCCTCGGCAGTCGACATCACCGCGGCGGCCAGTCGGTCGGTGCTGCGGCCACTGAGCGTCTGGCCGTTGCGCAGTTCGTGAAACACCGTTACCAGCATCTCCAGAATGGCCGGCTCGGCAGCCATCTCCACGCCTGACTGACGCGCCAGCAAGCTGGATTCGCGCTGCACAATATCCAGTTCGGCATCGAGATCATCGATGGGCTCGATGGTTTCAAAGTTGAGCCGGCGCTTCAGCGCTGCGCTCATGTCGAACAGACCGCGGTCGAGCGAGTTGGATGTCGCAATCACATTGAAGCCTTCACGCGCATAGAGCACGCCGTCTTCCCCCGCCAACTCGGGTATCTGCAGCTGCCGCTCGGACAGAATTGACAATAGCGCGTCCTGCACCAGCTGCGGGCAACGGGCGAGCTCTTCAAAGCGCACCAGCTTGCCCTGCTCCATGCCGATAAACAGCGCACCGGGTATCAACGCTTCGCGGCAGGGGCCCAGTTTGTCGAGCAGACTGGTGTTCCAGTCATAAATCAGTTGGCGGTAATGCGAGATAGTGCCCCCCTGTATGGTCAGGCGCGACTGCCCGGATACGCCGCAGGCGATGAGTTCGGACAACCATGACTTGGCGGTACCCGGCTCGCCGATCAGCATGGCGCCGCGGTTGGTCGCCAGCGAGACGATAACCCGGCTGACCATCTCACGTGGCGCGACGAACTTGCGCTCAATGCCGAGTGCATCGTTACCCAACACAAAGTGCTCGATAGCCGTGGGCGACAGCAGCCAACCGGGCGGCACCGGGCCGTCATCCCACTGCTGAAGTTTTACCAGTTGATCCTGAAAGCGATCTTCTGCGGCGGGCCGCTGGATGGCCTTATCTTTCATACCCATTCTCCTCAGCCCTTCCATTGGCCGCGTTTTTCCGGTGCCATGCGCTCCTGCGGCAGAATTCGCGGCAGCTCGCTTAGCGGGATATTGCCCTGAATAACGTGATCCAGCGCGCTGTCACGCATGGTGTACAAGCCCGAGTCGAGCGCCAGCGCACGCAGTTCGCCCACCGGCGTGCGTCGGGAGACGGCATTGCGCAGCTCACCGTTGAATTGCAGGAATTCAATCACCCCTACTCGCCCCTTGGTGCCAGTGCCGTTACATTGCGGGCAGCCCTTGCCCCGGAAGCAGCGAAAGCCCTTGGGAGCGGCTTTGGGAAACAGCTCCTTGAGGATGTCCGGGTCTGGCTCATCCTCCACTTTGCAGTGCTCGCAAACCCGCTTGGCCAGGCGCTGGGCGATCACAGCCAGCAACTCGCTGGCCAGCGAATTCGGGTGCACGTTCAGGTCGAACAGGCGCTGCACCGCATCGACCGCATCGTTGCAGTGCAGCGTTGAGAGCACCACATGGCCGGTCTGGGAAGCACGGATCGCTTCCTGCGCGGTTTCATGGTCACGGATTTCGCCGACCAGAATCACATCCGGGTCCTGGCGGACGAACGAGCGCATGGCATCGGCAAAGCTGAAGCCGATGTCCGGCCGTACGCGCGTCTGCTGGATGTTGTCGATGGAGTATTCGATCGGATCTTCGACCGTGATGACCTTGCGCGTGGTGTCCTCAGCCAGCAGCTGCAGCCCGGCATTCAGCGTGGTGGTTTTGCCAGAGCCCGTTGGCCCCACCACCAGCACCAAACCCGCCGGGTTTCGCAGCAAACGGCGGTACGCGTTGGCAATATGCTCCTGCATGCCCAGCTGTTCGATGCTGATCAGCGACGAGTTTTGCGGCAACAGGCGAATGACCACATGCTCGCCATGCAGCGACGGTTGTACCTGAACGCGCAGGTCATAGTGGGTGTTGCCCACCCGTGCCTGCGAGCGGCCGCCCTGGGGTAGTCGGCGTTCGGCGATATTCAGCTCCGAGCGCAGCTTGACCACATTGATCAGACCGGCATATTCGGCCGGCGTGATGTAGTAATGATCCAGATCACGCAGCTCGCCATCGACCCGCAGGCGTACCCGGATATTGGCGCCGTAGCGCTCCAGATGGATGTCACTGGCGCGATCGGCCACCGCATCCAGCAGCAGCGCCTCGTACAGGTTGACCAGGCGAGCGTCACTGTGTGGCGCTTCCGACGTCAGCAGATCTGCAGCTTTGCCTGGCGCCTTGTCATCGGCTTTGCGCACGCCCTTCTCACCGCGCTCCAGCGCTCCCCAGATGCGTCGATAATCAACCGGCGTGACCAGTACGCGGTTGATCTTCAGACCTGGAAACAACTGTTGCACCTCGTCCATCGGTGCGTTCGGATCCCGGCAGGCGACGGTTACGCTGGATTTATCCGCATGGATCGGGATGATGTGCTCGTGGCTGAGGTAGGCGCGCGACAGGTTGCCGTGCAGCGTGGGGTCAATCTGCGCCATGACCTCGTTGGCGCTGAGCAGCGGCAGACCGTATTGATCCGACAGCGCGCGATACAGCTTTTGCGCGTCGATGTTCTGCAGACGCGCGATTTCATCGACCACTAGGGTGCGGTTGCGACCCGCACGAGCGCGCGCCTCGTTCAACATCTCGGGGGAGACAAATCCCAGCTCGACGTAGATGTCATCACCCGCCGGAACAAACTCGATATACCCGTGCTCGCTGCGCGCGATGCGTTTGTTGCCCCGGTTTATGTACTTGACCAGCAGCTGCCGCGACGCCTCGCCAATCTCGACACAAAGGAACTCACCGCGCAGGGTCAATTGATCCCACAGAGGTTCGCGGGTCTTGATCTTGGGGGTGGATACCACAATCAGATCAAAGGGCGCCATGTCGGCTGCCCCTGATGCGGCGTCAGCGCAGCGCACTGTCACGTTATGCAACCCCTGGGCAGCCAGCGCGGTGCGTGAGAATTCGGCCAGGCTCTGCAGCCGCTCCACGGCGATGACTTCTTTGGCCAACACGGCCAGTATCGCTGTCAGGTAGCCCGAACCGGAGCCCAAGTGCAGTACCCGAGCCCCGGGGCCGATCCGACAGGCTTGCAAAATCTGCTCTACCGTCTTGAGCGGAGGGATGCCGCGACCGGCGACCCGCCGTTGCCCATCACTGAGAATGAAAGCCTTGCGATCAATGCTCGCCAGCGCATGAGCGCAGCGAGTCTGCCAGTCCCTGTTCTGCAATATAGCCCCCTGCCAGCATCATCATGTTCTTCTCGCAGCATACCTCAGGGCCAACGAGCCCTACATCACAAATTCGCCGGCCTGAAACACGCAGCGCACATCATTCGATGGGTACGTATGCGCCATTGAATGCGCGAATGAAAGGGTATCATCGCAGTCGGCTTTGCTCGCGCAGCCGATCTTTGTCATATTTCATAAGCTCATCAGCGGCCCAGGCAATGGTAGGGAACAGCCAATGGCAGTAGACCGCAGTATCACCGAATCAACCAGCACAACGCTGCGCTCCCTGTTTGACTCAGTCGGAGCCTACGTATACGCAAAGGATCGCAATGGCGCCTACCTGTATGCCAACAAGGCAATATGTGAGCTGTTTAGCCGACCGCTTGACTACATCCTCGGCAAAACCGACGCCGACTTTATGGACATTGCTCATTCAGACTCGCTGATTCGCAATGACCGTGAAGTGCTGGAACGTGGCGCAGAGCTGCATGAAGAAGAGCAGATTCTGCTGTTGCACGAAACCGAACCGCGGCTGTTCTGGACCATCAAGGTGCCGATTCTGGGGCCTCGCAACGAAATTGTCGGCTTGACCGGAATCTCCTCCCAGCTGGGCGATGACGTTCGCCACACCTCAGACGCCATCCGCCATAACCAGTTGCTCAATACCATCTTGTCCAACGTCGACGCCTACATCTACGTCAAGGACTTTGATGGCACCTATCTGTACGCTAATCAGCAGGTAATATCCCTGCTTGGGCGCGAGCAGAGAGACGTGATCGGACTGACCGACCTGGATGTGCACAGCCCGGATGTCGCCCGGCGGCTGATGACACTGGATCGGGACGTACTGGACTCCCAACAGCGCCGGGCTTGCGAGGAGCTGTTGGTGGACAGCTCGGGAGCCCATCGTCACTTCTGGTCGATCAAGATGCCCATTCGCCTGCCGGGCCACCCCCGTGCGCTGATCGGCTTTTCGTCGGACATTACCGAGCTGCTCGCCTTGCGCCGCGACGCAGAGCAGGCGCGCACCGTAGATACGCTGACCGGCCTGCTCAATCGAACCGGGCTGGAGGAGGCGCTCACCTGGCAGATAAAGGCCAATTCTGACCGCCAGGCTGGGCCAGCGCTGATCACCATCAACCTGGACCAGTTCAAGTACCTGAACAACAGCCTGGGCCAAAGCGCCGGTGATGAGGTGCTGCGCCAGGCTGCGCTGCGGCTGGAAACCGCCAGCTGGTTGCAGGGACAACTGGCACGTGTTGGCGGCAACACCTTTGTGGTGCTGTTGGCGCAGATCAAAGGGCCAGAAGAGACGGCCGTCCTCGCCGAACACCTTCGCCTCCTGCTCAACGAGCCGTACCGTCTGAATGACCAGCCCTGTCACCTCACCGCCAGTCTGGGCATCGGCTTGTTTCCCAACGATGGCCGCACTGCGCAGGCCCTGCTCGCCAATGCCGAATCCGCCATGTATCACGCCAAGGAGCAAGGCCGCAATCGCTGGACTTTCTACTCCAGTTCACTCAGCCAGGCCGCCACCGAGCGGCTGGATCTTGAACACGACCTGCGCGCGGCACTGACTGCGCATCAGTTCGAGCTGTATTACCAACCCAAGGTCGCTGCCAGCGACGGGCGCATTACCGGCGTCGAGGCGCTGATTCGCTGGAATCGGCCGAACCACGGCCTGATCCCGCCTGACCGTTTTATCCCGCTCGCCGAGCAGTTGGGGCTGATAGTCGAGATGGGCGACTGGGTCATTGAACAGGCCTGCCGGCAAATGGCGGCCTGGGCCCGTGATGGCATGCTGGTGTCCATTGCGGTCAATCTGTCGCCTGCGCAGCTATCCCACCCCTCGCTGATAGAGCGAGTTGCTACACTGATTGATGCCTACGCCATCCGCCCTGGCATGCTGCACATGGAGGTCACCGAGTCGATGATGCTCAACGATCCGGAACAGGCCATTGCGCACCTGCAGGCGCTGCGGGATTTGGGCGTGACCTTGTCGATTGATGACTTTGGTACCGGTTATTCATCCATGGCCTACCTCAAGCGTTTGCCGGTCAACAAGATCAAGCTGGACCGCAGTTTCATCCAGCAGATCGCCAGCGACCCGCGTGAGGCCGACCTGTGTGCCGGCATCATTGCTCTGGCCCACAAGCTGGGGTTGGCGGTGGTGGCCGAGGGCGTGGAAACACGGGAACAACAACAGATTCTGACCGGTATGGAGTGCGACGTGTTTCAGGGGTACCTGTTCAGCAAACCGATGCAGATTGCTGCGGCAACCCAGTACCTCAGCTCACCACGCAGCCCTCTGATCAGCTGACAATCAACTTGAGCGCCACCCGACATAGCGCGGCGGGGGCGCCTCTGCGCTAGCAGCGCTGGAGACGTATTTATGGACAATCTGGCTCTGGCTTGTCGCTGCGGCACCATCAGCGGCCGAGCAATCAAGGTATACCCTCATCACGGCACCCGCGTGGTCTGCTACTGCAAGGACTGCCAGTCCTTTGCGCAGGCCATCGCAGCAGCGCAGGCCACGCTCGACGCCTATGGCGGCACCGATATCTACCAGCTGCCGGCAGCACGGGTACAGATTCACCGTGGTCTTGAGCAGGTACGCTGCCTGCGCCTCAGTGAAAAGGGCCTGTACCGCTGGTACGCGGGCTGCTGCAACACACCCATTGCCAATACGCTCGCGCCACGAATGCCGCTGGTTGGGCTGATTCATACCTTCATCAGCGACCCGGCTGCCGAGGACAAGACCGGGCCGGTACGTGCTCGGGTCAACCTGGCAGGCGCAACCGGAGACATTCCCCGCGACCTGGTGCGTTCTGCGCCCGCCAAGGGCTATGTGCGCAAGCTGCTGTTCAAGATCCTGCAGTGGAAGCTCAGCGGACAGTCTCGACCCAACCCTTTTTTCACAGGCAACCAGCCGATCTGCAAGCCTGAGATCCATACGAAGACGCGCGACCAGTGAAGCAGTTATGTTCGAACCTGTGGCTGGCAGACGGCGACACCGTCTCCTTTTTTACCCTGCCCTACAGCACCCGGATGACCATCATTCGGCTGGACGATGGCAACCTGTGGGTGCATAGCCCGATTCGCCTGACCGAAGAACTGCGCACACAGGTCACCGCCCTGGGGCATGTCCGTTGGTTGATCGCGCCCAACCACCTGCACCACCTCTTTGTTACCGACTGGCAACAGGCCTGGCCAGACGCTGAACTATGGGGCACTCAAGAGGTGCAGAAAAAGCGCCCGGACCTGCATTTCAGCGGCACACTGAAGGGCACTGACGGCCCCTGGCGCGAGGCGATTGACCAATGCCTGTTCACCGGTTCCCCCGCTATGACCGAGTGCGTCTTTCTGCATCGCAGCTCGGCCACCCTGATTGTCACCGACCTGATCGAGAACATTAATCCTGCGCAGTTCAACCCCGTGCAGCGCGGGTTGGCCCGTCTTGCAGGCATTGTTGCGCCCAAGGGCGGCATGCCGCTGGATTGGCGCCTCAGCTTTCGCCGTCACCACAGCGAAGCCCGAGCTAACCTGGAACAGATTCTGGCCTGGCAACCGAAGCGTATCGTCATGGCGCACGGCATATTGATCACCGACCACTGCGATGCTTTTCTACGCCGCGCCTTTGCCTGGCTGCGCCCCAACGCAGATAGACCACACGAGCAGGACACCGATAAAAACTGAACACTTGGTCCAGTTTTGCAGCTACATTAAACTGCTCTGCGTTAGGCCTATGAAGGGCTGACCCAGACAGACAGGGATGATCACCAATGGGGTTAAGCCGTACCTTGCCGATACTCATGCTTGTGCTGCTCGTGTTCAGCGGCGTGGCGCTGGCTGAACCGCGCGTCACGCTGCAATCACCAGAGGTCAATCTGACCTCCTTCCGAATCGGCTATTACATCGACGAGAGCCAAACCCTTGGCTTCGAAGACGTGCGCCAGCAGTCCTTCAAAGAGACCAGCAGCACCACAACACTGGGCACCAATGCTCGGGTTACCTGGTTTCGCATCCCGCTGGACAATCAAACCCGGCAGCAGATGGCACTGAACGTCCACCTGCCCCACGCCTATCACGTGCGCTCAGTCGCGTTTTACCAGGAGCGTGACGGCCAGCTGGTACACAGCGACCTACTGGATCTGGAGAATGTCGGTGCCAGCAAGCTGATGTTTCGGGGCAACGCGGTCTATCCGATCACCCTGCCTGCCAACTCGAGCACCACCCTGTACGTGCGCAGTGACGCCTACTCGCACCAGTGGTTCGCGCTGGAGATTTTCGATCAGGAGCATTCAAGGCGCGCACTGGTAGGCGTTTCCAACGACATCGCCCTGCTGGTTGGCATGATGATCGCGCTGGTGTTCTACAACCTGCTGCTATACCTGGCGACCAGCAAGATCGAGAACATCTATTACTCGTGCTACCTGATCTCCGGGCTGCTCTGGATTGCCCTGTCCTACGGGCTGGTGGCGAGTCTGTTCGATGTCTACGGGCACGAGGTATTCATGCTGAATATCTCGCTGATTACCATGCCCATATTCCTGCTGTTGTTCATGATGGCGATTTTCGAGACACGTCAGCACTACCCGATCGAGCACCGGTTTCTACAGGCCGTACTGATCCCCTTGTGCGCGATGTTCGTGTGGGGGCTGTTCGACATATCCGGCGCACTCAAACCTGCCAGCAGCATGGCACTGATCATGATGACGGTGACCTTGTCGGTCTGTGTATCCTTGCTGCGCAAAGGGCACCCGCTGGCCAAGTACTTCCTGGTCGGCCATTGCCTTTTCGTTATCTTCAACGCGCTGGCGGTACTGTTCTACAAGGGGCTGATCGAACCGAGCTATCTTGCCAGCCATGGCACGGGGCTGGGCATCATGCTGGAAGCATTGATGCTGGCGTTCATCATCTCCCATCGCATCAAGATTCTGGAAGACATTAGAGCGTCGCAGGAGGAATTGAAAGAGCAAGCCTCTACTGACCCGCTCACACGCCTGCACAACCGACGCTATTTTTCCAGCGAGGCGGACTTTCTACTCGCCCTGTGTCGGGAGCAGAAGCGCCCGATGGCCGTCATGATTGCCGATATCGATCACTTCAAACGCGTTAACGACACCTGGGGGCACCCCGTCGGCGACAAGGTGATTGTGCGCATCGCCCAAACCTTGAAAAGCTGCTGTCGCAGTCGTGACCTGCTGGCGCGCTTCGGCGGCGAAGAGTTCGTGATCCTGTTGCCTGATGCGGACCTCCGGCAGGCCGCGCTCTGCGCGGAACGGATTCGTGCGACTGTGGCAAAAACAGCCTTCCAGATGGTCGACGGCGAGACCGCGCATGTGTCGATGAGTATCGGCGTCGCGCTGATCGATGTTGAGCAGGACAGCATTCAGTCCGCGTTGGATCGTGCCGATCAGGCGCTCTACGCAGCCAAGCAAGACGGTCGCAACCGGGTGGCCATCGCCGAGGTAGGCGCGGCGGCTTGACACGCCCGAATCGCCCAAAGGCCATGGCTCCAATCCAGCGCCATCTGCCGGCCCAACATCAGACATTCATCCGCCCCAGGGCAAGGCGACGGCAGCAGCTGGGCGCGGAGCGCGCCCATTGCCCCAGACATATCGCAGAGCAATTTACCTCCCTGCATTACATCATTGATCCAAATGATGCTTGAGCCCCCCGCTCCTTTGCTGGTATCCCATCACTCGGTGCGGCCTGCTGCCCTGCCCGCCGTATCGGCAGCAGTGTCACCCCGCACCGATACCACCCAACTGGGAGACATCACCATGACGCTACACGAAGCTGATTTTCTTGCCCGCAAGGGTAAAAAGCCAATCACCATGCTGACCGCCTACACCTGCCCGGTCGCCCGTGGCATCGAGGCCGCTGGCGTTCCGGTGATTCTGGTCGGCGATACCGTGGGTATGGTCGACATGGGGTTTGCAAGCACCCGTGATGTGACCCTGGAGCATATGGAGTATCACATTGGCGCGGTGCGCCGTGGTGCGCCCAACACGCACATCATTGGTGACTTGCCCTACCTGACCGACGCAGACCCGGACACTGCGCTGGCAAGCGCCCAACGCTTGATCGCCGCCGGTGCCAACAGCATCAAACTGGAAGGGCCCAAAGCGGACGTCATCAGCCGTCTGGTCGCCCATGGTGTGCCGGTGGTTGGCCACACCGGCCTGACCCCGCAGACGGCGACCTCGTTCAAAAAGGTCGGCACGGATGACGCGGACGCTCGACGTATTCTCGATGAAGCCAAGCTGATTGAGGACGCAGGCGCCTTTATGGTGGTGCTGGAGCATATCCCCTACCCGCTGGCTGAGGTGATCACCCGTACGCTGAATATTCCCACCATCGGCATAGGTGCCGGTCCCGACTGCGACGGTCAGGTACTGGTCATCAACGATGCACTCGGGCTGGGCGACTACTGGCCACCGTTCTCCAAGCAGTATGCGCATGTCAGCGACACCATCCTCAAGGTGGCACGCGACTTTACTGCCGAGGTCGAATCGCTGGCGTTTCCCAACAACATCATCCAGTTCACCGGCGCGGGCCGACGCTGACACCTGGAGGCGGCGGCGCCACGCCGCCAGCTTCATGGCTCATCAACGGGTAACCTGCTGGACATTCTCGCATCTCGCACGCAAAATCTCGCCACCGCCATGGAAGGCACGGTGCCATCACGCAAACCTTCCTGTCGGGCGAAAGAAGGCTTGAAGGAAGCCGCACCATAATAAGGATACATACGTGAAGAGATACGGAAAGATTGCGGCAGCTGCCGCAGCATTATCGCTGATGACTGGCTGCGCCACCGGACTCAACTCCATACAAGAGCGTGAGTACAGCGCCATGCAGGCGCAAGGTGTGTTGGTCGAAGAGAAGAACCCGACGACGGGAGCCGTTCTGGGCATCCTGCCGGGAGTCGGTTCGTTCTATGCCCGTGAGCCTGGTTACGGCTTCGTCAATCTACTGTTCTGGCCCCTCTCGATTCTTTGGGATCCGGTCAGCGGCTACGATGGCTCCAAGACCATCAACTACGACATCACCAAACACAAACTGAAACGCGAGATGAACGCCGAGCTCTCTGCGCTTGACGACAAGCTCGCCGTCGGCGAAATAGACAGCGCTGCCTACATTCTCAGCAAGCGCGAGATCGAGCAGAAGTACAACTTCTACTAACCGAGCGCCAGAGGGCAGTCGCATACATCGCAACTGCCCTCAGCTACAAAGACCGACTTAACACAGCTTTGCAAAATCCTCCTTGGGCCCCACGCCCGCCAATGTCATGATGCGCCCTCCTGTTACGGGAGAGGTCTCATGCTCACTCTTTTTCTCACTGCAGCGGCCCTTGGTCTGATCTTCAACGCAGCGCCCGGCGCCGTATTTGCCGAAACCGTGCGCGAAGGCGTTCGCGGTGGCTTTCGCTCGGCGCTGGCCGTTCAAATTGGTTCTCTGGTGGGGGATGCAACCTGGGCCATCCTAGGGTTGGCAGGCGTCGGCCTGTTGCTGCAGATGCAGGCATTGCAGCTGCCCATCGGCATTGCCGGTGTGGCTTATCTGCTCTGGCTATCCTGGGACTCCTGGTCCGCTGCCAGCCAGGAGTTCAGCGTAGAAGACGTCGCTGCACCGACGAACACCCGCCGCGCTCTGCGCGCCGGCATACTGCTCTCGATCACCAACCCGCAGAACGTCGCCTACTGGGCGGCGCTGGGCAGCGCCATGGGCGCTGTTGGCGTAGTCGACCCCGGGTTTGGCGATTACGGCCTGTTCTTCGCCGGTTTCATGGCATCGTCCCTACTCTGGTCTTTTGTCTGCGCAGGTATTGTCGATCGGGTATTTCGCAACGCTGGTCAACGTTGGGTCAAGCTGACCTATCGACTGTGCGCCATCGCCTTCTTGCTGCTGGCCCTGTCTTCGCTCAAGGGTTTGGTACAAAGCGTCGGCCAGGGCGCAGGCAAACCTGCGGTACAAACCTCGGTCATCGACAGGTAAAACCGCAGGGCTGCGCCCCTGCCCAGGCTGTTTGCGCCCAACTGTACCTCTGCAAGCACAGCAGCAGCGGCTAGACTGGCAGACACTATCGGTATCGGGAGCCCGTATGAAAACCATTGGCTTGCTTGGCGGTATGAGCTGGGAATCGACGCAAAGCTATTACGCGCTGATCAATCAGGGCATAAAGTCGGCCCTTGGTGGGTTGCACTCGGCGCGCATGCTGATCAGCAGCGTCGACTTTGCCGAGATTGCCGAGTTACAGCGCCAAGGTGACTGGGGACGGGCTGGTGAGCTGCTGGCAGCCGACGCCCTGCGGCTGCAAGACGCCGGTGCCGAGTTGATGCTGATTGGCACCAACACCATGCACAAGGTAGCTCCGGCCATCGAGTCGGCCATCAGCATTCCGCTGTTGCACGTCGCCGATGCCACGGCAGCGGCACTCAAGGCGGAGGGTATCCAGCGCGCCGGGTTGCTGGGCACGGCGTTTACCATGGAACAGGCCTTCTACCGCGAGCGCCTGGCCGCCAACGGCATCGACGTGGTTACACCCGCTGACAGCGAACGGCAAGCGATCCATCGCATCATTTTCGAGGAACTGTGCCTAGGCGAGCTGCGCGATAGCTCACGCCAGCGCTTTGTGCAGATTATCGACGCCCTCGCCGCTGAAGGTGCCGACGGTATGATCCTCGGCTGCACGGAAATCGGCCTGCTGGTCCAGCAACAGGACACGCCAATCAGGCTTTTCGACACCACCCGCATTCATGCCCAGGCCGCCGTGGCAGCTGCCTTAGGCTGACCACCAGCACACTCGCCAACAGACCCCACTCGCGGCTCTCGCGGCCTGACTTTTCAGGCGCGCCTGCTGGACGCACAATAGCCCTCCGTCCGACGCGCCCTCGCGTCGGCCCATGTCGAGCGCCGCCCATGCATCCTGTATTGCTGTCCATCGCGCTGCTGATTTGCAGCAATGTGTTTATGACCTTTGCCTGGTATGCTCATCTCAAAGAGCTGAATAACAAACCCTGGATAATCGCTGCGTTGGTCAGTTGGGGAATTGCCTTGCTGGAATACCTGTTTCAGGTGCCAGCCAACCGCATCGGTTACAGCGTGTTGAGTGTTGGTCAGCTGAAAATCATTCAGGAGGTCATCACCCTCTCCGTGTTCGTGCCCTTCTCGGTGATGTACCTGAAGGAGCCGCTGAAGCTTGATTATCTGTGGGCTGGGCTGTGTCTATTGGGGGCGGTGTATTTTATGTTTCGTGACCGGCTGGGTTGACCGGCAGTTGTATTGTAAATGATTCTCAACTAATGTTGGCGCCTGCTGTCCCATTGACCTGTCGCCACGCCCATGCCCGAAACCTCGCCTACCCACAGCGTTGAAAGCCTCTACAACCATCATCACGGCTGGCTGCACAACTGGTTACGTCAACGCCTGGGCTGCCCCCAACAGGCGGCTGACCTGGCGCAGGATACCTTTGTCAGAGTCTTGATGCGGCGTGAACCGGTCACCGGCACTGCAGCACGCTCGCTGCTATCGACCATCGCCCGCGGCCTGCTGGTTGATCATTGGCGCCGCAGCGCACTGGAGCGGGCCTGGCTTGAGGCGATGGCGCAACTGCCCGAGGCATACGCCCCTTCCCCGCAAGAGCAGCAGGAGACGCTGCAGACGCTCGAGCAGATCGCCCGCATGCTGGAGGGCTTGCGCAGCCCGGTACGCCAGGCATTTATGCTGCATCAGTTAGGCGGTCTGACCCATGCACAGATTGCCGAGCGTCTGGGTGTGTCCAGCCGCACCGTTGAGCGCCACGTGGCCACGGCCCTGCTCCATTGCTATCAGCTGCGTTACGGAGCCGTCTGAGCATGTCCCGCGCAGAAGCTCGTCATCTGCCGGAGGCCACCGTGCGCTCCGCCATCGCCTGGCAATTGCAGCTTGCGTCCCCTGATCAAGGCCCGCATTTGCAGGCACGCATTGATCACTGGCGGGCCAAGCACCCTGATCACGAGCTGGCCTGGCAGCGTTTGTGTCACCTGCGCCAGGAGTTGGGCGACATGACCAGCCGCCTGCCTGACCGCGACCTTGGTCTGCAGTTACTTGAGCGGGCCGATACCGACCTGCAACGCCGCCGGGCCCTCAAGTTGCTTGGGCTGGTCCTGGCCGTTGGTGCTCCAGCCGGCTGGCTGACGCAACGGCAGGTTAACGGCCCAAACCTGCACACCGCCGCCGGCGAGCAGCAGCAACAGACACTCCCGGGAGGCGTGCAGGTGCAGCTCAACACCCGCTCTGGGTTGGACATTACCCGTGTCGGGCAACCCTTGCAGCTAAACCTGCGCGAGGGTGAGGTGATGATCGACAGCCTGGGATCGGCGCCATCCTTCCAACTGCAGCTACGCTGCGCCTGGGGCCGCTGCGACGCGGCGCAAGCGCGCTTCAGTGTGCGCGAGCACGAGGGTTACAGCCAGGTCAGCGTGGCCCAGGGAGCACTGCTGTTGCACGCCGCCGGCCAAGGCTATCAGGCGCGCGCCGGCGAAACATTGCGCCTGAGTCAATCCGGCATTGCCGCCGCCAGCCCAGCGCTTGACCCGTTGGCCTGGAGTCAGGGCATGCTGGTGGCCGACAACCTGAGTCTGGGGCGCTTTATCGCTGAGCTGGGCCGCTATCGCAGCGGCGTACTGGGCTGCGACCCCAGTATCGCCAACCTGCGCCTGTCCGGCGTTTTCCAGTTGGTCGAGCCCGATACCCTGCTCGCAGATCTGCCGCGCATTCTGCCAGTGCGACTGGTCAGCCGCACCCGCTGGTGGCTGCGAGTAGTACCTGCCTAGAAAAGCAGTGCCAGCCTGAAACGTAGTATTTGCAAAAAAAACAGAATTTTTTGTCGGGGTTTTGCGTCTCGTTCGGTTTAGAGGCTAACAACACCACGATGGAGCCGTACATGTCCCGCGCCAGTACTCAGTCCCGCCTCACCCTCAGCGCCTCGGCACTCTGTTTGGCGATCGCCGCCGCCAGTGCCCCGCCGCTGTATGCCGCCCCTCTCGCCAGTGCGCAGCTACAGAGCCTGCAGATTCCAGCCGGCAACCTGGCCACTAGCCTGAGCACCTTCGCCCAACGCAGCGGCATTACCCTGTCGTACGCTCCCGAACTGGTACAAGGGCTGCGCAGCCCCGGCCTGGACGGCGCCGTCAGCGTTGAAGCGGCGCTCAACGAGCTACTGGCCGGCACCGGGCTGATCGCCCGTCAAGGCAGCGCGGGCTATGTGATTCTTGCCACTGCGGACGACAGCAGTTACGAGCTTGCGCCACTGACGGTTGAAGGTCAGGCCATGCAGCAAAGTGGCGTCGCACCGGCTGAAGGCTACCACGCGACGGTCAGCCGAAGCGCCACCAAGACCGACACGCCCATTCTGGAAACCGCACAAAGCATCAGCGTTGTGACCGCCGAGCAGATTGCCGATCGCAAGGTTGACCGCGTAGAGGACGCCGTCGCCTATACCGCCGGTGTACGCATCGGCAGCTCCGGCCTTGATCCGCGCTTCGACCAGATCAACGTGCGCGGCTTTGAAACGACCATGTCCGCCGACTTTCTCGACGGCTTGCGCCAACCCTATAACGGCTGGCTGTCGATCTACGGCGTGGAAGCCTATACCTTGGAGCGAATCGAAGTGCTCAAGGGGCCAGCCTCCGTACTCTACGGCCAGATCAGCCCCGGCGGCATGGTCAACCGGGTGAGCAAACGGCCGAGCCTGGAGGCCAGTAATGAGGTCGAGATCCAGGGCGGCAACAACCAGCATCGCCAAGGGCAGTTCGACGTTGGCGGCCAGCTGGACGCGAACGGCAACGTGCTATTGCGCACCATCGGTGTGTACCGCGACGCCGAGTACGATATCGAGCAACTGAATAACGATGTACGTCTGCTGGCACCATCACTGTCCTGGCAAATCAGCCCAGACACCAACCTCACCGTCCTCGCCCAGTACCAGGAGCGCGAGACCGCTGCCTCGCCGATGCTCTATCAGGACGGCGACCACCTTACCGACTTCTGGCAGGGCGACGAGTACTTCGACAAGCTGGAACAGCGCCAGTGGACCCTCGGCTACGAATTCGAGCACGCCTTCAACGATACCTTTACCCTCCAGCAAAACCTGCGCTACGGGCAGATCGACACCACCAATCAATACCTGCAGCCCGACGGCACCATCACCAACGGTGTGATGGATCGCTACGCGGTGGGCGTGTATGAGGACATGGACTCGGTCAGCAGCGACACTCGCCTGGTCAGCCGCTTCGCTACCGGCGAGCTGCAGCACACCCTGCTCACCGGCTGGGACTACAGCTGGTTCGACGGTTCGGTTCAATATGCCTCCGGCCCTGCGCCCTCCATCGATATGAACGCCCCGGATTACCATCAACCGGTCAGCAAGCCCAGCAGCCTGCTGGCGGACCAGGACAACCTGACCCAGCGCAGCGGCATCTATCTGCAGGACCAGGTCCGACTCGACCGCTGGCGTCTGTCGTTCGGCCTGCGTCGCGATTGGGTACATACTCGCACCAGTGACAACCTGTACGGCGCTGACGGCAAGACCAGCGACTCCGCCACCACCTACCAGCTTGGCGCGCTGTACCTGTTTGACAGCGGTCTAGCCCCCTACGCAAGCTACGCCGAATCCTTCATGCCACAGAGCGGGAGCAACGCCGACGGCCCGCTCAAGCCCACCGAAGGCAAGCAGTATGAAGTCGGCCTCAAGTACCAGCCGCCCGGCTCCAGCGCCATGCTCACCGCATCGCTCTACCACCTGACCCAGCAGAACGTCTCAACCCGCGACCCGTACGACCCGCTCAACACCGTGCAAACCGGTGAACAGGTTTCCAAGGGTCTTGAGCTGGAAGCGGTGGCCGACCTCAGCGAGCGCCTGCACATGACGGCCAGCTACAGCTACAACGATCCGGAAATCACCAAGAGCAACGACGGTGACGAGGGTAACGATCCCAAGGACGTGCCGCACCACCTGGCCTCGCTGTGGCTGGACTACCAGCTTCCGTTCGGACTCGGTTTTGGCGCTGGCGCGCGCTATACCGGTAGCGTGTATGGCAACGATGCCAACACCACCAAGAGCGAGGACTACACCCTGTTCGACGCCAGCGTGCATCATGACTTTAGTGGCGACATGGACGGCGTAAGACTCGCGGTCAACGCACGCAACCTTAGCGACAAGCAGTACATCAACTGCCAGGACGGCTACTGCTATCGCGGCGAGGGCCGCTCCCTGATCGGCAGCCTCAGCTACCGCTGGTAATCCTCATCGCCCCGCGCCCGCCGCGCGGGGCATTCGGAGTTTCCCCATGCTTCGCTCCTGTTGCACCGCACTGCTGATATTGCTCTGCAGTCTGCCTGTGTTTGCCAATCCCCCCGAGACCCCGGCCGTCAAGCTCGACGGCACCGAGCAGTGGCTGATGCACAACGCCGCCGGCACGCCCTATCGCATCATGGTCAGCCTGCCTGAGGGCGAGCTGCCCTGGACCGGCGCCCGCTCGGTGCTCTACATACTGGACGCCAACGCCTACTTTCCCGGATTTCACGCCGCCAAACGGGGGCTAAAAGCCTATCGCCAAAGCATCATCGTTGGCATTGCCTACCCCGGCAGCGACCCGCTGAACTTTTTGCGTCGCTCCTATGATTTTTCCCCGCCGGCGCCAGCCGATCTGAACGACCCGCCACAGGGTGGCCAGGACGAACTGCTGGACTTTATCGAACAGCAATTGATGCCCGCCGTCGCCGAGCGATTCAGTGTCGACCCGCATCAGCAAAGCCTGTTCGGCCATTCCTTTGGTGGCATGTTTGCGCTCTACACCCTGTTCACCCGCCCCACGCTGTTCGATCACCTGGTAGCCGCCAGCCCCAGTCAGTGGTGGAGTGATCGTTTTCTGCTGCAGCATGAGCGCGCCTTTGTTCATCAGGTCCAGGCTCGGTCAGAGTTGGTGACCCACACTAGCCTGGCGCTGATCACTGCCGAGCGAGACGCACCGGCCACACGCGAAGACGCCCGTGGGCTGGCTGCTCGACTGCAACCTTTGTCGATACACGGACTGCGTGTCAGCGAGCAGGTGATCGAGGGCGAGGACCACATGTCGCTCCCCTACCGCATTCCGTCGCTGGTACTGGAGCAGGTGTTCAGCAATCGACGGCGCTGACAAAATCAGCTCTTGATACTGTATTTACATCCAGTACAATGCGTGCAGCGGCCAGCCGGCCGTGCCCGAAGACATTGCCGACCAGCCAGAGGTGTGTATGGCCGTTGAAATCGTATATCGCAGCAGCAGAGACCCGGAGCGCCTGTTCATGGATAAAGCCCAAGCCGACCGTCATGACAAGATGCTGGAACTGGCCGAGACACTGGCCGAGGTACTGCAAAGCGCTGTGCCCGGTTTGGGCGAGCAGTTGGCCGACGATGTCAGCATCTACATGGCCCGCCACCGCGACATATTCGCCAAGGCCTTCAAGAGCAGCCCAGACGCGCTGGCTGAGCTGACCTCGGACGCCGCCGCCGAGGCCTGAGTCCCGGCGGCGTGATATCAGTACATCCAGAAGTTGGGGTGATCCTGTGGCGCCGGCTGTTGCGGCTTGCTGGCAGGACGCTGAATAAAACGTTTGAGCATGCTCATGCTGTCTCTCCCTTAGAGCGTTGTTGGCATGGGCAAATACTGCCGTTTGCAGCGCATCACGAGAAATCAAATGAGCCAATCGGGCCGATTGGCAAAAGCTGTTGGCGGCAGGCATTAGTCCCAACAGCCCTGTTTACTCTCCAGGCATGACTCCGCAACGCTCCCTGCCATAGCACTTTGACAGCCGACTGCTAGGCTTAGGGCAAGAGCATTAAAACGGCAGCGCGCCTGCCTCAGGGTGGTCTGACGCAACCGTCCCTCGGTCTGGAGCTATCGTCATGAACATGCTGCGCCGCTTTACCATCCTTCAGCGCCTGGTTGCCGTCACCCTGCTGGTGCTGTTGATCGTGCTCGGGCTGGTCACCGCCTTCGCGCTGGATCATCGCCAAACCCTGCTTGATGGCCGCGCGCTGAAGACCCAGCACCTGGTCGAATCCGCGATGGGGGTGATCGAGCATTTCTACCAGCGTCAGCAAAGCGGCGAGCTAACCCAGCAGCAGGCCCAGCAACAGGCTGCTGCTACCTTGCAGTCCCTGCGCTATGGCAGCAATGACTACTTCTGGGTGCATTCCAACGACCTGCAGATGATCATGCACCCTTTCAGCACCCAGCTGGTTGGCAACAGCGTCGCTGACATCAAAGATCCCAACGGCAAATACCTGTTTCGCGAGATGGTCGACGTGGTCAAGGGGCAGTCGGCCGGTTTTGTCGATTACATGTGGCCCAAACCGGGCGTCACAGACCCGGTGCCCAAGATTTCCTATGTCGCGGGCTTTGCGCCCTGGGGCTGGATACTGGGCTCGGGAATCTATCTGGATGATGTGGCCGAGGCGTTCTGGGCTGACATGCTGCCCAAGTTGAGCCTGGCGGCACTCGGCCTGTTGCTGCTGGTCGCCGTGAACTTGCTCATCGCCCTGAGCGTCAGCCGACCACTGGCTCAGGCGGTTGCGGCGATGCAGGATATCGCTGGCGGCGAGGGCGATCTCTCGCGCCATCTGGACGCCAGCGGCAATGACGAAGTCAGCGGCCTCGCCAGGAGCTTCAATGCGTTCACTGACCGCCTGGCACAGGTGATTGATGACCTGCGCGAGGTGGTCGCACGCAACCGGCGTATTGCGGGCGACGTTGGTATCGCAATGAGCACGGCAGAAGCCTCCTACAACCAGCAGAACAGTGAACTCGACACCATCGCCTCCGCGGTGGAGCAAATGAGCGCGACCTCGGACGAAGTGGCCCAACGCATGTCCGATTCCGCCGACGCCGCCAGACAGGCCAACCGTCACACCGCTGATGGTCGGCAGACGGCCGATGCCACCAGCCACTCCATGCAGAAGCTGGCCGACGATATCACCCACGCCGGTGAGGCCGTGAGCGAGCTGAACGCACAGTCACACACTATCGATTCGGTACTGGGCGTTATTCGCGCCGTTGCCGAGCAAACCAACCTGCTGGCCCTGAATGCTGCGATTGAAGCCGCACGCGCCGGCGAACAAGGTCGCGGGTTCGCGGTGGTGGCAGATGAAGTGCGCACCCTGGCCAGCCGCACTCAGGCTTCGACCGATGAGATCCGCAGCATTATTGATTCGCTGCAGGCCGGTACCGCCAAAGCGGTCAGCTCGATGGCTGACAGCTATCGACAATCCGAAGACTTGCAACAACAGGTTGAAAACTCGCGCTCGGCGCTGCAATCCATTGCCGGCTCGGTCGACACCATCACCGACATGACCAGTCAGGTTGCCGCCGCCGCAGAGCAACAGTCACGCACCAGTACCGAGATTTCCGCCAGTCTCGGCCAGCTCAGCAACCTCGGGGATCGGGTGCTGCGCGAGCTGCAGGACACCGCGCGCAACACCCAGCAGTTGACTGATGCAGCGCAGCAGCTGGACCAGTTGATCAGTCAATTCAAGACCAGCAGCTCCCGCTGAAGGTCCAGCGCGTCTTAGCCGCCCAACGCTATCTGAAACCCATACAGTTGGCGTACCAGGTTACGGTGGCCGGCCAGTCGGAGAAAATGCCGATCACGCCAACATCACGCGCCAGCACGTCAACCACTTCATACATATCGCCGTCGTTGTTGATCGCCTCGCTGATGCTCTGGTAGTACCAGCCACCACCATCAGCCAGCGGTCCCGAGCGCTCCAGTGACCAGGCGATCATGTCCAGACCGGCGGCGCGCGCATTCTCCGCGTATTCCGAGGGCACAATGTCACCGCGTCCATTCAGGGTCAGCATCTTCCAGATGGCGGGTGCCAGCACCTTGACGCCCTGCGCCCTGAGTGACTCCATGTAGGCTAGCGAAGCCGTGTCCGGTGTAACGGGCGATTCATCGAGAAAGACCGCCTGGTCGGCAAAGGCCGGCATCTCGTTTATCCAGAACAGCACATCGTTCAATTGAAAGGACTGCGGCCAGACCTTGCGTGGGCTGACGCCGGCATCCAGATAATCCTGCAACATCTGACGCGCGTAATCCTGCTGGCTGTAGTCGCCCTCATAAGGCATCTCTACAACCGGCGTTTTCAGCTCGGGCGTCATGTGCACGCCAAGGCGTTTGAACAGTTCGATGCTGTCCTGGTGGGTCATCAGTGTGCCGCGGCTGGCATACAGGTCGGTGCGCCAGTCGGCCGTGCCCTGCACATACTGTTCAGGGGTTGTCGCATCCGGATTGAAGGCGTCCATCTTGCCTTCCAGTTGTTTGAACTCGGCCAGGGTAATATCGCTGGTGCGGCACTCGGCCTGTGCCTGGGTACCGGTCGCGGGGTCAGCGGGCACGAAGGGTTGCGTGCACTTGGCGTTGAGCTCGGGAATGGTAACGATGTTGGTAGTGGTATGCAGGTCATTCTGGGCGTGACGACATACCAGCTCCCGATCCTTGGTGAAGGCGACGTCACACTCCAGAATCCCTGCGCCCATGCGCGCTGCTGCAATATAGGACTCGCGGGTGTGCTCCGGGAACTGCAGCGGCGCGCCGCGATGGCCAATAGAGAAGCGCGAGGAGCGCGGCTTGTTCACATCACAGCGCTGCAGGCGGCGCTTGAGGTGGCTGTCGTCCATGTCATCAACCAGCCACTGCGGCCGTGGGCCAAGTTGAACGGACTGGTGGCCACGTTCGTGGCGATGCTCGCCACGGCGGTCATCGCGCTCATATCCGCGCTCGGGCCCGCCAGCAAACGCAGGAAAACTCAAGGCGCTCGCCGCACCGGCGAGCAACAACGACAAGGTCAATGCAGAGGGTGTCATATCAGGCTCCGTCTGAGTCATGGGAGTACCACGCTGCCAGCCTCACCCGGCGCTCGTGACAGTCTGGTGAAGCACAGGCGACCAACCCCTTGCGTGTGACAAAGGTCGCACATTGACACATTCAACGTAACTTTTTGTACCCGGGTCGTGGCAGTTCGCCGAATAGCGATACAATCCGCGCGCCCGTTTCAGCGGGTTTCGCTCATTCATATCCCCGCCGCAATCCGGTCCGACGCCGTGGTGCCCCGACCCGTTTGCAAGGAGCCAGCTCATGTACAGGATGTTTGCCACCGTTGCACTGGTCTTCGCTGCGACCCAGGCACAAGCCAAGGTCGATGCAGCCCAAGCTGAACGCCTTGGACGCGATCTCACCCCACTCGGCGCCGAACAGGCAGCCAATGCCGACGGCAGCATTCCCGCATGGACCGGCGGTGTTACCCCGCCGCCGGGCTATCAACCCGGCATGCACCACCCTGACCCCTACGCTCAAGACCGGGAGCTCTACCGCGTTGATGTCAGCAACCTGGCGCAATATCAGCACCAGTTGCCCGCCGGCCTGGCCGACCTGCTGACTCGCCACGCCGACTACCATCTGCGGGTATTTCCCAGCCGCCGCAGTGTGTCGAATCCGCAGCGTATCTACCGCGCCACCCGCGAAAATGCCACCCGTGCAGAGCTGATCGCCAACGGCAACGGTATTCGCGGCGCTGCTGCGGGCATTCCCTTCCCGATTCCGCAGGAGGGCATGGAGGTCATCTGGAACCATATCCTGCATTACAAGGGCGAAAACACCCACTTCATCAACAACCAGGCTGTGGTCATCAACGGCAACAGCAACCTGATCAAGCGTGATCGAGCGATCTACTACGTTTACAACCGCGAAGGCATGACCACCGCCGAGCTTGACAATACCCTGCTCTACTACAAGTACGTGGTTACTGCGCCGGCTAAGCTGGCAGGTACCGCACTGGTGATCCAGGACCCGCTGGATCAGGTGCTGACCACGCGCCGTGCCTGGCGTTACAGCCCGGATAGCCGTCGAGTGCGTCGCCTGCCGCTGCTCGCCTATGACTCGGTACAACCCGACACCAGTGATCTGGCCACTGCCGACGTAGTTGACTCATTCAATGGCGCGCCGGATCGCTATGACTGGACCCTGGTTGGCAAGCAGGAAATGCTGGTGCCCTACAACAGCTATGCGGTGCACCAGAAAGGTATCTCCTACGACCAGATCGTATTGCCGCGCACCCTCAACCCCGAGCTGCTGCGCTATGAGCTGCACCGGGTATGGATTGTCGAGGCGGCCTTGCGCACCGGTTACAGCCACCCCTATGCTGCCCGCCGCTTCTATATCGATGAGGACAGTTGGCAGATTCTGGCAGTGGATTTGCGCGACAAGGATGGTGAGTTGATCGGGCTGCAGGAAAGTCACCCGATCAATTATTACGACGTGCCGATGTTCGGCAGCACGCTGGAAACCCTGTACCACCTGCAGGACAACAACTACTTCGTCGACGGGCTGGACAACAACGAGCCGATGTACGACTTCGACGCCAACCTGACTCCGCGCGACTTCTCGCCTCAGGCCCTGCGCCGCTCGGGGAACTGAGCAGATGCCGGCAGGTACGCAATGTACCTGCCGGTCGCCCCACTCGATCGGCACGCGCTGGGTTGGCTACCTGGCGTTCAGCAAGCCTGCGGTAGTGCGGCAGACGTTCTCCGCGCCCTGATGAATTTCCTGCATGATCGAGCTGACCTGCCGCGTGCGCTCGCTCCCCTCCTCTGCGGTCACGCTGACAGAATCGATGGTCTCGGTTACCTTGCGCGTCAACTCGCGGTTGCGCTGTACCACCTCGGCAATTTGTGATGTCGACTTGCTGGTACGCGCCGCTAGCTGCCGCACTTCATCTGCCACCACGGCGAAGCCCCGCCCCTGATCACCAGCCCGTGCCGCCTCGATAGCCGCGTTGAGAGCCAGCAGGTTGGTCTGGTCGGCAATCGCTGAGATGGTCGCGACAATTTCCTCGATATTCTTGGACTGGGCGTTGAGCTGCGCAATCAGGGCGGTCGCGTCGGCCACCTGGGCGGCGATCTGAACGGAGGTATCCACCGCTGTCTGTAACGACGACATCCCTTGCTCAGCGATAGCAGCCGTTTCTTCTGAGGTGCTGCTGGCCACTTCCGCCGCCTGCCGCACTGCCTGGTTCTGCTCTACCCGCTCAGTAATATCACTGGCAAATTTCACCACTTTGGTGACCTTGCCTTGCTCGTCAAAGATCGGGTTATAGGTCGCCTCAAGCCAAATAATCCGGCCTTGGCTGTCGAGGCGATCAAATTGCCCGCCCTTGAACTCACCGCGCCCCAGTTCAAGCCAGAAGTTCGGGTTCTGCTGATAGAAGGTGTCGGTACAGAAAATGCGGTGGTGCTTGCCCTTGATCTGCGGCAACGAGTAGCCGACAGCGGCCAGGAAATTGCTGTTGGCGGTGATGATCTCGCCCTGCGGAGTGAACTCGATCACCGCAAGCGATTTGTTCAGCGCCGTCATCTGCGCTTGCTGATCCAGCCCGGCACGGCGCTCGGCAGACACATCGGAGGCCAGCATCACTACCTTGGATACTCTGCCGTCAGCGTCCGGCACCGGAACGTAGGTGGCCTCCAGCCACAGGCCTCGACCATCTGCCCGCAAACGACGATAGGTGCCTGCGCACGCCTGCCCCTGCGCCAGAGCGCCCCAGAACTGACGCTGTGTGACGCCATCATCCTGATCGCACAGTTGGCTGTGAAGCTGCCCCACCAGCCGCTCGCGGGGGTAACCCAACAGCGCGAGCATGGGACCGTTGGCGTCGGTTATGTGCCCGTCAGGCGTGCATTCGAGGCAGGCCATGTGGGTTTTCAACGCTGTGATTTGAGCTTTCTGCTCGGCCAGGTCACGTCCCTGCGACTTATACATATCTTTCAATTTGTTATTGAACATATAAGCGCGCTCTTGAGTGTAGGTAAAGGCACGGTGCCATCATATGGTGACTGCATCCCGCCGGATACAGTACAAAAGTCCTATTTGTTTCAAATTATGTGGCGCACAGCATGCTTTATTTCAAAGCGCGATCACAGGGTTCTGCAGCTATATAAAATGGCAATTACAGACACCTGCAAGGTCAATTGCAAGGCGATATAGCGCGACTGCCACCGCATTGCGGGGCGGCAGTCCACCAAGCTATAGCAGATTGTTGGCGATCAGGCAGGTTTTAAGTGCGGCTTCAGGATGTCATACAGCGCGGGACGATTGGCCTTGATCTCGTCGGTGCCGAGCCCCTCAAGAGAATGCGGGTATTTTAGCCAGGCATCGGTGCTGTGAAGATAGAAATGCGGTTCCCAGTCGAGCTCATTGCGACCGGGTTTGTAGTAAGGCACGGCTACGCGAATGTCGTGCGGCGTATTCAGGCGCGCCTTGTTCTTCAACTCCTGGATAATCGCCTCAACCGAGCGACCGGTGTCAAATACGTCATCCACGATCAGCAGCGAATCCTCGTGAGTCACGTGCTTGACCAAGTAGTTCAGGCCGTGCACGCGCACCTC
Organism: Pseudomonas abyssi; assembly: GCF_003444685.1. Taxonomy (NCBI): domain Bacteria; kingdom Pseudomonadati; phylum Pseudomonadota; class Gammaproteobacteria; order Pseudomonadales; family Pseudomonadaceae; genus Pseudomonas; species Pseudomonas abyssi. Next base: position 1,478,639 of record NZ_LMAZ01000001.1, on the reverse strand, counting down.
TTTTTCTTGCTGATCAATACCGTGGTAGGAGGAAGTACGAATCGCGATGTTATCGGTGTGCACACCGTGATAGTCGAGAAACTCCTGCACTGCGATACCCATCGGCACGCCGCCACGCCAGACCGCAATCATGAAGGTGGGACGAAAGTCTGAATTGAGTATCTGTGCCGCCAGCTTGAAGGCATCTTCGAGCAAGCTTTGTGCACTCAGGTATTGTTTCTCGGCCATAAGAACGTAAGCTTCTCCGCAAGCGTCACCAAAGCGCGCAATGATCACACCAGAGAGAGTAGCCTGGCAAGCCATGAACCCATCAGACACCCTTCAACAACGTCCGCGCAACCGCCGTTTTCTGGACGAGAACCAACTCATTGAAGATGCCTTCCGGCTTGGCGTGCAAATTTTCGAGAGTGGTTTTCGCCCCAATTTCATTGTCGGCCTCTGGCGCGGAGGCAGCACCGTCGGTATCTATGTGCAAGAGTGCCTGCAAACCCTCGGCGTCAAAACCGATCACATTGCGCTGCGCACGTCCTACCGTGGCATGGAGCACTACGATGCAATGGTGGCGGCACCCGAGGCCGAGATCCGCGTGCATGGCACCCACTATCTGCTGGACAACCTCAATCAGGATGATCGCCTGCTGATCGTTGACGACGCCTTCGGTACCGGCCATAGCGTACAGGCCGTGCTTGGCAAGCTGAATGCGCAGCTCAAGCGCAACATGCCGCTGGATACCCGCATCGCCACCCTGTACAAGCGGGCCGGCGCTGCCAAGACGGCAGTGCAACCAGACTTCTGCCTGCACACGACTGAAGACTGGCTGGTCTTTCCCTATGAAATGAACGGACTCACTCGCAGCGAAATCGACAGCCACAAGCCTTATCTCAGCCCGATACTCGATTCAGTTAAAAACCGGGAATAACGAGCGAATCGCCCATTCGGGTGACCAGCCTCGACGCCAGTCGCTGACAGGGCTACTCTGACCGAGCACCCTGTCATCATAAAGAAAAATAAAAATGATACGTCGACGGCTACTACGGCAGCGCTGGCTTTGGCCTGCGCTCTGCGCTGCGATCACCTTGCTGGCTGCCCCTGTTGTCTGCGCGGAACAGACATTGCGGGAGCTGCGCGCCGGATATATCCACTTCCCACCCATTGCCTATACCGATGAGAACGGCAACGCGCAGGGTACGATCATCGATTTAACCAACGAACTGGCAGCGATGAGCGGTTACCGCGTCAAGTGGGTCAACTATCCGATCAATCGTATCTACCGCACGCTGAACACGGGCGATATCGACTTGTGGCCCGGTTCACCCAATGTGCCTGCGCTTGAAGGCTTTACGGTAGAAAGCCAGCCGCTCGGCATCAGCGTCAAACTCTGTGCCTTTGCGCTGACGCGCTCTCCTGCCGTCCACTCCCTAACCGATCTGCAGGACCGCTCACTCATCACCATACGGGGTTACACCTACCGTGAGCAGCTCAGAACCTTGTTCTCGAGCAACAGCCGAACCCCGATCGTCGCGCCCAACAACCACGCAGCCATGCAGTTGCTGCTGCGTGGGCGCGCCGACTACCTGATCAGCTACGGCCATCCGATGCAGGAGGCTATGGGCGACTACGCCCTCCAGGGTACCCGCTGTCACAAGCTGGATGAGTGGCCGCTGGTATACGTGATTTCCCGCAAAAACCCGCATGCCCGCCAGATTGCTGAACAGTTTGACCAGGCATTTCAGGCCTACCGTCAGCCTGATGCCGCACCCCAGCCGCTGCGCGGCAACCCGCAGAGCTTCGCCACTACACCTTGAGCCAGCATTCCAGGTTATCGCGCCGGCCTACTTGATAGGTGTCTTGGACCGGCAGCGCATCAGCCAGGCCAAGGCGCTTGAGCTCGGCGGTCAAGGCCTGCTGTTTGTCAGCGGATTGTGCCTGCATGACCGCGCTGGCGCGTTGCAGCAGGTATAGCAAATAGGGTTCAACGCCCACCTCGATATCCGCACCGCGAAACCGGGTCTGCACCATACCGACCTGCCGTATCTGCGGCCGTTCACTGACGGGGCTGCCATCTACTGGCTGGTGCTCATCAAGCCAGGCCTGCACAAACGCCAGCTTGTCGGTCAGCTCGGGGAATATCTCATCAGCGATGTGCCGCAACACGGCTTCCAGCGTTGCTGGCAGTGTGTCATCGGCAAAAAAGGCAGGTGCGTGCTGCGGATACTCGACCACGTCCAGCCCCGGAGCGGTCATGCGCTCCACCCACCGGTGCACCCGTGGAGCCCGTTGCTGCATGACGGCCAGCGGAACCGGGTCGCGCCCGAGATGCGCAAACATCGGCGCAATAAGGCCGTAGTCGGCAATCGATGGGCGCCACCCGAGCAGGTATGGCACCTGTGTAAAGTGTGCTTCGAGCAACGCCAGCAACTCATGGTAGGAACGCTCGATCAGCGGAATGCTCGCCTGGTTGACGCCCAGGCGGGGCAAATAGCTGTTCATCCGCCCCATGATCTTGTCAGCCATGTCGGCACCAGAGCCCAGGGTAAAGGCGCAGCGCAAAAAAGCCTCCTGCTCGGCCCGATACGACCAGCGGTAGTGCATGGCATGCTTGAGCATCGCCTGACAGCCGTAGTACTCGATAATGACAGCCACAATGTGCTGCAGGGGCGTTGACGGATACACAGGAAAAGGCACGCCCTGTGCTTCCAGGTGGTCGATGATATCGATGCTGTCCTGGATTACCTGGCCTTCAGGGGTTTCCAGCACAGGTATGATCCCGCGTCCGATCCGCGGCAGGATGCGCTCGGCAAAATCAGGATGCCAGGTGGGCACTTCTCGATAATCGATCCCCTGATTGCGCAGGTAGCAACGGACCTTGCCGGTGTACAGGGAGTGGGAGGCGCCATACAGGCGATAGGGTGCAGCGGTCATCAAAAGCCCCGGGAGTTGTTGTTATCAAGGGGTTTGATACTGCCAGCCGAGCCGTTGTCGAGACAAGCACCAAACTTGTCTCGACTGCGGCATCCCCTGCGCCACCAGGGATGCCGCTGACCGACTCAGGCTGCGATCGGGCTCCGCCAGTCGTCGGAGCCCGAGGTGCCAGAGACCTCGTGGGTCCAAACAATCTTGCGGTAGGTGAAGTAAACGTCTTCCAGATGCGTAAAGTGCGCCATGCCCGGGTCCTGACAATTGGGCATATGCGATTGCACATCCACGATGATGGCGTCCTGTAGCTCAATGGTGAAGTAATGCTCCTGGGTACCTGTCGCCGAGGTGCGATACCACTCCAGGCGACAACGCGACAGGCGCTCGCCCGAGGTCAAGGCGTTGAAGATCAGCGGTGAGGACTTGTCGAATACCTTGGTAATCATCAGCGGCTTGTGGACGCGCTGGCCGGTCGGCTGACCGGATTGCGGATCTCGGGGAATGATCACCTGATGATCAAAGCCCTGCACCAGGACCTGATCTTCATGACCTTCCTGAAAGATATTGCCGACCGAGTCCTCGGTGAAGGTGCCGGCGGTAATCAGGCCCTGTTTGGTGCCTTCAATGGTGAGATAGGCGGGAGTTGGCATGCTTGCTCCTTGCTAGCGTGGGTTGCCGGGTGAGTCCGGTTCCAATCAACTACAAGGCGCATGCCAAACCAGAACGTCTTCTTTTAAAACAAGCGGATAGAAAGGAAATCTGACAACAGAGTCAGCATTATTCATGCCTGCAACACTGCCGGATAGCGCAGCTTTCACCACCCTTTGCGCAAGTCTTTGCCTTGTGCAGCCCTCAGTGCCCGCTACCCGTACCGACCGTCTGACGCAGACAGAGCGCCACCAGCAAGGCGGCGCCCAACATGATCACCACGCCAATCATGGCGTTGGCGTGCAGCGCCAGGGTAAAGCTGCTGTTGACTGCGGCGTGAACCTGATCCAGTTGCGCCGATGGCAGATGCGACAACACGCCCATGGCACCGCCAATGGTATCGCTGGCTACCGCCAGCTGATGGCTGTCGAGCACGCCGTCCAACTGTTGCTCCATGCTGCGGCGGTACAGAGTGGCGCCGACGCTACCGATTACCGCAATACCCATCGCCATCCCCAGTTCGGTGGCGGTTTCAGAGGTGGCAGCGGCCGCGCCGGTTTTCTCGGGCGGGGCCGACCCGATCACCAGGTCCGTCCCCATGATCATCATCGGCATCACCCCAACGCCCAACAGCACACTGGCTGTCACCATCAATGCCAGGCTGCTGTCAGCATGAATGAGCAACATCAGTGCCAGTCCACCGGCTGCCAGCAGCAGTCCGCCGCTGATCAGGCGGGTTGGCGCGAGCCAGCGCGAGAGCCTTGGCACCAGCAATGACGCCGCCGTCTGCAATACAGCAGCAGGCAGCATCACCAAGCCGGCGTGCAACGCACTGAGGCCGGTCACGCCCTGCAGAAACTGGAAAATCATCAGCCAGCTGCCGGAGAGCGCCAGGATGCACAGCAGCATTGCTGCCACAGAAACGCTGAAGCTGGGCTTGTTGAACAGCGTCAGATCAAACATCGGCTCGGCCAGGCGCCGCTGCCGCCGGATAAACAGCGTACCGGTGACCAATGCTGCAATCAGGCTAAACACGGCTAACAGGTTAATGCCGTCCCGCGCGCCGTCCTTGATCGCGAAGATCAATAGCAACACCGCACTGATGCACAACAGTGCACTGGCCACATCAAGCTTGCCGGCGTTCGGATCACGGGATTCGGGCAGCAGCCACGGCCCCACCAGCAACAGCAAGACCATCACCGGCACTGCCAGCAGAAACACCGAGCCCCACCAGAACAGCGCCAGCATCAGACCGCCAACCAGCGGGCCGATGGCGCTGCCGACGATAAATCCGGTCATCCAGATGGTGATGGCGAGCGTACGCTCATGCTCGACGTGAAACAGGTTGCGAATCAACGCCAGGGTCGAGGGCATCAGCGTGGCACCGGCGATACCCAGCAACGCCCGAGTGATGATCAGCATCAGTGCAGAGTCGGCAAAGGCCGCTGCAATGGAGGCCAGGCCAAAGGCACAGGCGCCAATCAGCAGCAGGCGCCGGCGACCGATACGGTCACCCAGAGTCCCCATGGTGATCAGAAAGCCCGCTACCATAAAGCCGTAGATGTCCAGTATCCACAGCAGCTCCGCGCTGGACGGCTCAAGGTCAGCGCTCAGCCGCGGCGCCGCCAGATGCAGCACCGTCATATCCAGCGCGAGCAGCAGCGTCGGCAGCACCAGAACGGCCAGGCCGAGCCATTCACGGCGGCCGGCACGGGGAGTCAGAGAGGAAGACGGGCGGGCGATGTTGGGCATGGAGGCTCCTTGCAAGCGGCTCTTATACGCCTGCGCGCCAGCGCCAACAAGATACAGTTGTGACCGCAAATGTCGGTACAGCTGCCCGCTCAGACGTGTTCAAGCCTCCCCCCGGCGCGCCCCATCTGCTATCATCCCTGCCCTTTCACGTTCAACCGCAAAGTACCCCGGAAGCCCATGTCCGATATAGCCGCGACTCGTCAGATCCTCGTTACCAGCGCCCTGCCCTATGCCAACGGTTCAATCCACCTTGGGCACATGCTGGAGTACATCCAGACCGATATCTGGGTCCGCTTTCAACAGCTGCGTGGCCACCAGGCCGTGTATGTCTGCGCTGACGACGCCCACGGCTCGGCCATCATGTTGCGTGCCGAGAAGGAAGGCCTTACCTCCGAACAGCTGATCGCCAATGTGCATGCCGAGCATTCCAGCGATTTTGCCGACTTTCTGGTCAACTTCGATAACTTTTACTCCACGCACTCGGAAGAAAACCGCGAGCTGTCGGAGCTGATCTACACCCGACTGAAAGAGGCTGGCCACATCAGCACCCGCTCGGTCACCCAGTACTTTGACCCGGAAAAGGGCATGTTCCTGGCCGACCGTTTCATCAAGGGTACCTGCCCGAAATGCGCGGCAGAGGACCAGTACGGCGACAACTGCGAAAAATGCGGCGCCACCTACGAGCCGACCGAACTGAAAGACCCGCGCTCGGCCATCTCCGGCGCCACGCCGGTACTCAAGGACTCCAAGCACTTCTTCTTCCGTCTGCAGGATTTTGCCGAGATGCTGCAGCAGTGGACGCGCAGCGGTGCCCTGCAGGACGCCGTGGCCAACAAGATTGCCGAATGGCTGGACAGCGGCCTGCAGGAGTGGGATATCAGCCGTGATGCGCCCTACTTCGGCTTCGAGATTCCTGGCGAGCCGGGCAAGTACTTCTATGTCTGGCTGGATGCCCCTATCGGCTACATGGCCAGCTTCAAGAACCTGTGCAGCCGCCGCCCCGAGCTGAGTTTTGATGCCTTCTGGAATGCCGACTCCAGCGCCGAGCTGTATCACTTCATCGGCAAGGACATCGTCAACTTCCACACCCTGTTCTGGCCGGCGATGCTGGAAGGCGCCGGCTTCCGCAAGCCGACCGCCGTCAATGTGCATGGCTACCTGACCGTGAACGGCCAGAAGATGTCCAAGTCCCGCGGCACCTTTATCAAGGCGCGCACCTATCTGGATCATCTGAACCCCGAGTACCTGCGTTACTACTACGCGGCCAAGCTGGGTCGGGGCGTGGAAGATCTGGACCTGAACCTGGAAGACTTCGTGCAGAAGGTCAACTCTGACCTGGTTGGCAAGGTGGTCAACATCGCCAGCCGCTGCGCGGGCTTTATTCACAAAGGCAACGGCGGCGTCATGGTCGAGGCCAACCCGGCGCCGGAGCTGACCAGCGCCTTTACCGCCGCCGCCCCAAGCATTGCCGACGCCTACGAGAAGCGCGACTTTTCCCGCGCCATGCGTGAAATCATGGCGCTGGCCGACAAGGCCAACGCCTGGATTGCCGACAAGGCGCCCTGGGCGCTGAACAAGCAGGACGGCAAACAGGACGAGGTGCAGGCCATCTGCGCCCTGGGCATCAACCTGTTCCGCCAGCTGGTGATCTTCCTCAAGCCGGTTTTGCCGACGCTGGCGGCCGACGCAGAGGCATTCCTCAATGTTGCGCCACTGCGCTGGGACGATCACAAGGCGCCGCTGACCAACCATCAGCTGAACGCGTTCAAGCCGCTGCTGGCACGCATCGAGCCGGCCAAGATCGACGCCATGGTAGATGCTTCCAAAGAAGACCTCGCCGCCGCCAACAGCACAGCGCCAGCCGGCAACGGCGAGCTGGTCAAAGAGCCGCTGGCCGCTGAGATCAACTTTGATGCCTTTGCCGCTGTCGATCTGCGTGTCGCACTGATCGAGAAATGTGAATTTGTTGAAGGCGCCGACAAGCTGCTGCGCCTGAGCCTGGATATTGGCGACGCCAAGCGTAACGTTTTCTCCGGCATCAAGAGCGCCTACCCGGACCCGAGCAAGCTGGAGGGCCGACTGACCCTGTACGTCGCCAATCTGGCGCCGCGCAAGATGAAGTTCGGTGTGTCCGAAGGCATGGTGCTGGCGGCCGGACCCGGCGGTGAAGAGATTTTCCTGCTGAGCCCCGATCAGGGTGCCAAGCCAGGCCAGCGCGTTAAATAACGACAGAAGTGCAGTGATGGGGCGGCGCGGGCCGCCCTGATTAGCCGGACCGGGCGCAGCGACCGTAAGAGTCGCGCTGCCTGGCCACACATGGGGTTGGGTCAATGGCTGAATTTGCCCTTATTCTGGTCAGTACCATACTGGTCAACAATTTCGTCTTGGTGCAGTTTCTCGGGCTGTGTCCCTTCATGGGCGTGTCCGGCAAGCTGGAAACCGCCATCGGCATGTCCGCCGCCACCACCTTTGTACTAACGCTGGCGTCTATCCTCAGCTACCTGACGTTTCAGTACATTCTGGTACCGCTGGATCTTGAGTTCCTGCGCACCATCTCTTTTATTCTGGTCATCGCGGTTGTGGTGCAGTTCACCGAGATGGTCGTACACAAGACCAGCCCGCTGCTCTACCGGGTACTGGGCATCTTTCTGCCGCTGATCACCACCAACTGCGCGGTGCTGGGCGTGGCGCTGCTGAACACCAATCGTGCCGAGCAGACCTTCATGAAGTCCGCCACCTACGGCCTTGGCGCAGCGATTGGTTTCTCAATGATCCTGATCCTGTTTGCCGGCCTGCGTGAGCGTATCGCTATCGCTGACGTGCCTACACCGTTCCGTGGTGCCGCCATCGGCATGATCACCGCAGGCCTGATGTCGCTGGCCTTTATGGGCTTCACCGGCCTGATAAGGTTGTAAGCATGTCGATGATCATAACTGCCGTACTCGTTCTGCTGGGTCTGGCGCTAATTTTCGGCGCCGTCCTCGGCTTTGCCGCTGTCCGCTTCAAGGTCGACGGTGACCCTATTGTCGACCAGATCAACGACCTGCTGCCGCAAACCCAATGCGGCCAGTGTGGCCATCCCGGCTGCCGGCCCTACGCCGAAGGCATCGCCAATGGCGAGCCGATCAACAAATGCCCGCCCGGTGGCGAATCCACCATTCAGGCGCTGGCTGACCTGCTGGACGTTGAAGCGCTGCCGCTGGACGCCGAGCACGGCGAAGAAAAGCCCCGCATGGTCGCCTACATTCGTGAAGCTGAGTGCATCGGCTGCACCAAGTGCATCCAGGCCTGCCCGGTGGATGCCATCCTGGGCGCAGCCAAGCAGATGCACACCGTCATCACCGACGAGTGCACCGGCTGTGACCTCTGCGTGGAGCCCTGCCCGGTCGACTGCATCGACATGCTGCCGTTGCCCACCACGCCGCAAAACTGGAAGTGGGACTTCCCGCTGCCCAGTACTGCCCTGATCGCCACTGACGCCAGCCGGGGAGCCGCCTGATGACTGCAGCTACCCCGATCCGTATCTGGGACATTCCCGGTGGTATTCACCCAGCCGAGAACAAGACCCAATCCCTTGGCCACGGCATTGAGATCGCGCCGCTTCCGGCCCTGCTGACAGTGCCTCTGCAGCAACATCTGGGTGGTCGCGCCGAACCCTGTGTGTCCGTTGGCGACACGGTACTCAAGGGCCAGATGATCGCCGAGGCCAGCAGCATGGTCAGCTGTCCCGTGCACGCGCCGACCTCCGGCACGGTCACCGCCATCGGGCCTGCGCCCTACCCGCACGCATCCGGTCTTGAGGAATGGGCTATCCACATCGAGGCCGACGGCGAGGACCGCTGGTGCGAGCTGCAACCCGTCACCGACTTTCGTGCACTGGAGCCGGTCACCCTGCTGGAGCTGATCCGTCAGGCTGGTATCAGCGGGCTCGGTGGTGCCGGCTTTCCGACCGCGGTCAAGCTCAAGGCACGCCCCGAGCAGAAGATCCATACGCTGATCATCAACGGCACCGAGTGCGAGCCCTATATCACCGCCGACGACAGCGCCATGCGCTACCGAGCGCCCGAGATCATCGCCGGCATCGAGATTCTGATGCATGTGCTGCAGCCCGAGCAGGTGCTGATCGGCATTGAGGACAACAAGCCCGAAGCCGCGCAGGCCATGCGCGCGGCGGTTGGCGAGCGCGCCATGCAGGTGGTGGTATTCCCGACCAAATACCCCTCCGGCGGCGAAAAGCAGCTGATTCAGATTCTGACCGGCAAGGAAGTGCCCAGCGGCGGTCTGCCCGCCGACCTTGGCATGGTCTGCCAGAACGTGGGCACCCTGCTGGCGATCCACGATGCCGTCGTGCTCGGTCAGCCGCTGATCAAGCGCATCACCACCCTGACCGGCGAGGCGCTGAGCCATCCAACCAACGTTGAAGCGCTGATTGGCACGCCGATTCGTGAACTGCTGGACTTTGCCGGCCTGCAGCCAGACAAGCTGTTCCGCCTGGTCATGGGCGGGCCAATGATGGGCTTTACCCTGCAAAGCCTGGATGCCCCCCTCGTCAAGACCACCAACTGCCTGCTCGCCGGCACCCGTGATGAACTGCCGCCGCCACCGCCGGCGCAGCCCTGCATCCGCTGCGGCCTGTGCGCCGAAGCCTGCCCGGCCAGCCTGTTGCCGCAGCAGCTGCATTTCTTTGCCCTGGGCAAGGACTACGATCAGCTCAAGCGTCAGCATCTGTTCGACTGCATCGAATGCGGCGCCTGCTCCTACGTCTGCCCCAGCAGCATTCCGCTGGTGCAGTACTACCGCGCCGCCAAGTCCGATATTCGCGCTTTGGACCTGCAGCAACACAAGGCCGACCATTCCCGCCAGCGCTTTGAGCACCGTCAGGAACGCCTGCAGCGCGAGGCCGAGCAAAAAGAGCGAGACCGCCTAGCGCGTGCTGAAAAGGCCGCGCGTATCAAGGCAGCCAAAGAGGCTGAAGCCGCCAAGCAAGCCGAATCCGGTGCAGGTACGCCGACGAGCGATGCACCGGCACCCAAAGCGGGCGGCTTGTCACCGGAACAGAAGCAACTGAAGATCGCCGCCGCCACCGCGCAGATGGCGTTGAAGAAAGCGCAGAAGCAGCTGGTCGCCAACCCGGACAACGCCGACCTGCAGGCACAGATTCCGCAGCTTGAACAAGCTGCACGGCAAGCTCAGGAAGCCTTTGACCAGGCCCAGGGCGAGTCCAGCAACCAGCCCGCTGCGCCAGCGCCCCAGGCCGGCGGCGACGATGAGACCAAGAAGCTGAAGATTGAGGCAGCCATGCTGCGCGCCGCACTGAAGAAGGCAGAGCGCAGCGCCGGCGACAGCCCAAGCGAAGAGCAGCAAGCCGAGATCGCCAAGCTGCGAGAGCAGGTCGAGGCAGCTGACGCCCGCATCCCGGCCAGCACCACGACCAAGAAGCCGGTTGATGAAAAACTCAAGCAGGCCAAGCTGGATCTGGCCATGGCACGTGCGGCACTGAAGAAAACCGAACGCGCCCTGAGTGAGACCCCGGAAGATGCTGACCTGCAGGCCCAGCTGGCCAATCAGCAACAGGCCTATCAGAGCGCGGAGACGGCCTTGCATGAAGCAGAAAACAACAGCCCGATTCCGCCGCCGCAGCGCCAGCTTGTGGACAAGAAACCGGTCGATGAGCAGCTGCGCGCGCTGAAAACCAGCATGGCCACCTGCAAGGCTGACTTCAAACGGGCCGAACGCGAGTTGAAAGACGCTGAGCAAGCCGGCGGAGATACCCTCGCCGCCCAGCAACACCTCGACACTGCCCGCGCCGCGCTCGACGTTGCCGCCAAGGCCTTCGCCGACTACATGGCCAGCAAGGAGACCAACTGATGGCGCTGGTTCGCATGACCTCACCCCACGCCAAAGGCAACAACCACACCCAGACCATTATGCTCTGGGTACTGGGCGCCACCCTGCCCGGCGTGCTGACCCTGACCTGGTTCTTCGGCTTTGGCACCCTGATCAACATCCTCTACGCCAGTGCCGTCGCTCTGGCTGTCGAAGCGCTGATTCTGTGGATTCGCAAGCGCCCGATCGGGTTCTTTCTGCGTGATGGCAGCGCCTTGGTTACCGCCTGGCTGCTGGCCCTGGCGCTCCCCCCCTACGCGCCCTGGTGGCTGACGCTGATCGCTGTCAGCTTCGCAATCGTGTTTGGCAAGCAACTATACGGCGGTCTGGGCCAGAACCCGTTCAACCCGGCGATGCTGGGCTACGTGGTGGTGCTGATTTCCTTCCCGGTGGAAATGACCAGCTGGCCGGCCTGGCGCGGTATCGAAGCGGTCGTGCCGGATGTGCAGGCCACACTAGGCCTGATGGATGGCCTCAGTCGTATCTTCCTGCCCAGCGGCGGCGCGATAGATGGCTGGACCCAGGCAACCCCGCTGGATGTGGTCAAGACCAACAGCAGCTTGACCATAGCCGAGCTGTACGCCGCCAAGCCAGTCTTCGGCCAGTTTGCCGGCCATGGCTGGGAGTGGGTGAGCCTGGCTTACCTGCTGGGCGGTGCCGCGCTCCTGTACAAGCGTATCTACAGCTGGCACGCTCCGGTCGGCATGCTCGGCGCGCTGGCGCTGATGAGCCTGCTGTTCTGGAATGGCAGCGGCTCAGACTCCAACGGCTCCCCCCTGTTTCACCTGTTCAGCGGTGCAACCATGCTCGGGGCGTTTTTTATCGTCACCGACCCGGTCTCGGGTGCAACCAGCAAGCAGGGTCGGCTGATCTTTGGCGCCGGCGTCGGCATTCTGGTCTATGTGATCCGCGCTTGGGGGGGTTACCCTGACGCGGTGGCCTTTGCCGTGCTGCTGATGAACCTCGCCGCTCCCACCATCGACTACTACAGCACACCGCGCACCTATGGCCACAGCAAGGCCAAGCGCGGTATGGGCAAGACGGACTGAGCCATGGATACGCCAACTACTACCAGTCGCTCGATCCTGCGCAACAGCGTGATTCTCGGCCTGTTTGCCGTTGCCACCGTCGGTATGATCGCCGTGACCCAACAGGGCACCGCCGAGCGCATCAGCGAGGCCCAACGGCGGGTCCAGCTTAGCGCGCTGAACGAGATCGTGCCGCATGATCAGCACGACAACGACCTGCTGACTGACAGCTTTACCGTGCAGGATCGCCAATACCTTAGCCTCAGCGCCCCGGCCGAGGCCTACCGCGCTCGCCAGGGCGATCGCGTCAGCGCCGTGATCCTGCCGGTTGTCGCCCCCGATGGCTACAGCGGCCGCATTGACCTGCTGGTCGGCATTCGCGCCGACGGCAGCATCGCCGGCGTGCGCAGCGTCAGCCACCGCGAGACGCCCGGGCTGGGCGACAAGATCGACGCAGGCAAAAGCCAGTGGATTCTGTCATTTAACGGCAAAAGCCTGAGCATGCCGATCCCTGATCAGTGGGCGGTGAAAAAGGATGGCGGGCAGTTTGACCAGTTTACCGGCGCTACCATCACCCCGCGCGCAGTCGTCAAGGCGGTCTATCAGGCACTGAATTATTTCGACGAACACCGCGCCGCCCTGCTGCAGCTGGACGAGGATTAAGCCATGGCCAACAAGACACTCTCCGAGATCACCGCAGACGGCCTGTGGCACAACAATGCCGGGCTAGTGCAACTGTTAGGTCTGTGCCCGCTACTGGGCGTCAGCAGCTCGGTGGTCAACGCCCTTGGCCTGGGTTTGGCGACCATGCTGGTATTGACCGGCTCCAACCTGGCGGTGTCGCTGATTCGCAGCGCCGTGACCGACGCGGTGCGCCTGCCGGCGTTTGTGATGATCATCGCCGCACTGACCACCTGCATCGAGCTGCTGATGCAGGCGTTTACCTACGAGCTGTACCAGATACTCGGCATCTTCATCCCGCTGATTGTCACCAACTGCGTGATTCTCGGCCGCGCCGACGCCTTTGCGTCCAAAAACCCGATTCTTCCCTCAGTGGTAGACGGTTTCATGATGAGCCTGGGTTTTGCGCTGGTGCTGGTGGTGCTCGGCGGCCTGCGCGAACTGGTCGGGCACGGCACGCTGTTTGCCGGCATGGATCTACTGCTGGGCCCTATCGCGGCCGACTGGACGCTGGTGGTGTTCCCCCACTACAAGGATGTGCTGTTTGTCATCCTGCCACCGGGGGCCTTTGTGTTCATGGGACTGCTGATTGCCCTTAAAAATCTCATTGACGCCAAGGTCAAGGAGCGCGCAGCGGCCCGCGAGATCACGCCGGCGGCGGCTGGCAGCAAGCGCGTACGCGTTACCGGGACTATCAACTGAGCGGGCACCATGAACAAGGAAAAGCGCTACGAGATCTTCCGCCGCCTGCGTGAAGACAACCCGCACCCGACCACCGAGCTGAACTTCAGCACGCCGTTTGAGCTGCTGGTCGCCGTGACCCTGTCCGCCCAGGCGACCGACGTGGGCGTCAACAAGGCGACCGACAAGCTGTTCCCGGTGGCCAATACCCCGGAGGCGATTTACGCACTGGGCGTGGACGGTCTGAGCGAGTACATCAAGACCATCGGGCTGTTCAACAGCAAGGCCCGCAACGTGATTGCCGCCTGCAAGATCCTCATCGAGCAGCACAACAGCCAGGTTCCGGACAATCGCGAAGCGCTGGAGGCCCTGCCCGGCGTTGGCCGCAAAACCGCCAACGTGGTGCTGAACACCGCGTTCGGCCAGCCAACCATGGCCGTCGACACGCACATCTTCCGCGTCAGCAACCGCACCGGCATCGCTCCGGGCAAAAACGTACTGGAAGTCGAAAAGAAGCTGCTCAAGCATGTTCCGAAGGAATTTCTGGTCGATGCCCATCACTGGCTCATCCTGCACGGGCGCTATGTCTGCAAGGCGCGCACGCCGCAATGCGGCAGCTGCCGGATAGAGGATCTGTGCGATTACAAGCACAAGACCTCCGACTGAGGGCGCTGCCTGCGGCAGCTATGAAAACAGCCTGTATTTTTTGACCGATTTCAATAAAAAAATTCTATTTCCGCAAAGACAACTTCGCGTTTATAAGGTGCGCAAATGGCATCTTCACTGTGGAGTTGAGTCATGGCCAAAGCAAAATCCGACATCGAACTGGACGATGATGATGACTTCGTCGAGGACGACGACACCCCTGAAACCGATAACGCCCCCAGTTCACGCAACAGTCTTACCAAGCGCCGACTGATCGATAACTACCTCGAAGAACGTCGCCTGCAGAAACAGCTGTCGGATTTCGACTTCGACTGATCAGTCCGCCCTCCCGCGCAGAACCGCGCCCAGAGGGCAGGTCCGGTGGGCGTCCTGCCCACCGGATACAGCTGATTATTTCCAGCTATTACCGCCATTACACAATCACGCTTCTCACCAGCGCAGCATTCGCCTACACTGACCTCATTCAGTAATGATTCTCATTTGAGATATAGTCGAGGCAGCCATGATCAAGACCATCACCTTTGCCTGCATGCACTTTTCCATCGCCTTTGGCGTGGTCTACCTGATGACCGGAAGCGTCCTCATTGGCGGCGCAGTGGCGCTGGTCGAGCCGGCAATCAACACCGTCGCCTTCTACTTTCACGAGAAGCTCTGGAACCGCGCAGAGCGCCGCCGCAAAGCCCGTCCAGACGCCCTGCCCGCCTGACCCAAAGGCGCTGTGCAGGGAACTTTCCTGGCTGTGGCGGGTATTTGTAGGGACTTCATTATTTACGCCACCAGGAAGGTAACGCCTTGCCAACCTATCGAAAGACGCTCGGGATTTGCGCCGGATTGCTGGCAACCGTTGCACTCACGGCCAATGCCGGCGAGCCCTATGCCTATCCCGTCACCAACCCCTTCATGGCTACCGTTGCCGGGACACCGGAAAAACTGCGAGCCCCCACTCCCAGTGATGTGGATGTGCAGCAAACCGACCTCAAGGTTCGCGTGCTGCCCGACCGCAAGCTGCCTCCGGCTCTGTCCCAGTACCGCGACTTGCACTACCGCGTCGCCTGGCACGACGAGCCTGCGCCGCTGATCTTCCTGGTAGCCGGCACCGGCTCGGGCTATGACAGCACACGCATGGATTACCTCAAGCGCCTGTTCTGGCAGGCCGGCATGCATGTCATTGTGCTGTCCTCGCCCTCCAACCACGACTTTATCGCCGCCGCCTCCAACAGCGGTCTGCCCGGGATGGGCGCCGAGGATGCGCGCGACCTGCATACCGCCATGAGTCTGGCCGTCGAGAATGCGCGTCAGGAGCTTGGCTTTGAGGTGACCTCCTACCGCCTGGCGGGCTTCAGCCTCGGTGCCCTGCATGCGGCGTTCGTCGCCGAGCTGGACACGCACCTCGGACAGTTCGACTTTGAGCGGGTGCTGCTGATGAATCCGCCGGTCGACCTGTACGCCTCTGTGGGGCGTCTGGACGCCCTATCCTACACGCGGATTGAGGGCGTTGACGACAACGACAGCTTCTATGAGCACATTTTCCAGAAGCTCTCACGTCACTTTGCCAGCCGCGGCAACAGCGATATCCAGGAAAGCCTGTTCGAGGAGATCCAGAGCTCGCCCGATGCATTAACCGATCCGGAGCTGGCCATGCTGATCGGTGCGGTGTTTCGTTTTTCCGCAGCGGACCTCAGTTTCATGAGCGACCTGGTGACCCATGGCGGCCGTTATGTCCCGGCTGATCAGCAACTCAAGGTCAGCACCTCACTGACGCCTTATCTGCGCCGCGCGCTATTCTGCGACTTCACCTGCTACATCAACGATCAGCTGCTGCCCGCCTGGAAACTGGAAAACGCTGACAAAACCATTGAAGACATGGCCTGGGAGACCAGCTTGCGCAGCCTGCAGGACTTCTTGCAAAACAGCCCCGACGTTGCGGCAGTCAGCAATGCCGACGACCTGATTCTGACCGAGTCCGATTACCGCTATCTCGCCGATACCCTGGGCGAGCGCGCCTTCCTCTACCCCAGCGGTGGGCACGGGGGCAATCTGGACTACGCACCGGTGGCAGAGCGCTACCTGGCCTTCCTGCAAGGAGGTGCCCAATGAAGCGGCTTTTACCCCTTGCCCTGCTGAGCACGGCACTGTCTTTCAACGCAGTCGCGCAGGAAGCCCGCCCCCCGGTGCCGGCCTACCATGACCCGCTGCTGGAGCTGGATATCGACGAGCGGGACAACCGCTATCAGTTCGAGCGCTCCAGCCTGCGCGCCCTGAACGTACATGACCCGCTGGAGGGCGTTAACCGGCGTATTTATCGCTTCAACGCACAATTCGACCGGTACGTTTACCTGCCGGTAGTGCGCACCTACGTGTGGGCAACACCGAGCCCGGTGCGTACCGGCGTATCGAATGTGTTCGACAACCTGCGTGACATTCCCAACCTGGGCAACAGCCTGCTGCAGGGCAAGTTCCAGCGCAGCGGCGAAACCACCGCGCGGCTGCTGTTCAACAGCATTTTCGGGCTGGTGGGGATATTCGATGTGGCGGAAAAAATGGGGCTGCCACAGCAAGACGAGGACTTCGGACAGACGTTAGGCGTCTGGGGTGTGCCGGCCGGCCCTTATCTGGTCATTCCCTTCCTGGGACCGTCGAGCCTGCGCGATGGTACCGGCCGGGTAGCCGACTGGGTGTTTGAAGATTACGTCAACTACATGGACAACCGGGACTTCATGAACGACTACCAGGCAACCTGGGGTATTTGGGCTATCGACCTGCGTTACGGTATTCCCTTCCGCTACGGCGCTCTGGACAGCCCGTTCGAGTACGATCAGGTGCGCTACTTACACACCAAGCTGCGGGAGTTCGAGATTTCGCACTGAGTCATGGTTGCGCCAACGGCCCGCCTACGCGGGCCTGTTAACCGACGCGAAAGATGATGTGATCTTCCCAGTCATCATCAGCCACACTGCCCTCGGGCAGCATCTGACCAGCCAGAGAAATGCCCGCCTTGTGCACCGCCTGCTCATCACCACAGATCAGCGGGTGCCAGGGCGGCAGATCCTTACCCTCGGCGGCCAAGCGATAGCCACACGTGGGCGGCAACCAGGCAAAGTCCTGCGCCTTACCCGGTGTCAGCTGGATACAGTCCGGCACAAAGCGTTGGCGATTGGGGTAATCGCTGCAGCGACAGGTATCCAGGTCCAGCAACTTGCAGGCAATGCGCGTGTAGTAGATCGCCTCTGGATCATCCTCGTCCTCCAGCTTCTGCAGGCAGCACAGGCCGCAGCCGTCGCACAGCGACTCCCACTCATCACGATCAAGCTCGGTCAACGCCTTACGCTTCCAGAACGGCACCACTCGCATCGCCATTGGTTAAGCCTCTTCGCGCAAGTGATCGCCCAGCCAGTCCATCACCTGGGCCAGGTCAAACGGAAAATCCAGCTCGGCGCCGCTGTCCGGGCGTTGAAGCACCGGAATACGCGTCTGATAACGCTGCATTAGTTCGTCACTGTCGCTGATATCGACCTCGCTCACCCGCAAACCGTCGGCAATCAGCGGCTGCAGGACGTGCATGGCGGTCTCACACAGATGGCAGGCCAGCGTGCCATAGAGAGTGACAGGAGGGATGTGCGTCATGGAGGGTCACGGCGAGTCGGGAAACAGGCCGCTATTGTAGCGCCATTTGGGATAGGCTACCGACACTTCCCCGCTAACCGGCCAAAGCCCGAAAGGAAGTAGTCGTCTTCCCTTCGGGCCATGCCGCTGACTAACTCAGTTGGCGGGCGTGTAGAACTGCGTGGAGTACTCATCCAGCGCAGGCTTGCGCACAGTGCCGACTTCCATCATGTAATCGACAAAGGACTGCGCGTAATCGAGGAAGGTATCCTCGGCGCGACCGTCTTCGCTAACGGTGCCAAAGGTCACATACCCATCCCGCCCCAAGGCGGTGAAGCTGTTGCTCACGACAACAAGTTCCGTGGTATCGGTCAAAGGCTGCCACTCGCCCTCATTGCGAACGCGATATTCGATATCGTACAAGCGCTGCCCTGCCGGACGATTCATATCCACATACCAGCGCAGGCCGGAAGCATAAGGATAGGCACCGCTGGAATTGCTGTGAGCGTAATCAACCGCTTCATTTAGTACCTGGCGAATTTCCGCACCGGTTATTTCAAGGTTGGTCAGCGTGTTGGCGAACGGCAGCAGCGTGTAGGCATCGCCAATGGTGATATCACCCGCAGGGATATCAATGCGTACGCCACCCGCGTTTTGAATGGAAACATCGGCGTTTTTGCTCAGAAACAGGAAGGAACTGGCCACCACATTGGGAATGTCACCGCCACGGTTGGGGTCTTCACCCGTGCAGGTGGTGTCGCCGTAGGGCACACCCGGAATCCGTGCCAGGCAAAGGTCTTCAGTAGCCATGCCAATAACATTATTGCGGAACTCGTCGAGCTGCTCCGTGTAGCTGCTGAGCACCGCCTGGGCCGCGGGCTCCGGTGTAGTCAGACTGAGCTGGGGGTCGGCGTCAATAACCGCCATCACCTCAGCCTCGGCATCACCAGTCAGGGCAAGGTCATTACGGCTTGGCTGATCCAGCAGCAGGTGCGGCACCCCTTCGCAGGAGACAACATTGCCTTCACTGTCCCACTGCACATTCAGTTCGCCAAGTACCTTGGCGTACTCCCAGGCTTGGGCCACGCAGGCCATGTTGCCATCGGCATTGGTGACCCTGGTCGGATACTCGCCGCCGGCATTCAGACCGTAAGCATCAAAGTCGCCCAGCAGGGTGTGAGAGTCACCACCGATGATGACATCCACACCCGACAGGTTACGCGCCATCTCCAGGTCATTTTCATACTGATAATGCGTCAGCAGGATGATTTTGTTGACGCCCTGATCGGCCAGCTCGTTGATCATCGCCTGGGCCGTTTCCTGCTCATCCAGAAACTCGGTCGTTGCCAGCGGGCTGGAGCTGCCTTGGGTCTTGCCGCTGATGTCGATGCCGATCACCCCGACCTGCTGGCCGTCCACCTCATGAATGTAGTAGGGCTTGATGTAGTCGTCTTCGGCACTGGGCGCCAGCGGCGTGCCTACCTGTGGCTTGACGTTGGCAGCCAGCACCGGGGTGTTACAGCTACCTTCAGCGAGATAATCGAGGAACTTCACCAGCCCAGCATCGCCCCGGTCAAACTCGTGGTTACCAAGGGCAAAGGCATCGAAACAGACCGCGTTCATTAAGGCCGCGTCAGCCTCACCCTCAAAACTGGAAAAGTACAGCGTACCGGTGATCGCATCCCCGGCGTGCAGTTTCAGCACGTTATCCAGCTCGGCTTCACGCTCTGCCATTTTGGCTGCCACTCGCGGAAACCCGCCCAGGGCGAAACTGGTTTCGGTGCCAGCGATATCAAGATCGATGCTGCTTTCTTCCAGGTTGGAATGATGATCGTTGATATGCAGAATATTCAGCGCCAGAGGCTGAGCCGCAGGATTATCGTCAGCATTGCTGTCGCTATCACTATTACACCCACTCAACACCAACGTTGAGATGGCTGCCGTCAGGACCAGGAAGGCTTGAGGTCTCACGAATACGCTCCTTTGAATGAGTACTTCGAGCGCAAGCCTGCCAGTTGTATGTGTCAGTCCGGTGATGCCTAGGGAAGCGCTGATTAATTCCACACGCTCTCTGCGAGCGCTCAAGCGTGCAGATGCAAGGCGCGATGTGCAGCCGATAGTGGTTCTATTGGCAAGCAGCGCAACACAGCAGATGCATGCTTGAGCGCTCGCCCTACGGGGCGTTCAGGCCGGGCCGCACTCTGCGTTGTGGTTTCTCGACAGGTCCCGACATGCCTTCGAAACCACGCCTTGATTGCAGCCCGGCCTGAACGCCAGAGGGCATGTGGAATTAATCAGTGCTTCCCCAGATGCCGACTTGGTGACAGCCCCTGTACCCTCGACAGCCCTTGATACCTACCGCATACTCGGCTCAACCACAGGAGCCATGCATGGATTGGGAAACACTGCTGTGCCGCGAACGACTGGGCAAACCGGTCGCCAGCGACGACGAGTTGGGGCGCACGCCCTTTCACAAAGATCACGACCGCGTTATTTTTTCCGGTGCCTTCCGCCGCCTGGGCAAGAAAACCCAGGTTCACCCGGTGTCCAGCAACGATCACATTCACACCCGTCTGACCCACAGTCTGGAAGTGGGCTGTGTCGGGCGCTCGCTCGGTATGCGGGTGGGCGAGATGCTGCGCAGCGAGATGCCGGACTGGTGTCAGCCCGCCGATCTGGGGGTAATCGTTCAGGCCGCTTGCCTGGCGCACGACATCGGCAACCCGCCCTACGGACATTCCGGCGAAGATGCCATACGCCACTGGTTTCGCCAGGCTGAACAGCGCGGCATGCTGGATCAGCTGAGTGACGCCGAGAAGCAGGACTTTCTGCATTTTGAAGGCAACGCGCAGGGCTTTCGCGTACTTACCCAGATTGAGTACCACCAGGCCGAAGGCGGCATGCGCCTGACCTATGCCACGCTCGGAGCCTACCTGAAATACCCCTGGACCGCCCAGCACGCTAACGACCTTGGCTACAAGAAGCACAAGTTCGGTTGCTACCAGGCCGAGTTTCCCCTGTTGCAGCAAATCGCGGGCAAACTGGGCCTGCCGGCGCTGGGCCCGCACCGCTGGGCGCGGCACCCGCTGGTGTATCTGGTGGAGGCGGCCGATGACATCTGCTACGGCCTGATTGATCTGGAAGACGGGCTGGAGATGGACCTGCTGGCATATGCCGAGGTGGAGCGCGTGCTGCTGGACCTGGTGGGTGATGACCTGCCGGAGACCTACCGCCAGCTGGGCCCTAACGACTCTCAGCGTCGCCGTCTGGCCATCTTGCGCGGCAAGGCGATTGAGCATTTGGTCAATGCGGCCGCGCAGGCCTTTATTGATCAGCAGCCGGCACTGCTGGCCGGTGAGCTGCAGGGCGATCTGGTCGAGCACATGCCGCCAGCCGCGCGCAACTGCGTGCTAACGGCCAAGGATATGGCGCGCAAGCGGATCTTCCAGGACAAGCGCAAGACACTGCACGAGATCGGCGCCTACAGCACGCTGGAAACCCTGCTGGACGCCTTCTGCAGCGCCGTCAACGAGCTGCACGCCGGGCAAAACCTGAGTTTCAAGCACCAGCGCATTCTTGATCTGATTGGCCACACCATTCCGCAGGCAGACTGGCCGCCCTACCGCAGCTATCTGCGGGTACTGGATTTTATCGCCGGCATGACCGACCTCTACGCCGCCGATATGGCCGCCCAGATTCGCGGCATCAACCCCGCCTGAGTCAGGCCAGAGCGCCCGCCTGGCGGCGCTCCAGACGCTGCAGCAGCAGGTCGACCAGCAGAAGCTGGGCGCTGATAGCCTGAGTGGCGGTCTGAAAATAGTCTACCGAGTGCACCGCTGTGGACTGTTCCTTGAGCAGTTCACCAATGGTCTCCAGCAGACGGTCCAGTGACTCTTCAGCAGCGCGTACCGGCTGGCTCAGTACCGGGCGCAGCTCCGGATCCGACACCAGACGGGCCAGCGCCGCATAGCATTGTTCGTTGATCTGGGTGCTGAGCTGCCCGAGGCGTTCCCGCCAGACCGCAAGGTTCTGACGATTGGCGGCGATACCGGTACCGATGGCACGGGACTGCCCGAGCAGTTCGATATTGCGCAGCAACTCCAGCCATTGCCCCTCTGCCTGCGGCGCAAGGCGCCCCAGACGCACCAGGTCAAAGCGCTCGGCCAATGCGCTGACGGTATCCAGCAGGGCCTGAACGAGGTCTATCTGAAGGCTTAGCAGGCGTTCGGGCGACGTCGGCGTGTCGGGCTGGTTGACCCGCTCCCAGAGCTGCACCGCCTGGTGCCAGCTGGGCAGCCAGTGCAGCGTCGGCTGGTATACCCGGCAACGTTCGAACAACTGGCGAACTTGTTGGTTAACCGACCAGAGCCGGGCTTCCAGTGAACGCTCTCCCGATTGCACACCATAGGACAATCCTCGATGGCGCTGGACCTGTTCAATCAACTGACGTAGCAAACGAATCTGCGCCACCGCTACCTGCCGCTCTTGCAGGTAGCGGCACCGCTTGCGCTGACGGGCACGCAACCAGGCGCCGGCAACCAGCACCAGCAGAAGAATCAACAGCGTCAATGCCATCTCTGCCCTCCCATCCCTGTGAAGCAGACGCCGGGCCTACTCTCGGGCCGACAGGAGCTCGATGCGATAGCCGTCAGGATCTTCGACAAAGGCAAGGATGCGGCTGCCGTGCTTCATCGGACCGGCCTCGCGCACCACTTTGCCCCCGGCAGCGCGAATCTGTTCGCAGGCACGGTATACGTCCAGCACCTCAATGGCGATGTGGCCGTATCCGCTGCCCAGCTCGTAGCTGCTGGTATCCCAATTCCAGGTCAGCTCCAGTACCGCGTGCTCGGCCTCGTTGCCGTAGCCGACAAAGGCATTGGTAAAGCGACCGTCGGGGTAGTCCTTGCGGCGCAGCAGGGTCATGCCGAGCACTTCGGTGTAGAAGGCGATGGATTTTTCGAGGTCTCCAACACGGAGCATGGTGTGCAGAATTCGCATGATCGGCGCCCTTGCGAGGATGTACAGACAAAGCTACCGGTTTCCCCGCTCCGCCCGCAACTGTAAAACGAAAACGCCCGGTGAAATCGCTTTCACCGGGCGTCAGATCGAGCCTTGACTGGCTTAGAGCAGCTTGCGGCCCTTGCCGGCCGCAATGCGCATGCGCAGTGCATTCAGCTTGATAAAGCCAGCCGCGTCGGCCTGATCGTAGGCGCCAGCGTCGTCTTCAAAGGTCGCGATGTTGGCGTCGAACAGCGAGTCGTCGGACTTGCGACCGACAACAATGACGTTGCCCTTGTACAGCTTCAGGCGCACGACACCGTTCACGTTCACCTGCGAAGCGTCGATCATCTGCTGCAGCATGACGCGCTCCGGGCTCCACCAGAAACCGTTGTAGATCAGCTCGGCGTACTTCGGCATCAGGCTGTCTTTCAGGTGGGCAACTTCACGGTCCAGGGTGATGGACTCGATGGCGCGGTGGCCCTTGAGCATGATGGTGCCGCCGGGGGTTTCGTAGCAGCCGCGGGACTTCATGCCGACAAAGCGGTTCTCGACGATATCCAGACGACCGATACCGTTGGCGCCGCCAACCTTGTTCAGGTAGGTCAGCACTTCAGCCGGGGTCATTTCCTGGCCGTCGATGGCAACGATGTCGCCGTTGCGGTAGCTCAGCTCGATGTAGGTCGCCTGGTCAGGGGCGCTCTCCGGGGAGACGGTCCAGCGCCACATGTCTTCTTCGTGCTCGGTCCAGGTATCTTCCAGCACGCCGCCTTCATAGGAGATGTGCAGCAGGTTGGCGTCCATCGAGTAGGGAGACTTCTTCTTGCCGTGGCGCTCGATCGGAATACCGTGCTTCTCGGCGTAATCCATCAGCTTCTCGCGCGACAGCAGATCCCATTCACGCCAGGGAGCGATCACTTTTACGCCCGGCTTCAGCGCGTAGGCACCCAGTTCAAAGCGAACCTGGTCGTTACCCTTGCCGGTGGCGCCGTGGGAGATGGCATCACCACCGGTTTCGTTGGCGATTTCGATCAGGCGCTTGGCGATCAGCGGGCGCGCGATGGAGGTGCCCAGTAGGTACTCACCTTCATAAACGGTGTTGGCGCGGAACATCGGGAACACAAAGTCACGCACGAATTCTTCGCGCAGGTCGTCGATGTAGATTTCCTTGACGCCCATGGCCTGGGCCTTGGCGCGTGCCGGTTCTACTTCTTCACCCTGACCCAGGTCAGCGGTAAAGGTGACCACTTCACAGTCGTAGGTTTCCTGCAGCCACTTGAGGATGACCGAGGTATCCAGACCGCCGGAATAGGCCAGGACGACTTTTTTGACTTCTGCCATTTCGTGCTCCCTTAAAAGCAAGACTGAACCGCCACCCCGAACGGAGCGGGCGAAAGGCGCCTATTCTAGCGCCACACAGGCGGGAATCACAGGGGAGACAGGGCGATAGACCTGTAACAGGACAGTCTGCAAGCAGATGGGCGGACTAGTTGTATTGCAGGCGCAGCATGACACGCCGGTTAGCCGCACGGCCTTCGGCGGTGCGATTGCTGGCAATGGGATAGCGGTCGCCGTGAAAACGCATGCTGAACAGGGACTCATCCACGCCCTTTTCCATCAGATAGTCTCGCACCGCCAGCGCCCGCTGGCGCGACAGCTCGCGATTATCCAGCCGGTTGCCCTGATTGTCGGAGTGGCCATCGAGCACAATCTCGTTCAGTTGATCCGCAGCCTGAATGTACTGCAACACGGCATCCAGCATGCTCTTGGCGTCGTCGCTCAGCACACTCCCGCCAGAGCGAAAGCTGATGGTACTCTGCTCGGCCTGCGCCGCACTGATCGGCAGCAGCTTGCTGACGCACGCCTGATAGTCGACCCAGGCCTGTTGATAGCCGACGCTGGAGACCACCACCCGCACCGATTCACCGCCAGCCAGGCTGCTGCGCATGATGGTTGGCTGCAGCCCCGAGGCCAGGCCCGCCAGCATACGGCCTGCCTGCTCGTAGGGCAGCAGCATTGCCTGACTGCCGTTGGCAACCACGCCCTGGCCGACTGGCTGTGCGGCCGTGCCCGGACGCCACGGCGGTGGCTCGTTGAATACCTGCGCCGGCCCCGGACGCATCGGGTTGTCCCAGGCCGTCAGTTCAAACGCCGGACGCTCCCCGGCGCGACGCACAAAGGTCGCCTCACCGTAGCCCGCCACCGACTGCGACAGACGGCAGGCAAACTGATCCCCCTCCACCTGCCAGCGAACATCTTCCATGCGGGTCTGGAAGGTCATCGCCTGGGCCGGTAGCGCCACGCTCAGCAGAACAGTCAGGTAGGCTCGTGTCACCGGGGTCTCCACGTTCGTTCCGAATATCAAAGACACACGGACGCACATCTCTCTTGCCGGGATCATCGGCACAGGCAGCAGAAACTTTAGTGCTGTCGTGCAGCCGCCGACCAGCGGCGCAGTGTCAAAGAAGGGCTGTTTGCGGTAGCATTGCGCCATTCTCAAGCACTGGATTTCCCCGATGACTGACCGCCTGACGCTCACCCGCCCGGATGACTGGCATATTCACCTGCGCGACGGCGCCATGCTGCAACACACGGTGCCGGACGCCGCCCGCAGCTTTGGCCGCGCCATCATCATGCCCAATCTGGTACCGCCGGTACGCGACGCCGCCGAGGCGGCTGGTTACCGCGAGCGCATTCTTGCCGCCCGTCCAGCTGGCTCCCAGTTTGAACCGCTTATGGTGCTGTACCTGACCGACCAGACCTCTCCTGAGGTCGTGCGCCAGGCCAAGGCCAGCGGCCAGGTCGTCGCTGCCAAGCTCTACCCGGCAGGCGCCACCACCAATTCCCAGTCTGGCGTCACCGCGCTGGAGAACATCTATCCGGCGCTCGAAGCCATGGCCGAGGTAGGCATGTTGTTGCTGGTGCACGGCGAGGTAACCCACGCCGAAGTCGACATCTTCGATCGGGAAAAAGCCTTTATCGACCAGCAGTTGATCAAGGTGGTAGAGCGCTTCCCCACCCTGAAAGTGGTGTTTGAGCACATTACCACCGGCGATGCGGTCAGCTTCGTTGAGCAGGCATCCGACAATGTCGCTGCGACCATTACCGCCCACCACCTGATGTTCAACCGCAACCATATGCTGGTTGGCGGGATTCGCCCTCACCTGTTCTGTCTGCCGGTGCTCAAGCGTCAGACGCACCAACAGGCCCTGCGCGCCGCAGCCATTTCCGGCTCCGCCAAGTTCTTCCTGGGCACCGACTCTGCACCACACGCACGCCATGCCAAGGAAGCCGCCTGCGGTTGTGCCGGTTGCTACACGGCACACGCCGCGATCGAGCTGTACGCCGAGACCTTTGATGAACTGGGCGCGCTGGACAAGTTGGAAGGTTTTGCCAGTTTCCACGGGGCTGACTTCTACGGTCTGCCACGCAATACCGATACGATCACGCTGGTCCGTGACAGCTGGGCGGTACCGGCAGAACTGCCGTTCGGTGATCAAAACGTCGTACCGCTGCGCGCGGGCGAACACATCCACTGGCGTCTGGCCTGATACTTATCAACCGTTAAGGAAATACCGTGAGCGAGTTCGACTTTGACGATGAAGAACGCGATCCCGTGACCTCGGGCAAGGCCAAATCGCCGCTGGCATACCGCTTTCGGGGCTTCCTGCCGGTCGTGGTGGATGTCGAGACCGGTGGCTTCAATGCGGCCACCGACGCGCTGCTGGAGATTGCGGCAACCACCATCAATATGGATGACGATGGCCTGGTCTACCCGGATCAGACCACGTTCTTTCGTATCGAGCCCTTTGAAGGCGCCAACATCGAAGCGGCCGCGCTGGAATTTACCGGCATCAAGCTTGATCATCCCCTGCGCCAGGCGGTGAGCGAGGAACACGCGCTTGGCGAGATCTTCAAGCAGATCCGCAAGGCCATCAAATCAGCCGGCTGCAAGCGCGCCGTGCTGGTTGGCCACAACGCGTTTTTCGATCTGGGCTTTCTCAACGCGGCGGTCGCACGTACCGAGCTCAAGCGCAACCCCTTCCACCCCTTCTCCTGCTTCGATACCGCCACACTGGGCGGTTTGGCCTATGGTCAGACCGTGCTGGCCAAGGCCTGCAGCGCAGCGGGCATCGACTTTGATGGCCGCGAAGCGCACTCGGCGCGCTACGATACGGAGAAAACCGCCGACCTGTTTTGCACCATCGTCAACCGCTGGCGTGAAATGGGCGGCTGGCCCCCAGTCGAGTGACCAGCAGGCAGGCGCCTCTGCCTGCCTACACTGCCCTCCGTGCTTGCCCGTCCGGGACGCTGGGGTTATGGTCGCAATGACAGTGAAATCATCCACTACACTGGAACAGTAGTCCTGTTCGGCCGTGCGGCAGGACAGGGCCCATCTGTCAGCACGTGCTGGTCAGTTCCCGTCCCGCTTGGGGCTTTGCGGAATTTATCCGCCTGTAGCGTGGTCTACGCCCAGAGGCCGGACCATTGATAATCAGAAAAAGGAGTCATTTCACATGCGCAAATCCCTTGCCCTGCTGTTCTCAGCCACCATCGGATACGCTTCCCTCAGCGCCACGCCTGTTGCCGCAGAAACCTTCGTGACTATCGGCACCGGTGGCCAGACCGGTGTGTACTACGTTGTCGGTCAGTCGGTCTGCCGACTGCTCAACCGCAACAGCGCAGACCACGGTATTCGCTGCAACGCGCCCTCAAGCGGCGGCTCCGTCGCCAACGTCAACGCCATTCGCGGCGGCGAGATGAACATGGGTGTTGTGCAGTCCGACATTCAGTACAAGGCCTATGAGGGCGTTCAGAGCTTTGAAGCCGACGGCGCATTCAGTGACATGCGCGCCATGTTTGCACTGCACGGTGAGCCGCTGACGGTGGTCGCACGCAAAGACGCCGGCATTTCAGGTGTCACCGATCTCAAGGGCAAGCGCGTCAATATCGGCAACCCGGGTTCCGGTCAACGCGACACCATGGACGTGGTCATGGGCGCGCTGGGCTGGACTGTTGATGATCTGGCGCTGGCCTCCGAGCTGGGGGCCGCCGAGCAGGCAGCGGCTCTGGGCGACAACAACATTGACGCTATGGTCTATGTGGTCGGCCACCCGAATGGCTCAATCCAGGAAGCGACCACCACTGTAGACGCCAACCTGGTGTCGGTATCCGGCCCGGAAATTGATCAGCTGATCAGCGAGCGTCCTTACTACGCCAAGGCGATCATCCCTGGCGGCCTGTACCGCGGCAACGATAACGACACCGCAACCTTCGGCGTACGCGCCACCCTGGTTGCCTCTACCGCTACCGACGAAGAAACCGTGTACCAGACCGTGAAAGCCGTGTTCGAGAACTTCGACCGCTTCAAGCGCCTGCATCCGGCCTTCGCCACCCTCAAGGAAGAGGAAATGATCAAGGAAGGTCTGTCCGCACCGCTGCACGACGGCGCGATCCGCTACTACAAGGAGCGCGGCTGGATGTAATCACAAAAAAGGGGCCTTTCAGGCCCCTTTTTTGCTTTCCACTCAAGCGTCCCTTTTTGCACTGCATCGCGGCTTCACAAGAGACGCATGCGCAGGCAGCACTATCAGCGCTGCCACAGGATAAAACACCAATAATCAGGAGAAGCGCGCAGCCATGAGCCAAACAAGCGACGCCAATGATCTGAACTCCGAACTTGAAGATCTGGTGGCAACCAGTGATACCGGTGCACGCAAGCCCACTGGCGCTGCCCGAAAGTTGCTGCTGAGTATTGCCGCGACCTGGTCGCTGTTTCAGTTGTGGATCGCCTCGCCCTTGCCCTTCATGGTGGGCTTCGGCGTATTCAACAGTACCGAATCACGCTCGATCCACCTCGCATTTGCCGTCTTTTTGGGCTTTATGGCCTACCCCGCGTTCAAGCGATCACCGCGCGATTACATTCCCGTCATTGATTGGGTTCTGGCGCTGGTGGCCGCGTTTTGCGCGGCCTATCTGTACATTTTCTATACCGACCTGGCTGCTCGGCCGGGGCGTCCCATCACCCAGGATGTGATCGTTGCCGTCATCGGGCTGGTGCTATTGCTTGAGGCCACACGCCGTGCCCTTGGGCCACCGCTGATGATCGTGGCCCTGGTATTTATCGTCTATTCCATGGCCGGCCCCTGGATGCCGGGTATCCTGGCGCACCGGGGCGTCAGCCTTGAAGCCCTGATCAACCACCAGTGGCTGACCACCCAGGGCGTATTTGGTATCGCCCTGGGCGTATCTACCAGCTTCGTATTCCTGTTCGTGCTGTTCGGCTCTCTGCTCGACAAGGCCGGCGCGGGCAACTATTTCATCAAAGTCGCGTTCTCGCTATTGGGCCACTATCGCGGTGGCCCGGCCAAGGCTGCCGTGGTGGCCTCCGGCATGACCGGGCTTATCTCCGGCTCGTCCATCGCCAACACCGTGACCACCGGCACCTTCACCATTCCGATGATGAAACGCGTGGGGTTCTCCGCCGAGAAGGCCGGCGCGGTCGAGGTCGCATCGTCCGTCAACGGCCAGATCATGCCGCCGGTCATGGGTGCGGCCGCCTTTTTGATGGTTGAGTACGTGGGTATTTCCTACGTTGAGGTCATTAAGCATGCCTTTTTGCCCGCGCTGATTTCCTATATCGCGCTGGTGTACATCGTGCATCTGGAAGCGGTAAAAGCGGGCATGAAGGGCCTGCAAAGCAGTAACCCGCCGCGCCCACTGCTACGCAAGGTGCTCGGCTTTATGACCGGGCTGATCCTGCTGATGGCGCTCTCCTTTGCGGTCTACTACGGTTTGGGCTGGCTAAAACCG
Source organism: Pseudomonas abyssi (assembly GCF_003444685.1). NCBI lineage: Bacteria > Pseudomonadati > Pseudomonadota > Gammaproteobacteria > Pseudomonadales > Pseudomonadaceae > Pseudomonas > Pseudomonas abyssi. The sequence goes on along the minus strand of NZ_LMAZ01000001.1, from coordinate 1,448,967 downwards.
CTCCTTGGCGACGCCGCCGGCTGGGTGATCGGCGCAGCGCTCGGTGCGGTCTATATCGGCCTGCTGAAAATAGGGTCGCGCTACCCCGAACTGGAGATGGATGACCCGGAAGCACCGGTGGTCAGCCTACCGCAGACCAGGCCCACCGTGATGTCCGGGCTGCACTTTATTCTGCCGGTGATCGTGCTGATCTGGTGCCTGATGGTAGAGCGCCTGTCGCCCGGCCTGTCGGCCTTTTGGGCCACGGTGCTGATGATCGTCATCATCATTACCCAACGCCCGCTGATGGCGCTGTTCCGTGGCCAGGGCGAGGCCGGCGCCGCCACCGTTAAGGGCCTGGATGACCTTTGGCAGGGCCTGATAGCAGGCGCGCGCAACATGATCGGTATCGGCATCGCCACCGCGACCGCCGGCATCATCGTCGGCGCCGTCTCGCAGACCGGTGTGGGCCTGGTCCTGGCTGATCTGGTCGAGATCCTGTCGATGGGCAATCTGCTGCTGATGCTGGTACTGACCGCCGTGCTCAGCCTGATTCTGGGCATGGGCCTGCCGACCACCGCCAACTACATCGTCGTGTCGGCGCTGCTGGCGCCTGTGATCGTGACCCTGGGCCAGCAAAGCGGCCTGCTGGTGCCGCTGATTGCCGTGCATCTGTTCGTGTTCTATTTCGGCATCATGGCTGACGTCACTCCGCCCGTCGGTCTGGCTTCCTTTGCCGCAGCGGCGGTGTCAGGTGGCGATCCGATCCGCACCGGTTTTCAGGCGTTTTACTACAGCCTGCGTACAGCGGCCCTGCCCTTCCTGTTCATCTTCAACACCGATCTGCTGCTGATCGATGTGGACTTTATGCACGGGCTGCTGATCTTTGCCGTCGCGACGCTGGCCATGCTGATCTTTGCCGCCGCCACCCAAGGCTGGCTGGTCGTCAGGAGTCGCTGGTATGAGAGCATTCTCTTGTTGCTGGTCGCATTTACCCTGTTCCGCCCCGGTTTCTGGATGGATATGGTGCACGACCCCTACCGCAGCGTGCCGCCAGCACAAATTGAGCAGGTACTGGAGCGGGTCGACGCCGGTAGCAACCTGCGTATCCAGGTCGACGGCGTAGACGATATCGGACAGCCGCGCACCTTCTTTGTGCTGGTACCGGTGCCCGAAGGCAGCTCCGGCAGCGAGCGTCTGGACAAACTCGGCCTGCTGCTGATGCAAGACGGTGATCGTACCCTGGTCGACATGGTGACCTACGGCAGCCCGGCAGCTGACCTGGGCTTTGACTTTGATCAGGAAATTGTCGAGATCCTGGCTCCGGTTGATCGCTGGGCCAAGGAATGGATGTGGATTCCCGGCCTGGCGGTACTGCTGCTGGTGATCGGACTGCAATGGCGTCGGCGGCCTGCCGATGGCGCACACGCGAGGGCCTGAGCATGTACAACAAGATCCTGCTGCCAATTGATCTGAACCACAAACAGTCGTGGGACAAGGCGCTGCCCACGGCGCTCAATTTTTGTCAGACCTACGATGCCTCGCTGCACATCGTCACCGTGCTGCCAGACTTCGGGTTGCCGCTGGTGGGTGGGTTCTTCCCGCGCGAGTACGCCGAGAAGGCGAAAAAGGCCATCAGCAGTGACCTCAAGGCCTTTGTGGCAGAGCAAGTGCCCAAGGGCGTCAAGGTCCAACGCATCGTAGCCGACGGCAAAGCCTACGAGGCCATTCTGCGTGTCGCCAAGAAGCTGGATGTTGACCTGATCGTCATGGCATCACACAAGCGCAAGCGGCTGGAGGACTATCTGTTGGGTACCAACGCATTGCGCGTGGTGCAGCAGTCTCGACGCTCGGTGATGATCGTTCGCTGACGCACGACGCACTGACCACTCGCATGACTGGCATATATCCTGCTTGGTCTCAGGTAGGCGGCCGCCGTCACAGGGCCGTTACATAGACAATGGCGTCTCCCCCAGCCCGACTCAGGTCGGTTGCCGGGGGCGGCGCTTTTTTTATGCCTGAAACAGAGCCTGGACGCGGCGCAGCGCCCCGTCCGGGCCCGCAAAGGAAGACAGCATGCACAGCAGTTTCTGGAAAGCCGGCCACACGCCAACCCTCTTCTCAGCCTTTTTGTACTTCGATCTGAGCTTTATGGTCTGGTATCTGCTTGGCCCTCTCGCGGTGCAGATTGCCACCGATCTGGATCTGAGCGCACAGGAACGGGGCATTATGGTGGCGACACCCATCCTCGCAGGCGCACTGCTACGTTTGCTGCTGGGGTTCATGGCGGACCGGCTCTCCCCCAAAACCGCCGGCATCATTGGCCAGACCGTTGTCATTGTCACCCTGCTGGCAGCCTGGCAACTGGGTGTCAGCAGCTATGAACATACCCTGATGCTGGGCCTGGGTCTGGGATTTGCCGGCGCCTCCTTTGCTGTAGCGCTGCCGCTTGCCTCACAGTGGTATCCGCCCGAGCACCAGGGCAAGGCGATGGGGATCGCCGGCGCAGGGAATTCAGGCACCGTGCTGGCAGCCATTTTTGCGCCCGGGCTGGCCTACCTGTTTGGCTGGCAGAACGTATTCGGCCTGGCGCTGATTCCGCTCGGCATCACGCTGATCGTCTTCATATTGTTGGCGCGCAACGCCCCGAACCGGCCTGCCCCCAAGGCCCTGGCGGACTACGCCCAAGCCCTGCGGGATGTGGACAGCTGGTGGTTCATGTTTTTCTACAGCGTGACCTTCGGCGGCTTTATTGGTCTGGCCAGCGCGCTGCCGGGCTACTTCAGTGACCAGTATGGGCTCAACCCAGTAACCGCCGGTTACTACACCGCCGCCTGCGTGATGGCGGGCAGCCTTATGCGTCCGCTCGGCGGCGCGCTTGCCGACCGCATCGGCGGCATCCGCGCATTGCTCTACATGTACGGTATCGCTGCCATCTGTATCGCCGTGGTTGGCTTCAACCTGCCCAGTTCCTGGGCCGCCCTGGCATTTTTTGTCGCTGCCATGCTCGGATTGGGCACCGGCAATGGTGCGGTCTTTCAACTGGTGCCCCAGCGCTTCTTTCGGGAGATTGGCGTCATGACCGGACTGATCGGCATGGCCGGCGGCGTAGGCGGTTTTATCCTGGCCGCCGGACTCGGCACCATCAAGCAGCACACCGGTGACTACCAGCTTGGACTGTGGCTGTTTGCCTCGCTGGGGCTGCTGGCCTGGGTTGGACTGTATAACGTCAAACGCCGCTGGCGCACCACCTGGGGCGCCTCCAGTCTGTCCTCCGCCCGGATCTGAGCCATGGCGCTGCAACTGAGCATCAGCGAGGCCAGCGACACGGGGCCCCGCCAGCAGAATCAGGACGCCATCCGGGTGGTCACACCAGCCGCCCCGCTGGCTGCCAGCAAGGGGCATCTGCTGGCAGTGGCCGACGGCGTCAGCCAGTGCGCTGATGGCGCGCTGGCAGCCCAGGCCACCCTGCAGGCACTGGCCCTGGACTACTACGCCACACCGGAAACCTGGGCGGTGCCTCAGGCGCTGGATAAATTGCTGACCGCCCACAATCGCTGGCTGCGCGCCAATGGTGGCGGACACCCGCTATTGACCACGCTCACCGCGCTGGTGCTGCGCGGGCGTCGGTATTTCCTCGCGCATGTCGGTGACTGCCGGGCCTACCTGCTGCGTGACGGCAAGCTGCGCAGGCTGACCCAGGACCACGTCTGGGAACACCCGGGCATGGATCATGTGCTCAAGCGCGCCATGGGCCTGGACGAGCATCTATTGATCGATTACAGCGACGGCGCGCTGCACCTGAATGACCAGCTACTGATCGTCAGCGACGGTGTCTGGGCAGCGTTGCAGGACGCAGACCTGTTGAGCTGCCTGCGGCAGCACCCATTCGAGCAAGGGTGCCAGCAGCTGCTCAAGCTTGCCCTGCAACGGGGCAGTCAGGACAACGCCAGCGCCCTGCTGGTCCGGGTTGATGCGCTGTCCGACAGCACGCTGGGCGAAGCCCTGGCCCCGTTGGATGAGCGCGCGTTGCCGCCGCGCCTGCAAGCCGGAAAACCGTTTGAAGGCTGGGACCTGGTCGGTGTGCGTGCCGAGTCGCGTCAGTCGATGGTCTATCGGGTGCGCGACCCGCTGCAACAAACCTGGCTGATGAAAACCTTGCCATCGGCTTTGCAAAATGATGACGCGGCGCGGCAGGCACTGGTGCTGGAGGAGTGGTTCATGCGCCGCGTCGCTGGCGACTTTGTCCCTGAACTGCATCCACTACCGCAGCGCCGACACCTGTACTATGTCATGCGAGAATATCCGGGGCAGACCCTTGAAGAGCGCAAGCGCCAGCACGGGCTGTTGAGCATTCCTACCTGTCGCACCCTGGCCACCCAGTTACTGCGCGCGGTCGGCAAGCTGCATCAGCGCAACCTGATTCACTGCGACATCAAACCGGACAATTTGCTGCTGGGCGACGATGAGCGCCTGCGCCTCTTGGACTTTGGCCTGTGCTATTGCCCGGGCCTGTCGAACGCCAACCGAGTCAGCGCCGCCGGCACGCCCAGCTACATGGCACCGGAAACCCTGGAGGGCGCCGCGCCCACCCCGGCGCAGGATATCTATGCCTGCGGCGTGACCCTCTACTACCTGCTGACCGGACACTACCCCTACGGCGAGGTCGAAGCGTTTCAACGGCCGCGATTCAACCAGCCGGCCCCCGCCAGTCGCTATCGCCCGGATATCCCCCCCTGGCTGGATGACCTGCTGTTGCGCGCGGTGGCGGTCGAGCCGGGCAAACGACTGGAAACGGCAGAACAATGGCTGCTGGAAATGGAAGCAGGTGACCAGCGCCCGCTGATCAACCGCAGCCAACCGTTGCTGGAGCGCCATCCGCTGGTGTTCTGGCGCTGGGTGGCCGCCGCCTCTCTCGCAGCGAATCTGGTACTGCTGGTGCAGTGGCTATCCTCGTAGGTTGCGCCCCAACCCGGTGCAGCCACGCTGCATGCCTGTGCACAGAACAGTGCGGTCAGATTTAGATAGCAGTCGTAAGCGCATGATATACAAGCAATAACAAATATGGCACGAGACCTGCTTTAAAGAGATCAACACAACAGGTCGTGGCTGACTGCAAGCCCGCCCTTACATCGCACATTCGGACAAAGGCGTCCCTGCTGCTCACGCGGCCGGGACGCCTTTTTTGTTTTCCGCCCGGTAAAGAGCGTCACCATGCGAAAACTGAAACTGGTACTGATTGGCAACGGCATGGCCGGCATTCGTACGCTCGAAGAGCTGCTGAAGCTGACCCCTGATCTGTACGAGATCACCGTGTTTGGCGCAGAGCCGCACCCCAACTACAACCGCATCATGCTGTCGCCAGTACTTGCCGGCGAACAGGCGTTTGCCGACATCGTGCTCAATGACCTGGACTGGTACCGCCAGCACGGCATCACGCTGCATCTGGGCAAACGCGTCACACGCATCAATCGCGTCACCCGCCGCGTGATCGCCGAAGACGGCACCGAAGCCGCGTATGACCGCCTGCTGCTGGCAACAGGCTCCAACCCGTTCATGCTGCCAGTACCGGGCAACGATCTGCACGGTGTCATCGGTTACCGCGACATCGGCCATACCCGGCAGATGATGAGAACCGCCCTGACCCACCGCCATGCCGTGGTCATCGGCGGCGGCCTGCTGGGGCTGGAGGCGGCCAATGGCCTGCGCCAGCGCGGCATGGACGTCACCGTTGTGCACGTTGGCAAGTGGCTGCTGGACCGCCAACTGGATGAAACCGCCGGCCAGTTGCTGCAGCAGGCTCTGGAAGCACGCGGCATACGCTTTGCCCTGCAGCACCACACCGAACAGCTGCTCAGTGACAGCACCGGCCGTGTTTGCGCGGTTGCTTTCAGGCACGGCACACAGATCCCGGCTGATCTGGTGGTCATGGCCGCTGGCATCCGGCCAGCCACCGATATTGCGGTGGAGGCCGGACTGGCCTGCGACAGAGGTATTCTGGTCAACGATACCCTGCAAACCTTTGATCCGCGCATCTACGCCATTGGCGAATGTGCGCAGCATCGCGGCATCGCTTACGGCCTGGTCGCGCCGCTATTCGAGCAGGCCAAAGTCTGCGCCAATCATCTCGCCATGCTCGGCTATGGTCGCTATCTGGGATCGATCACCTCGACCAAACTCAAGGTGACCGGTATTGACCTGTTCTCGGCCGGCGACTTTATGGGGGATGACAGCTGCGACATCATCACCCTGCGCGATCCGCAGAGCGGCAGTTACCGCAAACTGGTGATTCGCGATGACGTGCTGGTCGGCGCCTGCCTGTACGGGGACACCCGCGATAGCAGCTGGTACTTCGAGCTGGTACGCAGCGGTCAGCGCCTCGCGGCACAACGCGATCTGCTGATGTTCGGCGAGGCGCTTGCCAGCAGCGCCGTTGAAGCCGCCGCAGATACCGATCTGCCGGTGCTCGAGCGGAGGCTGGCGTCATGAAGCAGACCGCCTCTACCTGCTGCTACTGCGGCGTCGGTTGTGGCGTGCTGATCGAGCACGACGGCCAGCACATCCACAACGTCAAAGGCGACCCGGCGCACCCGGCTAACCTCGGCCGCCTGTGCAGTAAAGGGTCGACCCTGCACCTGACCGGCGATCTGGCGGCCCGCGCCCTGCAACCGGAACTGCGTCTGGGTAAAAGCATGGCGCGCAGGCGCACTGATTGGGACAGCGCCCTGGGTCACGCGGCGGAGGTGTTTGCCCGCACCATTGCTGAGCACGGCCCCGACAGCGTGGCCTTCTATATCTCCGGCCAGTTGCTGACCGAGGACTACTACAGCTTCAACAAATTGGCCCGGGCGCTGATCGGCACCAACAACATCGACAGCAACTCGCGCCTGTGCATGTCCAGCGCAGTCGTCGGCTACAAGCGCAGCCTCGGCGCCGACGCAACGCCCTGCTCGTATGAAGACATCGAACAGAGCAACTGCCTGCTGATAGCCGGCAGCAACATGGCCTACGCCCACCCGGTGCTGTTCCGCCGCCTGGAAGCCGCCCGCGAGGCCAATCCGGCGCAGAAGGTCATCGTCATCGATCCACGTCGCACCGACACCTGCGACGTCGCCGACCTGCACCTGCCGCTGCGCCCCGGCAGCGACGTCGCCCTGTTTCATGGCCTGCTGCATCTGCTACTGGAAAATGGCCACGTCGACCATGACTTCATCAACGTGCATACCGACGGCTTTGATGCACTGAAAACACTGGTGCAGGACTACCCACCGGCCCGCGTCGCTGCCCTGTGCGATATCAGCGAGGCAGACCTGCGTCAGGCAGCCGAGCTGATCGGCAACGCCGACAGCTTTCTTTCCCTGTGGTGCATGGGCCTGAACCAATCCAGCGCCGGCAGCGCCAAGAACAACGCGCTGATCAACCTGCATCTGGCCACCGGCCAGATCGGCAAAGTCGGCTCCGGTCCCTTCTCGCTGACCGGCCAGCCCAATGCCATGGGTGGCCGCGAAACCGGCAGCCTGTCCAACCTGCTGCCCGGTCACCGTGACGCCGCCAATGCCGAGCACCGCCGCGAGGTTGCTGATTACTGGGGCGTTGCCGAGCTGCCAGACCAACCCGGGCTGAGCGCCATCGAGCTGTTCGAGGCCGTGCGCGACGGTCGCATCAAGGCCCTCTGGATCGCCTGCACCAACCCGGCCCAATCCATGCCGGATCAGCAACTGATCCACCAGGCGCTAAGCCTGTGTCCCTTCGTCATCGTGCAGGAAGCTTTCAGCACCACCGAGACCTGCCACTATGCCGACCTGCTGCTGCCCGCCGCCAGCTGGGGCGAGAAGGAAGGCAGCGTGACCAACTCCGAGCGTCGCATCAGCCATGTACGGCCCGCAATTCCGGCGCCCGGCAGTGCTCGTGCCGACTGGGATATCGTCTGCGACTTTGCCCGCAGGCTGGAGCAAAAACTGCGCCCAGGCCAACCCAGTCAATTTGCCTTTACCCGGCCGGCCGAGCTGTTTGACGAATACAAGGGCCTGACCGCCGGCCGCGACCTGGACTACAGCGGCCTGAGTCATGCGCTGATTGATGAGCTGGGCCCACAGCAATGGCCCTTCCCGACGGGCAGCCGCCAGGGCACCGCACGGCTGTATACCGATGGCCGCTTTGCCACCGCCGACGGCCGCGCTCACTTTGTTGCCGAAGCCCATCGCCCGCTCAGCGAGCCCGTCGACAGCGCCTATCCGTTGGTGCTCAACACCGGCCGCCTGCGCGACCAGTGGCACGGCATGAGCCGCACCGGCACCGCCGCCCAGCTGTTCGGTCACGTGGAACGCGCCCAGTTGGCCATGCACCCGCAGGACATGCAGCAGCGCGGTCTAACCGAGGGCGACCTCGTGACCCTCCGCAGCCGCCGCGGCAGCCTGATCTTGCCGGCGCAAGCCGACAGCCAGCTGCGCCCCGGCGAAAGCTTTCTGCCGATGCACTGGGGCAACCGTTTTCTCAAGGGTCTGGGCAGCAACCGCCTGACCCTCAGCAACCACGACCCGCTGTCCAAGCAACCGGAACTTAAACAGGCCGCCGTACAGGTCACCTGCGCCGAGCTGCCCTGGCAACTGTTTGTACTGGTAGAAGGTGATGTGCAGCAACGCTTTGCTCGCCTGCGCGAGCTGGCTGAATCATTCGACTACCTGAGCATTGGCCTGGTTGGCCGCGAGCGCCCTGCGGTTCTGCTGCGCGCTGCCGCTGCCCAGGCGCCCGACGCCGCGTTGCTGCGTCAACTGGACCAGGCTTGTGGACTGGACAGCCCGCAGGCATTGAGCCTGGAAGACAGCGCGCGACAGATCAGCAAACGCATTGTGCTCGACGACCGGCGCATCATCGCCTTACGTCTCAGCGGCGAGACCCTGGCCCGGGATTGGCTCCGCACACTCTGGCAAGACGGCAGCGACGTCACCGACCTGCGTCGCTGGCTGCTGGCACCCGTCGCCACGCCACCCGGTGCCAGCGCCGCCGCCAACGACAAAACCATTTGCAATTGTATGAACGTCAGCCACAGCCGCATCTGCACTGGCATCGAGCAAGGCATGCAGCTGGACGACTTGAAGCGAGAACTCGGTTGCGGCACCCAGTGCGGCTCCTGCGTTCCAGAAATAAAGCAACTGCTGGCCACGACCGCAGTCCCCGTCTGATGCAGGAGAAACTGATGAACAGCACACCCAATGTTTGGCTGATTGGAGCCGGCCCCGGCGACCCGGAATTGCTCACCCTCAAGGCGGCACGCCTATTGGCGAATGCCGAGGTGGTGATGGTGGATGACCTGGTCAATCCCGAGATTCTGCAGCACTGCCCGCAGGCGCGGCTGATTCGTGTCGGTAAGCGCGGCGGCTGCCGCTCCACCCCGCAGGCCTTCATCAACCGCCTGATGCTGCGTTACGGGCGCCAGGGTAAACGCCTGGTGCGCCTCAAGGGCGGTGATCCCTGCATCTTCGGCAGGGCCGGTGAAGAAGCCCAGTGGTTGCGCGAGCGCGGTGTCGAGGCAGGTATCGTCAACGGTATTACCGCCGGTCTGGCCGGCGCCACCCAATGCAACATTCCGCTGACATTGCGTGGCGTCAGCCGCGGCGTGACGCTAATTACGGCCCATACGCAGGACGACAGCGAACTGAACTGGGCCGCCCTGGCCGCCGGTGGCACCACCCTGGTGGTCTACATGGGCGTCGCCCGCTTGCAGCAGATTCAGCAAGGCCTTATGGCCGGCGGCATGCCAGCCGACATGCCAGTCGCCATGATTGAAAACGCCAGCACACCAAACCAGCGGCAACACGCCTGCCAGCTATCTCAGCTCTGCGCTGCCGCCACTGCCTTCAAACTGAAAAGCCCGGCGGTGCTGGTGATTGGTGAGGTGGTCAATGCCGCCGAGCTGATCCAGTCACACAGCGAACCGTCGCAGTTGACAGGCTAAGGCGCGCGGGACGGGCTGCTGCTCAGGCCTTGGCCGGCTTGAGCGCTTCGAGCATACGCCCCATGGCCGCGTGAATGGCGTTGACCGCTTTCAGCGGGCGCACCATGACCTTGAAGTCGACGATTTTGCCGTCGGCGTTCCACTGGATCATGTCGATGCCATTGATGGTGATGCCGTCGATGATGGTCTGAAACTCCAGTACCGCGTTGTTGCCGTCAACGACCTCACGCAGGTATTTGAAGTGCCCCGGCGCGTTCAGCGTTTTAAAGGCGGCCGACAGATACAGCGTGGTAATCGCCTTGCCCACCTGCGGCGTGTGCACCACCGGCGAATGAAACACAACGTCGTCCGCCAGCAGATCCGCCAGACCGCTTGGATCTTGCGCCTCAACAACCTTGTGCCACCGCTCCACTACACTGCTCATTGCTGTTCCTTATCGTTGTTCGTATGGGCTGCCATTGTTCGCCGCCTGGCATTGCAGCGACAAGGGAGATTCAGCAGCTGAATCGCGTGCAACATGGCCAGGAAGCCGGCGCAGGGGCCGGCTTTCTGGCTGCTCAATCTTCGTGCGGAATCGGGTCAAGATTACGATCCCAGCCCACCAGTACAACGGTAGCCAGAATACCGATCAGCAGGCCCACCCAGGGCTCGAAGAACGCCAAGGACGCGCCAATAAGTACCACCGCGCCCCGAGACGTGTTGTTTTTCGGGATGGCCATGGCGATATAGGCACAGGCAAACCCGGTCAGCACCAGCGTGAGCGACAGGGCAATGCCCAGCAGCGGTTTAAGCCCGGTCAGTAGCGGCAGCAGGAAGAACAGAATCGGCAACCCCATCAGGTAATAGGACGCCAGGCCGCTGTGGATGCTGTCCATCGCCTGCTTGCCCTGCTTCCAGCGCTGCATGATGATCACGTGCACACCGGTCCAGAGCGCGCCCTGAGTCGGGAAGAACGGTGCACTGATGCCCATCAGCGCGTTACGGATGGCCAGCGAGATGTGCGAGCGGGTCGGATTGATGTCGATGTGTTCATCCTGGCGTGTTTCCAGCCCTTCGCGGATAACCTCGTTGCCGGTGACCAGGTCGCCAAACAGAATCACGTAGGTAATCAGCGCCAGCGGCATGCCCTGGATAAACATTTCCATGCTCGGCCAGCCAATGGCAAAGGGTGAGACCTTGGCCCAGGCGTCGCCCAGCGGCGGAATCAGAATGCCCCATTGGATGTCATAGTTCACCTCGCCTACCATCGGCCCGATAATGCCGGCCAGCACGAAACCGGGCAGCAGGCCCAGGGCGCCAAGCAAGGCAAAGAAACGGTATTTTTCCTTCAATTTGGCCATCGGGATGCTGAAGGCGAAGATCAGGCACACGGCGCAGGCGATGGTGGTACTGATTGGCTGCTGCAGCAGAAAACGCTCGGCATCGTCAACAAATACACGTTTCAGCGCCGCAATCGCCGCGCCAAGAATGATGCCCGCCTTGAGCGTGTCAGGTAGCCAGAGAATAAAGCGCTTGCCCAGCCCGGTGATGCCCAGCAAAAACAGCAACAGGGCAAAATCCAGCGAAATCGCCGCCATCGCCTGAAAGCGCTCGTCAGGTGTCTCGTACCCGCCCAGCACAAAGGCGAGGACCAACGGCAACGCCGGGGTGATCCAGCCAGGGGCGTAGGGTTCACCGAACACAATGATGGACGAGGCAATCAGCGCCGAATGAATCATGGAGACGGCTACCGCCTCTTCAAAACTCAAACCGAAGAAGCTGGTCATCAGCGGCACCAGCGACAGGCCGGTAGCGGCGGCAATCAGCAGCCCCTGAACCAGCTCAGGCCAGCAGAGCTTTGAGTGGTAGAACGGCAAACGAAAGGTAAAAGGCCCCCAACGCCAGCCCGGTTGTTCAGGTTGCGACATACCCGTCTCCATTTTGTCTTGTTGTTATGTTCTCTCTCGCGGAGAGTGTCACCGCATTATGCCCAGCCGGCCCCTCTAGCGCGCCAACATCAGCGTCGTCGATGACGCGCTAGAGCCTACCGTTATTCTGCGTCGCCAAGCACCTCATCAAAGAACTGCTGCATGGCGGCAAAACTGCGCTTGGCTACCACCGGGTTATATTCGGCCTTGCCAGCCATGTTGGCGTAGGGATCGGAGAAAGAATGGACCGCGCCACCGTAGCTGATCAGTTGCCAGTCCACACCAGCGCCGCGCATCTCGGCCTGAAAGTCGGCGACCTGCTGCTCCGGCACGAAGGGATCATCGGCGCCGTGCAGTACCAGGATTGGGGCCTTGATATTGGCTGCGTCGGCCGGGTTGGGGGTGTCCAGGTTACCGTGGAAAGACACCACGCCCTTGAGGTCGGTGCCCGAGCGCGCAAGCTCCAGCACCGAGCCGCCACCAAAACAGAAGCCGATGGCAACCAGCTGACCGCTAGTGACCGGTGCCTGAGCCTGACCGGCCAGCAGGTCCAGCGCGGCATTTACGCGCGTGCGCATCAGCGCGCGATCATCGCGCACGGTGCTGGCAGCGGCGCCGGCCTCCTCGGCGTTGGCCGGGCGAATGTCACGACCGTACATGTCCGCCACAAACACCACATAATCGGTGCCCGCCACCTTACTGGCCTTCTCGACTGCCGCATCGGTTACCCCCATCCAGTTGGGCACCATCAGCACACCAGGCCGCGGCGTCTGCACACTGGCGTCGTACACCAGGCGGCCCTCAAAGGGTTTGCCATCAATCTCGTAGTCCATCTGCTCAACCGTGATGTCCGCCTGTGCAAGACCCGCCAGCGTGCTCATTACCACTCCCCCCAATAGGTGTTTCATCGTTGCTTCCTCCATAAATGTCCCTCCAGCATAGCGTCAGAAACAAAAATGCCTGCACAAGGCAGGCATTTTTGCTCACGCGTTACCGCAAACTGGCAGCTTAGCGGCTCAGTTCAACCAGCAGTGCATTCAAGCGGCGAACATAGGCACCCGGGTCCTGCAGTGCTTCGCCAGCGGCCAGCGCCGCCTGGTCGAACAGAATGTGGCTCAGATCGGCAAAGCGATCCTCATCCTGCTCGCTGTCGAGCTTGTCCAGCAGCGGGTGAGCCGGATTGATCTCCAGGATCGGCTTGCTTTCCGGCGCCTTCTGGCCGCTGGCCTCGAGGATGCGGCGCATCTGCAGCCCCATATCGTCCTCGTTGATCACCAGCACCGCCGGGGAATCAGTCAGACGGTGCGACACGCGCACTTCCTGCAGCTGCTCCTTGAGCGCTTCCTGAATGCGCTTGACCAGATCGGCCTTGGCCTCGGCGGCCTTTTCCTGCTCCTGCTTGTCCTCGTCGCCTTCGAGCTTGCCCAGGTCCAGATCACCACGGGCGATGTCGATAAACTGCTTGCCCTGGTACTCGGTCAGGTGGCTCATCAGCCACTCGTCGATGCGGTCGGTCAACAGCAGCACTTCGATACCCTTCTTGCGGAAGATTTCCAGGTGCGGGCTGTTCTTGACCTGCGCATAACGCTCGCCGGTGAGGTAGTAGATCTTGTCCTGGCCTTCAACCATGCGCTCCAGATACGCGTCCAGGCTGACCACTTCGCTGTCATCGCTCTGGGCGGTGGAGGCAAAACGCAACAGGCCGGCAATCTTCTCGCGGTTGGAGTAATCCTCTGCCGGGCCTTCCTTCATGACGCTGCCAAAGGCTTTCCAGAAGGTCGCGTACTGTTCAGGCTCTTTCTTCGCCATCTTCTCCAGCATGTCCAGCACACGCTTGGTCAGCGCGGACTTCATGCTGTCGATCGCCGGATCCTTCTGCAGGATCTCACGCGAGACGTTCAGCGACAGGTCGTTGGAGTCCACCACGCCCTTGATAAAGCGCAGATACAACGGCAGAAACTGCTCGGCGTCGTCCATGATGAACACGCGTTGCACATAGAGTTTGAGCCCGCGCGGCGCTTCACGCTGATACAGGTCAAACGGGGCGCGGCCCGGCACGTACAGCAGGCTGGTGTATTCGAGCTTGCCTTCGACCTTGTTGTGGCTCCAGCTCAGCGGGTCCTCAAAGTCATGGGCAACATGCTTGTAGAACTCCTTGTACTCCTCGTCCTTGACCTCGGTACGCGGACGGGTCCAGAGCGCGCTGGCGCGGTTGACGCTCTCCCACTCGGTCTCGGCAGCGGCCTGCTGCTCATCACCCGCCGCCGGCTTGGGCAGCTCGATGGGCAGGGAGATATGATCGGAGTATTTGGTAATGACGTTGCGCAGACGGAAGGTGTCGGCAAACTCGCTTTCAGCCGGCTTGAGGTGCAGCACGATACGGGTACCGCGCTCAGGCTTGTCGACAGTGGCAATGGTGAACTCACCCTCACCTGCCGACTCCCAGTGCACACCTTCGGCGGCAGCGAGGCCCGCCCGACGGGTAAACACTTCCACCCGATCAGCGACGATAAAGGCGCTGTAGAAGCCGACGCCAAACTGGCCGATCAGCTGGGAATCCTTTTTCTGGTCTCCGGTCAGTTGCTGCATGAAGGCGGCGGTACCCGACTTGGCAATGGTGCCCAAGTGGTCGATGACTTCCTGACGGGACATGCCGATGCCGTTGTCCTCGATGGTCAGGGTATTGGCCTTGCTGTCGGCACTGACGCGGATACGCAGCTCGGGCTGGTCTTCCAGCAGCTGCGGCTGGGCAATGGCTTCGAAACGTAACTTGTCGGAGGCATCCGAGGCGTTGGAAATCAGTTCACGGAGGAAGATTTCCTTGTTCGAGTACATCGAGTGAATCATGAGGTGCAGCAGCTGCTTTACCTCGGTCTGGAATCCCAGGGTTTCCTTATGAGCGTCCACGGTCATAACGAAGCGTCTCCATTTGATGCTGTTCAGGGCAAGCCAGCAGATTCTGGCAATGCAGCAGAGATGGGGACATTTGAAATACTTTCAAGGGCCTGGCGTCAGATCCGCGGTCGTACCTCGATCAAGGCGATGTCGACGGGATGAAACTGAAAGTCAACCTGGTTGGCGCCCTGAGGCAGCGCCAATACCAACCTGCGCTCGCTGGTTACCGCCTTGAGCACCCCCTCGTACTCCCGACCGGCGATGGTTACCAGCCGCAACCGCTGACCTACAAAATGCTCCGGCTCATCCAACACGGCGAGCAAGCTGACCTCCTGCCAGCCAGCGGGCGGCGGCGTGGGCGCAGCTGGCTCCGGAGGCGGTGCTGGGCGCTGGGTGCTGGTCAGTGAACGTCCAAGCCAGCTTGGGCGCTCTGCCAGGGTCACCCGTCCGGTTAGCCGGGTACGGTGCTCGGCAGGCAAATGCAGGTGTACCACCATGTCGGCGCCATCTCTGCCCTGCGGCGCCAGAGACAGACTCAGGCTGTAATCGGAAGCAACACGGCGTAGGCCGGGTGAGGCCAACGCGCCAGTGTACCACTGGAGCACCATCTGCGGCCAGGGGCCATCGTCGCCGGGCAAAAGATCGATTGCGGTACCTTGCAGTAGGCGGGTGGCGCCATCAAAACGCACCACCAGGGAGCGACGGACGCGCTCGCCAGCGGTCTCGGCAAAGACCAGTTGATCGCCACGCCAATACACCTTATCCGGCGCAAACGGCTGGCCCATCAGCGTGCCTTGCAACTCACCGGCGGGCACTTGCTGGTGCCATTGCCCAGACAGTAAACGGGCAAAATGCTCTGGCTGATGCTGTTGCAGCAACCAGAGACCACCACCCACACACAGCAGCGATGCAAGCAGCAATATACGCGGCAGGCGAGCAAAGGCGCTGTCGCGCAGAAAGGGCGTTACCAGCGGAAGCAACACAGCCAGCAGGACGGCTCGGCTACCCAGACGCAAGCTGCCAAAAACCAGCCAAATCCAGGCCACTACAAAACCGATCACCCCACCCAGAATCAACAAGGCTTCCATCGCCGACTGCACTCCTGTCGCGCTCGCGTTCAATCCAGCTTGAAATGGGCCCGAGCCGTGGCAATCGGCTCGCTGGAACGGGTTTGCCAGGCGGTGATGGCAACGTTGCCGACACGCCGCCCCTGCCGCCATACCTGGCAGGTAGCATAGGTATCACGGTACAGCCCGGCGCGCAGGTAATCTACTGAGAAATCGATGATTTTGGGGAATACCTCACTGTTCATGAACATCATCAGGTGCAGCATCGCCGACTGCTCCATAAAACCGGCAATGACACCGCCATGCAGTGCGGGCAAGACCGGATTGCCGATGTTGTTCTGCGCACTGGGCAGGCAGAAGAAGGCCTCATTACCCATGCGCTTGACCTGCATGCCAATCATCTTCGCGTAGGGAATGGCTTCTACCAGCTCGCCATAGTCACCTGTTTCGCGAGAACGGCTGATGATGTCCTGAACCTGCTCCTCGCTCAGACTCATGCCCCCTCCTCGTCGCCATGCGCTTTCAGGCTGCCCGGGTTTACCGCCTTGCCCATGCGCATGAAGGTACCAACAACATGCGCGATAGGTTCGTCGCGATCGTCCTGATAGGCGACACCGCGGGTAAAGATGACTGTAGGGGTCACGCGATAACACTCGGCAAACCCAAAGATGGGCTTGCCCGGTTCAGCCGGGTGCATGTAGTCAATCCGCAGATCCAGGGTCGGGCAGATCTCAAACTCTGGCAGGTAACACACGGTAGAGATACCGCAGCAGGTATCCATCAGGGTGGTGATGGCACCGCCGTGTATGACGCCAGTAACCGGGTTGCCGACGATATTGTCGCTGTACGGCAGCTTGATGATGAGCCCCTGCTCATCGGCCTGCTCTACGGTCATCTGCAGGTGCTGGCAGTGCCGCAACACAGACAGGAAATTGCGCGCGCGCAGTTCTATTTCTGACATATTGGAAAGGCTTGGAGTCGCTGTTCGGATAAGGCAAGGCCAAAGGCTCATCATAGTACCCAGAACGTGAACTAGACTCCAGAAGTCGACCAGATGTTGAACTTTACGGGCAAGGCGCAGCACTAAGGCAGTGAATCAACCGCTTTGAAGGAGTGTTCATATGTCCCGGAAAACGACTATCGCCGCCGCCCTGCTGCTGACCACCGGTCTGCTTGCTGCTGCAGGTTGCCAGCAAGAGCCTGAAGATAAGATGGAAAATGCCCAGGAATCCATGTCCGACGCGGTCGACAACGTCGGTGATGCCGTAGAAGAAACCGGCGAAGCCATTGAGCAAAAAGCTGAAGAAGCGCAATAACAAGGCGACTGATCGCCGACTTTACTCGTCAAGGAGAGCACCATGAAAAAACTAGCTGCAGCAGTTGTCCTGATGGCCGGCGTAGGTCTGCTGGCTGGCTGCCAGGAAAGCCCGGAAGACAAGATGGAGGATGCCCGCGAGTCCATGTCTGATGCCATGGACAACATGCAGGACGCCGCCAAGGATGTCGCCGACGCTACCGAACAGAAGGCCCGTGAGGTAACCGGTACCGAGCAGACCACCGGCGAGGTGTTGCAGGAGAAGGTTGACGCCGCAGGTGATAGCGTAGAGGACGCCTACGATGCGACTTCCGAGAACATCGAAGAAGCCTACGACGCGACCAAAGAAGGTGTCAGTAACGCCTACGACAGCTCGGTAGAGTACGTTGAGGAGAAAGGTGAAGCGGTGCAGGATGCTGCCGTCGAGTCCAAGGAATCCATGGAGCGCGCCATGGAAGAGTAAGCGATCAGTGAGTCAAAAAAAGGGCATGCCGCGGCATGCCCTTTTTTTATCTGTCAGCTCAGCGCAACAGCGGCAACAACAGCAAACCCAGGCTGGAGACGAATCCTGCGCCCCACACCAGGCTGCGCAGCGTTGCAAAATTAAGCAGGTATAGCGCAGTGTAAGCCACACGGCTCAGCACAAAGATAATGCACAGCGCATTGGCCGCCGCGCCGAGAGTCCCCGTCGCGAGCACCACCAGCACCCCGGCAGCAAACACCGGAAACGCCTCGATCATGTTCTGATGCGATGCCAGCGCGCGTGCGCCCCAGCCCTTCAAGCTCGCCTGCTGCGCACGCGGATGGGCATTGTCATAACCACCCGAACGGGACTGGGCAACAGCAACCGGCGCTTTGGTCAGCACCAGCATCAACGCAGCGATAAACAGACTCCAGAGGGGGATACTCATTCCAACTTCTCCATTTGCGGTGGCGGTATCGGTGCCGGACTGAACATCATGATGTGCAGTACGTCCGAGTGAAACTCACGTCGGTACAGTACCAGTACCACTCCAGCGGTGGTAAGGATGAACAGCAGCGGATTGATGAACCAGGTCAACGTGCCCAGCGCAAAGTAATAGGACCGCAGCCCCAGGTTGAACTCGTTACCCGCCATCGAGATAACGCGCGCCATCCGCTCGGCGTAGGCATTGCGCTCGGCCTCGGTAACATTTTTCTCACCCAGCAGCGGCGCCGAACCCAGCAGCACAGAAGCAAAGTTGTACTGGCGCATCCCCCAGGAAAAGGTGAAGAACGCGTACACAAAGATAGCCATCAGCACGAGCAGCTTGAGTTCGAAGATCTCCCGGCTGACCTTGGCGACGAAGGGCAGCTCATGCAGCAGCAGCTCCGCCTTGTCGGTGGCCCCCATCACGGTAATCAGGCCGGCCAGGATCAGCAGCGTACTGGAGGCGAAGAAGGATGTGTTGCGCTCCAGGTTACCGATCACGCTGGCGTCGGACATGCGCTGCTCACGCATCAGCAGGCGGTTCATCCAATCGCGCCGATACAGGTGCAATACACTCGCCAGGCAAGCCGTATCACGCCCTTTGCGCAAGGCATAGTAGGTGTAGCCCATCCAGCATAGCACCAGCCAGCCAACAGCCAGCGTGTTGATCCAAACACTTCCTGCATCCGGAATCGACAGCATTCAGTCTCCCTACTCTGAGCGGGTTTTATTTATCGGCCCGAAACGTCCCGTATCAACGTCGCAGGCTGCCATGGCGCAGATATTCAACCAGCATAGCCAGCAGCATGGTCACCAGAACCGGCAACAGCCAGCCCAGGCTTTGATCCGACAGTGGTAGTGCATCAAGCCACGCGCCTGCACTGCTGATCAGCCCGGCGGCCTTGAGGCCGTCAATCACGCCGAAGACCAGCGTTATCAGCATCACCGGCCGCATGATGTTAGCGGGCCGCGCCCAACTTGCGCCCAGCAGACTGATACACACCAACACGATGGCCAACGGGTACAGGCCCACCAGCACCGGGATGGAGACGCTGATCAGGCTGTCCAACCCCTGGTTGGCAACCAGCATGCTGAACAGACCAAATAGCCAGACCACAGCCCTGTAGCTGACCGGCAACAGCTTGCTGAAGTACTCGCCACAGGCTGTCAGCAGACCCACTGCGGTGGTCATGCACGCGAGGATAATCACCAGCGCCAGCAGCGCGCTGCCCGCAGTACCAAAACGATACTGCACATAGGCGGCGAGGATCTGTCCTCCATTGACGCCCGGTTCAACCAATGAGCCACTGGTTGAGCCCAAATAAAACAGCGACAGGTACACCAGCGACAACCCGGTCGCCGCGATGACGGCCGCCAACACGGTGTAGCGGGTAATCAGCGGAGCAGCGCTGACCTGACGGTCGCGAATCGCGGTGGTGATCACAATGCCGTACACCAGCGCGCCCAGGGTATCCATGGTCAGATAGCCCTGTAGAAAGCCCTGAATCATGGGTGCATCGCGGTATTGGCCGCTTGCCGCCGGCATATCACCGGCGGGTAGGAAAAGCGCTGCCAGCCCAAGCAGCACCAGCCCTGCCAGCAATACTGGGGTAATGTACTTGCCGACCCGGTCCATCAACTGGCCAGGCTTAAGTGCTAGGAAGATCACCGCAGCAAAGTAGATGAGCGAGTAGCCCAGCAGGGTCTGCCAGCTGTCACTGACAAAGGGCAGCACGCCGATTTCGTAGGACACAACGGTTGTGCGCGGCGTTGCAAACAGCGGCCCAATGGCCAGATAGACCAGCACACTGAGTGTGACACCCGCCGCGCCGCCCAGCGGCGCGGTCAGCTGCGCCAGGCCGCCGCCCACCCGTGCGAGCGCGATCAGCGTGAGCAGCGGCAGACCAACAGCGGTGATGAGAAAGCCAAAAGCGGTCGGCCAGATGTTCGCCCCGGCCGCCAGACCGGCGCCAGGCGGGAAGATCACATTGCCCGCGCCAAGAAACAGCGCAAAGGTCATAAAACCGAGCGCGAAGATATCGATGGGTGTAAGTCGTTTGATCATAAAACTGTTATCGTCGTCCGCAAAAAGCAGGGACATCCGTGTCGTACGGCAACATCGCCCTCCCCTTTGTCAGGGACAAGGGGCGTTGCGCCAGAGGTTGGTTGGAATGCGCAGTCCGTCGACCATCAGGTCCGGCTGCGGCTTGGCGGCGAATTCTACCCTGTTCTGCACAACGGCATCGAACAAAGCCGCCGGGCGGTGGTCCAGCGGGCAGCCGTTCGCATCCTGCGCACGCCCCACATCACCGGACACAACCCAGTTCCCGTCAGCATCCGGCAGCCAGATTCGCCCAAAGGGCATCTCACTATCGCCGTCTCGACGCAGCACGATGTAAGCGATCTGCTCCCCGGCAAAGCCCGGCAAGGCCCGGATCAGGCAGGCATCGGGCAGGTCCAGTTGCTGGCTGTTGCACGACAGGACGCCCGATTCCCGGCCCAACGCCTGCGCCAGACCTGTGGGCAGCACACTGCCTGACGGAAAGCGCGGCAGGTCTTTGACCTGATCCAGCAAGGTAGCCGAGCCTTCTCGCCGGCCAGCCAGCGCCTTGCGGGCCAGAAGCGCCAGGCGCTGCGCCTGCTTGTCGCCGTCGGTGTCGGCACGTGTGAGGTCTGTCAGCACCTCCAGCCCGTAGCCATCGCCCTGGTAGCGCAAAAAATCGATCAGCGCGTCATCGCTGAGCCTGTTCGTCTCATGACGCAGCAACTGACTCTCGACGCTCAGACGGCGCGGATCGATCGGTCCACCGAGCAACAGCACGATGCCCAGCCCAGCGAGCACTGCCGCAGCGACATTGCTGAAAGGCAGCAAGCGGTTGGGCGTACCACCACGCGCACTGCTGAGTGCATCCAGGGCCGCCCCCAGCGCCATCACGCTCAGCACCAACCAGACCAGCAGTGCCCAGATACGCTCCGGCGTCAGGCCGTACTGCGCCAGGCGCAGCCATAGCGCATAACCGGCTACTGCCATCATAGGCAACAGCGCCAACTTGCCCGCCACCATGACCCAGTGCAGCCAGACGGCCTGCACGCCCTGCTCCGCCCCGCCGCGCGAAGCTAGGTTGATCAGCAACAGGTTCAGCGTGACAAACCAGAACAGCAAGTGCGCCGCATGCCCGCTGTCAAACAGGCCGGCGAGGCCCTGCACGCCCCAGCTGAGCACAAAACCTACCGCCAGCAACGCCGCCAGCGGATACAGCCAACCGCACAGCTGACGCGCCCGACCGGTGAGAAACTCGGCCACACCGCGCGTGCGCACCGCCACCGAGACCGCGTGGGAAAACACCAGCGTAATCAGGGGAATGCTGAACCAGCTCTGCTCGATCAGGTCGTGCAGCAAGTCTAGCCCCACCAGTTTGAACAGCCCGGCAGCGCTGTACAGCAGCCCCCAGAACAGCCCCAGCACCAAGGCTGCCTGAAGCAATACCAGCGCGTTGTGGTGCAGCGCATCAATCCAGCGCTGGTAATCCGTCGGCTGCGGGCGACCACGTATCAAGGCAACCGCGGGGGCTACCAAAAAAACCAGTAGCGAAAAAATCAGCGCCGGCTGCAGGTAGTCACCGACGCGTCCCGGCGACCAGCCCCCCAGGTAGCCCTCAGGCTGCCAGAGCGAGACACCGGCAGTCAGCCCCTGGTGCAGGCCGATCAGCGTTGCCAGCAGCCCCAGACCGAGACTGAGCAACCAGCGGCGCACCGCCGCAGCCTCACTCGCGCAATAGAAGGCGAGCGGCAGTGCCACCATGAGCATGAACAGTGGGACGTACGCCGCTGCATGGGTGGCAGGCCACACCTCTAACTCAGCCGACTGAAACAGGCCGTACGCCAATATCGCCTGCAGTACACCGACCATCATGTGCAAGCTGCTGATGCGATCAAAACTCTTCATTGGATAATTCCCTGACAAAAACAAAACCCCGCCAAGGCGGGGTTTTGTCAGCACGATGGTAGGGTGAAGCTTACTTCATTTCCCAACCAGTCAGCTCTGCCAGCGCTGCGCCGATTTCGGCCAGCGAGCGAACGGTTTTCACACCAGCGTCTTCCAGCGCAGCAAACTTCTCGTCTGCAGTACCCTTGCCGCCGGAGATGATCGCACCAGCGTGGCCCATACGCTTGCCTGCCGGAGCAGTTACACCAGCGATGTAGGAAACAACCGGCTTGGTGACGTTGGCCTTGATAAACGCTGCTGCTTCTTCTTCAGCGCTACCGCCGATCTCACCGATCATGACGATCGCTTCGGTCTTCGGATCTTCCTGGAACATCTTCAGGATGTCGATGAAGTTGGAACCCGGGATCGGGTCGCCACCGATGCCGACGCAAGTGGACTGACCAAAGCCGGCGTCAGTTGTCTGCTTAACCGCTTCATAGGTCAGGGTACCGGAGCGGGAAACGATGCCGACTTTACCCGGCAGGTGAATGTGACCGGGCATGATGCCGATCTTGCACTCACCGGGAGTGATAACGCCCGGGCAGTTCGGGCCGATCAGGCGTACGCCCAGCTCGTCACACTTGACCTTGGCGTCCAGCATGTCCAGCGTCGGGATGCCTTCGGTGATGCAGACGATCAGCTTGATGCCGCTGTTGGCTGCTTCCAGGATGGAGTCCTTGCAGAACGGCGCCGGAACGTAGATCACACTGGCTTCAGCGCCAGTGGCTTCAACGGCTTCAGCAACGGTGTTGAACACCGGCAGACCCAGGTGAGTCGTGCCACCCTTGCCCGGAGTAACGCCACCAACCATCTTGGTGCCGTAGGCAATCGCCTGCTCGGAGTGGAAAGTGCCCTGCGAGCCGGTGAAGCCCTGGCAGATGACCTTGGTGTCTTTGTTGATCAGGATGCTCATTATTTACCCTCCGCGGCCTTGACGACTTGCTGGGCAGCGTCGGTCAGACTGGTTGCAGCGATGATGTTCAGGCCACTCTCGGCCAGTACCTTGGCGCCGAGATCGGCGTTGTTGCCTTCCAGACGAACAACAACCGGTACCTTAACGCCTACTTCTTTGACGGCGCCGATGATGCCTTCAGCAATCATGTCGCAGCGTACGATACCGCCGAAGATGTTAACCAGAACGGCTTGTACATTGGAGTCGGACAGGATGATCTTGAACGCTTCGGTAACGCGCTCTTTGGTCGCGCCGCCGCCTACGTCCAGGAAGTTGGCCGGTTTGCCGCCGTGCAGGTTGACGATGTCCATGGTGCCCATGGCCAGACCAGCACCGTTAACCATGCAGCCGATGTTGCCTTCCAGAGCAACGTAGTTCAGTTCGAACTTGGCAGCGTGGGCTTCACGCGGATCGTCTTGCGACGGATCGTGCATGGCGCGCAGCTTGGGCTGACGGTACATGGCGTTGCCGTCGATGTTGATCTTGGCGTCCAGGCAGTGCAGGTTGCCGTCTTCCTTGATCACCAGCGGGTTGATTTCCAGCAGGGCCAGGTCGTAGTCGGCAAACAGCTTGCCCAGACCTACAAAGATGTTGGTGAACTGCTTGATCTGGTCACCTTTCAGGCCCAGTTGGAAGGCCAGTTCACGGCCCTGATAG
This sequence comes from Pseudomonas abyssi, assembly GCF_003444685.1. Classification (NCBI taxonomy): domain Bacteria; kingdom Pseudomonadati; phylum Pseudomonadota; class Gammaproteobacteria; order Pseudomonadales; family Pseudomonadaceae; genus Pseudomonas; species Pseudomonas abyssi. The sequence goes on along the minus strand of NZ_LMAZ01000001.1, from coordinate 1,425,306 downwards.
GGCTGCGGACCAACCAGCGGGTCGATGGTTGCCTTGAGGATCTTCTCGGGCGTTTCTTCCGCGACCTTCTCGATCTCGACACCACCTTCGGTGGACGCCATGAAAACGATGCGGCGGGTGGAACGATCAACTACGGCGCCCAGGTACAGCTCTTGAGCGATATCAGTACAGGACTCGACCAGAATCTTGCTGACCGGCTGGCCGTTGGCATCAGTCTGGTAAGTGACCAGACGCTGACCCAGCCACTGCTCGGCAAAGGCTTTTGCATCTTCCTTGCTCTTGACCAGTTTTACACCGCCCGCTTTACCACGGCCACCAGCGTGAACCTGAGCCTTGACGACCCACATGTCGCCGCCAATCTTTTCACAGGCCTCAGCCGCTTCTTCCGGAGTGTCTACAGCAAAACCCTTGGAGACAGGAAGGCCGTATTCAGCGAACAGCTGCTTCCCCTGATATTCGTGAAGATTCATGCGTTTCTACCGTTTTGATCGTGTAGGAATTACTTTCTAGCCGCCACTCTGCGAGTTGCCGCCACCGTTGCCACCTGCCGCAATCCTGTCAGCCCGAACATGGTAAACACTGCAGCCTATTGCCGGGTTACATTTTGTAACCACTCTACAAAAGCCAAACGTTCGAATTGACCTGCTGCGGTCGACTGGCTGACCACCTCGTTGTGGCCTGACCGATTGCTCGGCCAAAGTTGTTCTTGCTACAGCAGACCCGGTAGTCACTTGGGCGACCACCGGGTCATCGGGACGCTATCTTAACGCTTCTTGCGGTTGGCGACATGAATTGCGTGGCCATTAACAGCCAAGGCAGCTTCATGCAGCGCTTCAGACAGGGTCGGGTGCGAGAAGACCATCATGCCCAAGTCTTCGGCACTGGTGCCGAACTCCATGGCGATGGCGCCCTGCTGTACCAGCTCTGCAGCGCTCGGGCCGATAACGTGCACACCCAGAACGCGATCGGTCTTGGCATCGGCAATCATCTTGACGAAGCCGCCGGTGTCATTGGCTGCAACCGCGCGGCCGCTGGCAGCAAACGGGAAAACACCGACATTGAACTCAACGCCTTCGGCCTTGAGCTGCTTCTCGTTCTTGCCGACCCACGCGATCTCCGGGTGGGTGTAGATCACAGACGGGACCAAATCGTAGTTCATGGCGGCCTTGTGGCCCGCAATGCGCTCGGCAACCATGACGCCCTCTTCCGAGGACTTGTGGGCCAGCATCGGGCCGCGAACCATGTCACCGACCGCATAAACGCCAGGTACGCTGGTGGCGCAGTAGTCGTCAACGTAGACCATGCCGCGCTCGTCCAGATCAACACCGCAATCGGAGGCCAGCAGGTTTTCGGTGTACGGACGGCGGCCAACGGCAACAATCAGCTTGTCAAAGGTCAGTTGCTGTTCCCCTTCTGCATCGGTGAACGACACGGTGACCTGCTTGCGCTTGATCTCTGTACCGGTAACCCGAGCACCCAGGCGAACCTGCAGCCCCTGCTTGGTGAAGGTCTTCAGCGCTTCCTTGGCAACCTGCTCGTCGGCCAGACTCAGGAAGGAATCCAGTGCTTCGAATACGACCACTTCAGCGCCCAGACGGCGCCATACCGAACCCAGCTCCAGACCGATGACACCGGCGCCGATCACGCCCAGCTTCTTGGGTACAGAGGTGAAGTCCAGAGCGCCGGTCGAATCAACGATGATATCGTCGGTCAGCGGTGCTGGAGGAATGTTGATCGGCACGGAACCGGAGGCCAGAATCACGTTTTCAGCATCGATCACGGTGACGTTGCCGTCCGGCGCAGTGACTTCGACTTTTTTACCAGCCATCAGCTTGCCGTGACCTTCGATGCTGGTGACGCCATTAGCCTTGAACAGGGTAGCAACGCCGCCGCTGAACTGCTTGACGATCTTGTCCTTGCGCTCGACCATGGCCGGGACATCCATGCTGATGCCCTTGACGTCGATACCGTGGACCTTGTACCCCTCTTTGGCTTCGTAGTACTTCCAGCTGCTGTCCAGCAGTGCCTTGGATGGAATGCAGCCAACGTTCAGGCAGGTGCCGCCAAGGGCGTTTTTGCCATCCTTGCCAACGTATTTTTCGATACAGGCCGTTTTCAGGCCAAGTTGCGCGGCGCGGATAGCGGCGACATAACCGCCAGGGCCCGCGCCGATGACTACCACATCGTATTTCTGACTCATGAGCAAATCCTCTGTTGGCAGCAGTATTCAAAAAGGCGCCCGGCAGCGCGTGCCGGGCGAGTAATCTGCTGCTGAAAACCCGTGTAATCGATCAGACGTCCAGCAACAGACGCGCCGGGTCTTCCAGCAAATCTTTGATCGCAACCAGGAAGCTCACTGCTTCCTTGCCGTCGATCAGGCGGTGATCATAGGACAGCGCCAGGTACATCATCGGCAGGATGACAACCTGACCGTCAACCGCCATCGGACGCTCCTGGATCTTGTGCATGCCCAGGATAGCCGCTTGCGGCGGGTTGACGATGGGGGTGGAAACCAGCGAACCGAATACGCCACCGTTGGAGATGGTGAAGGTGCCGCCGGTCATTTCTTCCATGGTCAGCTTGCCGTCACGCGCCTTACGGCCGTAGTCAGCGATGGTGCCTTCAATGTCTGCCAGGCCCATGTGCTCAGTGTTGCGCAGAATCGGCACAACCAGACCGCGGTCGCTGGACACGGCGACACCAATGTCCTGATAGCCGTGGTACACCACGTCGTTGCCGTCGATAGAGGCGTTGACTGCCGGATAGCGCTTGAGCGCTTCGGTAGCCGCCTTGACGAAGAAGGACATGAAGCCCAGACGGACGCCATTGTGCTTCTTCTCGAACAGGTCCTTGTACTTCTTGCGCAGATCCATGACCGGCTTCATGTTGACCTCGTTGAAGGTGGTCAGCATGGCCATGCTCGATTGCGCATCAACCAGACGCTCGGCGATACGGGCACGCAGACGAGTCATGGGTACGCGCTTCTCGACGCGATCACCCTCGCCCAGTGCAACAGCGGCAGCCGGAGCAGCAGCGGCAGGCTTGGCAGCCGGAGCAGCAGGCGCGTTCTTCTTGGCTTCGATGGCGTTCAGAACGTCTTCCTTGGTGACGCGACCACCTTTGCCGGTGCCAGCGATGTCGGCGGCAGCCAGACCGTTTTCTTCAGCCAGCTTGCGTGCGGCCGGCGACAGCAGCGGCTCTTCACCACTGCTTTGCTCGGCAGCCGGAGCCGCTTCTGCCTTCGGCTCTTCCTTCTTGGCAGCGGGCGCGGAGGCCGCTTCGCCATCTTTCAATACACCCAGTACTTCACCGCTCAGCACGGTGTCGCCTTCGGCCTTGGCGATGTCACCCATGACACCGTCAGCCTCGGCAAGAACCTCCATCACAACCTTGTCGGTTTCGATATCTACCAGCAGTTCGTCGCGTTTTACCGCGTCGCCCGGCTGCTTGTGCCAAGTGGCAACAGTACCGTCGGCAACCGACTCGGGAAATGTAGGGGCTTTGATTTCGATAGCCATTGTCGATCCTTATTAATCTCTGTTGTCTGGCTGCGCTCAGACGGTAAAAGCGTCTTGCAGGAGTTTTTCCTGCTGTTCCGCGTGCATGGAAGGATGTCCACAGGCCGGTGCGGCGGAAGCCTCACGTCCAGCGTAGTCCAGATACAGATTCTTGGTCTTGTGCTGGGAAAGCACACGGCGCATATGGTGCTGGCTGCAGTACCAGGCGCCCTGGTTCATCGGCTCTTCCTGGCACCACACCACCTTCTTCAGGTGCTTGTAGGGCGCCAGAACCTCGGCCAGATCATCCTCAGGGAACGGATACAGCTGCTCGATACGCACGATGGCGATGTTGTCCGCTTCTTCGTTGCGGCGCTTCTCCAGCAGGTCGTAATAGACTTTGCCGCTGCACATGATCACGCGATCCACTTTCTTCGGATCGATCGCGTCGATCTCGGGAATCACGGTCTGGAAGGACCCGTCGGCCAACTCTTCCAGGGTTGAAGTGGCCAGCTTGTGGCGCAGCAGCGACTTGGGCGTCAGGGCAATCAGCGGCTTGCGCAGCGGACGGATCACCTGACGGCGCAGCATGTGATAAACCTGCGCCGGCGTAGACGGCACGCACACCTGAATGTTGTGCTCGGCAGACAGCTGCAGGAAACGCTCCAGGCGCGCTGAAGAGTGCTCCGGACCCTGACCCTCGTAGCCGTGCGGCAGCAGCATGGTCAGACCACACAGGCGTCCCCACTTGTGCTCGCCACTGGTGATGAACTGGTCTACCACCACCTGAGCACCGTTGAAGAAGTCACCGAACTGGGCTTCCCAGATGACCAGCGCATTCGGGGTGGTGGTGGCGTAGCCGTATTCAAAGGCCAGCACCGCTTCCTCGGACAGCAGCGAATCATGGATGTCGAAACGCGGCTGGTTCTCGCTAAGCTTGCGCAGCGGCACGTAGGCGCGGCCATCGTTCTGGCTGTGCAGCACGGCGTGGCGGTGCGAGAAAGTACCGCGACCCACGTCCTGGCCGGTGATGCGCACCGGGTGACCTTCGTGCAGCAGCGTGGCGTAGGCCATGGTTTCGGCAAAGCCCCAGTTCAGCGCCAGCGCACCGGCAGCCATCTTGCGACGGTCTTCGATGATCTTGCCAACCTGACGCTGCAGTACCAGACCATCGGGCAGGTCAGTCAGCTTGTTGGCCAGCTCCTGCAGGGTTTTCAGATCAAAACTGGTGTCGTGACGCGCAGTCCACTTGTGATTCAGGTAAGGCGCCCAGTCAACGAAGGAGCCGGTGTCGGGCTCCTTGACCAGACTCTTCACCACATGGTCACCATTATCGAGGGCGTTGCGGTACTCCTCGAAACGCTCCTGCACCTCATCGCTGGTCAGCACGCCCTCGCCTACCAGGCGTTCAGCGTAGATGTCGCGAGTGGTGGGATGCTTGGTGATCACCTCATACATCAACGGCTGCGTACCGGACGGCTCATCCGCTTCGTTGTGACCACGGCGGCGGTAGCAGACCATGTCGATGACCACGTCACGCTTGAACTGCATGCGGTAATCAACCGCCAGCTGAGTAACGAACAGCACGGCTTCCGGATCGTCACCATTGACGTGGAAGATCGGCGCCTGAATCATCTTGGCAACGTCGGTGCAGTACTCGGTGGAGCGCGCATCGTCCTGGCGGCTGGTAGTAAAGCCGACCTGGTTGTTGATGACGATGTGAATAGTGCCACCGGTCTTGTAGGCACGGGTCTGGGACATCTGGAAGGTTTCCATGACCACGCCCTGCCCTGCGAAGGCGGCGTCGCCGTGGATACTGATCGGCAGCACCTTGTCACCGGTGGCGTCCAGACGGCGGTCCTGACGGGCGCGTACCGAGCCCTCAACCACCGGAGACACGATCTCCAGGTGAGACGGGTTGAACGCCAGCGCCAGGTGGACTTCACCGCCGGAGGTCATCACGTTGGACGAGAAGCCCTGGTGGTACTTCACATCACCGGAGCCCATGTCGACCTTTTTCTTGCCTTCGAATTCGTCAAACAGCTCGCGAGGGTTCTTGCCGAGGGTGTTGACCAGGACGTTCAGACGGCCACGGTGTGCCATGCCAAGCACAACTTCCTGGGTGCCGTAGGAGCCGGAGCGCTGAATGATCTCGTCCAGCATCGGAATCAGGCTCTCGCCCCCCTCAACACCGAAACGCTTGGTGCCCGGGTATTTGGTGCCCAGATACTTCTCCAGGCCTTCAGCCGCGGTCAAGCGCTCAAGCAGGTGACGCTTGGTGTCGGCGCCGAGCTGGGGCTTGCCGCGCACGCTTTCAATACGCTGCTGGAACCAGCGGCGCTGGGTGGAATCGACGATGTGCATGTACTCGATACCGAAGTTCGAGCAATAGGTCACCTTGAGTGCGTCGAGGATTTCACGCAGGGTCGCTTCGTCCTTGCCGATCTGCAGCTCACCGGTACGGAATACGGTGTCCAGATCTGCGTCGGTCAGGTCGTAATCAGCGAGGGTCAGATCAACGATTTCTTCGCGCTTCCAGAGCCCCAGCGGGTCAAGGTTGGAAGCTTGATGGCCACGCATCCGGAAGGCCTGAATCAGGCGCAGGACATCAATCTGTTTCTTTTCATGCTCGCTGCTGACAGCGCCACCGCTGGCGGCCTGAGGCCGGCGATTGCTCTTGGCAAGATGAAGGAAGTGATCGCGGACGGTGGAATGGGGTACGTCCGAACCGGCATGGCCGTTTACCTGGGGCAGCTTCTGGAAGTAGCTGCGCCACTCTTCGGCAACGCTGTTCGGATCTTGCAGATAGAGCTCATAGAGCTCTTCAACATAGGAGGCATTCCCACCGTCAAGGTGAGAGGTACTCCACAGCTGCTGCATTACGCTGTCTGGCATGCTTGGTCACCCTCTATAAGGGGACACCACCTGGCGCTAAGACCATTAATTGGCAAGGCAAAGCCTTGTCATCCGCGCGAAACATGCTGGCGTTGATCCGGGAGCAGTGTCGCTGCCTCCGATCCTGCCGCCACCTATTCCGTTGAACGGAAAATTGCCGGCCCCGACAGATAGTTCGGGTGTTACCCGAGTGCCCCTGTTGGTTTAGGTACATATACAAACCGCTGCTTTTTGAGCGTGCGGTTCGTTAAAAAACTGTCCGGCTCCTTGTGCCAGGAGCCGGCTCAGGCCAACTTAATGCAATTACAACCGATCAGGTACCGCTTTGCAGCAACATGTTGCGGATGTGACCGATAGCGCGGGTCGGGTTCAGACCCTTCGGGCACACATTCACACAGTTCATGATGCCGCGGCAACGAAATACGCTGAACGGATCATCCAGAGAAGCCAGACGCTCGGAGGTCTTTTCGTCGCGGCTGTCCGCCAGGAAGCGGTATGCCTGCAACAGACCAGCCGGGCCAATGAACTTGTCCGGGTTCCACCAGAAAGAAGGACAGGAAGTCGAGCAGCATGCACAGAGAATACACTCGTACAGGCCATCCAGCTTCTCACGCTCTTCAGGTGACTGCAGGCGCTCGATAGCGGGCGCCGGCGTGTCGTTCTGCAGATACGGCTGCACTTTTTCGTACTGCTTGTAGAAGATGCTCATATCTACAACCAAGTCACGAATTACCGGCAAACCAGGCAACGGACGCAGCACCAGCTTGTTGTTCTTCACGACCGCAGACAGCGGAGTGATACAGGCCAGGCCGTTTTTGCCGTTGATGTTCATGCCGTCAGAACCGCAAACGCCTTCGCGGCAGGAGCGACGGTAGGAAAAACCGACGTCCTGTTCCTTGATCAGGGCCAGCACGTCAAGAACCATGATGTCCTTGCCGTTGGTGTCGACCTGAAAGTCCTGCATGAACGGGGCGTTGTCGCTCTCCGGGTTATAACGATAAACACTTACTTGCAACATATCGATGACCCTCAGTAGGTGCGCACTTTAGGCTGGAACGTCGGAACAGTCTTGGGCGAGAAGTTAACTGCACGCTTTCTGAGTTCTTTGGTACCCGGCATGAACAGGCTGTGGCACAGCCAGTTCTCGTCATCGCGATCTTCGAAGTCTTCGCGAGCGTGGGCACCACGGCTTTCCTTGCGGCCCTCTGCTGCAATGGCGGTGGCTTCGGCCACTTCGAGCAGGTTTTGCAGTTCCAGTGCTTCGATACGTGCAGTGTTGAACGCTTGGCTCTTGTCGTCGATCTTGACGTTGGCGATGCGCTCACGCAGGTCGGCAAGTTGCTTGATGCCTTTCTGCATGTACTCACCGGTGCGGAATACACCGAAGTAGTTCTGCATGCAGTCCTGCAGTTCCTTACGCAGCGGTGCAACGTCTTCGCCAGTGGCGCGCTCGTTGATACCCGCCAGACGAGCCAGCGACTCATCGATGTCGGACTCGGAGGCACCACGGTATTCGATGCCTTCTTTCAGTGCCGACTCAAGGTGCAGACCGGCAGCGCGGCCAAAGACAACCAGGTCAAGCAGCGAGTTGCCGCCCAGACGGTTGGCGCCGTGAACCGATACGCAGGCGATTTCGCCAACAGCGAACAGGCCTTCAACGATCTTGTCGTTGCCTTCAGCGTCCTGGGTAATGGCCTGACCGTGGATGTTGGTAGCCACACCGCCCATCATGTAGTGACAGGTCGGAACAACCGGCACCGGCGCGGTAACCGGGTCAACGTGCGCGAAGGTTTTGGACAGCTCACAGATACCGGGCAGGCGGCTGTGCAGCACTTCTTCACCCAGGTGATCCAGCTTCAGCAGTACGTGATCCTTGTTAGGACCTACGCCGTTACCAGCCAGGATTTCTTTGACCATGGAGCGCGCAACAACGTCGCGGCCGGCCAGGTCTTTCGCGTTCGGAGCATAACGCTCCATGAAACGCTCGCCCTGGGCGTTGATCAGGTAACCGCCTTCACCACGGCAACCCTCGGTAACCAGTACACCGGCGCCGGCGATACCGGTCGGGTGGAACTGCCACATCTCGATGTCCTGCACCGGCACACCGGCACGCAGAGCCATACCGACACCATCACCGGTGTTGATCAGGGCGTTGGTGGTCGAGGCATATATTCGACCGGCGCCGCCGGTGGCCAGCACGGTTGCCTTGGCACGAATATAGACGGTCTCGCCGGTCTCGATGCAGATGGCGATAACACCGACGATGGCGCCGTCCTGGTTTTTGACCAGATCGACTGCATACCATTCGTTCAGGAAGGTGGTGTTGTGCTTGACGTTGTTCTGATACAGCGTGTGCAGCAGGGCGTGACCGGTACGGTCGGCAGCAGCACAGGTACGGGCAGCCTGGCCACCCTCACCGAAGTTCTTGGACTGACCACCGAACGGACGCTGATAGATACGACCGGTTTCAGTGCGGGAGAACGGCAGACCCATGTGCTCCAGCTCGAAGACCGCTTCCGGGCCGACGGAACACATGTACTCGATTGCGTCCTGGTCACCGATATAGTCGGAGCCCTTGACGGTGTCGTACATGTGCCAGCGCCAATCGTCATTCGGATCAGCAGAAGCAATGGCACAGGTAATACCGCCCTGGGCGGATACGGTGTGCGAGCGAGTCGGGAATACCTTGGTTACAACAGCAGTCTTGTGACCACCTTGAGCCAGCTGCAGCGCTGCGCGCATGCCGGCACCGCCGCCACCAATGATGATGGCGTCAAAAGTCAGTGTGCGAATAGTAGACATTTAGTTACCCCAGAGAATCTGCACGCCCCAGACAAACAACACGAACATGACCAGACCGCAGACCGCCTGGAACAGGAAGCGGACAACGGTGGCAGACTTGCCAAGCGCCATGGGAGTCAGGTAGTCGGTTGAGATGGTCCACATCCCGACCCAGGCGTGCACACTCAGCGCCACCAAGGCAAGAATACTGAAGATACGCATCCAGTTCTGGGCGAACAGACCCTGCCAGTCGGCATAGGTCAGACCCGGGTTGCAGATCAGGTAACCAAGCAGAAACAGTACATAGACAGCCAGCAGTACAGCGGAGACGCGCTGCGCCATCCAGTCATACAGACCGCTGCGAGACAGGTTGGTGACATTCGTTACCATATCCACACCCCCAGAAGAACAATCACGATGGCGGAAACCACGATTACTACCTGCGAACCACGTTTGCCGCTTTCCAGCCCTTCACCGACACCTGCGTCCATTACCAGGTGACGAACACCGGCGATCAGGTGGTAGAGAAGCGCAGACAGAATGCCCCAGATGACCAGCTTGGCCAGGGGGTTCTGCAGACAGCTCTTGACCTGCTCAAAGCCACTCTCCGAACTGAGAGAGGTGTCGAGCATCCAGAGCAGAATTGCGATTGCGACGAACAGGATAACGCCAGAAATGCGATGCAAAATTGACGTGTAGGCGGTTACAGGAAGCTTGATTGTCCTGAGGTCAAGGTTGACGGGTCTTTTGCTATTCACGGCTATATTCACACTCATGGCCCTGTGGACAGGGCTGGATTATAGGAAGATGCACTTTGACACCTTTAATGACCCGCCCCAGCAGCCTCTGGCGAAGCCCTGCGGGTCACTTTGCCGGTCAAGGAGTATAGTGACTTAGGCCATTGATTACAACGGAACAGCCGGCGGGAAACGCTCTGTTTCCGCGCTGCCAAGTCTAGCCAAACAACAAGAAAAGCTTGCAATTAAACCTTTTAATTGACCTCATTTCCTTTCACTATCCGCACAATTGACAAACCGATTTATCACCTTATAGTGATGCGGGCCCTGCGTGGGGGGTCACCTTTTCGATACAGCAAAACAGGAGGCCATCAATGGCTGACAAAAAAGCGCAGTTGATCATCGAGGGCGCGGCCCCCATCGATCTGCCGGTCTACTCAGGGACCATGGGCCCCGATGTCGTGGATGTCCGCGGCCTCACTGCTGAAGGCGTATTCACCTTCGATCCAGGCTTTATGGCCACCTCTTCCTGCGAATCCAAGATCACCTATATTGATGGTGAGAAAGGCGTACTCCTGCACCGCGGCTACCCCATTGACCAGCTGGCAGAGAAGTCCGACTTCCTGGAAACCTGCTTTCTGCTGCTCAAGGGCGAACTCCCCAGCGCAGAAGAGAAAACCAAGTTCGATAACACCATCAAGAACCACACCATGGTTCACGAGCAGCTGAAGAACTTCTTCAACGGCTTCCGCCGCGATGCTCACCCGATGGCTATCATGTGTGGCGTCGTTGGCGCCCTCTCCGCTTTCTACCACGACTCCCTGGACATCAACGACCCGCACCACCGCGAAATTTCCGCCATTCGCCTGATCGCCAAGATGCCGACCCTGGCCGCCATGGTCTACAAGTACTCCATGGGCCAGCCCATGATGTACCCGCGCAATGACCTGAGCTACTCCGAAAACTTCCTGCACATGATGTTCAACACACCCTGTGAAGAGAAGAAGATCAGCCCGGTACTGGCCAAGGCAATGGACCGCATCTTCGTCCTGCACGCCGACCACGAGCAGAACGCCTCCACCTCCACTGTACGCCTGGCCGGCTCTTCCGGCGCCAACCCGTTCGCCTGTATCGCAGCCGGCATTGCAGCACTGTGGGGTCCGGCTCACGGCGGCGCCAACGAAGCGGTACTGCGCATGCTGGACGAGATCGGCGATGTGTCGAACATCGAAAAATTCGTTGCCAAGGCAAAGGACAAGGACGACCCGTTCAAGCTGATGGGCTTCGGTCACCGCGTCTACAAGAACTTCGATCCGCGCGCCAAGGTCATGAAAGAGACCTGCGACGAAGTACTGGCCGAGCTGGGTATCAACGACCCGCAACTGGAACTGGCCATGAAGCTCGAAGAGATCGCGCGCAACGATCCCTACTTCAAAGAGCGCAACCTGTACCCGAACGTCGACTTCTACTCCGGCATCATCCTGAAGGCGATCGGCATTCCGACCGAAATGTTCACCGTTATCTTCGCCACCGGCCGCACCCCGGGCTGGATTGCACACTGGAACGAGATGATCAGCGGTCCGTACAAGATTGGCCGTCCGCGCCAGCTGTACACCGGCTCGACCCAGCGCGACTACCCCAGCAAGTAAGTCGCCTGTAGCCAATAAAAAACCCGCCTCTGCGGGTTTTTTATTGCCCTCGCGCCGCCCCTCTAGCCAACAGATGTCGGCACCCGCATCACCTCAGCCACCTAACGTGACGGTGGACGAAAACGCTCCAACCTCACCCAGATTTCCCGCAAGTTACTTGAGACAGGAAAAGAGCTTGCGCACACCGCGCCTCAGCGCTCGAAACAACCAGAACGGCGGCATCGCCGGCATGTAGAAATCATGCTGTGACGGCGATACAGGGATCTGCTTTTTGGGCGACCGGGGCTTCTCATTGCAACTCATGGCGCAACCTCCTTTGAAATGGAAGCATCACCTTCTCGCGCAACAATTGTTCAATCCAGCGAATTCAAATAACATGCATGTTCAATTTAATTGAACGAAAATATCATGACCACGACTCCGAAAGGCACCGCCCTGCCGCTACTGGAACTGGATTTGCTGCGCAGCTTCATTGCCATTGCCGAGACCGGCAGCTTCTCTACCGCCGCAACGCAGGTACACCGCACGCCGTCTGCCATCAGCATGCAGATCAAGCGCCTGGAAGAACTGCTTGGCTACCGTCTACTGACGCGCGAGCCACGTCGCGCCAGCGTCACGGCCGAGGGCGAAGCACTGCTGGGCTTTGCCCGGCGCATGCTCAACCTCAACGAGCAGGCCCTGAGCCGGTTTTACCACCCAGAACTGAGCGGTAGCGTCCGCCTCGGTACCTCCGATGACGTGGGCACGCGTATCCTGCCAACGGTGCTGAGCAGCTTTGCGCGCAGCTACCCCGGCGTACAAGTGGATGTGGTAATGGCGCGCAGCAAGGATATGAGCGAACAGATACGCCAAGGCGAGCTGGATCTGGCTCTGGTCACTTCTGGCAGCCATGCACCCAGTGGCGAGGTAGTTCATACCGAGCAACTGGTCTGGGCAGAATGCGCAGGCGGACAAGCCGCAACACTGCGCCCCTTACCACTATCGCTGGCCGGCACCGGCTGCGTATGGCGAGAAGCAGCCTTGGCCGCACTTGATCGCGCCGGCGTGGCCTATCGTATTGCCTACGTGAGCGAGCACTGTGCGGGCCAGCAAGCGGCAATGGAGGCCGACCTGGCGGTAGCGCCCTTCCCGCGAAGCCTGGTAAGAAAACCGCTCAAAATCGTCGACAACGCCGCCGGCCTTCCATCGCTGACCAGCTACCAGATCGTGCTTGAGCGCAGCAGTAATGGCAGCCCGTTGGTCGACGCGCTACATAGCTTTGTCATACAGAGCCTTGCGAACCTCTGAGGCAGCAGCGTCCAGACAGGCCGACCAGCAAGCGCCGTGCTGCACTGTACAGGTCATTACGGCCACCACTGTACCGCAGCAAATCACGCCAGACGTGATTGTATAGGCAGCTCCACCCCACCACCCGACGGAGCCTGCCACGTCATGTCCGCCAGAGATCTTGCATTCGCCTTGCTGGTCATTTTGCTCTGGGGGCTCAATTTTGTCGTGATCAAGATTGGCCTGGACAGCCTGCCTCCGATGCTGCTGGGCGCAACACGTTTCACGCTGGCAGCCATTCCCGCCATCTTTTTCATTCGCCGACCACAGGTGCCACTACGCTGGCTTGTCGCCTATGGCCTGACCATTTCCTTCGGTCAGTTCGCCTTCCTCTTCAGCGCCATGGACAACGGCATGCCCGCCGGACTCGCATCGCTGGTGCTGCAGTCGCAGGCGTTTTTCACCCTGCTGCTCGCGGCCCTGCTGCTGTCCGAGAAAGTGCGCGCGCACAACCTGATCGGCCTGCTGGTGGCGGCAACGGGGTTACTCTTCATCGGGCTGCACAGCGGCGCCAGCATGACCACCACCGGCTTGCTGCTGACACTCTGCGCTGCGTTGATGTGGGCCTGCGGAAACATCATCACCAAGCGCGTTGGCCAGGTTGACCTGACGGCGCTTGTGGTCTGGGGGAGCCTGGTCCCGCCACTGCCATTTCTGGCCATGTCACTCTGGCTGGAGGGGCCTGCGCGGATCACCGATGCATTGGCCAATATCAGCGGCGCAGCACTTTTTGCCCTGGCCTACCTGGCGTTCGGCGCAACATTGCTCGGCTACAGCCTGTGGAGTCGGCTGCTGTCTCACTATCCTGCCGGGCAGATTGCCCCCTTCTCGATGCTGGTCCCTGTCATCGGGCTCAGCTCCGCAGCCGTGTTGCTGGACGAGGAGCTCAGCCAGCTCCAGCTGATCGGCACCATCCTCATCATGGGCGGCCTGACAATCAACGTATTTGGTGCGCGACTGGGGCGCCGCCGTCAGCAGGCCGCATCAACGCCGGTTGCCGACTCCAGCCAGCCAATGATGCGCAACGCATCCGTGCGCGACTGACCACACACGGATGGCTCCGGCAGAAAGCCCGAGCATACTGCCGGGCGCTCCGGCGAGCCGAAAATCGCGCAGCGCATATCCGCCAATAACTGCACGCAAGGCACGCCTGCCGGCTTACCGCCAGGCATGCCGGGAATCGGCGAGGTGATTGAAGGCGCCGTACAGCAGGCACCACACTCGGCGCGGCACTCCATCAGCTGTCGCGCTGCAGCCGTGCAATCAGGCTGGAGGTATCCCAGCGACCGCCGCCCATCGCCTGGACATCCGCGTAAAACTGATCGACCAGCGCCGTTACCGGCAAGCGAGCACCGTTGCGCCCCGCCTCCTCCAGCACAATCGACAGGTCCTTGCGCATCCAGTCGACGGCAAAGCCAAAGTCGAACTCGCCATCGAGCATGCTGCGGTAGCGATTTTCCATCTGCCAGGACTGAGCCGCACCTTTGCTGATAACCGACACCACCGCATCGCCGTCAAGACCTGCCTGCTGGGCGAAATGTATCGCCTCCGACAACCCCTGCAGCAGTCCGCCAATACAGATCTGGTTGACCATCTTGGTCAGCTGCCCACTGCCGACCGGCCCCATGAGCCGCAGCATGCGCGCGTAGCAACTCAGAATCGGCCTGACCAGATCGAACACCGCTTCATCGCCGCCCGCCATAATGGTCAACTGACCGCTTTCTGCACCCGCCTGCCCACCGGAGACCGGAGCATCCAGAAAGCCGACGCCCTGCTCGCCAGCCAGTGCCGACAACTCCCGCGCCACGCCAGCAGAGGCGGTTGTATGGTCAACCAGCACCATGCCATTGTGCGCACCGGTCAAGACACCCTGCTCTCCGCAAACCACCTCACGCAGGTCATTATCATTACCCACACACAGCAGCACCACATCCTGACCGCGCGCGGCCTCGGCAGGGGTCGCCGCCGACTTCCCGCCATAGCTCTCAACCCAGCTGGCGGCCTTGGCGGCCGTACGGTTGTAAACGGTGACCTGATGGCCGGCCCGCTGCAGATGGCCCGCCATGGGATATCCCATCACGCCCAACCCGATGAATGCGACGTTTGCCATACCGCTTCTCCTCTGGCTCTGATCGCGCCACGCGACCTGCTTCGATTGTGCTCACTGCGAGCAATTGCCCGCCCCAGCGGCGCTCGGCATAATGAGCGCCCTTTTCATGTTCAGGAGTATCGCCCGTGTTTCAGGTAAATCAGTATTTCGACGGTCAGGTTGCCTCCATTGCCTTCAAACAACCTGAAGGCGCCGCTACCGTGGGCGTCATGGCCGCGGGCGAATATGAGTTTGGCACCAGCCAGCTGGAAATCATGCACGTCATCAACGGCGCGCTGACCGTGAAATTGCCGGGCAGCGACGAGTGGAATACCTACAACGCCGGCGATCAGTTCACCGTACCCGCCAACAGCCGCTTCAATCTGAAGGTAGAGCGCGATACCGCGTACCTGTGCGAGTACCGCTAAGTACCCTGCCCGGCGCGCCCTGCGCCGGGCTTTTTCAGAACCCTTCCGGCGCTTCGGTCATACCGACGCGGTAGCCTTCGATAAAGGCCTCAGGCATGCGCTTGGGCCGGCCGGTCGACAGCTCGATGCAGACAAAGGTCGTGCGCGCCCGCAACAGAGTCGCCCCGTCCGACTTGCGCACCAGCTGAAAATGCCGGGTCATGCGCAGCTTGCGATCCCAACTGAAAATCCAGGTCGCCATTTCCAGCTCGTCACCTTCATAGGCCGACGCCAGATAGTCGATCTCATGGCGCAGAACCGCCATGGCGCGGTTCAGCTCGCGGTACTCGGCCAGCCCCAGCCCGAGCGACTGTGAATGCTGCCAGGCGCAGCGCTCGAGCCAGCGCACATACACCGCGTTATTGGCATGCCCAAGCTCGTCGATATCGTCCGCACCGACCAGGATCGGCAGAGTGAAAGGCGTTGGCAGATCCCAGCTCACGAAATACATCTCCCCAAAAACAGATTCACCGCAATGTGATGACCGATGGTACTACAAAGACACGTCAAGGATGCGCAGCAGAGCCATGCAAAGCGGCTGCGCGTGGCGTAGTCTGAGGGGCACCCGTTGCCACAGAGTGCCCGTCATGTTCAAGCAGCTGAATTTTCCCATCCTGCTCATCCACCCGGCCATTGGCCAGAACAACGTCGCCGGCCGCCAGCTTGAGGCGCTATTCCAGGCTTTGGATGAAGAGGGTTTTGAAGTTCTGGGCGCAGAACACCTGGAGGAAGGCCGCCTCATCGCAGAGGCGCATCGCGGCCTCTCCTGCATCCTCTTTACGCCAGAGGCAGTGCCGGACCTGCAGGAAGTCGAAGCGCTGTTCAGCGCGGCCCACAGCCGCTCCCCCGAACTCCCCATCATGGCATTGAGCACGCGGCAGAGCATTGACCCGGAATTGCTCTCGGCACTGCGCGAACTGCATCAGATACGCGGCATCATCTACCTGTTCGAGGATACGCTGCCGTTCATAGCAGGCCAGATCGCTCGCACCGCACGCAGCTATCTGGCGCAACTGCTGCCGCCGTTTTTCAAGGCGCTGCTCGATTACACAGGGCGCGCCAGCTACTCCTGGCACTCCCCCGGGCACGGCGGCGGCGTCGCCTTTCGCAAAAGCCCTGTGGGCCGCGCCTTTCATGATTTCTTTGGCGAAAACACACTGCGTTCCGACCTCTCGGTGTCGGTACCCGGGCTGGGCTCGCTGCTTGACCATACCGGCCCGGTGGCTGAAGCCGAGCATCACACCGCACGGGTGTTTGGCGCCGATCACAGTTTTTACGTGGTCAACGGCACCTCTACCGCCAACAAGATCATCTGGCACGCCTACGTCACCCGCGACGACCTGGTCCTGGTCGACCGCAACTGCCACAAGTCGATCCTGCACGCGATCATCATGACCGGTGCCATCCCCATTTACCTGACGGGCTCACGCAACGACTACGGCATCATCGGCCCGATTGCCCACGACCGCTTCAGCGGCGCGCAACTGGCCGAACACATCGCCAGCCACCCGCTACTCAAGGACCGTGATGCACCACGCATCCGCCTGGCGGTCCTGACCAACTCGACTTACGACGGCCTTTGCTACAACACCGACATGATCGTCGAACAGCTGCAGGACCGGGTAGAAGTCCTGCATTTTGACGAAGCCTGGTTTGGTTACGCCGCCTTCCACCCCTTCTATCATGGCCGCCACGGCATGAGCCGCAGCCGCCCGCGCGCCAGCGGCCACCCACTGCTGTTCGCTACCCAATCCCCGCACAAGGTGCTTGCCGCACTCTCTCAGGCCTCGATCATCCTGGCCCGCGACAGTGCGGACCAGCAGCTGGACCACGAGCGCTTCAATGAGGCGTACATGATGCACACCTCCACCTCCCCGCACTACGGCATGATTGCCTCCATCGACGTCGCTACCGGCATGATGGCCGGCCCGGCGGGCGAATCGCTGGTACAGGAAACGCTGGACGAGGCCCTGTCATTCCGCCGCGCGATGCAGCAAAGCGCCGAGCAGCTGGATGACGAGCAATGGTGGTTTGATGTCTGGGAGCCTGAAGACGCTCTGGAGAGCGACAATCTGCACAGCAAGGACTGGACCCTCAAGGACCGCGCCGACTGGCATGGCTTCGGCACCATGGCTGATAACTACGCGCTACTGGATCCGATCAAGGTCAGCTTGCTGACACCGGGCGTCGAGGAGAAGGGTCGATTGGCCAAAAGCGGCATCCCCGCCGCCCTGGTCACACGCTTCCTGGCCAACCGCGGCCTGGTCGTCGAGAAAACCGGTCTGTACTCCTTTTTGATCCTGTTCTCTCTGGGTATCACCAAGGGCAAATGGAGCACCTTGCTGTCGGAGCTACGCGAGTTCAAGCGTCTCTACGACCTGAACGCGCCACTGGAAAGCACCCTGCCTGATATTGCCGGGCAACCGCCTTACGCCGGCCTGGGATTGCGCGATTTGGGCGAACAGCTGCACCGCTGCTACAAACAGCACTCACTGGTGCGCTTGCAGCGCGACATGTACACCGAGCTGCCACAGATGCACCTGCGGCCCGCCGACGCCTACCAGCAGATGGTACGCGGCCATGTCGAGCCAGTGCCCGTTGACGCACTCAGCGGACGCATGAGTGCGGTCATGCTGGTGCCCTACCCGCCCGGCATTCCCGTCATCATGCCCGGGGAGCGCTTTCCCGAGGATAACGTGATTGCCGCCTACCTGGACGCCGCCATCGATCTGGAAACGCGCTTTCCGGGATTTGGCAACGACATACACGGCCTGCGCAACGACCTGATCGCCGGCGAGCGTCGCTGGCGAGTGGACTGCCTGGTCGAATAGCTGAATGGCGCCGAACAAATCGCGGGCAAAAAAAAGCCGACATCAGACGATGTCGGCTTTTGAAATGGTGGAGCTAAGCGGGATCGAACCGCTGACCTCCTGCATGCCATGCAGGCGCTCTCCCAGCTGAGCTATAGCCCCAGGTCTTGCGACCCTGACACACTTGCGTGCATCGGTAAAAATGGCGTCCCCTAGGGGACTCGAACCCCTGTTACCGCCGTGAAAGGGCGGTGTCCTAGGCCACTAGACGAAGGGGACGCAATCCCTTCTCTGAACAGGCTGGAATCTGTTCAGCAGTGTAGAAAACAGGCCAACGCGAACGTCGACCAAAAAACTTGGTGGAGCTAAGCGGGATCGAACCGCTGACCTCCTGCATGCCATGCAGGCGCTCTCCCAGCTGAGCTATAGCCCCGTCTCAACGACGGTGCGCATATTAAGATTGACGCTCTGGCCTGTCAACAGAAATTTACGCAAAACAGCAACTTATCTAAAACACAGCCACAAGCTGGAAGCTGTAAGCCGCAAGCTGATTGGGGTGGCGGCGAATCGCGGCGAGAGGCTCGAACCCCGCGCCGTTTTTTGCTTTTGCTTTTGCTTTTGCTTTTGCTTTCAGCTTCTAGCTTACGACTTACCGCTTGCAGCTTACCGCTTGCAGCTTGCAGCTTGCAGCTTGCAGCTGGAGGCTAGATAGCCTCCAGTTCCTTCTGCCACGCCTTGTTCTCTTTCTTCGAGGTGCCGCCCAGCAGTTCGACGGTCTGGCGCAAACGGTAGCGGGTAAGGTCCGGGCCCAGATGTGCCATGGCGTCCAGTACCGAGACCGAGCTGGCCTGGCCGGTGATCGCCGGGAACAGCAGCGGCATCAGATCACGCAGCTTCAGTTCCATATAGGCTGCGACAGCCTGAATGACACCGGTGATGTTGTCCTTGTCCCAGTCGCGCAGCGCTTCCAGCTTCCAGAGCAACAACTGCAGCGCCTTGCGCACGCCCTCGGCGTCCAGCTTTTTGTGCACAAACAGCTCAGGTGCGGGATCAACCTTGCCGGCCATAAAGAAGCCCAGCAGGTTCGGCAGGTCACTGAAGGTTTCTACCCGGGTCTGAGCCAGCGAGATCATCGGTTTGAGATACGCCGGATTAAGCGCCCATTGCTGCACTGCAGTGGCAAAGTCGTCCTCTGACAGCTCCCGAATCCACTGCCCGTTCAGCCAGGACAGCTTCTCGATATCGAAGATAGGACCGCCCAGTGAGACGCGCTGAATGTCGAAGTGCTCGACCATTTCTGCCAAGGTGAACTTTTCCCGCTCATCCGGCATGGACCAGCCCATACGGCCGAGATAGTTCAGTAGCGCTTCAGGCAGATAGCCCATGCGCTGGTAGAAGGTGATGCTGGTCGGGTTCTTGCGCTTGGACAGCTTGCTCTTGTCCGGGTTACGCAGCAACGGCATATGGCACAACGCAGGCATGTCCCAGCCGAAGTATTGGTACAGCAGGATATGTTTGGGCGCGGAGTTGATCCACTCCTCACCACGCAGTACGTGGGTAATGCCCATCAAGTGGTCATCTACGACGTTGGCCAGGTGATAGGTCGGCAGACCGTCGGCCTTCATCAGCACCTGCATATCGACCTGTTCCCACGGGATGTCGATCTCGCCACGCAACATGTCCTGCACCTTGCAGGTGCTTTCGCTCGGCACTTTCATCCGTACGACATGGGGCTCACCTGCCGCAACGCGGGCACTCACCTCATCGGCGCTCAAATGCAGGCAGTGACCGTCATAGCCGGGCGTTTGCTTGTTGGCCATCTGCTCGGCGCGCAATGCATCCAGACGCTCACTGGAACAGAAACAGCGGAAGGCGTGCCCCTTCTCAATCAGCTCCTCGCTATGCTGATGATAGATGGCGCTGCGCTCACTCTGACGGTAAGGACCGTGGGGACCGCCGACGTCCGGACCTTCATCCCACTCCAGCCCAAGCCAGCGCAGCGAGTCGAGAATCTGCTTCTCGGAGGCAGCGCTGGAGCGCACCTGGTCGGTATCTTCGATACGCAGGATAAACTGGCCGCCGTGCTGGCGGGCAAAGCACTGATTGAACAGCGCAATGTAGGCGGTGCCGACGTGCGGATCACCGGTCGGGGAAGGCGCAATGCGGGTACGAACAGTCATGGACTCTCTCGATCTGGCGTCCCGCCAAGGCGGGACTGACTTCAGGGATGCAGCGGATTTTATCAGGGCTTACGCCTCGACCTCTATATGACTCGACGAGCGCAGATGCAGCTGCTCGACGACAAAATCGATAAAGGCCTTGACCTTCATGGCCTGGAAACGGCGCGACGGGTACATTGCGTACAGCTCACTGGACGGCAGCTCGGTCTGCTCAAGCACACGCACCAAGGTACCGGCCTCGACGCAGGGCTCGGCAATAAATGCCGGCACGTTGATGATGCCTACGCCGGCCAGTGCAGCCTCGCGGGCAAAGGTAATGTTATTGACCACCAGTACCGGATTGATGGGCACGCTGGCCGCTGGCGAGTCGAAACGCCACTTGCGCGCGCCGTCCACCAGGGCGTGAATGCAGCGATGATCGGACAACTCCTCCGGGCTCTGCGGCATGCCATAGCGTTGAATGTAGTCGGGGCTGGCGTACAACTGCCTGGGACTGGTCATAAGTCGCCGGGCAACCAGACTGGAGTCCTGGGGGCGCCCAAGATAGATGACCACATCGACGCCCTCTTCCACCGGGTCAACCACCCGCGTGGTCAGCTCGACTTCGACCTGAATGGCCGGATAGCTGCGCATGAACTCGCCCACAACACCGCCCAAAAACAGTTGACCAAATTCGATGGGAGAGCTCACCCGCAGCAACCCCGTGGGCTCGCGCTGCAACTGCATGATGGCCTGCTCGGCCTCAGAAAACTCCTGCATGATCTGCCGGCAACGCTCGTAGTAGGCCTGCCCCACCTCCGTGAGACGCAGCTTGCGCGTGGTGCGATTGAGCAGGCGCACGCCCAGGCGCTCTTCAAGCTGGGCAAGGCGTCGACTGACCGTGGACTTCTGCATCCCCAAAGTGGCGGCGGCACTGGTAAAACTGTGGCATTCAACGACTCGCGTAAAAATCAGCGCATCATCCAAACCCATAGGTACTGTTCCCTGGCTGCAACAAAGTTTCCAGATTCTAGCGCCTCCGACGCTATGAGGAACAGTGATAGAGTGCAGTCAGAAAAATAAATGAGAAATGGTATGTCTGCCCGAGTTAGAGCCCGTCTGTTCGTCTTTCTGCTTATCTGCGCCACAGTGGGACTTGCCGCTTTCGCGCATTGGTGGCTGGTCGGTCGTTACTTTGAAGAAACCGATAACGCTTACGTTCAAGGCGATATTACCTACGTCTCCAGCCGGCTGTCGGCCCAGGTCACCGAAGTACTGGTCGAAGACAACCAGGCCGTGGCCCCAGGCGATTTGCTGGTACGCCTCGATGCTCGCGACTTCGAGATCGCCCTCGCTGAAGCCAACGCCAACCTCGCCACCCGCCGCGCCGAGCATCAACAGGCGCAATCACGCCTGGTCCAACAAGACAGTCTGATCGCCGCGGCTGCCGCCAACGTCGACGCCAGTGAGGCGGAACAGCGCCGTATCGAGCTGGATATCAAACGCATTACCCCGCTACGCCAATCGGGCTACGCCTCCGAAGAGCAACTCAGCAACTACCGCGCCCAACTGGAAGTGGCCCGCGCGCAAGTCAGCAAGGCGCAGGCCGATCGTCAGACGCAACAGCTGGCCAAGGACACCCTGGCTGCCGATATTGCCCGCCTCGATGCCCAGATTCAGGTGGCCGAGGCGGCAGTACAGCAGGCGCAACTTGACCTGGAGCGCACGGAGATCCGAGCGCCCGTGGCCGGGCGGATCGGCCAGCGCAATGTTCGTATCGGTCAGAACGTTTCCTCCGGCAGCAACCTGCTGGCGGTGGTGCCCGATACCGATCTGTGGATTAAGGCCAACTTCAAGGAAACTCAGATCAGCCGCATGCACGAAGGGCTGAAAGCCGAGCTGGTATTCGATACCTTTCCCGATCAGCCGGTGACCGGCACCCTGCAGAGTCTTTTCCCGGCCTCTGGCGCCCAGTTCAGTCTGCTGCCGCCTGACAACGCGACCGGCAACTTTACCAAGGTGGTGCAGCGCATTCCGGTCAAGCTGGTGGTCGATGCGGACAGCCCGTTGGCGGGACTGATTCGTCCGGGCATGTCGGTTATGGTCAAGGTCGACCTGCGTGACTGACGCTGGCTCGGCCCACGATATTCCGCCACCCGGCAGGCGCGACTGGATAGCGCTGCTGAGTGCGATCCTTGGTGCCTTCATGGCGATTCTGGATATCCAGATCATCAACTCGTCGCTCAAGGACATTCAGGGCGCGCTGTCGGCGACCGTCGAAGAAGGCTCCTGGATCTCTACGTCGTACCTGGTCGCGGAAATCATCATCATCCCGCTGGCTGCCTGGTTGACCATGATCCTGTCGCCACGGCGATTTGCCGTGACCATTTCGGCGATCTTCGTCATCGCCTCCCTGCTCTGCTCCATGGCCTGGAATCTGGAAAGCATGATCGTCTTCCGCGCCCTGCAGGGTCTGGCGGGCGGCGCACTGATCCCCTTTGCCTTTACCCTGATCCTGACCAAGCTGCCGCCAAACCAGCGCCCCAAGGGCATGGCGATGTTTGCCATTACCGCCACCTTCGCGCCCTCCATTGGCCCCACCATTGGTGGCTGGCTGACCGAAAACTTCGGCTGGGAATACATTTTCTATATCAACATCGTGCCGGGCATCCTGATGGCGACCGGTCTGATGTATGGCCTCGACAAGGGCAAACCCCGCTGGGAATTGCTGCGCCAAGGCGACTATTTCGGCATCGTGACCATGGCGATCGGCCTTGGCTGCCTGCAGGTCTTTCTCGAAGAGGGTCACCGCGAGGACTGGTTTGAATCCAATCTGATGGTCGCACTGGCGGTGATCAGCTTTATCGCGCTGGTCAGCTTTGTGATCGTGCAGCTCACGCGCGACAACCCGCTAGTCAACCTCAGACTGCTCAAAGACCGCAACTTTCTGCTGGGCAGTCTGGCCAACATCGGCCTTGGCGTCGGCCTGTACGGCACCGTGTTCGTACTACCGGTCTACCTCGCGCAGATCCAGGACTACAACGCCCTGCAGATCGGCCAAGTCATCATGTGGATGGGTGTTCCCCAACTGCTGATCATCCCGCTGGTCCCCATCCTGATGCGCTTTATCGACGCCCGCCTGCTCTGCTCCTGCGGCTTCTTTCTGTTTGCCTTCGCCAGCTTTTACAGTGGCAGCCTGAGCCTGGACTTCGCGGGTGACCAGTTTATTGCGATCCAGATATTCCGGGCCTTCGGCCAGCCCATGGTGTTGGTCCCCATGTCGATCATTGCGACCGCGATGATTGCACCATCCCAGGCCGGCTCCGCTTCCAGTCTGTACAACATTCTGCGCAACCTCGGCGGCGCCATCGGCATTGCCGCACTGGCCACCATTCTCGACAGCCGGGCCAAGTACTATTTCGACTTCCTGCGTGAGCACATTACGCCGGGCAACCCGGCCTTCGAGGAGCGTATGCAGCTACTCACCAGCCAACTCGGAAACGAGCAAAGTGCGCTGCAGCTACTCAGCAACCAGGTGCACCAGCAGGCTGCGATCATGGCCTACAACGATGCCTTCCACCTGATCGCCATGATGCTCGGCTGCTCGATGGTGTTCGTGCTGCTTTGCCGACCACTGCCCAAAGCACCGGCGCCAGCCGCGACTACCGAGCCACAACCGGCGCACAGCTGAGCAGCACGCCCCGCAACTGTGTCTTTTTTTGAGCGCTCTATAGCCATAGAGCCATCCTGCGAGTAGCATCGGCAAATATTGTCAAATATTTCAAACGATCTGCACAGGTGCCTTCATGGTCGACACTCAGCACACTACCTCCTACTACGCCGCTTCAGCCAACCCCGCGCCAGCTCGACCTGCGCTGCAGGGCAGCGGCGAAACCGACGTCTGTGTGATTGGCGCCGGCTTCACCGGTATCTCGGCGGCATTGCACTTGGCCGAACAGGGGTTTCGGGTCACCGTGCTGGAGGCTGTGCAGGTGGGGTTTGGGGCATCCGGGCGCAACGGCGGGCAGATCGTCAATAGCTACAGTCGCGATATCGACGTCATCGAGCGCACCCTGGGAGCGGATCAGGCACGCCTGCTGGGCGATATGGCCTTTGAGGGTGGACGCATCATTCGCGAACGTGTCGCGCGTTACAACATTGACTGCGACCTGAAGGACGGCGGTGTGTTTGCCGCCCTGAATGGCAAGCACATGAAGCACCTGGAAGCCCAGAAAAAGCTCTGGGAGCGCTATGGCAACACCCAGTTGGAACTGCTCGACGAGCGCCGCATTCGCGAGGTCGTCAATACCGACATCTACACCGGCGGCATGCTGGACATGAGTGGTGGCCACATCCACCCGCTGAACCTGGTACTTGGCGAGGCGGCGGCTTTCGAGTCATTGGGAGGCGTTATCCATGAGCACTCACCGGTGACGCGTATTGATCAGGGCGCCAATCCGGTGGTCCATACGGCCGAGGGTCAGGTAAAGGCCCGCTACGTGATCGTAGCGGGCAACGCCTACCTCGGTAACCTGCTGCCGCAGTTGGCGGCCAAATCCATGCCCTGCGGCACTCAGGTTATTACCACCGAGCCGCTGTCCGAGGAGTTGGCCAACTCGCTGCTGCCCCAGGACTACTGCGTGGAGGATTGCGCCTACCTGCTCGATTACTACCGCCTCTCCGGCGACCGTCGCATGATCTTTGGCGGCGGCGTGGTCTACGGCGCACGCGATCCAAGCAACATCGAGGCGCTCATTCGCCCCAACCTGATCAAGACCTTTCCGCAGCTCAAGGACATCAAGATCGAGTACGCCTGGACCGGCAACTTTCTGCTGACCCTGTCACGGCTTCCTCAGGTCGGCCGTATCGGCGACAACATCTATTATTCCCAGGGCTGCAGTGGCCATGGCGTCACCTTTACCCACGTCGCCGGGCGCGTGCTAGCCGAGGTATTGCGCGGTCAGGCCGAGCGTTTTGACGCCTTTGCCGCGTTGCCACACTACCCCTTCCCCGGCGGACGCCTATTGCGTGTGCCATTTACTGCCATGGGTGCGTGGTACTACCAGATGCGCGACAAGCTGGGCCTGTGAACAGGTAGTCGCAAGAGGTGAAATAGATCACACAGGCGATGGCACTTTGGAACCTCTGGACGTTGCGTGGGTCGTTTACATTGAGCGCAGCCTGCGCATCGGACGGCCACCCTTAGGTGGTTGAAAGCTTCCAAGCAGGGAAGCCACAACAAATGAGGAAATAACCCATGACTTTCATGCGATCCACCAAGCGTTACCTGTCCATCCTGCTGACTGCCCTGTTCATGCTGACCTCCATGGCCAGCCTGCAGGCCCAGGCCGCCATGGTCGGCACCGGTGAAGCCGTTGCCCAGCAGCAATTGAGCGTCGACCGTGCCGAACTCAAGGCCATGCTGGACGATCAGGACGTACAGGCCAAGCTGGCCAGCCTGGGTGTATCCCAGGACCAGGTTGAACAGCGCATCGACAGCCTGACCGCTGACGAGCTGGCCGACTTCAACAGCCAACTGGATGACGCCCCTGCCGCCGCCGGTGTCGTAGGCATCATCGTGCTGTTTCTGGTCATCTTCATCATCACCGACATGCTGTGTGCCACCAACGTCTACAGCTTCGTCAACTGCGTGAACTGAGCTCATGTACAAGGCCGTTCGCCTTGGCCTGCTCCTCGGGCTGACAGCCATGCTGTCAGCCTGCGCCGGCCTCGCTCCCCGCACCACCGCTGAACTCCCTACCGACCTGCCCCCCAATCGCCTGCTGACCGACTTGCCGTTCCATGCGCAGGACGCCTACCAGTGCGGCCCCGCGGCGCTGTCGATGATGCTCGGCCAGCGCGGTATTGAAATCGCCCCAGCGCAACTCACAGGTCGCGTGTACCTGCCCGAACGCAAGGGTAGCCTGCAGGTTGAAATGGTCGCCGCCGCTCGTGAGCAGGGCTTGCTGGTCTACCCTCTGGCCGGGAAGCTGGGCGCCATCCTGCGCGAACTGGACGACGGCAACGCCGTTCTGGTGATGCAGAATCTGGCCTTCGACTGGTATCCCCAATGGCATTATGCCGTTGCCGTTGGCTACGACCTGAACACCCGCGAACTGATCCTGCATTCCGGGCTGAACGCGCGCCAGCGTGAGCCCTTCTCGGTATTTATGCGCACCTGGGACCGAGCCGAGCGCTGGGCCCGTGTTGCCGTCCCTCCCGAGCGCATTCCTGCCACCGCCGAACCGCTGCCCTTCCTGGCCGCCGCCGCCGATCTGGAACAGGTCGGCCAGACCGACAGCGCAAGCAAAGCCTACCAGGCCGCCGCCGAGCGCTGGCCGGACCAGCCTGCCGCCCTGCTGGGACTTGGCAATATCGCCTGGCACAACGGGCAGCAAGCCGAAGCCATTGAGCACTTCAGCGAGCTGGTGCGCCGCTTTCCCGGCTACTCGGCTGGCTGGAACAACCTGGCGACCGGCATGCAGGAAATGGGCTGCGACACTGCCGCGCAACAGGTTCGCAGCTGCGCAGCAGCCAGCCTGGAAGACAGCCAGGCAGCAGCCACTGATTGCCTGATTCCTGTCTGCCGCTGACGGGGCGCTGTCGTTGCCAGGCCCCGGTGCGCCAGTTTTCCCGCACCTTGCGCAACAATCTGCGCACTGCGCCGCGATCACCGTCACAACCTAGCGGCGCACTGTCAAAAGACTAGCGCAACCCATTGATTTAAAAGACACAAGAATCCAGGCACAGCCCTTGCTGCAGCTCAACCAATAACCCAGGACGGGTTCTGTTGAGCACCTAATGGATTCTGTAATGCGTCTATTCTTATTTCCCTGCCCGCTGGTCAGGCACACGCTGCTGCTGGTTGCTGCGTTCACCCTGTGCGCCTGTAGTAGCAACCTGCGCTTCGATGACGACCAATATCAGCCCCTGGACAGGCGTGGGACGCCTCCCCTGACTGAGGAGGCCCGCGCATGGAGCTGATGCTGGAAGTCATCTACCCACCCGCCTCAGCGCAGGAGCCACCGCTTACCCGCCAGTTCCGTCAGGCCGGCGGCGTCATCGGCCGCGCCGCCGACTGCGACTGGGTGCTGCCCGACCGCCAGCGCATCATCTCTGGTCGCCATGCCCAGATCAGCTACAGCGAGGAGGCCTTTTATCTCACCGATACCAGTAGCAACGGCATCCACATCAAAAGCGATGGCCGCCGCCTGACCAAGGGCGAGCCCGAACGCATTGAGCACGGCCAGATCTACTGCCTGGGCGAGATGGAGATACGCGCGCGGCTGCAGCAGGTCACCAGCAGCAGTGCCCATCCACTGATCCCTGACGATGCCTTTCTGTCGTTGGGCGAAGGCGGTCATGAAAGCGATGACCCGCTGGCCGAATGGCTTCAGACGCCCGAGCAGGCGTCATTGCCAACATCCAGCGCAGAGCATCACCCGGTGGAGGCGGAGCATGTCCGCCTGCCACGCACCCAGTCGCCGATCACACCGCGGCCGACAGGCGACTTCGAGCTAGCAGAGCAGCTGTGCCAGCAACTTGGGCTGCAGCCCGCCTCCTCGGCCCAGGCCGCCGCACTCAGCCGCCAGGCCATCGGTCTGCTGCGCAGCGCCGTTGCCGAACTGCAGCACAGCCTGCACACACAGCAACACAGCGCGTCTCAGTTGCAGGCAAACGCCATGCGCCACCCGCTCAGCGACAGCGCGGATGCCGTCACCGCCCTGCAGCAACTACTGGGAGCAGCCGATGGCGAAGAACTGCTCCGCAGCGCCTGGCGTCAGCTCAGATCCCACCAGCTGGCGATTCAGCAGGCTGGCAACCGGCTGTGCGACCAGCTGCCGGTGATTCTGGCGCCCGCCCACCTGCTGGGCCCGGGCGGACCGCGCACCGACGGCGCCCGCTGGCGCGCCCTGCAGCAGCACTACCAGCAACCCGGTCCGCTTCAACAGCGTTGCCAGCACGCCTTCAGAGAGGCCTATCAGGAGCAGCACCACTTGCTTAACAGCCTCCACCACAACCCCTTCGGATAAGCCCATGCATCGTCTCCTCCTTGCCCTGGCGGCCTGCCTGCTGAGTGCGTGCAGCCTGCTGTCTCCCTACTCGCACATGACCAAAATCGACCTGCAGATCAGCGCCACCGACTTGCTCAACCCGGATTTGCACGGCCGCCCCTCACCCGTCGTGCTGCAACTGATAGAACTGCGCCATCCCGTGGCCTTTGAGCAAGCCGACTTTTTTGCCCTGCAGCAACGACCGCAACAGATCCTGTCGCCCGACCTGCTCGCGCTCCAGGAGCTTGAATTGCGCCCCGGCGAACAACGCCAGTTCAAGATAGCTGCCGGGCCCGAAGCACGACACCTGGGCCTGATCGCAGCCTATCGCGACTTGCCCAACACCCGCTGGCGCATCCGCCTGGATGTGCAGCCTGGCGCACGCAACCAGTTCACGCTGGCGCTCGACGAACACGGCATCAACCAACAACAGCCCACCGGAGAGCCCTGACATGCAAACGCTTAATGTGGTGTGGCACGAAGGAATGCTGCTGCGGCCCCAGCACTTTCAGCAGCATGACCGCTACTACGACGAGCAGCTCACCCGCCGCACCAGCGGCTTGCACGCCCACGCCTGGGGCTTCACTCGCCTCGATCTGGATACCCAGTTCCTCGCGCTGGGCAAGATCGTGCTGAGCGATGCAGCCGGCCTGCTACCGGACGGCAGTCTGTTTGACCTGGCGCAACGCGCCGAGCCGCTTGCGCTCGACATCCCGCCCGGCACCTTGAGTACCCCTGTCTACCTTGCCCTGCCCCTCACCAGCCGAGGCCATCTTGAGGTACAGCAACCCGGGAGCGAAGCACCACTGGCACGCTATCTTAGCGCCGACCATGAGGTCAGCGACGCCAACGCAGGTGCGGGTGGCAGCGCTACCTTGCGTGTCGCGCAGCCAGCTTTTCGTCTGGTGCTGGGCGATGCCGGCGAAGACCAGGCGCTGGTTCGTCTGCGGCTTTGTCAGGTACAGGAGTGCGGTAGCGATGGCAACATCCGTCTGGATGAAGACCTGACCGCCAGCTACCTGCACTGTCAGGACAGCCCCTACCTGCAAAAATGCCTGCAGGAGACCATCAGCCTTGTGAAGCACCGCGCAGATGCTCTGGCCGAGCGGCTGCGTAGCCGCGGCACCGCCGCCAGTGCCGAGTTGGGTGACCTGCTGATGCTCCAATTGCTCAACCGCCAGGAACCCTTGCTGCGACAACTGCGCAACGGCAGCCACACCCCGCCTGCCGTGCTGTTCAACCTGTTGCTGAGCCTGCTCGGCGAACTATCCACCTTCAGCTGCGACAGCAAGCGCCCCCCCGCCGACCTGCATTACCAGCACAGCGACCAGGGTGGTAGCTACCGGCAACTCATGCGCGCCTTGCGCCAAAGCCTGTCCATGGTGCTGGAGCAACACGCGATGGAGCTGCCACTGCAACAACGGCAGTACGGCATTCGCGTGGCCCCCATCAGTGATCCGGCGCTGCTTGATGGCGCTCTCTTCATCTTGGCGGCCAAGGCTGACTGCGACGGCGACGCCCTGCGCAAGCGATTGCCTACCCACCTGAAGATCGGTGCTGTTGAGCAGATTCGTCAGCTGGTCAACCTCCACCTGCCCGGCATCCGCGTGCGCGCGTTACCGGTTGCTCCCAGGCAACTGCCCTTTCATAACGATCGCATCTACTTCGCCCTGGAGCTCAGCGCCGATGAACGCGCACAGCTGGCCAGCTCTGGCGGCTTCGCGTTCCACGCCGCCGGCGAACTGAGCAATCTGCAACTGGCCTTTTGGGCCATCAGGAGCTGACGCATGCACGCAATGGCATCCCGAGATGACGACCGGACTGTGATCCTCGCCCAGGACGACGCCTGGTCCGCCGACAGCCCCCTCACTGACTACGACCCAGCGCTGCGTCCACCGCCTCTGGCACAACGCCTGTCGCTGCCACCGGGCAACAGCTCGTTGCTGATCGACGCCCACGGCCCCAATACCCTGTTGACCCTGGCCGCGCCGCTGCTCAGCGAGCTGGTTCAACTCAAATCCGCCGACGCGCAGGAACGTCCGGAGCTGTTGCGCGAATCGCTGCGCGCCGGTATTCAGTACTTTGACCTGCAATGCCAGGACCACGGCATCGAGCAAACCAGCCGCCACGCTGCCCGCTATGTGCTCTGTACCGTACTCGACGAAGCCATTCTTGCCACGCGCTGGGGCAACGACAGCGACTGGTCACAACACAGCCTGCTTGCCCTCTTTCACCAGGAAACCTTCGGCGGTGAAAAGTTTTTTGTCCTGCTGGAGCGCCTGAACCGGGACCCGGGCAGACACCTGGACGTACTAGAGCTGATGTACGTCTGCATCGCCCTGGGTTTTCAGGGACGATATCGCTTGCAGCCGCGAGGTGAAACGGCCCTGGCCGAGCTCAGTGAGCGCCTGTACCGGGAACTTCGGCGCTACCGCGAGGCGCCCGACACCCGACTGGCCGAGCCCAACGCTGTCGATGCAGCCGACCATTCGCTGCGCAGGCCCTTTCCAGCCTGGCTGTTGCTTTGCGCCACACTCGCGGGCATGACCCTGCTGCATACTGCCTTCAGCAGTACGCTGGAACAGCAACGCCACAACACATTGCAACAGTACAGCATCCAGGAGGCGCGACAATGAACCCTGTTCTCCCGCGCCTGCTGGGTCTGCTGCGCTCCCCGGCTGGCTGGACGGCGCTGTTGCTGGTACTGCTCGGCTTATTGGTCTGGACCCTTGGCCCGATGATCTCGGTGAACGGCCACGCGATCTGGAGCAGTCGCTGGAGCCGCGCAGGCACCATCGCCCTGCTGGCAATGCCATGGCTGCTCTGGCGTACAGTCACCTACTGGCGCACACGTCCCAAGCCCTCGCCACCGACCGCCGAAGAACAACAACAGCATGAGCGGCAGGTAGACGTACACCTGGCACTGCACCAGCGCGCCATCCTCGCCCAGCAGCAGCTACAAAAAGCCGGCGTGACTGCCCGCCAACGACGCAGACAACCATGGTACCTGCTCATAGGCCCGCAGGGCGCCGGGAAAAGCAGCCTGCTGGCGCAACCCGACCTGCCGCTGCTTTGCAGCACCGCAGAGATCCCTGACGGCAGTGCAGGCAGCAGCCCGGCCGAATGGCATTGCCACCACGCAGGCACCCTGATCGATTGCAGCGGTCACTGCCTGCCCGAGGTCGACAGTGACCAACCTGCGCCGCACTGGCAGGCCCTGCTGTCCCTGCTGCGCCAGCGGCGCCAACCGGCATTGACCGGTGTCATCATCACCTTGCCGGTAGACCTGCTTCAGCAGAATCACGACCTGGAACTGGACAACCTCGCGCGGCGGCTGCGCCATGCACTCAGCGAGCTACGCAGCCAGCTGGGTCTGGACTTGCCGGTCTACCTGCTGCTCAGCAAGAGCGACCTGATTCCGGGGTTGGCGGAGCTCCTGGAGCAGCTCCCGCTCGAGCAGCGCCAGCAACACTTCGGCATGCGACTCGACAACCACCCGCAAGCGGATTCCGCGCAGCGCACGCAAGCCTATGCGGCGTTACTAGGCCGCCTCAACGCACAGATGCTTCATCGCCTGCACCAGGAGCGCGATCCGGCGCGCCGCGGGCGGTTGCTGGATTTGCCCTGGCAACTGGCGCGCCTCGAAGGACCTGTTCAGCGTTTTATCGAGCAAACCTTCAGCGCCAGCCGCTACCAGTCGGGTTCTCGCCTGCAGGGACTCTATTTCACCTGCAGCGGCCAGTCGGAGCAGGATAACCTGCTGTATGCCCCGGGTCCGCCGAGGCAATCGGGCTTTGTCACCGAGCTGTTCGAGCAGGTCATCCTGGGCAACCCGCACCGGGTATCACTCGATGCCAACCGCGAGCAGCGCCAGCGCCGCCGCCAGCGCGTAGGGTTCGGCCTGGCGGCGGCGGGGCTTGCCTGCTGCGCCGTTGGCTGGAGCTGGGCCTATCACCAGCAAAGCGAACGGCTTTCTCAGCTGGCCAACCTGGCCGAGCATTTCCTGCCGAGCACCCCGAAAATACAGGCGCACAGCCGCATCACCGCCTTGCTGCAGCAACTGGATACCCGCTACGCCGCTACTCTTGTACACCCCGAAACCGGCGGCCGCGTCCTCACTCGAACCCTGACTCTGGAGCAGGCACCTGACGTCCTGCCCCAGGTACAGCGACACTACCAGCAATCGTTACGCGACTACCTGCTGCCCCTGATAACCCGCCAGCTTGAGGCACGCCTGCGCAGAGCCCACGCTGACCGCCAGCAACTGATTGGCCACTTGCGCGCCTACCTCATGCTCAGTCAGCCAGAGCGCCTGGAGACAGGTTATCTACAGCAGTGGATGGGCGAAGAGTGGCAGCACCGCTACCCCGAACAGACCGATGTACAAACCCAACTGAGCGCCCACCTTGAGCGCCTGCTGGCGCTGCCGTGGCAGGCAACTGCGGTCGATGAGGCGCTGGTCGCCAGGGTGCGCGACCAGTTGCAACAGGAGTCCCTCGCACAGCTGACCTACCGCCTGCTGCGCGAACAGGCACGTGCCTTGCCACACTATCGCCTGGACAGCCAACTGGGTACCGACCATCAATTGCTCGCCAGCCGCCCAACCGCCATCCCCGGCTTCTATACCCGAACCGGCTATCAGACCCTGTTCCAGCAACAAGGGCCTGCCCTGATCGAAGGTCTGCTGGAAGACAACTGGGTGCTGGGTAATCGCAGCCAACTGACACCAAGCGAACAACGCCAACTGCTTGTTGAGGTGGAGGCTCTGTACTTCCAGGACTACACCGACGAGTGGATCCGCGCGCTGGCTTCACTGCGCATGGCAACATTGCGTAATGGCCGGGCGGTTACCGACCTGTCGGCCTTGAGCGCCAGCAGCGCACCACAACTGCTTTTGCTGCAACAGCTGCGCGAGCACACCCGACTGATTGATCCGCAACGCGAGCGCGCAACCCCCGCCAGCGCCGCCAAGCAAGCCCTGCAGCAGCAGTTCGCCAATCTGCATGGCTTGCTCGACAGCGACGGCAACCCTACCGCGGCATTGCTGCAGAGCCAGCAAGCGCTCACTCAACTGCAGTTGCAGCTGGCGCAGCTCTACAACAGTGGCGACAGCGGGCAGCTGGCCTTCGAGATGGCGCGCAAGCGCATGCAACACCAGGCCGATGCGATCAGCGCCACGCGTGACGCCGCCAGTGCCCTGCCAGCCCCCCTCAATGGCTGGGTCAACCAGTTGGCGTCAGACGCATGGGGGCAGGTACTGGCTGATGCCAGCCGCTACGTGAACCAGCGCTACCGGACCGACCTGTACAGTGTCTACCGCAGCGCATTCGCCCAGCGCTATCCGTTCAGTGCCAGCAGCAGCCGAGATGTCGAGTTGAACGACTTCCGTCGCTTTTTCCAACAGGAAGGCACCATCGAGCAGTTTGTCGCCAACTATCTGCAACCGTTCGTGATTCAGCGCGATGGTCGCTACCGCCTTCGCTCCCTGGACGGACGCAGCCTGCCGCTATCGTCCGCGTTGCTGACCCAGCTGGCACGAGCCCAGGCAATCCGCGCCGGCTTCTTTGCCGATGACCCCTTCGAGCCTGGCGTGCAGTTCCGCCTGGAGCCCTACGCGCTGGATGCCAGCCTGGGCCGTGCCAGTTTCCACTATGGGCCCCAGCAACTTGAGTATCGTCACGGCCCCATCGTCGCCAGTGCCTTTCGCTGGCCCGCTGCCGAAGGCAGCGAACGCATCAGCCTGACGCTCGAGGACTTGGGCGGTCGACGCCTGGGACTGCAGCAGGAAGCCGGCACCTGGTCGCTGTTTCGCCTGCTGGACCGCATAGAGATTCAACGCCAGGAAGAACGCGATGCCCTGCTGCTGCGGGCCAGCATTGGCGGTATGCGGGCCCAGTACCTGCTGCACAGCCAGCGAGCGCCCAACCCCTTCGACCCGGAGTTGCTCCGCGGCTTCGCCCTGCCGGCACAGCTATGATCCACTGGGACAGCGCGAGTCAGACTCACATTGGCAAGGTTCGCAAGCGTAATGAAGATGCGCTGCTTGACCGACGCCTGGGCAGCCTCTGGGCCGTTGCCGACGGTATGGGAGGCCATCACAACGGTGCACTGGCCAGTCGTCTGATCGTGGAACAACTCGCGGACCTGCCACTGGGGAGTAATCTTGACCAGAATCAGCGGCGGGTTCGCCAGGCCCTGCACCAGGTAAACCATCGTCTGACGCAGGACATGACAGTATGCGCCGGCGGACCCGCTCCCTTGAGCGGCAGCACCGTGGTGACCGTTCTCGCCCAAGGCCGGCGTGCTTTCTGTCTGTGGGCAGGCGACAGCCGCTGCTACCTGTGGCGCCAGAAAAAGCTATACCTGCTGTCGCGTGATCACACCCTTGCCCAGCAATTGATCAGCAACAGCAACATCAGCGCCAGCCAGGCGGCACGTCACCCCAACGCACAGGCACTCACCCGCGCCGTTGGCGCGCACGAGGTACTGCACCTGGATGTCAGCGAGTTTACGCTGCAGGTTCATGACCGCTTGCTTCTCTGCAGCGACGGCCTGTATCGCAGCCTGAGCATCAGGCAACTTGCCCAGTCATTGCAGCTGCCGACGGCGCAAGCGATCGTCGAACAGCTGTTTACCCTCGCCCTGCAAGGCCCCGCCAGCGACAACCTCACCGCCATCGTTATCCGCCCCACACCCGCGACGAGCCCAACGTGAACCAGACAAGCGCGCCGACAGGCGTCCCCTTACAGACCCCAAGTGACCTACCAGAGCTGATGGGCAAGCGTTATCGCATCGAACGCCTGCTTGGCGTCGGCGGCATGGGCGCGGTCTATCGGGCACGTGATCTGGTGCGCGAGCAGTTTGGCGACCCCGAGCCCTGGGTTGCGCTGAAAACATTGAACGACACCTTCTCCCGCCACCCCGACGCCAACGCCCTACTCTACAGCGAGTTTGCTCTGACCAGCCGCCTGCACCACCGCCATATCGTGCGTCCCCACAGTTTCCACGTCGATGCGCACAGCCAGCGCGCGTTCCTGACCCTGGAGCTGCTGGCCGGGCCAACGCTGGACCAGATCATGGCCGCTCAGCCTCAGGGCCTGCCCTGGAATGACTTGCAACCCTTGGCGCTGGCGCTGCTTGATGCACTGCAGCACGCGCACCAGCGCGGCGTGCTGCATGGCGACATCAAGCCCACCAACGTGATGCTCTGCGACAATGACGTGCGCTTGTTCGACTTTGGCCTCGGCCAGGGCAACGAAGGGCTGCTAAGCCGCCTGCCCCGGCTCTCGCGCCGGCGTCTCGCGGCCTGGACTCCCCGCTATGCTGCACTCGAGTTGCTTAATGGTGGCGATCTCAGTCCTGCAACTGACCTGTATGCGCTGGCCTGCGTACTCTACGAGCTTGCCAGCGGTCATCACCCATTCAGCCGCCTGACGGCACGTCAGGCAATGCGCATGGATCAGTACAGCAGCCTGCAAAAGCCGACGAACCTGCCCGCACATTGCTGGCCAGCACTACGGCGGGCACTCGCGTTCGAACCGGCACAACGAACCAGCAGCGTGAGCGAGTTGAGGCAGGTATTCGGCCAGCCGATACGGCGCTGGTGGCCTTGGCCGCAATGGGCCGCAGTGAGCTTGCCACTCGGGCGAACCAGCCAATGAAAAAAGCCTGTTGACGCTAGATGGCGTCAACAGGCTCTGGCTCGGCGCAGATCACTGCCGAGCAAGCAGATCAGCGTTGTCTTACAGCGACAGCTCGCGGTTGGAGGCAGCAATAAAGGCCTTTTTCAGGTCTTCATAGGTATGTACTGCCGGGAACTGCGGGAATTCGCTAATCACGTTGTCAGGCGCGTGGAACAGGATACCGGCATGCGCCTCCGACAACATGGTGGTGTCGTTGTAGGAATCACCGGCGGCGATGATGCGGTAGTAAATGCTCTTCAGGGCGATGACTGACTGACGCTTGGGATCTTTTTGACGCAGCTGATAGTCGACCACGCGGTCGTTCTCATCGGTGATCAGACGGTGGCACAACAACGTCGGAAAGCCCAGCTGGCGCATCAGCGGCTGAGAGAACTCATAGAAGGTGTCAGACAGAATCACAACCTGGAAGCGCTCACGCAGCCAGTCGACAAATTCTACGGCGCCATCCAGCGGTTTGAGAGTCGCGATGACTTCCTGAATGTCCGACAGCTTGAGGCCGTGCTTGTCCAGAATGGAAAGACGCTGCTTCATCAGTACGTCGTAATCCGGAATATCACGGGTGGTCGCCTTCAGTTCCTCAATGCCGGTCTTTTCGGCAAAGGCAATCCAGATTTCCGGGACCAGTACGCCCTCCAGGTCAAGGCAAGCAATTTCCACGTGATACTCCTGAGTTTCAATAGTTGAGGCTGGCGCACAATCTACCGGCAAGCGCTGTCAGGCGCAACGAGAAGGACGCTAGAAGCGCCGAGCAACCTCGAAAAAAGGCATAAAAATATAACTAAATAAAAGAGGATGGACTAAGACGCCCTTTGCTAGACTGCCCGCCTGAAACCAGAAACGGTGGCACACCGATCCACCGCCGGATTGAGAGCCTGATGCAATGAGTAATGTCGACATCGACCAACTGGCCAGCGAGTACGCCAGCAAGTCGCCCCAGCAGATCCTCGAGCTGGCAATCAGCCAGTTCGACAATCTCTGGCTATCGTTCAGTGGCGCCGACGATATCGTCGCGCTGGATATGGCCTGGAAGATCAACCCCGAAATCAAGGTGTTCACCCTCGACACCGGCCGCCTGCACGCCGAGACCTACCGCTTCCTGGAGCAGGTACGCAAGCACTACAGCATTCAGCTTGAAGTGCTCTCCCCTGATCATCAGCAGCTGGAAGCGTACGTTCGTGAAAACGGCCTGTTCGACTTTTACGAAAATGGCCACGGCGGCTGCTGCGGCGTGCGCAAGATTGCACCGCTGCGCCGCAAACTGGGCACAGTCGACGCCTGGATTACCGGCCAACGCAAGGATCAAAGCCCCACCCGCGCCGACGTACCGGTGATTCAGCTGGACACCGCGTTCTCGACGCCGGAACACCAACTGGTCAAGTTCAATCCGTTGGCCAACTACAGCAGTGAGGACATCTGGAATTACATCCGCATGCTGGAGATTCCCTACAACCCGCTGCACGAGAAAGGTTTTATCAGTATTGGCTGCGAGCCTTGCACGCGCCCCGTGCTGCCGAACCAGCACGAGCGCGAAGGCCGCTGGTGGTGGGAAGAGTCCACCAAGAAGGAATGCGGTCTGCACGCCGGCAATCTGATTGCACGCAGCTGACACCAGGCTGCAAATACGAAAACGCCGGCAACAGCCGGCGTTTCGTTTCAGAGGACAGGTAGCTCGACCCCGTCGAACAGCGCCTCCAGCTCCACCTTGTTGCTGCACAGCAGCGCCTGATCGATCATCTCGCGCGTCAGATGCGGGGCAAATGCCTCGATAAACTCGTACATGTAACCGCGCAGGAAAGTGCCCCGGCGGAAGCCGATCTTGGTCACACTGGACTCGAACAGCTGACTGGCATCAATCACCACCAAGTCCGGATCTGCCACAGGATCGACCGCCATGTGCGCCACAATGCCAACCCCCAACCCCAGTCGCACATAGGTTTTGATCACGTCCGCGTCGGCGGCGGTAAACACCACTTTCGGCGACAACCCGCGATTGCTGAAGGCCTCATCAAGCTTGGAACGCCCGGTAAAACCAAACACATAGGTTACCAGTGGCCACTCTGCCAACGCCTCCAGGCTCAGAGACGACAACTGCGTCAGCGGGTGCCCCTTGGGCACGATGACGCAGCGATTCCAGCGATAGCACGGCATCATCACCAGGTCGGCGAACAGCTCCAGCGCCTCGGTGGCGATGGCGAAATCGGCGGTACCGTCTACGGTCATTTCACAGATCTGCATCGGCGTACCCTGATGCATGTGCAACGAGACGTCCGGATAGTTCTTGATGAATTTCTGAATGATCGGGGGCAAGGCGTAGCGCGCCTGGGTATGCGTGGTTGCCAACGTCAGCGTGCCCTTGCGCTCGTTGCTGAACTCCTGAGCAATCTGCTTGATGCTGTCGACCTTGCGTAAAATCTCGCCAGCGGTCGCAATGATGCGCTCACCGGCCGGCGTGATGCGGGTCAGGTGCTTGCCACTGCGAGAAAACACCTCTACGCCCAGCTCGTCTTCAAGCAGGCGAATCTGTTTGCTGATACCGGGCTGGGAGGTGTACAGGCTCTGGGCGGTGGCGGAGACGTTCAGGTCATGGTGGGCCACTTCCCAGATATAGCGCAGTTGCTGCAGCTTCATGAATGCTTCCTCTATCGATCCAAGCCCGGTGGCGGCTTGGCTGGCGCGGCAACGCGTTAATCGCTTATAACCAGATCGCCTGTTCTGACAGCTAGGTTAGTCCATAAATTCCGGCAACGGAATGAAATAGTGCAGTGTGTCTCACACCTGCGCCATTATCAGACCGGCGAGGACGATTTGAGGTTGCTGATACCGTGCGGGACATGCCCAGTCGGCACCACACCCACGGCGCGCTGACAGTGCCCCTCCTGGTCATCGAAGAACAGATCAGCGCCGAAGGCCTGCAGAAACTCGGACTTGTCCAGGCCGCCCAGAAACAGGGACTCGTCCAGCCGAATATTCCACTCACGCAGGGTACGAATTACCCGCTCATGGGCCGGGGCACTGCGCGCCGTCACCAACGCAGTGCGGATCGGACATTGCTCATTGGCAAACTCGGTCTGAATGCGATTGAGTGCAGCCAGGAACGCCTTGAACGGGCCACCCCTAAGGGGCTGATGGGCTGACGCCTGCTCGCTGGCCTGGAAGGCTGCCAGTCCGTCGCGCTGGAACACCTGCTCGGACTCGTCGGAAAACAGCACCGCGTCGCCATCAAAGGCGATACGCAGCTCATCACGCTGTTCTGGGCGGCGCTTGGCCGGCAGGATGGTTGCCGCAGCAAAACCGGCATCCAAGGTGGCGCGAACGTCCTCGGCGTGGGTCGATAGAAAGAGCTGGCAGCCAAAGGCCGGGATATAGGTAAAGGGGCTGCGACCGCCGGCAAAAGCGGCCCGGGTGATACCCAGGCCGTAGTGCTGGATGGAGTTGAACACGCGCAAGCCGGTATCGGCGCTGTTGCGAGAAATCAAAACCACCTCGACCCGGCTATCACCCTCGAGCAGACTGTTGATGCGCAGCAGCTTCTGCACCAACGGGAAGGCCTCGCCCGGCTCCAGCGGCTCGTCTTCATGCGCTATCTGATATAAGCGATAGGCTTCCAGCCCCTCGCGCTCGAAGACCGCGTGGCTATCGTCCAGATCAAACAGCGCTCTGGAAGAAATGGCGATAACCAGTTTGTCGCCGAGCTGGCTGGGCATGCGGCCTTCCTATTGATTGGACAGGTATCGGTTCTGAATGAACGTCAGCTGATCCAACATTGCCTCGATTTTCGGCAGGCTGCAACCTGCCTCACGGCCCTGACGCAGCAGCTCACCGTACAGGCTATCCAGCTCCATGGGGCGTTTGTGCAGCCAGTCGTGGTACATGCTTGGCTGGTAGTCGGGCATGGCGCCAGTCCCCATCAGCAGCTTGTCCGCCAGACCGTCAGGCATGCTGACGCCTTTGGCCCGAGCCGTGCTGATCACCTCTTCCATCATTTCCTTGATCAGCTTGTTACTTGCCGGGTCTTTCAGCAACGCTTGGGTACCGGAGTTCAGCACCACGGAAATACCGTTGAAAGGCGCATTCCAGACCAGCTTCTGCCAACGTGCTTCGTCTACCCCGGGCAGCAGGCGTGTGGGAATCTTGCCAGAAGCAAGCAGCTCTGCACCTTCTTTAAGCAGCGCCTGCTGCGCTTCGACACTGGTAGCCGGGCCAGAGTGGTAACCGAGATCGACCATACCATTGGCTTGGTGCTTGACCAGGCCCGGGCCTTCGCGGAACAGGCAGACATAGCACAAACCGCCAATCAGATGCATAGAGTCGGGCAGGTGGGGTCGCAGCTGGTCTTCGTTGCTCAGGCCGTTTTGCAGCAGCACCACCTTGGCATCGGGCTTGCCAGCGCGGGTGATGATGTCGCCCAGGTTGCCTGCGGTCGACTTGGCGCCGATGAACAGCCAGTCGCAGGGCGGCATGTCTGCAGCATCCTGGTACGCCTGCACCGGGTGCAGATGCAGTTGTTCATTGACCAGGCTGTTGATGGTAATGCCCTTCTCCACCACAGCGTCATATTCACTGCGCAGCAAAAAGTGCACATCATTTCCGCCGTTGGCCAGCATGGCGCCGTAGAAGCCACCGATTGCGCCCGTGCCGATGATGCCGATTTGCAGTTTGTTCTGGTCCATACAACCCTCATTTGGATGATCTGTTATTGGTATTCGGCAATGGTAAGGGGCAGGCGCCCGGTAAGACAGTCAACAACACGACAAAATGGCACGGCGGCGTCCTTCCGCGCGCCAATTAATTTTGTTTTTCAGAGCGATAGCGGCCTGCGGGGTAGCCTAAGCGGCCAACCTTGATTAAGCTGTGACGCACTCAAAATAGCGCCGCACCGCGCGGCCGGTACCACTTCCGGGAAGACTGATGGCCGATTTACCTATTGATGACCTGAACATTACCTCCAACGAGATTCTGATTACCCCCGAGCAGCTCAAAGCGAAGATTCCGCTCAGCGCAGCTGCCCAGGCGACCGTTGTCGAAAGCCGCCAGGTTATTCGTGACATTCTCGATGGCAAGGACCACCGCCTGTTCATCGTCATCGGCCCCTGCTCGATCCACGATATCGAGGCCGCCAAAGACTACGCCGCGCGCCTTAAGAAACTGGCCGAAGAAGTCAGCGATACCCTCTATCTGGTGATGCGCGTCTATTTCGAGAAGCCGCGTACGACTGTCGGCTGGAAAGGCCTGATCAACGACCCTTACCTGGATGACTCGTTCAAGATTGAAGATGGCCTGCACATCGGCCGCCAGCTGCTCTGTGACCTGTCGGAAATGGGCTTGCCCACCGCCACTGAAGCGCTCGATCCAATTTCGCCCCAGTACCTGCAGGACCTGATTTCCTGGTCGGCCATCGGTGCTCGCACCACGGAGTCCCAGACCCACCGCGAAATGTCCTCGGGCCTGTCCTCGGCCGTCGGCTTCAAGAACGGCACCGATGGCAGCCTCTCGGTTGCCATCAATGCCCTGCAGTCGGTCTCCAGCCCGCACCGTTTCCTGGGCATCAACCAGCAGGGTCAGGTCTCTATCGTCACCACCAAAGGCAACCCCTACGGCCACGTCGTGCTGCGCGGCGGCAACGGCAAGCCCAACTACGACTCGGTCAGCGTCGCCCTGTGCGAAAAGGATCTGGAAAAGGCCGGCATCGCCAGCAACATCATGGTCGACTGCAGCCACGCCAACTCCAACAAGGACCCGGGCCTGCAACCGCTGGTCATGGACAACGTCGCCAACCAGATCCTCGAAGGCAACGACTCAATCATCGGCCTGATGGTCGAGAGCCACATCGGCTGGGGTAACCAGTCCATTCCGAAAGACCTGTCGCAGCTGCAATACGGCGTTTCGGTGACTGACGCCTGTATCGACTGGGCGACCACCGAGCAAAGCGTGCGCAGCATGCGCGACAAACTGAAAGACGTACTGCCCCGCCGCCCCCGTCTGCAACGCTGATTTACAGCCAACAAAAAACCCGCCAATCTGGCGGGTTTTTTGTTGCGTTTGGCTGGCTACTCAATGTTCGCCGCGTGACGATCCATGTAACGCTCAACGTATGAACACGACGGGATGACGGTGTAACCGTGCTCACGGGCGAACGTCAGTGCATGCGCCGTCAGCTTGGCCGCCAATCCCTTGCCACGCAAGGCATTGGGTACGAAGGTGCGGTAGATATCCAGCGTCTTCTTGCCCAGATCCATGTAGGCGAGATAAGCCCGTGCACCTTCCAATGCGATATAGAACTGCTT
This sequence comes from Pseudomonas abyssi, assembly GCF_003444685.1. Taxonomy (NCBI): domain Bacteria; kingdom Pseudomonadati; phylum Pseudomonadota; class Gammaproteobacteria; order Pseudomonadales; family Pseudomonadaceae; genus Pseudomonas; species Pseudomonas abyssi. The sequence continues at coordinate 1,382,855 of NZ_LMAZ01000001.1, read as the reverse complement.
GCCTTCCTGATCATGCTGGACGGTGGCGTTCATATTCATTGTCAGTCTCCCAGGCAGATATAACTCCGAGCGAGGAGTCATCCACTATAGACCCTGATCGGCAGGAATGTTCCCCATCTGATGAAATTTTGTGCACTGGAGCACGCGGCGCCCATCAGGCGCCACCTGCTCCGCCGGCCTCAGGAGACCATGCCCATGCCCAGCGACATCAGCAGGGCGATGGATGCCAGACAGGCGATGACGGGCACCGCGACCGTGACAACAAAGATGTCCCGGTAGGCTTCCTTGTGGGTAATACCCATAATCATAAAGGTCGCAATCACCGCGCCGCAGTGCGGCAGCGAATCCAGACCGCCGGCAGCGATCGCTGCAATACGGTGCAGGATCTCCGGATCCACACCCATCTCGATGTAATGCGGACCCAGCGACTGCATGAAGATTTGCAGGCCACCGGAGGACGACCCGACAATCGCCGAGACCACACTGACCGACGCAAACACCGACAGCAGCGGCGGCAGATCAACGTTGAGGATCCAGTCGGCAAACTGGGCAAAACCGGCGGTCTGGGTGACCACGCCACCAAAGCCGATCACGGCAGCCGTGTTCAGCAGCGGCATGATCGAGTCATCGGCGCCCTGTCCAAAGGCCTGAGCAGCTGTGCGACGCAGCGCAGGGAACAGCAGCACGCAGGTCAGCGAGCCGAGAATCAGCGAAATGCTGGGCCAGATAATCGGCTGGGCCGCGCTGAACAGCAACACGCGGGCCACAATGCCGTCGCTCTCGGACCAATCTGCCATGCCCAGGAAGGCGCGCGGCAACATGATCGAGCCCAGCACCACCACCATCGGAATCAATGCCATCCACCACACCGGGGCGTCGTTCGGATCGCCAATGAGCTGCTCCATGCGGCGGTCCTGGGCGTTCTCGACAAAGCCTTCGCCACGCGCCTGGGCGCGCTTCCACTGGCTCTCCACGTACCACATGCCCAGACCGGCCATCAGCAACGCAGCAAAAATACCAATCCAGCCGCCGGCAAACAGGTCAGTCCCCAGCGAGCTGGCGGAAATCACGTTGTGGATCGACGGCGTGCCCGGCAGCGCGGTCATGGTGAAGGTACCCGCGCCAACGGAGGTGGCAGCCGCCCACAGACGCTTGGGCAGATTGGCCTCACGCATCAACGTGATACCCAACGGATACATGGTGAACACCACGACAAACACCACCACCCCGCCGTAGGTCAGCAAGGCGCAAACCACCATGCCAACCAGCAGCGTGTGACGCACGCCCAGAGCGCGAGTAATGGATAGCGCGATACTCTTGGCTGCCTGACTGGTAGCCATCACCTTGCCGAAAATGGCACCACACAGGAACAGCAGGAAGAACTTGCCGGCAAAGGTGAAAGCACCCAGCGGACCGAACGGAAAGAACTCGAGAAAGGTTTGCGAAATCAGCATGCCATTGGTCAGGGCGACCACCAGCGCGCAGACCAGCGCAGCAATAAAAATGTTGATACCACGCAACGCCAGATAGATAAGCAGCGTCACGCCGGCGATGAGACCCAGATTTCCAAGCATTATTTTTATCCTTGTAATGAACAGCGCAGGCTACATTAGCGCAGCGCCGAACACGGACAAAGACCCGAACACCTCCATCAGGGGAGTTTATTGTTGTTTATTGGTAACAGAATTAGCTCCACTCCCCTGTTCAGCTCGCAAGCAACTGCTACTATTAACAGCGCTGCCGGGAAGGCCCAGCAGACCATTCAGGGAACTCATGTAGCCACCTTGGGTCTTTTGCTGTGCGTTCTTGAAGCAAGGAACTTTTACACAAGGGGAAAGTTATGAAAACTGCACTGAAAGTATCCGCCGTAGCACTGGCAGCTCTGATTGCCGCTGGCTGCAGCAACAGCATGGAAAAGGAACTGAGCGCTCGCGTTGCCGCCAACGAAAACGCGACCGCCAGCGCCCAGGCCCGTGCAGACGAAGCCTACCGCAAGGCTGATGAAGCTCTGGCTGCCGCTCAACGCGCCCAGCAGACTGCTGACGAAGCCAACGAGCGCGCCCTGCGCATGCTCGAAAAGGCTAGCCAGAAGTAATAAGGCTGCCTGCAGCCGATCCGGATCACATGGTCCGGATCGGTTGTCCTATCACACCGGGAATGCCGCTCTCGGCATATACCAGATCTCTGATTGCCTTCCAGTCCAGACGAAAGCCCTGCACCTTGTCCTGCTGCTCAGCCAGCAAGCGTTGAATTGCCGCCTGCTTGTCCAGGGTTGACGGCATACCGTGTTCATCCAGCGCCGTGTGCACCTCCAGATACAGCAGACCGTCCTTGATACCCAGCTTGTAGGGCTGATTGACGATCGTCACCGGTGTACCGACCGGCACCTGCGGAAACAGCTCGGTAATGTCTTCGTTACGCATGCGGAAACAGCCGTGGCTAACCCGCGTCCCGATGCCAAACTTCTTGTTGGTGCCATGGATCACGTAGCCGCTGAGCGCCAGGTTCATCTTGAACGGCCCCATCGGATTATCCGGCCCGGGCGGCACGACCGAGGGCAACGGATCGCCGTTGGCGGCGTGCTCTTCAAGAATGGACTTGGGCGGATACCAGGACGGGTTGGCTTCCTTGCGCAGAATGCGCGTCTCGCCGATGGGCGAAGACCAGCCCTCGCGGCCGATACCCACCGGGTAGCTGGACACCAGCTGGGCATCCTTGTGGTAGTAGTACATGCGAAACTCGGGCAGGTTGATCACCACCCCCTCTCGCACGCCCTCAGGCAGCACATGCTCGCCCGGCAGAATGATCTCGACACCCGCGCCCGGCAACCATGGGTCAACGCCGGGGTTGGCCGCCGTCATTTCCAGATAGCCAAAACCGCGCACGCTGCCAAGGTCCGCAAAGGTGTCTTCATACGCGGCCTGATAACGCTCGACCTCGCCGATCATGTCCTGCTCGGGAGACAGCAACGGATACTCGTTGGCCGTCGCCGTTGTCGCCAGCCCCGCCATCAGTGCCACCAGCACACCCTTTAACAGCATCGGACCTTTCATCCGCATCAGCTCCCACTCAGCATCATGTTCAAGTCAAATTGCTGCACCGGCGCAGCCTCGCTCCGCGAGCGTGACACCGTGCGTCTTTGTCCGGCCGCGCGCGCCTGTTCAGCCAACCTTACGCAGGCCGGGCACAGCGTGCGCAGATCGGCCCTGGTCAGTTCTCGATAAATCGGGCGCGACGGCAGCAGATCCGCGCACAGGGTGCGTTCGCGGGGCACATCCAGGCGCAGGTTGATATCCACCAGATGAACATGCCTGGAGTCTTCGACAAAAAGATCCAACTGCTCATCCTGCTCCACCAGACACCAGCGCCTGGCCATCCAGGATAGGCTCAATTGTCGACCTCATCGGCCGACTGTGGCGACTGGACCCAATCGAGGATCACCGGCCATGCATTATCCAGAATGCCCGGCTGCCCCTGTGCGTTGGGGTGCACACCATCAGCTTGCATCAGCTCTGGTACGCCCGCGACGCCTTCGAGCACAAAGGGCACCAGCGGCACCTGCTGTTGCTCGGCGACATCACGGAAGACCTGTTCAAAGGCGCTGGTATAGCGCACGCCGTAGTTCGGCGGAATGCGCATACCCAGCAGCACCACCTCCGCCCCGGCCGCGCGTGAGCGTTCGACCATGGCCGCAAGATTCTGTTGCATTTTATCGGTGGGTAGCCCGCGCAGGCCGTCGTTACCGCCCAGCTCAATCACCACCAGGTTGGGCTCATGCCGCGCCAGCAGGGCCGGCAGGCGTGCCAGACCACCTGCGGTGGTGTCGCCACTGAGCGACGCATTGTGTACCTCAAAGGGGAGGTTCTGCGCCTCCAGACGGCGCTCCAGCAGGCTTACCCAGCCGTCACTGATTTCCAGACCGAAAGCGGCGCTGATACTATCACCGAGGATCAAAATCCCCTGTGCTGCTGCGGGCAGGGAGAGCAGACACAGCAACAGCCCTCCCAGCCAGTTTCTCAAGACGTTCATCAGGCCCGTTACCATGTCAGACGCTGTCGTAATTGCCCGCCACCTTAACAAAGTCGTCACCACCTCGGAAGCGCCACTGCAGATCCTCTCGGACGTAAACCTGAGCATTCAGCGCGGCAGCAGTGTGGCCATTGTCGGCGCCTCGGGCTCCGGCAAATCCACCCTGCTCAGTCTGCTCGCCGGCCTGGATCTGCCCAGCAGTGGCGAGGTGCTGCTGGCCGGTCAGTCACTGACTGCGCTGGACGAAGACCAGCGCGCCGCTCTGCGCGGCCTGGAGGTCGGTTTTGTGTTCCAGTCCTTCCAGCTGCTGGACAGCCTGAATGCGGTCGAGAACGTGATGCTGCCGCTCGAGCTGGCCGGCCGCCGTGATGCCCGTCAGCATGCCACCGAGCTGCTGGAACGGGTCGGTCTCAAGGCGCGTCTCAGCCACTATCCGCAGCAACTGTCTGGCGGCGAGCAGCAACGGGTTGCCATCGCCCGCGCCTTTGCCAGCGAGCCCGCCATTCTGTTTGCCGACGAGCCGACCGGTAACCTGGACGCCGCCACCGGCCAGAAGATCACCGATCTGCTGTTTGACCTGAACCGGGAACACGGCACCACCCTGATTCTGGTCACCCACGACGAACGCCTGGCCGCCCGCTGCGAGCGCGCCTTGCACATGCAGGCAGGTCAACTGCAGGCGGAGCAGGCGGTATGAACAGTGCGCCGCTGGCCAGCCTCGCCTGGCGCTTGCTGCGTCGGGAGTGGCGCGCGGGGGAGCTGCGCGTACTGCTCGGCGCATTATTGATTGCAGTCACCATCAGCACCGCCATCAGCTTTTTCACCGAGCGCCTGGAACGCAGCATGACCGGCCAGGCCGCCGAGTTTCTCGGCGCGGACCTGGTAGTCTCCTCCGGCAGTCCGCTGCCCGATCTGTACGCTGAGCACGCACAGAACCAGGGCTTGCAGATCAGCCGACAAGTCGGCTTCAACAGTGTCATGGCCAGCGATGCAACCATGCAGCTGTCCAGCGTCAAGGCAGTGGATGCAGCCTATCCGCTACGCGGCCAGATGCGCATTGCCGAGCAGCCCTTTGCCGCAGAAAAAACCGTCAGTACCGGCCCGGCTGCCGGCGAGCTGTGGATCGAGCCGCGCCTGCTGACCCAGCTGGAGCTGGAGGTGGGCGATGCACTGGAGGTGGGCTACGCCAGCCTGACCATCAGCGCGCTGCTGACTCATGAGCCGGACCGTGCCGGGGACTTTTACAGCCTGACGCCGCGCGTACTGATGAACCTGCAGGACCTGGAGGCCACCGGTATCGTGCAGCCCGGCAGCCGCGTCCGCTATCGCCTGCTGTTGTCTGGGGAAGACCAGCAGTTGAGCGCCTATCAGCAGTGGCTGGAGACGCGCCTGGAACCCAACCAACGGGTCACCTCGGTCAAGGACGGCAATCGTCAGGTAGGCCGTGCGCTGGGCCGGGCGGATCAGTTCCTTGGCCTGGCCAGTATCGCGGCGGTGGTGCTGGCCGGCGTTGCCGTGGCCCTGTCTGCTGGCCGCTTTGCCCTGCGCCATTTCGATACCAGCGCCATGCTGCGTTGTCTCGGGCTGTCACGCCGGCAGGTGATGCGGCTGTTCCTGTTGCAGCTGCTGTACCTGGGCGCGCTGGCCACCCTGCTGGGGTTGGCCTTTGGCTGGCTGGCCCAATGGGGGCTGCTGCAGTTGCTGCGCGAACTATTACCCAGCAGCCTGCCCGAGCCCGGACTGACGCCCCTGCTGGTCGGCGGCGCGACCGGCCTGTGCGCCCTGCTCGGCTTTGCCCTGCCGCCACTGCTGCGCCTTGGTCAGGTCGCCCCCCTGCGCGTGCTGCGCCGGGATCTAGCCCCCATGCCCAGCAGCAGTTGGCTGATCTATGGTCTGGCGCTGGCTGTGCTGAGCCTGCTGATGTGGCAGTTCACCGGTGACCTGCAGATCACCCTGGCGATGATCTTCGGCGGCGCGGCGGCGGCGCTGGTACTGGGCCTGCTGGCCTGGCTGCTGCTGCGCAGTGTTGCCGGCAAACTGCACAACCTCAGCCTGGCCTGGCGTCTGGGCAGTGGCGAGCTGCTCAAACGCCCGGCCGCAGCAGCGACACAGATTCTCGCCTTTGGGCTGATCTTCATGAGTATGCTGGTGGTGCTGATTCTGCGCACTGAGCTGCTCAGCGACTGGCAGGACCAGCTGCCGGCCGATGCGCCCAATCACTTTGCACTGAATATCCTGCCCAGTGAGCAGCAGGCCTTTGCCGAGCAGCTGGAACAGATAGGTGCGCGCAGCGCCCCCCTCTACCCTGTGACGCCGGGGCGCTTGGTCAGCATCAACGGTGAGCCGGTGCGCCAGGAGGTAAGCAAGGAGGCAGAGCCTGACGGCCAGCGCGGCGAACAGGACCGCGGCACCCGTGCCATCAATCGCGACCTCAGCCTGACCTGGTCTGCCACACTGCCGCCCGACAACCAGTTGACCGCCGGCCAGTGGTGGAGCGACAGCACGCCTGATAACGCCGTCTCGATCGAATCCGAGCTGGCGGAGAGTCTGGGCGTTGGCCTGGGCGACGAACTGGGCTTTGTCATTGAAGGCCAGTCTCTGAGCGCCATCGTCACCAGCGTTCGCCAGGTCGAGTGGGACAACTTTACGCCCAACTTCTACATGGTCTTCGCCCCCGGCGTGCTGGATGGGCTGCCCGCCACCCTGCTCACCAGTTTCCATTTGCCTGCCAGCGCGCGTGCCTCGCTGCGCGGTCTGACCCGACAGTTTCCGGCGATGACGCTACTTGAGGTGGAACCGGTACTGGAGCAGATTCGCGGCATCCTCAAGCAGGTCACCCTGGCGGTGGAGTATGTGCTGGTCTTTGTCCTGCTCGCGGGGCTGGCGGTGCTGTTTGCCGCCCTGCAGGCAACCCTGGATCAGCGTCTGTACCAGGGCGCACTGCTGCGTACTCTGGGTGCTGAGCGGACGCTGCTGCGCCGCGCCACCTGGCTGGAGTTTCTCCTGCTGGGGCTGCTCGCCGGCGTGATGGCGGTGGTCGCCGCCGAGCTGGCTACTTGGGCGCTCTACCGTTTTGCCCTGGAGCTGGATTGGGCGCCGCATCTGCTGTTCTGGCTGCTCACGCCGCTGACCGCTGCCCTGTTGATTGGCTGCGCTGGCGTTTGGGGCACCCGTGCAGTGGTGCGCCAGAGCCCCATGCGCCTGATCAGCCGGGGAGCTTGATGTAATGAGCCGTTACCGCCCACCGCGCCGCGCCGGCACCCCGTTGATCACCGCTGCGGGCGCCGAGCGCCTGCGCGCCGAGCTGGATGAACTCTGGCTACGCAAGCGCCCGGCGGTTACCCAGGCCGTCAGCGAAGCGGCCGCCCTGGGCGATCGTTCGGAGAATGCCGAATATATATATGGCAAGAAGATGCTGCGCGAGATCGACGGCCGTGTGCGGTTTCTGCGCAAGCGCCTTGAGGCACTGAAAATCGTGGATCAGCCACCAAGCGATCCCAGCCGCATCTACTTCAGCGCCCATGTCGAGTTGGAAGACGAAGACGGCAAGATACTGAAGTTACGCATTGTCGGCCCTGACGAGATCGACCCCAAACAGCAACACATCAGCATCGACAGTCCCATGGCTCGCGCCCTGCTCGGCAAGCAGCTGGACGACGAAATCTGCGTTATGGCACCTGGCGGTGAGCGCCTTTATTGGGTCACCGGCATCCGTTACTGACAACCAGCGGTTGGCCCGCTGGTGACGCGGTGCACAACCCGGCACGAACCTTCTCTGGCATACTGCCGTCCTGTTTCGCAGTCAGGCCCGGCTCTTCATGAAAGGATTCAACCCGTTCTCCCGTATCTCGGCGTCGCCCACCCGCCCCGCCGCGCAATCGACATCCAGCGCCAGCTTTGATGTGGCAGCACTGGTCAACGGTCCCTTTGGTGACCCGGATCAGGCTGCGCAGCCGGCATCCGTGGCACTGGCTGAAAAACTGCGACAAGCCTACTTCTGGATCGTCAATCACGCAGTCATCAGCCCGCATTACGATGTGGAGTACAACCTCTCGCCGCCGCAGCCGATCCAGTTCGGTGACAGCCAGACGCCGCTCTACCTGCCGACCGACCAGAGCTACTCCAGTTTTATCCTGCTGCCGATCCTGACTTTTGCCGCGCGGCGCAAATGCCTGTTTATCGGCGGCCCCGGCCGCGGCAAAACGGCTTCGGCGTTGCTCATGGGCCTGCTGGCCGGATACACCCCCAAGCAAGTGCGCCGGGCCATGCAGCACGGCCACCCGCAGATGACCGTGGCAGATCTGCTGGGCAACCCCATGCCCATGGACATCATGAAGGCCGAGGAGCAATCGGATATCCGCATCAGCTGGCGCAGCTGGCTGGATATGCGGGTCAAGATCGTTGACGAGTACAACCGCATCCCGACCCGCACCCAGAGCGCCCTGCTGACCGTGATGGGCGACAACTACGCCGAGATGTTCAACCAGATTCACGAGTGCCCGCCTGCGGCCTGGTACCTGACCGCCAACGATGATCAAGGCGGCGGCACCTACCCGGTGATTGAAGCCCTCAAGGACCGCATTGACGTTGTGGTGCAGGCGCTGCCGTTCAACCCGCGCTTTCTCGACGAGCTGCTGATCCGTATCGAAGAAGGCGTTGATCCGGCGGACTGCCTGCCGCAGGTGCTGCAGTTCAGCGAAGCGGACATGGCGCAGATGGAAGCCGACATCCGCGCGGTAAGCTTGCCGCCAGCCCTGCGCCAGCGCCTTGAGTTCTTCGCCAGCCAGTTCGAGTTCAGCGAATACTCGGGGCAGCAGTTCGAGTACAAGAGCAAAGACACCTCTCGCCTGGCCGGCGTTGCCCGGCACCAGTTGGCGATGCTCGAAAACGGTCGTGACCGTCTCGCCGATCTGGGCTGCCAGACCCGCAACGGGCTGTCGGTGCGCAGCCTGATGTCGTTGATCGTCTACGCCAAGGCAATGGCGTATTTTCGCGGCAATAGCGAGGTCGAGCTGAATGACCTGACCCAGATGCTGCCCTTCGTGCTGCACTCTCACCTGTTTGCCGATGAAGACGCGCCCTTCTTCCAGCAACCGGAGAGCGCCGCCTTCCTGAGCGACAAGATCGGCTGGTTGCGTCATCTGTTCCAGCTCAGCTGTCGCGAGTTCGAGCGTCAGGGCCGCCACCGCAACGACGAGGTTGCTGCACTCAAGGCCGAGCTGGATGAAGGGCTCGAGGGGCTGTCACTCAAGGAGTGCCGCAAACGCCTGCAGCGTATAGAGCGCACACTGCAGCAGCTGGCCTCCGGCAACAAGCTGTCCGGCGCGGTACACGATGACGCCATGACACTGAAATACCTGCACCAGCGCTACAGCAACTACCAGCGCTGGCTGACCAGTCAGGGCTGATATGCGCTCCGAATGGCTCGCACAGTATCTGGTCCAGCAGGCAGATACGCTCAATCATGCCTATCGTCTGGCGCGCCAGGGCGATCAGGGCGAGTTTGCCCGCAGCTTCAGCGGCTTCCTTCTGGATGCGCTCGATCCCTTGATGCTCGCGCTAGACCCCTGGCCAGCGGCCAACAAGGCTGCGCTGGCCGAAACAAGCTACCAGGCGGGCCTGACGCTGGCGCGCCGCGGCTGGCTGGCCGCAGAGCACCGCGCCTTGACTGTCGAGCTGTTTACCAGGGTCCTGCCAACCTGGCTCGCGCCTTATCCGGCCGATGCGCCCAAGCTACTGGTGCAGCTGCTCAATACCCTCTCTCACCTGCCATCAGCGGCGCAGCGCAGCAAACTGCTGGAGCGATGGCAACACTGCAACCCGGCGCCCGATGCCACACCGGATCATCTGCTGGTACTCGGCTGGATGGCCGGTCTGCCGGAGTTCCGCAGCGCCGCCATGGCTGTACTCGGCCGTCAGCCCGCGCTGGCCGAACACCTGCACTTGGGCGAGCCTGAGCAGCTTGCCCACCCCTGGTGGCAAGGCACGACTGCCGGCTGGCGGACAGCACCTCTGGAGCTGGGCGCGTCAACCTGGCTGGGGGGCGAGTTTGCGGCGCTGCCGGTACTGCTGACGTCTGCAGAGCAGACGCTGATTCAGGCCGGCGATGACTGCTGGCAGCTGCACGCCGACGCCTGGGGGCACAAATTACTTGCCCATAAGCCGGAGCGCGCAGCCCCCGTCCCCGTCCAGGACTTGCAGCAATTGCCGCCCGGCCTGAGCGAACACTGGCGCAGTATCGATCTGGCGCGCCAATGCCTTGAGCGCCCGTACGATTGGGTCGTCAGCTTTCACAACAGTTTCCGCATCATGATCATCCCCAAAAGCGGCGGCCAGTCATGAGCGCAGATCCACAGCTGAAGCATTGGCAGGCCCAATGGCAACGTGCCCTGCAGCTATGGAGCGATCATCTGCAGCTGCAGGAGCCGCTGTGGCTGTTTGACGTGCAGGCCGCCAACCAGGCCGGGCTGACCGACAGCTTTGCCGCCATTCGCCTGACCTCGCAGCGCGTGATGGTGAACCTGCAGGAGATCAGCCAGCGCGGGCTGGACGACTATGCGCTTGAGGTGCTGGCCCACGAAATCGGTCATCACGTCTATGCGCCCGCCAACATGACCCAGCACCTGCAACTGCTGGCGGTCATTCGCCAAGCGCTGCCGGGCAGCGAGCAACTGGCTCCCTTGGTCGCCAACCTCTATACCGACCTGCTGATCAATCAGCACCTACAGCGCCATACTCCCTGCCAGATGGATGCGGTCTACCAGCGACTCAAGCCAACCACCGCCACGGCTCTGTGGCAGCTGTACATGCGCATCTATGAGCGTCTCTGGCAGCTGCCGCCAGAGACCCTGATCTCTGCCCCGCTCGGTAGCTCGGCGGAAGGCGACGCCTGGCTGGGCAGCCGCATCATCAAGGTCTACGGCAAAGACTGGCTGACCGGCGCCAGCCGCTTCGCCACCCTGCTACTGCGTTATCTGCAAGATGACGAACAAGGGGCCAACGACGCCTTCGGCGTGCTGGCCGATACCGCCGACGCCGGCAACGGCCACACCGGCACGGGCGTGCCCGCTCTGCCGGCCATCGACGTACTGCATCCCAGTCTCGATCCGGACCTGATCGATCAGACGCCGAGCACGGCCGACGCTGACGGCAACGGCGGTGCGGCTAGCGCGGTACGCTCGGCCGGCCAGGCGCTTGAACCGCAGGAGTACTACGAGGTCCTGCGCGCCGCCGGCGTCGACATCTCCCGCCACGATGCCACGGTCAACTACTACCGCGACGCCGTGCGCCCCTACCTGCTGCCGTTCCCTGCCCGGTCGACACCGGCGCCCAGCGAACCCGAACGCGAAGGCACAACCCTGTGGGAGCCGGGCGACGACCCGGGCGAGATCGACTGGTTTGCAACCCTGCTGGCTGGCGGCAACCCCATTCCCGGTATCACTACACACAAGGCGGTATTCAGCCTCGACGGCACCGAGCAACCTCGCCAGCAGGTCTGCGATCTGGACCTCTACGTGGACAGCTCCGGCTCCATGCCCAATCCGCAGTATCAATTGTCCTATCCGGCGCTCGCCGGCGTGTTGCTGTGCATGTCGGCGCTGCGAGCCGGAGCGCAGGTACAGGTCACGCTCTGGAGCGGTGCGCGCCAGTGCCTGACCACCGACGGCTTCATTCGCGATGAAACCAGTGCGCTGCGCGTACTGACCGGCTTCTTTGGCGGCAGTACCAGCTTCCCGTTAAAACTGCTGCGCGATACCTACGCACAGCCGCGCCGCACGCCAACTCAGGTGGTCGTGCTGTCCGATGACGGCGTCAGTTCAATGTTCTCTGATGACGAAGAAGGCACACCGGGCGCCGAGATCAGCGCACGTACCCTGCGACACTGCGGCGGCGCAGGTCATTGGGTACTGGATTTGCCGATGGAGCTGGACAGCCAGACCGGGCACCCCTGGCTGCAGGGCGCCTATGAGAAGATGCGCGTGGGCAGAGATCAGGGCTGGCAGGTACATCGCGTCAGCGGGCTGGAGCCGATGCTCACCTTCGCCCGCCGCTTTTCGCGGCAGTACTACCAAGCCAATGATGCCACTTCGCAGCGAGCGACCCGCCCATGAGCCACCTGCAATCCGGCCCGTCCATGCTTCATCTGCACCAGCGCCTGCTGGCCTACCCCGGTGGCCCGGTACCCATCGGCCAGGAAATGATTGCACTGCTGCATGATCTGATCGCGCGGTTGGCACCGGCTGTCTCGGCGGCAACGCTGCTGCCGATTTACGACCTGCCCCAATGGGAAGAGCCAGAAGACAGGGAGCGGCCGAACACACTACTGCTGATGGTCTGGCTGCTGGCCGATGACGCGTTCTGCGGCCTGACGCTGTATTGCGATGAAGTCGTCGGGCTGCTGACGTCCTGCAACGCACTGATGGACAGCGTTCACCCGAATCTGAACGATGAAGACCAGCGCGAAGAACTGATACGTCTGACCCTCAGCGGCCTGCGCCTCAAGCCGCAGAACGAAACAGACCAGCAAGCACAGGATCGCTTGCTGATGGTCAGTTCCAGCGAACGGGCCCGGGTCGTCGCGGCTTCCAGAGCCGCCGAAGAGCGCGCCGAATCCATTCGCAAAGCGCTGGCAGAAAAGCGCGCCCGCGAAGCGGCCGACAAGTACACCCGCGAATGACCTCGCAGGCCGTAGAACTCGCCCCCTGGCTCGATACCCGGCGCCTGCCCGAACTGAGCCCGCGCGCCGCACAGCGCCTGCAACGCTGTCTGCAGTATCCGGACGCACCTACCCTAAGCGGCCGCAGCGGCCACCATCTGGACGCCGCGGCGCTGTCAAAGCTGCAGATCGACAAACAGCTGCTGCAGCAACTCGACTCCGAGTGGCTGGCCGGCTTTCTCGACCATTGCCGGCGGCAGGTACCGCGCTATCGGGACTACCCCTGGCACCTCGGCTTTGATGCCCTGCCCTGTACTTCCCGGCAAGATCTGAGCAGCGACGTTGCGACCTTTGTGCCGGCTGATATTGATCCGCAGCAGTTGATCGTCTTCGAGACCAGCGGCACCACCGGCCACCCCCTGCGCGTGCCGTCACTGCCGTTGGTTGCCGCGCGCTATCACTGCTTTCATGAGCGCATCGTCGGCTGGCACGGCATCGATCTGCAAAGCCTGCCGGGCGACACCGGCGTCATGCTGGTTGGTGATCAGCAGCGTTGTTTCACCTATGCGTCAGTGTTGCCCTACTGGGATGACAAGGTGCTGCTCAAGCTCAATATGAATCCCGCTGACTGGCCCAGCGCCGCCGCGCGTGGACGCTATCTGGACAAGGTCAAACCACTGCTGATAACCGGCGATCCGCGCAGCCTGAGTACGCTGCTGACGATTGAATTCGACCACCAGCCTGCCGCCATCCTGTCAACGTCCATGACCCTGCTGGGCGGCCTGAAGACGCGCTTGAGCGAGCGCTTTGCCTGCCCGATCATCAACCTCTACTCGATGAACGAAGCCGGCCCGATTGCCGCCTGCGACGGCACGGGCAACGGCCTGCGGTTGGTACAAAGCACGCTCAAGGTCGAGCTGCTCGACCGTCAAGGCCGCGCCGTACCCGCAGGTGAGCGCGGGGAAATCACCCTTAGCGGCGGCTTCAACCCCTGCATGCCGCTGCTGCGCTACCGCACCGGCGACTACGCCTGCCTGTACCAAAGCCCTGACGGGCACCAGTACCTGCAGCAACTCGACGGTCGCCCGCCGGTACGCTTTTACGCTGCAGGGCGCTGGCTCAACAACGTCGACATCACCCATCTGATGCAACCGTTTGAGCTGGCCCAGTATCAGCTGCACCAACAAGCCGACGGCAATCTGGTGCTGCGTCTGCAGGGGAATACCGATGAGCAGGCGCTGCGCCGTGCCATCGCCGGCACCTTTGGTCACGGTTGCCAGGTAAGCATCGAGCCCTTCCCGCTCGGCATCGACAAACTCATTCAATACACCAGCGACTATCCCGGAGCCCACGACGGATGAGCAGTCTCACCCTGCTGGAATACAGCGCCAACGCCTTCTTTCTGATCAGCGTCTTCCTTGCCGCCCGCAATCATCGTCACACCTGGACGCTGGGAATCGTGGGCTGCGTGCTGTTTGCCGTCTTGTTCTTTCAGGTCCAGCTGTACGCCGACGCCACGCTGATGCTGTTCTTTATCGGCACCAGCATCATTGGTTGGCAACAATGGCAACGCGGCGCCAGCGCCGAGGCGATCAGCCGCAGCTCCTGGTCGCAACTCGCGCTCTACCTGTTGATCGCGGTAGCGACGCTACTGGGTTACGGGGCGCTGCTGCACCTGCATACCGATGCCTACGCGCCCTTTGTCGACTCCGCGGTGCTGACTTTCAGCGTGACCGCCCAGCTACTGCTGATGAAGCGACGCATCGAAACCTGGTGGTTCTGGCTGATCGTCAACAGCATCGCCGTACCGCTGTACGCCTCCCGCGAGCTGATGCTGACCTCGATGGTGTATGTCGGCTTCTGGATCAACGCCTGCTATGGCCTTTGGCGCTGGCACCGAGAACTGAACAGACCATGTCAAAGCACTACCGAACCGGCCTAGTCGTCGGCAAGTTTTCGCCGCTGCACAGCGGCCACCGCTACCTGATCGATACCGCGACCGCGGCGTGCGAGCAGGTACTCATCCTGAGCTACTCTCGGCCGGAATTTGCCGGCTGCACCAGCGCCGTGCGCCAGCAATGGCTCAATGACGGCTGGCCGCAGCATCAGTGCGTGGTGGTCGATGCCGCGCAAGCCTGCCGGCTTGGGCTGGCGATGCCTGACAACAACGCCAGCGATCTGCAGCAGCGACAATTCTGTGCCGAGCTGATTGATCGCACGCTTGGTCAGCCCATCGACGCCGTGTTCAGCAGCGAAGACTACGGGCAGGGGTTCGCCGACCATCTTGCCCAGCACTGGCAACGACCGGTGGTCTCAGTGCTGGTCGACCGCGACCGTATTCGCCACCCCATCAGTGGTACCGCCTTGCGGGCGGCGCCCAGCGCCGACTGGCAAAGCACTGATGTCTTGGCCGCACAGCGTTGTCGGCGTATCGCCCTGATCGGCGCAGAATCCACCGGCAAGACCAGCCTGAGCCAGTGGCTGGCAGAGCAGCGCGGCTGGCCCTGGGTTGCCGAATTCGGCCGCCAGCACTGGGAAGATTGCGGAGGCGTGCTCAGCTCTGGCGATCTGCTGACCATCGCCCGCACCCAAGTCGACCTGGAAAACGAAGCCGTTGCCCTCGCTATAAGAGAGGGACACAGTGCGGTGATCTGCGATACCACCCCGCTGACCACGCTGATCTACCATCAGCTGATGTTCCCTGAGCCTCCTCCGCCAGAGCTTATCGCCCTGGCCGAGCGCCCCTATCATCAGCTCTGGCTGTGTGCAGCTGACTTCCCTCTGGTGCAGGACGGCACCCGCAGCCCTGAGGCATTTCGCCAAGAGCAACAGGCGCTGTACGAGTCTGAACTAACCAACAGGCAACTCTGTGCATTGACATTACACGGCTCGTTTGAGCAGAGACGGGCGCACCTACTGCGTAACGTCCCCGCTGCCTGACGGCACCCAACCTCAATAGCAGGTCACAGAACGCCGATCTAGTGCTCCCGAAGCTTGAAAACCGGCTACTCTTCAGGCTAGCTTGATTCAAAACCGAGACAGTTCCCGAGCACATTGACCGGTATCAACACCCCTTGCGCCGGTACTTTCTAGAATGGATTTTCTAGCAGCGATCATCCGTGATTTGCCCGCACACAGGAAAAGGAATCATCGTGCAGAAACCTCCCCGCAAACTTGTCCGTGGCCTCATAGTCGTCGCCATCGTCGCAGCCCTTGCCATTATCGCCTGGATTGAGCTCAAACCCTCTGGTTATGGCGAAGGGTTCGTTAGCGGCAATGGCCGCATCGAGGCAACCGAGATCAACGTCGCCACCAAGCTGGGCGGTCGTGTCACCCGTATTCTGGTGGACGAAGGCGACTTTGTGGATACCGGCGACGTCCTCGCCGAGATGGATACCACTACGCTGCAAGCGCAGCTGCAGCAGGCCCAAGCCCAGTCCAGGCAGGCCGAGAACGCCATTCAAACCGCGCAGGCTCTGGTCAGCCAGCGTGAGAGCGAACACGCGACCGCCGAAGCATTGCTGCTGCAACGCCAAGCTGAATCCAATGCGGCGCAAAAACGCTATGACCGCATCAAGGTACTGGTTCAGCGCAATGCGATGTCGCGCCAGCAACTCGACGACGCAGAAGCGGCGCTTCAAAGTGCACAAGCCGCTGTCGCGTCTGCACGGGCCCAGATTTTGTCTGCCGAGGCCGGTATCGCCGCTGCTCGCTCACAGGTGATCGGTGCCGAATCAGCGCTGGACGCCGCACGCGCCGCAGCGGACCGCATCGCCGCCGACATCACCGACAGCACCCTGAGCGCGGACCGTCACGCCCGCGTGCAATTTCGCACAGTAGAGCCAGGCGAAGTACTGGGCGCCGGTGGGCGCGTGCTCAACCTGGTCGATCTGACTGATGTCTACATGACCTTCTTTCTGCCCGAACGGTTGGCCGGGCGCGTTGCCATGGGCTCCGATACCCGCATCATCATCGATGCCGCGCCCGAATACGTCATCCCCGCCACCATCAGCTATGTCGCCAGCGTCGCTCAATTCACGCCCAAGTCGGTCGAGACCGAACAGGAGCGCGAAAAGATGATGTTCCGCATCCGCGCGCGCATCGACCCTGCCCTGCTGGAGGAGCACATCGAGCAGGTCAAGACCGGCCTGCCCGGCGTCGCCTGGCTGAAGCTGGACGCCGAGGCCGACTGGCCGGCGGACCTTGAAGTCAACGTCGGACACTGAGCATGGACGCGCACGATCCGGTCGCCAGACTGGACGGTATCAGCCTGCAATACGGCAAGGTAACCGCCCTCGACGCCCTGACACTGGCGTTACCGGCGGGCTGCATGGTTGGCCTGATCGGCCCCGATGGCGTTGGCAAATCCAGCCTGCTGTCACTGGTAGCCGGCGCGCGTCGCCTGCAGCAGGGACAACTTCAGGTACTGGGCGGCGATATGCGCAGCGCCGGCCACCGCCGTCGAGTCTGCCCACGCATTGCCTTCATGCCACAGGGGCTAGGCAAAAACCTCTACCCCACTCTGAGCGTCGCGGAGAACCTGGAGTTCTTCGGCCGTCTGTTCAATCAGGACCGGCAGGAACGCCAGACGAGGATCAGTGACCTGCTCGCCAGTACCGGCATGAGCCGTTTCATTGATCGTCCGGCAGGCAAGCTGTCGGGCGGTATGAAGCAAAAGCTCGGGCTGTGCTGCGCATTGATTCATGACCCGGACCTGTTGATCCTGGATGAACCCACCACCGGCGTCGACCCGCTGTCACGCAGCCAGTTCTGGGATCTGATTCGGCGCATTCGCGCCAGCCGACCACAGATGAGCGTGCTGATTGCCAGCGCTTACATGGACGAAGCCCAGAACTTTGACTGGCTCATCGCCATGGACGCCGGCAAGGTACTGGCGACCGGCACGCCGCAGCAGATCCTTGAGCGAACCGAGTCCAGCAGCCTTGAGCAGGCCTTTGTTGCACTGCTGCCGGAGGAAAAGCGCAGTCAGCATCAGCAACTGGTCATCCCGCCGCGTGGCGAGCACAGTGGCATAGCCATTGAAGCCCACGACCTGACCCGCCGCTTTGGCGACTTCGTAGCGGTGGACAGGGTGAACTTTCGCATCGAACGCGGCGAGATCTTTGGCTTCCTCGGCTCCAACGGGTGTGGCAAGTCGACCACCATGAAGATGCTCACTGGCCTACTGCCGTTCAGCGAAGGCGAAGCCTCGGTGCTCGGCAAGCCGGTCGATCCGAACGACATGGGCGTGCGCATGCGTGTGGGCTACATGTCCCAGGCCTTCTCGCTGTACAGTGAACTGACGGTGCGCCAGAACCTGGCGCTGCATGCAAAGCTGTACCACCTGCCCGCAGACCAAGGCCCACAGCGCATTATTGAACTGCTGGATCAATTCAACCTGCATGAGGTTGCCGACAGCCTGCCTATGGCCTTGCCGCTGGGCGTGCGCCAACGGCTGTCGCTGGCGGTTGCGGTCATCCACAAGCCAGAAATCCTCATCCTCGACGAGCCCACCTCCGGCGTCGACCCGGTCGCCCGCGACATGTTCTGGGCGCTGCTGGTCAAACTCTCGCGCGAAGACGGCGTGACCATCTTCATCTCCACCCACTTCATGAATGAAGCTGAACGCTGCGACCGCATGTCACTGATGCACGCAGGCAAGGTACTCGTCAGCGGCGCACCGCAAGCGCTGCGTCAGCAGCGCGGCAAGGCCACGCTGGAAGAAGCGTTCATCGACTGGCTGCGCGAAGCCAGTGGCCCGGATGACAACGCGTCCGAGGAGGTCGCCCCCACAGCTCCCACCACGTCGGCAAGTGCACCGGCCAAGGTGCCACGCTTCAGCCTGCGCCGGCTGCTGAGCTACACCCGACGCGAAACCATGGAGCTGCGCCGTGACCCGGTGCGCGGCTTGCTCGCGCTGGTCGGCACGGTGTTTCTGATGCTGATCATGGGGTACGGCATCAACATGGATGTCGAGAACCTGACCTTTGCAGTGCTGGATCGCGACCAGACAACCTACAGCCAGAACTATGCGCTGGAACTGTCGGGCTCGCGCTACTTCATCGAAAAGCCGCCTCTGTACAGCCATGCGGAACTGGATCAGCGCATGCGCGCCGGTGACATCAGCCTCGCCCTGGAAATCCCGCCCGGATTCGGCCGCGATCTGCTGCGCGGCGACGCTCCCCAGGTGGCCTATTGGGTCGATGGCGCCATGCCGATGCGCGCAGATACCCTGCGCGGCTATGCCCAGGGCATACACCTCAACTACCTGCTGACCCTGGCCGCTCATCAGCCAACCACCTATACGACCAGCCTGGTGAATGTGGAAACCCGCTACCGCTACAACCCCGACGTGAAAAGCCTGCCAGCCATGGTGCCGGCCGTGATTCCGATTCTGCTGATGATGATCCCTGCCATGCTCACAGCGCTGGCTGTGGTCCGGGAAAAGGAGCTGGGCTCCATCACCAACTTCTACGTTACGCCGGTCAGCAAGCTCGAGTTTCTGCTCGGCAAGCAGTTGCCGTATGTCGCGCTGGGTTTCGTCAACCTGCTTGCGCTGCTGCTCTTGGCGGTGTTTGTCTTTGCCGTGCCGATCAAGGGCAGTTTGCCCACCCTGCTGCTGGGCGGGCTGCTCTATCTGATCTGCGCGACCGGCCTCGGACTGCTGGTGTCGTCGCTACTGAAAAGCCAGATTGCGGCGATTTTCGGCACGGCTATCGCCACGCTGATTCCGGCGATCCAGTTTTCCGGAATGCTTCATCCGGTTTCTGCCATGGAGGGAGCTGGCGCATTCATAGGCCAGCTCTACCCCACCACCCACTTCCTGATCATTACCCGCGGAGTATTCTCCAAGGCGCTCGACTTTGCAGAGCTGCAAGGCTACTTCCTGCCGCTGCTGTTAGCCGTTCCGGTGCTCACACTGGCCAGTGTGCTTGGCCTGAGCAAGCAGGAGAAATGACATGACACGCGCACTCGGCAATATTCTCCAGCTCGGTATCAAGGAGCTGCGCAGCCTGGCCCGTGACCCGGCGCTGGTTGTGCTGATCATCTATGCCTTCAGTCTGAGCATCTACTCCTCCGCCACCGCGATGCCGGAAACACCGCATCGCGCGACCATTGCCGTGGTCGACGAGGATCGCTCACAGGTCTCGGCCAGGCTGATCGATGCCTTCCAGCTCCCGTATTTTCTGCCGCCCACACGCATCGACCACCGGCAAATGGACCGGGGCATGGATAGCGGGCTATACACCTTTACGCTGAATATCCCGCCAGACTTTCAGCGTGACCTGCTGGCCGGAAACCAACCCGGCATTCAACTGAACGTCGATGCCACTCAGGTGAGTCAGGCCTTCAGTGGTGCAGGCTATATACAGCAAATCATTCAGAGCGAAACAGCCGCGTTCGCGCAGGGCTACCAAGGCAGCGCAAGCCAGCCCGTCGAGGCGGTAGTCCGCATTGCCTACAACCCCAACCTGGACGCCAGCTGGTTCGGCGCCATTACCGAGGTGATCAACCAGATCACCATGCTGTCGATTATCCTGACTGGCGCAGCACTGATTCGCGAACGCGAGCACGGCACCATCGAGCACCTGTTGGTCATGCCGGTGACGCCGCTGGAGATCATGCTCGCCAAGGTCTGGGCCATGGGTCTGGTGGTGCTGGTCGCGTCAGGATTTGCCTTGCGTTTTATCGTCGAAGGCTGGCTGCAGGTGCCCATTCAGGGATCGATGGCCCTGTTCCTGGCGGGCACCGCATTGCACCTGTTTGCCACCACCTCAATGGGGATATTTCTGGGCACCGTGGCCCGCTCAATGCCTCAGCTGGGGCTATTGATCATGCTCGTGCTGATCCCCCTGCAGATTCTCTCCGGTGCGGTAACGCCCCGCGAGAGCATGCCGGTGCCAGTGCAACTGATCATGTCGCTGGCGCCGACCACTCACTTTGTTGAACTGGCACAGAGCGTGCTGCTGCGCGGTGCGGGGCTTGGCATCGTGTGGCCAAAACTGCTGGCCCTGATAGCCATCGGTGCGGTGTTCTTTTACGCGGCGCTGCGCCGGCTGCGCAGCACGCTGCAGTAACGCCGACCGGTCAGGCCGCCAGAGGGGTCAATCCGGCAATTGAGCAGCCGGCTCGCCGCTCTCGGCCTCACGGGCCACCTTGGCAGCCTCCGGCGACAGCTCCAGGTAGATCAGCGTCCAGTCAGCCACCGGCTCCAGTTTCTGCGCAGGAGAAAAGACGCGAACCCGCCGTTCCGGCGTCAGGGCCAGCATCGGCACACGATTCTTGCCCGCCTCCTGCTGCCACTGCTCAAAGCCAAAGCCCTCGGTCAGGGTGGTGGCCTTGAAACGGGCGCCCTGGCTGATCAGACTCGACAGCTTGCTGAAGGTCATCCCCTCTGCGCCCATTAACAGCCCCTCGTGTGCGCTGGAAATCTGCAGGCGCTCGTTTGCCCCACTCCGCTCGTTGCGTACGCTGAAAATGCGGTGAGCCGGAAAATCACGTTGAAAATGCTTGTTAAGCAAGGCGTTGCGCTCACGCTCAGGCGTCAGGGTAACCAGGGTACCGAGGCCGGCAAGGTCCAGATTGTCGTCGAAATGCGTCGACAAGGGGTTGCCGCGCAGGGTGCGCAAGCCTTTCATGCGCGCCTGGCGGATCGAGTCCCAGTGGGTATCGACGATCAGCAGCGGCACCTCCAGCTTCTGCAGCACCTCAGCCAGCGAGCGCGCGACCGCGTTGGCGCCGATCAGCAACACCCCGCGTCGCTCTGGCTCGGTCACGCCCAGCAGCTGCGCCATGCGCCGCGCCGTGGCACTTTGAAACACCACGGTGCCAATGATCACCGCAAAGGTCAGCGCGCTGACCAGCGCAGCATCCTCGTAGCCGGACTGCTCCAGGCGCAAGGCAAACAACGCGGAGACGGCAGCGGCGACGATACCGCGTGGCCCGATCCATGCCACCAGCGCGCGCTCGTTCCAGGTCAGCTCACTACCGATACTGCTGACCCACACCGCCAGCGGCCGGGCGACAAACTGGATCACCGCGAGCAGCGCCAATGCCGGCCAGCCGAGCGCCAGCAAGGCACCCAGATCGACCCGCGCCGCCAGCAGAATAAACAGCCCGGAGATCAGCAGTACCGACAGGTGCTCCTTGAACACCAGGATTTCTTCAATATCCACGCCCTTGGCGTTGGCCAGCCAGATGCCCATGACGGTGACCGTCAACAGACCCGACTCGTGCACCAGCTCGTTGGACACGGTAAAGGCGACCAGTACCAGCGCCAGTGACGCCAACACCTCCAGGTACTCCGGAATCCAGTGCCGGCGCAGCGCCGTGGCCATCAGCGCACCACCGGCGACACCGGCGATCGCACCCACGGCGATCACCTCGACAAAGATCCACAGCCCGGCGCTGAGGCCGTTGCCGCCGGCACTCTGGGCCACGATCCATTCGTACACCAGCACCGCCAGCAAGGCACCGATCGGGTCGATCAGAATGCCCTCCCAGCGCAGCACCTTGGAAATCCGCTGCGTCGCCCGCAACGTGCGCAGCATCGGCACCACAACTGTCGGTCCGGTCACCACCACCAGGGCACCAAACAGCGCCGACAGCGCCAGATCCAGCTCGATAAGCCAGTGACAGGCTGCGGTAATCACGCCCCAGGTCACCAGCGCACCGACGGTAACCAGCCGGCGCACAACGCTGCCGGTTTCCTTCAGCTGCTCAAACTTCAGGGTCAGACTGCCCTCAAACAGGATCAGCGCCACACACACCGACACCAGCGGGAACAGCAGATCGCCCAGAAACGCATCCGGTTGCAGCAGGCCAAATACCGGCCCGAGCAGGATGCCGGCCAGCAACAGAAACAGAATCGCCGGCAAACGCAGTCGCCAGGCGCTCAGCTGGCAAATCAAACTGACCAGGGCAACCCCGGAAAGGGTCAGCGCCGGGGTAATCATCTGGTGCATTTCGCTCAATGTCATCTCCCTGTAAGCGAAGGAATATCAGGCGCTCGGCAACGCCTCACGGCCATGCGGCGCGGTCAAATCCGGGCCCATGCCTAGCGGCACGATACGCGTCGGATTGATGGTATCGTGGCTGTAGTAGTAGTGCTGCTTTATGTGCTGAAAGTTCACCGTATCGGCAACCCCCGGCCACTGGTAGAGCTCGCGCAGGTAACCAAGCAGGCACGGATAGTCTTCCAGGCGTTTAAGATTGCACTTGAAATGGCCGTGATAAACCGGGTCGAAGCGAACCAGGGTGGTAAACAGGCGCCAATCGGCCAGGGTCACCTGCTCGCCCAGCAGATAGCGGCGCTGCGCGAGTAGCCCTTCCAGCCAGTCAAGGGCCTCGAACAGCTTATGGCAGGCCTGCTCGTAGACGGCCTGCTCGGTAGCAAAGCCCGTCTTGTAAACACCGTTGTTGACATCGTCGTACACCCGCTGGTTGATCTCGGCCATCGCCTCGCGCAGCGCATCCGGGGCAAAGTCGAGGGTATTGCCGGTCAGGCCGTCAAAGGCGCTGTTGAACAGCTCGATAATCTCGGCCGACTCGTTGTTGACGATAGTCTGCTCCTGGCTGTCCCAGAGCACCGGTACGGTAACTCGGCCGGTGTAGTCGGGGCGCGCACGGGTGTAAAGCTGGTGCATGTGCTGGTAGCCATACAGCGGCTCGGGTTCGGCAAAGCTCCAGCCCTGGTCCAGCATATGCGGATGCACTACGGTCACCGCAATATGCGACGTCAGCCCCTTGAGCTGACGCAAAATCAGTGTACGGTGTGCCCACGGGCACGCCAGCGACACATAAAGATGATAGCGGCCGCTGTCCGGTGCAAAGCGCCCGCCCGGTTCAATCCGCTCGCGAAAACCGGCGTCTTCGCGCTTGAAGGCACCACCGGTGCTCTTGGTGTCATACCACTGGTCAACCCAGCGTCCTTCTACAAGACGTCCCATCTGGCTGTTTCCTGTTGTCTGGCCCACGTTTTGGCAAAAAAAATAGCTGCCACAGGGCCTCTAGACTGACATTTTGCCCGGATATTGCAACGCGCAGACAAAAGGCCGCGTAATTTGCCGGCAAAGCCCGTATAATGTGCGCCCATCTATTCCCCCAAGGTTTACTCCCTCTATGTCCGACACCTCTCCGGCGGCTCCGCAGTTTGCCGATCTTGGCCTGCCCGCCCCCCTTCTTGAGGCGCTCAACAGCCTCGGCTATGAAACACCGTCCCCGATTCAGGCCGAGGCGATCCCGACCCTGCTGTCCGGCAAGGACCTGCTGGGTCTGGCACAAACCGGTACTGGCAAGACCGCAGCCTTTGCGCTGCCGGTGCTGGCCGGTATGGATGTCAGCCTGCGTGCCACCCAGGCTTTGATCCTCACCCCGACTCGCGAACTGGCCTTGCAGGTTGCCGAAGCCTTCCAGCGCTACGCCCAGAACATGCGCGGCTTCTCTGTGCTCGCCCTGTACGGCGGCTCGGCCTTTGCTCCCCAGTTCAAGGCACTGGAACGTGGTGCCCAGGTTGTTGTGGCAACCCCGGGCCGTCTGACCGACCACCTGCGTCGCGGCAGTCTGAAGCTGCAGGACCTGCGCTACCTGGTCCTGGACGAAGCCGACGAAATGCTCAAAATGGGCTTTGCCGACGACCTTGAAGCCGTCTTCGAAGAAGTGCCGGAGAAAACCCAGAAAGCGCTGTTCTCCGCCACCATGCCGCCGGGCGTGCGCAATGTGGCACGCAACCACATGAAAGAGCCGGCCGAGATTCGTCTGCACAGTGGTTCCAGCAGCAGCCTGGAAACCATCACGCAGAAAGTCTGGGAAGTCTCCAACCACCACAAACTGGACGCCATGACCCGCCTGCTCGAAGTCGAGCCGGTCGAAGCCATGATCGTTTTCGTGCGTACCAAGACCGCCAGCCTGGAGCTGTCCGAGCGTCTGGAGGCACGCGGCTTTGCCGCGGCAGCGCTGAACGGCGACCTCAGCCAGCAACTGCGTGAGCAGGTGGTTGATCGCCTCAAGCGCGGTCTGCTGGATATCGTCGTCGCCACCGATGTCGCCGCCCGCGGTCTGGACGTGGAGCGCATCACCCACGTTCTCAATTACGACCTGCCGCACGACAGCGAAAGCTACGTTCACCGCATCGGACGCACCGGCCGCGCCGGCCGTCAGGGCACCGCGATCCTGTTTGCCACTCCGCGCGAGCGCCGTTTGCTGCATGTGCTGGAGCGCGCCACCGGCCAGAAGATCGAGCCGCAAGCGCTGCCCACCGCTGATGCCGTGCGCAGTGGCCGCCTGAACAAGCTGGCAGCCCGTCTGAACGATGCCCGCGAACAGTCCACCGCCGTGCACCAGCAGCTGGTCAGCGACCTGCAGGAACTCACCAGCCTGGACACCACCGAGCTGGCTGCGGCCTTGCTGAGCATCCTGCCGAGCGCCAAGACCCTGCTGGAGCCCGTTTCCGACCTGCCAGCCCAGGCACCGCGCAAGGATCGCCAGCTTGACCGCGATAGCGGCCTGACCCGCTACAAGGTCCAAGGTGGGCGCAAGAGCGGTCTGATGCCCAAACCGCTGGTCGATGTACTGGTCAAGGTTGGCGGCGTACAACGTCAGCAGATCGGCCACATCAAGCTGTTCAACGAGCACACCGGGGTTTTTCTGCCGCAGCTCGATCAGCAAACCCTCAACCGTCTGGCTGGCGCAGAGATCAACGGCATTGCCCTGCAGATCAAGGCCTGGCCACTGCCCGAGGGCGAATTGCCACCCCGTGATCACGTCCCGCGCAAGCCGCGCCGCGACTTTGCCAAGGGCAAGGGTAAACCGCCGCGCAAGGCCTGATTGCGGAGCCGGTAGCGAATGGAATGGATTGATATCGGTGTCAACCTGACCGACAAGGCCTTTACCCAGGACCGCGACGCGGTCCTGGCGCGGGCCTGGCAGGCCGATGTCAGCCAGATGCTGCTGACCATGACCTCACTGGAGCAGGCAGACACCCTGCTTTCGCTCTGTGCCGAACAGCCGCAACGGCTGTTTATGACCGCTGGCGTGCATCCGCACGACGCACGCCACTGGACAGGCGACAGTACTCCCCAGCTCAAGCGCCTGTGCGCTGAAGCGGCGGTACGCGCCGTGGGCGAATGCGGTCTGGACTTCAACCGTGACTTCTCCCCGCGCCCAGCGCAGGTCAAGGCATTGGAGGAACAGCTCGCCGTCGCTGTCGAGACCGGACTACCGGTCTTTCTGCACGAGCGCGATGCCAGCGACACCCTGCTGGCCGTGCTGCGCGACTATCGCGACCAGCTCAGCGGCGCTGTGGTGCACTGCTTCACCGCCGAGCGCGACGCGCTCTACGCCTATCTCGACCTGGATCTGCACATCGGCATCACCGGCTGGATCTGCGACGAGCGTCGCGGTACACACCTGCATTCGCTGGTGCGTGACATTCCAGCCAACCGTCTGCTGCTGGAAACCGACGCGCCCTGGCTGCTGCCGCGCACGCTGTCCCCCAAGCCGAAGAATCGCCGCAACGAACCGGCCTTTATCGTTGAAGTCGCCAGCATGGTTGCCCAGTGCCGCAACGAATCACTGGAAACCCTGAGTGATACCAGTTGCCGGACCGCGCGCGCGCTGTTCGCTCTGCCCTGAGAAAACGCTGCTGTCTTAGGCTATATTGGCTGGGTCTTCGCACGGATGCAGTCAAAGGCCAGCCATGCCCCACACCCCCGGTATACCGCAGTACAGACCCATCCTCGCCCTGGTTCTGGGCCTGGCAACCGTTCTTTTACTCGGTCTGCTATTGAGCCTGTTCCACTACGAGCAGCTCAGCAAGGTGATGCGCAACGATGGTAGCAAGCTGTTCGAGCGCGTCGTGCAGCAGGTTGGTCGCGAGCTGGACAGCGTCTACCGCCCGCCCATGCAGGCGCTCAACCTGCTTAGCCTCAGCCCGTTGATCCAGACTGACAGTCTAGCCGAACGGCTCAACTACCTGCCGCTGCTGGCCCAGGTATTGCGAGACAACCCACAACTCAACTCGGTCTACATCGGCTGGCAGGACGGTGACTACCTGATGCTGCGTCCGCTGATCAACCCGGGCAGCCAGCAACGTTTTGCCGCGCCCGAGCGCGCCGCATGGATGGCCTGGCACATCGGCAACGATGATGGTCACCGTCACAACAGCTACCTCTTTCTCAATGCCGACCTGAAGGTGATCGAAGCGCGCATGGCCGCTGACGAAGGCTTCGACCCGCGCCAACGCCCCTGGTACGCCGCCGCCAACCAGGCAGACCAGCAACTGGTCACCACGCCCTACGTGTTCTTTTCAACACGGGAATTCGGCACCACCCTGGCGCGCGGTGCCAGCGACCGTGCGGTGCTGGGCGCAGACCTGACCCTTGAGCGGCTCTCGCGCACCCTCAACCAGCAACGCGTGACCCCTTCCTCGGAGCTGATCCTCTATACCGGTGATGGCGTTGTCATTGCCTACCACGATCCGCAGCGGCTGCAGCACACAGTCCAGGGCAGCAATACCCTGGAGCCGCGCCGCTTTCAGGAACTGGGCAGCACCCTGCTGGCGACCATCGCGCAGGACGGCTATCAGTTGCAGCGCCAGACCATTCGCGAACTGGAGGGCCAGCGCTGGATCATTCAGCAGCAGCGTATCGGCATACCCGGCTCCCCCGACAGCTATCTCGCCGTGTTGGTGCCTGAAGCCGAACTGCTGAGCGATGCCTATCGCCTGCGCCGCCAGAGTTTCTGGCTGTCGATGGCAGCGTGCCTGAGCCTGCTGGGCGTTACCTGGTTGTTCTGCTTGCGCCTGCGGCGTGACCGCTAATCCGAGAATTTACTTTAAGCTCTCGACCCAACCCTCTATTTAAGTGATGATGCGTAAAAATAAGGACTGACAGGAAAGCGGTTCTACCTCCAGCCAACTTGCTCAGGGAGCTGCCCCACCATGCCCAATGCCGTTGCACGCGCCCTTCTGTGCCTGATGCCCATGCTGGCCGTGTCTGCTGTCAGTACCCCACTGCACGCCGCCGACAGCGGCACCCTGCCCGCCCGCGTTGAGAGCGCCCTGCAATCCGCCAAGATTCCAGCCGATGCCGTCGCCCTGGCGGTTATTCCGCTGGAGGGCCAGGGCATGGCCCAGTTCATCAACGCCGACACCCCGGTCAACCCGGCCTCTACGATGAAGCTGGTAACCACCTATGCGGCGCTGGAAATTCTCGGCCCTACCCACCAGTGGCGCAGCGACCTCTTTGTTGACGGCCCGGTGGTCAATGGCACCCTGCAGGGCGATTTGATCTTCCGCAGCGGCGGCGACCCCAAGCTGACGCTGGAGCGCATGTGGCTGATGCTACGCGATCTCAAGGCCGCCGGTATTCGCGACATCACCGGCGACCTGGTGCTGCAGCCGGCGGATCTGCGCCTGCCTAACGATATCCCGCCATTTATCGACGATAGCGGCAACCAGAACCGTCCCTTTCTGGTTGAGCCCGACCCGCTGCTGACCAACCTCAAGGTGCTGGTCGTGAGCAGCTACGGCGAGCAAAACGGAATCCGCGTGAATGTTGAACCGGCGCTGCCGGAGGTCAAGGTAGTCAATCAACTGACCCTGTTGCCGGCCACCAGCAACTGCCCGCGCCCCAACGTGGCCTATGACATTCAGGATGAAGGCTACCAGGCCACCATCACCCTGACCGGCAACCTGCATGAAAACTGCATTGCCCAGCGCTACCTGACTGCGCTCACCGCCACCACCTACACCGCCAGCACCCTGCGTACTCTCTGGCAGGAGATGGGTGGCACCATCCAGGGCGGTACACAGATTGGCCGCGCTCCGGCCAGCTCACGCCTGGTGGCGCAAAGCTGGTCGCCCGATCTGGTTGATGTGGTACGCGACATCAACAAGTGGAGCAATAACACCATGGCCCGGCAGTTGTTTCTGACCATCGGCCGTGAAAACCGCATCGCCACCGACCGCGACGACCACAAAGCCGCCGTGCGCGTCATCAATGAATGGCTGCGAGGCAAAGGTATCCAGGCCAACGCACTGGTGATGGAGAACGGTTCAGGGCTGTCACGCATGGAGCGCCTGACTGCGCGCGATATGGCACAACTGCTGGCCCAGGCCTGGCAGAGCCCCTACCGCGCCGAGTTCATCGCCTCCATGCCGCTGGCGGCCATGGACGGCACCATGCGCCGGCGTCTGCGCAATACCCCGGTGGCAGGTCAGGCGCACATCAAGACGGGTTCACTGCGCAACGTGAAGGCTATCGCCGGTATCACCCGCGACGCCAACGGCCAGAGCTGGGCGGTAACCGCCATCGTCAACCACGTCAGTGCCGGGGCCAGCGGCCAGGCGCTGGATCTGGTTTTGCAGGACGTCTACCGCCGCGTGCCAACCGACATCGCGACCGCTCAGTGAGCCTAAAAACGCCCCGTTCAGGGGCGTTTTCAATTCTCCGCCTCACAGGGCAAATCAATCAGCGGTTACTGATCTGCCAGGTGCGGTGGATACGGCTGTTGCGCTGAAAATCACGATCCAGCGTCTGCGCCGAGATGTCCTCCACCAGATAGCGCGCCTCAACCGCCGGGTCCATGCGAAAACGCCGGAAGTTGTTGGAGAAGTACAGCACGCCGCCCGGCGCCAGCAGCTTCATCGCCAATTCAAGCAGGCGCGGATGATCGCGTTGCACATCGAACACTCCCTCCAGCTTTTTCGAATTGGAAAAGGTCGGCGGGTCAATAAAGATCAGATCGAACTGCTGCCCGCGCGCCGACTCCAGCCACGCCATCACATCAGCCCGTTCCAGCCGATGCAGATCGGACAGGCCGTTCAACGACAGGTTACGCCGTGCCCAATCCAGATAGGTGTTGGACAAATCCACACTGGTGGTTGAACGAGCACCGGCAGCGGCGGCGTGCACCGTCGCCGTGGCCGTGTAACAGAACAGATTGAGAAAGCGTTTGCCTTTGGCTTCGGCGGCGATACGCAGGCGCATTGGTCGATGATCCAGAAACAGGCCGGTGTCCAGGTAGTCGGTCAGATTGACCAGCAGCCGCACCTGCCCCTCGCGCACCTCGAAAAACTCGCCCTGCTGGGCCATACGCTGATACTGCTGTTTGCCCGATTGCCGCTGACGTTGCTTCAGGGCGATATGCTCGGGCGCCACGCCCAGTACCTGCGGCAGCGCGGCCATCACGTCCTGCAGGCGGGCCTCGGCCTTGTCCTCGCTGATCGATGCCGGTGGCGCGTACTCCTGCACATGCACCCGATCACCGTACAGATCCACCGCCACAGCAAACTCCGGCATATCCGCGTCATACACGCGGTAGCACTCGATGCCCTGCTGACGCGCCCATTTACCCAGGGTTTTCAGGTTCTTTTTCAGGCGATTGGCAAACATCTGCGCCGACTCGCTGAGACGTGCCGTTTCTACCGGCGTCTGCCCGCCCGCCGACGGCTCTGCAGCCTTGGTGACAAAACGCTCGCTTTCCAGGTTCATCAGCAACAGTTTGCACGGCAAGGCACCGTTAAACAGGTTGTACTGTTTGTGACTGCGAATGCCCATACGCTTGCCGAGTTCGGCATTGCCGGTAAAGATCGCCGCCTGCCAGCCCTGGCACTGCTGACGCAGTACCTCGCCCAGCTTTTGATAGAGATAAACCAGACTGGCCGTCGTCCCCAGGCGCTCGCCATAGGGCGGATTACAGACAACCAGGCCCTGCTGTCCGCGGTCAGGGTTGGGTGCAAAGGTCGCCAGTTCCCCCTGATAGACCTTTACCCACTCGCCAACACCTGCGCGCTGGATGTTGTTGCGCACCGGTTGCAACAGCCGCGGGTCAGCCTCATAGCCGCGAATCCACAGCGGAGGCCGCGCCAGGCCGCGCTCGGCGCGCTCACGCGCCTCGGTCAGCACCTTCTGCCACAGCACCGGCACGTGCTGCTGCCAACGGCTGAAGCCCCAGTACTCACGCTGCAGGTTGGGCGCCACATCGGCGGCCATCAGGGCAGCTTCGACCAAAAAGGTACCCGAGCCGCACATCGGATCGGTGAGTGCCCCGCCCGCCTCGGCCAGCGCCGGCCAGCCAGCGCGGATCAGAATCGCCGCGGCCAGGTTCTCCTTCAGCGGCGCTGCGCCCTGCTGCAAGCGATAACCCCGCTGGTGCAGACTGGCGCCGGACAGGTCGAGCGCCAGCTGCACCTCGCCACGATGGCAATGCACATTGATGCGCAAATCCGGGCGTACCTTGTCGACGCCGGGACGACTGCCATCGGGGCGACGCAATTGGTCCACCACAGCGTCCTTGACCTTGAGTGCGCCAAAGTGGGTATTGTCGACGCCGGCCAGGCTACCGGTGAAATCGATGGCCAGGGTGCCATCCACGGCCAGGTGGTCACGCCAGTCGATCATCTGCACGCCGGCGTATAGGTCCTCGGCGGTGCCCGCGAGAAAACGCTTGAGCACCAGCAGCACACGATTACCCAGACGCGACCAGAGGCACAGCCGATAGCCCAGCTCGATGTCCCCCTGGACCGACACGCCGGCGACGGTTTCCTTGGCGGACTCGGCGCCCAAAGCGAGCACTTCGTCACGCAACAGCCCCTCAACGCCTTTTGGACAGGTAACAAAAAATTCAAGGATCTCGCGCATGTCGTTGATTTCCGGATAACGATGACGTTTATATTTCAGTGGCAGCTAACCAATGCCTAAAGGTATGCCAAATCGGTCTTTGAAGTGCTCGCCTGCGATAGGGTACAACAGGGTATGACGTTAGCGGTGAGACAGTATTCGGAGCCGGGCCAGACAACCCTTTTTCCCGGTCTCCATGCAGCGTAGCCGATCCATGGCTGCGCATCCGATAGCGGAGCGACTCTGATCGTTCCGACCCTGTCATAGCAAGCGAGGACGCCAACTTATGAGAAGACTCAAGCGTGATCCGATGGAACGAGCATTTCAACGCGGTTACCAGCATGGAGTGAGTGGCAAATCTCAGGACACCTGCCCTTTTAACAACCCCTCTACCCGCCAGAATTGGATCAACGGTTGGCGTGAAGGCCGCGCGGACCGTTGGGATGGATATACCGGCATCTCGGGAGTACATCGCCTGAACGAGATGCACGCCGTCGGCTAAGGCCGCCACCACCGAGTTTATTTTTCCCCAAGGCGCTCGCCCACAGCGCCGGGCCCAACTGGGCCCATCCAGCCCCCGCTCTGCGGGGGCTTCCATTTTCAGCGTCCGGGCATCACCGCAATCGCATCAGCGCACTCGCGCACCAGCTCCGGCCCACGGTAGATAAAGCCGCTGTAAAGCTGCACCAGACTCGCCCCTGCGGCGATCTTGTCTGCCGCATCGGCGCCACTGAAGATGCCGCCCACGCCGATGATCGGCATGCGGCCTTTCAGCTCATCCGCCAGCAGCCGGATGACCTCGGTAGACATATCCGTCAGCGGCGCACCCGACAACCCGCCTGCCTCTTCGGCGTAGGGCGAGTCTGCTACCGCGCTGCGATCAAGGGTGGTATTGGTGGCAATCACTGCATCCATGCCTTCTTCCAGCAAGGTTGCACCGACCAGCGCCACTTCTTCAGCCGTCATGTCCGGGGCAATCTTGATGGCGATGGGCACATAGCGCCCGCGATCCGTCGCCAACTGCTGCTGACACTGCTTGATCTGCCCGAGCAGAACCTTGAGCGCCTCGCCGTATTGCAGCGTGCGCAGGCCGGGCGTGTTGGGCGACGACAGGTTGACCGTGACGTAACTGGCGCGGTCGTAAACCTTGCGCAGGCAGTACAGGTAATCATCCACGGCGTTCTCGACCGGGGTTACCGCGTTCTTGCCGATATTGATGCCCAGCACACCCTGGTAACGCGTCCCGTCCAGGCGTTCAAGCAGGGCATCCACGCCCTGGTTGTTGAAACCGAAACGGTTGATGATCGCCAGCTGCTCGGTCAGACGAAACAAGCGCGGCTTGGGGTTGCCCGGCTGCGGACGCGGGGTCACGGTGCCCACTTCAATGGAGCCAAAACCCATGGCGGCCAGGCCATCCACGGCAACCGCATTCTTGTCCAGACCGGCCGCCAGCCCCACCGGGTTGTCAAAGGTCAGCCCCATCACCTGCACCGGCTGCGACGGCACCGGGCGCACCAGCTTGTCGGCAAGGCGCAGGCGGCCAGCGGCACCAATCATGTCCAGTGCGAGGTCATGGGAGGTTTCTGCGGGCAGGCGAAACATCAGCGAGCGAAGCAAATCGTACATGGCGGCATCCGGAGCAGAAAAATCAGGCTGCAGAGTATACCTGATCAGTCCGCCAGACGTTCGAGCTTGATCAGCTTGCCGTCGTCGGTGAACTGCAGCACAAAGCTGCCGTATACGCCCTGATGGGTAAGAAAGGGTCGCAGGTGATGGGCCGGCAGGCTGACTCGCCGGCCATCACGACTGAGCATGCTGACCCGCTCGGCGCGGCCCTGGTACCAGGCCAGGTAACGCTCTGCGGGCAGCGCCAGGTCGAGAATAAGTTGTTGCATGCTGCCTTCTGTCACAGTAATTGAAGCGAGACACCGGACGACTGGCACCCGGCATCATGTGCTGCGCTGGACAGGAAGCAACGCGTACTCAGTCGCCGCTGCCCTCGCCACCATGGTGACGCGCGTGCTGCGCCAGATCCAGCAACTCACGCATGGCCACAGCCACAATGGCGTAGTCACCGGCGCCAACGCTGCGCAGTTCAGCCAGCATCGCCTGCCAGCGCTGTACCAACGCCTGATTGCGGCTGATCCAGTCGGCTACCAGCGTGTCTACCGGCTGCCCGTCATCGCCACCTTGCAGGGCAGCAACGGTCATGCTGCGGACCTGCCAGTCCAGGTCGTCTCGGTAACTTTCGCGGGCCAGCGCCTGCCAGTGATTGTCGACCGGCAGGCTGTTGACCTGCTGGCTGAACCACGGCAAGTGCAGCTGACTGCCAAGAGCAAAGAACACCTGCGCCACGCGCTCGGCATTCTGCCCGGTTGCATCGGCCGCTTCAACGATACCGAGCAGCGTGTAGGCGTGACCGGTACCGGCCACGACCCGGGCGATAGCCTCCGGCACGCCCGCCTCGACATAGCGATTGAAGCGCGCTTCCCAGAGTTCGCGCACCTCACCTTCAAGCAACTGGTCAAAGCGTTTGGCCAGGGTCTCGACGCACGGTGCAAAGTGTTCTACCTCGCGCTCCGGCAGCAGCTGGGATCGACGGTTGCGAATAAACCAGCGGCTGGCACGACGCCCAAGACGCATCAACTCGTCCATCAGTTCCAGCTGCACCTCGGCGGCCACCTGATGATCCAGCGCCTCGATACCGGCAAAGTGCGTCTGCAGATGAAACACGTCCCGCGCCACGACCCAGGCGCGGGCGACATCGCTGATACTGGCACCGGTCGACTGCACCAGCCGACGCAGGAAGGTAATCCCCATGTGGTTGACCAGGTTGTTGGCCAACTGGGTGGATACGATTTCTCGGTGCAGACGGTGGCTCGCCAGGGCCTTGGCATGCCGTTTGAGCAGCACCTGCGGGAAGGCCGTCTCCAGCTCGCGCGCCAGGTACGCATCCTCGGGCACGTCGGAGGCAACCAGCGCTTCTTTCAGGTCCGCCTTGGAGTAGGAAATCAGCACCGACAGCTCGGCACGGGTCAGCCCCTTGCCGTTGGCCTTGCGCTCTGCCAGCTGCTCATCATCCGGAATGAACTCCAGCGCACGATTGAGCTTGCCGCTGCTTTCCATGGCGCTGATAAAGCGCTGGTACTCGCCCATCGTCTGCGCTGCCTGGCGCTGCGCCAGACTGATCGCCTGGGTCTGCTTGTAGTTGTTGGCCAGTACCAGGTCAGCAACTGCATCGGTCATGCTGGCCAGCAAGGTGTTGCGCTGCTTGGCGGTCATGTCCTGGGCGGCGACCACCTCGTTGAGCAGAATCTTGATATTGACCTCATGGTCGGAGCAGTCGACACCGCCGGCATTGTCGATAAAGTCGGTATTGAGCGCCCCGCCGGCCAGGCAAAACTCGATACGGCCCAGCTGGGTCAGGCCCAGATTGCCGCCCTCACCCACCACACGGCAGCGCAGGTCGCGGCCGTTGACGCGCAGGGCATCGTTGGCCTTGTCCCCCACATCCGCGTGGGTCTCCATGCTGCCCTTGACGTAGGTGCCAATGCCGCCGTTCCAGATCAGGTCTACCGGCGCCTTGAGCAGCTGATGAATCAGCTCGGTGGGCGTCAGGCGTTCGGCCTCG
The DNA here is from genome assembly GCF_003444685.1 of Pseudomonas abyssi. Classification (NCBI taxonomy): domain Bacteria; kingdom Pseudomonadati; phylum Pseudomonadota; class Gammaproteobacteria; order Pseudomonadales; family Pseudomonadaceae; genus Pseudomonas; species Pseudomonas abyssi. The sequence goes on along the minus strand of NZ_LMAZ01000001.1, from coordinate 1,347,919 downwards.
ATGCCAAAGCAGGCGCGCATCTGCGGGGAGAGCGTAATCTGCTTGAGGCTGCGGGCGAATACCCCGCCGCCTTCGGAGATCAGGCTGCTGTCATAGTCCGTCCAGCTGGAGCGCGGCAGCGCAAACAGGCGCTCACGCTCCTGATAGCTGGTTTCCGGGTCCGGATCGGGGTCGATAAAGATATGCTGATGGTTGAACGCCGCCACCAGCTTCAGGCTGCGCGATTGCAGCAGGCCATTGCCGAACACGTCACCGGCCATATCGCCGATACCAATCACGCTGATCGGATCGGTCTGCACATTCAGCCCCAGCTCGCGGAAATGCCGCTGTACTGATACCCAGGCGCCACGCGCGGTAATCCCCATCTTCTTGTGGTCATAGCCGGCAGAGCCACCGGAGGCAAAGGCATCGCCTAGCCAGAAACCGTAACCGGCAGCAATGTCGTTGGCGATATCGGAGAAAGTCGCCGTGCCCTTGTCGGCCGCCACCACCAGATAGGGATCGTCGCCGTCATGGCGCACCACGTTGGCCGGCGGCACCACCTTGCCATCGACCAGATTATCGGTGATATCCAGCAAGCCCTGGATAAACAGGCGGTAGCAGGCAATCGCCTCCTGCTGCACCTCATCGCGGCTGCCACCCAGCGGCAGCCGGCGCGGAACAAAGCCGCCCTTGGCGCCAACCGGCACAATTACCGCGTTCTTCACCTGCTGGGCCTTGACCAGCCCCAGCACTTCGGTGCGGTAATCCTCTTCGCGGTCGGACCAGCGCAGCCCGCCACGGGCGACCTTACCGCCGCGCAGGTGCACGCCCTCGACACGCGGCGAATACACGAATATTTCGAACATCGGACGCGGCAGCGGCAGCTCCGGAATCTGCGTCGGGTCAAATTTGAGGCTCAGGTACTCGCGCGCCTCACCTTCATCGTCATTTTGATAAAAGTTGGTGCGCAGCGTGGCTTTGATCAGATCCAGGTAGCGCCGCAGGATACGGTCTTCGTTGAGCACCGCGACGTCATCCAGCGCCCCCAGAATCGCCTTCTCCAGCTTGCCTTGCATATCCGCCAGGTCATCGGCGCTGAGCTTGCGTGCCAGATAGAAACGGGTGCGAAACAGCCGCACCAGTTCCCGGGCGATATCCGCGTGCGCGACTAACGTGCTGGCAATGTAGGGCAGCTCAAAGCCCAGGCGAATCTGCTTGAGGTAACGCGCATAGGCGCGCAACAGCGCCACATCGCGCCAGGGTAACCCGGCCAGTAACACCAGCCGGTTGAACGCGTCATTCTCTGCCTGCCCCGACCAGACCGCAGCAAAGGCATCGCGAAATAGCGCGTTGGTCTCCTGAATATCCAGCGAGGCGCCGGCGCCAAAGGTGAACTCAAAGTCATGAATCCAGAACTGCGTGCCGTCAGCCTGCACCACACGGAACGGAAACTCGCCCAACACCCGCAGACCGAGGTTTTCCAGCACAGGGATCACGTCCGACAGTGGCAGCGATTCATTCAAGTGGTACAGCTTGCAATGCAGTACGCCCGGCTTCTGCGCCAATGGCTGGTAAAAGCTCATGGCCAGCGGCTCGGCCTCGCTCAGGCCCAGCAACGTCTGCAGGTCGACCACCCCTGTAGCCGGGGTGAAGCGATCGCTGTAACCCGGCGGAAAACCATCGCCCAGATGCGCCAGCACATCGGTCGCGCGCGCCTCACCGAGGCTCTCCAGCAGGCGATCACGAAACTCGTCCTGCCAGTTGCGGCAAGCGCGCACCACTTCCTGTTCTATTTTCACGGGGTCGATATCCAGGGTTTTGGTCGGGTCAACGCGCAGAATGAACTGGGTGCGCGCCAGGGTGGATTCGGAGAAGTAGGTCCAGAATTCGCTTTCACTGGCTTCCACGCGGCGCGTCAGCACCTCCTGAATGGTGCGACGGATATCCGTGGAGTAGATATCCCGCGGCACAAAGGCCAGGCAATAGTAGAAGCGCCCATAGTTGCCGCGGCGCAGGAACACACGAATCTGGTTGCGCTCCTGCATCTGCACGATGGCGATCGCGGTTTGCGCCAGTTCGTCGACCGGCGTCTGGAAAAGGTCATCGCGCGGTAGCACCTGCAGCACCTGCTCCAGCTCCTTGGCCAGGTGACTGCGCGGGATAAAGCCGGACACCTCGCGCACATGCGCCACCTTGCGCCGCACATGAGGGATATGATCGACCAGCGCGGAATACACCCGCGAGGTGTACAACCCCATGAAGCGATGTTCCAGCAGCACATTGCCGTCGGCGTCCACCTCACGTACCGAGACATAATCCGGATAAGCCGGCCGGTGTACGCGACTCAGCTGAGAGGCCTTGGCGAAGGACAGCAGCAGCGGCGCCTGCAGATAGGCCGTGACGGTCTCCGGCAGGCCCTGGAGATTCTCGTCACGCGGATTCAGTGCCAGCGCGCCAAGACTGGCGTCGGTGCGCAGACCAAGGCGCTGCTCGGGCAGGCCTTCGTTGATGGCGAAGCACTCGTAACCCAGGAAGGTGAAATGGTCGTCCAGCAGCCATTCCAGAAAGGCGACGGCCTCCGCCCGCTCGTCGCGCGGGAAGTATTGCTTGCGGCGGCTGTTGAGCTGGCTGATCAGCGCCTGTACCCGCTCACGCATCGCAGCAAAATCCTGCACGGTGGCACGCACGTTATCCAGCGCGGCCAGCAGGCCGCTCTGCAGCGCGCTCAGGTCGGAGGCGTTGGTCGCGCGGTCGATCTCGATGTACATGACCGACTCGGCGCGGGCATCGGCGGCCTGCGCACCCGGCGCCAGCAGCTTCTTGAGATTGCCGCTCTGGTCGCGTTCGACATGCACAATGCTGTTGTATAGGTTGTGAATGGCATAGCCCTGCCGGGTCAGTTCCATACGCACCGAATCGACCAGAAACGGCAAGTCGCGGTGCAGCACCTCGACGATGCTGTGCGTACTTTGCCAGCCATGCTGCTCGGTGTCGGGGTTGAACACGCGCAACTTCACGTCGCCCCCCGGCATCTGCTGCACAAAGCGCCAGGCAGACAGAGTACAGCCCAGCAGGTCTGCATCCTGTCGAACCTCCAGCTCTGCCAGCGTGGCGATACCAAAGAACTGGCTGCAGAACTGCGCCACGGCATTGTGGTCGCAACCTGGAACCAGATCCTGCAAACGGACCTGCAATTGCTCGATAAACGCCTGCTTGGAACTGGCCGTAATCAGCGCCATCTTGCCTCCCTCCTAGGGATTGGGTGTATTGAACCGGCGGCTTGGGCCCTTGCGGGCGCACTGTTTTTTGTCTGTGAGGATAGTCTAGACCAAGGGCTTTTCGTTACAGTGACATCCACTGATTCCAGCCCGTGCCTCAGAACAACGGACACCACATGACCCACCGGGATTCCCTGCTGCAGTTGAAAGCCTTTATGGGCCAACACATTTTTGGTCAGGAACATCTGATCGATCGCATGCTTATCAGCTTGTTGGCCGGCGGTCACGTACTGGTCGAAGGCGCTCCCGGCCTGGCCAAGACCAAGGCGATCAAAGCGCTATCCGAGGGCATCGAGGCGGACTTCCACCGCATTCAGTTCACCCCCGACCTGCTGCCCGCCGACATCACCGGCACCGAGGTCTACCATCCGGAAACCGCCACGTTCAGCTTCCAGCAGGGCCCCATCTTCCACCATCTGGTGCTGGCCGACGAGATCAACCGGGCACCAGCGAAAGTGCAATCGGCCCTGCTTGAGGCGATGGCCGAGCGGCAAGTCAGTATCGGCCGCGAAACCTATGGTCTGCCGGAGCTGTTCATGGTGATGGCCACCCAGAACCCGATCGAACAGGAAGGCACCTATCCGCTGCCCGAAGCGCAACTCGACCGCTTTCTGATGCATGTCCGTATCGGCTTTCCCGATGCAGCGCTGGAACGCCAGATCCTGCAACTGGCCCGAGGCGAGGCGCGCGGCGAGGAACCGCGTATCGCCGAGCGCATCAGCCAAGAGTGCATTCTCGCAGCCCGCCAGGAGGTGCTTGAACTATTCATGGCAGACGCGGTGGAGGAGTATCTGATCCAGCTGGTGATGGCCACCCGCCGCCCCGACCAGTACAACCCGCAGCTGGCCGAATGGCTGGAGATGGGTGCCAGCCCGCGCGGCACCATCGCCCTGGATCGCTGTGCTCGTGCCCACGCCTGGTTGGCCGGGCGCGACTTTGTCAGCCCCGAAGACGTGCAGGCCATCGCCCACGACGTACTGCGTCACCGCGTGCTGCTGAGCTTTGAAGCCGAAGCGGCAGGCATCGACAGCGATCAGGCGATCAACCTGCTGATCGACTCGGTGCCGGTGGTCTGAACGCCATGAGTGCTGCAATCGACCCGGCCATCCACAGCACGCTGGAGAGTCTGCTTGCCACCCGCAGACACTGTCACGAGCTGCCGCTGTTCAGCCGGCCGGTACGCAACAGTCGGCAGACCGGCCAGCAGAACTCTCGTCTGCGCGGCCGCGGTGTGGACTTTGATCAGGTACGTGCCTATCTGCCCGGTGACGATATCCGCAACATCGACTGGCGCGTTACCGCACGCAGCCAAAAGGTACATACCAAGGTATTTAACGAGGAGCGCGAGCGTCCGGTGTTTCTGATCGGGGAGCAGAGCCCGCGACTGTTTTTTGGCAGCCAGCGCTGCTTCAAATCGGTGCTGGCCGCCGAAACCTGCGCACTTATCGCCTGGACCGCGCTGGCGCATCACGACCGGGTGGGCGGCATGGTGTTTGGCAGCCGCGAGTGCCATGAAGTACGCCCCCGGCGCGATCGTCAGGCGCTGCTCAAGCTGTTGCAGTTGCTGGTCGATGCCAACCAGGCACTGACGCCCGAATCACAGGATCCGTCCGAGCCGAGTAACGAGCCGTTGAACATGGCGCTGCGCCACAGCCGCGAGATTATTCGCCCGGGCAGCATTCTCTATATCGTCTGTGATCACGCCGCTATCGAGGGGCTCAATCAGAGCCTGCTGGTGCCGCTGGCCGGACACAATGATCTGATTCTGCTGCCGGTGTTTGATCCGCTGGACGCCGAGTTGCCCCGCTTTGGTCCGCTGGATTTTGTCCAGGGCGAGCGCCACCTGACCCTCGACACGCAACAGGACAACGTGCGCGAGGGATACGCCAACCAGTTCATCGCGCAGCGTCAGGCCTGGCTGCGGCTGGCGCGACGCCTGCGCTGCAGCCTGCTGCCGCTGGACACGCGGCAACCAGCCCACGAGCAGCTGCGCGACACGCTGAGCGGCTCATCGCGTGCGGTCGGCGCATGAGCAGCGCATTGCAAGGCAGCCTGCTGATGCCGGGCGCACCGCCGCCGATCAGCTGGTGGCCACCAGCCCCCGGCTGGCTGTTGCTGGCCGCCCTGCTGGTCACTCTTGTGGTGTTGGTTCCACTATTGCTGCTGCTCAACCGCAAACGGCAGCGCCACCGCCTCAAGGCCCAGCGCATCATCTGGGAGGTAAGCGACAACCTGCCGGACCAGGATTGGCTGGCCGCCCTCAATACCCAGCTGAAACGGCATCTCAAAGCGCGCGGCGAGGTGGCTGCCACCCGCCTGTACGGACAGGCCTGGATCGACTATCTCTGCCGTCATTATCCCCGCCCCCGCAGCGACTTGCTGGCCCCGCTTGGTCATGCCCTCTACCAAGCGGAACTGGAGCTGAGCCCCCGGCAACGACGCAGCCTGCAGCGCGAGCTACTGCGCTGGATCAGGTACAACCATGCTTGAGTTCGCCTGGCCCGCCGCCCTCCTGCTTGCACCTCTGCCATGGATAGTGCGCTGGTTGTTGCCACCGGCCGAGCGCCCGGCCCGCGCGCTGCAGATCGCCTTTATGCCACGTCTCAAGCGACTTCAGGCGGAGCAGGAACCACTGGGGCGAACAACGCGCAATGCCGCGCCGCTAATCCTGATCTGGCTGTTACTGCTGTGTGCCTTGGCGCGCCCTCAGTTACTGGGCGCGCCACTGCCACCGCTGAGCAGCGGCCGCGACATGATGCTGGCCATCGATCTTTCCGCCAGCATGGATACCCGTGACCTGCAGCTCGAAGGCGCCGCCAGCGACCGCCTCAGCGTGGTCAAACACTGGCTCAGCGAGTTCATCGCCCAACGCAGCGGCGACCGCCTCGGACTGATTCTGTTTGGCAGCAAGGCTTACGTGCAGTCACCACTGACCTACGACCTCGATAGCGTCAGCCTGTGGTTGAATGAAGCCTTTATCGGCCTGGCCGGCCGGGACACCGCCATCGGTGACGCCATCGGCCTGGCGATCAAGCGACTCAGCGCCCAGCCGGCCAATAGCCGAGTGCTGCTGCTGGTGACCGACGGCGCCAACACGGCCGGAGGCATGTCGCCGATCCAGGCTGCGAGGGTCGCTGCCAAGGAGCAGATCCGTATATTTACTGTTGGCGTCGGCGCTCAGGCCAGCGGTCAGTCCGACCTGTTGAGCATTCTGGAGGGTGATACCGACCCCGCCAGCGACCTGGACGAGGCCAGCCTGCAGGAAATCGCCCAGCTGACCGGCGGCACCTACTTCCGGGTCAGTGATGAAACCTCGCTGGAGCAGATGCTGGAGCGTATCGAGCAGCTCGAACCCAGCCAGCGGGCAGACCGCAGCAGCCGCGAAGCTCAGCCGCTGTATCCCTGGCCGCTCGCGGCCGCCTTGCTGCTCAGTGCCTTGTGGAGCAGCCGGCCGATGCGCCGGAGGCTGCATGCCTGAATTGCTGCTGCCCTTTACCTTCCTGCGCCCACTGTGGTTACTCGGCATCGCCCCGGCGTTGCTGCTGTGCTGGTATCTGTACCGCCACCGGCGTCAGCACTCAGGCTGGGATGCGCTGCTGCCAGCCAACCTGCGGCGCGTACTGCTGCAGCAGCACAGCGGCCGCCACTACCTTGGCCGCTATCTGTTGCTGGCCAGCGTCTGGACGCTGGCCTTGCTGATCCTCGCCGGGCCAGCGTGGGAGGCAGACAACGCCCAGCGACGCGAGGACAGCGGCAGCCTGATCATCGTGCTGCAGGTCTCGCGCAGCATGCTCTCCAATGACCTGCCACCGACTCGCCTGGAGCAGGCCAAGCGTAAGATTCGCGACCTGCTGCGCACCTACCCGGACCGGCGTGTGGCGCTGATTGCCTACGCCGGCAGCGCACACCTGGTTGCGCCGCTGACCCGCGACCACGAGACCCTGCGCAACCTGCTCGACGCGCTGCACCCTGACATCATGCCGGTCCGTGGCCAGCAGCTCGATCAGGCCCTGCAGCTGGCCGCAGACATGCGCGCCTCACGCGGTGACAGCCGCACACAGGTCCTGCTGCTAACCAGCGGCATTGAAGATGCGGATAACGCCTTGGCATCCTCCGCCCGCCGGGAACTGGGCAATGCGCTGCGGGTGATCGGCATCGGCACGGCCGACGGTGCGCCCATTCCACTGGCCGAGGGCGGCTTCATGCGCGACGAACAAGGTCGCATCATGCTACCGCGCCTGGATGAGTCGGCAATGCTCGCCTTCGCCCGCACCGAGGGCGGCGACTATCGCCGGCTAAGCGCCGACGACAGCGATCTGCAACAGTTGCTCTCAGCGCCCGACAGCCAGTCCACCAGCGGCCCCGCGGCCGTGCAACGGCAGGATCAGGGACACTGGCTGCTGCTATTGCTGTTGCCGCTGGCAACCCTGGGCGCGCGCCGCGGGTGGTTGCTGGTATTGCTGGTGGCGCTATGGCTGCCGCCACCGGCCAGCGCCATGAGCTGGCAGGACCTCTGGCAACGGCCGGACCAGCAGGCCAGCCGACTGCTGCAAGAAGGCAAAAGCGCTGAAGCCGCCAGCCGCTTTGAAGATCCGCAGTGGCGCGCTTGGGCATTGTTGCAAAGCGGTGATTACCAGGCCGCCGCGGACGCCTGGGGGGCGCTAGCCAGCGCAGAGCCGAGCAACGCCAACTACCACTTCAGTCAGGGCACGGCACTGGCACTCGCCGAAGACTACCGGGCCGCCCTCCAGGCCTTTGAGGCCGCCCTCACCCAGGCGCCGGACCACACCGCCGCCCGTCACAACCGCCAATTGGTTGAAGCCTATCTGGCCAGTCTTGAGGACCAGGCTGACGCCTCCAGCGCCTCGGGCAGCGAGCAGTCAGGCGCCGGCAGCGACGGCGAGCCAGACCAGACCGGCAGCGCCGAGGACGGCCAGCCCGAGTCCAACGCCAACACAGCCCCGCAGAACCCCAACCCGGAAGCCGTTGACAACAGCAGCGCCGCCAGCAACAGCGCAACAGGGCAAGGCGGCAGCGACACCGGCCAGCCAGGTGAACAGGGCGCAGCCTTGTCGGGTGAGCTGGTCAACAGCCCTGACGACAGCAGCGCCAGTAGCAGTGGAAGCGGCAGCATCGGTGGCGGTAGCAGTCGACATGAGATAGAACAGCACCAAGCTGTGCAACAATGGTTGCGCGATATTCACGACAACCCGGCAGAACTGCTGCGTCGCAAGTTTCTCTATCAACACCTGCAACAACCGGACGGACGCCCACGATAATGCGCCAGCTGTTTCTTATCCTCGTGCTGTTATGCGCCAGCGCGCCGCTGCAGGCCGCGTTGCAGGCAAGCGTCAACCGCACCCAGCTGGAGCCGGAACAGACCCTTGAGCTAACGCTGGAAAGCACCCTGGCCAGCCGCGACGACCAACTCGATCTGACACCACTGTACGAACACTTTGATGTGCTCGGCGACCGTCGCCTGAGTCTGGTCAGCCAGATCAACGGCCGTACCGTGCCGGTCACCCGCTGGGTTATCGAATTGCGGCCGTTACGGAGCGGGTTTGTGGTCATCCCGCCCCTGACCCTGCGCGGCGACCATAGCGAGCCCGTCAGCCTGCGCGTGCTCACTGCCGAACAACTGGCCAACGCCGACCCGGCCAATCAGGCACCGGTATTCATCAATGCCGAAGTTGATACCCGTAACCCGTATGTGCAGGCGCAGGTACTACTGACCCTGCGTATCTTCCATTCGGTCTCGCTGTACGATGACTCTACCCTCAGCGGGCTGGATATCCCCGATGCCCGGGTCGAGGCGCTGAGCGCGCCGAAAACCTACGAACGCACGCTCGATGGCGTGGTACACGGCGTCATCGAAATTCGCTACGCCATCTACCCGCAGCGCAGCGGTCCGTTGGAAATTCCCTCACAACTCTTCAGCGCGACCGCCCTGCAGCCCCGCGAAGCAGGCAGCAGTGGCAGCGGCCACAATGCCCGTTTTGTGCAGCTGCGCTCACCCAGCCTGCAGCTGGAGGTGCGCCCTGTACCGGACAGCTATCCCGCCGACACGCCATGGCTACCGGCGCGTCAGGTGCGCCTGAGCCAGAACTGGCAGCCCGACCCCAGCCAAGAGCTGCAACGCGGCGAGCCGCTGACCCGCACCCTGTCGATCCAGGCCGACGGCCTCACCGCCAGCCAGTTGCCGGAACTCAGCGCCCTGAGTGGCAGCGACGACGATCTACGTCAGTACAGTGACCAGCCGCAGTTGGAGAATCAGCTGTCCGACGCTGGCATTCTTGGCCTGCGTCAGGAAAGCTCTGCAGTCGTCACCCGTCATGCCGGCCGCTTCGAGATCCCTGCGATCCGAGTCCAGTGGTGGAACACCCAGACAGATCAACTGGAAACCTCCGAACTGGCCGCCGTCCAACTGAACGTACGCGGCAACGGCACCGCCCCGCCACCACCGCCGGACTGGAACCTGCCCCCGGGCGCAGATGCTTCCCCCCACTGGCCGTGGCAACTGCTCAGCGCGGTGCTGTTCTGCGCTCTGCTCGCCGCGCTGCACCTGCTGCGCACTGCCCGCCGCGAACTCAATGCGTTGCAGCAACTGGATGAAGACAGCGTCAGCCTGGAAAGCGACCAGCCCGACAATCCGCTGGCCGACCTGCAGACCGCCTGCCGCCACAACCGCCCTGCCGACGCCCGCAAGGCACTGGAACACTGGGCCAAGCGTCAGGACAGCGACCTGATCGCCCTCAGCCACGCCTACCCGGTGCTGGCCGACGCGCTGGACGAACTCAACGCCTGCCTGTTCGGCCAGATCGACAGCACCTGGCGCGGCAAAACGCTCTGGCGCGCAGTCCGCAAAGTCACCCAGACCCGCCAGCGCGAAGCCGAAGCCCTCGGCGAAGGCGGGATTGAGCCGTTGTATCCGGATGTGTGAGCGTTGGTTATCCGCACAACAGCGGCTCTGAACGGCTGCCTGGCATTGCTCCAGCGTCGAAAACATTTCAAACCACGCATTGAACACAGGCTCTAGCAAGGCTCTTTCATACCTCTACGATGGCAAGCCGGAACAGTCAGTTTCTGGCAAACCGTTTTCACGTATTGTCTCTGGTTACTCAAGTCGCGGACGCGCTGCCGTCTTGTCCTCTTTTCGCCTTCACGGCGAGCCAAGGGGGGCTGCTTGCCCAGCCCCCCTTGGCAATCCC
>NZ_LMAZ01000001.1:1272327-1337426 GCF_003444685.1 Pseudomonas abyssi | reverse complement strand
TCTGACGGGGGCCGGCAGAACTCGTCGCTGCGCTCCTCAAACAGGCTGCCGTCCTTTTCCCCGCCAGCCCTGCGCTACTCGCCCGCGTAAACGGGACGAACCCCGGGTGCACACTCCACCACCCCATTGAAGCGCCAAGCAGCACGTGCACCCTGAAACTCCGTACCGCCCCCTAAATATCGCCCACAAAAAAACCGCCCGAAGGCGATTTTTTTGTGCAGCTCAATTCACTCAGCTACGCAGCTTGTCCGGACGGATCAAGAAGCGAGCCAGCGCCGGCAGCAGCCACAGGGCGCCGAACATGTTCCACAGGAACATAAAGGTCAGCAGGATACCCATGTCAGCCTGGAACTTGATCGCGGAGAAGATCCAGGTGGCCACACCGATGGCCAGGGTAAAGCCGGTGAAGGTCACTGCCTTACCCGTGGTCTTCAGGGTTTCATAGTAGGCTTCCTGCAGCGGCAGGCCCTGACGCAGATAGGTTTCCAGACGGCTGTAAATATAGATGCCGTAGTCCACCCCGATACCCACACCCAGGGCAATTACCGGCAGGGTTGCTACCTTCACACCAATGCCGAGGAAGGCCATCAGTGCGTTGGCCAGCACCGAGGTCAACGCCAGCGGGATGATGATACACAGCACCGCACGGATCGAACGGAAGGTGATCAGACACATCAGGATCACCACCGCGTACACGGTCAGCAGCATTTTGGTCTGCGACGCTTCGATCACGACGTTGGTCGCCGCTTCGATACCGGCGTTACCGGCCGCCAGCAGGAACTGCATATCGTCGGTGTTGTGCTCGGCAGCAAACTCTTCCACTGCGGCGGTTGCGCGCTGCAGGGTTTCGGCCTTGTGGTCATCCAGGAAGATCATGACCGGTGCCAGCGAACAGGCCGAGTTGAACATGCCAGACGGCGCACGGCTGATGGCGTTGTTCAGATTGTCCTGGTTGCGCGACAGGGTCTGCCACTTCAGGTTGCCCTCGTTGTTACCCATGATCACCTGTTTGGCGACGGTCACCAGCGATACCGCTGATTGCACGCCGTCCAGGTTGTTCATGCGCCACTCCAGCTGATCGATGGCTTCCATGGTCTCGTAGGCGGAGCAGCGCTCTGCCGGCGTCTTGACCATGACCACCAGAATATCGGAGCTGGTAGAGTAGTTTTCGATGATGAACTGGTTGTCGAGGTTGTAACGCGAGTCGGCACGCAGCTCCGGCGCACCCGGATCAAGGTCACCGATGGCGACGTTCTTGCCGTGGTAGATACCGAAGGCAAAGGCACCAATGGCCAGCACAATGGAGATCGGCGCGACGGTCGGGTGGGCAAAGCGCGAGATCGTCAGCCACAGCTTCTGCGGACGATTGGCCAGGTTACGGTTACGCTCAACAGCGCCGCGGCTGATACCGATGTAGGACATCAGAATCGGCAGCAGCATCAGGTTGGTCAGGATGATCACACCCACACCGACAGAGGCCGCGATACCCAGCTCGCGAATAACCTCGATCTCGATCAGCAGCAGGGTCACAAAACCCACGGCGTCAGAGATCAGCGCCACGATGCCCGGAATGTACAACGCACGGAAGGCTCGGCGGGCAGCGGTTTGCGCGTCGTCGGCCCCGGTGTATTCGATCGCCATACCATTGATGATCTGCACACCGTGAGAGATACCGATGGCGAACACCAGGAACGGCACCAGAATCGAGTACGGGTCCAGACCAAAGCCAAGCGTGCGCAGCAAACCAAGCTGCCATACCACTGCAATCACCGAGCAAACCAGTGTCGTCAGCGAGCTCTTGAAGCAGCGGGTAAAGATCAGCAGCAGCACGAAGGTGATCAGCAGCGCAGCACCGAAGAACATCACCACCTTGATGATGCCGTCGATCAGGTCACCGACCTTCTTGGCAAAACCGACAATGTGGATCTGGATGTTCGGGTTTTCGCCCTGGAACTCGGTACGAATCTTCTCTTCCAGCTGACGCGAGAAGTCACCGTAATCCAGCTGGATCAGCTCACCCTGGTTTTCCGGGTTGGGATAGGCTTCCTGCAGCGGGATGTCGATGATGGTCGACTTGAAGTTGTTCGCCACCAGCCGACCGATTTCACCGGACTTGAGTACGTTTTCCCGCAGCTCGTCCAGATCCGCTTCACTCAGGTACGCCGGACGATTGGCCACCGGGCCGCCGTCAAAGCCGTACTCCGTCACCTCGGTCCAGCGCACATTCGGCGTCCACAGCGAACGCAGGTTGGAACGGTCTACACCCGGCAGGAAGAACACCTCATCGTTGATGCGCTTGAGGGTTTCCATGTACTCGGTGGAGAAGATGTCGCCGTCCTTGATCGCCACCGCAATACGAATGGTGTTGCCGAGGTTCGGCAGATCATTCTGGTGCTCGATCATGTTGGCGATGTAGGGGTGCTTGAGAGGAATCATCTTCTCGAAGCTGGTGTCGGGCTTAACCTGCGCGGCCTGATACCCGAAGAACAGGGTCAGCAGCGAAAACAGTAGCAATACGACAATGCGGTTATTGAAGATCAACCGCTCCACAAAGGGAGCGCTCGTCTCCTGATGATGCTTGGACATCCAGACTCTCCTGGCAGCTAATTCTTATTGAATGTTGGGCAGACCCTTGGGGGATGCCTTGACCACACCGTGCTGACCGACCAGCAGCATCTGGCCATCAGGCAGATACTTGGCGGTTGCCAGCGCTACGCGGTCGGGGCGTACAGCCACGTCGAAGCTCTCACCGTGGTTGTTGCTGGTCAGCACTACGCCGCCGGCACCGACCACTGCCAGGCTGTCGCCGGCAGACAGGGTGCCGCCAAGCAGCGTGGCTTCCAGCGGACCGTTATTCGGTGTATGAAGCTCGACCTGCTCCCAGCTGTCGCCAAAGTCGGTAGAGCGGAACATGTTGCCGCGCAGGCCCCAGACCAGAACCTGGTTGGCCTCACCGGTGCCGGCAGCGCCGAACCAGGTGCCATCGTAGGGAGAGTTCTGCAGGGTTTCCCAGGTGTCGCCGTAATCAGGCGAGCGATACAGGGTGCCCATTTCGCCGGCCAGCAGCAGACCGGCACCTTCCACCGCGGTGACCGCGTTGTAGTGGAAGCCGTCAGGGTTGTCGATGTCGAAGGAAAGGTCTTCCCAGCTCTCGCCACCGTCATCGGTACGCAGATAGATACCGTAGGCGCCGAAGGCAAAGCCGGTGTTGGCATCACGGAACCAGACATCCATCAGCGGACGTTCCAGCAGGCCGGGGCCGTTGGGGTCTTCAGGCATGTCCAGCTCGGGGTCGCGGTATTGCATCTCCCAGTTCGTGCCGGCATCCGAGGTGTGCAGGATGACGGAGTCATGGCCTACCGCCCAGCCGTTGTTGGCATCGACGAAGAAAACCGAGGTCAGCAGTTGACGGACCGGAACCTCGGCCTGAGTCCAGCTGGCACCCTGGTCATCTGAATAGACGATATGGCCACGGCTACCCACAGCGACCAGGCGATCACCCGCGGCAGCGACATCGAGCAGCAGCGTGTGACTGGCCAGCTCGGATTTGACAGCCGGTTTGGGTGCCTCGGCAACGGTGTCAGCAGCGAGCGCTACCGGTGCAGCACAGAGTGCGGCACTGAGACTGGCAGCAGACAGCATGCGAATTGAAAAGAACAGTTTGCGTAACTGCGCCCGGTGGCCGGACACGGCCGGCAGAGTCGTTTGAGTGCGCCGACGAGTGGGCTCACGCATACACCAATCCCCCTTATTGTTATCAATCTTCTGCGCTGGTGCGCTTAGTAGATCATGGTAACGAGGCAAGGGGGCCAGCGCCAACGGCTGACGGTTATCTTTTGTTAATCACAATATTGATGCGGAATCACCACTTTTAGCTGCAATATTGTCCCGAGAATCACTCTTTAAGCCACGCAAAAACAACAAGGCCCGCCGAATTGGCGGGCCTTGCAGGTCAGTCAGTCGCCTCAGTGAGACAGCTTGCTGCCCTTGGAGCGGCGGACCTTCTCCGGGTTGATCAGGAAGCGCGCCAGTGCCGGCAGCAGCAGCATCGCACCGATCATGTTGACCAGGAACATGAAGGTCAGCATCAGCCCCATGTCGGCCTGGAACTTGATCGCCGAGAAAATCCAGGTCGCTACGCCGATCGCCAGACACAGGCCGGTAAAGAGTACCGCCTTACCCGTCGAGCGCAGGGTCTCGTAGTACGCCTCCTGCAGCGGCATACCCTGACGCAGGAAGGTCTCCAGGCGGCTGTAGATGTAGATGCCGTAGTCCACACCAATACCTACACCCAACGCGATCACCGGCAGCGTTGCCACCTTCATGCCAATGCCGAGGAAGGCCATCAGCGCGTTCCCCATCACCGAGGTAAGGACCAGCGGCAGCACGATGCAGATGGTTGCCGGCAGCGAGCGGAAGGTGATCATGCACATCACGCCTACCCAGATATACACCAGCACCAGGATGGTCGCCTCCGAGCTGGAGATGATCTCGTTGGTGGCCGCTTCGATACCGGCGTTGCCTGCAGCCAGCTTGAAGGTCATATCGTCGGTGTTGTACTCGGCCGCGAACTCCTTGACCGCATCGGTGGCGCGGGTCAGGGTGTCGGCTTTGTGGTCATCCAGGAAGATCATCACCGGCGCCAGCGAACAGGCCGCGTTGAACATGCCGGATGGCGCGCGGCTGATGGCGTTGTTCAGTACGTCCTGATTACGCGACAGGCTCTGCCACTTCAGGTTGCCCTCGTTGGAGCCCATGATCACCTGTTTTGCGACGGTAACCAGCGATACCGCGGACTGCACCCCTTCCAGGTTCTGCATCTTCCATTGCAGCTGGTCGATGGCTTCCATGGTTTCGTAGGCAGAGCACTTCTCCGGCGGCGTGCTGACCATCACCACCAGAATGTCGGAACTGGTGGTGTAGTTGCTGATGATAAAGTCGTTATCCAGGTTGTAGCGCGAATCCGGGTGCAGCTCGGGCGCACCGGCATCCAGATCGCCGATCTTGATGTTCGCCTTCTGGTACATGAAGCAGCTGACGCCGCCGACCAGCGCGATGATCACCAGCCAAGGCGCCACATTCGGGTGAGCCACGTTAGACAGGAAGCGCCAGAACGGGTGTTCACGCACCGCATCGCGCTTGGAGCGCTCGACGGCCTTCTTGCTGATACCCAGATAGGAGATGGTGACCGGCAGCATGATCAGGTTGGTAAAGACGATCACGGCAACACCGATGGAGGCACCAATCGCCAGTTCGTGGATCACGCCGATATCGATGATCAGCAGGGTAATAAAGCCAACCGCATCGGCCAGAATCGCGATCATGCCCGGCAGGAACAGTTGACGGAAGGTCAGTCGAGCCGCCATCAACGCGTTGTCGGCACCACCGGATTGCAGCGCGATACCGTTGATCTTCTGCACGCCATGGGAAATACCGATAGCGAAGATCAGGAACGGCACAAGCATGGAGTACGGGTCAATCCCGAAACCGACCAGGTTGATCAGACCCAGCTGCCAGATCACCGCAATCACGGTAGTCACCAGTACCGATACGGTACTGCGGATACACCAGGTGAACAGATACAGCATCACGAAGGTGATGGCGAAAGCGATGGCAAAGAAGCCAACCACGCCGATCAGACCATCGATCAGGTCACCCACTTTCTTGGCGAAACCAACGATGTGAATCTTGATGTTCGGATTTTCGTTCTGGAAGCGATCACGGATCTTTTCTTCCAGCTGATGGGAGAACTCCTTGTAATCCAGACGCAGCAGCTCGCTCTGATTCTCCGGGTTCGGATAGAACTCCTGCAGCGGCACCTCGATGATGCTCGACTTGAAGTTGTTGGCCACCAGACGACCGATCTCACCCGACTTAAGCACGTTGGCGCGTAGCTCTTCCAGGTCCTGCTCATTGGTGTAAGACGGATGGTTGGTGACCGGACCACCGTCAAAGCCGTATTCGGTTACCTCGGTCCAGCGTACGTTCGGCGTCCACAGCGAGCGCAGGTTGGAACGATCAACGCCGGGCAGGAAGAACACCTCGTCGTTGATCTGCTTGAGGGTTTCCATGTATTCGGAGCTAAAGATGTCGCCGTCTTCAATGGCCACCGCGATGCGGATGGAGTTACCGAGGTTGGCGAGATCGTGCTGGTGCTCGAGCATGTTGACGATGTACGGGTGCTCAAGCGGAATCATCTTGGCAAAGCTGGTATCGGGCCGTACCTGCAGCGCCTGATAACCGAGAAACAGTGAAACGAGGGTAAACAGAACCACCACTGCAAGGCGGTTGTTGAAGACCAACCGCTCCATGAAGGGGGCATCTTTCTGGTCAAAGGACATCCAGATTCTCCTGGCTTGTAATTATTATCAGTGCGCGTGCAGTGCGTCGGCAGGCATGGTGACAACACCATGCTGGCCTACCAGCAGCAGTTCGCCGTTGCTCAGCACACGGGCCGAAGCCAGTGCCACGCGGTCCGGACGGGTCATGACGTCAAAGCTGCGGCCGCCGTTGTCGCTGGTGACGACGACGCCACCGGCGCCCACAACCGCTACCGCGCCACCAGCAGACACACCACCACCCAGCAGAGTCGCCTCCAGCGGGCCGTTGTTGGGAGTATTCAGCTCAACCTGCTGCCAGCTGTCACCAAAGTCGGTGGAACGGAACATGTTGCCACGCAGACCCCAGACCAGTACGACGTTGTTTTGCGCCGTACCGGACACACCAAACCAGGAGCCGTCATAGGGCAGATCGGTCAGGGTTTCCCAGGTATCACCAAAGTCAGGTGAGCGGTACAGCGTGCCCATCTCACCGGCGATGAACAGACCCGCGCCCTTGACCTCGGCCATGGCGTTGTAATGGAAGCCATCGGGGTTGTCGATGTCGTAGGTGCGATCTTCCCAGGTCTGGCCGCCATCGTCGGTGCGCAGGAAGGTGCCATAGGCGCCGATAGCAAAGCCGGTGTTGGCATCACGGAACCAGACGTCCATCAGCGGACGCTCGAGCAGGCTGGGGCCGTCCGGGTCGACCGGCTGGTCCAGCTCCGGGTCGCGATACTGCATCGCCCAGGTGGCGCCACCGTCGGTGGTGTTCAGAATCAGGGAGTCATGACCAACCGCCCAGCCGCGCTTGTCGTCAACAAAGTACACGGCGGTCAGCAGCTGACGTACCGGCACCTCAGCCTGGGTCCAGCTCTTGCCCTGATCATCGGAATAGACAATGTGCCCCCGACTGCCGACAGCAACCAGACGATCACCCACCACAGCGGCGTCGATCAACAGCGTATGCGCAGCCAAGGGAGATTGAATGGCCGGTTGCACCGCTTCACCGACAGTGTCATTGGCCTGTACGGCAGCAGAGCCGAGCGCGCCCAAGCCGGACAACATTACGGCAGAGGCCAACGCAGAAACAGAAAACGCTTTCTTGAGATACGAACCCCGCAGTGAGACAGCTGCGCGGGTTGCGAGTGAAGCACGCCAGGTAGACGGCTTACGCATAAACACCACCCCTCTTTGTTTTTATAGGTGTTGCTCCGCTACGGGAAGCATGTTGTCGCCACATGGGACCTGCTGCAGCGCAGGCGCAGCCATGCAGTCATTCCGCCAGCGGACAGGGCATATTAGAGACCTCTCGGGCCGGGTACAAATACCTGTCGGTAATTTTTTATTAAAATTTCACGCTTGCGCGTGCTGAGTAACTCATTTATTGCCGGCGAGTTCAAGAGCCGCGCGCCAGACGGCTGGCGCTCCTGGACTCGCCATTGCCGGTCAGGCCAGCGACTTGCTCACCACCTCATAGACATCGGGCGACAGCTTCTCCGCCAAAATGCGCGACAGCTGCCCGCGCATCAGCGCCTGACGCTCGTCATCAAACTTGCGCCAGCGGCTCAGCGGCGTGACCAGACGCGAGGCGATCTGCGGATTGCTGCGATCCAGGTCGATGATGCGATCTGCCAGGAAGGCATAGCCGCTGCCATCGATGGCGTGGAAGTTGGAGAGATTCTGATTGACGAACGCCCCGATCAGCGCACGCACCTTGTTCGGGTTACGCAGGGTAAACAGCGGGTGCCCCATCAGCTTCTCGACCCGCTCCAACGCACCGGGCTGACTGGCCATGGCCTGAATACTGAACCACTGGTCCATCACCAGCGGATAGGCGGACCAGCGTTCGGCAAAGTCAGCCAGTGCGGCTTCGCGCTGCTGCTCGAAGGGCGAGTTGACCAGCGCGACCAACGCAGCCTGGCGGTCAGTCATGTTGCTGGCCTCGACAAACTGGCGCACGCACCAGCCCAGCACCTGCTGCTCGCCCGTCAGCATCAGGTACCCCAGCAAGCTGTTTTTCAGACTACGGTCAGCCATAGCCGGAGCGCTGGCACTGAACTCCCCTGCCCCGGCCGCTGCCAGGGCCTGATAGCGGGCAGCCATGTCGTCACGCAGCGCCACGGCCAGCGCACGGCGCAGCCACTCGCGGGCAAAGTGGATGGCATCAATGTCGGCCACCTCGGCCAATTCGACCAGATAGGCTTCGGACGGCAGGCGAATAATCTCTGCCACCATGGCGGCGTCCAGCTCGGCATCGGTAATCACACTGCGCATCACATCGACCAGCCGCTGGTCCAGGTTCAACGGGCGTCCGGCACGGTGAATATCAACCAGCCCCTGCAGCACGTCTACCGCCAGCCCCTGCGCCGCCTCCCAGCGATTGAAGCCGTCCGGATCGTGCTTGGCGAGGAACACCCGATCATCGCGGCTGTAGGGATAGCTCAGCTTGACCGGAGCCGAGAAGCCGCGCAGCAGAGACGGCAGCGGGCTGGTCGGCACATTCTCGAATACCAGCGTCTGCTCGGCTTCGGTGATGGATACAACAGCCTCATTGCCAAGCGCCTCGCCATTGAGCTGCAGCGCCATCTCCTTGCCGTCACGGTCCAGCAGCGCCATGCGCACCGGGATGACCTGCGGGAGCTTGTCGGGTTGGCCCGGTGTGGGCGGACAAACCTGAGTGAAATGTAGGCGGAACTCGCGCTTGGTCGCATCGTAGTCAGCTGTGACGCTCAAACGCGGCGTACCGGCCTGGCTGTACCAGCGTTTAAATTGGGTAAAGTCGGCACCGTTGGCGTCTTCCAGCGCCTTGATAAAGTCATCGCAGGTGACCGCCTGACCGTCGTGACGCTCGAAGTACAAGTCGGTGCCCTTGCGGAAGCCCTCTTCACCCAGCAGGGTATGCAGCATGCGCACGACTTCGGCGCCCTTCTCGTAGACGGTCAGGGTGTAGAAGTTGGAGATCTCGATAAAGGAGTCCGGGCGCACCGGATGCGCCATCGGGCCGGCGTCTTCGGCAAACTGGTTGGCACGCAGGAAGGTGACATCCTCGATACGCTTGACCGTACGCGAGTTCATGTCGGCAGAGAATTCCGAGTCGCGGAAGACGGTAAAGCCTTCCTTAAGCGACAGCTGGAACCAGTCGCGACAGGTCACCCGGTTGCCGGACCAGTTATGGAAGTATTCGTGCGCTACTACCGCCTCGACCCGCTGAAAGGCCATGTCGGTCGCCGTATCCTGGTGCGCCAGCACGCAGCTGGAGTTGAAGATATTGAGGCCCTTGTTCTCCATCGCGCCCATGTTGAAGTCATTGACGGCAACGATCATGAAGATATCCAGGTCGTACTCGCGGCCATAGACCTCCTCGTCCCAGCGCATGGAGCGCTTGAGGCTGTCCATGGCGTGGTCGCACTGGGTGCGGTTTTCCGGCTCGACGTAGATGCGCAGGTCAATGGTGCGCCCGCTCATGGTGGTAAAGCTGTCCTGAAGCAGGCACAGATCACCAGCCACCAGGGCAAACAGGTAGGCTGGCTTGGGGAACGGGTCTTCCCAGCTGACCCAGTGGCGACCGCCTTCGTGCTCGCCGGAGGCAATCGGGTTGCCGTTGGACAGCAGCACCGGATAGCGCTCACGCTCGGCGATCACCGTGGTGGTGAAGCGGCTCATCACATCCGGGCGGTCGAGGTAGTAGGTAATCTTGCGGAAGCCTTCGGCCTCGCACTGGGTGCAGAACATGCTGCCAGACTTGTAGAGTCCTTCCAGCGCAGTATTGTTCTGCGGCTCGATGCGGGTGGTCAGGGCCAGCTCGAAGGTTGCCGCTGCTGGCTGCAGGCTAAGGCTGTCTTCATCGACCTGATACTCGCCCTCGCCCAGTTCCTGGTCGTCCAGCACCACCTTGAGCAGCGCCAGCTCCTGGCCGTCCAGTACCAGCGCAGGCAGCGCGCCGGCGCCGTGACGGTCGCTGTTCAGGCGCAAAGCGAGACGGCTGTGCACCAGCGCATGATCCTCGAACAGCTCGAAGGTCAACTGGGTCTCATCGATCCAGTAATCCGGGGCCTGGTAGTCCTTGAGGTATATCGTCTTGGGTTGTTCGGTACGCATATCAGAGCTCCGCTGCGGCCGGCGTCGGCCGGTGAAATCGTGTTCGGCCGCCCCGCTGCAGGGCGGCCCTGCCGTTATGGCTCAACCGGCGCTGAAGGCCAGTTGGTAGGCTGTGTATTTGCGAATGTTGATCACTGCAGTGTCGAGCAGCAGGTACTGCCCCTTGATGCCAAGCAGCGTGCCTTCCAGCACCGGCTCCTTGTCCAGGTTGGCCGATTGCGGCTTGGCCACGTACTGCTCGACCGGATAGCGAATCGCCAGCGCCTCGGCCTGGGGCAGCAACTGAATTGCCTGCAAGCCGAAGCGCGACTGCAGCTCACTGAGGCCCGCCTCCGCGTTATCCAGCAGGCGATCACGCTCGGCGCACAGATCCAGCGGTTCAGGGTCACCCTTGAGCAGTGCGCGCCAGTTGGTCTTGTCTGCCACCTGCTGACGCAGCAGGTCTTCGACCAGGCCGGACTGCTGGCGGGTGGCTACTCGCATGATCGGCAGGGCCTGGCTTGCGCCCTGATCAATCCAGCGGGTCGGAATCTGGGTGGCGCGGGTAATGCCCACCTTCAATCCTGACGAATTGGCCAGATAGACAATGTGATCGGTCATGCAAAACTGCTCACCCCAGGCCGGCTCGCGGCAGGTGCCCTGATCATAGTGGCACTTCTCCGGGCTCATGATGCAGACATCGCACTGCGCCAGCTTGGTAAAGCACGGGTAGCAGTAGCCCTGGCTGAAGCTTTTCTTGGTCTTGCGGCCGCAATGCACGCAGTTGATCACGCCCAGCGCTTCCAGACGCAGTGTCTTGCCGAGCAACGCGTTGAGCGGCACCTGCTCATCACCGATGGGCAAGCTGTAGGTCACCGGCGTCTCGGGCGACTCTAGCTGGCCGCGCATCTTGCTGACGCCGCCCTGAAACTGCAGCTGGCTCAATGCAAGGTCTCCGAGCGGGTCGAAAACAGAATATTGGGAATTTCCTGCTCCTGCGACTTGCAGCCTTGCGGCCCCATGTACCCGGTGCGCTCCTCTTCCGGCAGATTGTCCTGCTCCCAGGCAATCATCGCCTGCAGGCAGAGTTCCTTCTGCTCCTGCGTCAGCTTGCGCCCGTCCGGCCATTTGCCGATCTCCACGGCCAGCTTGAGGCTTTGATAGATTTCCGGGCTGATGTTGCGCAGCATCTCGACGAAGGTTGTCATCGGGTCTCCCGCTGGATGAGTGAAAGTCGCTATTGTACCTGCCGCTGGCGCTGCAACACACCTGCCGCGGCGCCGATCAGACAGCCCGTAACAAGGCCGCTGACATGCGCGGCATTGGCGATGGCGCCAAATCCCAGCAGCGTAATCAGCCCGGTCATGCACAGCACCAGCCAGGCCAGCATCATGATGATGACACCACGTGGCAGGTCAAAGAACACGTTGGGCGCCAGCTTCTGGTATAGCCAGCAATAGCCAAGCAGACCGTACAGCACGCCCGAGAGCCCGCCAAACAGGCTGCTGTTACCACTCCACAGCCACTGCGCGGTATTGGAGACCAGACCGATCAGCAGCGTCAGACCCAGCAGCCACAGCCCGCCGGAGCGCATTTCGATGCGCCGGCCCAACTCCCAGTACCAGAGCGCGTTGAACGCCAGGTGCATGATCCCAAAATGCAGAAAGATCGGCGTGATCAAGCGCCACCACTGGCTCATATCCGGCTGTTCAGCCAGATACCCGCTGGGCTCAAGCGGCGTAAAGGTGAACATCACCACCTGGCGAACATCGCTGCCCATACTGGTCAGCAGCGCGACCACCGCAGTGATTACCAGCACACCGAGCGTAACCGGAATCAACCGGTGGGCCTGACGCCAGAACTGTGCAGCCGGGCTAGGTGGACGTGGATCACCACCCGATTGCGGCAACGCATCCATGCCCTGCTCATACAGACTACGGACAATCTGCGCACTGGCTTCATCCACCACCCAGACCACTTGCTCGCCACGTTCCTCGGCAATACGGTGCACGACCCCGCGCTGGCGCAGAAAGCGTGCCAACGCGGACAGGTCTTCGTTCAACGGACGGGTTAGCGCCTTGAGCATGGCGAGCCTCGCTTCAGTTCATTTGCGGTACTTCGACCCAGACAAAGTGATCGCGTTCCAGACGGGTTTCGCCGCTCCAGCGATAGGCCACCAGCTTGCCGTATTTCACGGCGCTGTAGTCCAAGCAGGCCAGATTCGGTCGAATCGGCCGGGGCGTACCCTGCTGCCAGTAATGGCCGACAAACAGCAAGGGGTCGTGCGGTCGGTACAGCATCAAGTCGCTTTTCTGCTGCTCGGTCAGCGGCTTTTCCGCCACCGGCTCCGGCAAGGCATCGGGCTGAAAGACCACATCGCCGTAGGTTTCTGGCGCCTCCTCCCAGAATTTGGTGCGGAAGAACGCGCGGGTAAAACCGTCTTTCCCTGTCATGGTGATGCCGTGCGGCAAGCGCATGTCGGTGCCACGCAGCAGCCGGTCAAAGGTCTGCGCCGGGAAGCTGCCCCAGTGCGCCGAGCCCATCAGAAACGCGTCGTCTATGCGGCCGTCCGGGTAATCCTGACGCAGCGGCTCGATCAGGCTGCTGTCCCAGCAGGCGTGCACCAACCGAAACGGGCCCATATCCAGAAACAGCGGCAGATCGCCGAACCACTGGACAAACTCCCGCCACTCCTGCGGCCAGGCGTCGAATTGCGCCAAGGTGTCGCCAATCAGACGATGATGCCGCTCGGTATGCTCGCGCAGGTAGCTGCGACCGCTGCCCGGCGGCGCTGGCGTCTCCCAGCAGATGGCGTTGAATTCGTGGTTGCCCATGATGCAGCGCGCCTGCCCCGCTTCAACCATGTCCCGCACCAGGTGCAGCGCCTCGCGAATACGCGGGCCGCGATCAATGATATCGCCGAGAAACAGCGCCTGCCTGCGCGGATGCTGCCAGACGCCGTTCAGGCGGCGGTAGCCCATCTGCTCCAACAGGCGTTCGAGAGTATGCGCACAGCCGTGCACATCGCCGATGATGTCATAGCCCCGGTCGAGCTCGGCGTCGCTCACCTTACTGCTCCGTCAGGCGGCTGGACCAACCGAGCTTGCTGCGGCAAATGGCGTAGAAGTTATGATCAAGCGGATGCAAAAGCCGCAGCTTCTGCGGTTTTTTGCGGATGGTAATGCTGTCGCCGGGTGCGCAGGACATGTGCACCTGACCATCGCAGCTGACCTGCGGATAGATACCGCTCTGCTTGGAAATGATGATCTTCAGTTCGCTGTTGCCGTCCACCACGATCGGGCGGCTGGACAGCGTATGCGGAAACATCGGCACCAGCACCACGGCATCCAGCTTGGGATGCATGATCGGCCCGCCGGCCGACAGTGAGTAGGCGGTCGAGCCGGTTGGGGTGGCCACAATCAGGCCATCCGACTTCTGACTGTAGACAAACTGGCCGTCAACATAGAGTTCAAACTCGATCATCCGCGCCGACTTGCCCGGGTGCAGCAGCACATCGTTCAAGGCTTCACTGGTGCCCAGTTGCTCTTCGCCGCGGCGCACAAAGGCGTCCAGCAGAAAGCGCGTTTCGACCATGTACTTGCCGGCCAGCACCTCGCCTACGCGCGCCTCGAGTTCATCTGGCGGAATATCGGTCAGAAAACCCAGCCCGCCGCGGTTCACGCCCAGTACCGGGATGTTGTAACGGCACAGCGCACGCGCGGCGCCAAGCAGGCTGCCATCGCCGCCGACTACAATCACCAGGTCGCAGATCTCGCCCATCATCTTGCGCGAGCACACCTGCTGCTGGTGGCCCGGCAGCAACTCCGCCACCGCGTCTTCCAGAATCACGGTATGTCCGGTGTCGAGCAAAAATCGCTTGAGCCGCTTGAGGGTATCGACCACACGCCCGCTGCCCAGACGTCCAATGAGACCGATGTTGCGGAACTGATCCATACCACCCCTTTGCGTTCGTCTGTGAGATGCCCGAGACTTGGGGCACGCGCCGATTATTCCGCAGCCAGCTGTGACTGGCAAATACGGGAGCCGCGATGCCACCGCGTTTTCACAACCCGCTTGTCCGCGACCTGGCCTGGGTAGCCGCCAGCCCGGCGCTGCTTGACGGTCAATTACTGCCCATGCGCGATCCGCTGCAGGACTCTGTCTGGCGTCAGGATCCGGATCAGCTCTGGCATCAGCTGAGTCTGCTGGATGCAGCCCCGCACCGCCTGGCCGAGCTGTTCAGCGACTCGCCGGACCGACGTCTCGGCAGCCACTACGAGCGCCTCTGGCACGCCCTGCTGACCCTGGCGCCGGACACGCGCATTCTGGCCCACAATATCGCCTTGCGCCGCGGCGCGCACACGCTGGGTGAAATGGATCTGGTGATACAGGCGGCCGACGGTGCCATCGTGCATTTGGAGCTGGCGGTCAAGTTCTACCTGGGCCGCGCCGACCTGCACGACCCGTTGCAGCATTGCAGTGCCCCCCAGCACTGGTGGGGCATTGATACCCGCGACACCCTGGCCCACAAGCTGTCTCGCCTGATTCAGCACCAGTTGCCACTCAGCCAGCGCCTGCCCGAGCTTGCCACCGCCCATCGGGCGCTGCCGCTGCCCGAGGTCTCGGCCGCCTGGTTGCAGGGTGGGTTGTTCACGCCGCTGGATCAGCCAATGCCGCTGCCAGCCGGCGGTCTTGCACCACCCAGGCCCCTGCACTGGTGCCCGGTACGCGCCCTGAAGACGCTGCCCGCACGCTCGCGCTGGCTGCAGCTCCCGCATAAGGAATGGTTAATGCCACCGGCAGCCGACGCTGCCGAAGCGCTCAGCCCCGCTGACATGCGTGCGCTTTGCCAGCGCCTGGGGCGACATCGAGCGCGCATGTTCTGTGCGGCGGGGGATGACAGCTTGAGCGCCGAACGGCTGCTCTGTGTGGATGACGCCTGGCCAGCCTGAGCAGCAGGGTCAGTCGATGTCGGTCGATGACCGACTTTGCGCCTTGCTCAGTTCGCGCTTGAGGTGGGCGTTGACCTTCTGCTGCTGGGCCAGCTCCTGCTTGATATCCAGCAGTTCCCCTTGCACGATTTCCAGGTGTTCGGCATGGGTACCGCGCAGCTCCACCAGCGCCTGCTCTTTCTCCAGCGTCAGCGCGCGCAAGCGGTTATTCAGCAGCTCGATCTGTTGGCGATACTCGCGCACCTCGCGGTCGTGCTTTTCCTGCTGGGCCTGAGCTTCTTCAGCAACCGCAGCTTCCGCCGCGACGCCGCCGACGATATTGCCACCGCCATACCAGGCATCCTCGGCAGCGATATTCAGACGCTCGGGCGAAATCACACCCAGGGTTTCCTCGTCTTCACCAAGAATGCCCAGAGAGTTACGTGCTACGGCATCCTTGACCAGCGCCAGATCGTTAGTGCCGGCTCGCTGTCCCGGCTTCCACAGCATGGGCCGGTACTGCGGTTGCTTGTTGTAACCCAGGCACACCAGTCGAATGGGGCCGCCGCCCATGTCCGGCCCGCGCTCGGCGCGCTCGGCGATCTGCCGCAGCGGCATGTTCCACAGGCGGTTGACGTAGCCGTCGAGGTCAAAATCCAGGGTAAAAAACACCGCGGCACGCACCTGCAGACGGGCGTTGATCTGCAAAAACACCGCTTCCACGGTTTCGTCAGCAAATTCGGGGGAGGCAACCAGACCATCCAGCAATGCCTCGAACTCGGGGAACAGCATTTCCTTGCTGATCCCACGTTCGGAAAAGAACATGACCGCTTCGGTCAGTAACGGCTTGGCTGCCGTGCTCATCATTCAATCTCCTCGCCCTGCAGCGGCTTGTCCCTACGCGGGACTTGGCTGTCCCTGATCCCTCATCAGTCTCACAGTGTAGGCAAAAGGTTCCATGTCGTGTGTGACCGACTTGGCAAGGGGCCCGCAGGCGCCGTGGAGTTGAAGCTGAAAAAGCCGAATCCGTCGCACTTTTTGGGCCGCCGGCACCCCATTGCAAGGCACCGGCGGCCAGCGCCTCAGATGGCTGCCGCCAGGCGCGAGCCCTGATCGATGGCGCGCTTGGCATCCAGTTCAGCCGCCACATCGGCACCGCCAATCAGGTGCACGTTCTTGCCGGCGGCCACCAGACCGGCCTGCAGTTCACGCAACGGTTCCTGACCGGCGCACAAAATGATGGTATCAACCGCCAGCACCTTCGGCTCGCCATTCTCGCCAATGCTGATGTGCAGCCCTTCGTCATCCACCTTCAGGTAGTTGACCGAGTTGAGCATCTGTACCTGCTTGCTCTTCAGGCCTGCACGGTGAATCCAGCCAGTGGTCTTGCCCAGGCCGTTACCGACCTTGCTGGTCTTGCGCTGCAGTAGATAAACCTCACGCGCCGGCGGATGCGGCTGCGGCTGGACGCCGGCGATACCGCCACGGGCTTCGAGATTCGGGTCGATCCCCCACTCCTTCCAGAACAGGTCAATGTCCTGGCTCGGACTGGTGCCCTGATGGGTGATCATTTCGGACACATCAAAGCCGATACCGCCAGCACCGATGACCGCCACCTTCTGACCTACCGGCTTGCGCTGCTCAATAGCGTCCAGATAGCCAATCACCTTGGGGTTGTCGATACCCGGGATATCCGGTGTGCGCGGCACGATCCCGGTCGCCAGAATCACCTCGTCGAACTCGGTCAGATCACTCACATCGACACGGCGGTTGAGCTCCAGCTTGACCCCGGTCTTCTCGATCCGCTTGGCGAAGTAGCGCAGGGTCTCGTAAAACTCTTCCTTGCCGGGCACCAGCTTGGCGATATTGAACTGACCACCAATCTTGTCGGCAGCATCAAACAGGGTAACGTTGTGGCCGCGCTCGGCAGCAACGGTCGCGGCCGCCAGACCCGCCGGACCAGCCCCCACCACGGCAATGTTCTTCACCTGGGTGGTCGGAATGAAGTTCAGTTCGGTCTCGTAACAGGCACGCGGGTTCACCAGGCAGCTGGTCAACTTGCCACCAAAGGTGTGATCCAGGCAGGCCTGGTTACAACCGATGCAGGTGTTGATCTCATCGGCGCGGCCGGCGGCCGCCTTGTTGACGAACTCGGGATCAGCGAGGAACGGACGCGCCATGGAGATCATGTCCGCGGCGCCGTCGGCCAGCAGCTGGTCAGCCAGCTCCGGCGTGTTGATGCGGTTGGTGGTGACCAGCGGGATGGACACCTCGCCCTTGAGCTTGGCGGTGACCTTGGCAAAGGCACCACGCGGCACCTTGGTGGCGATGGTCGGAATCCGCGCCTCATGCCAGCCGATACCGGTGTTGATGATGGTCGCACCGGCCTTCTCAATCGCCTTGGCGAGCATGACGATTTCATCCCAGGTGCTGCCGCCCTCGACCAGGTCCAGCATCGACAAGCGATAAATGATGATGAACTCCGGGCCAACCGCTTCACGGACCCGGCGCACAATCTCGACTGGCAGGCGCATGCGGTTTTCGTAGCTGCCGCCCCAACGGTCAGTACGCTTGTTCACATGGGCAACCAGAAACTGGTTGATGAAATAACCTTCCGAGCCCATGACTTCAACGC
This sequence comes from Pseudomonas abyssi, assembly GCF_003444685.1. Taxonomy (NCBI): domain Bacteria; kingdom Pseudomonadati; phylum Pseudomonadota; class Gammaproteobacteria; order Pseudomonadales; family Pseudomonadaceae; genus Pseudomonas; species Pseudomonas abyssi. Next base: position 1,319,463 of record NZ_LMAZ01000001.1, on the reverse strand, counting down.
CGTCGTACCCCGCCTCCTTGGCCAGCGTGGCACAACGGGCAAAGTCGGCAATCTGCTTCTCGATACCTTCCTCGTCCAGCTCCTTGGGCGTGAACGGGTTGATCGGCGCCTGCACTGCGCTGGCGGAGACCTGCTTGGGGCTGTAGGCATAACGGCCAGCGTGCAGAATCTGCATGCAGATCTTGCCGCCTTCGGCGTGCACAGCGTCAGTGATCACCTTGTGCTGGGCCGCTTCTTCCGGCGTGGTCATCTTGGCCGCGCCCTGTGCCACACACCCTTCTTCGTTCGGACCGATACCGCCCGTCACGATCAACCCCGCGCCGCCGCGCGCCCGTTCGGCAAAGTAGGCAGCCTGGCGGTTAAAGCCATTAGGGCGCTCTTCCAGCCCGGTGTGCATTGACCCCATCAGGGTCCGGTTGCGCAAGGTAGTAAAGCCCAGATCCAGCGGGGCCAGCAGGTGCGGGTACAGGGTTTGTTCGCTCATCGGTTACTCCGGCGTCATCATCAGGTTCGGCGCTCGGATACATGCCCGGCGCCTGTTTGTGAGCAAAACAATAGGCCCGCTCGCGACGCCACTCAATAACCTGAAGTGACACTTTAATAACGATAAATTACACTGCAGCCGACACAGTAGCGGACCACAGCATGAAACTGGGTGATATCTCTGTTGGCTACCTGCTGGCCCTGCGCGAAGCGATACAGCGCTCCGGGCTGGACCCGAGGCCCTTGCTGGCGCGCTTTCGTATTGACGACGCCCTGCTGGCCCAGCCCCACGCACGCATCAGCATCGCGCGCTTCATGCGCCTGGGGAACGCCGCTATCCGCTACACCCGCAACCCGGCCATCGGCCTGACCATGGGCGGCTGCAGCCAACTCAGCCACCTCGGGCTGACGGGCATGACCGCCCAATGCGCTCCGACGCTGGAAGAAGCCTTCGCCACACTGGTGGAATTCGAACTGCTTGGCAGCCAGAACTACCGTGGTCACTCCAGCTTTGAGCCACCGGCGCTGCGCTTTTACTCGATCAGCCCGTACAACATGTTCAACCTCTTTGTGGTGGACTCGGCGCTATCGGCACGCGCCCATGCCGGACGCATCCTGACAAACGGCCAGGCGCGCCTGCGCGAGGTGCATATCGAGTTTCCCGCTCCGCCCTACGCCGCGCGCTACGAGGAGGTGTTTGGTTGCCCGGTCCACTTTGAGCAACAGCACAACCAGCTGCTGTGGGAGCCTCGCAGCCTGGCGCTGCCACTGACGCAAAGTGCTGCCGGCACCTACGCGCACCTGCGCGAGCTGTGCAGCCAGCAGCTGCGCGAGCTGACACGACACCGAGGTCTGCGCGAGCGCGTGGAAAGTCTGGTTGCGCCGCAGCTCGACGGCCAGCCGCCCACACTACCAGCGGTAGCCGATCACTTGGGGATGACCGCCTGGACGCTGCGCCGACGCCTGCAGCACGAAGCGCATACTACCTACCAGCAGATCCTCGACGAGATGCGCCGCGATCTGGCAATCAGCTATATACGTGACACCGAATTGGCATTGGGCGAGGTGGCTTACCTGCTGGGATTTTCGTCACCCGAGGCGTTACAGAGGGCTTTCAAGCGCTGGACTGGATCACCGCCTGGCAGCTACCGCAAAGAGCTGCTGGAGGCGAACAGAATAGAGAAGGAAATACAGATTTAAAACAGAGGGATAAAGCAGATAGTGGATAAAACGCGCGAAGAGGTTTTACATCTCTTCGGCGTCTTCAACATCATCGTCCCATTGCTGGGATTGCAGTTCAATCAGCTCTTCTACGTAATCGTTCATACGACACTCCTGTCATTTTTTTGGGTTCAAGCCGACGCTAACGCGCCAGCATGACATTCAGATGAATAATGACCGCACTAGTTCCCCGCCGTCTTGACCTGAGTCAGCCTGAGCGCTCCGCCAGGGCGCATTGCGCACCAACACGGAGCGCCACTCGCACCATTACAAAGCAAGCCGGCCTTACAACGGCTTACGCTGATCGCTGTGGTTGAGCAGCGTCCGCGCCACGTCCGCCAGTCGCTGCCCGCGTTCCATCGCTGCATTCTGCAACGTGCGATAGGCTTGTTCTTCGTTCAAACCATGCTGGCTCATCAGCAGCCCCTTGGCACGCTCAACCAGCTTGCGCTCGTTCAGCGTCTCACGGGCCTGCTCCAGCTCATCCTGCAGCTGCTGCAAGCGCTGGGTCTGCTCGTGCAAGGCGTCCAGCAGCGAGCGATTGACCTGGCCGCCCGGCGCCTCACCAGGCAGCGCCTGCAAATCGGTGGCCTGAACGTTGTACAGCCGTGGCGCGCCCTGCCCTGCGTCCCGATCAAGCTGATCAAGCTGGCGCAGCAACCGACGCTGGTTATCCAGGTCCGCCTTGGCCTTACGGGTCTGCTGTGCACACAGCTGCTGCAGACTGTCAGCCAACTGGTCTTCGATCTGCTTCATGGTATCCATGCGGGCGCTGGTCAGGTCGAACCACACATCACCCAGCTCGCCTTGCACCCGCTGGTCTGAGGTGGTGCGCATCGCCATCTGGCGCAGCCGCTCGATCTGCTCAACCAGCTCAGCCGTGCACAACTGGTCCCAGTCAGCGCGCGACGCGTCATCGGCAGCCTCGATAAAGCTCTCAAAGCAGCGCTGCTGGCCATCCTGGAGAAAGCGCAAGCGGTCCTGCAGCGCGGCATCAAAGTAGCCCGCCATGAAACCCGCCACCCCGGTCGCCCGTTCCTGCCCCGCCAGCTCCTTACCCTGCATAAAGTTGAACAGCGCCACCAGCGCCCGGGTAACGCGTGGGTCGACCGCCGTATCCGCAGCCTCAAATACCACCGCCAGCAGTGCTGCAACCAGCCGCGAAAAGTGCCGCGTCGCCTCGGCAGCCGACACCGAGGCCTCCCGTACCCGCTGGCGCAACGCAGGCAACCCATCAAGGACATGCAGCGCATAGGCAATGCGCGTGTAAAGCTGCGCCTTGTCAGCACTGCTGCCGCGCTCCAGGTCCATCTCGCCCAGCGCCGTACGCACCACCCGCTCCTGCTCCTGCGCCTGCTGGCTCAGCGCATCCAGCATCTGCGCATGGCTCGCCGCCTGCCCTCCGAGACAAAAGTTGGAATACCCGCGCTCTCGCTGCAATGCATGCACCAACCGACTTACCTGCACCACCAGCGCACACGTCAGTGACAACGCCTGCAGCCCCTGCATTTCGCTGCGCCGTGCCGCTAACATAAAATCCAACGCTGATGTCATATCTCGCCTCCTGCCAATGCTGACAGACATTCAGCAAGAGGCATGCCAGAGCGCGACTTTCACCCGCGCGGCATCCGAACTAATCTCTGTAGACAAGGAGGAACTCTCATGTTTGAACCCGGCCATCTGCATATCAGTCGTCTTCAGTTACTGCCAGAGGACACAGGCTACAGTCTGGACATTCACTACAGCATCGACAGCCAGCGCAGTGCGGTCGAATTCGTCGTTGAGGGTGAGATCAATCAGCAGGTGGTGCGCGAGACCTTCAGCCTGCCGCGCGATACCGCGTTCAACTTTGCCAGCAACATTGATCACATACTGCGGCGTCACGGCGTGCTGACCAGGGAGTTCATGTCGTTGTCAGCGCACCACGAGTACGACGCGATGTTTGAGGATATTCGTGAACGGCTCAATGCCTGGAACGGCGAGGCGATCGACCCGGCGCATCTTGGTTGAAACACAGCTGACAAAAGCAAAAAAGCCCTGATTCTTGCGAATCAGGGCTTTTGCAAAATGGCGCAGCGGACGGGACTCGAACCCGCGACCCCCGGCGTGACAGGCCGGTATTCTAACCAACTGAACTACCGCTGCGCATAGATCAGAGAACACCCTGTCGAAGGGGTTGGGCTGGCGCCCTGTCCGTCTGAACTGGCGCGCATTTTATCGATTCCGCCAACGGAGTCAAGCACTTGCGTTCGATTATTTAAAAATATCTGCAGGCGCCTGTGTCACCTCCCCTGTGGCCTGCTGCCTCGGTCGTAGCGCCAGACGACAGACCGCCGGCACCACCAGCAACGTCAGCACAGTTGAAGCCAGCAAACCGGAGATGATTGCCCAGGCCATCGGCGGCCAGAGAGTTGAACTGGACAGCGCCAGGGGCAGCAATCCGGCAATAGTGGTCGCCGTGGTCAGGAGAATCGGCCGGGTACGCCGCAACACCGCCTCAGAGACCGCTGCATCAATATCCAGTCCGCTGGCCAGACGCTGATCCACCACGTCAATCAGCACAATGGCGTTGTTGACCACAATACCCACCAGGGCAATCACCCCAAGCAAGGATTGAAAGCCGAATGGGGCCCCCGACAGTACCATCCCCGGCAGTACGCCTGCGCTGGCCAGTGGCACCGTCAGCAGGACAATCCCCAGCCGACTGAAGGAGTTGAACTGCAGCAGCAGAAAGAACAGCAATAACAGGATGCCGATGGGCGCCGTAGTAAACAGCGCTCGGTTGGCGTCGCCGGAGCCTTCACTGTCACCGCCAACCTCCAGACGCGTACCCGGCGGCAGCGGCGTCTGCGCCAGCCGGGCCTGCAGTTCACGCAGCACCTGGCTGAAGCTGTAACCCTCCTCCAGTCCTGCGCTGACGGTAAGCACGCGCACCCCATCTCGCTGGGTGATACTGGCGGGCTGCCAGTCCGGCACAATACGCGCGACAGCGCTCAGCGGAATCGCCTGTCCAGACGCATTGAACACGCTGGCCGAGAGCAGCCGATTCAGCGACTGGCGGCTGCCCTCGTGGGTGCGCAGCAGCATCGGGATCGGGTCCAGCTCCTGGCGATACTGTTCAACGGTACTACCCAGGCTCTGACGGTAGAGTGCCTGGGCGACATCCGCCCGGGTCAGGCCAAAGCGCTGCGCCTGCGCATCGTTTACCTCTACCCGGACCGTGGGTACGCCCAGGTCAATGTCATGCCGCACGTCTACCGCTCCAGGGACCTGTTTGAGCAAAGCAAACAGCTGCTCGGCACTGGCAATGCGCTGGCGATCGTCCAGGTGATACAGACGCAACTCGATCGGCGCCTCGCGCGGCGGCCCCTGCCCCAGCGTACTGGCCACCACGTCCAGTTCCGGCCACTGCGCTGCCACATGCTCGCGTACCCAGTGAATCAGCGGGCCGGTGCTGGCCAGCGTATCGGTGTTGACGACCAGCCGGGCACGATTGGGGGCCTGCGGGGAGCGATTCAGGTTGTAGTAGAAACTCGGGCCGGTAGCACCAACAAAGCGGTGTACCTGCTGCACACCCGAGTATGCGCTCAGCTCACCCTCCAACGCCGCCGCCACCTCAGTGGTGCGCAGCTGATCAGTGCCTTCGGGCATGAACAGGTCGATCACCACCTGCGCCCGGTCCGCGTTGGGGAAGAACTGCAGCTTGACCAGGGGCGCCAATGCCAGGCTCAGCGCCACCACTCCCATGCCCAGCAGCAACATGCGCTTGGGCGCCGCCTCGCTGAGGCGCGCCAGCGAGGCGGCAAAGCCCTCCAGACGGGGCGCTGTGCGCTCAGGTGCCGGGCGCAAAAAACGCCCGGCCAGCAGCGGCGCAACACTGATCGCCAGCAGGTAACTGACACTCAGAGTAAGCATGATCATGATGGGAATGCCGCGAGTGAAGTCGGCGGTGCCGCCCTTGGACAGCAGCATTGGCGTGAAGGCCGCCAGCGTCGTCGCGGTCGAAGCGCCCAACGGCGCCGCCAGCTCGCGTATTGCTCCCAACACGGCCTGCTGGCGCCCCGCACCACTGTTGAGCCGATCCTGGATGTTCTCCACCATGACAATCGCGTTATCGATCAGAATGCCCAGGGAAATGACCATACCGATCACCGCAATCTGGTGCAGGATGCCGCCGCCCAGGTCGTAGAGCCCCAGACTGATCAGCGCCACCAGCGGCAACATGAGCGCAACCAGCACACCCATGCGCCAGCCCATACCCACCAATACAACGGCAATGATGATCAACACACTGCTGATCAGGTTTGCCTCCAGCCCATCCAGACGCTCTTTGACCTGGTCGGGCTGAAAGAAAATTTCGTCAATCTGCAACGGAGCAAAGTCCGGCGCCAATGTAGCGAGCCGCGCCCGCAGTTGCTCGCCAAAGCGAATGGCATCCACCTGACCTCGCTCCAGTACCAGCCCGACCAGCACGCTCGGGTCGCCGTCGTACCAGGCGCGCTCGCCCATCGGCTCAACCGGTCCGCGCCAGATATCCGCGATCGACGCCAGCGGCACGCTACCGCCTTGAGGCAGCGGAATCTGGGTGGTACGCAGGGCATCCAGACTAGTGAATTCGCTGTTGGGCAGCACGCCAAGGCGCTGACTGCCCACCACCACAAACCCACCGGGAATGACCTGGTTGCGCTGCGCCAGCAGCCCGGCCAGCTGCTGGGGAGCCAAGCCCAGGCGGCTCATCTGGGCATCGCGTAGCGCGATGGTAATCTGCTCGTCCGTATCGCCATAAAGCTCGACGCGCGAGAGTCCCGGCAAGTCCATCAGCTGACGCTTCAGGCGCTCGGCCTCGTCGCTCAGGCGAACCAGGGAGGGGTCGCCCCGCACCGCCAGCACCACCGCTGGAATATCGATCAGACGATCATCCAGCTCCATACTCTGCACGCCGTCAGGAAACGACAGCTCGGCGCGCGTCATCGCCTGCCTGACTCGGTCCCAGGCGGCATCGGTATCGTAGATGGAGTCGTGCAAGCGAACCGGCACCAGCGCCACGCCGGTGCGGGCGGTGGCACTGATGAAGTCGACCTCCTCGACCTGCGACAGCTCATCAGACAGGGGCTCCAAAATCAGGCGTTCGACCGACTCTGCCACCGCGCCCGGATAGATGACGGTGATCATGCCCGCGCGATAGGGAAAGCTCGGGTCCTCCTGACGCGCCATGGTCAGGTAGGCGGCAACGCCCAGTAAGGACAACATGACCACGACCAGCCCGAGCAGACGTGGGCGCAGCAACTGCGCGACGTTCATGGCAGCAGCTCCACAGCATCGCCATCCGCCAATCGGCTGAGGCCCGCGTATACCACTTGGTCTCCCACCGCCAACGCGTCACCTGAGAGCAGCGCCTGCTCGCCGGCAAAGCCGGCAACAGTCACCGCGACCCGCTCGGCCCGTGTATCCACCACCCGAAAGACCGACAACCCCTGAGCCGAGCGCATCACGGCCGCAAGCGGCACACTCAAGCGTTGCGCGCCCGCTGGCTGCAACCCGACTTCGACCGCATCCCCAGCGCGCCCCCCGGGCAAGCTGACGACCAACGGATAGAGGCTCGATCCAAAGCCTGAGCCACGCCCCACCTCAGCGACGCGACCTTGCCACTGCTGACCATCCAGGCTGGACCAGACCGGCAGCGTCGCGCCCACTTCCAAGCCCTGCAACAGACTCGCCGGCACCAGCACTTCCACTTCGAGGCCGCTACCGGCGGCTAACTGCAGTACCGGCTGACCTGCGGCGACAAACTCCCCCGGCTCGACCAGCAGCGCATCGATGCTGCCGTCAAAGGGGGCGCGCAAGCGTGTTTCACTGTTCATCTGCTCACGTTGCTGCAGCGCTGCCCGGGCATTGCGTACGCCGGCCTCCAGCGCCTGCAGCCGCGCGCGCTGCTGCTCCTGATCCGCCTGCGACAGCACCCCGCGCTCAAACAGTTGCTCGGTGCGCTGCACATCCCGCCGCGCCTGCGCGCTCTGTGCCTGCAACTCTGCCAGGCGCGCGCGGGCGGCATCCCGGGCGGGCTCCAGCTGCGGGTTATAGAGCGTCGCAAGCACTTGGCCAGCGACGACCTGCTGACCAATTTCCAGCGGCCGCGTGGCCAGCGTACCGCCGACCTGAAAGGTCAGGCTGGCACGCTGACGCGCACGGGCGACCCCGGCAAAATGCAGCGCCTGTGCTCGCACATCGCTGGTCACCGCGGCAACCCGCACCGGCACCGCCTGCATCGCGGCGCCGCTCTCAGACGCGCTGGAACGACACCCCACCAGCCCCAACACCGCAACCGCCAGCGCCCCTGCCCTGCACCACGCCGGTAAACCTTGCCAAATCGCTGCGCTGACCATCATCCTGCTCCTGAAGTGAATCGCCTTATTAACACTTTGTCAGACATTGACACTTTGTCAATAAATGGCAGAATGTTTTTCATGCGCCATTAACGGGAGACCCGATGAGTTCCGCAGAACGCCGAGAGAAAGAAAAGCAGGAGCGCCGCGAGAGCATCCTGAACAGTGCCGAGCAAAGCTTCTTCGGCAAGGGCTATGACCGCACGTCCATGGACGACATTGCCAAGGGTGCTCAGCTGAGCCGCGCCTTGCTGTACGTCTATTTCAAAGACAAGGCAGCCATCATGCGCGGTGTCATGCTGCGCGCCGGGTACGCGCTGCTGAATGAATTTCGCGCCGCCAGAGAGGCCGGCGGCAGCGGCCTGCAGCAACTGGAACGGATGGGGCAGAGCTACTACCGCTTCAGTCTGGAGCAGCCCGATTACTTCGACGTACTGACCAACGCCAGCACCTTTGCGCACTTGATGGAATCGGATGAGCTGACAGAGGACATGGATATCTGCAGCGCCCTGACCATGGGTTGCATGGTCGACTCATTGGCAGCCGGTGTGGCCGACGGCAGCCTCAGCCGCGAGCGCATCACCGACCCCATGGTCACGGCCTACTACCTGCGCGGCGCGCTGCACGGCATCATTCTGCAAACACGTGAGCAAGGCGTCTGCGTCGCCGGTCAGCCCGATCCAGCGGCATTATTCGAGTACACCATCATGATGTTCAACCAATCACTGCGTGCCTGAGCACGAGCCACCAGCCATCTGTGCGCGCTTGCCATCGCTGCGGGGGGCACGCATGATGAGGTCTCATGCTCAACAAGGAGTGACACCATGCCCTGGTACGGCTGGCTGTTCATGGCCCTGGCGCTCGGCAGCATCGTTGGCAGCCTGTTACTGCTGCGCGACAACGCCGGCAGCAACCGGGTCAGCCCGGAGACCATTGCCAAGGTCAAAGCCCGCGAGGCACAGCTGAAACGCGAAGAGTCCGAGAACGACGCACGTTAGACAGCGCTGAGAGCCTCGGCCTGCTAGACTAGGCGCCTTTGAACGCCAGCCCGCTGGCATGCTGTCAACCTGGCGCGTTACCGCGCGCCTCATCAAGATGATTGTGGCAACTCATGGTCAACTCACTGCAAGCCCAACTGCTCAAGGCCGGACTGGTCGACGAGAAGAAACTCAAGCAGGCGCAGCGCGCCAAGAAAAAGCAGGCCAAGGCTCAGCCGGCCGGCGAGAACGCGCCCAATACCGCACAACAGGCCCGCGAGCAGAAAGCCGCCCGCGACCGTGAGCTGAATCAGCAGCGCGAGGCCGAATCGGCACGCAAGGCCGCCGAAGCTCAGGCCAAACAGATGATCGAACAGGCGGTGGTCGAACGGACCGGTGGTGAAACGCCGTACCAGTTCGTCGCCAAGAACAAGATCAAGAAGATCCACGTGACCGAAGAGCAGTTCGGCCTGCTCAGCCGTGGCCGTCTGGCCATCACCCGTCTGTCGGGCGGCTTTGTGCTGATTCCGGTAGAGGTGGCGGAGAAGGTCCGCGAACGCGCGCCGCACTGGCCGGTACATGTGGCCGAGGTCAGCAAGCAGGCAGTGGATGAGGATGATCCCTACGCCGCCTATCAGATTCCCGATGACCTGATGTGGTAAGCGAGCGAAGTCAGATGAAAAGAGGGGCTGCCTGACTGGGTAGCCCCTCTTTGCTATCAGGCTTGGGAGTCCGTCTCGCCGCTCGGGTCTGTCTCGTTGTCAGCACCCTCTTGCTCGCGCTGCTGCTGACGGCGACGCTCTTCATCCATCTGCTCCTGCGAGCAGTTGGGCTTGTGCATGAAGGTCTCGGAGACATCGATCAGCCCGATATGCGCGATGGTGCGTCGGCCAATCAGTACCGGGTAATTCATCTCACCGCGGTCACGCAGAGAAAATTGCTCCTCGTACACCTGGTCGCCGAGGCAGATGGACATTTTCACCACCGGACGACGCTCGGAGCCACCTGCCCCACGCACCAGAATGCGACGAAATACCGGGCGCTCAAAGTGCAGGGTCACCTGTTCCCCGGTATCCACGTCCTCAACAGGCACGTCGTAACGCACCCAGTCATTGCCGCGGTGGCTGTACTCTTCCATGTTGACTGCATGCATGGAGGACGTCAGCGCGCCGGAGTCGACCTTGATCTTCACCGCCGTGTACTCCGGCAGAATCAAACCCTTTTCAATCCAGCCAACCACCCGCGGTTCATCGGCCTGCGCCATTGAGCCTGCCGTAAGCGTGCACAGCAGACCTGCGCACAGACCAACCACCTTGAACATTGACCGCATGAGAAACCCTTATCAACAAAATCAGCGAATAGGCCATCGCCTGATGGCCCGGCGCGTTTATACCAGCGCTGCTGGCAATACGCGCTGTGTTTTATAAGAAAAGATCACAGAAATGCATTGTGGGTTGCAACCCCTGCCCGCTTGGAGTCAAATCGCCATCACAGGTGACGGAAAATTACCGCTCAGGTTTTGACGTATTCAGCCGACACCCTGATAACACTGTAACGCGCTCGAAGGACCTTGCCAGCGCGGCTGCAGGCATAACAAGAAATATTTCACTCAGCGGGTGGAGGTTGTAAATGAAGCTGTTGCGCAACATTCGTATCAGCCAGCGGATCTGGCTGATCCTGATTATTGCACTGGTCAGTACCCTCACTGCCGAAGGGCTCTCTCTCTCCCACCTGCACAAGGAAATCCGCCAAGCGGAAATCACCAAGGCGACCCATCTGGTCGAGGTGGCCCACGACCTCATGGCCTTCTATCACCAGAAAGAACTGAACGGTGAGCTGACCGGCGAGCAGGCTCGACAGCAGGCGCTGGCCGCCCTGGCCGCAGTTCGCTACAGCGGCAACGAGTACTACTGGGTCAATGACATGAACAACATCATGATCATGCACCCACTGGCCCCGCAAACCGTTGGCACTGACCTGACCACCATGCGCAACACCGAAGGCGTCAACGTCATCTCGGAAATGGTCCAGCTCGCACGCAGCAAAGGCACCGCCAGCTTCGAATACTCCTGGCCCAAGCCGGGCGAAGAAGACGGCTCTGCCAAAATCGCCGCCTTCAAGCACTTCAAACCCTGGGATTACATGATCGGCACGGGCATCTATGTTGACGCCATGCAGGCCAAGTTCCGCGCCGCCCTGATCAGCTCGGTCATACTTAGCGCGGTGGTCATTCTGGCCATGTTCCTGCTGCTGTTCATTATCGGTCGCAGCATTTCGCAACCGCTGGACAAGATCGTCAACGCCATGCGTGATGTCGCCAGTGGCGAGGCGGACCTGACCCGCCGCCTGGATGACGATGCCAAGGACGAGCTGTCGCAGATTGCGTATTACTTCAATCGCTTCAACCGCAACCTGAGCGACATCATTCAGCAGCTCGGCGACAGCGCACGTCAACTGATCAGCTCCAGCCATCAGCTCGATGAGATCAGCAATAACAGCCTGCGTGACATGAGTCGCCAGTCCGAGCGGATGGAACTGATGGCCACCGCCATCAATGAAATCACCTACGGCGTGCAGGACGTTGCGCAGAACGCCAACGCTGCCGCCGAAGAGGTTGAAAAGGCCAATCAGGGTGCAGACAACGGTCGCGCTCAGGTTGATCGCACTATCGTCGAAATCAATCAGCTCTCGAGCAGCGTCAGCACCGCTGTCGAACACATGGAAACCCTGTCCAGCGATGCGCAGGAGATCACCTCGGTACTGGATGTGATCCGCAACATTGCCGAACAGACCAACCTGCTCGCCCTCAACGCCGCCATTGAGGCCGCCCGTGCTGGCGAGATGGGTCGCGGCTTTGCCGTCGTGGCCGATGAGGTACGCAACCTGGCGCAACGTACCCAGCAGTCGACCGAAGAAATCCACAACATGATCAGCAAGCTGCAGACCAACACCCAGACGGTGGTCAGCGTCATCAATGAGAGCAGCCGTCACTCGCAGGCCAGCGTCGAGCAGGTGAACGAAGCAGGCGCAGCGTTGGAGCAGATCGCCCAGTCCATGCAGCAACTGGTGGCTCTCAACGCATCAATCGCCAGCGCCACCACGCAGCAGTCCACCGTGGTCGAAGACGTCAACCGCAACGTTACCGAGGCGGCTGAACTGGCCCGCGAAACCACCGACGGCGCCCGTGAAACCGCCCAGGCAGGTCAACACCTGGCCAGCCTGGGCCGGCAGATCGATGAACTGGTCAAGCGCTTCCGGGTGTAAGCAGCACAGAGAAAAGCCCCTGAACAGATTGCTCTGTTCAGGGGCTTTTTGTGGCTAGCTGATAGCCGTGTTGGCTGCGTCGGGTCTAAAGCACCAGCACCGCCAACCAGCCAAAGGCAATCAGCGGCAGGTTGTAATGCAGGAACGTCGGCACCACGGTATCCCAAATGTGATTATGCTGCCCATCCACATTCAGACCAGCCGTCGGACCCAGAGTCGAGTCAGAGGCGGGTGAGCCAGCATCACCCAGTGCTGCGGCAGTGCCTACCAGGGCAACGATGGCAGCCGGACTAAAGCCCAGCTGCATGGCCAGCGGCACGTAAATCGCGGCAATAATCGGAATGGTCGAGAACGATGAGCCAATGCCCATGGTGATCAGCAGGCCGACCAGCAACATCAACAGCGCCGCCAGCGCGCGATTGTCACCAATCATCGCGGCCGAGCTGTCGACCAGCGTTTTGATGGCCCCGGTCTCACGCATGACCTCGGCAAAGCCGGCGGCGGCAATCATGATAAAGCCGATCATGGCCATCATCTTCATGCCTTCGGTGAAGACATCATCTGCTTCTCGCCAGCGTACGACGCCGGACAGCGAGAAGATAACGAACCCCGCCAGTGCGCCCATGATCATCGAGTCCAGCCACAGCTGAATGATGAAGGCGGCTGCCACTGCAACCAGCGCCACCAGTAGTGACAGACTGTTGTAGCGGGTTCCGGTGCGCTCCACCTCGCTGATCAGGCTTTGATCGTAATCGCGCGGCTTGCGATAGCTGACCAACACGGCCACCAGCAGGCCCGCCAGCATGCCCAGCGCGGGCAGCGCCATGGCGTGCATGACGTTCACCCCTTCAATCGGAGCACCACTTTCAGCCACATTAGCCAGCAGGATGTCATTCAGGAAGATGCCGCCAAAGCCGACCGGCAGAAACATGTAGGGCGTAATCAGACCGAACGTCAGCACACAGGCAACCGCTCGGCGATCCAGTCGCAGACGCGCCATGACAAACAGCAGCGGCGGTACCAGCAACGGAATAAACGCAATGTGAATCGGCAGGATGTTCTGCGAAGAAATAGCCACCGCCAGCAACACCAGCAGCATCATCAGCTTGAGCAAGCCTCCACCGCTGTCGCGTCGGCTGTCGACCAGGGACAAGCCCTTGTCAGCCAGCGCATGGGCCAGCCCGGACTTGGCAATCGCCACTGCAAAGGCACCCAGCAGCGCATAGCTCAAGGCGATATTAGCACCCTTGCCCAAACCCGCCTGAAAGGTACTCAGGGTGGTTTCCAGCCCCAGTCCGCCCAGCAAACCGCCGGTCAGCGCGCCGATGATCAGGGCGACGACAACGTGCACCCGGCACAGACTCAGAACCAGCATCACGGCTACCGCCGCCACCACAGCATTCATCGCGGACTCTCCCAGCAAACAGGCGTTGGCACCGATTCGGCGCCCCGAAGGCCGCGTACTCTGCCCCACTCGCCCGCCCCTGTCAAAAGCCGCTGACCAAAGGCCGCCAACACGTTGTACAGTATGACTCCAGCCAACCAACAGGACTCCCCATGCAGAATGTCGCCATTGTCGCCGGCAGTAGCCGCAGTGATAGCCAAACCAGCAAGGTCGCCCATTTCATCAAGCAGACACTGACCAGCCAGCATGGCCTGGATGCAAACGCCGTGTCAGTCATTGACCTTGGCAAGCAACCACTCCCCTTGTGGCCCGGTGAGAACGCAGATGCCTGGCCCGCGCATGAACAGCTGCTCAGCGCAGCCGACGCGGTCATCATCCTTGCACCGGAGTGGCACGGCATGGCCTGCCCGGCCATCAAGAATTCCTCTATGCCAGCAAAGCGCAACTGGCCCACAAGCCGGCAATGCTGGGCAGCGTCTCCGCCGGTGTTGGCGGCGCCTTTCCGATCAGCGAGCTGCGGGCGTCGAGCTACAAGAACTGCCGCTTATGCTACATCCCTGAACATCTGATCGTGCGTGACGTAAACCACGTACTCAACGGTGCAGAAGCCGAATCCGAGAGTGATCAGCGCCTGCGTGACCGGCTGGCCTACAACCTGGATATTCTGCTGCACTACAGCCGCGCACTGGGCGGTATCCGCGGGCAGATCGACATGAGCATTCCGGCATTTACCAACGGCATGTCCTAGGGTCTGTTGCCGTTTCGTTCTCCCGTCTGTTGCTGCCTGTAAAGCCGGCAATCAAGGAGAGAGGAACGTAGTTTGGTCATTCCAAATAAACGACGAGCGACGCGGAGTGGCGGCTTTACAGGCGCAACCCGCAGGGCCGGGGCCATTTTTCGGCAGGCGGGTGAACGAAACGGCAACAGACCCTAGAGCAGCGCTGATCAACTCCACGCGCCCTCTGCCAGAGCTCAAGCGTGCAGCTGCAAAGCGCGGCGCGCAGCCAATAGTCTTTCTATTGGCAGAGACGCAACGCCGCAGACGCATTCTTGAGCGCCTCCCCAGCCTATTAGACTAAAGTCAGGCGCCGCCGCCACGAGGCGGCGCCACAGCTCAAGATCAAGGCTTTGCAGCCCCCTCCCCGGCAACCGCGACAAGACAGTTTGATGACAGTTCGACCATGGTCGTAAGGCCAAGGAACGAGCCGCATGTTTTATTTTATCCGCGCCACCCAAATCACATCAGGAGAATAACAATGAAGCATGTGACGCCTCTCGCGCTCGCCGTCGCGGCAGCGCTTGCCTGCGGACACACCCAGGCCGCCGGTTTTGCCGATGATGCCAGCGCCTCACTGCAGCTGCGCAACTTCTACTTCAACCGCGATTTCCGCGACCCCGGCGCCCAATCCAAAGCCGAAGAATGGGCCCAGGGCTTCATCTTCAAGGCCGAATCCGGTTACACCGAGGGCTTTATCGGCTTTGGTGTCGACGTCTACGCAGGCCTAGGCCTGAAGCTTGATTCGGACGATCAGCGCGCTGGTTCGGGCCTGCTGCCCAACAGTTTCGGCGACGAAGGCAAAGACAGCTACAGCGAGGCAACCGCTGCGGTCAAGGCGCGGATGTCCAACACCGTGCTCAAGGTGGGCGGCTTGATGCCCAAGCTGCCCGTAGTGTCTTCCGGTGACTCGCGACTACTGCCCCAGAGCTTTACCGGTGCCAGCCTCTCGGTCAGCGAGATCGAGAATCTGGACATTCAGGCCGGGCAACTGCGCGAGGTCAACTACCGCAACAGCAGCAACCGCGAAGATATCCGCTCCACCGTCGGCGGTGCCTCCGATCGCTTCAACTTCCTGGGCGGCACCTACGCCTTCAACAGCAAGAATACGACCGTCGGTCTATGGCGAGCTGAACTGCAGGACGTCTACGGCCAGAATCTGATCAACTTGATTCACAACCAACCGGTAGGCGATTGGAAGCTGGGCGCCAACCTGGCGTGGTTCGACACCAGCGACGATGGCAACCAGCCACTGGATATCGACAACGAGCTGACCTCGGTCACCCTGTCTGCGGCCACAGGCGCACACACTTTCCGCCTTGGTTATCAGTACAGCGACGGCGATACCGCCTTCCCCTACCTGGCCGAGACCGACCCCTACGTCGTCAACTATGTGCAGATCCTCGACTTTACCCGGGCCAACGAGAAGTCCTGGCAAGCACGCTACGACATCAACTTCGCCTCGCTGGGCATCCCCGGCCTGAGCGCCTTCACCCGTTATGTCAGTGGTGACAACTTTGATGTTGGCGGCAGCGAAGGAAGCGAATGGGAACGCGATATCGACGTCAGCTACACGGTGCAAAGCGGCACCTTCAAGAACCTCGCCGTGCGTTGGCGTAACGCCATGGTGCGCTCGGACGCAACCCGCGACATCGACGAAAACCGGCTGATCCTCAGCTACAGCTTTGCCCTGAAATAGCTCCGCTCCATCCAGGCAAGCCCCCCAGAGACAGCCTGGATTTGAGTCGACACCGCTCCCCGATGCGGTGTCGGCTTTTTTTATGGCGCGTCACCCAGCCTGCAAACACGCCCCGACCTCCATGTCGCGCCAAACAACACCGCATGGCCCCAGCGAGCACGCCAACCTGTAGAGCGGACTGAGTCAGAGGCGTGTCCGCGCTGCGCCTCTTCAGCACCCTCACAGCAAGCTTTGCTCGAACCAACAGAACGCGCGCTGACGCATTCATGTCGTCTCCCAGCTGTTTGGCCAGGCCAGCTCACCGACGAAGTGTCAGGTACACTGCGGCTTGCTCACGCATGCAAACCACCATGCGTCAGACACAAAAAAAAGGCGCCGAAGCGCCTTTTTCCGTGAACGCACTCAACGTCAGTGACGTTCAATGTCTGCCTCAGTGCGCAGTTGCTGCTGGGCAGCAGCGAAGTCCTGCTCGCCAGACTGACCGGCAACGAACAGTGCGTACTGATCCGGCGAGCCAGCGGCTGATTGCACGTCCTCAGCCGTGGCGACACCACGCAGCGACACCAGCCAGTAGCCGCCGGCCGGCTTCTTGAGACTGGCATAAACCGGTTGTTCGGCGCTGGGCTTGGGCAGTGCGAACACCTGTCGCAGCAACGCCGGCTCGATATCACTTTCAGCGCGGCTTGCCGCCTCGTGTACCTGCCACTGCGCGGCCAGACGCTCTGCTACCGCATCGGCGTCAGACGCCTGCTCACGCAGCTCCTCAGCCAAGGCCTCGGCACGCTCTGCGGCAGCCTGCTCCGCCTTGTTGTAGGCCAATTGCTCGCGAATCTCGGCGCTGACATCCGCCAGCGGACGCTGGGCGGGTTCCAGATGCTCCTTGACGCGCACAACGGCAACGGTATCGGCATCCAGCTCAATCAGCTCGCTGTTGAAGCCATTTTTCAGGACATCGTCACTGAAGGCAGCGTTCATTACCTTGGGGTTGGCGGCCAGGCCGTCACCACCAAGACGCTCGACCGGCCCCAGGGTTTCCACAGTCAAGCCCAGCGCCGCAGCAGGCTCGGCCAGATCAGGCGCCTCATGGGCCAGATTGGCCAGCTCCTGGGACGCCTCAACAAAACTGCGTTCAACCTGCTCAACCTTCAGCTCCTGCACCAGCTCTTCACGCATGGACTCCAGCGTCGGCACCTCAGGCGCCTTCAGATCGGTCAGCTTGATCAGGTGGTAACCGTAGCTGCTGCGTACCGGAGCGGACACTTCACCCGGCTGCAGCGCGAACAGCGCTTCATCGAAGGCATCATCAAAGCTGCCCTTGACGATGTAACCCAAATCACCGCCATCGCGCGAGCTGCCAGTATCGTCGGAGACGTCAGCCGCAACAGTGGCAAAGTCCTCACCAGCCGCAATGCGGGCAGCAGCAGATTCGATTTTTTCCTTGGCTGCAGCATCGTCATCAGCCACTTCTACCAGAATGTGCGAGGCACGGCGCTGTTCGGCCAGGTTGCCGATTTCACGCTGATACATCTCTTCAACGGCCTGCTCGTCAACCTGGGCCTGATCAAAGAAGCTGGCCCGCTTGAGCGTCAGCGTCTCCAGAACCACCTGCTCCGGGGTCATGAACTGGCTGGCGTTCTCGTTGTAGAACGCTTCGATTTCTTCATCGGACACCTCGGCATTCACATCACCGACCGGGATATCGATCACCGCAAAATCACGGGTCTGATTTTCCAGCGCGACCAGTTGCTGACGCTCCTGCGGAGTGGCGAACGCGGTCGCTTCATAGCCGTTGCGATACTGGGTAATCATCAGCTGCTGACGCACCAGGTCGCGGAACGCCATGCGCGAAGGCATGCCCATGTTGCGGATAACCACATCAAAGCGGTTGGCATCGAACTTGCCGTCGACCTGAAAGTCCGGCGTGGACAGAATCAGCTGATCGATCATTTGATCGGAAATCTGGAAACCGGCCTCTTCGGCGCCCTGCAGCAGAACCGCGCGCTCGATCAGGCCATCCAGCACGGAGGTGCGCAGGAATGCGTCATCGATCATGCTGGGATCAAACTGGTTGCCCATCTGTTGCAGCTGCTGGATCAGCTGACGCTTCTGCAGCGCCACGGCCTGTTCCAGCTCAAGCTTGGAGATGGCCTGCCCGTTGACCTCGGCCGCCGTCTCGGCATCGCTGGTAAAACGGCTGATGGACTCCCATCCGGTCAACGCGAAAATCAGCACAATGACGCCTACGATCACCTTGGCGACCCAGCTTTGCGCATTGTCCCTCATTGTTTGCAGCATCATTCCCCCGAAATCTTGTCTGCTAGCTGCGACTTTAAGGCCCAGGATTGCCACCGACATCGGCGTCGTCTTTTTTGTTTTGCCCAACAAAAAAGGCGCATCGAGGTGATGCGCCTTTCTGCTAACTGTCGGAACCGGATTGTGATGCCGTCTCAGGCCGCCAGGTCACCGGTCCCGCATGCATGTCAACGCAAGCGCGGACATGCCATCAGATCAGGGACGCTATTAGTTAACGGCGTCCTTGAGAGCCTTGCCAGCCTTGAAGCTGGGAATCTTGGCTGCGCTGATTTCGATCGGCTGACCAGTCTGCGGGTTACGACCAGTGCGAGCAGCGCGCTCTTTCACGGCGAAAGTACCGAAACCTACCAATACCACGGAATCACCATCCTTCAGTGCACCGGTAACGGAATCGATGACGGCGTCCAGAGCACGACCGGCAGCAGCTTTAGGAATATCAGCGGATGCAGCGATGGCATCAATCAGTTCAGACTTGTTCACTCTAAGTCCCCTTATCTAGTTCAACGAGTAGTTAGTCATTATGTAAGCTTTTGGTCTTAGCAAAGCTGTGGCCAGTCAGCATACCTGCTTTAGGTCGAAGCCGCTTTATAGCAAGCGGTCAAAAACCATGTCAAGGAGTGTGCCTGCGGCGACTCAGGGCCGATTGGCGAAGCGTCCCGTGGGAAGCGAACAACCACTCGACCCGGATCAGATCAATGAGTACTGATGCGTCCCTGTTCATCAGTCTCGCGATTGTCATCCTTTGCAACCATCTCTTCAACCCCTTCTTTCAAGGGCTCCGGCTGGTATTGCAGCGCAATCTGCAACACCTCGTCAATCCATTTTACCGGCTTGATATCAATGTTTTGGCGAATCTTCTCAGGAATCTCTTTCAGATCACGCACATTGTCGTGAGGAATCACCACCGTACGGATGCCACCACGGTGCGCAGCCAGCAGTTTTTCCTTCAAACCACCGATGGGCAACACCTGCCCACGCAGGGTAATTTCACCGGTCATGGCCACATCGGCGCGCACCGGAATCCCGGTTAGGGCCGACACCAGTGCGGTGCACATGCCAATACCGGCACTGGGTCCATCCTTGGGAGTAGCACCCTCGGGCACGTGAATATGGATATCCTGCTTCTCGTGAAAATCAGCGGCGATACCCAGACTGGCAGCGCGGCTGCGCACCACGGTAAGCGCTGCGCTGATCGACTCCTGCATGACATCGCCCAGCGAGCCGGTCTTGATCTGCCGCCCCTTGCCAGGCACCACCACGGCCTCCAGGCTGAGCAGCTCGCCACCCACCTGAGTCCAGGCCAGACCGGTTACCTGGCCCACCTGATCGGCTTCCTCGGCCAGGCCGTACTTGAACTTGCGCACGCCCAGATAATGCTCCAGCAGCGCCTCGTCGAGCACCACAGGCTTGGGCTTGCGCTCCGCCGCCTGCTCTTTCACCACCTTGCGGCAGACCTTGGCAATCTGACGTTCCAGGCCACGCACACCGGCTTCGCGAGTGTAGTAACGGATCAGGTCGCGCAGCGACTCCTGCGTGAAGGTCAGCTCGTCCTTTTTCAGGCCGTTGTTCTTGATCTGCTTGGGTACCAGGTAGCGCTGGGCGATGTTGATCTTTTCATCCTCGGTGTAGCCCGGGATGCGAATGATCTCCATCCGGTCCATCAGCGGCGCCGGGATGTTCATCGAGTTCGAGGTGCAGATGAACATCACATCCGACAGGTCATAATCGACCTCCAGATAGTGATCGTTGAACGCATGGTTCTGCTCCGGGTCCAGCACCTCCAGCAGTGCCGAGGCCGGATCGCCGCGCATGTCCTGACCCATCTTGTCGATTTCATCGAGCAAGAACAGCGGATTCTTCACCCCGGCCTTGGTCATCTTTTGAATCAGTTTGCCCGGCAAAGAGCCAATGTAGGTCCGGCGGTGACCACGGATCTCGGCCTCGTCGCGCACGCCGCCCAACGCCATGCGGACAAATTCACGATTGGTAGCACGTGCCAGCGACTCGCCCAGCGAGGTCTTCCCCACGCCCGGAGGCCCCACCAGACAGAGCACAGGGCCTTTGAGCTTGCGTACACGCTTCTGCACTGCCAGATACTCGAGGATGCGCTCCTTGACCTCTTCCAGGCCGTAATGATCGTTCTCGAGCACCTTCTCGGCACGGGCGATGTCATGCCGTACCTTGCTGGCCTTTTTCCACGGCACCGCTGTCAGCCAATCGATATAGGACCGCACGACGGTGGCCTCTGCCGACATCGGCGACATCATCTTCAGCTTGTTCAGCTCGGCATTGGCCTTGTTCAGCGCCTCTTCCGGCATGCCGGCGTTGTCGATCTTGCGGCGCAGCTCGTCAAACTCACCCTCGCCTTCGTCCAGATTGCCCATCTCCTTCTGGATGGCCTTCATCTGCTCGTTCAGGTAGTACTCGCGCTGACTGCGTTCCATCTGCTTCTTGACGCGGCCGCGGATGCGCTTCTCGACCTGCAGCAGATCAATCTCGCCATCCAGCACGCCGAGCACATGTTCAACACGATCACGCAGGGGCAGGATTTCCAGAATTTTCTGTTTCTCGTCCAGCTTGAGCGACAGGTGCGCCACCATAGTATCGACCAGGCGGCCCGGCTCATCGATGCTGGACAGCGAGGACACTACCTCTGCGGGCACCTTCTTGCCCAGTTGCACAAACTGCTCAAACTGGCTCATCAGGCTGCGCACCAAGACTTCGGACTCACGCTCGTCCAGGGCGCCTTCTTCCAGCAGTTCGATCTCCGCGCTCTGGTAGCCTTCAACCTCTTCCAGCTCGACCAAGCGAGCGCGTCGCTCGCCCTCCACCAGCACCTTGACGGTACCGTCGGGCAGCTTCAGCAACTGCAGGATGGTCGCCAGGGTACCGACGTCGTAAAGCGCATCACGACCCGGATCATCATCACTGGCATCGCGCTGAGCCACCAGCAGGACTTGCTTGTTGCCGGCCATGGCGGCTTCAAGCGCTTGAATGGACTTGTCACGCCCGACAAACAACGGGATGACCATGTGCGGATAGACCACTACGTCGCGCAGCGGAAGAAGCGGAAATTCAGCGGGAGTCGTCATGGCAGAGGCTCGCTTGAAGAGGGGTGGCCGTAACGGCAGCACCGGAACAGGACGGGTTCATGCAATCAAGATGGGGGCAGCCCCAGGAAATTACAAGCGCGGGGCAATCGATTAGCGCAATACAATTGCCACAAAAAGCAAAACGCCGCCTGGCGGCGGCGTTCCGTTAACGCAGATCAGTCTTCCGGAACCGCCTTGGGCGGTTGTTCCGGTGTCTGATAAATCAGTAGCGGCTGCGCATCGCCATTGATGACGTTCTCATCAATGACCACCTTGCTGACATTCTCGGCAGACGGGATCTCGTACATGGTTTCCAGCAGCACGCTTTCCAGGATGGAACGCAGGCCACGGGCACCGGTCTTGCGCTCCAGTGCACGGCCAGCGATGGCCTTGAGCGCGTCGGTGCGAAACTCCAGCTCCACCTCTTCCATATCGAACAGACGAGCGTACTGCTTGGTCAGTGCGTTCTTCGGTTCGGTCAGGATCTGGATCAACGCGTCCTCATCCAGCTCGTTGAGCGTGGCGATGACCGGCAGACGACCGACAAACTCGGGAATCAGGCCAAAGCGCACCAGGTCATCCGGCTCGACATCCTTCAGGGTGTCGCCGACCTTCTTGCCGGCGTCCTTGCTGCGCACGCTGGCGTTGAAGCCGATACCGCTCTTCTCGGAACGATCACGGATAACCTTCTCCAAACCGGCAAAGGCGCCGCCACAGATGAACAGGATGTTGCGGGTATCAACCTGCAAGAACTCCTGCTGCGGGTGCTTGCGTCCGCCCTGCGGCGGTACCGAAGCAACCGTACCCTCGATCAGCTTGAGCAGCGCCTGCTGAACGCCTTCACCGGATACATCGCGAGTAATAGACGGGTTGTCTGACTTGCGCGAAATCTTGTCGATCTCGTCGATGTAGACGATACCCATCTGCGCCTTTTCGACGTCGTAGTCGCACTTCTGCAGCAGCTTCTGAATGATGTTCTCAACATCTTCACCCACGTAACCGGCTTCGGTCAGCGTGGTGGCGTCAGCAATGGTAAAGGGCACGTTCAGCAGACGAGCCAGGGTTTCGGCGAGCAGCGTCTTACCCGAACCGGTGGGGCCGATCAGCAGGATGTTGCTCTTGCCCAGCTCGACTTCGTCTTTGCCCTGGCGCTGATTGAGACGCTTGTAGTGGTTGTAAACCGCTACCGACAGCACCTTCTTGGCGCGTTGCTGACCAATCACGTACTGATCAAGGATCGAGCAGATTTCAACCGGCGTCGGCAGCTTTTGCTGGCTGCTTTCAGCCTGGCTTTCCTGTACTTCTTCGCGAATGATGTCGTTGCACAGGTCAACGCACTCATCGCAGATAAACACGGAGGGGCCGGCAATCAGCTTGCGCACTTCATGCTGGCTCTTGCCGCAGAAGGAGCAATACAGCAGCTTGCCGTTGTCGTCGCCCTTCCCAGTCATATCGGTCATCGAAAACCCCTACTCTTGAATCGCTCTTGTAACAAAGATGGGGGCAACATGCCCACATTGCAAGTGCGACCCGATCAAACTTGTACCGGCGGCATCTGGCCACGACGAGTAGCACGTCGGTGGCCAGAAAGACGCCTGCTCCGGTCTCTGCGGCCTTACTCGGCGCTGGTGCGCGACTCCAGCACCTTGTCGATCAGACCATATTCCACTGCCTCAGTGCCGCTCATGAAGCGATCACGATCGGTATCACGCGCAATCACATCCAGCGGCTGGCCGGTATGGTCAGCCAGCACCTTGTTCAGGCGCTCACGGATAAAGAGGATTTCACGGGCGTGAATCTCGATGTCCGAAGCCTGACCCTGGAAGCCACCCAGCGGCTGGTGGATCATCATCCGTGCGTGCGGCAGACAGAAACGCTTACCCTCGGCACCACCAGCCAGCAGCAAGGCACCCATGCTGCAAGCCTGCCCGATGCACAGGGTGCTGACGTTCGGCTTGATGAACTGCATGGTGTCGTAAATCGCCATACCGGCGGTCACCGAGCCACCCGGCGAGTTGATATACAGGTGGATGTCCTTGTCGGGGTTTTCCGACTCAAGGAACAAAAGCTGCGCCACGACCAGATTGGCCATGTAGTCTTCCACCTGACCCACGAGGAAGATCACGCGCTCTTTCAGCAGTCGGGAGTAGATATCGTAGGAGCGCTCCCCACGGGCAGACTGCTCGATCACCATCGGGACCAGGCCACCGGCGGCCTGCACTTCTGGGGGCAACTGCATAAAGCTGTTTTGGGTCATGGATTCCTGTTACTCCAAGTATGCGTATCGCAAAAACGCGCAAGCCAGCCCGAAGGCTGGCTTGCGTTGACGGAAAGCTGCAGCTGATTACTCGGCTGCAGTGGCTTC
The DNA here is from genome assembly GCF_003444685.1 of Pseudomonas abyssi. Taxonomy (NCBI): domain Bacteria; kingdom Pseudomonadati; phylum Pseudomonadota; class Gammaproteobacteria; order Pseudomonadales; family Pseudomonadaceae; genus Pseudomonas; species Pseudomonas abyssi. The sequence continues at coordinate 1,295,486 of NZ_LMAZ01000001.1, read as the reverse complement.
CTCGGCCTCGTCAGCAGCAACCTGTGCAGGTTGTGCCGGCTTCACAGCCTCTTCATAAGCAACTTTCTTATCAGTCACTTGCGCCTTCTGCAGCACAGTATCCACGACTTGTTCTTCCAGCACAACCGACTGGATCTCGCCCAGTTGCTGCTCGTTCTGGTAGTACCAGTTAACGACCTGCTCCGGCTCCTGGTAGGCAGAGGCCAGCTCTTCAACCATGGCGCGCACGCGATCGTTGTCCGGCTTGATGTCGTTCTGCTTGACCACTTCGGCAACAATCAGACCCAGGCTGACGCGGCGTTTGGCCTGCTCCTCGAACAGCTCGGCCGGCAGTTGGCTGGCATTGAAGTTGCCACCGCCAAACTGCTGTACAGCCTGCTCGCGCAGACGATCGATTTCGCTGCTGATCAGTGCTTTGGGCACTTCAACGGTGTTGCTTTCCAGCAGACCGTCCATGACTTGAGCCTTGACCTTGGTCTTGATTGCCTGACGCAGCTCACGCTCCATGTTCTTGCGAACTTCGGCGCGGAAACCGTCCAGACCACCTTCGGTCACACCAAACTGAGCAAAGAACTCGTCGTCCAGTTCCGGCAGCGCGGGGGCTGCAATTTCCTGAACGGTGGTTTCGAACTCGGCAGCCTTACCAGCCAGATCCAGGTTCTGATAATCCTCAGGGAAGGTCACGTTCAACGTCAGGCTTTCGCCCGCCTTAGCGCCGACCAGACCCTCTTCAAAGCCCGGAATCATGCGACCAGAACCCAGTACCAGGTTGGTGCCGTTGGCAGTGCCGCCCTGGAAGGCTTCACCGTCGATCTTGCCAACGAAGTCGATGGTGACCTGGTCGCCGTTCTCGGCAGCGCGCTCAACCGCTTCAAAGCGGGTGTTTTGCTTACGCAGGGTTTCCAGCATGGTGTCGACGTCAGCGTCGGTCACTTCGGACTCGGGACGCTCAACGCTAATGCCTTCAAAACCGGCCAGAGTCACTTCCGGATAGACTTCGAAGGTCGCGATGTATTCGAAATCCTTGCCCTCTTCCATGGACTTGGGCTCAACGCTCGGCGCACCGGCCGGGTTCAGCTTTTCCTGCATGACAGCTTCGTAAAAGGAGGACTGGATCACTTCGCCGATAACTTCCTGATGAGCGGAAGCACCAAAGCGCTTGCGGATAACGCTCATCGGCACCTTGCCAGGACGGAAACCATCAACACGGGCGCGCTTGGCGGTCTGCTGCAGACGCTTGTTGACCTCGTTTTCAATACGATCGGCAGGAATGCCTACGGTCATGCGGCGCTCGAGGCCGGAAGTGGTTTCAACCGAAACTTGCATGGATAGTCCTCGTTCAACAGACAAAGAAAATGATATTTGGCGAATTCCAAAGGGTCGACATTCTAGTCGCTTGAATGGCAGAAGTCATCACCGCCGCGATAAACAGAAAAAAGCCACTGACGACAGGCGCAAGCAATCGACACGGACGCCATACGCTTTATAAGGAAGGACTTGCAGATAGCCCGAAGGCTTGAAAGATGGTGCGGACGGGGAGACTCGAACTCCCACACCTCGCGGCGCCAGAACCTAAATCTGGTGTGTCTACCAATTTCACCACGTCCGCATTCGGAGCTTGAAACAAAAACGCCAGGCTGGGCCTGGCATTTTTACAAAATAGTGGGGTGGACGATGGGGATCGAACCCACGACAACAGGAGTCACAATCCTGTGCTCTACCAACTGAGCTACGCCCACCACTATATGCTTCTGACCACACAGCCTTGCCAAATGGCACGCCCGGCAGGACTCGAACCTGCGACCATCCGCTTAGAAGGCGGATGCTCTATCCAGCTGAGCTACGGGCGCCCTGTGCATACGACTGCCCTTGCGGACGGCGTATCCGACTGACTTGTGACGTTCAATCGGCGCTGCCTGGTCGCCTTCCAAACCGGTATCGCTGTGTTTGTGAAGCGGGGCGAATAATACTGAGCACGCTCGCCCACGTCAACGCCGCATTCAAAAAAATTTAATCACAAGAGCAAGTTAAGCTGCTCTACCGATAAAACACCGGCAGCCGCTCGGCGCGGCACAGTTTTCCGACAACCTGCCCCGCCCGGCCTTTTTCCGCAGGGTCCGGCATGCCACAATAGCGCCACTTTTTTCTGCGTCAGGAACCCCATGAACGCCAAACTCATCGATGGCAAGCAGATTGCCGCCAACCTCCGCAAGGACATCGCCGCCAAAGTTGCCGAACGCAAGCTCAACAACCTGCGCCTGCCGGGGCTGGCAGTGATCCTGGTCGGTAGCGACCCGGCCTCCCAGGTATATGTGTCCCACAAACGCAAGGACTGCGAGGAAGTCGGCTTCCTGTCACGCTCGCACGACCTGCCGGCCACAACCAGCCAGCAAGAGCTGCTCGACCTGATCGACAGCCTGAACGACGATCCCGCCATCGACGGCATTCTGGTGCAATTGCCGCTGCCGGCTCATCTTGACGCCTCCCAGCTGCTGGAGCGCATCCGTCCTGACAAGGACGTGGACGGCTTCCACCCTTACAACATCGGCCGCCTGGCCCAGCGCATGCCGTTGCTGCGCCCCTGCACCCCGATGGGTATCGTGCGCCTGCTCAACAGCACTGGCGTCGACCTGTACGGCCTGGACGCGACGGTGGTCGGGGCCTCCAACATTGTTGGCCGCCCGATGGCGTTGGAGCTGCTGCTGGCCGGCTGCACCACGACCGTTACCCACCGCTTTACCAAGAGTCTGGAGGAGCACGTGCGCCGCTCCGACCTGGTTGTGGTTGCCGCCGGCAAACCGGGACTGGTCAAGGGTGAGTGGATCAAACCGGGCGCTATCGTCATCGACGTAGGCATCAACCGCATGGAGGACGGCCGTCTGGTTGGCGATGTGGAGTTTGGCCCGGCCGCCGAGCGCGCCAGCTGGATCACGCCAGTACCGGGCGGTGTCGGCCCGATGACCCGCGCCTGCCTGCTGGAAAACACCCTGCACGCCTGCGAGCATCTGCACAGCTAAGCACAGTACAGACGCAGGCGCAGACATAAGAACGCCCGGCCAGTGCCGGGCGTTTTTGTTTGCGCGCAGACGGTCAGAGCGAACCGGTCATGCCGCCATCCACCGGCAAATTGATGCCATTGATATAGGCAGCCGCTGGCGAGGCGAGAAAGCCGACGGCATTGGCAAACTCGGCCGGCTCGGCAAAGCGCCCTACCGGGACGCTGGCCGCCATAGCCTTGGCAACCTGCTCTTCCGACCGCTCGCTGCGCGCAGCAGTGTTGGCAATCAGGCTGTCCAGTCTGGGCGTTTGTGTCAGCCCGGGCAGCACGTTGTTGACAGTAATGCCATCAGCGCCCAGCTCCGACGCCAGGGTTTTGGCCCAATTGGCGACAGCAGCCCGCACCGTGTTGGACACCCCGAGATTGGCCAGCGGTTGCTTGACCGAGGTAGACAGCACATTGAGGATGCGCCCGTAACCAGCTTCGCGCATACCCGGCAACAGGTGCCTGAGGATGGCCTGGGCATGCACCATGTGCTGCGTAAGTGCAGCGGCATAGGCATCAGGCTCGGCGTCACTGGCACGCCCAGGCGCCGGGCCACCGGTGTTATTGAGCCAGATATGGATGGCTCCGCCCTGCTCCAGCTCGTTGACCAGCGCGCGTGTCAGCGCCGCGCGATCGTGGGCATCAACCGCCAGCACGCTGTGGCGCTGACCATGCCCGGTTGCCAGGCTGTCGCGCACCGACTGCAACTTGTCGAGCGAACGGGCCAGCAATACTACCTCTGCGCCCTGCTCGGCCAATTGACGGGCACAAGCCTCGCCCAGCCCCTGACTTGCACCACAGACCAGCGCGCGCCGGCCCGACAAATCCATATTCATCCATTTCTCCACCGCGTAACCAGAGTCGAACGAGCCTAGCACGCGGCACAGTTCAGCACATCAGAACGCGTCACCGGGCACCCGGACGTTGCCCTCCATCAGGATGCGCGCACTGCGGCTCATGATGGCTTTGGTGACGACCCACTGACCGTCGACCTGCTTGGCTTCAGCGCCGACACGCAGCGAGCCGGAAGGGTGACCAAAGCGCACGGCTTCGCGCTCGCCGCCACCGGCAGCCAGATTGACCAGCGTACCGGGGATCGCCGCCGCCGTGCCGATGGCAACCGCGCAGGTGCCCATCATGGCGTGGTGCAGTTTGCCCATGGACAACGCCCGCACCAGCAGATCAACGTCAGACGCCTCGACCTGCTTGCCACTGGACGCCTGATAGGTCTTCGGCGGCGACACGAAGGCAATCTTCGGCGTGTGCTGACGCTGGGCGGCTTCTTCCGGCGTTTTGATCAACCCCATACGCAGCGCGCCGGCGATACGAATTTGCTCAAAGCGGGCCAGCTGGGCTGGATCACTGTTGATGTCTTCGCGCAGCTCGGTGCCCTGGTAGCCGATGTCTTCAGCATTGACGAACACGGTCGGGATACCCGCGGTGATCATGGTCGCCTTAAAGGTGCCGACACCGGGTACTTCGAGGTCGTCGACCAGATTGCCGGTAGGGAACATCGAACCGCCCTCTTCACCGTCGTCGGACGGATCAAGGAACTCCAGCACGATTTCAGCCGCCGGGAAGGTCACACCATCCAGCTCGAAATCACCGGTTTCCTGCACTTCACCGTTGGTAACCGGCACATGGGCGATGATGGTTTTCTGGATATTGCCCTGCCAGATGCGGACGACACACACGCCGTTGTCCGGAATCCGCGCCGGATCAACCAGACCCGCGTGAATGGCAAAGGCACCCGCCGCAGTCGACAGGTTGCCGCAGTTGCCGCTCCAGTCAACGAAGGCACTGTCGATCGAGACCTGACCGTACAGGTAATCGACGTCGTGCTCAGGCTGGCTGCTTTTTGAAAGAATCACGCACTTGGAGGTCGACGAGGTGGCGCCGCCCATGCCGTCGATGTGCGCACTGTACGGATCGGGGCTGCCGATCACGCGCATGAACAGCTTGTCACGCGCCTCGCCCGGCACCTGACAGCGCTCGGGCAGATCCTGAAGGCGAAAGAACACGCCTTTACTGGTACCGCCACGAATGTAGGTAGCGGGAATTTTGACTTGGGCTGCATGAGCCATGAAAACGTCTCCTGAAAAGAACACCGGGGCGCAAGCGCCCCGGTTCTGGATCAACCTTGTTCTGACTCAAGGAAGTCCTTGGCGAAGCGCTGCAGCACCCCGCCCGCCTTGTACACACTGACATCGGCAGCGGTATCCAGACGGCAGGTCACCGGCACCTCTACCACCTCACCATTGCGGCGATTGATCACCAGCGTCAGATCGCAGCGCGGCGACACCTCACCCTTGATGTCATAGGTCTCGGTGCCGTCCAGCGCCAGCGTCAGGCGCGTGGTGCCCGGCTTGAACTCGACCGGCAGCACGCCCATGCCCACCAGGTTGGTACGGTGAATGCGCTCGAAGCCTTCTGCCACGATCACTTCAACACCCGCCAGACGCACGCCCTTGGCCGCCCAGTCACGGGACGAACCCTGACCATAATCGGCACCGGCAACGATGATCAGCGGTTGCTTGCGCTCCATGTAGGCCTCAATAGCCTCCCACATGCGCATGACCTTGCCTTCCGGCTCGACCCGGGCCAATGAGCCCTGACGCACGCTGCCGTCTTCGTTCAGCACCATCTCGTTGAACAGCTTGGGGTTCGCCAGGGTGGCGCGCTGTGCGGTCAGGTGATCGCCGCGGTGGGTGGCGTAGGAGTTGAAGTCCTCCTCCGGCAGGCCCATCTTGTGCAGATATTCACCCGCCGCGCTATCCATCAGGATCGCATTGGACGGCGACAGGTGGTCGGTGGTGATGTTGTCCGGCAGGATCGCCAGCGGACGCATGCCCTTGAGCGCCGGCTTGCGCGCCAGTGCGCCTTCCCAGTACGGCGGACGACGGATGTAGGTGGACATCGGACGCCAGTCATACAAGGGGCTTTCAGCCTCCTGCACGTTGCCCAGATCGAACATCGGAATGTAGACCTGACGGAACTGCTCCGGCTTGACGCTGGAGGCGACGATGGCGTCGATCTCTTCGTCGCTCGGCCACAGGTCTTTCAGGGTGACCGGATTGCCATCCTTGTCGGTGCCCAGCACGTCCTGCTCGATGTCAAAGCGCACAGTACCGGCAATCGCATAGGCCACCACCAGCGGCGGCGACGCCAGGAACGCCTGTTTGGCGTACGGGTGGATACGACCGTCGAAGTTGCGGTTACCGGACAGCACAGCCGTGGCGTACAGATCGCGGTCGATGATTTCCTGCTGAATCTTTGGATCCAGCGCGCCGGACATGCCGTTACAGGTGGTGCAGGCGTAGGCAACGATACCGAAGCCCAGTTTTTCCAGCTCCGGCAACAGACCCGCCTCTTCCAGATACAGCCTGGCCACCTTGGAACCGGGCGCAAACGAGGATTTTACCCATGGCTTGCGTACCAGCCCCAGGTCATTGGCTTTCTTGGCCAGCAGACCGGCCGCTACCACGTTGCGCGGGTTGGAGGTGTTGGTGCAGCTGGTAATGGCGGCGATGATCACAGCGCCATCGGGCATCAGGCCATGAGCCTCTTCCTCTTTACCCGCCTCCCACTTGGCCTCGTCGGAGATACCGCGCTCGGCCAGCGCCGAGGTCGGCAGACGGCGGTGCGGGTTGGACGGGCCAGCCATGTTGCGCACGACGCTGCCCAGATCGAAACGCAGCACGCGCTCGTACTCGGCGGTTTTCAGCGCATCGCTCCACAGCCCCAGCTCCTTGGCGTAGGTCTCGACCAGCGCCACCTGCTCGGGCTCGCGACCGGTGAGTTTGAGGTAATCGATGGTCTGGCCGTCGATGTAGAACATCGAGGCCGTGGCACCGTACTCGGGGCACATGTTGGAGATCGTGGCGCGATCACCGATGGTCAGGCTGTCTGCACCTTCGCCAAAGAACTCGACGTAGGCACCCACCACCCGCTCCTGACGCAGGAACTCGGTGATCGCCAGAACGATGTCGGTCGCGGTGATGCCGGGCTGACGCTTGCCGGTCAGCTCGACACCGACGATGTCGGGCAGGCGCATCATCGACGGATGACCCAGCATCACGGTCTCGGCTTCCAGGCCGCCGACGCCAACAGCGATAACGCCCAGGGCATCAACGTGCGGGGTATGCGAGTCGGTACCGACGCAGGTATCGGGGAACGCCAGGCCGCCACGCGCCTGAATCACCGGGCTCATCTTCTCCAGGTTGATCTGGTGCATGATGCCGTTGCCGGCCGGAATCACGTCGACGTTCTTGAATGCGGTCTTGGTCCACTCGATAAAGTGGAAGCGGTCTTCGTTGCGACGGTCTTCGATGGCGCGGTTCTTTTCGAACGCATCCGGATCGAAGCCCGCGGCTTCTACCGCCAGCGAGTGGTCAACAATCAGCTGCGTCGGCACCACCGGGTTGACCTTGGCCGGATCACCACCCTTCTCGGCGATGGCGTCACGCAGGCCAGCCAGATCGACCAGTGCGGTTTGACCGAGAATGTCGTGACAGACCACACGGGCCGGATACCAGGGGAAGTCCAGATCGCGCTTGCGGTAGATCAGCTGCTCCAGCGATGCAGTCAGATCAGCCGGATCACAGCAGCGCACCAGTTGCTCCGCGAGCACCCGGGAGGTATAGGGCAGCTTGGCCCAGGCACCGGGCTGAATCGCATTCACCGCCGCCGGGGCGTTGAAGTAATCCAGATCGGTACCGGCCAGGCGCTCACGGTATTGGCTATTCACGGTAGTAGTCATTGTTATTTACGATCCTTGAGCGCGACAAACGGCACATCTTCCGGCCCAACGTAGTTGGCGCTCGGACGAATGATCTTGCCGTCGATGCGTTGCTCGATCACGTGGCTGGACCAGCCGGCGGTACGGGCAATCACGAACAGCGGCGTAAACATCGCGGTGGGCACGCCCATCATGTGGTAGCTCACGGCGCTGAACCAGTCGAGATTGGGGAACATCTTCTTGATTTCCCACATCACGCTTTCCAGACGCTCGGCGATGTCATACATCTTGGTGTTGCTCTGCTCGGCGGACAACTCGCGAGCCACATCCTTGATCACCTTGTTGCGCGGGTCGGAGACGGTGTAAACCGGGTGACCAAAGCCGATGACCACTTCTTTCTTCTCGACGCGAGCGCGGATGTCGGCTTCTGCTTCTTCCGGGTTGTCATAGCGTTTCTGGATCTCGAAGGCGACTTCGTTGGCGCCACCGTGCTTGGGACCACGCAGGGCGCCAATCGCACCAGCGATGCACGAATGCATGTCGGAGCCGGTACCGGCGATCACGCGGCTGGTGAAGGTCGATGCGTTGAACTCGTGCTCGGCGTACAGGTTGAGGCTGGTATGCATGGCACGAACCCAGGACTCACGCGGCTTCTCGCCGTGCAGCAGGTGCAGGAAGTGGCCGCCGATGGAGTCGTCGTCGGTCTCGACGTCAATGCGCTTGCCGTTGTGGCTGAAGTGGTACCAGTACAGCAGCATGGAGCCAAAAGAAGCCATCAGCTTGTCGGCAATATCACGGGCACCCGGGTGGTTGTGATCGTCCTTCTCGGGGGACACGCAACCCAGAACGGAGACACCGGTACGCATCACGTCCATCGGGTGGGCAGACGGCGGCAACTGTTCAAGGGCAGCTTTCACGGCAGCGGGCAGGCCGCGCAGGGCTTTCAGCTTGGCCTTGTAGCCGGTCAGCTCGGCGATGGTCGGCAGCTTGCCGTGCACCAGCAGGTGGGCGATTTCTTCGAATTCGCAGGTGGTAGCGACATCCAGGATGTCGTAGCCACGGTAGTGCAGATCGTTACCGCTGCGGCCGACGGTGCACAGTGCGGTGTTGCCGGCAGCCGTGCCGCTCAGGGCAACGGACTTCTTCGGCTTGAACGTCGGGGTCTCGGTGTTGGACGTCATGGCGTTGATCTCCTCACGGATCGTTTTTATAGATGAATGCCGGCCCCGTCCCGCGGGGCCAGTGCCAATACTTACTTTTTGCCGGCGGCGAACAGGGCGTCGAGCTTCTGCTCGAACGCGTGATAGCCGATGCGATCGTAGAGCTCGGCACGGGTCTGCATGGTGTCAACGACGCTCTGCTGATGACCTTCGGTGCGGATCGCGTTGTACACGTTCTCGGCGGCCTTGTTGGCAGCGCGGAAGGCAGACAGCGGATACAACTGAATAGCAACGCCAACCGAGGCCAGCTCTTCACGGGTGAACAGCGGCGTGGCACCGAACTCGGTGATATTGGCCAGGATCGGCACGTTCAGCTCTTTGACGAAGCGCTCGTAGGTCGGCAGATCGTAGGCAGCTTCGGCGAAGATGCCGTCGGCCCCAGCCTCAACGTAGGCCTTGCAGCGTTCGATCGCCGCATCCACGCCTTCGGCCTGAATGGCGTCGGTGCGGGCAATCAGGAAGAAATCCGGATCGGTCTTGGCATCGGCGGCCGCGCGTACCCGATCAGCCATCTCTTCGGTGGAGACAATTTCCTTGCCTGGGCGGTGACCGCAGCGCTTGGCGCCAACCTGGTCTTCGATGTGGGCAGCCGCAGCGCCGGCCTTGATCAGACTCTTGACGGTACGTTCGATATTGAACGCGCTCGGGCCAAAGCCGGTGTCGATGTCGACCATCAGCGGCAAGTCGCAGACATCGGTGATGCGACGCACGTCGATCAGCACGTCTTCCAGGGTATTGATACCCAGATCCGGCAGACCCAGCGAGCCGGCAGCCACACCACCACCAGACAGGTAGATAGCCTGGAAGCCGGCACGCTTGGCCAGCAGCGCGTGGTTGGCGTTGATGGCACCAATAACCTGCAGCGGACTTTCGGCTGCCAGTGCTTCGCGGAAACGTTTACCCGGGGTGTTCGACATCAGACTGTTCCTCCTTGGGAAGTGACGGCATCGCCCTGCTCCTGCAGTCGACGCTCGATATTGCGGCGTGATGCGCTGATATGACGGCGCATCAGCATTTCCGCCAGCTCGCCATCGCGATCGGCAATGGCCTGAATAATGTTGTGGTGTTCGGCAAAGGCCTGCTTCGGCCGTTTGGGGGTAGTCGAGAAGCGGTAGCGGTACATGCGTACCAGCTGATAGAGCTCATCGCAGAGCATGTGACTCAGGGTACGGTTCTTACTGCCCTGCACGATCAGATAGTGGATATCCAGATCGCCTTCCTGCTGATAGTAGGACTTGTTGGCCTTCAGCCCACTGTGCTGCTCGTGCATGGCAAGCACATCGCGCAATGCAGCGATCTCGTCTTCCGTCATGTTCTGCGCAGCCAAGCGACAGGCCATGCCTTCCAACGCTTCACGAACGTGATACAGCTCGATCAATTCAGCGTAGTCGAGCGACACCACCCGCACCCCGGCGTGAGGAATGCGCACCACCAGGCGACGGCCTTCAAGTCGGCGAATCGCCTCGCGCAGCGGGCCGCGACCAATGCCGAAGGTGGTCGACAGGTATTGCTCACTGATACGTGTGCCCGGCGCGATCTCGCCTTTGACGATGGCGGCCTGAATACGCTCGAAGGCGCCGTCAGACAGGGTTTGCGTTGGCCCATCCAGAGTTGCTTCCATCAATTGTCTACAATCCTCAACAGCAGAGCCCAGAAAACAGCAAAATTCTGCGCCACGCCCCACAACATTGTCAACAATCCATAAGTCGCATAGGTTGAACTATGCTCAAAAAGAACCCCGCACAGCGCGCAAGCTCGCACCCGGTGGGGAACCGGACCCGCGACAGACTGTCTGCCGGAGGGCTAAAGGAAGCACTGGTTAATTCCGCATGCCCTCTGGCGTTCAGGCTGGGCTGCAATCAAGGAGTGGTTTCGAAGGCATGTCGGGACCTGTCGAGAAATCACAACGCAGAGTGCAGCCCAGCCTGATCGCCCCGTAGGGCGAGCGTTCAAGCATGCATCTGCGGCGTTGCGCCGCTTGCCAATAGAACTACTATTGGCCGCACAGCGCGCCTTGCATCTGCATGCTTGAACACTCGCAGAGGGTGTGTGGAATTGACCAGTGCTTCCTAAATGCTGTACGCAACCTCTACGAGGCGCCCTGTGCGCATGCTAAGATGCGGCCAGCTCGCTGCGCCTGCCAGGACGGTAAAAGGTCAGGCGGACCTACAACAGTTGTTGAGATAACTATGCAATCAATAAATCTGCACCTGAAGATCCTGATCGCCGTACTGGTCAGCCTTGGCGTTCTTATTACCGGCTACCAGATTTACTTCCTCGATATACCCGTAACCGAAGACGAAACCGATGACATCTGGAGCCTGGATGCCAAGGTCGAGTTTCGTGCAGTGCCCGGTACCCCGATCAAGGCGCAGTTTTTCATTCCGCCGCTCAATCAGGATTACGTCAGCCTGAATGAGAGCTTTATCTCCAACAACTACGGCGTGAATATCAACAACCAGGGCGGCAACCGTCGGGTGACCTGGTCTTCACGCCGCGCCAGCGGCACCCAGACGCTCTACTACCGTCTGGTACTGACCCAGCGTTACAGCGAAGAGCAGGCCAAGGCGCCGCCGCCACCAGCACCGCAACCGGTACAGCTGGAAGGCCCGGAGCAGGTTGCCGCTGACGCGCTGATCAACCCGATCCGCCAGCACTCGGCCGATATCGAAACCTTTATCAGCGAGACCATTCGCCGGGTGAACGACATCACCGACGACAACGTCAAGCTACTGCTGGCCGGCGGCACCAGCGCCATGGACAAGGCACGAGTGATCGAGCTGCTGCTGTCCAACGCACGTATTCCGCTGGAGCTGGTACACACCATTCGCCTGGAGAATACCGAGGCGCAATCCCCCGAGCTCTGGCTACGCAGCTACAACGGCGAACGCTGGCTGTATTTCCACCCGGAGACTGGCCAACAGGGCATCCCGGACAACCGCCTGGTCTGGTGGACCGGCAGCAACCCGATGCTGGCGCTGGAAGGCGGCCGTCAGGCCAGCGTGACGCTGACCGTCAGCAACAGCGAAATGAACGCCCTGCGTCTGGCCAAGCTGACCACCCAGAACAGTGCCTCTGCGCTACTGGAATACTCCCTGTATGGCCTGCCGCTGCAGGCGCAGCGCGTGTATCAGGTGATGATCATGATCCCGGTCGGGGTGCTGGTCATTCTGATTCTGCGTAACCTGATCGGCATGCAGACACTCGGTACCTTTACGCCGGTGCTGATCGCCCTGGCCTTCCGCGAGACCGAACTGGGCTGGGGTATCGCCCTGTTCACCGTGATCACCGCCCTCGGTTTGTCGCTGCGCTCCTACCTTGAACACCTCAAGCTGCAGATGCTGCCACGCCTGTCCATCGTGCTGACCTTTGTTGTCTTGGTGATCGCCGCCATCAGCCTGTTCAGCCACAAACTGGGCCTGGAGAAAGCCTTGTCGGTATCGCTGTTCCCGATGGTGATTCTGACCATGACCATCGAGCGTCTGTCGATTACCTGGGAAGAACGCGGCGGCGCGCAATCGCTGAAAACCGCTCTGGGCACGCTGGTTGCCGCCACCCTGGCACACCTGCTGATGACCATTCCGGAACTGACCTACTTCGTGTTCACCTTCCCGGCCGTGCTGCTGATTCTGGTGGCCTTCATGCTGGCGATGGGGCGTTACCGCGGCTACCGTCTCACCGAGCTGATGCGCTTCAAGGCGCTGACCAAGAGCTGAGGAGGCCGCATGTTCTGGAAAACCTGGAAGGCGCTGTCCGAGGCCGGCGTCATGGGCATCAACCGCCGCAACGCGGACTACGTGCTCAAGTACAACAAGCGGCACCTGTATCCGGTGGTAGACGACAAGATCCTGACCAAGGAGCGCGCCATCGCCGCCGGTATCCATGTGCCGCAGCTGTACGGCATCATCGATACGGAAAAGGACTTCGACAAGTTCGACAGCATTGTCGCCGAGCACCGCGACTTTGTAATCAAACCGGCCCAGGGCGCCGGCGGTGACGGCATTATCGTCATCGCCGACCGCTTTGAGGGGATGTACAAAACCGTCGGCGGCAAGATTATCAGCCGCGACGAGATCGGCCATCACATTTCCAGCATCCTGTCCGGTCTGTACTCATTGGGCGGCCACCGTGATCGCGTGCTGATCGAGTACCGCGTGACCCCGGACCAGATCTTCAAAAGCATCAGCTACGAAGGCGTGCCGGACATCCGCATCATCTGCCTGATGGGCTACCCGGTGATGGCGATGCTGCGTTTGCCCACCCGCCAGTCCGGCGGCAAGGCCAACCTGCACCAGGGCGCCATCGGCGTCGGCGTCGACCTGGCCACCGGCATCACCCTCAAGGGCACATGGCTGAACAAGATCATCAGCAAGCACCCGGACACCACCAACCCGGTCGATGGCGTGCAGCTGCCGGACTGGAACGGGTTCATGCATCTGGCCGCCTCTTGCTACGAGCTATCGGGCCTAGGCTATATCGGTGTGGATCTGGTGCTTGACCAGGATCAGGGCCCACTGATTCTGGAGCTCAACGCCCGTCCGGGCCTGAACATCCAGATCGCCAACGATGCCGGCTTGACCACCCGCTGCCATATGGTCGAGCGACACCTGGCCCAGCTGAAGAAGGACGGTCGCGAGGAAAGCGCCGAAGAGCGCGTGGCCTTTTCCCAAAAACACTTCGCCAAGCTGCCGGATGCACCGCTGTCGAGTGACGAAGCCAACGCCAGCAACGCATGATCGACGAGTCCTACCATGCCTGAATACCAGCTCCACGAGCTGGTTTACCAGGCAGACCCACTGCCACGGCTGAACGCCGTGCGCAGCCTCGGCGCCACCGTCCTGCTCGATTCCGCTGACCCGCGCTACCAGCTTGGCCGCTACAGTCTGCTGAGCGCCGGCCCGCTGCTACAGATCAGCGACCAGCAACCTGCCAAGCAGACCGCCCGTCTGTTGCGCGAGGCGCTGCAACGGCTTGGCCCGGCAGCCTGGCCCAGCGACACCGCCCTGCCCTTTGGCGCCGGTCTGCTGGGCTACCTGGCCTATGACTACGGTCGCCAGCTTGAGGCCCTGCCCAGCCTGGCCTGCGACGACATCGCGCTGCCCGCTCTCGCTTTCGGGCTGTACGACTGGGCGGTGGTCAGCGACCACCAGCAGCAGCGCAGCTGGCTGGTATGTCATCCGAGTGTGCCGAGCTCACGCCGGCAAGCCCTGCTGAACCGACTGCAGCAACCAGCAGCGACGCTGGGTAGGTTCCAGCTGCTGGCGCCCTTCCAGGCGGATCAGGACAAAGCCGCTTATGCGGCAGCCTTTGATCGTATCCAGCAGTACATCCACGCTGGTGACTGCTACCAGATAAACCTGGCGCAGCGCTTCAGCAGCCGTTACAGCGGCGACCCGCTGGCCGCCTATGCCACCTTGCGACAACGCAGCCCGACCCCCTTCGCGGCCTACCTAGAAACCGCACAGGGCGCCCTGCTCAGCCTGTCGCCCGAGCGCTTTATTCAGGTGCAGGATGGCCGGGTAGAAACCCGCCCGATCAAGGGCACCCGTCCGCGCGGCGCAGACCAGGCAAGCGACCGGGCGCTGGCCAACGAGCTGCAGGGATGCGCCAAGGATCGGGCCGAAAACCTGATGATCGTTGACCTGCTACGCAACGATCTTGGCCGTAGCTGCAAACCCGGCAGCATCCGCGTGCCGGAGCTGTTCAGCCTGGAAAGCTATCCCAACGTGCACCACCTGGTCAGCAGCATCACCGGCCAGCTGCGCGACGACTGCGATGCCATTGATCTGCTGATGCGCGCCTTCCCGGGCGGCTCCATCACCGGCGCGCCAAAGATCCGCGCCATGCAGATCATCGAGGAGCTGGAGCCGGTACGCCGCAGTCTGTATTGCGGTAGCGTCGGCTATCTGGGCTGTGAAGGTCAGATGGACTTCAATATTGCCATTCGCAGCCTGGTCTGCCATGCCGACCGGATTCACTGCTGGGGCGGCGGCGGCATCGTCGCTGACTCGATCATGGAGCTGGAGTATCAGGAAACCTTGACCAAGGTCGGCAATCTGCTGAATACCCTGCAACCTGCCTGCCCTACCTGAGCACGACCTAGCCCCTGCTCAGTCCACCTTCGTTGCCCCGACGCCCAGCGCCCTGAGAATCTCCGGCAGCGGTCTGCCGGCAACATGTACAAAGAAACCGGCCGGTGCCGGTTTTTTTGTCACTCAGTGATCAGCTCACGCCGTCGCAGGCGCTTGGCCCGACGCCTCTTCAGGCTCATCGGCAGCCATCGCCGCTTCCATGTTCTTGGAGTCGGCAACAAAGTAGCGCGCGCCCATCAGTAGAGCTGCCATAGCCGCCAGCAGCGCAACCGGGATGGAGATCATTGCATCATGCAGACCTTGCGCCTTGAACACTTCGTTCATCTCAGCAGCACCTGCAGCCACCCGCGCCGCCTCGGCAAACTGATCCGACAGCAAGCCCACCACCACCGGCCCCATGCCGCCGCCCAGCAGATACAGGCACGCGAAGAACAGTGCGACAGCCGTGCCACGCAGACGCGGCTCAATGACATCCTGAATTGCGGTATACACACTGGTGAAGTAGTTGTAGGAGAACAGCCAGCCAATCGAGAACACCGCGATGAACAGACTGATCTCGATCTCCTCCTGCAGCAGTGCATAACCCGTCGCCAGCGCAGCGATCAGCATGCTGATTGCGCCAAACATAAGTCGCCCGGTCGCCCAGCGCTGGTGCACCTTGTCCGCAATCCAGCCGCCCGTTGTCAGACCAACCAGGCCGGTAACACCAACGATGACGCCGGTAGAGACAGCAGCCTCCTGCAGAGACAGATGGAAGTAACGCTGCAGCATCGGCACCATGAATGAATTACAGGCATAGGACGCGAAATTGTACGCCAGCCCCGCCAGCGTCAGCCACCAGAAGGTACGCACTGCAAAGATCTTGCGCATGGGCTTGTCGACCGGCGCAGCGCTGGTCCTGACCACCTCAGCGGCGCCGCGTGCGGGCTCCTTGATCATGAAGACGAACACCGCGAGCAGCAGCCCTGGTATCGCCGCGATATAGAAGGGCGCGCGCCAGCTGTCAAAGGCCTCGACCATGGCACCAACCGTAAAGAAGG
This sequence comes from Pseudomonas abyssi, assembly GCF_003444685.1. Taxonomy (NCBI): domain Bacteria; kingdom Pseudomonadati; phylum Pseudomonadota; class Gammaproteobacteria; order Pseudomonadales; family Pseudomonadaceae; genus Pseudomonas; species Pseudomonas abyssi. The sequence continues at coordinate 1,279,353 of NZ_LMAZ01000001.1, read as the reverse complement.
CCAAGAGCAGACCGAGGGGCAAGCCGAGCATGAAAATACCCATTGCCCGGGCGCGCTTGTGCGCCGGGAACAGATCGCCGATCAGGGAGTTGGCAGCGGGAGCGTAGCTGGCTTCACCGACCCCCACGCCCATGCGAATGATCAGGAAGCTCCAGAAGTTCCAGGCAGCACCGGTCAGCGCGGTAAAGCCACTCCAGACCGCCAGCCCCCAGCCCATGATCTTGCGGCGCGAGCCAACGTCTGCCATACGCCCCAGCTGAATACCGGCCAGCGCGTACACGACCGTGAAGGCCGTGCCACCCAGGCCCAGCTGAAAGTCGCTGAGATCCCATTCCATGCGCAGCGGCTCGATAATGATGGCAGGGATCGTCCGATCGAAAAAGTTGAACATGTTCGCCAGGAACAGCAGGAAGAGTACCCGCCAGGCGTTCTTCGCCTGTTGTGGCTGTTGCATGAGCTGACCTCTCTTGTTATTCGGTCTTGCCTGGGGCAAGGGAAACGCCTCTGGATCAGGCATTTCAGGCAGTCTCACCGATCACGACCCAGTCCGAAACCACTAGGCGTGACATGATCGCAGCGCTATCAATGTGCTGAATGGCCAATTCTCTCACGCCATTGCCTATACCGATGCGGACATCGCCGACAAACCGTCTACGCTGAAGTGACAAACCTCAACGCTTCCAGGGAGACGCCGGCGTGTTCAACACCATTACGCGCAGCACCACCGCCTTGATAGCCGCCGCCATGGCGTCCAACGCGCAGGCAGACGCCGCTGCGGCGGATCTGGCGAAGTCGCTCAGCAACCCGGTCGCGGCGCTGATCAGTGTGCCGTTTCAGTACAACTACGATCACCACATCGGGCCAGACAACGACGGTGAACGGCACACACTGAATATTCAGCCGGTCATTCCTATTTCGATCAGCGAAGACTGGAATCTGATTTCGCGCACCATCCTGCCGGTAACACATCAAAGCGATGTATTCCCCGGGGCAGGCAGCCAGACCGGCACCGGCGACACCGTGCAGAGCCTGTTCTTTTCACCCAAGGAACCTACAGCCGGCGGCTGGATCTGGGGCGCCGGACCGGCCATGCTGCTGCCTACCGGCTCGGAGGACGAGCTGACTGCCGACACCTGGGCTGCAGGTCCAACCGGCGTTGCCCTGCGCCAAAGCGGCCCGTGGACGGTAGGACTGCTGTTCAATCATCTGGTCGATGTGGCCGACGCCGGTCATCGCGCCGACATCAGCAGCACCTTTATCCAGCCCTTCGCCAGCTACACCACACCCTCGGCGGTCACCTACACCCTGAACAGCGAAACCACCCACGACTGGGAAAATCACGACAGCGCGGTGCCGCTCAACGCCATGATATCCAAGGTGGTGCCCATCGGCGGGCAACTGTTCAGTATCGGTGGCGGCCTGCGCTACTGGGTGGACAGCACAGATAACGGACCGCAAGGCCTTGGCGCGCGACTGATCGTTACCGCGCTGTTCCCCAAGTAGCCTGTCTATCGCGGCATCGCCGCGCGATCCCGTGCAGGAGCGCGCGGGCGGGCTCGTCACGCCGTCACAGGCGTAACGTCAGCAGTGCGGCCAGGATCAGCGCCGCAGCCGCAGCCAGCAAGGCGCCGTTAAAGCTGAGAAAAAGAGTGTGCAGCCGGTCGGCCATCAAGGGGCCAGCAATCTGGCCCACCCCGTAGGCCAGGGTCATGACGGCCATCAGGTTGATCTTCGCGTGACGGGCCGCCTGCTGCGCGGCCGGCATGGCGATGGTGACCGTGCCCATGAAGGTGCCGCCGACCAGCAAGGCGCTCAGCAAAAAGCCAGTCGTCGTCGGCAACATGGCTGGCAGCGCGACGCCAACGGCCTGAATCAGCAGATTTACCCGCAGTGCGGCGCGCGACCCCAGCCGCTGATGGACCCGGTGCCAGACAAAGCAGGATGGTGCCGCACCCAACCCGAAAACCGCCCAGACATGGGCTGCGTTCAGGTCCGGAAAGCTGTCGCGCACCAGCACCGGCAGATAGGTTGCCGTCACGATGTAGCCCAACCCCGCCAAGCCGTAGAGCACCACCAGGGGCCAGGCTGCGACCGGCGCGGCGCTGTGCCCTGACGCCATACCTGGGGCGGCAGCGACCACAGCCCGATCGAGCAGCAGACCAGGCAACGCCAGCAGACTCAAAGCGAAGCAAACAGCGCCCAGCAGCAGCCATAAGCCTGCACTGTGCAAGCCAAACGCGCCACCCACCACCAGCAGCTCGGCAGACACGGCAATCCCCAGACCGACCCCGGCATACAGTAACGGCGCACCGGCAAACTGCCGGCGATGCTCAAACAACCAAAGTGAGCCAGCCACCATCGCCACCGCGCTCAGTACACCCGCCAGCAGCCGCACAACCACGATGCCCCAGGTCGCGGTGACCACGGCCAGCGCCGCCAGGCAAGCCGATGTCCCCAGCATGGCCACGACGCACAGCAGGTGCGCCCGATGACTGCGCGTCCACATCAGCAGCAGCGCACCGAGCAGATAGCCGGCGTAATTGGCCGAGGCTGCCAGACTGCCGCCCTGCAACGTCAGCACGCCCTCCTCGACCATCAGCGGGTATAGCGCGGTAAAGGCAAAGCGACCAAAGCCCATACCGATCACCAGAATCAGCGCCGCCTCAGCCGCGCTGCGCAGGTCAGACTGCCGGTGCATCAGGGGCCTCCGGCAACAGCGTCTGCAGTCGCTCGAATGCGGGCGTGGCGTAGTGCTGTCGCCAGACCAGCAGGGTATCGGCCTGCACCACCGGCAGCGTCTGCAGCTGGCGATGGGCCGGGCTGAGCATTAACACACTCTCAGGCAACAACGAGACACAGGTGCCTGCCGCCACACAGGCAATCATCGCGTGATAGGAATTCATCTCCTGCACCCGCCACTCGAGCGAGCCCGGCACGCCCAGCCATTGCTCGGCGATGCCGCGATACGTACACCCCTGAGGAAACGCCGCCAGCGAACGCAGCGCGATGGCACCCACGCCCTCCGCTGGTAGCGCATCGGCCGGCAGCGCCAGCAACAGCTGTTCACGCCATACTGCACACCCTTGCAGCCCCAGCTCAGACAGGCCGTCCAGGCCACCGAAGTCCGCCGGCAGAGCAACGAAGGCGCAGTCCAGCTGACCGTTGCGCACCTTTTCCAATAATGGCCGCGACGGCCCCGTCTGCAGCTGCAGGCGCGTCTGCGGATAGTGCCGATGATAGCTCGCCAACACCGCGGGCAAGCGCGCAGCCGCGGTGCTTTCCATGCTGCCGATGCGCAAGCCGCCGGCGTGCCCGCCAGCACTGACGACATGTCGCGCCTCCTCCTCCAGCGCCAGCAATCGGGCGCTATATTCGACCAAGCGCTCGCCAGCGGCCGATAGCGACATGCGCTTACCAACACGGCTGAACAGCTCGATGCCCAACTCACCCTCCAGCTGCTGAATCCGCGTGCTGACGTTGGAGGGCGCACGCCCCAAACGCGCCGCTGCGCGTGTAATGCTCAGTTCGGCGGCAACGGCAGAAAAAATACGCAGGGTTTCGCTGTCCATTTAATTCTCATTGAAAGAATATTTATTAAATAATATTCTCCAAAACAGAACACATCAACAGCCAGGAGACAATATGCGCCCGACCTCCCCCCTGCTGGAGCGCCTCGGTATCGAGCTGCCTCTGATTCAAGCCCCGATGGCGGGCGTATCCACCCCGGAGCTGGCAGCAGCGGTATCCAATGCCGGCGGTCTGGGCTCCATCGCCATCGGTGCCGGCAACGCTCAGCAGGCCCGCAGCGCACTGGCGCAAACCCGCGCCCTGACCTCTCGGCCATTCAACGTAAACCTGTTCTGTCACGCACCTGCCGTGCACGACGCCGCGCGGGAGGCTGCCTGGGTGGAGCATCTTGCCCCCCTGTTTCACCGCGCCGGGGCGCAGCCCCCTGAAGCACTAAGCGAGATCTACCGCAGTTTTGTAGAGGACGACGAGACGCTGGAGTTGCTGCTCGAACAGCGGCCGGCGGTCGTCAGCTTCCACTTCGGCCTGCCTGCAGCAGAACGCATCAAGGCACTGCAAGACGCCGGTATCTGCCTGCTGGCGACCGCAACCAACCTGCACGAAGCGCAGTTGATCGAGCAAGCAGGCATCGACGCCATCGTCGCTCAGGGGATCGAGGCCGGCGGTCATCGAGGCATGTTTGATTCCTGCGCAGACGATGAGCAGTTGGGCACCTCGGCACTGCTTGCGCTGCTAAGCCAACACATCACGCTGCCCATTATCGCCGCCGGCGGCATCATGAATGGCCAGCAGGTCGCTAGCGCCCTAGCCCAAGGCGCTGTCGCAGCCCAGCTCGGCACCGCCTTTGTGTTGTGCCCGGAGTCCTGCGCGCCAGCGGCCTACCGCGCCAACTTGTCGAGCGAACATGCCCGGAACACCCGCTTGACCAGCGCGTTCTCCGGCCGCCCGGCACGCGGTATCGTCAACGAGCTGATACGGTTCTGTGATGGCGCCGACACGCCCGTGCCGCCGGACTACCCCATCGCCTACGACGCCGCCAAACAGCTGCACGCCGCCGCCAGCCAACAGGGTAATCACGCCTTTGCCGCGCATTGGGCCGGCCAGGGCGCCGCGCTGGCCCGTCAGCTACCGGCGGCGGAGCTGGTTGCCGTGCTGGCACGCGAATGGCGCGAGAGCGTCTGATCCGTTGATCAGCGCCCTGGCGCGCCGATCATTCGGGCTGATTGAACCAGATACGGTTGGAGAAAGGGTCTACCACCTGAAAGCCATAGTCGCCCCAGGCTGCCAACTCCAGCGAGGGGCGGCAGTAGGCGTAAGGTCTTGTCTGCAGCTCCGCCAGTAACGCCCGCGCATCACTGACATTGACGAACAATTTGCTGCCCGGCGAGCAGTCGCCCGAATGCTCGCTCAAGTGCAGTACCAGCGAGCCTTTCGATACCTGCATGTAGAGCGGGTACCCCGGTTCAAAACGGTGCTCCCAATCCAGCGTCATGCCGAGAAAACCGAGGTAGAAATCCCTCGCTTTCTGTTCATCGAAAATCCGCACAATCGGGATAGTCTGAAAGTCCACGCCAATCTCCTCTGGGCCTGCAATGACCACTCGATGGCCCGTGATACTACTCGAAGTCAGACGGCAATCGCATTGCCACGGCCTGCCAGCAGCGCCGTATTTCCCGCGCCACGCCACCACGGCCGCCAAGCGGCGCCAGCTCGGTCACCGGCTTGATGTGGGCCAGCAACCAGTCATCCGACCAGCCTGCCCACTCCCCGGCAACCGAGCGCAGATTGCCTGCAAGCACTGGAAACAGCTCGGCCCAAAGCACCTGTTTAACCTGCATGGGCAGATAGCCGCTTTCCCGAACTACTCGGGCGATGTAGTCGAAGGTGACATCGTCTGGCTCGGTATCCAGAAACAGCTCGGACAGCGCTCGCCAAAGCGCCAGACGACGCTCATCCACCGGCGGCATGGGCACCGGTTCGCGGCGATTAGCTATCAGCCGTTGTCGCAAAAAACTGAACATCGAACGCTCTCCCTGATGAGTCACAGCCCCTACTCAGGCGCTTGCGCCGATGGCGCATGCAAAGCGGTATGCGCCAGATCGCGCGACTCGACATCCCATGCCGGTGCGAGAGCAAAGCACGACAGGTCAGCCTGGAGCGCATTCAGCCGGCCACCCACCACGGCTGTCTTGATAGGCAAGTGTACCCAGCCAGCCGCGCTGCGCCCAGCGGCCGGTATCAAGCCGTCAACCGCTGCAGTTACCGGCCTTCCTGAACCCGGCAGCCACTGCGGCCGCCTCGGTTTCGAACTGCACCTGGTTGCGCGCCGCGACCTGGTCATAGCTCGGGCACCCTGACGGCAAGTGATACACCTTGCTGTTGCGGTTGCCGATGATACCGCCGCGGCTGCCGGCGGCTGCCTCGTGCCTGACAACAGGCACTGGAGACACCACACCATCGCGGGCGGTCCTGTGCCCCGGCGTCCAGGACCGCTCGCCCGTGACAAAGGGGTTATTGTGACCCATGACCCGCGCCGTGCGGTTGCTCCACTCCCGTTCCCACTCGGTCACCGGGTACTGACGACTCCAGGCCATCAGCAACTGTTGCTGCTGACGAGACATCGACAAGCCGTAGCGGTCATACATGTAGAAGTGAACCCGCGCGACCAGCCCCTTCACTTCGTCCCGAGGCTCGGCCACCCGTTGCTGAAAATCGACTTTTGAGGTGCAGGCGCCGTACTGCGCAGGCGCCCGACCAATCATCGCATACTGAAAGTTGCTGCGATCACCGTTGACCTCCCCCACAGCCGGGTAAAGGTTGAACAGATCTGCCTCCATCACCCGGAACAGCGGATCGTTCACCACGCAATTGCGCCGCCCGCCGTTTTGCCAGCACTGTCGCTGATGGCCAAACACCCAGGCAGGGACGATATGCTCCCACTCGATCCGCTCTGCCCGCGCCTGCTGGGCGCGCGTCTCATAACCACAGGAGCTGGCATCAACCCGGCCACCGGACCGTCCGACCCAATCCCAGCGACACCCGCAATACAGATCGCCCTGCCTGACCGCCCGCTCATCCACAAAGACCTCACGCTTGGCGGTCGCCTTGGCCGCAGAGAAACTGGTCGGCGCATCAGCAAACGAGGTAGAAACAAACAGGCACAGCAGTACGACAACAAACAGATCAGCCAGCGACTTCATAACGCGGAGCTTTCTCGGCAAAAGCCGCGCATTGTAGGGAAGTTCGCCCGCAACCGATAGCGTCAGAGGCTCAAGAACAGTGGTTACAGAGACACACGGAGCCGCTCGTGGCGGCGGCCTGAGGAGCTTTTATACGAACAATAGGCAACTCGCCAAGCAACATCAGCCGCCGCCGACACGCCCGACAGCCGAGCACCTCAAGCGCTTTGTCGCGCCCCCACTCGGGAGCGCCACTTTCCTGATAAAATGCGGCTCCGCTCGGGCGATCCGCGCCCTGCTGAGCGCCAACAGCCATAAA
>NZ_LMAZ01000001.1:1263927-1271652 GCF_003444685.1 Pseudomonas abyssi | reverse complement strand
TCGGAGACACTAAAATACTTACCCCTTAAAAATCATTAACTTGCAATAACACGTCAATTCTTCGTAGCACTATTTAAGCACCGCATCTGCTCTGTGATCGCTGCGCTTCTCCGCTCTCTCCCCTCCCGCCTCCACAGGCCGAGTTTTAAAGTCACATAGAAACAGGGAAACAACCGAGCTGCACTTATTCCAGCCGGCAAGTCTCCGCCCCACAAAACCAGTTTGTAAGAAATGCCGTCAAACTCGGTATATAGGGGTATCTGTGTTCAGTTCAGGCAAGACCTGAGCCGATCCTGATCAAGTAGCTCCGGCCGCCCCAGCAGCAGCACCGCTGAGGTTCAGGCCAAATCAATCAACTAAAGGAAAACCACATGACCAATCGAGTCGTGCGTACACTCGTGCGCGCTTTTCAAGTAGTTCAAACAGTCAGCCTCAAAGCACTGGCGTACGGGTTACCAATTCTGGATAACCTGCTTGCCCTACTACTCTTGGTGGCCGCTATCTCGCAACTGCCCGGTTTCGAGCCGCTAGCAGACATGCTTCCGACGAACATAGATACGCTAGGCCGATGCCTCCGCCAACTGCGCATCCTGCTGAAGGCTCTAGAACAATGGCTGCAACGACGCACCAAGCAGCTTGAGCGCAGCAATAACAGTCACCGACCCCGTGTAGGGTTTGAACATGCAAGCAAGCGGGTTGACGCTTCTCCCTCCACACATGAAGGAGAAAGCAGCATGCGATCACTCACCATACCGGGCCTGACGTTGCGCCCAAATGAATACTACTCACACGAGCGCCCCGGCGGGTATCGCGTGCTCAAGCGGATACCCTGTGATTCGGCACCATATGTCCTATACAGCGGCACGCGAGACGGCAAGCCAATTCAGATTAAAGCGTACGGTATCGCTAGCTACCATCTGGAGCCGACACCTAAAGACTGGCGAATCGTCGTCATATACGTCTGCGAGGATCTACCCGCAGGCCAACGCCGGCAGCGTGACCAACTGATACACATACGGCCGTGCGCCACCGGGGCCAGTGGGTGACAGACGCACCCGCTTGTAGCCCAGCAACCGCAGGCAGCTCCCGACGGACGTTTGGGTGCCTCGGTCGTTGACCAGCTGCAGGGCTTCTATCACTTGTTGCACGCTGAAGCCTTGCGGCCAGTCGTTGGCCACCAGGTGCGCGCGGATGCGTTGCTGCAGCTCATAGGCTTTACGTTGCGGCGCCGGCAGGTCTGGGCCATCCAGCCAGGGGCTGGCGTCCAGTTCTGCTGCCAGATCCACCCCGGTGGTGCGCTCGGCTGCTTGATTGGCGCGGGTGGCGGCCAGCTGGCGCGGCATGCCCATGCTGCGGCCGACGGTGTAGAGCGAGCGGAACACCCGCCCTGCGGCTACCACCTCTTCCGCTTCTACCCGCGATGCTCTGGGTGCTGGCTCCGGATCGGGCTGCGTGTTGGGCATCACGTACGCGCCGAATTTGCGGATGCTGGGCAGCACCTCAGCGGTGACCCACTTCTTAAAGCGCTTGGCAGAGGCTTTGCGGCTGCGCAGAATGGCGGAGTACAGGCCGGACTCATTGATGATCAGCATGTCCTGCTCACCGCCAAGGGTACGCACAATCTGCGTACCCTTTTCGTCATCGTCCAGATTGCGGGTCATGTCACCAGCAATCCGATACTCAAGGGCCTGAGCAATATCGCTCGCAACCCACCAAGGCGCGCCCTCCACTAGCAATACGCGTACGGGGCTGCCATCAAACGCGAACTCGATAGGCTGGCTCATGACTTGCCCTCCTCGCCGCACTCCTCAGAACGTAGGCCAGCATTGACCAAGGCCAGCAGCGCCTTATCGCTCTGAGCATCCAAGCCACCCTCCAGATCGCAGACAGCCACCTCTAACCAGGCGTCCAGCTCAGAGAAGAAGCCGACCACCTGCCCGCGCAGAGCTGACTGCTCCGGCGTCAACGCGCTTGCAGCGGCTGGGCCGATCATATCCAGCACGATCCACTGGAGCGCGCCCAAGCCCTGCGGCCGGCCGTGCTGTTTGAGGTGCTTCAAGTAAATGCGAGCCAGCCCGCGACCTACTTCATTGCCGCCAGCGTAGCCGCCCGTTCTGGGCACAGCCCAAAAGCTGAACTGAGTGCGGCCGCGCACTGGGCCAATGAAGGGTAAGCGATGCAGCGGTAGATCCCGCCGGTTGTTGAAGTGCAGCGGAGCAGCCGCCGGCGCCTGCGCTTGAACGCTCATTGGACACCTCCACGCGCTTCCAGATCGCGGGCTTTGGCCATCGCTGCGTTGTAACGTTTGAGCCGGACAGACAGGGAGGAATCCGCATGCAACGCCGTAAGTGCCTGAGCACGGTAGCGGGCAGCACGATTTTTGAGCGGATTGAGGGTAAGAACGGGAAGCTTCGGCATGATCACAGGCCTCTGGTATGCGGTGTTTTCCGCTTACCCCGTCGCCAAACAGGGTGAGCGAACCGTGCAGGTTGGCGAACCGGCTACCAGTAACCGGCAGACCCGAAGGTCTCCCACACGGCCCGCCCATAAAGGCCTTGCCGTGTTGCGGACACAAAAAAACCGCGCAAAGGCGGTGTCCGCCTGGTAGTTACGAGTCGCCAAACCCGTGTCGCTGAATTTGCAGCAACGTGGAAAAGGTAGCTCTGCCGGCCCCAGAGGTCAACTGTATAATGCAAGCCAAGTGCATTCAGCATAGGGGATGAGCCATCCGTGACTACGGAGCCAGCCAGATACAGCATTGCGGTGAAAGGGCTACGCAGTAGTCAACGCCGCCTCAGGCGCCTATTAACGACTAGCGTCAAATGGCCGCCTGGCACACAATTGAAATCAGCGCCACCACAGGCCACTATGCGCATAGAAAGAAAAACCAAGGAGCGGTTCATGCCTTCCACCAAGCCAGAAAATACAGCCCTCATAGTCAAAACCTGCCAAGAAGCACATAGGCAGACTGAATCAAGACAGACGATATACACAAAGTGAGCCAAGAGCGCATCAGAACCACGGCAGGTCAGCATAGATGAGTCAAACAAACCTAACAGCAGTCGATTTATTCTGTGGGGCTGGCGGATTAACGCTTGGCCTAAAACAGGCCGGCTTCAACGTCATCGCAGGGGTTGAGTTAAACCCAGTTGCAGCTGAAACTTATCGTCTGAATCATGCCGATATTAATATCTATGAAAAGGACATCCGCCACATCAACCCCGCGGACGTTCTTGAAGACGCTAACCTAAAGCCAGGCGAGCTAGATTTGCTGGCCGGCTGCCCTCCTTGCCAGGGATTTTCTAGCCAAAGAACGCGAAATAAAACAAGCGCTCAATTCGACCCGCGCAATGATCTGATATTTGAGTTTTTCCGCTTTGTAAAAACCATGCTTCCAAAAACCATAATGCTGGAAAATGTACCAGCATTGGCCAAAAACTGGCGCATCCTCAAGCTAAAAAAAGATCTTGAGCAACTCGGCTACGTTGTCAACGAGCATTCAATATCCATACATGATGCCGCAGACTACGGAGTCCCACAAAGACGCCGCCGCCTGCTATTCAAAGCATCAAGACTCGGCGTAATCTCAGACGCGCCAAAAGCCAAAGAAATAACAACCGTGAAAGAAGCATTCTCCAACCTGAGACCTGCCGGGGAAAGTGGCGACACCCTACATGACCTAGGCGAAGAAAGAAGTGAAATAGTAAAAAAAAGAATCTCCCTTATCCCTAAAAATGGAGGTTCAAGAACTGATCTACCAATGGAATACTGGCTTGAATGCCACAAGAAAAACCCCGGAGGCTACAGGGATGTGTATGGAAGGATGCGATGGGAAGATGTCGCGCCCACCATCACAGGGGGATGCCACAACCCCTCCAAAGGGCGATTTATACATCCAGAGCTTGATAGAGCAATAACACTACGCGAAGCTGCAATCCTGCAGACATTCCCCATGGGCTATCAGTTTTCGCTGACCCAAGGAAAGGATGCTGTAGCTCTGATGATAGGGAACGCTCTCCCACCAAAGTTCATAGAAATTCACGCCCGAGCGTACGCGGATCATATCAAGGAAGAACGACAATGAGTCTGGAGCTAAAGTTCGACCCAAGAACCATTGAGCATCTTGGCGTAAAGATGTATTCCACACTGCCACCAGCATTGGCGGAGCTGATATCAAATGCCTACGATGCTGATTCGCCAGGCGTGGCTGTAGAATTCATTGAGTTAAATAAAACGCCAAAGAGCATTGTAATCAAGGATGAAGGCGACGGCATGTCGCTAAGCGACATTCAAAACAAGTTTTTAGTAATCGGCCGAAATCGTAGAAATGATGATGGGGACAAGCCATCAAACAAATTCAAGCGAATGCCTACAGGAAAAAAAGGGTTAGGGAAGCTAGCGTTATTCGGGCTTGCCAATGAAATCATCGTGGACACAGCCAAAGACGGCCTCAGAAATCGATTCAAGCTAAACTGGGCAGACCTTCTGTCATCCGATTCTGTTTACAGCCCTATAATCGAAATTCAAGACCAGCAAACCCCGCGCACGAATGGCACAACAATCAAGCTATCCGATTTAAAAAGAAAGTCACCATTTGACCTTAATTCGCTGGCTGACAGCCTTTCAAAAATATTCTCTGTCGACCCTTCATTCTCCATTACCTTAAAGAAAGGGACCGACATTGTTCGCGTAGATGGTGAGCGCAGATACAAAGACATCGACCAGCAGTTTCAGTGGACTGAAAAGGACCTAGTAAAAGAAGATAGTCCTTATCATGGAAAAATATCACTGAAATTTGTCACAGCCAAAACACCAATCCCTCCATCAGCAGGCCTAAGGGGTATCACCATATACTCCCGCGGCAAACTAGTTAACGCGCCAGAGTACTTTTCCGAAAGTACGTCGAGCCACTTCTTTCAATACCTCACCGGCTCTATAAATGCGGACTTTATCGATCTTTTAAACGAAGACGTCATTTCCACGAACAGACAATCAATTAACTGGGATCAGCCGGACATGGCAGATTTCAGAGAGTACCTAGGGGAGCTCATTTCCGAGACAGCTAGAGACTGGAGAAATAAACGGGCAAAGAAAAAAGAAGAAGAGATAAATACGGCCACGGGAATCAATACAGAGCACTGGATGAGCACCCTGCCGACAGATGTAAAGGGTCCAGTTCAATCAATTCTCGCGCACATGACCAAAAACGAGGACATTTCCGAAAGTTTAAACCCCATCGTAAATGCACTTTACAACATAGTGCCTGAATACCCTCTTTTACATTGGCGGCATCTTCATCTCAGCATTAAAGATGGGGTTTACGATCTATATAAAAACTCTCAATACGGTTTTGCTGCAGATCAAGCGACAAAGATGTACGCAGCTAGAATTAGAGAAATAGCAAAAATTGACGAGGACGGCACACGATTAGCAGATGTTTTCAACTTGCCCAACAATAAGCCACCCACCATTGCCATCAATGATCTCAGTACGTCGTCCCTAAAAAATATGCAGGAGGGGCAAAGCCACCTGACAAGGGGACTCATGCAAGGATTTCGCAATCCAATAAATCATGCCCCGATGGACAGGGTTGTTCCAGAAATAATTTCAGAACTTGATTGCTTAAACATTCTCAGCCTTGTCTCCTATTTGGTAGGCAAGCTCGACTATGCGGAAGAAAAGCTCAAAGAGAAAGCTGATAGTTAGCCAGGGTGCAAAAGCGAGATTCCGGTGGCGCGCCATCTCTCGGCGAGCAAGCCTGCCCGTCATTCGCCACCGATCGACTTAACTCCAAAGCGCTGTCGCTAGCCGCCATGATGCAGAGTCATAGCCATCTTACTGCTTGGACTCTATTTGCGTATTGGTATTATTCCCGACATTATTCTTTGGATGCTTTGATCGACCCAGTGATAGCATCATTTTGTAGCAGCCAACACTCCATCACCTGGGTTGAGCAGGAGATCAGCGCCGCCTCCGCTTCATCCAACGCCCTGCGGCAATCGTCATTCACCACCAGCGGTTTGCGCGCCGGCAGCTGGCACGGCACCAGGCTGCACTGCGCTTTCTGAACGGTAGGCTGCGGGATCGGTTGTGGCTGGGCGGGCGTAGAGCACCCCGAGTTCAACAGGCACATGCTCAGACAGATACTGCCTAATCGTTTGGTCATTCTGTTTCAGCTCCTCAAATGCTTGTGATTGATCATTGGCATTGCGGTCCACCTGTTGGCGCAGCAGCTCCAACCCTCGGCCAATCTCTGCAATGCGCCCCATCTCCTGCTGCTGCCCTTCCAGCACCCGCGCTTGCACCTGGATAAGCTCATCAGCCTTGGCCAGATCCCGCTCGGCCGTGTCGGCCCGCAACCGCTGTAGCTCAATGCGCGGCGACACCGCCCACCACCCCGCCGCCAGCACAACCACCAACAGCCCAGCCGCGGCCGCGAGCTGGGCCGCCCATTTCCAGTTTCCAAACATGATTCCTCCCGGCACAAAAAAGCCCGCAGGCGCGGGCTGGTGGATGACAGCAAGGCAGCTGCCGGCAGATACGCGAGCGTGATAGTCTCGGTGTTTTTTCAGGGACGATCAGGGCATGACAAAAAAGCGTTGGGATATACCAAAGCGAACTCAAAACACCCCGCAAGCTTCAGCCCAACAAGAAGCGCCGTTAGATATGGGCAAACTGATAGACCAGTTCAAGTGGTTCCCCGCCCTAGCCCTTTTGATCAACGGGCTGCTTGCAGGAATGGGATACCTTTTCATCACTGGTTTTCTAGCCAAGGTAGGCATTGACGTTGCAGAGCTAGAAATTAGCCTGCCTTCACTCCTGCTATATGGCTACATCTTTACACTAGACGCTTTATCTGAGAGCGCACGACTAGCCCTAATGGCTGTCGCAGGTGGGCTTATGGCCCTCTTCACTTGGTTTTTTCATATTGCTTTCAAAGGCGCCTATCCCAAGCAAAACGACTGGGTTCGAACAATCCTAAGCACCTCCCTTGGGGCTCTGTCTGCCGTGCTACTTCTTCTCGGTCCCGCATGGGTATTCAACGCTGGCGGCGCCAAGGCGATGCGCAGCGAACTGACCAAAATTGACATCAGCACCACCCTAGGTCAGTTGACCCGCACCCATTCGATCAACACGCCAGACGGGCCGATTGAGGGCAGTCTCGTGATCGCAGACCAGCGATACACCTACATCCGTGCCGGCAACGCGGTTTACAAAATCGCCAACGATTCGCAAAAAGTGGTCAGAGCCATTACCTTTACTTCAGACGCCAGTAACAAACCGGAGGAGCAGGATGGCCAGTAACTATCGCACGAAGAGAATGCCAGCGGTCAGGGATCGCACCGCCCGCGGAATCGCGCAGGATTACGTCGCAGCCCTACTGCTCGATACTGCCGAACACGCTGATGCGTTCTGCAACGAAGCCCTAACAGAAACCGAGCGCAATATTGCACGGGACGAGGTCACTCGGCTCGGCCACGAGCTGCGCGAAAGGTACAAGTGCCTCCTGTAGGGCTAGCGGCGAAAGATACTCAACAAAGAAAAACCGCGATCGCCTTGTCGAACACGTTGTCGTCGCTTTAATCCGCTAAATACAGATAGAGACGGCCTGCAGATCATCCTCCCCCAGCTTTATTGCGCCTCCGTTCGGAAGCCCCGGTTTCCTGATAAAATGCGGCTCCGCTCGGGCGATCCGCCCCCTGCTGAGCGCCAACAGCCATAAAA
>NZ_LMAZ01000001.1:1248025-1263254 GCF_003444685.1 Pseudomonas abyssi | reverse complement strand
TTGGACTGATCGCCACTACCGCTACTTTGCGCGACTGATCAGCCGTCATGCGTTGCTGTACACAGAGATGGTGACCACCGGTGCTGTGCTGCATGGCGACCGTGAACGGTTCCTCGGTTACCACAGCGCAGAGCAACCGGTGGCGCTGCAGCTGGGCGGCAGCAGCCCGCAGGAGCTGGCGCAGTGCGCGGCGCTGGCCGAGGCGGCCGGGTATGCGGAGGTGAACCTGAATGTCGGCTGTCCGAGCGATCGAGTGCAGAACAATATGATTGGCGCCTGCCTGATGGCCCACCCCGAACTGGTGGGCGACTGCGTGAAGGCTATGCAGGATGCCTGCAGCACGCCGATCACCGTCAAGCACCGCATTGGCATCAATGGCCGCGACAGCTACCAGCAGCTATGCGACTTTGTCGGCACCGTGCACGCCGCCGGTTGCACCAGTTTTACGGTGCATGCGCGCATCGCCATCCTTGAGGGCTTATCTCCGAAGGAAAACCGGGAGATACCGCCGCTCAAGTACGAGGCAGTGCAGCAACTCAAGCGCGACTTCCCGCAGTTGGAAATCATCCTCAACGGTGGCCTCACCAGCCTGGACGTCATGCAGGCTCAACTGGACCACGTGGATGGCGTGATGGTGGGGCGCGAGGCGTATCACAACCCCTGGCTGCTCGCTGCGGTGGATCAGGCGTTCTTCAACGACGACCACCCACAGCCAACACGGCTGGAGGTACTGGCGCAGATGCGGCCCTACATTGAGCAGCATCTGGCCGCCGGCGGACAGATGCACCACATCACCCGGCACATGCTGGGGCTGTTCCAGGGCTTGCCGGGCGCTCGGCACTTCCGACGGGAACTGAGTACCACCATTCATCGCACCGAGCAGCCGTTGGCGCTGTTCGATCAGTTGTTTGAGCAGATGCAGGCCAGGCTAGAAAGAGCATAAGACCTGTTGGCGATTGCGACTGTCAGAGCGCATAGGGTAAGGTCAGGCAAAGCCCTATGGAACCTGCCTAGCATCATGACCTCGAAACTCGACAGCCTGAAACAGCACACCCAGATCGTCGCCGACACCGGCGACATCGACGCTATCGCCCAACTGCAACCGACCGACGCCACCACCAACCCCTCCCTGCTGCTCAAGGCAGCCTCGCTGCCCCGCTGCGAACCGCTGCTGCAACAGGCCATCGCCGACGCCAAGGACAGCAGCGATCCGGTCGCCAACGCCTGCGACCGTTTTGCGGTGGCCATCGGACGGGAGATTCTGCAACTGATTCCGGGCCGAATTTCCACCGAGGTAGATGCCCGCCTCTCCTTTGATACCGCTGCCACGCTGCGCAAGGCCGTCGAGTTGATCGAGCTATATGAGCGTGCAGGCGTTACCCGTGACCGCGTACTGATCAAGATCGCTGCCACCTGGGAGGGCATACAGGCCGCTGCGGCGCTGGAACGTGAAGGCATTCAGTGCAACCTGACGCTGCTGTTCTCCTTCGCCCAGGCCCAAGCCTGTGCCGACGCCGGAGTCTATCTGATCTCGCCGTTTGTCGGCCGCATCTATGATTGGTACAAGCATCACGAAGGACGCGACTACGCAGGCCTGGACGACCCGGGCGTGCAGTCGGTGGCGCGCATCTTCCGCTACTACAAGCAGCACCTGTACAGCACCGTCGTCATGGGGGCCAGCTTCCGCAATACCGGACAAATCGAGGCTCTGACCGGCTGTGATCGTCTGACCATCAGTCCGCAACTGCTGGAAAGCCTGCGCGAGCAACAGGGCACCCTGCAGCTATCGCCCGCCCTGACTCAGGGTGAGGTCGACGAACGTCAATTGCTGGACGAGAAGGCGTTCCGCTGGGCACATAATGAAGATGCCATGGCAACGGAAAAACTGGCGGAGGGGATTCGGGCCTTTGCAGCAGATCAACTCAAGCTGGAGCGCCTGATAATGGCGTCAGGCGTCTGATTCCAGCGCGCTGACCAGATCGCGAAAGGCTTCACGGTTGCTGTCGTTGAGATTCATCAGGATACGGTGTGCTTCGAGCACCTTACGCTTGACCTTCTCTTCGGACAGCATCTGCGCGGGCAGATCCTGCAACTCTTCGCAGCTGGGCGTGCTTTCCGGCACGATATTGAATACCTGATCAAAGCCCATGCTTTGCAGCAGACGGTTCATATCATCGTGGTTGGACACCAGCGTCGGCAGAAAGCCGACTTTTTGCCGCGACAGGATGGACAGCTTGGCCAACAGGCCAAGGGACGTACTGTCAATGCACTCGGTTTCAGTCAGATCAATGACGATCGACTCGAAGCTGAGCACGCTGAAGATTTTTTCGATATAAGAATCCAGCGCCGCACAGAGCGTGAGGCGTACGTCACCAATGAACTTGAGCACGAAGGTGCCCTGCTCTTCGGCAAACTGGATCTTGCCAGTGGTCATCATTCTGCGTTCCTGCTCAACACCAACACGGAAATGTCATCAGGCATGGTTTTATTGGGATCCAGCCCCAGGGCCGCCATAATACCCTGCATCGTCCCGCCATGCTCGGCAATTAATGCCGGCAAACGGGCTTCCTTATCCTTCAGCGTAGAGCCTTCCAGGCAATCCAGCACACCATCGGAACACAGCGTCAGGCTAAAACGCTCCGGGAGCTCGATGGTTTCATTCTGATACTCGGCATCTTCAAACAGGCCAACCGGGCGCCCCTTGCCGGTGAGATAACGCGCCTGACCTTCAGTATAGATAACCGGCAGGGGTAAATGCCCGCCAATACTGTAAGTAAGCGTACGCGCCTGCTCATCAATCACGCCACCGAGCATGGTGACGTGCTTGCCAAGCTTGCAGCTGATCAGGCTGCGATTGATGTGACCAAGCACATCCGAGGGCTTGAACTCGATTCGGCCGCTCGCTCGCCCTTCGGTTTTGCGCTGTTCGTACATCAACCGCGTGGTCATGAACTTGAGCAGCACGGTAACGAAGGCCGACGACGAACCGTGTCCGGAGACATCGGCAAGGTAGAACCCCAGCTGAGAATCCGAAATACGGAAATAATCGACAAAGTCGCCGGACAGATACAGCGACGGAATCAGTCGATGCTCCAGCTTGTATTCGCCACTGACCCAAGGCGTCTGCGGCAGCATGTTGAGCTGCACCTGGTGACCTGCGGCCTGATCATCGCGCAGCTCTTTAAGATGCACCTCAAGCTCACGATTGGCACGCTCCAGGCGCTCCCGGATTCGCTGGTTTTCCAACCGCAGCCGTGCGCGATCCAGCGCTCGACGCACGGCGTGCGACAACACTTCCGGGTCGTGCATGGGGTTGAGCAGGAAATCACTGGCGCCCAGGCGCAGGGCTTCCACCGCGTCAGCCATGGCGCCATCGGCGCACATGACGATAACCGGCACTTCCAGCCCGGTCTCGGTGATCTGACGGACCACCTCGAAGCCCTGACCATTGCCAAGGTGCAAGTCGCAGAGCACCAGCTCCGGGCGTGCATCATGAAACAGCGCAACGCCGTCCCCGGCGGTTGCGGCTTGCAACACGTCGCAACCAAGCTCTTCCAAGTAGGCGGTCAGACGCTGGCGAACCTGATCGTCATCGTCAATCACCAGCAATGTTGTGCCTGAAGGCTGCATAGAGTCCCTACGTCAACGTCTCGGTGCGCGTTTCCACGGAGACCACAGGGTGGCTGAATCGGGCCGGCAGTACCCCGGCGTTTTCAAGGGGGAAACACTACTCCCATCCGTTCTATCTAGCAACCGTTGCCCGGCCGCATTCAGGTGCTTGTCTGCACGCCCCGGCGGCACTAGGATGAACAGCGAAATGCAACAACAAAATGTACCTGTTTGCAGCGGGAGCCGCCGATGTCATTTCATGACCAGCAGTACAGTGAAAAACGCGATTTCATGCGCATGACCATGGACACCAGCGCCCGCCTGAGCACCGGCGACCTGGAACTGGATGTTATCTGCCGAGACCTGTCCAATCAGGGCGCTCTGGTCCTCAGCCAACAGGCGGTGGGGGAAGGCAAGACCGTCACCCTGTCCATTTCTTCCCCCACACCCGGGCTGCAGGGATTGCAGGCAACGGGTGAGGTGGTCCGCTGTGAGCCTGAGGGCGATGGACAATTCAGCATCGGGCTGAAGTTCGACAGCCTGAACTGATTCAGCGCCCAGATAGCAAAACGCCCGACCTCAAACGGGTCGGGCGCAGGCACCGCACAAGGCGAACCTAGAACTCGTCAGGGACGTTGCCGTCGCGCACCTTGTACTCGCGATTCTGCAGGTAGGCGTTGCGAACAAAGGTATAACGATCACCGGTAATCAGACGCTCCCGATCCAGCAGCCCGGCACGCGCATCAATCATCTCAGTGGCAAACATCTGGTTACGCACGCGAATGTCGTTCATGTAACCGGTGTAGGTGTAATTGAAGAAGTTCTCCGGCAGCTTGGATGCCGTATCGCGCAGGGTGTTGGGACCGATAAAGGGCAACATCAGGTACGGGCCGCTTTCAACCCCCCAATAACCCAGCGTTTGGCCCAGATCTTCGTCGTTGCGCTCCAGCCCCATACGCGTGGCGACATCTACTGCACCCAGTCCGCCCAGCAAGGTGTTGAACAGAAAGCGCGACATGTCCACACCCGCCTCATTGAACTTGCCCTGCAGGGTATTGTTGACGAAGTTCATCGGCTCTTGCAGGTTGTGGAAAACGTTACCGATACCGTCACGCATGAACTCGGGCGTCACCGCCTTGTATCCCTTGGCAACCGGCTTCACCGCATAACGATCAAGGGTGTCGTTGAAGCGAAAGGTCACGCGGTTAAAGCGCTCCCACGGATCAGGATTAACGTAGTCGGACTGGTAATCATCGTAGTCATCTGCGGCAAAAACAGGTGTAATGCAGGTCAACGACAGTGCCGATAGCAGTGCAACCACGGCTCCTGTCTTCAGCGAGTTCATCAGCGGCCTCTCCAGTTCTGGCTTGGTTTCGTCAGTCAGGCAATACCGACGCAGGCCCGCAGTGTAATGCAAACCCCGATTTGATTTCAGTGAAAAATTGCCCATGACCGATACCAAAGGCCCCTTGATCTACACCACCGAACTGCCCATTCGCTATGGCGACATGGACAGCAATCAGCACGTCAACAATACCCGCTACTACCAGTACCTCGAAGAGGCGCGTATCGAATGGCTGGACGGCCTGGGGGCGCACCGCCGTCAGGTTGGCCAGGGCCTGGTTCTGCTCACCTGTACCCACCATTTTCTCAAGCCGTTATTCCACCCGGGCAAGGTCGTTGTGGAGCTCTATGCCGGCGTGGTTGGCCGCACCAGCCTGACGCTGGAACACAAGATGTACGGCAACGGCTCACCGGACCTGGTCGGCTATGGCGATGTGAAGATGGTCTGGATCGATGTCGCTAGCCAGCGGCCGATTCCGGTGCCGGACAGCGTACGTCTCGCCATGGGTGCCGAACCACTGGCTGCCCACTGAGATGCAATAGCGGCAAAGGGTACCCGGCAACATCCCGAAGTCATAAAACTGCAAAACAATTGCAAGATGATGTGCGGTCATCACCGTTTCCGACAAGGACCCCGGACCATGACCGCACCCCGGATCGAGGCCGTACTCTTCGATCTCGCCGGCACCCTGACTGCCGCCGACCCGACTCCCGACGCACTGCTACTGCTGCCGCAGGCATTGCCTTGCCTGCAGCAGCTGGCACAACGTCCATTGGCTGCCGGGCTGCTGCCAGACCAGGAAACACGGGATAGCCAGCCGCTGCGCCCCCTGCTTAAGAGTGTGCTGACCGACAGCCCCTCATTGCGTCCGTTTCCGGCCCCTGATCGCGTCGCCACGCTGGCCGTCCAGATGCAGGCTGACTGCTTGCGTCATTGCGTACTGGTATGCGGCAGCGCCGATGCCGTGCGCGCCGGCCTCAATGCAGGCCTTTGGACCGTTGGCACGGCGCTGAGCGGCGCACTGACCGAGCAACAAATGCAGCAGTGGGAAGAGCAGGACAGCGACACCCACGACCGCCTGCGACTGCAGGCCACCATGACACTGATGAACGCGGGGGCCCATTACGTGATCGACAGCGTGAACGAGCTGGGCAGTTGCCTGGACGACATCGAAGTACGCCTGAGCAAAGCCGAGTTGCCGTAAATTCGGCGGACGCGTTGTCTATCTAGGGGTATAGTGAAGCAAACCCGTAGGACAGGAGAGACTACATGCCCACAGAGCGTCTGAAATCACAGCTGGAGTCGCTGCAGGCCACCCTTAATGAAAGCGATTCACAGCTGACCGTTGAAGAACGAGAAGCCCTGCAGGCGCTGGCAACCAGCTTGGAAGCCCGACTGCTGAAAGAGCGCGGCGACGCTGACGTCGAAGAAGATCCAACCCTGGTTGATGGCGTAAACCTGATGGCCGAGCAGTTTGAAGCCCGCCACCCCACCCTCGCCGGCACGCTGCGCAGCGTGATGCAAAGCCTGGCCGACATGGGCATCTGAGCCGCTCGCCGCCCAGCAGCAACGCCCCGCCAGCCGGGGCGTTTTAGCATCTTACTGGCGTGCCAGCCGCAGATTCTCAGGCATGCCTGCCTCGGTAGAACGCCAGGGGTTGATGTCCAGCCCGCCACGGCGCACATAGCGCGCGTAGACCGTCAGTTGAGCGCCCTCCCCCAGCAACGCCAGCAGATCAAGAAAGATCCGCTCCACGCATTGCTCGTGAAAATCCGAGTGCTCGCGGAAGGACACCAAGTACCGCACCAAGGCCGCCGGGTCGAGCCGCGGGCCGCTGTAGCTGATCAGGACAGAACCCCAGTCAGGCTGACCGGTGACCGGGCAGTTGGACTTGAGCAGATGACTGTGCAGCACCTCGCTGACCTGCACCCGGCCACTGTCGAGGGCCAGCAACGAGGCGTCGTAGTGGTAACGACTGACGGCTACCTCTTCGTCATCGATACAGCGGCCCGGCAAGGTAAACATGCCCAGCTGATGCAGTTGCTGCATGCTGAATAGGCGGACGGCCACGGGGCCTTGTGCCGCCACCGACAGATCCGACTCCAGCGTCTCGAGCAGCTCTCGACGATCACGGAAAACCGTCTGATTGAGGGAATTGAGGTACAACTTGAAGGACTTGGACTCAACGATCCGCGCGGCCTTGATCGGGAAGACAAACTCCGCCGCGGCGACCTCCGGCTTGCCCGAAGGCGTCAACCAGGACAACTCGAAGCAGTTCCAGATATCTGCGCCGTGAAACGGCAGGTTCTGCGGATCGAGCCCCAGCTCCTGCCATTTTGCTTGCCGGGCAATCGGATACAACAGCGACGGTGTATAGACGCTGACATAGGCACTGGACTTGCCCAGTGGCGAATCTGTCGCTGGATGATCGGACATGCGAGTTCCCCTGCAATGGCTAAGGCCGCCGGGTGGCGGCCCGGCGCCATTATTGCCGCAGACCGGTGCCTCTGACCAGCAGCCAGTAGCTGAGGCTGTACAGAATCAGGGTAAACAGCGCCATGATCACCAACGCCGTGGCAATCGGAATATCCGAGACACCGAGAATGCCGTAGCGGAAGGCGTTGACCATATGCAGGATCGGATTGACCTGCGAAACGGCCTGCCAGAACGGCGGCAGCAGGCTGATCGAGTAGAACACCCCGCCAAGGTAGGTCAGCGGCGTCAGCACAAAGGTCGGCACAATCGAGATGTCATCGAAGGTACGGGCGAAAACCGCGTTGATAAAGCCACCCAGCGAGAACACCAGCGAGGTGAGTAACACCACGGCGATGGTCAGCCCAATGTGCTGCACCTGCAGGCGGGTAAAAAACAGCGACGTCAGGGTGACGATACAGCCGACCATCAAGCCCCGTGCCACACCACCGAAGGTATAGCCCAGCAACACCACGTGCGGCGACACGGGCGCCACCATCAGCTCCTCGATCGAGCGTTGAAACTTGGTACTGAAGAAGCTCGACACCACGTTGGAGTAGCTGTTGGTGATGACCGACATCATGATCAGACCGGGCACGATGTAATCGATGTAGCGAAAGCCACCCATCTCACCGATACGGCTGCCGATCAGGTTGCCGAAGATCACGAAGTACAGCGCCATAGTGATCGCCGGAGGCAGCAGCGTCTGCGGCCAGATGCGGGTAAAACGGCGAATCTCCTTGGTCAGGATGGTACTGAACGCCACCCAGCTCTGTTGCCAATACTGCATGTCAGGCTCCCCGTTTCTCGGCATTTTCATCGACCAGCGCCAGGAATAGCTCCTCCAGCCGGTTACTCTTGTTGCGCAGGCTAGCCACCTCAAGCCCAGCCTCGCTCAGTGCCGCAAACAGCGCATTGAGGCTCTGGGACTTGTCCACCTGGACCTCCAGCGTGTGCTCATCGACCACCTTGCAGGGGTACTCGCCCAACGCCGGCGCTGCACTCAGGCTCTGTCGCACATCCAGCAGGAAGGTTTCGACATGCAGCTCCTTGAGCAGCTCGCGCATGCTGGTGTTATGAATGATGCGGCCCTGGTCGATGATCGCGATGTGCTTGCACAGCTGCTCCGCCTCTTCCAGGTAGTGGGTCGTCAGTACGATGGTAATGCCCTGGGCGTTGATCTCCTGGAGGAACTGCCACATTGAGCGGCGAATCTCGATATCCACACCGGCGGTAGGCTCATCCAGAATCAGAAGCCTGGGCTCATGGATCAGTGCACGGGCAATCATCAGGCGGCGTTTCATGCCGCCGGACAGCATCCGCGAGGGCACATCGCGCTTGTCCCATAGCCCAAGTCGCTTGAGGTAGTGTTCGGCACGTTCCTTCGCCCGGGCCAGCGGAATGCCGTAATAGCCGGCCTGGCTGACCAGAATATCCATGACCTTTTCAAACTGGCTGAAATTGAACTCCTGGGGCACCACGCCGATACAGCGCTTGGCAGCCAGCAGCTCCCGGTCGATATCATGGCCAAAGATGCTGACCTCACCGGACGATTTGTTGACCAGTGAGGAGAGAATGCCGATGGTGGTGGACTTGCCGGCCCCGTTAGGCCCCAGCAGCGCGAAGAAATCGCCCTCGCGCACCTCCAGATCAATGCCCTTGAGGGCGCGCATTCCAGTGCCGTAGGTTTTCTCCAGGCCCCGAATACGAATAGCTGCGCTCATGCGATGCCTCACGCCTTGCAAAGTTGAGCGCTAACTATGTGGTCAAATCCGCGAGAATCAACCCCCATGCATAAGACATCAATGGAAGCGCATGAATATAGCGAATGCGAATACCGCATAGCGGAATAACGGGCTTACAAAATTGCAACAATTGCGACCGGCCGGTCGATTGTGGCTATTAACGGGACAACGTATTCTCCGGACAAAACAACAAACACCGGAGACACCAATGGCCCAAACGCCTGACACCGCGACGGACCCGAATGACGTCAGTCATCGCATAACCCCTGCCTACCGCCGCTATGCCCTGTTCATCCTGGTACTGGCCTATACGTCCAGCCACGTTGACCGCAACATCGTAGGCATCCTGATCGAGCCGCTAAAAGCCGATCTGCTGCTGTCAGATACCCAGCTGGGCTTCCTCTCCGGTATTGCCTTCGCGCTGTTCTACGCCACCCTCGGCATCCCGATCGCGATCTTCGCCGACCGCTCCAACCGTCGTAACATCATCGCCTGGTCCATCGCCATCTGGAGCGCCATGACCGCGCTGTGCGGCATGGCCAACAACTTCTGGCAGCTGGCACTGGCGCGTATAGGCGTAGGCATCGGCGAGGCCGGCTCCAGCCCGCCGTCGCACTCGATGATCGCCGACCTTTACCCCAAGGAAAAGCGCTCCAGCGCCATGTCCATCTACGCCCTGGGCGTCTACCTTGGCATCATGATCGGCTTTATCGTCGGTGGCTTTGTCGCCGAGTGGTGGGGCTGGCGTGCGGCCTTCTTTGTCGTCGGGCTGCCGGGCATTCTGATCGCCCTGCTGGTGCGCTTCACCATGGTGGAGCCGCCGCGCGGCTTCGCCGACGGCGTCAAGCCACCGCCGCTGGGCAAGGTCAACATCAAAGCCGGCTTTGCCGTGCTGTGGCGCGTGCGCACCACTCGCCACGTCGTTCTGGGTGTCAGTCTGACCGCCCTGGTAGGTTACGGCACCATCGTCTGGAACCCGGCCTTCCTGATTCGCAGCCACGGCCTGACACCCGGCCAGGTCGGCCTGTTCCTGGGCCCGCTGATGGGCGTTGTCGGTGGCCTGGGCGCCTGGATCGGCGGCATGCTGGCGGACAAGCTGGCCGCCCGTGACGCCAGCTGGAACGCCTGGATCGTTGGCCTGGCCAAGTTCCTGGCGATTCCCTTTATTGTCGCCTTCTACATGATCGACAGCACATTCTGGGCGCTGGTGGTTTACTGCCCCGCCGTCTTCCTCGGCGCGTTCTACCTCGGCCCCAGCTTTGCCATGATCCAGAGCCTCACGCCGCTGCGCAATCGCGCACTGGCATCGGCCATCATGCTGCTGGTGCTCAACCTGGTTGGCCTGGGACTAGGCCCGCAGGTGATTGGCATGGCCAGTGACCTGGTCAGCGGCAGCTTTGGCACCGACAGCCTGCGCTATGCGCTGATCGGCGCAGCCTTCCTCAACATCTGGGCCTGCGCGCATTACTACTTCGCAGGCCGCACTCTGCGTTACGATCTCGACAACGTCGACCATTAAGTGCTCTACCCCGGGTGCCCAGACGCACCCGGGGCCTCTCTCCCCTCTCCATTCCTGGCGCAAACGACTATGCTTAGTCGTGCATGCCGATGCTCATCGGCCTTCGGACCGCTCACATCACTGAGACGCCCCCATTTCGTCAGCAGAATCGGCGAAGCGGCAGCACCCACCAGACAAGAGTGGGGAATTATTCGGCGTCATGCGCGGTCAGGAGTACTGTGACGAACAAGGAGTGCGCGACATGATGACCCTGCTATGGCTGGTTGGCCTGCTGCTCTGTATCTGCGGCCTGGCCTATATTCGAACGAGTTTACTCAATGCCACCCTGGGTGTGGCTGCCTACCTCGCAGTGATGACCCTGCTGGGGCCAGTTCACTGGCTGATTGATCTGGTGCTTTGGGCACTGTTTCTCGGCATTGCCATCCCTCTGAACCTACCCGAGTGGCGCCAACGCAGCATCAGCGCTCCCCTGCTGAGCTGGTTCCGCAAGGTGCTTCCTCCGCTCTCGGATACCGAGCAGCAAGCGCTGGATGCCGGCACCGTCTGGTGGGACGGCGAACTGTTCAGCGGCCGTCCGGACTGGGGCAAGCTGCACAGCTTCCCGACGCCACACCTGAGCGAAGAAGAGCAAGCCTTCCTCGACGGTCCGGTGGAAGAACTCTGCCGCATGACCAACGAATGGGAGCTGACCACCCACCTGCAGGATCTGCCGCCGAACGTCTGGCAGTTTATCCGCGACAACGGCTTCTTTGGCCTGATCATTCCCAAGGAGTTTGGCGGCAAGGGCTTTTCTGCCTACGCCCACTCCCAGGTCGCAATGAAGCTGGCCAGTCGCAGCGGTGATCTGGGCACCACCGTCATGGTTCCCAACTCCCTGGGGCCCGCCGAGCTGCTGATGCATTACGGCACCGACGAGCAGAAGCAGCACTATCTGCCGCGCCTGGCCCGTGGCGAAGACGTTCCCTGCTTTGCCCTGACCGCCCCTGATGCCGGCTCTGACGCTGGCGCCATGCCCGACAAGGGTATCGTCTGCAAGGGCCAGTTCAACGGCGAAGAGGTGCTGGGCCTGCGCGTCACCTGGGAAAAGCGCTACATCACCCTGGGCCCGGTTGCCACCGTG
Source organism: Pseudomonas abyssi (assembly GCF_003444685.1). Taxonomy (NCBI): domain Bacteria; kingdom Pseudomonadati; phylum Pseudomonadota; class Gammaproteobacteria; order Pseudomonadales; family Pseudomonadaceae; genus Pseudomonas; species Pseudomonas abyssi. The sequence continues at coordinate 1,251,444 of NZ_LMAZ01000001.1, read as the reverse complement.
CTCGGCCTGGCCTTCAAGGCCTATGACCCGGACCACCTGCTGGGCGATGAGGAGTCGCTCGGCATTACCCTGGCATTGATTCCGACCGACACCGAAGGCGTCGAGATCGGCCGCCGCCACTTCCCGCTGAATGCGGCCTTCATGAATGGCCCCAACTCCGGCAAGGATGTGTTCATTCCCATGAGCTACCTGATCGGCGGTCAGGAACGCATCGGTCAGGGCTGGATCATGCTGATGAACTGCCTCTCGGTCGGTCGCTCCATCTCACTGCCCGCTGGCAGCATCGGTGCCGCCAAGATGGCCAGCATGACCACCGGCGCCTACGCCCGCATCCGCGAGCAGTTCAATGTGCCGATTGGCGAGTTTGAGGGCATTCAGGAAGCGCTGGCACGCATCGGCGGCAATACCTATGTCATGGACGCCGCGCGCACCATGACCGCTGGCGCGGTAGACCTGGGAGAAAAACCTTCAGTGCTGTCTGCAGTAGTGAAGTATCACCTCACCGAGCGCATGCGCCAGTGCATTAACGACGCCATGGACGTGCACGGCGGCAAGGGCATCTGCATGGGGCCCAGCAACTACCTGGGCCGAGCCTACCAGTCGGTGCCGATTTCCATCACCGTGGAAGGCGCGAATATTCTGACCCGCAATATGATGATCTTCGGTCAGGGCGCCATCCGCTGCCATCCGTATGTCCTGCGCGAGATGCAGGCAGCGGCACTGGACGACGAAAACGAATCGCTCAAGCAATTTGACCGCCTGCTGTTCGAGCATGTCGGCTTTTCGCTCAGCAACGCTTCCGGCAGCCTGCTGCTGGGACTGACCGGTGGCCGCCTGGCCAACGTGCCGGACTACCCGCAGACACGCCGCTACTATCAGCAGCTGTCGCGCCTGGCAGCCGCCTTTGCCACCCTGACCGACTGCACCATGCTGATGCTGGGCGGCGAGCTGAAGCGTCGCGAGCGCCTGTCGGCACGGCTTGGCGACGTGATGAGCAACCTATACCTGGCCAGTGCCACGCTCAAGCACTTCGATGATCAGGGCCGCCCGGAGGAGGACCTGCCCTTTGTTCAGTGGGGGCTGGAAGATCTGCTGTACCGCATCGAAAACAGCCTGCATGAAATCCTGCTCAACTTCCCCAATCCGAGCATGGGTTGCCTACTGCGCGTCGCGGTTTTCCCGCTGGGTCGCCGTCTGACGCCGCCGAGTGACGAACTGGAAACCGAGATCGCTCGCATCCTGATGCGCCCAGGCGCCGCTCGGGATCGCCTGATTGCCGGTTGCTACCAAAGCGACGACCCGCAGGATGTCACCGGCCTGCTCAACACGACGCTGGAAGCCGTGCTGCAAAGTGCACCGATTGAAGCGCGTCTGCACAAGGCCTTGCGTAGTGGCGAACTCAAGCCAGAGGGCTCGGACCCGCTTGCAGCGGCTGTTGAGAGCAATCTGATTACCACCGCCGAGGCCGAGCAAGTGCGCAATGCACGCCAAGCCCGGAGCGCGGTAATCAGGGTAGACGACTTCTCCAAGGAGGAGATGACACCCGCCAAACCCCGTCGCACCAAGGCCAAAACCAAGGCCGACGACGCTTGAGCACACGTCAGGCCAGCCAGGGATGGCTGGCCTGACGCGCTCAACCTGATAGACTCGCCGGGTTTCGGCACTTGCTACACGCCCGGCCTATCAGGAGTTTCCATGTCTACCCCGCCCAGCTACCACGATTACCACCTTGCCCTGCTGCAAAGCCTGTTTGACACCATCAAGGCGCAAACCGCCCTGCTCGATCAGGTACCCGAGGAAAGTAACGAGCTCTTTATGGAGCGCTTTTCCGAACTGCTGACCCAGCTGCAGCAAGGCGATCACGACAGCCTCTACCAGGGCCAGGACATCCTTTGTCAGATCATCGCCCGCTACCCGCAAATCGCCCACCTGATTCCGCGTGACCTGCTGTGGTACTTCGGTGGCGACTGCCTGCACTTTATGCCGGACGAGGAAATTGCCCAGTTCCAGCTGCTGGACGAACATCGTGCCGAAGCCGAAGCGCGCGGCGACGTATTCGACTGGGTTCAGGCCCGACAGCTGCTGCAGGCCAACTGACCGGGGCAAACCGTTCCGTCACATCCGGCAAAGGACTGCCGTCAACTACCCAAACCCTGCTTGCTATAGTCGGACATCCCCAAGAGAAAGGAGCCGTCCGTGAAAAAGACCCTTGCCACCGCCACGCTGCTGGCCGCCTGCACCGCCCAGGCCGAATACGGCCCGCGACTCGAAGGCTTTGACTACCCCTACCCGTTGCAGACGTTCAGTTTCAGCTCGCAGCAGCAGCCACTGGAAATGGGCTATCTGGATGTCGCGCCCAGCGGTTCGGCTAACGGCAAGACCGCCGTCCTGATGCACGGCAAGAACTTCTGTGGTGCCACCTGGGAGACGACTATTGAGGTCCTCAGCAGCGCAGGCTATCGCGTTATCGCTCCCGACCAGATCGGCTTTTGCAGCTCCAGTAAACCACGGGGCTATCAGTTCAGCTTTGGCCAACTGGCGAGCAACACCGACGCGCTACTCGCCTCGCTGGACGTCAACAAGGCTACCGTGATTGGCCACTCGATGGGTGGCATGCTGGCCGCACGCTATGCACTGAACCACCCGGACCGAGTCGAGCAACTGGTGCTGGTCAACCCGATCGGCCTGGAAGATTGGCAGGCGGAAGGCGTGCCCTATGCCACCATTGATCAGCTCTACCAGAGCCAGCTGAAAACAACCCGCGAAGGTATCAAGAACTACCAGCTGAAGTTCTATTACAACGGTGAGTGGAAGCCCGAGTACGACCGCTGGGTAGATATGAGCTACGGCATGTACGCCGGCCCCGGCAAGGAGATCGTCGCCTGGAACCAGGCGCAAACGGCCGAGATGCTGTTCACCCAACCGGTGGTGCACGAGTTCGGCAATATCGAGGCGCCGACGCTCCTGCTGATTGGCGGCAAGGACCGCACTGCACCCGGCGCCAATCGCGCGCCCGAAGCAATCGCGCAGCGCCTGGGCAACTACCCGGAACTGGGACAAAAGACCGCCGATGCCATCCCCAACGCCACGTTAGTCGAGTTCCCCGAGCTGGGTCGCTCACCCCAGGTGGAGGCGCCCGACCAGTTTCATCAGGCACTGCTGAGAGGGCTCGGGACAGCCGACTAAGCGTCCTTGCGGTCAGTACGGGCCGCTTGCGCAGAAACAAAAACCGCCTTATGGGCGGTTTTTTCATTGCGTCTGAAGCGAAACACGCGACTCAAGCTCGCGGGGCTCCCCGCCCAGCAGCTACCCGCCCAGCCCGACCTCGGCAAGCTCGCACTCTACCAACGGAGCCATTCCTTTAGCGCCCGAATGTCGGGCACAAAAAAACCGCCTCAAGGACGGTTTCTTTGTTACAT
>NZ_LMAZ01000001.1:1244940-1247095 GCF_003444685.1 Pseudomonas abyssi | reverse complement strand
GCCGAGGTGTTACCCTGGCTACCTGCTGCGCGTTGTTCGCTGCAAGTGGCGCGCATTTTATGCGTCACATTCCACCCCGTCAACAACTATATCCATTCCCTGTAGAGCAAATGTGATCTCGGCTCCCCCTCCCCCCTGAACAGGCCCCTGGATCAACCCACCCTATCAGCCAAACAAGCTGCCGCCACACGGCTACACTTTTTATTCCAGCCCCTACCCCTGACCCAATCGTCAGCAAGCCTCAAGGAAGACAGACAGCATGACAATGACCACCTGCAGGTCCCTCATCCTTGGCAGCAGCCTACTGGCAGCCAGCATCGCCAGCGCCCAGGAGATAGCCGACACCGTTTACCTTGGCGGTCCCATTCTGACAATCAATGACGAGCAGCCGACAGCGGAGGCTGTCGCCGTCCAGGACGGACGCATAATCGCCGTTGGCAGCCTCGATCAGATAAGGCTTCACCAGAGCGCCGCTACCAGGGTATTCGACTTGCACGGCCGCGCCATGCTTCCCGGCTTCGTCGACAGCCATGGTCACGTCGTCATGGGCGGCCTTCAAGCGCTATCAGCCAACCTGCTGGCGCCACCTGATGGCGAGGTGACCGATATCGCCAGCCTCCAGGACTCACTGCGTACGTGGATGGAAGAAAACGAAGCCGCGGTCAAAAAAATCAAACTGATCATCGGATTTGGTTACGACAACGCCCAGCTGGCAGAACTAAGTCACCCCACCCGACAGGATCTGGATGCAGTATCGACCGAGTACCCCATCATGATCGTGCATCAGTCGGGCCATCTCGGTGTGGCCAACTCCAAAGCGCTCGAGCTAGCAGGCATTGACGCGTCTACCGACAACCCTCCCGGCGGCGTCATTCAACGAGGCAGCGACGGCAATCCCAATGGGGTATTGGAGGAATATGCGTTCTTCACTGCGCTGATGCCGATGCTCTCCGGGCTAGGCCCGGAAGGCATGCAGATATTTGCCAAGGCGGGCGCTGAAATGTGGGCTCGTTTCGGCTACACCACCGCGCAGGATGGGCGCTCCTCTGGCGGCGTTGTAGAGGCACTGAAGGCCGTTGACCAGGCCGGTGACCTCCCCATTGACGTTATCGCCTACCCCGACGTGCTCGAATCCAAAGACTATCTTGAAGCCCATGTATCGCGCGCCTACACCGGCCACGTTCGCACTGGCGGCTGCAAGCTGACCATCGACGGCTCCCCGCAAGGGTTTACAGCCCTGCGCGACCGCCCCTACTACGACCCGGTTGGTGACTACCCGGAGAACTATGCAGGCTACGCGGCAGTGACCATGAAACAGGTCCAGGACTCGGTCAACTGGTGCTACCAGCACAAAATGCAGATCATCACCCACGCCAACGGCGAGGGAGCATCCGACATGCTGATAAGCGCCCTCAAAGCCGCGCAGAAGCAATATGGCGACCCCGGTAACCGCCCGGTTTTGATTCACGGCCAGTTCCTGCGCGAAGATCAGGTCGACAGCTATCAGGAGCTGGGCGTTTTCATGTCACTATTCCCGATGCACACCTTCTACTGGGGCGACTGGCACCGCGAACATACTGTCGGCCCCGCGAACGCCGAGAACATCTCACCCACCGGCTGGGTACGCGCACGCGGCATGATGTTCGGCTCTCACCACGACGCGCCTGTTGCCTTCCCCGACAGCATGCGGATTCTCGACGCTACGGTAACGCGGCGTACTCGCTCCGGCGATATTCTGGGGCCGACACAGCGTGTGGACGTCATGACTGCCCTGAAGGCAATGACTATCTGGCCAGCGTGGCAACAGTTCGAGGAAGAAACCAAAGGCAGCATCGAGACGGGCAAGATCGCCGACTTTGTAATCCTGTCCAGGGACCCGACCAGCGTCGATCCGGAAACGCTCGACCAACTACGCGTCATGGCCACGATCAAGGACGACAAGGTGATCTATCAGGCCAGCGAAAGCGACCAGGCGAGTTCTCTGCCACGCCCGCCGCTGATTGCCGATCAGGCGCACGCCCACCACCTGCTTGACGCCTGGTACGAGGGGCTTAACAACTGACGATCTCGCCAGCCAGCGTCGGAAGCAGTGGTCGCGGGAAAAAGACCATTTGGGCACAAAAAAACCGCCTCTAGGACGGTTTCTTTGTTACGA
>NZ_LMAZ01000001.1:943495-1244915 GCF_003444685.1 Pseudomonas abyssi | reverse complement strand
ACCGAGGCATTACCTTGGCTGGCTTACCGCGAATTGTTCGCTGCAAGCGGCGCGAATTTTATGTGGCGACCGACAACCCGTCAACCCCAAGCTGATATTTTTTCAGGTTTTTTTCGCATTTCTTAATGATGCCGGCAATAGCCCACATGCCGTCGTCCCGCGCCAGCTGCGGCGCCCACGGTGCTAGCTGATTTACTGACGTCAGAAAATAACTTGTCCCACGTACTCGTCTCGGCCATGATGCTAAAGTGATAGCCATCAATTCGGGCTGACTCTCTGGCGCCCGGACCTGATGCAAGGCCCCAATAAATAAGATGAGAGACATCCCGTGTCCCCACTACTAATAGGCGGTTTGCTGGCTGGCGGTTTGATCATTCTGGTGTGCATTGGCTTTATCAGCCACAGCCTGGAGCGCAATCGGCTGGAAAAGGCGCGACAAACCGCCGAATTGAATGCGCGTATCAAAGTCTGCCGGCAGGCCACTGGCGCCCTGCCCGGCCAGTTTTTACCTGCTGAGCTGGGTACGCTCATGCTGCAAATAGAAATCAGCCTGCTGGAGCGCCTGCAGCGCATTGGCAAATCTCAAGACGTGCAACAGCGCCTGGACCAGGCCCGCGCCGCACAGACCGAAGGCAAGGTGCCAAGCAACCCGCCGGTCGAGCTGGATAGCGAGGCGCGCGGCAAGGAAGCGCGCCTGCAGCTGGAGAACCTGTTCAAGCAGCTGCAGCAAGCCGAGCGCGACGGCCTGATCGATAACGCCACGCTGAAACACTGGGGCACTCATGTGCGGCGCTCGCTGATTACCGCCAACCTTGAAACCTTCAACGCCACCGCCAAGCAGGCCATGAGCCAGGGCAAGCCCCGCGTAGCCAAGCTGCAGTATGAGCGCGCCATCGCCTTTATCACCAAGCTCAATAATCCGAGTCTGGCCAAGCACTTGGAGCACTATAAGCAATTGCTCAAACGTGCGGAAGCCGCCGTAATAGCGCAGAATCAGGCCGATGAAGGTCAACCCAGCGAGCTGGATGCAGGGCTGGCCGAAATGGAATCGGCCGATGAACTCTGGCAGAAGAAGGCCGTTTACGACGATTGAGCACCGGCCAGCTGCCGCTGCTCAGCACACCCCAGCTTCGGAACACCGCATGACAGTTACCCTGTATGGCGCAAGCCTCTCGCCCTATGTGCGCAAGGTGCGCATCCTGCTTGCCGAGTTCGGCATCACCTACGAGCACAAATTCATTCCACCGCGCGGGCAGCCCGACTGGTATTACGACATCAGCCCGCTGGGACGGATTCCTGCCCTGACCGACGGCAACCTCAAGCTGGCAGACTCGGCCATCATCGCCCAATACCTGCAAGACACCCGGGGCAACGCCTCACTCTACGGCAGCACGCCGGCCGAAGCGGCGCGGGTGCGCTGGCTGGAGAAGTACGCCGATTATGAGCTGGCACCGCACAGCACCTTTGGCGTGTTCTTTCCGCGCATTGTTGCGCGCAGCGTTGGTGAGAGTGCAGACGAGACGCAAGTGCAGCAGACGCTGCAGAACCACCTGCCGCCTCTATTTGATTATCTGGAGAAAGAGCTTGGCGAGCAGCCCTGGTTTCTCGGCAAGCAGTTCAGCCTGGCCGATATCGCCGTGGGCTGTCAGCTGATCAACCTGGCTCACGCCGGTGAGCTGATTGACGAATATCGCTGGCCCGGCCTGTCGTCGCTATTGAGTCGACTGACTGCACGCAGCAGCGTATCCTCACTGCTGCCGGGCGAGCACGCTCTGGTAGCCAAGCTGACCGGCCGCCTCCAGGCCTGAGCACCGGTTACAGGGCTGCGCTGCCAGCGCAGCGCCAGCGCCAGTCAGGACTCCAGCAGCTGCCGGCCTACCCAGGAGCGTGCAAACTGATAAGCGCAGCGCCCATTGCGGTTGCCGCGCCCGGTAGCCCAGCGCACCGCCTCTAGCTGCAACGCCTCGTCCCATTGCCAGTGCAGCCCGTGCTCGCGGGCCAGCTGACCAAGCCAGTGCTGCACGACGGCCAGGTAGTGATCCTGACTGAACGGATAGAAGGACACCCACAGACCAAAACGGTCGGACAGGGCTATTTTCTCCTCAATCGCCTCGCCCGGGTGGATCTCACCATCGACCTGCTTGGCCGCCAGATTATCGCTGTTATGTTCCGGCAGCAGGTGGCGACGGTTGGAGGTGGCATACAGCAGCAGGTTTTCCGGCGCCGCCTCAACGGTGCCATCAAGCACGGTTTTCAGGGCCTTGTAGCCGCTGTCGTCCGCTTCAAAGGCCAGATCATCGCAGAAGAGGACATAGCGCCAGGGCTGCCCTGCCAACTGAGGCAGCAGTGCCGACAGGTGCACCAGGTCAGCCTTGTCGACCTCGATCAGGCGCATGCCCAGCTCCGCGTACTCGCTCAGCAAGGCGCGCACCAGCGAGGATTTACCTGTGCCGCGAGAGCCCCAAAGCAAGGCGTTATTGGCTGGCAGGCCGCGCACAAACTGTCCGGTGTTGGAACCCAGCAGTGCTTTTTGGCGCTCTACACCAACCAGATCATCCAGGCGCAGCGTCAAGCTGACCTTGAGCGGACGCAGGTGACCTTGCTGTCCATCGACCGTCCAGCGCGCAGCAAAGGTGCTCGACCAGTCGATCGGCTCGACAGGTGCAGGCAAGGTCGCCTCAAAGCGTTCAATAAAAGTGACGACGCGCTGCATGAACTGATCGGTGCTGACACCCGCCATGGGTTTCTCCTCTGGGTAACAAACGTGCAAGAATGCCACGCGGCGCGGGTGACCACCACAGTGCACACCGACACAGACTGTTGCCGGGGCTGCTAAGCTCAAACAGGTGTCACCTCTGTTAGCCTTGCCGCCAGCAAACCGCTGACCGCAAAGGCAGGAGCAGGCGCCACGGCGCCATCATCATCAAGGCCAAAAATGGACATACGCCTTACCAATCGACTGTCATTCAAGCAAGCGCGCCTGAGCGTACTGGTGGCCTTTACCCTAGGCATTCTGCTGGGCCTGGCCCAGGTGGTTGTCGACTACCGTTCCGAGGATGCGTTGATCGACCAGGAGGTCCAGGCACAGATCAACGTCAGCCTGAGCCCCGCCGCGCGCATCGCCTACAACATCGATGCGGAGCTGGCCATGGAGCTGGTCAGCGGCTTGCTTGAAGCCCCGCAGGTGGTGCGGGCAGAAATCATCGACAACAACGGCATCGCGCTGGCCAGCGTCAGCCGGCCAATGGCAACCAGCCGTTATCGCACAGTGAGTGATGCCCTGTTCGGTCGGCGTCGCGACTACTCCCAACCCCTGTACGTCGAGCACGCCCCCAACGAGCTGCTGGGGCACCTGGTGATTGAAGTGGACACTTTTTACCAGGGTGCGAGCTTCCTGCGCCGTGCCGGGCTGACCATGCTGTCGGGCTTCGTCCTCAGCCTGGTGCTGTCGCTGGTGTTGATGGTGCTGTTCTACGCCATGCTGACTAAACCCCTGGTACGCCTGATCAATGACCTGCTGGACATGCGTACCGAGGGCGAACGCAGCCGGCTGCCCTGCCCCGATGGACATGAACGCGATGAGATCGGCGCCCTGGTTGAAGTAATCAACCGCCAGTTGCAAAGCATCGACGTCAACCTGCGGCAGAAGCTGCGCGCGGAGGAGCGCCTGCGCAAGTATCTGGAGGAGCTGGAAAATATCGTCGAAACCCGTACCACCGAGGTCCAGCTGACCAACGCCCAGCTGCGCGAATCCAACCGTGAGCTGGAAGCCTCACGCGAGGCCGCGCTGGATATGGCTCGCGCCCGCTCGGCCTTCCTGGCCAACATGAGTCACGAAATCCGTACCCCCATCAACGGCCTGCTCGGCATGATCGGGCTGACACTGGACAGCCAACTGAACGATGAGCAGCGCCAGCAGCTCTCCATCGCCTACGATTCAGGCAAGGTACTGGTGGCGCTGCTCAACGATATTCTCGACCTGTCCAAGTTTGAGGCGGGCAAGTTGCAGCTTGAGCAGATCCCCTTCGACCTCGGCGCACTGCTGGAGGAGACCGCCAGTCTGCTGTCACAGAACGCAGGCAAACAGGACATCGAGCTTATCTGCGAGATCGACCCGCACGTTCCCGGCTTACTGCTGGGCGATCCGACGCGGATACGACAGATTGTCAGCAACCTGCTGTCCAACGCGCTCAAGTTCACCGAGCACGGTCACGTCGCCCTGCGCCTGAAGCTCAACCAAAGCGATGGCGACATGCGCCGTGTCTGCATCCAGGTCAGCGACACCGGCATTGGCATTCCCGAGCAGGCATTGGGGGACATCTTCTCGCCGTTCACCCAGGCCGACGCGCAGATTTCGCGGCGCTTCGGTGGCACCGGTCTTGGGCTGGCCCTGTGCAAAAGCCTGACCGACGCCATGCATGGCGAGCTGCATGTCAATTCCGAACCCGGTCGTGGCAGCACCTTCAGCGTGTTCCTGCCGCTCCATTGTCATGACGACAGCCCCCGCTACCAACCACCAACCCCGCGCAAGGTCTTGCTATGGAATCGCTACGGCCAAATGCAGGGCCCGGTGCTGGAGCGCCTGTTGCGCAGCTGGAATATGCGCTGCACACCGCTAGACTATGACCCGGCCACCCCTTTGCCCGATGCACCACCCGGCCACGACTTCTGGCTGCTGGACAGCCCGCAACTGGCGCAGCAGCTTGAGCAGGTGCAGCCCAGCACGCCGCGCCTGTTGTTGTGCAGTTACGGCCAGCAGCTGGACAATCAGCGCGCCAGTGCCCTGCATATCCGCCAGCAAGTCGCTACACCGCCACCTCGCAACCGGTTGGCACGGGCAATCGACGCCCTGTTCGAGCAGACACAGCAATACGACAGCAACCAGGGCGCGCAGCCTTTGGGACGCGGTCAACGCCTGCTGCTGGTCGAAGACAATGCGGTCAATCAGATGGTCGCCCGGGGCATGCTCAGCCGCCTGGGATTTGAGGTGGATCTCGCCGAGCACGGTGAGGCGGCGCTGAGCAAGCTCGCCGATCAGGACTACGCCCTGGTGTTGATGGACTGCAACATGCCGATCATGGACGGCTATGAAACCAGCCGGCGCATGCGCGCCGATCCGCGCTGGGAGAACCTGCCCATCATCGCGCTCACCGCCAACGCCCTGCAGGAAGACCGCCAGCGCTGCAAGGATGCCGGTATGGATGACTATCTGGCCAAGCCGTTCAAACGCGAAGACCTGCAGGCGATCCTGCTGCGCTGGTTACCCGGCAGCGGTCAGCAGGACACGACATCCTGAGAGCAGGCAACCCTACTCCCGCATGGCGCCAAGCAATTGATTGAGACCGTCGCGCAGTTCGCGCATCTGCGTTGCGCTCATGCCTGTCTGGCACATCAGCTGGTGCGGCACGCTGGCAGCGGCCTCACGCAAGTCACTGCCCGCCTCGGTCAGGCTCACCTGCAGCTGACGCTCGTCACCGCCACGCACGCGCTCGCGGCGGATGAGCCCCTGACTCTCCAGGCGTTTGAGCAGCGGGGTCAGCGTGCCCGAGTCGAGCTGCAGCCGCTCACCCAGCGCCTTGACGCCCGGATGCTCCGGCGGCTCACGCTGCCACTCCCACAGCACCAGCATCACCAGATACTGCGGATACGTCAGCCCCAACGGCTCCAGCAGCGGACGATAGGTGCGCATCAGGGCGCGTGAGCCGGCATACAGGGCAAAACACAGCTGGTTGTCCAGGGCGAGCAGCTGATCGACCTCGCTAGGTGTCGCTGAGCTCACGGCAACAACGCCTCGATGTCGGCACGCAGCTCTTCGGGCTTGGTAGTAGGCGCGTAGCGCTTGATAACGCGCCCCTGTCCGTCAACCAGGAACTTGGTGAAGTTCCATTTGATCCCCTTGCTGCCCAACACACCCGGCGCCTGCTGCTTGAGCTCGACAAACAGCGGATGCGCGTTAGCGCCATTGACATCGACCTTTTTGAACAACGGGAAGCTGACGCCATAGTTCAGCTCGCAAAACTCGCTGATCTCGCCGCTGTCGCCCGGCTCCTGGGCACCAAACTGGTTGCATGGAAACCCCGCCACCCGCAGGCCGCGCTCGCCGTACTCCTGCCACAGCGCCTCCAGTCCCTTGTACTGTGGCGTAAAGCCACATTTGCTGGCGGTGTTGACCACCAGATAGGCCTTGCCCTCCAACGCGCCGAGCGAGGAATCACGGTTGTCGATGGTAGTACAGGGGATATCCAGCAAGGTGCTCATAACGCCTCCTTCAGGCGAACGGGTAATGACGCAAGGCTAGCAGCGCAAATATTTATGTCAATAAAATTGCGTGCAACCTATACGACCTCCCGCGGCTCCAGACGCAAGCAAACCGAATTGATGCAGTAGCGCAGCCCCGTCGGCGGCGGGCCGTCGGGAAACACATGCCCCAGATGGGCATCGCAGCGCGCACAGGTCACCTCGGTGCGATGCATTCCGTGACTGAAATCCTCATGCTCCTCTACCAGTTCCGGGCGGATCGGCTGGTAATAGCTGGGCCAGCCGCAGCCAGCATCAAACTGGGTCTCGGTATCGAACAACGGCGCGTCACAACACACGCAGTGGTACACACCGGGGGTAGTGTTGCGATAGTAGGCGCCGGTAAAGGGGCGCTCGGTGCCCCGCAGACGGCAGACCTGAAACTGGGTGTCGTCGAGTTGCTCTCGCCACTCGGCTTCGCTCTTGTTGATCTTGTTCATGATTTAACTCCGGATAAGCCCATTAGGACGTTCACAGTCGCCCGCGCTCAACGTATGATGGGCGTTTACTACCCGCTCTGGGAAGCCTTCGCCTGCTTCCCGACACCCTACTCAGCTCGGATCGACAAGGTAAGCACCATGCAGGTTAGCAAGTCCAACAAACTGGCCAATGTCTGTTACGACATCCGCGGACCCGTTCTGCGGCACGCCAAGCGCCTTGAGGAAGAAGGCCACCGCATTCTCAAGTTGAACATCGGCAACCCTGCACCCTTTGGATTCGAGGCGCCGGAAGAAATTCTCCAGGACGTCATCCTCAACCTGCCGACCGCCCAGGGCTACAGCGATTCACGCGGCCTCTTCTCTGCCCGCAAGGCGGTCATGCACTACACCCAGACCAAGAACATTCCGGGCGTGGGCATTGACGACATCTACCTGGGCAACGGCGTCTCCGAGCTGATCGTGATGTCCATGCAGGGTCTGCTCAACAACGGCGACGAGGTGCTGATCCCGGCACCCGACTATCCGTTGTGGACCGCCTCGGTGAGCCTGTCTGGCGGCAAGCCCGTGCACTACCTGTGCGACGAGCAGTCAGACTGGTATCCGGATATCGAAGACATCCGCAGCAAGATCACCCCCAACACCCGGGCCATGGTGGTCATCAACCCGAACAACCCGACCGGCGCCGTGTATCCGCGCGCAGTACTGGAGCAGCTGGCCCAGGTCGCCCGTGAGCACAACCTGATCCTGTTTGCCGACGAGATCTACGACAAGATCCTGTACGACGGTGCCGTGCACGAGTCGCTGGCCGCGGTTGCTCCAGACGTACTCTGCCTGACCTTCAATGGGCTGTCCAAGTCCTACCGGGTCGCCGGCTTCCGTTCTGGCTGGATGGTCATCAGCGGGCCCAAGCACCACGCCACCAGTTATCTTGAAGGCTTGGAAATCCTCGCCTCCATGCGCCTGTGTGCCAATGTGCCCTCGCAGCACGCGATCCAGACCGCGCTGGGCGGCTACCAGAGCATCAACGATCTGATCCTGCCCGGCGGCCGTCTGCTGGAACAGCGTGATACCGCCTGGGAGATGCTCAACGATATTCCCGGCGTCAGCTGCACCAAGCCCAAAGGGGCGCTGTACCTGTTCCCGCGACTCGATCCCAAGGTCTACCCGATCCACAACGACGAGAAGATGGTGCTCGACCTGTTGCTGCAGGAGAAGATCCTGATCGTCCAGGGCACTGCGTTCAACTGGCCCTGGCCTGACCATTTCCGTATTGTCTCCCTGCCGCGCAAGGACGACCTGGAAATGGCCATCGGTCGTATCGCCAACTTCCTCAAGACCTACCGGCAGTAAAGGTAGCGCTGATCAATGTCACATGGCTGATCTGCATATCGAAGACTTCCACCAGGATGTAGCACGCATCCTGGTGGCGCTGTACAACCGCTTCCCGCAACCCGCCTGCCTGTTCGTCATCGACCTGATCGGCGAGCACGAGCCAGACCCCTTTGGGGTGCCGGCGCCCCGCCACACGGCCTGCTTTTCAGCCATGCTCTGGCTCGCCCAGGAAGGCTTTTTGCGATACACCGACACCATTCGCCAGGACGCCATCGATCAGGCCTGTCTGACCGAACGCGGCTTCACCCTGCTCTCGGCCCCCGACCCCGAACGACTGCAAGCCACACTGCCTGCCAGCGTTGCCCGCCAGCAGGCCACCCTGGCCCAGCGTCTGCGCGATGCGCTGCGCAGCGGCGCCAGCAACGAGATCTTTGAAGCCGTGCAACAGTGTTTCCGCCGCTGAACCGCGGAACCGGGGCACGACACGTTTTGTCATAGAGTCGCCGTTGAAAGCCGCCGGCTTTCGCCCAATATAAGCTCCAAGACGCGGCCGCCCGATGCCGGGCCAGAGCCGCTAGCACCCGCGTGATTACACTTGATAGGAATACCCTGAAGATGATGCGAATTCTGTTGTTTCTGGCCACCAACCTCGCGGTTATTCTGGTTGCCAGCATCACCCTGAGCCTGCTGGGCGTCGGCAGCGTGCACGACGGTCAGGGCGGCATGAACCTGCAGTCGCTGCTGATCTTCTGCGCCGTGTTCGGCTTTGCCGGCTCCTTTGTGTCACTGTTCATGTCCAAGTGGATGGCCAAACGCAGCACTGGCGCCCGCGTGATCGAGCAGCCGCAAACCCAACAGGAACGCTGGCTGCTGAGCACGGTTGAAGAACTGGCCAGAACCGCCGGCATCGGCATGCCGGAAGTGGCCATCTTCCCTTCCCGCGCACCCAACGCCTTCGCCACCGGCTGGAACAAGAACGCCTCGCTGGTTGCCGTGTCCGAAGGCATGCTGCAGCGTTTCAGCCCGGCCGAGGTGAAGGCCGTCATGGCCCATGAGATTGGTCACGTGGCTAACGGCGACATGGTCACCCTGTCGCTGATCCAGGGCGTGGTAAACACCTTCGTCATGTTCTTCGCCCGCATCATTGGCAACTTTGTCGATCGCGCCGTGTTCAAGAACGAGGGCGACGGCCCGGGTATCGGCTACTTCATCGCCACTATCTTTGCCGAACTGGTACTGGGTATTCTGGCGAGCATTATCGTCATGTGGTTCTCCCGCCAGCGCGAATTCCGTGCAGACGCCGCCGGCGCCCAACTGGCTGGTGCCGGCGCGATGATTGCAGCGCTGGAACACTTGAAGGCAGAGCAAGGTATTCCGGTGGAGATGCCGGGCGAAATGACCGCCTTCGGTATCAACGGCGGCCTGAAGAACGGCCTGGCCGGCCTGCTGATGAGCCACCCACCGCTCGACCAGCGTATCGCCGCCCTGCGAGCCGGCAACTACCGCTAAGCGGCTGCAAGCTGCAAGCTGCAAGCTGCAAGCCAAGCGTAAAAAACAGAACGGGATCAGGTAACAACCTGATCCCGTTTTTTATTGCCAGCACGATAGCCAAAGCCCCCTCGGGATGCCAAGACGATGGCATTTGTGGCTATACTGGCCACGGCTTGCCGCAGGACGGACCGGAGTATGGCTCGCCGCCCCCTCCTAATCCGTTTGAACGAGATAGCCGCACCATGATGACCTTGAGGACCAAGGTATTATCAGCGTTATTGCTCAGCAGTCTCGGCGCCATCCTCGTGATCGCGCTAATCACGCCGCCGCTACTGGAGTACCGCTTTGTCGGCCAGGCCAGTGCGACCCACTTTGGCCACTTCACGCGGCTGATCCAACGCTATCAGAACTTGCCCGATGCCTTGCCCTGGGGCACGCGCGCAGCGGCCCTAGATTTCTATCAGCGTATTGTGACGCTTGACCGCAGGCGCCATGAACAAAGAGCGCTCGAGCAGCGCCCACCCAGACGGCCGCCACGCGGCATGCCTCCGGCAGGCAACCCACCCCGCCCAGGCGGCAGCTCGCCTTTCGAGTCTACCGATATGCGGTTTGTGCTGGCCGACACCCAGGGCTACGTTATCCACCCCTTCTACGACTATCAGGCCGGTCAGCAACTCAGCCTGTTCGAGCGCTGGCGAGCCGCTCCCCTGACATTCAATGGCGAACTCGTCGGTTATGCCCTGGCAACTGGCGAGGCACCACAGACACCGCTCGACGACAGTTATCGCACCCTGCTTTACCAAAGCCTGGCGGTCGCCGGGGCCATTGCCCTGCTGCTGTCGTTGCTGGTTGCCGCCCTGCTGACGCGCCCCATGTTGCGTCAGCTACGTCAACTGAGCCGCGCGGTAAATGAGCTGGAACCTGGCCAGCCGTTCACACCCGTCGTCGTCAGCGGCACCGACGAAATCGCCACCCTGGCCAAGGCCTTCAACCGTATGAGTGGCGAACTCACGGACAAATATCGGGCCCTGCAGGCGTCCAACGAAACCATTGTCCGCCAGGCCAAATCACTTGAAAGGCTCAGCTATACCGACGAGCTCACCGGCCTGCATAACCGTCGCTACTTCAACGAACAGTTCGCCCACTGGTTTGAGATATGCACTCAACGCCAGCGCGCGTTAGCGCTGGTGATCGTCGACGTGGATCACTTCAAGCGCATCAACGATGGTTTCTCACACCAGGTCGGCGATCTGGTGCTGCAACAGATTGCGCATCTCATGCGCCAGTCGGTACGCACGCAAGACATCCTGGCACGTTTCGGCGGAGAAGAGCTGATACTGCTGATGCCCGACGCCAGCGTGCAAACCGCCAAGGAGATTGCCGAGCGCATGCGCCTGCAAATAGAGCAGCATCCCTGGCAGCAGATTGCCGAAGGCCTGCGAGTCACCGCCAGCTTCGGCATCACCGGCCTGCAACACTCCCAGCACGACATGCTCAAACGCGCAGACGAACAGCTCTACCGCGCCAAGGACAACGGGCGTAACAGCGTTTGCACTGAGGCGTAGCGCCCCCCCGCCGCTAGCGACTGGTGCGCCCGTAGTGGCTGGCCATCCAGTCCGATGCAGGTCCACCCCACCAGCCAGCCGAGCACCGGGTCGCGAGCACGTTATCTCCCCCAAAGGCGGTATTGCCGGCGAACAGCGGCGCCGCCATCTCCGCACGCAGGCTGTCCAGGCAGTGCTGATCCAGCTGCAATCGCTCAACCTATCCGGTTCGATGCTGTGCATGCAGCATGTAGCAATAGGTTACTCCCAAGGCAAGCACGACGGCGCCCAGGGAGAACACTTCCAGGGCTTCGATTTTCTCGAAGTCCAGCACGATGATCTTTCGCGCCACCGCCATCAGGGCAGTGGCTACAACCAGCTTGACCGGCAACTCGTAACTGCTCAGGTAGATACGGATATTGACGAAAATCTCGATCGCCACCAGCACTGCCAGAAAGGCAGCAAAGGTTTCAAAGATGTCACTGATATCCAGCAGATACATGGGCTCGGAGGTCAGGCGCTGATACAGCACATAGACCACGTCGGCGATGCCGAAAAAGATCACCAGCACCATCAGGATGGCCAGCAATTTAACAGCAAAGCGAATGGCAAAATGACTGGCACGAATAATCGGGTCCGGATCATCCAGCGGCAACTCGTCATGGGGTTCTTTTTTCACGTCTGATCTCCTTCCAACCGCTGTTCGGCCTCCCATGATCAGCCACGTGCAAGGCCGAGGCAAGCGGCACAGACACCGCAACTAAGGCCAGGTCAGGCAACTGACCTAGTCAAAAGGGTTTTCTCCCGTTGTACCCTGAAATGCAATTCGCGCGCTGTCAGCCACTGCTGGTCGATATCAGACTCGTCACCGTTCAGCAGCCGCTACCCCACATCAGCTGCCAGTGCCGATGCGGCGAAAAGATCTGGGTGTATTCCAGGCTCTGGCTGGTTGCTCGCGCCACACCAACGACCAGCGTCACGCCTGGTCATGTCACGCAACCAAGGCAAAGGATGCGTGCTGCCAACGTCAGCATGGTAGAGCGTGGTCAGAGCGCCGAGCACAGGGAACGCAGTTGCGACCCGGCGAGGCCAGGAGGGAGAACAAAGGATAGGCGCCGCGCGGTCGCGGCACCTAGCTCACTCAAATGCAGGTGCTGCCGCCGTCCACGGGCAAGGCGATGCCGGTGGTGAAGGACGCCCCCTCGGAGCACAGATAAAGTACAGCGGCGGCAATTTCTTCAGCACGGCCTACACGACCAATCGGGTGCATGGCTGCTGCCGCGTCGGCCTTGCGCGGCTCAATGGCGACGGCGCGACGGAACATCTCGGTATCAATCACCGCCGGACAGACCGCGTTAACTCGCACACCCTGCTTGGCGTACTCCACTGCCGCCGAGCGGGTCAGACCCAATACCGCGTGCTTGCTGGCGGCATAAATGCTCATTTTCGGCGCAGCGCCCAGCGCAGCAACCGAAGCGGTGTTGACGATAGAGCCGCCACCGTTCTTGAGCATCAGCGGCAGCTCGAAGCGCATGCACTGCCAGACGCCTTTGACATTCACGTCCATGATGCGGTCAAACACGGCCTCGTCGCCGTCCGCCAGCTTGCCCAGCTCGACCTCAATACCGGCGTTGTTGAAGGCGCAATCCAGGCGACCGAATTCCGCATCGATGCGCTCGATCAGGCCTTTGACCTCAGCCGAATCCGCCACGTTGCAGGCAATGAATACCGCATCCCCGCCCGCTGCGCGGATGGCTTCAGCCACCGCTTCACCAGCAGACACATCAATGTCAGAGAGCACAACCTGCGCCCCCGCAGCGGCAAATGCTTCAGCCGTTGCCTTGCCGATGCCTGCGGCCGCACCGGTGATCAGTGCTACCTTGCCGGAAAACTCACTACTCATGCGTCTGTACTCCTGTCATTGACCGCGTTGGCGGGCGTGTCTTTTTCAGGATATTAGCGCGGCAGCAGTCATGACTCGACCAAGTTAAACCGTGTTGTTCACGCGTTATGTCATTCGTTGATACAGTGTTCTCGCAGCCACTCGATAACAGCCTGCTGTTCGCCACTGAACACCACTCGAGGGTGCTTGCTCTCGCGTTGGTACACGTACATCGGATCGTAGTAATGGGTCAGCAGGCCTTCAATCCAGCGGCGGTGCGCCTGCACATCACCACTGCGCTGCTGAATCTCCAGCGCCTCACGCATCAGCCCATCCAGCTGCTGATGACGCTCGCCACCCAACCGCTTGTAAATGCGTTGCAAGCTGCCGAGCAGATAGTCGGCAAAGGCACTGAAACCGGCGTCAGCGTCGTCTGGATGCAGCGCCGCGTACTCAGCCTGCATGTTGATGACGTAGTCGCCCAGAATGCGCGTAACACGGTTGTCGAAGCTGTCTTCCAGCCAGACCAGCGGCGCCTCCTGCATGACACGGTAGAGCGTCAGCGGCACCGAGCAGCTACCGACGATACGTCCCTCGTCCTCGAGCACCAGGCGGTTATAACCGGCAGCCCTCACCTTCAGCGCTGCAATGGCCAGCCGGTTCTCAAAGTCGATCTGTCCCGGCTGGGGCGTGGCGTGACGACCAAAGCTGGAGCCACGGTGATGCGCATGGCCCTCCAGATCCAGGCTGTTGTCCAGTGCGCTGATCACCTCGGTTTTACCAGTGCCAGTCATGCCGGCCACCAGCACCGGGTTGCACTCCAGCGCCGCCGCATCCAGGGTATCGATCAGAAAACGCCGCATGGCCTTGTAGCCACCGATTACCCGCGGATACTGCACACCAGCCTCGCTCAGCCATTGCTGCACCAATTGCGAGCGCAGGCCACCACGAAAACAGTACAGATAACCCTCGGGCGCCGCCTGGACCTGAGCCAGCCAGGCGTCGATGCGCGCGGCCTTGAGCTTGCCGCGCACCAGCTGATGACCCAGCGCGATCGCGGCAGCCTGGCCTTGCTGCTTGTACCGGGTACCGACCTTCTGCCGTTCGCTGTCATTCATCAGGGGCAGATTGACTGCCTGGGGAAAGGCTCCCTTGGCAAACTCGACAGGCGCGCGCACGTCCATCAGCGGCACATTCTGCAAAAACAGCTGACGAAAGTCCTCGGTGTTGTCGCGCATCAAAGCACCTCGACCCAGGGCCCACCGCACTGCTCGACCAGTTCTCCGATACAGCCCAGCGTCAGACCCAGTTCACCGGCCAGCGCCAAAAACGCTTCTACCGCCTCCGGCGCCACTGCCACCAGCAGCCCACCGCTGGTTTGCGGATCGCACAGCAGGTGCTTTTGCGCGTCGCTCAGTGCACCGATCTTGTGCCCGTAGCTATCAAAATTGCGCAACGTGCCACCCGGCACACATCCCTGTTCCAGGTAGTAGTCGACTGCAGGCAAGCGCGGCACCTGCGCACTGTTCAGGCGCGCCTGCAGGCCAGCACCTTCGGCCATTTCGGTCAGATGCCCGAGCAGGCCAAAGCCGGTCACATCGGTCATCGCCTGAACACCGTCGAGGGCAGCAAAACGTTGACCCGGACGATTGAGCTGACACATCAGGTCCCGCGCGACGCCAGCGTCCTCGGGGCGCAGCTTCTTCTGCTTTTCGGCGGTGGTAAGGATACCGATGCCCAGTGGCTTGGTCAGAAACAGCTGGGCGCCAGCCAAGGCTTGATCATTGCGCTTGAGCTGGCGTTTCAACACATGGCCGGTCACTGCCAGTCCGAAAATAGGCTCAGGGGCGTCAATCGAATGCCCCCCGGCCAGCGGCATGCCTGCCTCGGTGCACACCTGCCGCGCCCCAGCCAGCACCTCGCCAGCCACCGCGGCAGGCAGCAGGTTGACCGGCCAGCCGAGAATCGCAATGGCCATCAGCGGCGTGCCGCCCATGGCGTAGATATCGCTGATCGCATTGGTCGCAGCGATGCGGCCAAAGTCGAACGGGTCATCGACAATCGGCATGAAAAAGTCGGTAGTGCTGACAATGCCCTGCTCGTCGTCCAGACCGAATACCGCCGCGTCGTCGCGGCTCGCATTGCCCACCCAGAGCCGCTCAAAGGCCGGGCCAGGCTGGCCGACCGACAGCATCTCGTCGAGCACCCGCGGCGCAATCTTGCAGCCACAACCGGCGCCGTGGCTGTATTCGGTCAAACGTATGGTCTGGGTCATGCTCAGCTCCGCGACAGTTACATGGAAAGGCGGATTCTAGCAGACACCCATCCCAGTTCAGTGCTGGCGACGTTCGAACTGGTCCAGCGTATCACTGGCCACCATCCGGCCCAGCTCGATCAGCTCCGGCGCACGATAGAATTCGAAGAACCGGCACAGACGCTTGGGTACGTTGAACACCACGTCTGGCGGATAGCCAGCAATCTTGTACTGGGTAAGCGACGCCTGCATCGCCTCAAACGACAGGTTGACCAGCTCCAGCATGCTGGCCGGCCCCACCGGTGGCTCGACCTCGACCGGGGCATCCTGATCTTCCTCACGCGAGTGCGGCTCCTCACCGTCCTCCGGCGACAGCGGCAACGCGTGCTGCCCGGCCTGTTCTTCTTCCTCTTCGGCCCGCCGGCCAAGCCAGGAGGGCTTGAGCGCTGCCATCCACTGCTCCCACTGCTGACGGATCGGCGCGGGCCGCTCGATAACAGGCATCTGATAGTGATTGCTTTCGATCGAGTTGAGGTTGACCGCCATGATCAGATCACAATGCGCCGACACCACCGGCACAATCGGCAGCGGATTGAGCAGGCCGCCGTCTACCAGCACACGACTGCCCTGGCGTACCGGGGAAAACAGGCTGGGGATCGCCGCCGAGGCGCGCATGGCCTGATGCAGGCAGCCCGACTGAAACCACACTTCCTGCTGGTTGGTCAGGTCTGTCGCCACGGCGGTAAACGGAATCGCCAGGTCTTCGATGTCGATATCGCCGAGTATCTCGCGGATGCGCCCGAACACCCGCTCGCCGCGAATCGCGCCCAAGGTGCCAAAGCCGATATCCAGCAGACGGATCACATCCAGGTAGTCCAGCCCGGAGACCCATTCGCGGTAATCAGCCAGTCGACCGGCGGCGTGAATGCCGCCTACTACCGCCCCCATGGAGCAGCCGGCGATGCAGGCGATTTCATAGCCTCGGCGTTCGATTTCTTCGATCACGCCTATGTGCGCGTATCCCCTTGCGCCTCCGCTGCCCAGTACCAGAGCGACTCTTCGTGCCATCGTGCTATTACTCCTTCACAAACTCGCGTGTCCCGATTGACGTATACCACCGCGCTGCGCATGATGCCCGGACGTTTTTCCGCTGCACAAGGCCCATCGTGAACGCCCGTCTGAATCGCCCGCTGAAGATTATCCTCTGTGTTGCCCTGTTACTGGCTCTGTGCGCCCTGCTGGTGACGTGGTTTGTGCACACCGCAGAGGCCAAACGCAGCGGCAAACTCCGGCTGGAGGGGCTCATGGCCCCCGTGTCCGTTTACTACGACGCCTGGGGCGTACCCCATATCGACGCCCAGAACGAACACGACGCTTACCTGGCACTGGGCTATGTGCACGCCCAGGACCGGTTGTTTCAGATGGACCTGCTGCGGCGTATTGGCGGCGGGCGGCTGTCGGAGCTGTTTGGCGCCGAGTCCTTCGCCACCGACCGGTTCTTTCGCACTCTGGGTATCAGCCGCTACGCTCGCCAATACGCCGAGCGGTTGCAGCAGCAGGCCGACAGCCCCCACGTGCAGCTGATCCACGCCTATCAGGACGGCATCAACCAATATATTGACCAGGGTGGCCGGCCACTGGAATACCGCCTGCTGATGACCACGCCGGACTACTTCAGTACCCAGGACATCGCCAACACCATGGGCTACATGGCGTACTCCTTTGCCGAAGCATTCAAGACCGACGCCCTGGTCGACACCATTCGCGGCACCCTGAGCGAGCGTCATTACCGTGATCTGGTGCCCAGCTGGCCGGACCAGTTGCCGCCAGTGCGCTCCTCCGGGCAGCCCTATATCGAGCTGCTGACCCCCATGCTGGAGCAGATCAGCCAGGTAGAACAGTCCCTGCCGGTAGGCCAGTTCCTCGGTTCCAACGCCTGGGTCGTGAACGCCGAGCGCAGTGCCAGCGGCGCCCCGCTACTCGCTAACGATCCGCATATCGGCTTTGCCGCGCCAGCAGTCTGGTACGAAGCACACATCCGCACCCCGGACAGCGAAGTCTACGGTCATTTCCTCGCTGGCATCCCGTTTCCGTTGCTGGGGCAGACTCGCCATCACGCCTGGGGCCTGACCATGCTGATGAACGATGACGTGGACTTCTACCGCGAACGCGTCAACCCGGACGACCCGGAGCAGGTCTGGGCAATCGATCGCTGGCAGAAGCTGCGTGTGCATGAAGAGGTCATCAAGATTCGCGGCCAGGAAGATCGCCTGATTCGCACCCGCAGCAGCCGCCACGGCCCTATCGTCAACGATCTGCCCGGCAGCATGGAGCGCGAACCTGTCAGCCTGTTCTGGAGCTTCCTCGACCCGGAGAACGATTCGGCCAGCGCCTTTTACGGATTTACCCGCGCCACCAGCCTCGACGAGTTTCAGGCCGCAGCCGCGCTGCACAGCGCGCCCGGCCTGAATCTGGTGTATGCCGACGTTGATGACAACATCGCCATGTGGGCAATTGGCAAGCTCAAACGCTGGCCACAGAGCAGCAATGGTTTTTCCCTGCTCAACGGCGGTTCAGGCCGGGATGACTTTCTGGGCTATCAACCCTTCGAGACCAACCCGCGCATCATCAACCCCCGCGAGGGTGTGATCTTCTCCACCAACAACCCTTACCCAGAGCGCAACCCGCGCCGCAAGCTGCCAGGCTACTACGCACCAACGGATCGGGCGCAGCGCCTGGAAGTCCTGCTCAACCGTGAAGCGCCCTTCGACCTGTCGGACTTCAAGGCCTTCCAGCTTGACGATCAGCGGCCACTGGCCCTGAGCATGCTCGCCGACGCCATGCCACTACTGGACCCACAGCAGCTGCCGGAGGAGCTCCGCGAGACAGGTACTCAGGCACTCGCTCTGCTCGCCAGCTGGGATGGCCACTACCGACGCGACAGTCAGGCTGCCAGCATTTTCCAGCGCTGGCAGGATGCGCTATCCGAGGCCCTTTTTGCCGATGAGCTAGGCCCACGCTACAGCTACTTCCGCAACACCTTCATGGCCGAGAAAACACTGGCCAGCCTGTATTGGAAGCCCACTTCGCCCTGGTGGGACAATCGCGAGCATCCGAGCCTGGACGGTCGTCAGGCAGCCATCGGTCATGCCTGGAAGAACGCGCTGCAGGGGCTGGTGAAGGATTTGGGTGCAGACCCGCAACAGTGGCAATGGTCACGACTGACCAGCCTGCAACACAAGCATGCACTCAGTGAGCGCCTGCCCTTCGGAGCATTGCTGAGCAGCCAGCCGGTGGCGGTAGATGGCGGCAACGAAACCCTGAACAACATGGTCTTCGACCGCGGTACTGAGCAATATCAGATCAAGGCCGGCCCCTCGACCCGCCGCCTGATCGACCTGTCAGACCTGAACGCCAGCCTGGGTATCAACCCGCTGGGCCAGGCCGGTAACCCGCTGGACGTCCACGCCTGGGATCAGGCGGACATGTTCAACGAAGGGCGCTACCGTGCGCAGTTGTTCGACTGGCTATCGATTCGCGCCCTGCCTGATCAGCTGGAGCTACTACCCTAGCGAATGCGCTGCAACACCACACCTTGGGCCGGCACCGGCTCACCCAGCTGCAGGCGCGACGCGGACACGCCGGCCGCTTTCATGGCATTGACCAGCTGCGGTGCATCGGCCCCGTCAAACTGCACGCGCAGTAATGAGTCCAGACGCATCATCCGTACCAGCAACCGCGTCCAGTCATCCTGAAGCGCCTCGCTGTCCAGCGCCGGCAGCGCCAGGCTATTCTCGCTGCGCAGCACCTTGAGCAAGGTTGACGGCGTTGGGTATAGCGCCTGCTGGACTGCCTGATCCGGCGTCAGCTGGGTCATGTTCAGGTAGCTGCGACGGTTGCCCCGGGTGATGCTGTACAGGGTGATAAAGCGCTGCGGTTCGTTATCCAGGCGCAGCGCCAGGTAGCGCTGGTCTTCGTCTGGCCCGTACAGACGCGCGTTATGCAACACCTGATTGGCCCACAGGCTGCTGCTGCCGCATTCACGACCATCGCAGGCGTACAGCAGCGTATGCGGTTGCGCCAGCAGTTGCCCCAGCACATGACTGAAGGCAGCTTCAGGGGCGTAGCCGTCAAGGACTTCCCAGCTGACCGAAGCCAATTCACCACTGGCACGCACCTCTCGCTCGGCACGCAGCTGGTTGTTGATACGGCGGATACTGCCGATAACCACCGGCTGGTCCGCCTGGGACTGCAGCGTCTGGTCGACGAGCTGTGAATGGGTGAAAGGTTCGACAACCAGTGTCGAGACGGCGTCTTCGGCCTGCAGTACCCCAGCGGACAACAGGCCGGCGAACAGCAGCGGCGCACTTCGTGTTATGGACCCCATGCATCTCCTCAGCGCCCCCACCTGCGGGCGTCATTAAGCGGGCGCTCACGCGCCACTTCAGTTCCGAGGATACCGCGACTGGACCTGTGGGTCAGCTCAGGCTTGTGTAGAAGTCTTTCAGAATCGCCGCCACCTCCGGCGCCTGGGCTTCCAAATGCAGATGGTGGCCGCCGTCGATGCGGTGCACCGTCAGATTATTGAAGGCATCAATACGATCCAGTACGTCCGGATGCTTGTGCATCACACCTTGATTGGCCAGCACCAGGCACGCCGGCGCCGTGATATTTTCGATAAAAGACACGGCGTGGCGCTGAGTGAAGCGCAGTGGTGAGGGCAGCATCAGTTGGGGGTCGGTGCGCCAGGTCCAGCCGCCGTCGTGCGGCATCAATCCGCGCTCGACCAGAAAACCCGCCGCCTCGCGACTGATCGGCGTCGTTCCGCCCAGCACGCGTGCCGACACGGCCTTCTCCGCGCTGTCATAAATCGGTTTACGTTTATTGCCCAACTGCAGGCTGGAGTTGAAGAAACGCGCCATCTGCCGGGGCGCATCATCGGCTTCGGAGGTGAACGGCATCAGCCCGTCAATCATCGCGGCCCCGATGATACGATCCGGCAGACTGCCGGCCAGAATGCCGCTGATAATCGCGCCCATGGAATGCCCGAGCAACGCGAAACGCTCCCAGCCCAGGTCCTCCGCCACCTGCAGTACGCTGGCCGCTTGCTGCCAGAGGCTGTAACCGGTGGCCGGCATATGCCCCGACAGGCCGTGGCCAGGCAAGTCCAGCGCTACCAGGTGAACGCCCTCCAGCGCCGGCGCCACCCGGTCGAAGGTGGCGGCATTGTCGAGCCAGCCGTGCAGTGCAATCACCGGCAAGCCGCCGGGCTCCCCCCAAGCCTTGCCGGCGACTTCAATATGCGGCAGGGAAAAACGTACTTCATGGCTTGTAAGGGGCATGCAGCCTCCGGTTGCTGAGTAGAGAACGGATGCTGCAGGAATCTACTGTCTTGGCACCGTGCGAACAAGCACCTGAGCGGCCGTGAATACAGCCACATACACGAGCGGATCGCCGGCTGTCAGTCCGTATTCAGTGGCACGATGGCCATGGTCAGCCGGGCGATACAGGTGGTCTTGCCCTGCTCATCACGCAGGCGAATGTCCCAGACATGCGTCGTGCGCCCCAGGTGCACCGCCGTTGCCCGGGCGGTGACTCGCCCCGTGCGCACCGCGCGCAGGTGATTGGCGTTCACATCCAGCCCCACGCAGTAATGGGTACGGGTATCAATGCAGGCGTAGGACGCCATGCTGCCCACGCTTTCGGCCAGCACCACCGAGGCGCCGCCATGCAGGATGCCGTAAGGCTGATGAGTGCGCTGATCCACCGGCATACTCGCGCTGATCCAGTCGTCTCCCGCCTCCTCGATACGAATACCCAGTAGCGTGTTGATATGGGGGCCGGGCGCATTCATGGCCTCGATATCCAGGGGGCGATGCCAAATGACACTCATACCTCACTCTCCTCCAAAACAATGCTCTTGCCGCTGACCAGCCAATACTGGAAATGGGCGTGATAGGTCGCCTCCACCACATTGCGGCGCAGCTTCAGCGTTGGCGTGCGAAACCCGCCGGCGATATCCCAGGCGCTTTGCACAATGACCAGGCAACCCAGGCGCTCGGTCTCCGGCAACGTCTGATTGACCGAATCGAACAGCGCCTGCAGACGACCACGGTTGGTCTTGTCGGCTGTCAGCCCGGGGGCCAGCCGGACCAGAGCCAGCGGCTGAGGTAGATCCTGTCCGACCACGCAGGCCTCCTCTATCAACGCGTCGTCCATCAGCCGCTGCTCTATGGGGGCCGGGATGACATAGCGCCCCCGGGAGGTCTTGAAGATGTCGCGCAGGCGTCCGGTCAGACGCAGAAAGCCTTCCTGGTCAATCTCTGCGGCATCCCCAGTGTGCAGAAATCCATCCTCATCCAATACCTCCGCAGTGCGCACCGGGTCCTTGTGGTAACCCAGCATCAGCGTCTTGCTGCGCACCAGCAGCTCCCCCTGCGGTCCCAAACGGCATTCAACGCCTGGGTTCGGCAAACCGATATACCCGGGCCGCTGGCGGCTCGGACGCCCGAGATGAGAGTAGCCGCAGTTCTCGGTCATGCCGTAGGCTTCCACCACTTGCAGGCCAAGGGCGGCGAATCGACGCTGCAACGCCGGGTTCAGGCGTGCGGCACCACTCACGGCATAGCGCACCTGATCCAAGCCTAGATAGGCAAGCGCGCGCCTGCCCTGAAGCGGCCCAAGTACAGGCAGGCTCAGCAGGGTTTGCAGCCAGCGCGCCGGCCAACGCCGATCGCAGACATCCATGCAGTCCTGCCAAACCCTGGGCGAAGCAATAAACAGGGTTGGTCTTGCTCGACGACAATCCTCCAGGAAACTGGCAGCACGCTCGACAAAGAACACCTGCTGACCGCCAAGCAACGAAGTCATCTCGACAAACTGCCGTTCGCCAATATGGCTGAATGACTGACAGGACAACATGCGATCTGACGCAGAAATGGTAAACAGACGCAGGAAATTGCTGGCCGCCAGGTACATGCTGGCAAAGCTCAAGACCACCCCTTTGGGCACACCGGTCGTGCCGGAGGTGTAAATGATGGTAGCAGGCTGATCCGCGACGGGCTGTTGCGGCACCAGCGGCGCCTGTTGCTGCAGCGCGGACCAGGGCACAACCCCTCTCTCCTCCGGCCCCTGCGGCAAGGCCAGGCGCACCACCTCATCAGGCAAACCCGCACGCTGAGCCGGCCAGCCTTC
The DNA here is from genome assembly GCF_003444685.1 of Pseudomonas abyssi. Classification (NCBI taxonomy): domain Bacteria; kingdom Pseudomonadati; phylum Pseudomonadota; class Gammaproteobacteria; order Pseudomonadales; family Pseudomonadaceae; genus Pseudomonas; species Pseudomonas abyssi. Next base: position 1,222,481 of record NZ_LMAZ01000001.1, on the reverse strand, counting down.
CAGGCGACCAAGAAACACCGCCCGCAGATCAGCGTGACGCGCAACCTGAGAAATAAAGTCGACAGTGAGGCCGGGATGCAGCGGGACAGAGACATGACCGGCCATCCAGATAGCCAGGTCAGCAATGATCCAGTGGGCGCAGTTACGCGCCAGCAGGCCAATACAGCTGCCGGCCGGCAGCTGCAAGCTGTCCAGATAACCAGCGACGCGGCGCGCCTGCTCGCCAACCTCAGCCCACGTCAGACGTTGAACACTGCCGTCAGGCAGCGGTTGAACCAGATAGGTAGTGCTCGGACGCAGGGCCTCCTGACGTAAAAAGGCCTCAAGCGCCGTCGCAGGCTGCGTTGCCAATGCACCCATGCCCTGCTCCGCCGAATCATTATTATTGTTGCGACGGTCGCCTTTGTGAGCGACCCGCCGGTAGGAATTGCCTTCACACTATCCCAGCGGGGAGGCGCCTACAAGGCCGGCGCAGAGCTAACGCGGCCGAGCTCACAGTCGGCGCTCAGTCAGCCAGCTGCGCCGGGCTTTGCAGCAGCTGCAATTGGCCAAGGCCGGCGGCAACCACGTCCATATCTAGACAGGCCAGCCCGGCAGTAGGCATCGGAAAATGCCCTCCCCGGTGCCCCTCACACAACAGACTCAGCAATTGGCTGACCAGCGGCTGGTGACTCACCAGCAGCAATTGCTGCTCGCTGCGTTCGCTCAGATACCGCAGCACATCAGCCGGCGCATCATCGGGGGTCAGCCAGGGCGCGGTGGCAACGCCCCGGGCAAAATTCAGCTGATCAGCTACCAATGACGCGGTCTGTTGCGCTCGCAGATAAGGGCTGGCGAGAATCGCATCAAGAGGCTGCCCGGCAAGTATCTGGCACATGCTGCGCACCTCTTGTTCACCGGCGCCGGTCAACGGCCGCTCGGGATCGGTCGCGGCCTGAGCCGCAGCCTGACCATGGCGCAGAATCCAGAGTCTCATGGCGACTCCTGGTCGCGGGACTGGCGCACCCAGCGCGCGTCACCATTCGGCCACTCGCTGAAGGGCCAGGGCTTTTGCTCACTGCCGCCAGTCAGGTAGCGACCACTCTGCCAGACATACTGCGACAGACTGCTGCCCCAGCGGGCGCAATCGGCATCCGGTTCACCACGGAACAAACGGTAGGCAATCTGGATCAGGGTCAGAACAGCCAGAGCGACCTCAGCTACTTGCCAGGCCAGGGCAAAGAAAACGACATACAGCAACCGCAGCCAAAAGTCGGCGGAGCACAGGTTATTCAAAAACGTGTTCACAGAAACTCCTCAAGACTTGACCGGTGCCGCAGACATGAAGGCGGCAAATTCAACATCATTTTTCTGTTCAGCCGACATCAGTCGGGCAATCACCGCCGGCAGCGGCTTGTGCTCAAAGACGATCGCATGCAGGCCATCGACCAGCGGCATGTAAACGCCCTCTTCAGCCGCCTTCTGCTTGAGTACCCTGAGCGTATTGACGCCCTCGGCGACTTGTCCCAGCCGGGCTACGCCTTGCTCCAGGGTTTCCCCCTTACCCAAGGCATGCCCCACCTGGAAGTTGCGCGACTGAGGCGAGACGCAAGTAACAATCAGGTCGCCGACACCGGCCAGCCCAAGAAACGTCAGCGGATTGGCCCCCATGTGCACGGCAAAGCGGGTCATTTCTGCCAGCGCTCGAGTAATCAGCATGGCCTTGGTGTTCTCGCCCATACCTAGCGCCGAGGCCATACCGGAAATAATGGCGTAGACATTCTTCAACGCGCCCCCCAGTTCTACCCCGTAGCGGTCCTGACTGGCATAGACCCGCAGGTTGGCGCAGCCAAGCACGGCCTGCACATCACGGCACAGCTGCTCATCCTCGCTGGCGACCACAGTCGCAGTCAGCTCTCCTGCGGCAATTTCCTTGGCCAGGTTAGGCCCTGACAGCACGCCTACATGGGCCTCAGGTGCTTCCTGTTCGACAATCTGGCTCATCATCAGAAAGCCCGGCTGCTCGATACCCTTGGTGGTGCTGACAACCTGCTTGCCGGCCAGCTGCGGGCCGATCTGTTGGAGTACGGTACGGAAAGAGCTGGACGGGATCGCCAGAAAGACAATCTCTGCCGTCGCCAGCGCCGCATTCAGGTCGGTGGTTACCTGCAGCCGCTCATCCAGCGCAATGCCGGGCAGGTAACGCGGGTTTTCGTGCTGCTCGCTGATATGCCGGGCCATCTCGGGATCACGCAACCAGAGGGTTACCGGCACAGCCTCAGAGGCCATTAGGTTGGCCAGGGTGGTGCCAAAACTGCCCCCACCCAACACACAGACAGATGCTTTGCGATCGGTCATGCAACATCCTTAGACAGTGAATCTGGCGCCAGTATAAGCCGAGCACGCCGACGGCGCGATTTGCCGCTGGAAAAACCTGCTCGGCTGGTTAATATGGGCGCATTCGTATAAAAGAATCCAAGTGCCATCACTATGCTCAAGCCGCGCCTCGCCGCTACCGCCGTCCTGTTGTGCTGCAGCGCCCCTCTCAGCGCCCAGTCCCTGAACGACCCATTACTCGACGACTTGCAGCTGCCCACCGTACTCAGCGCCACCCGCTTGAAGCAAAGCCCGGCAGAAGTGCCTGGCAGCATGACGGTGATCGACCGGCAGCTGATTCGTGCTTCAGGGGCCCGGGATATCCCGGAATTGATGCGCCTAGTGCCCGGCATGATGGTGGGCTATCGCTCCGGCAACCAGATGAACGTGAACCTGCATGGCACCAACATCAGCGAAGCCAGACGCATGCAGGTGCTGGTAGATGGCCGTTCCGTCTACAGACCAGGCTTTGCCACTGTCGAGTGGTCAGCCATTCCGCTAGCCATTGAGGACATAGAACACATTGAAGTGTTTCGCGGCCCAAACACCGCTGCGTACGGAGCAAACGCGCTGATGGGGGTGATCAACATCGTCTCGCGCCACCCTCGCGACTATTCGGGTACAACGCTCAAGTACACGGCGGGCAAGCGCGGCGTGAGAGACTGGTATGGCAGTCAGCATTTCAGTCTCGTCGACAGTGACTGGCGCTTAAGTCTGTCGGGCGCAGCCGATGATGGCTTCGACTTGCTGGAGCCGGGGGTGGATTACCGCGACAGCCGCCGTTTGGAACGCATCAACCTGAGCGGTGCCTTCACAATCAACAGCCAACAAACGCTGGAGCTGCAGCTTGCCGCCAGCCAGGCTCGCCAGCAGTACTATTACGATTACGAGCCTTTTTTAAAGCCATTGCGCCCCAGCCGGGACACCTTGGGTGCTTATGATTACGCCGTCGCAGCCCACCAGCCTGACTCAGACAGTGAAATCAGCGATTACTCCATCCAGGGGTTATGGAAAAACGACATCAACCCAAACCACAGTCTGCAGGTGTTGGCCTATGCTCAGCAGATGAACCGCGAGCAAGCATGGCGAGCATGCGACAGCCCTGTTGTATTCATCGACGAGTTGAAACAACTCTATGCCCTCAACCCCACCGCCGCGCGCCGAGTGAGCCGTTTTCTGGAATATGCAGACGCTGCCTATGATATGCGCACTGCCATGCAAATCAGCCTAGCAGACGAGTACACCCCTCAGCTTGGCGACCTTGGCGAGGCAATCAAACAGGCGCGCAGCACCTACCGAAACAGCGCACCGGTATGCTGGGATATAGATCACAACCTTGAGGAGAGCCGGATTCATCTGGAGGTCCAGGACACCCTGCGGCTAAACGACCAGTTGCGCCTGATGAGCGGTCTCAGCTATCGCTATGACCGAGCCACCTCAGAGACACTGTTCGCCGGCACGGTCGACAATTACATCCTGCAGGGCTTTGCCAATATCGAGTACCGCCCTCATGACCGCTGGCTATTTCAGTTCGGGGGCATGCTCGAGGACGACCAACTCATAGGTACGTCGTTTTCTCCGCGTATTGCCGGGCACTTCTTCATCAATCCTCTGCACAGCGTGCGCGCAGTTTACTCCGAAGCAGTGCGCTCCCCTGACATGTACGAGAACAACGCCCACTGGACCTATCCCATAAAAAACGCCAGCGGCCCGATACCCCCGAATCCGGTCTATTACGCAACAGGCATCGGCCCAGGCGATCTTGAACAAGAGCGCATGCGTGCAGTTGAGTTGGGCTACCACGGGAACTTTCATCGCCAGGGCCTGGCGCTGGACCTGCGTCTGTTCCACGAGCGCATCGACAACATGAATAGCGAGCCGCTTAAGATCACCGACTTTTACCCCAACAATGACTCTCGGGTAGAGTTTCGCGGCGCAGAAGCGGAAATAGACTGGCGGCTCGGTTACGCCGACCGACTGAGACTGACCTATGCTCATATTGTCTTTGATGCCAGCAACAATCTGGACCAGCGCCTTACACCTCGACACTCCGGAAGTGCCGGCTGGATTCACGAGTGGCCAGCAGGCTTTACCAGCAGCCTTTTCTACTACGGAGCTGATGAGCTGAACGAACGCCGGTTTGAGCGTGCCGACCTGCGGCTGGAAAAACGCTTCGAGTTGTCGGCCAACTCGGCATTGAGTCTTGCCCTGACCTGGCAACAAAGGCTGGATGATGAAGCCCTAACCTGGGATGAGAACCTCTATGACAGCCAGAGCCAATACTATCTGAGCGCAGAACTCTCGTTCTGAGCCCGATGCGCTTACCACCTAGCAGCGAATGGACAAGGAATGTCTGACCTACCCATGACCCAAAGTAGGCATTGGCTTTAATGAAAGCCCTGCGTCTATTGCTTGCCTGCCTGATCCTGGTGCTGACCATCCAGCCAGCTCGGGCCGCCCAGGCACTGGTCGTGCTACCGACACAAAGCAGCCTCACAACCGCCTTTGTCAGCGAGCTGCAGGCCGCGCTGGGCACCCCCGTGGAGGTGATAACCACTGCCACCGCAACTCTGCCACCCGAGGCGCGCTACCAGTACATCATCACCATGGGTCAGGACGCATTGGACTGGCGCCTTCGCCAGCGTGCGCAAAGCCGCACCCTGGCGACCTATATTACATCGGAATACTGGCATCCCCGCAGTCAGACGGCTCCTCCCTGGCTATCTGCGCTCTACGCTGACCCAGAACCCGCACGACAGCTACAGCTCAGCCGCCTATTGGCACCTCGTCTCGACCGCGCAGGCATACTGCTCAGCCGGGACAGTCGCTGGCAACGAGCGCGCTGGCAAGCGGCGGCCGACCAGCAAGGCATCACGCTCACCATCGCCGAAGTGGACGGCCCGGATGACCTGTCTCGACAGCTGTTGGGCCTGCTTGGTCGAAGCGACATCCTGCTCGGCACCGACGACAGCAGCATCTACAACGCCGACAATCTGAAAACCATCCTGCTGACCAGTTATTCGCGCAACAAGGTACTGATCGGCCCCAGTGCACCCTTTATCGACGCTGGCAGCCTAAGTACCACCTACAGCAGTCCCCAGGACATGGCGCGCAGCGTCGCCTACCTGCTTGAACAGGGGCTGCCCCCCCAAACCACATCCTACCCCCGCTATTTTTCCGTGCTGAGCAACGCCCAGGTCGCCCGTTCCCTGGGTATCCCGCTGCCAGACGACGCCACCCTCGCCCGCCGCCTGGCCGAGCTGGAGCAAGAGCCATGAATTTTCTGCAACGCGGCACCATATACAGCCGCCTGATTCTAATCGCCACACTGCCGGCCCTGCTGATGGGCGTCGTGGGTTTCACCTTTTTCACCACCGCCCGTCTGGACGATGTGAATCGAGAGCTGCAGGTCACCGGTCAACTGATTGCCGACCAGCTTGCGCCAGCCGCCGAGTACGGCGTCATCAGTGGCAACCTGCGCACCCTGGAAAGCCTGGTCAAGGGCGCCCTCAACGTGCCGCACGTCCGCTATGTCGAGGTCTACGACCGCACCGGGCGAGCGCTGCTGCACCTGGGACAAGCGGATCAGGTTGAGCGCCAGGGCATGCAGGTGTTCGTTGCCGACATCCTGCGCGAACGTATCCCGCTGCAGAACGATCTGTTCCTTCTGGACGCACCCAGCGCCGGAGACAGCGACCAGCAACGCTATCTGGGTCAGGTGCATGTGGGCTTGAGCAGCACCGCCTTCATCGAGCGCCAGCAGAGCATCCTGCTGAAGACGCTCGCGCTGGCAGCACTGGTGCTGGTGGCAACGTTATTTCTTGCCATCCGTCTGGCCAAGGCCCTGGCTGATCCGATGGAACGCATGGGGCACGCCGTTGCGCGCCTGCAGCAAGGGGAGCTGGATACCCGCCTGGAAGTCAACGACGAGCATGAAATCGGCCACTTGATGCACAACATCAACAGCCTGGCCGAGACCCTGGAGCGCGCAGAAACGCAGCAGCAACGCGCTATGCAGGAGCTGATCAGCGCCCGTGAAGAAGCCGAGTCCGCCAACCGCGCAAAATCGGAGTTCCTGGCCATGATGAGCCACGAACTGCGCACGCCCATGAACGGCGTGCTCGGCATGCTGCAGCTGCTCGAAACCACCGATCTCAACAGTGAGCAGAGCGAATACGTGCACATCGCGGGCGAGTCTACCGACCACCTGCTGAAGGTCATCAACGACATCCTCGACTTCTCGCGCATTGAGCGCGGCGCGCTGGAGCTCGAGCACATCCCTTTCAACCTGCCGCAGCTGATCCAATCGTCGGTCAATGTGTTCGAACACACCGCGCGCCAAAAGAAACTGCAACTGATCACCAAACTGGAAGGCAACGACAGCCACGCCGAGGTGGTGGGCGACCCGACCCGGATCCGGCAAATACTGGTGAACCTGGTCGGCAACGCGATGAAGTTCACCGAACAGGGGTCCATTGCCGTGCATGCGAGCTGGCAGCTGACTGGCACCGACGCCCTATGGTTACGCTGCGCAGTAGCCGATACCGGTATCGGCATCGCACCGGAGCGCCTTGAACGCATGTTCGATGCCTTCCAGCAAGCCGACAGCAGTACATCCAGGCGCTTTGGCGGTACCGGGCTGGGCCTGTCCATCGCCCGTACCTTTGCCGAGAAGATGGGCGGCAAGCTGGTCGCGGAAAGCCACGAAAGCCGGGGCTCAGTATTTACCTTCGAGATACCGCTGGCGTTGCGCGAGAAGCCTTTGGGCAAGCCCAGCGAAACACCGGCTCACGCACATCAGGGCAGTGACCGCCCGGTGCTGCTGGTCGAGGATAACCCGGTCAATCAGATGGTGATTGAAGGCATGCTCAATACGGCGGACATTCGCGTGGTCGCGGTTGCCAGCGGCGAGGATGCGCTACGCCATCTTGCCGACCGGTCGGCGGCCTATGCCGCCGTGCTGATGGACATCCAGCTGCCCGACATTGACGGCCTCGAGGTCTGGCGCCGCTACAACGAGCACTGCACCGAGAACCAGCTCAAACCGCTCCCCTGCATCGCCCTGACGGCCAGCGCCTTTGACGTCGATCGGCGCGATTGCGAAGCAGCAGGCATGCAGGACTTTCTCAGCAAGCCGGTCAACCGCCAGGCGCTGCTGCAGGCGCTCAGCCCCTGGACGGCCGCGCAGTAGCACAGCCCAGCTGACCGGTCAGAGCACGCCGGCGTCACAGCCTAACGTCCGTACAGATCAGGCGGACAGCTAGCTGTGTCGCGCTGCCCGCCAAGAAAACCATGAGTCATGGCAGAAAGCATCTGCACACTTGAGCGCTCGCAGACCTCATGCGGAGTCGATCAGTAATTCCTTAACATTTCCCCAACAAATTAAGGCCCTGCGACGCTGGATTCAGTGTCCTCAAACCGAGACACTAGGTCGCTTAAAAAAGGCTGTATCAGCTCGGCGCAGACAGCCTGCTCCCACAACCCCAATAATTTTGAGCATCCAGACCATGTCGACCATCACGCTAGAATCGCCCTTTTCTACTCTTCCTGTACTGATCGCCCAGCACGCCATTGACCGCGCAGAGCACCCGGCTCTGATCGAAGACGATCAACAGATGACCTACCGACAGCTGGATGCCGAAGCAAACCGTGTTGCCGCCGCCCTGCAGCGTGACGGCCTGAAAGCCGGCGACGCCATCGCCATCTGTGGCAGCAACTCGATCAACTATGCCGTGCTCTTCGTCGGTGCACTGCGCGCCGGCCTGACCGTCGCTCCGCTGGCCCCCTCTTCCAGCCCGGAAAGTCTGCTCGGCATGCTCGCCGACTCCGCCTCCAAACTGTTCTTCGTCGACGCCAGCGTCAACAAGGCCATCGCCGGTGTCCGTGACCGCCTGAGCATGCCGCTGCTGACACTGGACAACAGCGGCAGCGAGCGTCACTTCAATGACTGGCTGGCGGAAGAGGGTGCGCAGCCTGTTGCGGTAGAGATCACCCCGGAGATGACGTTCAACGTCATCTACTCATCCGGCACCACTGGCGAGCCCAAGGGCATCGTGCAGTCCCACGGCATGCGCTGGTCGCACATCCAGCGCGGCCTGACCATGGGTTATGGTCCGGAATGCCGCACCCTCATGTCGACGCCGCTTTATTCCAACACCACGCTGGTGTCCTTTCTGCCCACCATCGGGCTGGGCGGAACCGTAGTGATCATGGCCAAGTTTGACGCCGAGCGTTACCTGAAGCTGGCGGAAGAGCACCGCATTACCCACACCATGCTGGTGCCCGTGCAGTACCAGCGCATCATGGCTCGCCCTGACTTCGACAGCTACGATCTGAGTAGCTACATGATGAAGTTCAGCACCAGCGCACCCTTCCACGCCGAGCTTAAAGCCGACGTCATCAAGCGCTGGCCGGGCGGGCTGGTCGAGTTCTACGGCATGACCGAGGGCGGCGGCTCCTGCGCGCTGGCAGCACACACCTACCCGGACAAGCTGCACACCGTTGGTCTGCCGATGGAAAACCATGACATGCGGGTGATCGATGAAAATGGCGTGGAGCTGCCGCGTGGCGAGATCGGCGAAGTCGTCGGTCATTCACCGGCGATGATGGCCGGCTATCTGAACAAACCGGAGAAAACAGCTGAAGCCGAGTGGTTTGACAGCACAGGCAAGCGTTTCATCCGCACCGGTGACGTCGGCCGCTTCGACGAAGAGGGCTTTCTGACCCTGATGGATCGCCGCAAGGATATGATCATCAGCGGCGGCTTCAACGTCTACCCAAGCGACCTGGAAGCGGAACTGCGCAAGCATCCGGACTTGCAGGACGTCACCGTGGTCGGTGTCGCCTCTACCAGCTGGGGAGAAACCCCGGTGGCCTATGTCGTGCCCTTTGCAGGCCGCGGTGTGGATGCCGAGCAAGTGCTGGGCTGGTTCAATGAGCGCGTCGGCAAGATCCAGCGCCTGAACCGCGTGATCATTACCGATGAGCTGCCACGCAGCGCCATCGGCAAGGTCCTCAAGCGCGAGCTGCGTGATCAGTTCCAGACCGAGTTCGGCGTACTCGCCTGATACCAGGCTTGATAACCAGCCTCCCCCCTTCTCTCCCACGCGCGGCGCCGAGGCGAAGAACCTTTGTCCTCGGCGGCCTTCGCGCGTATCCTCAACGCCTCGGATCCGATGTTGTGACTTTCTCGAAAAACGCGAAGTCAGAGCATAGGTCCACGTTGCCAGACCATTTGGTTACCGTCAGTTGGTAACCGAAAGTGCGGTACAACCTGAGGCGCATGCATCTGACTTGACCCAGGTCAGCCCGGTGCAGCAGTCAATCAGGGCAGGCTCGACTATCATGGACAGCCATGCGCCCTTTCGGATACTTGCTGACACAGAACAAGCCGAATCAACAGCCCCCGTAAACGGGGATGAGCAGGAGCCACTAATGACACAACAGAATGCGTACACCCGGGAAGAGCTGCTCAAATGCAGCCGTGGCGAGATGTTTGGCCCCGGAAACGCACAACTTCCAGCCCCCAACATGCTGATGATCGACCGCATCACCCACATCAGCGACACCGGTGGCAAGTACGGCAAGGGCGAAATCGTCGCCGAGCTGGACATCAATCCAGACCTCTGGTTCTTCGCCTGCCACTTTGAAGGCGATCCGGTCATGCCCGGCTGCCTGGGTCTGGATGCCATGTGGCAGCTGGTTGGTTTCCACCTCGGCTGGCTCGGCTATCAAGGCCGTGGCCGCGCGCTGGGCTCCGGTGAGGTCAAGTTCTTCGGCCAGGTCCTACCGACCGCCAAGAAAGTCACCTACACCATCCACATCAAACGCACCATGAATCGCGCACTGACCCTCGGTATTGCCGACGGCAGCGTGGCCGTCGATGGTCGCGAGATCTACAGCGCCGAAGGCCTGCGCGTAGGTCTGTTCACTTCTACCGATAGCTTCTGAGGATCTTCACTATGCGTCGCGTCGTGATTACCGGCATGGGCATTGTTTCCTGCCTGGGCCAGGACCTGGACTCCGTTTCTGCCAGCCTGAAAGAAGGCAAATCCGGCATCCGTTTCAATCCCTCGTACGCCGAAATGGGTCTGCGTAGCCACGTTTCCGGCTCCGTAGACATCGACCTCGAAGCCGCCATTGATCGCAAGGTCAAGCGCTTCATGGGTGATGCGGCTGCCTATGCCTATCTGTCCATGCAGCAGGCCATCGCCGATGCAGGCCTGGGCGAAGACCAGGTCAGCAACGTGCGCACCGGTCTGGTCGCTGGCAGCGGTGGCGCTTCCACGCTGAACCAGATGGAAGCCATCGATATTCTGCGCGAGAAAGGCGTCAAGAAGATCGGGCCGTACCGCGTACCGCGCACCATGGGCAGCACCGTATCTGCCTGCCTGGCAACGCCGTTCAAGATCAAGGGCGTCAACTACTCCATCTCCTCTGCCTGTGCCACCAGCGCACACTGCATCGGCCACGCTGCCGAACTGATCCAGCTGGGCAAGCAGGACATCGTCTTTGCTGGCGGTGGCGAGGAAGAGCACTGGTCCCAGACCATGCTGTTCGATGCGATGGGCGCCTTGTCGACTCAGAACAACGAGAACCCGACCAAAGCCTCCCGCGCCTACGATGCCAACCGTGACGGTTTCGTCATCGCGGGTGGTGGCGGCATGGTCGTTGTCGAAGAGCTGGAACACGCGCTGGCTCGCGGCGCCAAGATCTACGCTGAAGTAGTTGGCTACGGTGCCACCTCGGACGGCTACGACATGGTCGCGCCGAGCGGTGAAGGCGCGGTACGCTGCATGCAGCAGGCGCTGGCGACCGTTGAGGGCACCATCGAGTACCTGAACACCCATGGCACCTCGACGCCGGTTGGCGACGTTGCCGAGCTGAAGGCGATCCGCGAGGTATTTGGCGACAAGGCACCGAAGATCAGCTCCACCAAGAGCCTCTCTGGTCACTCGCTGGGCGCGGCCGGTGTACAGGAAGCCATCTACTGCATGCTGATGCTGCGTGACAACTTCCTGACCGCCTCGGCCAATATCGACGAGCTGGACGAAAACGCCGGTGATCTGCCGATTCTGCGTGAACGTCTCGACCAGGCGGTTGATCTGATCATGTCCAACAGCTTCGGTTTCGGTGGTACCAACGCCACCCTGATCCTCAAGCGCTGGGCAGCCTGATCTGAGCTAACCCGCAATACCGACAAGGCCGCAGCATATGCTGCGGCCTTGTCGTTTGTGGCGTCGATAACCGACTTGTCTAACACCTATCTAACACCTACCCCGCTAGCCGGACATCCGCGCGCCGTGCCAGTGCCGCCATGAGGACAGTCAACAGGCCACAGCTGGCCATCACCCCTGCCATAGGCACTGCGGTATCGTCGTGTAACACGCCGACCGCCGCTGAGGTGACCCCCGCAATGGCAAACTGCATCGTGCCCATCAGCGCGGATGCAATCCCCGCCTGGTGACCGTGGCCAGCCAACGCGCAGGCAGAGGCGTTAGGCAACACCTGGGAAATGATCGCTACGCTCAGTACGAGCGGAGGAAGGAACAGCCACAGACTCTCCACCTGCAGCCAGGCAACCAGCAGCAACGAGCCCGTCGAGAGCATGTAGACCAGCGTGGTCCCTCGAATCAGTGCCAGCTGACTCCAGCGCCGCAGCAGGCGGGAGTTGAGCTGGGCGGACAGGATAAAGCAGGCGGCAATACCGCCGAACAGCCAGGCATAACGCTCTACCGGTACCTGATACAGCTCCAGGAAAACGTAGGGGGAGCCTGAGATATAGGCAAACATGCCCGCCATCGCCACCCCGCCCGTCAGCGCATGAAACATAAACAGCGGCTCGCGCAGCAACTGCGTGTACCGGCCAAAGGCACTGCGCAGAGGCGGCACTGCCATGTGTACCGGCAGCGTCTCAGGCAGGAAGAAGTAGACCGCCAGTGCAAACAGCGCAGCAAATACCGCCAGAAACCAGAAGATGCTCGCCCAGCCAGCCAGGCCCAGCAAGGCCGTACCGGCCAGCGGCGCCAGTATCGGGGCCACGCCCATGACCAGCATCAACTGGGAAAACGCCTTGGCCGCATCAATCGGCTCACACAGATCCCGCACCACCGCGCGGTTGACCACCATGCCCGCGCAACCGCCCAGCGCCTGAGCAAAACGCGCTATCAGCAGCCACTCCAGCGAGGGCGCCAAGGCACAGGCAACCGAGGCCAGACAAAACAGTCCGATGCCAAACAACAGCGGCTTGCGGCGGCCAAACCGGTCAGCCAGCGGGCCGTACACCAGCTGCCCGCTGGCCAGGCCAATGAAATAAACCGACAGGCTTAGCTGTACCTGCTCGCTGCTGGCACCCAGCGCCGAGCCGATGGCTGGAAACGCAGGCAGATACATGTCGATGGACAGAGGACCAAAGGCGCTGAGACCGCCCAGAATGAGCAGAATGTAGAGGGGCATTAGGCAGAGTTCCGTAATAACTGCAGCCGCAGCGAGCAGAGCGTATGAGGCTCATGCGGCGCGGTTGCTGCACGAAGGTCCAGTCGGACGCAACGCAAGACGATACACGCTCGACAGAAAGGGGTTCTGATCGGGTGCACAATAAGCTTAGCAGGCGAAAGACCAACATGATGCCAGAAACCGGCGCTTGTGTCCCGGTCCGCCACAAACAACAACGCCCGGGTCGAGCCCGGGCGCTGGTTGAGGGAGAAAAATCAGCTGCGGTCGATCACATCCTTCAGTTTTTCTTTGGTCTTGCCTTTCAGCGATTCGGCCTTGCCCTTGAGGTTCTGCAGCTCGCCTTCGCCCTGCAGCTCTTCGTCATCAAGCGCACGGCCGGTTTCACGCTTGGCCTTGCCGGCGGTTTCGTCGTACTTGCCTTTCAGCTTGTCAGTTGTACTGGTCATGACAGATCCTCGCTCTATTGAAAAAAGGGGTTACTTGTCACAGGTTCGACATTATTACTGCTCGTGCAGGCGCGCGTTCAGCTCATCGACCAGAGGGGCCCATTCAGCGTCCTCGCGCATCTCTTCACGCAAGAAGGCGGCCTGGGATTCATTCCAGAACGGCGCATCGATCAATTTGGTGTCGTGGGCCAGCGAATGGCTGGCGAAAAAGGCGTCCATACTGGCCTGGTCTGCCGGCAGGCCCAGTTGCTCAAACAGGGTGCTCAGATCTTTGTTGTGCAGCTCCATCGTGACTCTCCTTGCTCGACAGTTGAAAAAGGTGTCGTATCAAAACAGAGTGCAACCGCCCCGCCTGAGTTCCACATTTATTTATCGCGGTTCGCGGTCATAGCGCTCAGCGGCATCTTGCAGCCACGCCTCCAGTGCCTTGCGCGGCACCTTTTGCTGCTGCGCCTGTTGCAGGCACGCCAGCATGTAATCGCGTTTGCCGGCGTCTCCCCCGGCCATCGACAATGCCAGGTCGCGATCCGTCCAGCGCCGAATGCGACGATACAACCACCAGTGAAAATACAAGCCGCTTAAGCTCACCGCGGCGATGATGAAATAGTCCATAGCCCCTCCTCTGCTCCGCAGACTATACCCGCTCAACCTGCACCGGCGGCGTGGCAGAGGGTCGCGGGCGATGGAACAGCAGCAGGTTGCCGCCGATGATCAAGAGCAGACCGACCACGGCCATGCCGCTCCAGCGATAGCCCTCAAACAGCGTTGACATGCCCAGCGCAATCAGCGGAAACAGCACCGTCGCATAGGCCGCCGGCCCGGCACCGATACGTCCTACCAGGGCGAAGTAAACGGCAAACCCGACAACCGATCCGACCACCGCCAGATACACCAGCGAGCCCAGGTAGGCGGGAGTCCACAGCAGTGCGAAGGCATCGCCGCGCAACCATGCCAGCAGCAGCATGGCCAAGGCGCCGTAGCCCATCGCGTAAGCGTTGGTCGACAGCAAATCCAGCTGCCGAGCCTGGTGCCGGACACTGATCATGTTGCCAAGGGAGAAGCCATAGGTCCCCAGCAGACTCAAACCGATCCCCATCAGCGTTTCGCGGCTCAGGTCGGCAGCGCTCAGGTCATGCCAGAACAGGCAGACTATTCCGATCAGCCCGAGCACGTTGGCACGTATCAGCCGGCTCTCCAGACGCTGGCCAAAGAAGATCACCCCGTTGATGGCATTGAACAGCGTTGCCATCGAAAACAACACCGCCTCCAAACCGCTGTTGATATAGGCGTTGGCACTGTAAAAGCAGTAGAAATTGAAGCTGAAGACGCACAGGCCCTGCAGCAGGCAAAACAGATGATCACGCGGCCCGATGCGACGCAGGCGGCGGCTGAGCAACAGGACCGCCAGCAATAGCAGGCTCGCCAGGGCAAATCGATAAAAGACCGACACCGCCGAGGGCACAGGACCGGACTGCATCGCGATGGCAATCCAGGTAGTCCCCCAAATCAGTACAGTGGCCGCATACAGCGTAGCGTTCATTTCCCATCCTCAAACAGATCAGCACATGCAAAGATGCAGTATTCCCCGAGCTGATCGCGGACGCTTGCACGGGCTTGCGCCCACTTGCAGATTGCTGCGTTTTTTTTGCTCGACGTACGGGCGATCTCTTGGCGCCTGAGGCTGACAGGCATACCATGCATGCTGGGCAACAGCATGACGGGTGAGGCAATGACAGACGACAGGTTTGCGGTTTTCGATAGCCTGCGCCAACACAACACCCGCTTGCTCGACAACGCGTACCTGGCGAACGGCACCGGCCTGGCAGCCTGGTATAACGAGCGGGACCTGATTGCCCTGGAGAATGCCGACCACCACACCCTCAGCCTGTACACCGCTGACGGTTACCAGTCCTACTTCAAGGCAGCCGATGGCTGGCACAACGGCGGCGGGCCAGATCGCCTGTGTCTGCTACCTCGACAGTACACCTCCACCTGGAACATTCGCGGGCCACTGTCGTTTGTCCATCTGTACTTCACCGATCAGCATCTGCGCCAACTGGCCGAGCAAACCTGGGATCGCAGCCCCTTCAACCTCAGCGTCGATGAGCGACTGTTCGCCGATGACCCGCAGATCGCCCTGCTTTACCGCCACTTTCTGCTGCGGGCCAACTGGCACGACACCAGCGACCAACTCACCCTCAGCAGCGCCAGCACCCTGCTCCTCAGCCACGTGCTGCGTCACTACACCCAGGTCAGCTGGCAACTGCCCGGCATCACCGGAGGCCTTGCGCCGCGACAGCGCCAGCACATTTGTGACTACATCGAGGCGCACCTGGACCAGCCCCTGCCGCTGAGTGAACTGGCCGCCCAGTGCCAGCTCAGCGACTACCACTTTGCTCGCATGTTCAAACGCAGCATCGGCCTCGCGCCTCACCAGTACGTGAGCCAGCGCCGCCTGGCACTGGCCCGGCAGTTACTCGGCAACCGCCACATCAGTCTGCAGGAAGTCGCCTTACGCTGTGGCTTCAGTTCAGCCAGCCACTTCAGTAACCGCTTCCGCCAGGCCATGGGCATCAGCCCTTCAGACTACCGCCGCAGCATCAGCTGACGCCGCGACGTACTAGCGTCAGAGCGCCAGCGGCGCCGGCAAACAGACTGGCAAAGGTGCGATTCAGTACCCGCTGCTGACGCGGTGAGCGCAATAGTCGCAGCAGCTTCGCCGCCAGGCCGGTGTAACCTGCCATGACAATCAGATCTACCGCGATCATGGTCGCCCCCATCACCAAGTACTGCGGCAGCAATGGCTGCTGTACAGCGAGAAACTGCGGCAGTACTGCCAGCATGAATACCACTGCCTTGGGGTTGCCGGCATTGACCAGCAGGCCGCGCAGCAGCAGGCTCCAAGGGCTGACGCCAGCTGCACCGCTCAGCGCCGCGCTGTCAGGCGCCTGCACCGGCGCCCGCCACTGGCGCAGTGCAAGATAAAGCAGATAGAGCACGCCAAACCATTTGATCAGGGTGAATGCCAGCGCCGAGGCAGCCAGCAGTGCACCAACACCTGCTGCCACCACCGTCACCTGCAATACCAACCCCAGCTGCAGGCCCAGCGCAGTCCAGTAGCCTCGGGCGAAACCGTAATTAAGCCCACTGGACATGGAGGCGATGGCGCCAGCGCCCGGAGACAGGCTGATGATCCAGCACGCGACGAAAAAAGCCAGCCAGGTATCAAGTGACATGACAGGTTCTGCCAGAAATGAAAACGGCATCCTAACAGGATGCCGTCTTGGGCCAACCGTACAGCTGGGCAGCAATTCAGCCTTGCGCTGTACTGCGCCCGACCAGTGCCAGGGGCACCACACGCGCTTCACGCTGGGCCAGGTATCGGGTACAGCTGACGCGCAGAAACGAAGCAAAGTTGACCACCTCCCCGCGCAGCTCCATCACCTCATCGTACAACTTGGTGATCAGCTGATTGGTAGTCATGCCATCGACCTCGGCGATCTCCTGCAGGATGTCCCAGAACTGATTCTCCAGGCGCAGCGTTGTGACCACACCGCGGATACGCAACGAGCGTGAGCGCGACTCGTAGAGAATCGGATCGGCCTTGACGTAGAGTTCACACATACTGCTCTCCTGCAGGCGTTAACAGCCCGGCAAATTCGGTTGGCTCAGTGCACCTACAGCTCGATGCGCGCGCCCAGCACGTTGACGAACGCCGCCAGCCAGCGCGGATGCGACGGCCAAGCAGGCGCTGTCACCAGGTTGCCCTGTACATGAACCTGATCGGCGGGAATATCGATATAGGTACCGCCCGCCATACGGACATCCGGGCCACATGCCGGATAAGCGCTGCATTCCCGGCCTTTCAGGATACCAGCAGCAGCGAGCAGTTGAGCACCATGGCACACCGCGGCGATAGGTTTGTCCGCAGCGGCAAAGCCCTGCACGATCTCAAGCACGCGCTCATTGAGGCGCAGATACTCCGGAGCGCGGCCACCCGGCACCACCAGCCCCACATAGTCCTCCACCTTCACGCTGGCGAAATCAGCGGTCAGGGCGAACAGGTGGCCAGGCTTTTCGGTGTAGGTCTGATCACCCTCAAAATCGTGAATGGCGGTTTTCACGGTATCCCCCGCCGCCTTGTCCGGGCACACCGCATCAACCTGATAACCGAGCATGGTCAGCGCCTGAAACGGCACCATCGTCTCGTAGTCTTCAGCAAAGTCACCAGCGAGCAGCAGAATTTTCTTGGTCGACACGTCGCATCCTCCATGCGTTTGGATAGAACCCAATCATGCGCCCGCACCCTCCCAAAGGGGTAACAGCGGAGTACTACACCCAATAAATGATGACTGGTGCACAGAATCCGCAGCCCTCCACAGACAGCTGCAAGCGCGATAAAGCGCTTCATAAAACCAACATAACGCTTTGTTTTAAATAAATAAAAACCAGAAAAACAACCAGCAGGACTCGATTAATTTACTCCCAGAGCGCTAACCAGCTCACATGCCCGACGTTTGCCAGCGGCATGCCGGGCTACCTAGCATGCGCCGCTCGACAGACAACGTCATGCATCAAGGGCGAACAGGACGTATCGCCAACCAGGAGACAGGAACGTCAACATGCTGCCATCACCCAGCCTCGAGCAACCAGCCAACAGCGATCTGCGCGCCAGCGAAGAGTTTCTGCTGCTGGAAAGCGAGATCGGCAAACTGGCATCCGTTCATGCTGACCAGACGCCCGACTGGCAGCAGGTGCAGCAGCTCACTGAGCAGTTGCTGCTCTTGGGTCACGACCTGCACGTCAGTTGCTGGCATAGCCTCAGCTGCCTGCACCTGCAGGGTTGCTCCGGGTTGGCGGCGGCACTGCAATCGCTTGTGAGGCTAGTCACCCATCACTGGGCAACCAGCCAACCACCGCGTCTGCGCGGGCGACTGGCCGCCCTCAGCTGGCTGCACGGCCGGCTTGTCGGCCACCCCCTGCTCGCATCCAGCGAAGAGCCCAGTCGCAGTCAGCTGCGCAGCAGTTTTGAGCAATTGGCCAACGCCCTGCAGGCAATCGACAGCGAGCAGCATGCGGGCTGGCAGCAATTGGCCCAACAGCTGGAAAGCGCCGCAACAGCGCAGCAAGAGCCTGCGCCAGCGCCGACCAGTGAAACAGCGCCGACCGCTAAATCGGCATCAGCCGTCGACCGCAGCGCCGTCACCAGCGAGCGCGAGGCGCTACAGCACCTGAAGCAGCTGCAGGATAGCGCCGCACCGCTAGTACAATGGTGGCTGGGCGACGGGGCCCGCGAGCACCACGCCATCAATCTGGCCCACACCTTGATACGCGCCAGCCTGTCCGCGCTGCCCAACCATGATGCGGAGCTCATCACCCAACTGCGCCCCCCGCCGTTGGAGCTAGTAAAGCGCTATACCGAGGCGCTGCACAGCGGCGACTCGCGCCAGCTCTTGCAGGACATCGAAAACAGCCTGCGCCGCGCGCCCTTCTGGCTGGACGGACACCATCTGGCCTGGCAGTGCTGCCAGGCCATCGGCGCCAGCGTCGCCGCCGAGCAGATACGACTGCACCTGCAGCAACTGCTGTGCGATCTGCCCGGGCTGGAGCACCTGCGGTTCAGCGACGGCACTCCCTTCGCTAGTCAGAGCACACGCCAATGGATCGCCAACACGCCCTCAGCTGTACCCGAGGCCACTGCACCAAGCGTCAGTGCCGGCCCGCTTGAAGTGCTGCAACGTGATGGCTTTGCGGCGGCCGCAGCCGAGCTGCAACGCCAGATAAAAAGCCAACCGGGCGAGCGTTCACGGGTGATTGCTCGGCTTGAGTTGGCGCGCCTGCAACTGCACAGCGGCCAGGCCGATCAGGCGCGCGCTCTGCTCGAATGCCTCCGCCAGCAGCTGCAAGCCAACCAGGCTCTGACGCTGTGGGAGCCCACGCTGCTGATCGACACCCTGCGCCTGTTGCAGCAAAGCAGTGCCAGCCAGCCCCGTGACAAAACCAGCCAGCAGGCGCTGCAACAGCAGTTGGCCTGGCTGGATATCGAACACACCCTCGATCAGGCCGCCCGGCCTGCCCTGCAAGGAGAGCCCTGATGGCCAAAGACAACAGTGTCGCCCCGCGTGAACGGGTCAACGTTACCTTCACGCCCAATACCGGCGACGTGCAGCAGGATGTCGAGCTGCCGCTCAAGCTGGTGGTACTCGGCGACTTCACCCAACGCCAGGACGAGCGCAGCATCGAGCAGCGCAAACCGATCACGGTAGACGCCAGCAACTTTGACGACGTGCTGGCCAAGCAGGAATTGTCGCTGGCATTCACCGTCCCCAATCGCCTGCAGGAGGAGGCCGACAGCGAAAACGATTTGCCGGTGCAGCTGGACATTCGCTCCCTGCGTGACTTCAACCCCGCCAGTCTCGTGCAGCAGGTTCCCGAGCTGCGGCAACTGATGGAGTTGCGCGAAGCCCTAGTCTCCCTCAAGGGGCCGCTGGGCAACACCCCCGCCTTTCGCCGCGCCATCGAAGCCCTGCTCAACGATGAACAAGCCCGCAGCCAGGTGTTGGCTGAGCTGGGGCTGGCCGACAACGCCTGACCGGAGACCGCCATGAGTACACACGCCGCCGCACAACGCAGCGCCAGCCACACCAGCGACAGCCTGCTGGATCGCGTCATCGCCGAAACCCACCTGCACCCCGAGGACGAGTCCTATGCCATCGCTCGACGGGGCGTCTCGGCCTTCATCAGCGAGCTGCTGAAACCTCACAACCAACGCGAGCCGGTAAAAAAAGCGCTGGTAGATCGCATGATCGCCGAAATCGACAGCAAACTCAGCCGGCAGATGGACAGCATTCTGCACCATCCCGATTTTCAGCAGCTGGAGTCCGCCTGGCGGGGCCTGAAATTGCTGGTCGAACGCACCGACTTCCGCGAGAACATTCGCCTGGAGCTGATCAACGCCTCCAAGCAAGACCTGCTAGATGACTTTGAAGACAGCCCGGAGCTGGTTCAATCCGGCCTGTACAAACATGTGTATACCGCCGAGTACGGCCAGTTTGGCGGGCAGCCGGTGGGTGCCATGATCGCCAATTACGAGTTCGGCCCCGGTACCCAGGACATCCGCCTGCTGCAGCAAGTGGCCGGGGTTGCCAGCATGGCCCACGCTCCCTTTATCGCTGCCGCTGGCGCCAGCTTTTTTGGGCTGGACAGCTACACCGGCCTGCCCGACCTGAAGGACCTCAAGGATCACTTCGACGGTCCGCAATTCGCAAAGTGGCAGGGCTTTCGCGACAGTGAGGATGCACGCTATGTCGGCCTGACCCTGCCGCGCTTTCTACTGCGCACGCCCTACGACCCCGAAGACAACCCAGTCCGCAGTTTCGCCTACCGCGAGTCGGTCAGCGACAGCCATGAGCACTACCTCTGGGGCAACACCGCCTTTACCTTCGCTACCCGCCTGACCGACAGCTTTGCGCGCTACCGCTGGTGCCCCAATATCATCGGCCCGCAGAGTGGCGGCGCGGTCGACGACCTGCCGCTGCACCACTTTGCCAGCATGGGCGAAATCGAAACCAAGATCCCCACCGAGGTGCTGGTATCCGATCGGCGCGAATACGAACTGGCAGACGCCGGATTTATCGCCCTGACCATGCGCAAGGGCAGCGACAACGCGGCGTTCTTCTCCGCCAACTCCACTCAGAAGGCTCGTTTTTTCGGCAACAGCGAAGAAGGCAAGAACGCCGAACTGAATTTTCGCCTGGGTACTCAACTGCCCTACCTGTTTATCGTCAACCGCCTGGCCCACTACCTGAAAGTGCTGCAACGCGAACAGATCGGCGCATGGAAGGAGCGCACCGATCTGGAGCTGGAGCTGAACAAGTGGATTCGCCAGTACGTGGCTGACCAGGATAACCCCAGCGCTGAGGTGCGCGGACGCCGCCCCTTGCGCGCCGCCGAAGTGCAGGTGCAGGACGTGGCCGGACAACCGGGCTGGTACCGAGTCAGCCTCAGCGTGCGCCCGCATTTCAAGTACATGGGCGCTGACTTTACCCTGTCGCTGGTCGGCAAACTGGATCGAGACTGATGGCGGCTCCGTACTACGGCACCCTGTTCGAGCGTCTGGGCGCAAGCGCCGAGGCGCGCGGACAACAGCCACGTGAGCTCAGTGTCAGCGCCTCTATCGCCAGCCACCTGGCGCGCATGCTCAGTGCACGGGCCGGCAGCGTCCAGATGCTACCGGACTATGGCCTGCCAGAGCTCAACGACATGCGCCTGTCGCTGCACGACACCCGCCAGCAGGCCCGCCTGGCTATAGAGCGCTTCATCAGCAGCTACGAACCCCGTCTGCAACAAGTGCGCGTGATCAGCAAAGGCAGCGGCACTGATCCCCTGCACCTGACATTCGATATCCAAGCAAAGTTGAATCTTGCCGACCTGCAACAGCCCGTCAGCTTTTGCGTCGAGCTGGACGGCCAGGGTCAGACTCGGGTCATGCATAGCGGGTCGTACTGAGCATGTCGTTCAATCACTATTATCAAAGCGAACTCAGCGCCCTGCGCGAGCAGGGCCGTGAGTTTGCCCGCCGCAATCCAGCGCTAGCACCCTATCTGGCGAGCAGCAGCAGCGACCCGGACGTTGAACGCCTGCTCGAAGGGGTTGCCTTTCTGACAGGGCGACTGCGCCAGAAGCTGGACGACGAACTGCCCGAGCTGACTCACTCGCTGATGCACCTGTTGTGGCCCAACTGCATGCGTCCCCTGCCGTCGTTCGCCATGCTGCAGTTTGCCCCTCTCAAGCGCCCGCAGCCGGAGCTGTTGATCCCGGCAGAGACACCGGTGGAGTCCCAACCGGTAGATGGCGTGCGCTGCCGGTTTCGCACCGCAGGCCCAACGCGTTTGCTGCCACTGGACATTCAGCACATTGACTACCAAAGCCATAGACTGGGCGCGCGGCTGGACCTGCGCCTGCAACTGACCAGCGAAGGCAGCCTGCACAGCGTCAAACTCGACAGCCTGCGCCTGCACCTCAGCGGTGACGAACACGTCAGCCGCAATCTCTACCTGTTTCTGACCCAGCACCTGCAAAGCATCAAGGTACAGGCACTGGATGCCGATGGTCTGCCGTTGAACACAGCGCACAGCGCTCTCACGCTGCCATCGGAACACCTGCAGGCCGCCGGCTTCGAGGCTGAGCAGGCATTGCTGCCCTACCCTGACAACACCTTTAGCGGTTACCGACACCTGCAGGAATATTTCGCCTTTGCGGAAAAATTTCTGTTCGTCGAACTCAAGGGTCTGGAGCAGTGGCAGCATCAGGCCGGCGACAACCTCAAGGCCGCGCGTGCCCTGACCCTGCAGTTCGAGCTACGTCATCCAGGCTGTCGGCAGATCAGTCCGGGCCGCGAGCACCTGCGATTGCACTGCGCGCCGGTCGTCAACCTGTTCGCCCACGACGCCACCCCCATTCGACTGGATGGCCGACAAGACCGGTACCTGCTGCGTCCATCGGAGCTGGCGGGCGAGCACTGCGGCATTTTCTCGGTTGACCGCGTCACAGGCTGGAAACCGGGCGGCATGGGCTACCGGCGCTACGCGCCGTTCGAGTCCTTCGAACATGACCGGCAACTAGGCAGCAGCGAGCCCGTGCCTTGCTACAGTCTGCGACAATATCCCTCGCTGCTTGGCGACAACCCCGACAGCTACCTGTGTTTTGCTCCGCAGACACAGGACCAGCAGGAAACCCTCTCGGTCGAGCTGACCTGTACCAATCACCACCTGCCCACCCGTCTCGCGCAAGGTGACATCTGCCTGCCCTGCGAGGGCACGCCCGAGTTCATCCAGTTTCACAATATCGGGCGGGTAACGCCCAGTTACGCGCCACCACTGCATGAAGACGGCCTATGGCGGCTGATCAGCAACATGGCCCTGAACTACCAGAGCCTGGAAGACATCGGCGCCTTACGCCGAGTGCTCGGCTCCTACGACCTGCCGCGTCACTACGACCAGCAGGCCGCGCGCGTCAGCCAACAGCGCCTGGATGGCCTGACCCGGGTCAGCCACCGGCAGATTGCCCGGCTTCAACAGGGCCTGCCGTTGCGCGGCATTCGCACCGAACTGCAGCTCGACGCGGAACACTATAACGGCGCAGGCGACCTGTACCTGTTCTGCTCGGTGCTAAACGAGTTTCTGGCCCATCACGCCTGCCTGAACACCTACCACGAACTGTCTGTCAGCACACTACAGGGGGATGCCTATCAATGGGTGCCGCGCTTGGGCCACCAGCCCCTGTTCTGACCCGTCTGCAGCGGGACATTCAGCACTACAGTCTTTACCAGGCCCTGCTGCGGCTGCTGGACCAGTTGCAACTGCAACACCCCACACTGAGCCCGCAAGCGCTGTACCGCCACATCAGCTTCAGCGCCAACCCGAGCCTGGGCTTCGCCACACGCGATATCGAGAAGTTGACATTCGAACAGCGCGCCGACGGTCTTCACTGCCATCTGCAGCTCAACCTGATCGCCCTCAGCGGTGCCGCCTCGCCGCTGCCGGCAAGCTACGTCGAGCAGGCCCTTGGTGAAGATGCTGGCAGCCGCAGCATCCGCGACCTGCTGGACCTGTTCAACGACCGTCTGCAACGCCTGCTGCTGCCTATATGGCAGAAGTACCGTTACTACAGCCGATTTCAGGGTGGCGCGAGCGATCAGCTATCGCTGCGCCTGCTGGCCACAGCCGGGCTGGACTGCGGCAACACCGATGCCGGCCTGGAGCCGCGCCGACTGTTGCCCTATCTGGGGCTCATCGGCATGCGCAGCCAGTCGGCCGAGCTGGTCTGCGCCGTGTTGCGCTACTACTTCCGCTACCCGCATATCGACCTGGAGCAGTGCCTGGCCCAGCACATCGAGATCCCGCCAGAGCAGCGATGCCAGCTCGGCCAAAGCAGCAGCACGCTGTCCCGCGACTGTGTCATTGGTCGCGCCGTTGTCGATGGCAGCGGCCGCTTTCGGGTTCACCTGCGTCACCTGGACTGGAACGACTTTCACCGCTTTTTACCCCCCGGGCAGGACCACGCCCCCCTCTGCGCTCTGCTCGCATTCGTACTGCGCACTCCCCTGCAGTACGACCTGCAGCTGCATCTGCGCCGAGACGAACTGCGTGAACTGCGCATCGGCCAACGCAACCCATGTCACCTGGGTTGGACCAGCTGGCTCGGAGAGCCTGACAGCGATGCGCTGATCAGGCTGGCACCCAACCGAAGAGACACCGCCCCATGCTGAATATCGACCTGCACCAACTCATACGCCTGCTCAGCCAGGACCTGCGCCGCGACCTTGAAGCTGCCGCAGCGCACTGCCTGCAGCGTGGTGGCCACAGCGTGCAACCGGAAGACCTGCTGCTGTGCCTGCTGCAACGACCAGACAGCCTGCTGCAGCGCGCGCTACTTGCCAGCGGCAAGGAACCCGACGTTATTGCATCTGCCCTGCAGCTAGCAGGCTCACCCGCCGAGGCGCAGCGCAATCCGGTGCTGTCGAGCGCATTGATTGCCTGGCTGCAACAGGCACTGCTGCTCGCCAGCACCGAGCTGCAACAGCGCCTTATCGACCAGCGAGCCCTATTGCTTGCCTGGCTGCGCAGCCCGCCAGCCAACCCCGAGCTACTGGCGACGCTCAACGCCGAGCAGGTGCTTGAGCAGGATAACCAGGGGCACGGCGCCGAGTCTGAGCCACCGGACCAGCTATTGGAGGAATTTACCCAGGACCTTACCCGGCAAGCCAAAGAGGGGGAGCTGGACCCGGTCCTGGGGCGCGAAAGCGAGCTGCGACAGTTGATAGATATCCTGTGCCGGCGCCGCAAAAGCAACCCGGCGATCCTCGGCGAGGCAGGCGTGGGCAAGAGTGCGCTGGTCGAGGGCCTGGCACAACGCATCATCGCCGGCACGGTGCCGGGCGTACTGCGCGACTACCGGGTGCTGGCACTGGATCTAGGCCTGCTGCAGGCCGGCGCGGGCATGCGTGGCGAGCTGGAGCGCCGCCTGCAGGGCGTCCTTCGCGCGGCAAGCCAGCCTGGTGCACGCATCATTCTGTTCATTGATGAGGCGCACACCCTGATCGGCCATGGCGGTGACGCCGGTACTGCCGATACAGCCAACCTGCTCAAGCCAGCGCTGGCCAGAGGCAACCTCAAGGCCATTGCAGCCACCACCTGGAGCGAGTACCGCAGGCACATCGACAAGGACCCAGCGCTGGCCCGGCGCTTTCAGCCAGTCATACTGCATGCGCCCGATGTAGCTCAGGCAACAGCCGTTCTGCGTGGCCTGGCCCCCCGCTACGCGGCAGACCACGGCTTGCACATCACAGACGAAGCGATCGTCGCCGCTGTCGAGCTGGCTGCGCGCTACCTGCCTGATCGGCAACTGCCAGACAAGGCCATAGACCTGCTGGATACCGCCTGCGCCCGGACACGCGTCAACCTGGCCTGCGCTCCGCTGGAGGTGGAACACCTGCAGGCGCAGGCACAACAGCTGCAGCAGCATGGCGCCGCCTTGGAGCACGATCACCGACGCGGCCTGACCGTTGACCTCGCCGAGCTGGACCACCTGCAGAGCGCCCAGCCCGCCGCGTTGGAGCAAGCTCAGGCACTGCACGAGCATTGGGCCAGGCAACGCGCCCTGGCTGAGCAACTGCATCAGGACGATCAGCAGCAGGGCAGCGTGCGCGCCGACCTGGTCGCCCTGCAGCAAGACCTGCCGCTGGTCAGCGCTGAAGTAGACCGCCGCGCCGTCGCCGAGGTCGTCAGCGGCTGGACCGGCATTCCGCTGACGCGCCTGCAGGGTAGCCGCAGTGAGCAGATTGCTCGCTTTGCCGACCAGCTGGCCCAACGACTGCATGGCCAGCAGGAGGCTATCGTCGAGCTGGATCAGGGCTTGCGCGCCGCCGCTCTGGGCCTGAGCCGTCCGGATCGCCCCAGCGGTGTGTTTTTACTGGTCGGCCCCAGTGGCGTCGGCAAGACCGCGACGGCAGAGGCCATTGCCGAGTTGCTGTACGGCGGGCCCGACTTTCTCACCATCGTCAACATGGGCGAGTATCAGGAGCCACACAGTCTGGCCCGACTCATTGGCGCCCCTCCCGGATATGTGGGCTACGGCGAAGGTGGCCAGTTGACCGAAGCAGTGCGGCGGCGCCCCTACTCGGTGGTACTGCTGGACGAAGTCGAAAAGGCACACCCCCAACTACTGAATCTGTTCTACCAGATCTTCGACAAGGGCACTGCCAACGACGGCGAGGGTCGCGAGATCGACTTTCGCAATACCCTGATCCTGCTCACCTCTAACTTGGCCAGCGAACAGATCAACCACCTTTGCCAAGCCCAGCGACCACAAGTTGCCAGCCTGCTGAAACACATTGAGCCCAGCCTGCGTGCGCACTTCAAACCAGCGCTGCTGGCACGCATGCGCGTACTGCCCTACTACCCCATGGGTACCGATGCGCTGGCGGCGGTGGCAAGACAACGCCTGCAGCGACTTGCTGACCGCCTCAGCGCCCGCCAACTGAGCGTGACCTACGAGGCCCCGCTAGCGGCTCATATCGCCACGCAATGCCATACCGAAGGCGGCGCGCGTCTGATCGAGCGTTGGATAGAGCGTCATATCCAGACACCCATTGCCAATCAGCTGCTGGCCAACGCCCCCAGCCCCCGAACCCTCCACTTGTCTGTTGCCGAACAGGGAGGCATTTGCTGTGACTTCGCTTGAATCACTTGGGCTACCGGAGACCCTGCACCCATTGACCTGCGCCGCACCTGTACTGGCCTGCCTGGCCGAGCTCGCCAGCGACCCGCGACAGCTGCAGCATCAATTGCTGGCCTGCGCCAGCAATTTCAGCCAGTGCGCACTGGCGCAACTCTACCTGCTGGACAAGACCCACACCGGGCTGCACCTGAACAGCCAGTGGCTCGATGGTGCGCCGTTGCAGATCGAACCGGAGGAAGACCCAGTCAACTGGTTTGATCAGCAACTGCTGCAATACTGCCTGTCCCAGAACCGCAGCCTGAACCTGCGCGCGCTCGACCGCAGCCTGTACGCAACGCCCTTCCTGCCTGAAACCGTGCAACCCTGGCGTAGCCTGCTATGCCTGCCCCTGCATGACGCCAACCAGCAACTGGCCGGTTTACTGGTGCTGGCGCGGCACCAGGGCGACATCGCCGACGCACTGAGCGAGCCGCTGAGCCATCTGGGCAGTATCGGGTTGGGTCGGCTGCGGCTGCTGCAGCAGCAACGGGACCTGCAGCACGCTCGCGGCGACTCCCCCGCTCTGCCCAGCACCCAGCCAGCGCACGGTAGCTTCGGGCTGATTGGCCAAAGCCCGGCGATGCAGCAGGTGTACCGCCTGATCAGCAAGGTACTGCACAACCCGGTGACAGTATTGATCGGCGGCGAAACCGGCACCGGCAAGGAACTCGTTGCCCGGGCGATTCACGACTACGGCTTTCGCCGTAGTCAGGCGTTTATTGCCCAGAACTGCAGCGCCCTACCCGAGCAGTTGCTTGAAAGCGAGTTGTTCGGCTACCGCAAGGGCGCCTTCACCGGTGCAATGCAGGATCGCGCCGGCCTGTTCGATGCCGCCGACGGCGGCACCCTGTTTCTCGATGAAATAGGCGACATGCCGCTGGCACTGCAAGCGAAGTTGCTGCGCGTGCTGCAGGAAGGCGAGATCCGCCCACTGGGAAGCACCCGCAGCCACCGGGTGGACGTACGCATCATCGCTGCCACCCATCAGCGCCTGCACGAGCAGGTGCAACGAGGCCTGTTTCGCGAAGACCTGTACTACCGGCTGGGCCACTTCCCGATCGAGCTGCCGCCGCTGCGCGAGCGCGGCGCCGATATCCGTCAGCTGGCCCTGCACTTTGCTGCAGACACCTGCACCTTCCTGCAACGCAGCCCCTGCCACTGGAGTGACAGTGCACTCGCCTACCTGGCCAGCCACCGCTTCCCCGGCAACGTGCGCGAACTCAAGGGGCTGATTGCCCGCGCGCTATTGCTGTGCGACGGCAATCTGCTGCTGCCTGAGCATCTGCAGCTGCCGGGTACCCCGCAGCACGCGCACCGTCTTGGACTGCGCGAGCAGCTTGACGTGGTGGAGCGCAACCTGCTGATCGAAGGGTTGCAACTGCATGGCGGCAACCAGACTCTGACCGCCCAGGCCTTAGGCCTGCCGCGCCGCACCCTGCTGTATCGCATGCAGCGCCTGGGCGTGACCGCCGCCACCCCAAAGTAGCATTGCTATGCACGGGCAAAACAGGCCAGATGGGGGCTGGTCTCGTTGGAGCGCACCATGTCACTTGCCCGCCTGTCTCTACTGACAACCCTCGCGATGTTGGCGTTTGCCGGCAACTCGGTACTCTGTCGCATGGCATTGCGCGATACCGCGATCGACCCGGCGAGCTTCACCAGCCTGCGTCTGGTCTCCGGCGCAGCCGTACTCTGGCTGCTATTGCGCTGCCGCAGTCAACCCGTGGTGGCCAGCGGCAACTGGGGTTCGGCCATCGCACTGTTCGTCTACGCCGCCGCCTTTTCCTGGGCCTACATCCAGCTCGATGCCGCCAGCGGCGCCTTGCTGCTGTTTGCTGCGGTACAGGTGAGCATGCTCGGCATTGGCCTACTGCGCGGCGAACGGCTCGGTGTACTGCAGACCGGCGGTTTCCTGCTGGCGCTGGCTGGCTTGGCTGTCCTGCTGCTGCCCGGCGCCAGCGCGCCGCCGGCAATGCCCGCGTTGAGCATGCTGAGCGCGGGTGTCGCTTGGGGGCTGTATTCACTGCGTGGACGCGGTGCCACCGACCCGCTGGCGGCCACGGCCGGCAACTTTGCCCGCGCGGTCCCGGTGACTCTGCTGCTGACGCTGCTCACGCTGCCAAGGCTGACGCTCGACACCAACGGAGTGCTCCTCGCGCTGGCATCAGGCGCCTTTACCTCCGGGCTGGGCTACGCCATCTGGTACGCCGCGCTCCCCGGTTTGCGCGCAAGTGCCGCAGCCAGCGTCCAGCTCAGCGTGCCGGTGATCACCGCCGTTGGCGGCCTGCTGCTGCTTGGTGAAACACCAAGCGTGACGCTGGCACTGTCGTCGCTAGCAATTCTGGGCGGTATTGCACTGGTGATAGCGGGTCCCAAACCAGCCAGCCACTAACTCCGTCGGCACTGGCGTTGGCGGGCCTGCTTCATGCACCATACCCGGGCCGCTGATTACGCCCAAAGGATTACCGCCATGAAGTTAGCCTCACGCCCGTTTCGCGGGTTGATCGGCTTTGGTTTGTTAACGCTCACCGCCTTGATCATCGCCTGCAGCGAGATACCCCAATACCCCCACAGCGAGCCTGCGGTATCGCCGCAACAGAGCTTTGCCTATCAGCGCGACATCAAACCCATTCTGGAAAATCGCTGCATGGCTTGCCACGGCTGCTACGACGCACCCTGTCAGCTCAAGCTGACCAGCGCCGACGGCGTCAAGCGGGGCGCCTCACAGCAGCAGGTCTACAATGCCATGCGCCTGGAGGACATGCCGCCAACCCGCCTGGGTACCGACGCACAAAGCGAGGCCCAGTGGCGTGAGCAGGGTTTCTTCTCGGTACTGCACGATGCCGATCAGGGGGCCGCCGCGGGGCTCGACGGCTCTTTACTGTTCCGCATGCTTGAGCTCGGCCAACGTAACCCGCTGCCTGCCAACAGCCGCCTGCCGGACGAGATCAAGATCGGCACTGCCCATAGCTTCAGCTGCCCCACCCTGGATACCTTTGCTGACTACGCCCAAGCCAACCCGCACGGCGGGATGCCGTACGCCACCACCGGTTTGAGCGCCGACGAGTTTGCCCGCCTGAGCCAGTGGATTGCCGAAGGCGCCGTCACCGAACCCATGCCCTGGCAGCCCTCAGCCGCCGAGACCGCCAGCATTGAGCGCTGGGAAAACTTCTTCAACCAGACAGGCCGACGCGAGCAACTGGTCGCCCGCTATCTGTTCGAGCACCTGTTTGTGGCACACATCCACTTCCCGACCATCAATGGCAGCAGCTTCTACGAGCTGGTGCGCTCCAGCACGCCGCCGGGCGAGCCGGTGGTGCCGCTGCGCACTGTGCGGCCCAATGACGCTCCGGAGCAGGCTTTTTACTATCGGCTACGGCCCCTGCGCGAAACCCTGGTAGAGAAAACCCACATCACCTACGGCCTGGACGATCAGCGCATGCAGCGCTGGCAACAGCTGTTTCTGGGCGACGACTGGGACCTGGCGGTGCTGCCCGGCTACGGTTACAGCGAACGCGCCAACCCCTTCGCTACCTTCATCTCCATTCCGGCCAAGGCACGTTACGAGTTCATGCTGGATACCGCAGAGTACTTTGTTCGCACCTTCATTCGCGGCCCGGTGTGCCGCGGACAAGTGGCGACTGACGTGATTCGTGATCACTTCTGGGCCATTTTCGAGGATCCGGCTCAGGAAGCCTACGTCAACAATCCGCTGTATCGCAGTCAGACCACGCCGCTACTGGGCCTGCCGGGCCAGGACAGCGACCTGTTGGACCTGGGCAGCGCCTGGCTGAAGTACAGCGGCAAGCGCAACCAGTATCTGCAACTGCGTCACCAGCACTACGGACAGCGCAAAACCGGCGGTGCGACCCTGGATGAGCTGTGGGATGGTGACGGCTACAACCAGGACGCGTTGCTAACCATTTTCCGCCATCACGACAGTGCCTCGGTACGCAAGGGGCTGTGGGGCAAGGTGCCCGATACGATCTGGGTCATGGATTACCCGCTGCTCGAGCGCACCTATTACGAGCTGGTGGTCAACTTCAACGTATTCGGCAGCCTCTCGCATCAGGCCCAGACCCGCCTCTACTTTGACCTGATCCGCAACGGTTCGGAGCAGAATTTCCTGCGCTTCGTCCCAGCCGCACAACGTCGGGCTCTGTATGACCAGTGGTATCAGGGGCATGCGCAGCTCAAGGACGCGATTGCCTACACCGACCTGGATCGCAATACACCCACCGCCCTGGACTACGGCGACACCCAGGGCAACAACGCAGCCGTGATGCGGCGCTTTGCTGTGCTGCTGGCCGAGCGTGCCGGAGCCGTTTCCGGCACACCGGACACCCTGAACCGCTGCCCGCAGAATAACTGCCAGCGCCCCGACCTCGGGCCCGAGCAGCAGGAAATCCAGCGCTTGCTGCAGCCACTGGCTCAAGGCACCGGTGCCACCCTGCCGGTGATCCAACAGCTGCCGGAAGTCAGCTTTCTGCGCATCACCAGCGCAGAGCAACGCTGGGTGTACAGCCTGGTGCACAACCGCGCGCACACCAACGTCGCGTTCATGTTCGGCGAGAAGGATCGCCTGCAACCCGAGCGCGATGATCTGACCATCATGGAGGGCACCCTCGGCAGCTACCCCAACTTCAGTTTTGACGTGGAGCTGGAAGCACTACCGGACTTTGTCGCTGCTCTGCAAGCAGCCCGGACTACTGAGCAGCTGCACAGCATCGCTGACCGCTGGGGCGTGCGCCGCACACACCCGCAGTTTTGGGAGATCTTGTCTGACTTCCGTCAGTACGTAGAAGAAACTGATCCGACCCAGGCGGGTCTATTCGATATCAACCGTTACCAAAACTTGTAATCACGGCAAAACCAAAGCGCCCGGCACGCCGGGCGAATTGGTTTACACTCAAAGCTGACCTATGGACCTTGTCGCCTCGGCGACCCTGCTGGAGGGAATCCCATGCCCAACCCCTCAATCCGCTACCTGCTGCCGATTGCCCTTGGCGCAGCGCTCGGCGCCTGCGCCAACAACAGCAACCAGACAGACGGCGCCGGTGAACAGCCCGACACCCTCGAAGAACAGGTGACACCTCGTACCAGCCTGGTCACCGGCTCGATCGGCTACCGTGAACGCATCGCCCTGCCTCCGGGCAGCGTCGCTCAGGTAAAACTGTCTGATGTTTCACGCGCAGATGCGCCCGCCGCAGTGCTGGCCGAGCAGACCATCACCCTGATCGGCACGCAGGTACCAGTGCCCTTCGAACTGGACGTTGAGCCCCGAATGTTCGATGCTCGCCTGCGCTACAGCGTCTCGGCGCAGATCCGCGATGCTGCAGGACAACTGCTGTGGACCACCGATACCAGCAACCCTATTGACGTCACTCAGCAGGTCAACAATATGGGGCTGCTGACCATGATCCAGGTGAATGGGCGCGTCGCGGACGACGCGCAGATTGTAGACGTCAGCGCACTGCTGCCGCTGCGGGCCGGAGGCAACGAGCCCGGCTGGACGCTGGAGATGGACGCCCAGCGCATCGCCCTCAACCGCCAGGGACAGACTGCGACACAGCTGACGCCCACCCCTACCGCCACCATGGCCGGTGAGAGCTACCAGTTTGATGCCAGCAATCAAAGCAACCAGCTGCGAGTCGACGTGACCCCGCAGCTATGCCGTGACAGCATGACCGGCATGCCACACCCCTATCAGGTAACGGTGCACAGCGGCGAGACTCCGCTGACAGGCTGCGGAGGTTCACCACAGAGCCTGCTCACGGCCCAACCCTGGCAAGTCGTCAGCATCAACGGCGCTGCGGTTGATCCGGATCATCCGGCCACCCTGCAGTTCAACGCCGACGGCCTGTTTGGTGGCCAGGGCGCCTGCAACCAGTTCACCAGCAGCTATCAGCTTGATGGCGAAAGCCTTAGTACCAAAGCGGTCGCGGCCACCCTGCGGGCCTGTATGGACCCGCTGATGCAACAGGACCAGCAGATGTTTGACCTGCTGCAACACCTGCACCGCTTTGATCTGGACGAACAAGGCAATCTGCTGCTGATCAGCAGCGATGACCGGCGTATCGTCGCCAAACCGCAGGAATAAGTCCGGGCGTGCGACCTGGCCAATTGGACAGCGCCGCACGCTTGGTGCATCATGCCGCGCCAAAGACCCTGCACCACGCAGGGTCATCGCCAGTAAAAGGTGTTCATGATGAGCGATCTGCCCCACTGCCCTGCCTGCCAATCAACCTATACCTACCAGGATGGCCTGCTGTATGTCTGCCCGGAATGCGCGCACGAGTGGTCAGAAGATGAGCAAAGCAATGACAGCAAAACCATCACTGATGCCAACGGCAACCCGCTGAGCGATGGGGACAGCGTCACCGTGATCAAAGACCTGAAAGTCAAAGGTTCTTCTCTGGTCGTCAAGGTGGGCACCAAAGTGAAGAACATTCGCCTGGTAGACGGCGATCACGACATCGACTGCCGCATCGACGGCATCGGCCCGATGAAGCTCAAGTCCGAGTTTGTCAAAAAGGCCTGAGGCCGCGGCACCGCACTAGCGACTGAATCGCACATGTCTGCGCAGCGGACTGTCCCCGCGCCAGACAAAGCCCTCGTAGTAGTAATGCATGAACGACACCACCAGCACGACCGCCGCCACCGGCCAGTAGTGCTGCAGGTTGTTCAGCGGCCAGGCAATGGCAACCGAACACAACGGCAACCAGAGCATCGGCACCCAGCGCCCGCGCGGCAACCAACGGTATAACCAGCCAGGCTCACCCCCCTGGTTGCGGTTGCGATCATGGGTGATGTACACGCTGTACGCGGTCAGGTCATGGATCAGGCGCGGCATCAAAATCACGAACAGCGTGTAGCCGAGCCGATCGATCAACAGTGCCGAGAGCAACAGCAGCGCGTTGGCCCACAGGTAGGCGCGCCCCAGTCGCCCCTCAGTCAGCCGCGCCAATTGCCAGGTCAGCAACATCAGCGCCGCGCAAAGCAGAGCGCCAGCCACACCCAGCAGCTGGTAGAGGTCTACTCCTGCAATCTGCACCCGCCCAAGAAACTGCTGGCCGTACACGTTGAGGTAAATGGCCAGACCGCAGACGATGGCCGTCCACTTCCAGCGCAAAAACAGCGCATCCGGGCGTCGCCCGGCCAGTACCAGCCCGATCCCTAACTGCTGCGACAGCACGTGATACACCGTGAAAGCAGCGAAGAAGACGAAAAGCACCTGATAACTCAGCGGCTGCGGCCCCAGTAGCCCCAGCAGGCTGATAGCGCAGAACACCAGCAATGCAGGTAACAGGCGCCGCCAGAAGTGGCCGATGTAGGCCGGTTTAGCAACGGTTAGCGCGCTGGCCACAATGTGCGGCAGCCCGAACAGCAGCGCCCACACAGCCCAATCGTTGGGGTCATCCGGAAGCCATTGCTGCTGCCAGTGACGACCCAAAAGCAGCAGGTCGGCCAGCACCACAAGCAGTGACAGAGGAATGATCAGATACAGCGCCAGCAGCCAGCGACCGTCAACGCTATGGGGAATGGTGTGGGGGTGCACAAGAAACCTGCCTTGGTTGTTTCTCGCCACTTGACCACAGGCTGACGCCTGCGCCCATCACCCGTAGTGGTTAGCAACCGGGGCAACACCGATTAGGTAGAAACATCACGTGAGGAGACCAGCGCCCAGAAGGCAGCGCGCCAGTCCAGCAGGTGGGGCCTGCTGTGCAAAGCGTGGACGCCGGTAGCCTTCGACCTCAGGCAAGCCTGAGGTCGAGAGCACAGGCAAACTACTTGCTGAGGTGCTTCATGCCGTCTTCCAGACCCTGCAAGGTCAACGGGTACATCTTGTCTTCAATCAACTCGCGAATCAGCTTGGTCGACGAGGTGTACTCCCAGGCATCCTTGGGATACGGATTGATCCAGATAAGCTTCTTGTATTTTTCCATGAAGCGCTGAATCCAGACGTAGCCCGCCTCCTCGTTCCAATGCTCCACGCTGCCACCCGGCTGGGTAATCTCGTAAGGCGCCATGGCCGCGTCACCGACAAACACCACCTTGTAGTCCGGCCCGTACTTGTGCAGCAGGTCCAGCGTCGAGGTACGCTCGCTGGTACGGCGCATGTTGTTCTTCCAGACTGACTCGTAAATGCAGTTGTGGAAGTAGTAGTACTCCAGATGCTTGAACTCGGTACGGCAGGCGGAAAACAGTTCTTCGCACACCTTGATGTGTGCATCCATTGACCCGCCGATATCAAATAGCAGCAGCAGCTTGACCGCGTTGCGCCGCTCCGGCCGCATCTGGATATTCAGCAGGCCCGCATCCTTGGCGGTGTGGTCAATGGTGCCATCGATATCCAGCTCGTCTGCAGCGCCCTGACGGGCGAATTTGCGCAGACGCCGCAGCGCCACCTTGATGTTGCGCGTACCCAGTTCCACCTGATCATCCAGGTTCTTGTATTCGCGCTGATCCCAGACCTTGACTGCCTTGCCCTGGCGTTTGCCGGCGTCTCCGACTCGAATACCCTCAGGGTTGAAACCACCGGAACCAAACGGGCTGGTACCACCGGTGCCAACCCATTTGTTGCCGCCTTCGTGGCGCTCTTTCTGCTCTTCGAGGCGTTTCTTAAATTCTTCGATCAGCTTGTCCAGACCACCAAGGGTCTGGATCTTGGCCTTCTCTTCCTCAGTCAGCATGCGCTCGAACTCCTTGCGCAGCCAATCATCGGGAATCATCGCCTCAATCAGCTGATCGAGGTTTTCCAGCCCCTTGAAATAGGCACCAAAGGCACGGTCGAACTTGTCGAAATGGCGTTCATCCTTGACCATGACCGTGCGCGCCAGATAGTAAAACTCGTTCATATCGGCGAACACCACATGGTGCTTCAGCGCATTGATCAGATCGAGCAGCTCGCGGACCGACACCGGTACCTTGGCTGCACGCATTTCATTGAACAGGCCCAGTAACATCGGGCACCCCCTTGGCAGGTTGTTGAAAAACGCGGGCGATGCGGCCAGCGCCGGGTTCAGTTACCAGGCTGCTATTGGATGGTCGCGCTCGCTCCGCAGGTCGATTTTCAACCGCCTGCTAGCGATTCTGGCGACGGGTCATAAAGGCCAGACGTTCCAGCAGCTGGACATCCTGCTCGTTCTTGACCAGCGCGCCGTAGAGTGGCGGAATCGCCTTGGTCGGGTCACGATCACGCAGCACCGCTTCGGGAATCTGGTCAGCCATCAGCAGCTTCAGCCAGTCAACCAGCTCGGAGGTAGACGGCTTCTTCTTGATACCCGGCACCTTGCGTACATCGAAAAAGATATCCATGGCTTCGGACAGCAGCGCACTCTCGATCTTAGGGAAGTGCACTTCCACAATCTTCTTCATGGTGTCGCGATCGGGGAAAGCGATGTAGTGGAAGAAGCAGCGGCGCAGGAAGGCGTCTGGCAGCTCTTTCTCGTTGTTGGAGGTAATGATGATGATCGGACGCTGCTTGGCCTTGATGGTCTGATTGGTCTCGTAGACATAGAACTCCATCTTGTCGAGCTCTTGCAGCAGGTCGTTCGGAAACTCGATGTCGGCCTTGTCGATCTCGTCAATCAGCAGAATGGCGCGTTCTTCCGACTCGAAAGCCTCCCACAGCTTGCCTTTCTTGATGTAGTTGGCGACGTCGTGAACCTTGTCGACACCGAGCTGGGAGTCACGCAGGCGGCTGACGGCGTCGTACTCGTACAGGCCCTGGTGCGCCTTGGTGGTGGACTTGATGTGCCAGGTAATCAGTTTGGCGCCCATGGACTCGGCCAGTTGTTCAGCCAGCATGGTTTTACCGGTGCCCGGCTCACCCTTGATCAGCAGCGGGCGTTCCAGTGTGATAGCGGCGTTAACCGCCAGTTTCAGGTCGTCGGTAGCGACGTAGGACTGAGTACCTTCGAACTTCATCGGATATTCCTTGGGCCGGAGCCGTGTTAAACCAGAAAAAAGATCGAAAACTATAGCCTGTGCCTGTTTGCACTGTAAACGCAGGCTACGGGAACCAAAGCCCGGCTGATGCCGGGTTATCAGTCACTGCGAGATAGATTCAGGCGCTGTTACTGGTCCGGGTCGACTCGTTCGAAGCGGCTGGTAAACGCCTCAACAAAGGCATTTCGCAAAATATTGAAAAACGCCTGCCAGGCGCTGACATCAGGGGAGCGGACGGAGCCCTCCAGGTCTACACGGGTGGCAAATTGATCGGCCTGCTGGTTCTGCAACAGTTGCTGTCCGCCCCCGACAACGGCTTCCCACAACCCGCGAACCAGGCTCTTTTCCGGGTTGCGCAAATCTTGCTGCACGTCAAAGATGTCCGCACCGCGCACCAGCGGCTTGATATAGCCCTGCATCTGACCGTCGCGAACCTCCGCTTCCAGGACAAGATCGCCGGTACCGGCGTTGAAATCAAAGCGCCCATAAGCGGTCGCAAAGTCATTCAGTCGCGGTAGCTCGACATCGGTTACGCGCAGGCGCATATCCGCATTCTCCCAGTCCCCCAAGGGATCGAAGCGTGAGGAAAACTGCACAGGTGCGTGCGCAAGCAACAGGCCCTCGCCTTCCAGGTCCGCATCACGCGCGCCTTCGCGCTGCTCAGCGTTGGTCAGGTTGTGGGCGGTCAGGTGCAGTTGATTGACGTACAGATTGACCGGCGGCTCGGAGTGAAAATTACGGAAGGCCACTTCACCATCGTAGACTTCTACCCGATCCAGCCGCACCGGAATCAGCTCCTGCAACGCCTGACGCCAGCCTACGCCCTTCCCCGTCTGCTTCTGCTCATCGCTATCGCCGTCGACAAAGTTCAGCTGCGGGGAGTAGAGGTCTACTTCAGCGACGATACTGCCGCTTTCCCAGAACGGGCGCAGACGCATCTTGATATCAGTACG
Organism: Pseudomonas abyssi; assembly: GCF_003444685.1. Classification (NCBI taxonomy): domain Bacteria; kingdom Pseudomonadati; phylum Pseudomonadota; class Gammaproteobacteria; order Pseudomonadales; family Pseudomonadaceae; genus Pseudomonas; species Pseudomonas abyssi. Next base: position 1,184,542 of record NZ_LMAZ01000001.1, on the reverse strand, counting down.
CGGCAGTCGCACAAAAGGCACCTGCTGCTCACCATCCACCTTGACGATATTCAATTGGTTGAGCCGATAAGCCCCACGCCAGAGCACAATATCAACGTCTTCAACATGACCGCGATAATCGCCCATATCGGCCATCTTGCGGTTCATGAGGTCCTTGATGAAATAAGGCAACAGCAGGTGCACCGCCAGCAACAGCAGCGCCAGTAGCACCAGAAAAGACCAACCTAGCTTGGATCGACGTGTCATGCCCAATGGACCAGCGCAGCGGCCCAGGGTTCAGCCAATTGACGTTAATACCTGCCCAGCATAGGCTGATTGGCCCACCCTGCTGCCATTGTTTACAAGGAGTCGCCATCATGAGCCGCATTTTCGCAGACAACTCCCAGGCCATCGGCAACACGCCGCTGGTTCGTATCAACCGCCTTGGTCCGAAGGGCGTCACCATTCTCGCCAAGATCGAAGGCCGCAATCCCGCCTACTCGGTCAAGTGCCGTATCGGCGCGAGCATGATCTGGGATGCCGAGTCCAGCGGACGGCTCAAGCCCGGCATGACCATCGTCGAGCCGACGTCCGGCAACACCGGCATCGGCCTGGCCTTCGTCGCCGCCGCGCGCGGCTACAAACTGGTGCTGACCATGCCCGCCTCAATGAGTCTGGAACGCCGCAAGGTACTCAAGGCACTCGGCGCCGAACTGGTGCTGACGGAGCCGGCCAAAGGCATGAAGGGGGCAATCGACAAGGCGCAGGAACTGACCAGCCAGCACCCGGACACCTACGTACTGCTGCAGCAGTTTGAAAATCCGGCCAACCCGGCAATCCACGAAAAAACCACCGGCCCCGAGATCTGGAAAGATACCGACGGCGCCATTGATGCCCTGGTCGCCGGCGTTGGCACCGGCGGCACCATCACCGGGGTATCGCGCTACATCAAGCAGAGCTGCGGCAAACAGATCATCTCCATCGCCGTCGAGCCCAGCTCCTCGCCGGTGATCACCCAAACCCTGCAGGGCGACGAAGTCAAACCCAGCCCGCATAAGATTCAGGGCATCGGCGCCGGCTTTGTCCCCGCCAACCTGGATCTCAGCCAAGTCGACCGGGTCGAACAGGTCAGTGACGAGGAAGCCAAGGACATGGCCCTGCGGCTGATGCGCGAAGAAGGCATCCTGGTGGGCATTTCCTGCGGCGCAGCCATGGCCGCTGCGGTGCGGGTGGCCGAAGAGCCAAGCATGCAGGGCAAGACCATTGTCGTCATCCTGCCCGACTCGGGCGAGCGCTACCTGTCCTCAATGCTGTTCACCGACCTGTTTACCGAGCAGGAAACCGTTCAGTAAGCGCCAGCCCATCGAACAACACCGTCGCCCACCGCGACGGTGTTGCCGCGCAGGCAGCCAACTGGCTATGCTGCGAGCTTTAGCCCCTCAGCTCGCAGGCCCTCCATGCCCCAATCCTCAGACCAGATAGCCCAGCAGATACTGTCCGGCTTCGATCGCTACCGCCGACTCTTCCGCGACCTTACCTCCGGCGCCCGGGCGCGCTTCGAGCAAGCGCGCTGGAACGATATCCAGGAAGCGTCCACCTTGCGCATCAATGCCTATGAGGAACAGGTGCAGGAAACAGCCGACGGGCTGGCGGGCAGCACCTTCGGCCCCCAGATACTGAGCGTCGACACCTGGCCGGGCATTCGTGAGGCCTATATCCAGCTAATTGATCAGCGCTTTGACGACGAGCTGGCCGAAACCTGGTTCAACTCCATCTTTTGCAGCCTGCACCAGCACGACCAGATCAGCGACAACACCATGTTCGTGCATAGCACCCGCCCGGTCACCCGTCCGCCGTCGCGCATCGCGCTGACGCGCGGTTTCATCTCCGAAGGGTCACTGCAAGGGCTGGCACACCAGATTCTCAGCGAGTACAGCTTCGATGTGCCCTGGGAGGACATGACCCGTGATGTAGGCATGATCGTCAACGAGCTGCAGCAGGGCTTGCCCGACTGGGCGCAAATGGACCGCGGCTTGACCGCCGAAATGGTACAAAGCGTCTTTTACCGCAATAAAGGCGCCTACCTCGTCGGCCGACTCATCAGCCAGCACGAACAATGGCCCTTTGTTCTGCCGCTGGTGCATCGGGAAAACCGCGGCATCAGCGTTGACACCGTCATCACTGACGAGTCGGAAGTCTCAATCATCTTTTCCTTTACTCGCTCCTATTTCATGGTCGAGTGCGCAGTGCCCAGCGAGCTGATTGGTTTCATCAAGCAATTGATACCTGGCAAGCACCTGGCCGAACTGTATACCGCCATCGGGTTCTACAAGCAGGGCAAGTCCGAGTTCTACCGCGCGCTGATTGCTCACCTGGCCAACTCCGACGATCGCTTCATCATGGCGCCCGGCGTGCGCGGCATGGTGATGAGCGTATTCACCCTGCCCGGCTTCAATACCGTGTTCAAGATCATCAAGGACCGCTTTGCGCCGTCCAAGAACATCGACCGCGCCACCGTTATCGAAAAGTACCGACTGGTAAAGCGCCACGACCGCGTCGGTCGCATGGCCGACACCCAGGAGTTTGCCGACTTCCGCTTCCCCCGCGACCGCTTCGACCCCGAATGCCTGAAAGAGCTGCTGGAGGTGGCGCCCTCGACAGTGGTAGAAGAAGGCGACAGCATCCTGATTCGCCACTGCTGGACCGAGCGCCGGATGACCCCGCTGAACATCTATCTGGAACACGCCAGCGAAACGCAAACGCACGATGCCCTGCTCGACTACGGCAAGGCAATCAAAGAGCTGGCCGCGGCCAATATCTTTCCTGGCGACATGCTGCTGAAGAACTTCGGCGTCACCCGGCACGGGCGCGTGGTGTTCTATGACTATGACGAAATCAGCTACCTGACCGAAGTTAACTTTCGTGTCATTCCAGAGCCGTTGTACCCGGAACAGGAGCTGGCCTCCGAGCCCTGGTACTCGGTGTCGCCCAATGACGTCTTTCCGGAGGAGTTCCCGGTATTTCTGTTTGCCGATATTCGTCACCGCCGCCAGTTCGCCGGCATGCATGGCGACCTGTTTGAGGCCAGCTACTGGAAAAGCCTGCAGGCCCAGATCGAAGCGGGTCAGGTGATCGACGTCTACCCCTACCGCAGAGCGGCTGCAACGCCCTGAAACCGGGGTTTTACGCGGGCTTAAAAAAAATGTGGAACAAGGGTGTGATTTTCTGAATCTGACGTATACTCAATGCTGTTTATTCGCGTCCAAGGACGGCTGTCAAGATCCCTTGACTTGTTGTACTGAAAGGCGCAGAGTGAGCGCGTAGGTTTTCAAGAGATAGAGTTGTAGGCTGCAAACGCACTTCTCAGTACGTAAGTTTGTCATCTCGTAATCTTTGATTCCCACGCTTAATTGAGTGAAAGCTCAAGTATTTCAATCTGATAGGAATTAGCTGAAATGGCAACTGGTACAGTCAAGTGGTTCAACGACACTAAAGGTTTTGGTTTCATCACTCCGGATGGCGGTGGAGACGATCTGTTCGCTCACTTCTCCGAGATCAAGGTTCAGGGCTTCAAGTCCCTGGCTGAGAACCAGAAAGTGTCTTTCGACGTGACCACTGGTCCGAAGGGCAAGCAGGCTGCAAACATTCAGATCATCGGCTAATCCGATGCGCTGAAGAAAACCCGGCTCCGGCCGGGTTTTTTATTGCCTGAACATCAGCCAAAAAGCACTCGCCTCCTTCGCCCCAACGGGCTACCCTATGCGCTATTGCATAGGCTATCCAACCTCCCGCTCCCGTCCTGGGCAGCCCCTGGATGCCGCAACTTGATCACCTCTACCACCCTCGCCCGATGACCTGACCGTCGGCGGCGAGCAGGACAGTCTTTCACAGGGGGCCACCAGTGGATACCACGGTCAGCAGTCAGAACCCGGATGCACTCAAAGTCATCATTTTCCGCGCGGCAGAAGCCATCGTCAGCGAGCTTGGCGCATCGCAACTCACCTTTGCCAGCCTGAGCGAACGCAGCAAGATCGAAGAAGCCACCCTGCAGCAGATGTTCCCGGACCGGGATGCCCTGCTGACCGCCATGATTGAATACCGCCTTGAGCGCTTCCGTGTCCGCTGGGGTGCATACGAGAGCGTGCTGCCCGATGAGCCGATGCGCGAACTCAAGGCGTTGCTGCTGAGCAACATGAGCGAGTCAAGCGAAGAGAAGAACCTGGACTCGGCCATCTTTGCCGCCGCCGCCAGCAACCCGGCCCTGCTGCAAACCAGTGCCGACAACGTCGAAGGTCTGTTCGATATTCTTGAGAAGTCGCCGCTGGGCCTGGCTCAGGCGGCGATTCTGTTCTTCTCGGTACGTGGCTATCGTCTGTTTGAGCAATTGGGCATGTGCCCGATGACCGATGCCCAGCGCACCGAGTTTCAGGAGCAGGTCATGCGCCTGGCGCGCATGATGCACGAGCAACGCAACGGCGAGTAAGCCGGGCTCAGGATTCGGCCGGAGCCTGCTCTTCGGCCGGATGCGTGCGGCGCCACCAGCGCGTCGCCACGACCCGAACAGCGGCGTAAACCAGCCAGCAAACTGCTGCGATCGACAGCGTAATGCTGATCTCAGCCAAAGCGCGGGGGCCGTTATCACCGGTCGACAAAATCGTATCGAGCAAATAGATGAGAAACGCGGGGGCATACCAGCCGCCGCCCTGCTCTACCGGCATCGGCGTAAACAGCAGCACAGCCATGATCACGCACAACGGCTCGCGTACAAACCACCAGCTCGCCAACGCGGTCATCTTCCACCAGACCAACCAGCAACCACCGGCAGCGGCCAGATAGACCCACCAAACTGACTGATACTCTGCTTCATTGAACATTGGCCGGCACCTAACCCAAAAATGACCGCGCCATCATAACGGTTTTTACAACATGCGTCCTGACCTGAAAGCCCCGCACGCTCGCCGCGATGTCGGCACCGATCCCTATCAATGGCTGCAGGAGCGTGACAGTACCGATGTCACCGCCTACCTGGAAGCAGAAAATCACTACACCGAGCAATGGCTGGCGCCCGCCCAGTCACTGCGCGAGCAGCTATTCCAAGAGATTCGTGGACGCATCCGCGAGACCGATCTCGGCCTGCCCAGCGTGCGCGATAACTGGCTTTACTATCAGCGTACCGAGGCAGGCGCAGAGTATCCGCGCTACTACCGCTGCCAGCGACAGTCCGAGTTCAACCTTGAGATCGATACAGCCAGCGAGCAGTTGCTGCTGGACCCAAACCCGCTGGCCGAACAGCATCCGTTTCTAGAGCTGGGCGACTTCATTGTCAGTCCGGATCAGAACTGGCTGGCCTACAGCATCGACACCCAGGGCAACGAGGTCTATCAGCTCTTTGTACGCAGCCTGACCGACGAGCAGGAATATAACTTACCTCTGGAGCAAGCTGCCGGTACCCTATGCTGGGCCAACGATAACCGCACGCTGTTTGCCATCAGCCTGGACGCCAGCGCTCGTCCAGCCACACTCTGGCGCCTGCGCCAGGATGCCGAACCCGTTGCCGTATTCGAGGAGCGCGACCCGCTGTTCTATCTGGATGTGTACCGCAGCAGCTCGGAACGCTATATCTGTGTCGCCAGCAGTAGTAAAAACACCAGCGAGCTGCACTATCTGCCAGCAGACGAGCCAGCGTCGCCGCTACAGTGCCTGGCGGCTCGTCGCAGCGGCCACGAGTACGACGCCGACCACGGCGAACAGGGTTTCGTAATTCGCAGCAACAGCCAGGGCGAGAACTTCGGGTTGTTTGCATGCGACCCGGCAACGCCCGGAGAACCGCACTGGCAAGCACTGCGCGCCGTTGATGACAACCGCACACTCGAAGGCGTCGAACTGCAGCGTAGCGCACTGATTTTGCAGTACCGCAACGCCGGATTGATTCAGCTGGAAGTACAACCCAACAGCGGTCCAGGTTATCTGGTAGCGATGCCCGACGCGGTCTACAGCCTGCATGTGCAAGGCGGGGAACAATACAGCAGTCCGCAGGTTCGGCTGCGCTATGAATCACTTAACCGCCCGGCCGAGATCCGGGCTCTGACCCTGGCAGATGGCAGCCAGCGCGTACTGCGTACCACGCCGGTGGAAGGACAGTTCTCACCTGACGACTATCATGTCGAGCGCCTGTGGGCCGTGGCCGACGATGGTGCTCGTATCCCCATCAGCCTGATTGAACCCGCGAATGCCCAAGGCAGCAGCCCGCTGTATCTGTACGGCTATGGCGCCTATGGTGCCAGCATGGATCCTTGGTTCTCCCATGCTCGCCTGTCCCTGCTGCAACGCGGCTGGCGCTTTGCAATCGCCCACGTACGAGGTGGTGCCGAGATGGGCGAGCACTGGTATCAGCAAGGCAAGCTGGAGCACAAGGAAAACACCTTCAGCGACTTTATCCGCTGCGCCGAGCAACTGATTTCGCTCGGCAAGACCGACAGCCGCCAGCTGGTCATCGCTGGCGGCAGCGCTGGCGGCTTGCTGATCGGCAACGTAATCAACCAGCGCCCCGAGCTGTTCCGCGCTGCCGTGGCGGACGTACCCTTTGTCGATGTCTGGAACACCATGAACAATCCGGAGCTGCCGCTGACCATTGGCGAATACGAGGAATGGGGTGACCCGTCCGACCCTAAGGTAGCCGCTCGCATCAAGGGTTACGCGCCGTATGAAAACGTTCGGCCGCAGGCCTACCCTGCCATGCTGGTGACCGCGGGCTACCACGATGTGCGCGTGCAATACTGGGAAGCAGCCAAGTGGGTAGCCCGCCTGCGCGCCACACGCAGCAACGATGAGCCGCTGCTGCTGCGCACGCAGATGAGCGCCGGTCATGGGGGCGCAAGCGGTCGCTATCAGGCTATGCGAGAGATCGCGGAGGAGTATGCGTTTTTGCTCAGTGTTCTCAGCTGAGCACGCCGCAGGCACAAAAAAGCCCGCCCGATGCCTAGCAGCGGGCGGGCTTGGGGGCTGAGGTTAGAAGCGGGACTTCATATCGTCGAACTGTGCTTCCACGTGTGCAGAAGGCGCTGGCGTTGCCAGGGTCACAACAACAATGGCGATAGTCGCCAGAATGAAGCCCGGCACGATCTCGTACAGACCGCTGCTGTCGAACTGCTTCCACAGCACCACAGTCACACCGCCGACAACGATACCGGCCAGCGCGCCAAAGCGGTTCATGCGGCGCCAGAACAGGGACAGGATCACCGCAGGGCCAAAGGCAGCCCCGAAGCCTGCCCACGCATAGGACACCAGCCCCAGCACCGTGCTATCGGGGTTGAATGCCAGCATCAACGCGATGGCAGCGATACCCACCACCGCGACCCGGCCAACCCAAACCAGCTCTTGCTGGGTCGCATCACGACGGAACAGCGCCTTGTAGAAGTCCTCGGCCAGTGCGGACGACGACACCAGCAACTGGGAGTCAGCGGTAGACATGATTGCCGCCAGCACCGCCGCTAGCAGAATACCCGCCACCAACGGATGCATCAGCGCCTGAACCAGTGAGAGGAACACGGTCTCCGAGTCGGCAAGCCCTTCTTCACCGAAGTAGCCGATCCCCACCCAACCGATAACCAGAGCAGCAAGCAGGCACACACCCGACCACAGCACAGCGATACGACGGGCTGTCGGCAAGGCAGCATCACTTTCTACCGCTTTGAAACGCGCCAGAATGTGCGGCTGACCAAAGTAGCCCAAGCCCCAGGCCAGCAAGGAGATGATCGCAATAAAGCCCAGCGGCTCACCCTCAACGTTGGTCCACATGTTCAGCAACTCGGGGTTGCGGGCTTCCATAGCGCCATGTACTGCATCCCAGCCGCCCATGATGTTGAGTGCCATGACCGGCACGACAATCAGTGCAGCGGCCATCAGCAGCCCCTGAATAACGTCGGTCCAGGATACCGCCAGAAAGCCGCCAAAGAAGGTGTAGGAGATGATCGCCACCGTCCCCACAATGACCGCAATGCTGTAGCCGAAGCCGAAGGTGCTTTCAAACAGCTTGCCTGCCGCGACCAGCCCGGAGCTGGTATAGAACAGGAAGAACAGCAGAATGAAGATCGCCGAGATCACCCGTAACAGACGACTGCTGTCTTCAAAGCGGTTTTCAAAGTACGCCGGCAGCGTCAGCGAATCGCTGGCCAGGTGCGAGTAAACCCGCAGGCGACGCGCCACGATCAGCCAGTTGGCCCAGGTCCCCGCCAGCAGACCCATCGCAATCCATGACGCCTCGTAACCCGCCGACAGCGCGTAACCCGGCAAGCCGAGCAGCAGCCAGCCGCTCATGTCCGACGCCCCCGCCGATAGCGCGGCGGTACCCGGGCCAAGCGAGCGACCACCCAAGATATAGTCGGACAGGTTGGTAGTGCGCTTGTAGGCAATATAGCCAAGCGCAAGCATTACCCCGATGTAGACAACGAACGTCGCCGTAACGACTGCAGTATTACCTTCCATTTTTTGTTCTCTCTCTCAGAGATGCGAAGTCTGATGCCGCCGATTTGCGGCGGGCTGCCACTTATTGTGGCAACCCTGATCGCGCCTTGCACCCTCGGTTGCTGAACTATCCCTGCTGCTGATCCATCCCTGTTGCTGCACTCCTGTCGCCCGGCGCCTCAAGGCTCCCCATCGCCGAGGGACAACAGACTGGCATTACCACCCACTGCGGTGGTGTTGATTGTACGCGTGCGCTCGGTCACAAAGCGCAGCAGGTAGTGCGGCCCGCCGGCCTTGGGGCCGGTGCCCGACAAGCCCTGCCCGCCAAACGGCTGAACACCAACCACAGCGCCAATCTGGTTGCGATTGATGTACACGTTGCCGATACGCACCCGCGCATCAATGTGCTCAGCCGTATCCTCGTTGCGGCTGTGCACCCCGAGCGTCAGACCAAAGCCGGTTGCATTGATGTCATCGATAACCTTGTCCAGGTCACGATTGCGCCAGGTGACCACGTGCAGAATCGGCCCAAAGTGCTCCTTGGTCAATTCATTGATGCTATCCAGGCGGAAAGCCGCCGGCGCAATGAAATGCCCATCCAGGCCCGGCGGAACCGGTGTCTCGGCGATCAGTCGCCCTGCCTGCTTGAGTTCGCGCACGTGCTCCAACAGCCCCTCGCGCGCTTCAGCATCGATGACCGGGCCCACGTCGGTGTCACGACGCGCCGGATCGCCTACATGCAGCTCAGCCATAGCCCCCTTGAGCAGCTCGATCACGCGCTCGGCGATATCTTCCTGCACAAACAGAACACGCAGCGCCGAGCAGCGTTGGCCGGCGCTCTGGAAGGCAGAGTGCACAACATCCTTGACCACCTGTTCAGGCAGCGCAGTGGAGTCAACGATCATCGCGTTCTGCCCGCCAGTCTCGGCAATCATAGGCGCGATGGCGCTGTCGCGGGCAGCAAGGGCGCGGTTGATGATGTGCGCCGTCTGGGTTGAGCCGGTAAAGGCAACGCCGGTGATACGCGGGTCGGCGGTAACCACGCTGCCCACCTGTTTGCCATCGCCTGGCAGCAGCGCAAGCACATCACCCGGCAGGCCGGCTTCGTGCATCAGCTCGACGCAGCGCACCGCCACCAGACTGGTTTGCTCTGCGGGCTTGGCAACCACGGTGTTACCACAGACCAGCGCAGCACTGACCTGGCCCAGGAAGATCGCCAGCGGGAAGTTCCAGGGGCTGATGCAGGCAAACACACCGCGGCCTTGCAGATAGATCTCGTTACTCTCGCCGGTCGGGCCGGGCAAGGTGATGGTGGCAAAGCGCTGACGAGCCTGAGCGGCGTAATAGCGGCAGAAATCCACCGCTTCGCGCACTTCATCGATACCGTCCTGCAGCAATTTGCCGGCTTCCAGGGTGCACAGCGCCATCAGCTCAGGCATGTGCTCCTCAAGCTTGTCGGCGGTGCGCTCCAGAATCGCAGCACGCTGATCCACCGGGGTGGCATTCCAGCGCACAAAGGCGCTGCTCAAGCCGTCGATCGCCTCGCGGGTCTGATCGGCAGTAGCCCAGACCACCTCACCCACCTGATGCGACAACTGATAAGGGCAAAGCACAGGCCGCACGTCACCAGTCAGCCGCTTGCCGTTGACCAGCGGCGCACCGCTCCAGCGGCTGTTCCACCAGCTATCGAGTTGCTCTTTCAACGGCAGCCATTCGGATAATACGTTCATGTTGATACCGCGGGAGTTGCGGCGCCCTTCACCGTAAATGGCCGGCGGCAGGGGAATGCGAGGATTGGCCAGCACCGTATGGCGCTGCAAGGTTGCCACCGGGTGGGCAGTCAGTGTTTCGACCGGCACTCGCGGGTCGACCAGCTTGTGTACAAAAGACGAGTTGGCACCGTTTTCCAGCAGCCGGCGCACCAGGTAAGGCAGCAGGTCCTTGTGCGCACCAACCGGTGCGTAGATACGAACCGAGCAGCCCGCCTGCTCAATGACGGTGTCATACAGCGCGTCGCCCATGCCATGCAGGCGCTGGAACTCGAACTCGCGCTCCTTGGCCATCGACAGGATGCAGGTCACCGTATGTGCATTATGAGTCGCAAACTGCGGATAGATATGGCCGTCGGTGAGCGGGCTGAGCAGGTAGCGAGCACAGGCCAGGTAGGACACATCGGTGGCTTCCTTACGAGTAAATACCGGGTAATTACTCAGGCCGGCCTGCTGCGACCACTTGATCTCCGAATCCCAGTAGGCGCCCTTGACCAGACGCACCGGAATACGGTCACCCTGAGAGCGGGCCACCAGTGTCAACCAGCAGAGTACCGGCAACGCGCGCTTGGAGTATGCCTGCACGACCAGGCCGAAGTTGCCCCAGCCCTGTACGTCAGGGTGGCGATAGACCTTTTCGAACAGCTTGAGCGACAGCTCCAGACGATCCGCCTCTTCGGCATCGATCGTGATACCGACATCCCCCTTGCGCGCCTGGCGCACAAGCTCCAGCACGCTTTCGCCCAGCTCTTCGATCACCTGCTCTTCACGCGCGACTTCGTAGTGCGGGTGCAATGCAGAAAGCTTGATGGAGATGGTCGGTTTGGGACTCGCACCCTTGTACTTATCGTCGACCAGCGCTGCAATCGCCTTGCTGTAGTCGGCAAAATACTTGGCCGCATCGGCGCGTGTCAGCGCCGCCTCGCCGAGCATATCGAAAGAATAGGTGTAGCCTTGATCACGCTGCGCCTTACCGTTTTTCAGGGCCTCGGTGATGGTGCGGCCCAGCACGAACTGGCGGCCCATGATTTTCATGGCTTGCATCATGGCGCTGCGGATAACCGGCTCACCGCTGCGCTTGACCAGACGACCCAGCACAGTGCCCGGCGTACCGTCGTGGCGCTTGTCCAGGTTGACGACCTTGCCGGTCATGACCAGCCCCCAGGCCGCAGCATTGACCAGCGTATGCTCGCTCTGGCCGACGTGACGGTCCCACTGCGCGGCATTGAGCTTGTCGCGAATCAGGGCGTCGGCGGTGTCAGCATCGGGCACGCGCAGCAACGCCTCGGCCAGACACATCAGCATGATGCCTTCCTGGGTATCCAGGCTGTACTGCTGCAGCAGGGCGTCGATACTGTCGACGGCGTTGTCACGCTTGCGCACGTCAATGATCAACTGGTTGGCCTTGCGCGACAGCGCGGCAAGGTCCTGCGCCTGCGCCAGCTCTATCAGCTCACGCAGATAGCTGTCTTCATCGACGGCGTAATTGGCACTGACGGTGTGCAGAAATTCACTGGGCTGGCTACGCAGGAAGTCACCCTGCAACGCCTCGCTGGCTTTAAACATTCTGGCATGCTCCTGGATCGACCCGCGCTCGGCAATAAGCGGGCGGGTTATGAGTTCGCCCTACTACCACCCTAGACCATCAGGGCGCCGGCGACGAACCATCCGCGTTGTTGTGATGTGAAATCGCCACTGCCAGAGCGGCAGGCACGATCATCGACTGTAGAAGCAGAACCCGCGGGAATCTTGCGAAAACCTCTGATCTTTTTGCAAAAAACTCGGAACTCAAGCGCCCAGACGGACCGCTCGAGGCGTTTCACCGAGTTGACGTCGCAGCGCATGGGTCAGCGCGCTTTGACTGGAGAAGCCGCAGCGGCTGGCGACCTCGGCAAGGGGCAGGCGAGTCTCACGCAGCAATTGCGCCGCCTCGCGCACCCGCAGCGACAGTACATATTGGTGCGGCGTCATGCCTGTGGCCTGTCGATAGAGCGCATGAAAATGACTGCTGCTGACACAGACCTGCGCAGCCAGCGCTGCGACGCTGAGCGGTCGATCCAGGTTGCTCAGCACATAAGCGTCGAGCCGCTGCAGCTCTTCGGCGCTGAGCGCGCCAGGTGCACGCTGAACATCGCCATCAAGGCCAAGACGCCGCTGCAAAGAGGCCAGCAACACGCCGCCCAGATGCCATTCAAGGCCGTCCTCGGCCGCCTGCGGCGCGGCCAGCGCGTACTGCGCAAAGTCCAGCAGCCCCTGCAACTGATGATCAAGCTGGACAAAGCGTGGCCGTTCGAACAACCGGTGTGCGCCAGCACTGGCCAGCGCACCCGCAGCAGCCACCGGCAAATCCATGATCAGCATGTTGTTGTGCCCACGCCCGGAAAAGGCATGAGCCTCGCCGCTGGGCACCACACACGCGTGCAGACGATTGACCGCCCCGCCCTGCCCCTGCACCTCAAAATCCGCGCAGCCACGCAGGCCGATCACCAACTGGTGCTCGGGGTGGGCATGGGTCGCGGTTTGAACCGGCAGATCGAGAATGCGTGTGTGCATGCAGGGCCATCCATCAAAGCAGACGCCCATGCTGCCACAAGCGCCCGAAAAAAGCCGCTATTGAAATTGCCCTCAGCCGCCGCCATGTCGGAGTCATGAACCACTGAAAAGGCCACCCCATGAGTGATCAGGATTCAGACTACATCGAACACAACGCAGACCACCCCAGCCAGGGCAACGGCACGGGGCTGGCGTTACCGAACCAGCAGTTGCCCAAGACACTGCATCTGTTACCCATCAACAACCGCCCCTTCTTTCCAGCCCAGGTTATGCCGGTTGTCGTCAATGAACAGCCCTGGCATGAAACCATCGAGCAGGTCGCGGGAACCGAGCACAAGGCGCTGTCACTGTTCTACGTCGACAGCCCCCTGGACGCCGACGGTGAGATTGACCCGCAACAGCTGCCGAACACCGGCTGCGCGGTGCGCATCCACCATGCCGTGCGTGAGAACGGCAAGATCCAGTTCATCGCCCAGGGCCTGACCCGGGTCCGCATCACCCGCTGGCTGAGCAAAACACCGCCGTATCGGGTAGAGGTCCAGTACCCTGAAGCGCCCGCCGATGAGCGCGATGAGGTGCGCGCCTATGCCATGGCGCTGATCAATGCGATCAAGGAGCTGCTGCCGCTCAACCCGCTCTACAGCGAAGAGCTGAAGAACTACCTCAACCGCTTCAGCCCGAACGACCCTTCGCCGCTGTCCGACTTTGCCGCCGCCCTCACGTCGGCCAAGGGAGAGGCGCTGCAAGACGTGCTGGATACTGTCAGCATCCTGCGCCGCATGGAGAAAGTGCTGGGTCTGCTGAAAAAGGAAATTGAAGTGGCGCGCCTGCAGGGCGAGATCACCGCCGAGGTCAATCGCAGCATTAGCGAACACCAGCGTCAGTTTTTCCTGAAAGAGCAGCTAAAAATCATTCAGAAGGAGCTGGGGTTGTCCAAGGATGACCGCACCGCCGATATCGAACAGTTCCGCGAGCGGCTTGAGGGCAAGACGCTGCCCGACGATGCCCAAAAGCGCATCGACGAGGAACTGAACAAGCTCTCGGTACTGGAGACCGGCTCCCCCGAATACGCCGTCACCCGCAACTACCTGGATTGGGCTACCGCGCTGCCCTGGGGCATCACACCACCCGACCGGATCGACCTTGCCCATGCGCGCAAGGTACTGGATCGCGACCACGACGGCTTGAAAGACGTCAAGCAGCGAATTCTCGAATTCCTTGCCGTAGGCGCATTCCGTGGCTCGGTGGCGGGTTCAATTATCCTGTTGGTGGGCCCACCAGGTGTCGGCAAGACCAGCATCGGACGCTCCATCGCCGAGAGCCTTGACCGTCCCTTCTATCGCTTCAGCGTTGGCGGCATGCGCGATGAAGCCGAGATCAAGGGCCATCGCCGCACCTACATTGGCGCCATGCCGGGCAAGTTCGTACAGGCACTGAAGGATGTTGGCGTAATGAACCCGGTCATCATGCTCGATGAGATCGACAAGCTGGGTAGCAGCCATCAGGGCGACCCCGCCTCCGCCTTGCTGGAAACGCTAGACCCCGAGCAAAACAGCCAGTTTCTGGACCACTATCTGGATCTGCGGCTGGATCTGTCCAAAGTGGTATTCGTCTGCACGGCCAATACCCTGGACAGCATCCCGGGCCCTCTGCTCGACCGCATGGATGTCATTCGCCTATCCGGCTACATCACCGAAGAAAAGCTCGCCATCGCCAAGCATCATCTCTGGCCACGTCAGCTGGAACGTGCCGGCTTGCGAAAAAGCCAGCTACGCATCACCGACAAGGCGCTACGCGAGGTCATTGAGGGCTATGCCCGCGAGGCCGGGGTACGCAATCTGGAGAAGCAACTCGGCAAGCTGGTGCGCAAATCCGTCGTGCAATTGCTGGAGCAGCCTGACAAGCGCATCAGCATCAAGCCTGCTGATCTCATAGCGCTGCTAGGCACCCCCGCCTTTCGTACCGAGAAGCAACTCAAGGGCACCGGCATCATCACCGGCCTCGCCTGGACCTCGATGGGCGGTGCTACGCTGCCGGTCGAAGCAACCCGCATTCATACGCTCAACCGCGGTTTCAAGCTGACCGGACAGCTGGGTGACGTGATGAAGGAGTCCGCAGAAATTGCCTACAGCTATCTGTGCGCCAACCTCGCCACCTACAAGGCAGACCACAGCTTCTTTGACGAGGCCTTTGTTCATCTGCACGTTCCCGAGGGAGCAACGCCCAAAGACGGCCCGTCCGCCGGTATTACCATCGCCAGCGCATTACTCTCGCTGGCCCGCCAGCAAGCGCCCCGAAGTGGCCTGGCGATGACCGGCGAGATAACCTTGACCGGCCACGTACTGCCCGTGGGCGGCATTCGCGAGAAGGTTATCGCGGCCCGTCGCCAGGGCATTCACGAGCTGATATTGCCGGAAGCAAACCGGGGCGACTATGAGGAACTGCCGGATTACCTGCGCGAGGGCATGATCGTGCACTTCGCCAAACACTTCCGCGATGTTGCCAAGGAGCTGTTTGCCTGAACGAAAAAGGGCGACCCGAGGGTCGCCCTGTTCATTCCCACCGACTCAGCGCTTGGAGTCCTCGCGCTCAAGGTGATTGAACGAATCGTGCTCGTCCAGCTCCTCGATCTCAGGGAACTCGTGCAGGCTGCTTTCGAACGGCTCATCGTCTACTGGCGCAGAGTCTGACTTGCTGTTCTTGCGTGCCGGGGTCGGAGTCAAGCCTTCGATCAGATCCCAATCAGGGTCCAGAGTGAAGTCGTTCAGATTCATCGGCGTATCGCTGGCATCCAGGTCGTCATCCAAATCAGCAGGCCCGAGGTCATCACCCGACAGCACGTCTTCAACGGTGTCCAGCGGCGCTGCATTCGGGGCCTCCAACTGCGGGAAACGGGCCTTCAGCTGATCGACACGTTGCATGTCGCCATCCAGGCGCGCGATCGCAGCGGACTGCTCGGCAAAACCCTCTGCGTCACCCAGCTCGCCGGTCACGCGCGCCTGCTTGTAACGCAGGTCCAGGTTGTCCGGGTCTTCGGCAATCGACTTGTCCAGCAGCTCACGCGCTTCGGCAAAGCGCCCATAGGTGATGTACAGATCAACACCTTCTGCACTGTCTTCAAATGCGGCGCTGGTGGAGGCACCCGCGGCGCCAACGGCAGTAGCGCTGCCAACGGCGGCAAGCCGATTATCCGAACCCGACAGCGGCGCGCTGCCGGCCGGCGCAGGTGCTGCCGGCTGAGGCTTGCCGCGCAGGCGGGACACAACCCAACCGATCAAAAAGGCCAGCAGGCCGACCAGCAGAGACCACCACAGCATGCCACCGGAAGACTTGGACTCCTCAGCTGCCGCAGGCATCTCGGCGGCGATGGCACCGGCAGCCGGATCATCACTGCCGTAAGGGGACGCATCAGAACCGCCGCCGCCACTGCCCAAAGAGCCAGCGGCGCCGGCCATGGCTGCCTGCTCCTGTTCGGCCTCACGGGCAGCGCGCAGGACTTCCAGCTCGGCCTGCAGAGCAGCAATCTGACGATCACGAGCATCCAGCTCGCTCAACAGGGCGTTGAAGCGGCCCTCCAAGTCGGTCAGACGGCTTTGCAACTGGGCCGACTCGGCTTCCGCCTCAGTCACTTCGTCTTCTTCGATGCGCAGTCGCGCCTCGCTGGTCTGGGCAGCCGTCGGCGCAGAAGGCGCTTCGTCGGAGGAGGCGCCATCGACCTGTTCGCCAACGCTCGCCTGAGTGCTCGGCAACGCCGCACGCTGCTCACCAGCGGCATCAGCGTCGGCGGCCTCTGCGACGCTGCTGGCAGCCGCTTCCGGGGTGCCGCCCAATTGCTCGGCGGTCGGCAGCACCAGGGTCTGCCCCAGTTTCAGGCGATCGATATCACCGTTGACGAAAGCCCCCCGGTTCAGCGAGTGGATCGCTGTCATGGTCTGATTGATCGACGCCGCCGGGGTAGGACGCGTGCGCTCGGCAATGGTCCAGAGGGTATCGCCAGATACCGTGGTGTACTTCTCGGCGCCTGGCTGGGGCTCGAAGTCAGGCAGCGAAGCCGCTTCAGGACGCGGTGCCGACTCGGCCGGGCGATCAGCAATGCGCGAGCGCGGTGGCGGCGCACTGACAACCGGGTTCACAGCAACAGGGGCTGTCCCGGAGTAAAGCGGCGGGTCCAGCAATACCGTGTACTCGCGCAGCAGGGTGCCACTCGGGCGGCGCAGCTCGACGAGGAAGTTCAGATAGGGTTCGCGTACCGGCTGAGATGATCTGACATGTACCGTCAGCTGACGATTCTCCACCACCGGCGTGAATTGCAGCCCGGTTAGGAAATACGGTCGCTCGATGCCAGCAGCATCAAAGGCAGACGAGTCTGCCAGCTTGATCACGACATCGGACGGCCCCAACCCCTCGGCGCCCTGTAACGCAATCACCGCGTCAAGCGGTTGGTTCAGAGCCGATTTGAGCTGGATCTCCCCAAGCCCCAGCGCATTTGCAACTCCGGCATAGAGTACCGCTAGCGAAGCGGCCCCAATAACTATCTGGCGTTTGGCAGCCATACCCTTTCCTCGTTTGCCTGTCGGTAACGGCATCATGCCCCGCTACCCGGTGCGTCCATTGCTATTAGTATCAGCGGTTTTACCCATGCAGTCCGACACAGGTACCGCATAAGTCGGCATTATGCCACCAGCGTTACGCGAATCGAATGCCACAGGGTCATTTATAGTCAAAAAAACAGTGAAAACGATCACTTTGGAGCTGCAAAGCCAATAACTTGGCCATGTGACACAGCGCACACTTCCTCAACAAGTCAAGCAACCCACCCGCCACCCTGTCAAGCCTGCTAGAATGCGCTACCCATTCAGCCACGTGGAAAGCCGGCATGTCCGAGGTCGACAACCTGTTCGCCAACCCCTTCAGCAAGGTCAATGATTTCACTTTCGACCATGCCGTTGCGCGGGTTTTCCCGGACATGATCAAGCGCTCGGTACCCGGTTATCCGACCATCATCGAAAGCATCGGCGTCATTGCCGGGCAATATGCCCAGCCCGACACGCTAATCTACGATCTTGGCTGCTCGCTCGGCGCGGCAACCCAGTCCATGCGCCGTCATTTGCCGCAGCAGGGAAACCGCATTCTGGCCGTAGACAACGCCGAAGCCATGGTCGAGCGCTGCCGCGAATACCTGAGCGCGCAAGACGCCATGCTTGAGGAGCCGATTGCCGCCGAGGTGATCTGTGCCGATATTACCGAGCTGACACTGCAACCCTGCTCGCTGGTGGTGCTGAACTTTACGCTACAGTTTGTGCCGCCGGAACAACGCCTGGCACTGCTGCGCCAGATTCGCCAGGCTCTGCTGCCCGGCGGTGTACTGATCTTGTCAGAAAAGCTGACCTTTACCGACAGCCAGACCCAGAACAGTCTTGAAGCACTGCACTATGGCTTCAAGCGCGCCAATGGCTACAGCGAGCTGGAAATCGCCCAGAAACGCACAGCTATTGAAAACGTCATGCGCCCGGACCCGCTCGAAGTGCACCAGCAGCGCCTGCTCGACGCCGGTTTCAGCCACAGCCACCTCTGGTTCCAGTGCCTCAACTTTTGTTCGATGATTGCCCACGCGTGATTGATTACAGCCCCCTGCTCGACACCCTCAGCCGTTCTCCCCTTGCCCACTGGCACAGCGCCCTGGCCGAAGGCCTGCAAAATCGCCTGGAGGGTCTGCATCACGGCGACCTGGAGCGCTGGCAGCTAAGCCTGCGCAATCTACCGCCACTCGACGGCGTGGAATGCGACTTCTCCGAGGGTGTTCGTCTGCACAGCACCTCGCCGCTGAGCCAAACCACCAGCCAGCAGCTACACGACGCGCTGCAGGGGCTGCATCCCTGGCGCAAAGGCCCATTCGACCTGTTCGGCGTGCATGTTGATACCGAATGGCGATCCGACTGGAAATGGCAACGCGTAGCACCGCACATCGACCTCAACGGCAAGCGGGTGCTGGATATCGGCTGTGGCAACGGCTACTACATGTGGCGGATGTGGCAGGCCGGCGCCGAACTGGTGATCGGAGTAGACCCCAACCTGCTATTCCTCAACCAGTTTGAGGCGGTCAAGCATTACCTTCCGCAAGCGCCGGTATGGCAGTTGCCCTTCACTCTGGAAGAGCTGCCGGAACCGACAGCCGCCTTCGATACCGTCTTCTCCATGGGCGTGCTGTACCACCGGCGCTCGCCCCTCGACCACCTGCTGCAACTCAAGGCGTGCCTGCGCCCTGGCGGCGAGCTGGTGATGGAGACACTGGTTATCGAGGGTGACGAGCAGCACTGTCTGCTACCCGAAGACCGTTATGCGCAGATGCGCAACATCTGGTTCCTGCCGTCGGTGCCTATGCTCGAGCGCATGCTGCGCCGCGCGGGCTACAGCGACGTGCGCTGCGTCGACCTCAACCGCACCAGCGTCGAGGAGCAGCGCAGCACCGCGTGGATGCGCTTTCAATCGCTGCCATCCTTCCTTGACCCGGCGGACAGTAGCAAGACCATTGAAGGCTACCCTGCCCCGCTGCGTGCGACGTTGGTGGCGCGTAAGTAAGGAGTCTTAGGCGTAACGTTGAGTAACGCCTATCAAAACGCGAATGGTGAAGTGTGCACCGGGGTTCGTCCCGTTTACGCGGGCGAGTAGCGCAGGGCTGGCGGGAAAAAGAGTCGCAGCATGTCTGAGGAGCGAAGCGACGAGTTCTACGACTACCTAGCCGGCCACCCCCGCCCAACCGAGCAACGCAGCGAACCCGAAGGACCGCGTAGTCGGGTGCCCCGGGGGATTCGGGGAAGTGCTAACTCATTTCATACGCCTTCTGGCACTCAGAGCGCCCCGCAGGGCGAGCGCTCAAGCATACAGAGGGCATATGAAATGAGTTAGCGCTTCCCTTTGGGGGCTGGGCGGGCAGCCTCCCTTGGCTTGCCGTAAAAGGAGAAAGGCGGAATGCACTACAGCAGCAAGAGATATCTTTTGTACGCCGCTCGACACAAGCACCCTAGCACGACAGTAAGTTACCCAAACACCGTAACCGTCTGCCGACTGATCGCCACCAGCTCACCAGCCGGATTCCAGATCATCGCCGAGCAGTGTCCGTAACCGTCACGCGCATGCTCAATGATCGCCCTGTAGAGCAACCAGCCGTCTGCGCCAACCGGCGGTTGGGGCTGCACAAACTCGATGGTCCAGGTCAACGAGCTGGCCGGAGCACGCTCTTTGAGGTGTGGCAGCACTGCTGGTGGCCAGACATCGACAAGCCCGACCAGATGTACCTCATCGAACTGCGCAAGCGGCTCGTCAAAGCGCATCCATCCACCCATCTCACGCTTGCGACTGTTGGTGCAGGGATAGTCGCCAAAGGTCCAGCGGGTATCGAAATAGCGCAGGAAGTTCGGCATCACCCCCTCGACAAAGGGCGTGCGCTGACAGGCATCTGGTGCAGGCGCGGCAGGCGCCGGCTCAGCGGGCACATCCACACTAGAGGGGCGACCCGCACCAAAGCTGCCCTGCACGATACACATGGTTTCACCATTTTGCACCGCGCGCCCCAGCACCTGAGTCACCGCACGGCCTTCGCGCAGAACCTCTGACTGAACCTGTACCGGAATACCGGGCTGAACTGGACCAACAAAGGTAATCGCCAATGAGCGCACCGGCCGCGGCTCGGCAAGGCTGGCTCGCATGCCACGCAGCACCAGCGCGGCAACCAGGCCGCCATAGCCAGCACGGCCCTGGGCCCACTCGGGCGGCACGGTGACAGTGCAGTTGGAGGACTGATCAAAAGCAGCAAGAAGAGCGGCAAAATTCATGGTCTGGTTCCAGATAGTCGAACAAAGCCGACCATCATAGGCGAGCCGCTACTCGCTGACCAGCTAGCTGCGGCTCTGGTGCTGCAGTCGTAACCCGCACAGCCAGCCCAGTGCCAGCCAGGCCGGCGGCATATCCGGCCAATCCGCTGCGCCGATATCCAGCAGCTCAAAGCCCGCCTCGCCAGCGCGGGCCATCAATCGCTCATACCACCAGACCAGATAGAACCCCTGACCGGTGGCGTGCTGTCCCGCCAACTGGGCCCGCAAGCGCATCGGTAGCGAAGCAAACAGCAACTCATCCAGCCTGATGAATATCTGCTGCTCGTTTTCCAGATACGCTGCCGGAGCAGCCGGTTGCAGGCCCATCTGAGCAGCCAGAATAGCTAGTTGGGCGGCGTACTCACGGTGGCTCGTCACCGGGTTGAGCTGACTGCGCCAGTCCAGCTGCACCCGTTCTATCGACTCAATCAGGGTATTGGGGCCGGCGCTGGGGGCGTCGAGCAAGGCGGCCAGCCAGCGGCGTTGAAAGCCCGGCAGCTGCCGTACCCAGACCAGCAGCTCAGCGCTGCTGGAGCCGGCTCGGGGCTGCCAGCTGACGGTTTCCTGCTCACTCAACCCGGCGACGCGCTGCATGCGTCGCGGCCAGCTGGCCGGCAGCAGTTGCTCACGCAGCGCGTCCCAGCGCGCGCCCAGTTCGGCCTGCTTGCCAGCCACCCAACGCTCGGCCAGCCAGCGACGCCGCGACTTATAGGCGCCCATCGTTCAGTTGCCCCAATCGTTCTTTCATCATGCGAATAATGCCCTTGTTATCTTCAACCAGCATCTGCGCCTCCGCCACTGGCACGGCGCGGCACAGATCCAACGTAAAGTGCCCCAGTCGCGAGCTGTAGAGACCAACCCCAACGCCCTGCCCTACCCGCGCCGCCAGCTTCTCCAGCAGCCCAGACAGCAGCGAGTCACTGAGTGCACTGACCGCCACCTCGGTGCCCCCGGCCAGGGCAATATTACGCAACACATGGCGTGCGAGACGCCAGCGGCTGAGGCGGCCAATCGGCAGTCCGTAGCACACCGCAACACGCTGCATCAGTCGGATATTGCGCCACACTACCAACAACAAATCGACCGCCACCCAGGGACTGGAGGCGACCAATACCCCGGTGCTGACCGACTCCTGGCGGATGATCTGCCGGGCACGCTGGTCGATCGGCTGATAGAACTGCAGATTAAGTCGCTGGCTGATTTCACGCGCGTCATGGGACCCATCAAGATCCGCGCAGGCGCGTTGCAACAGGCTGGCCAGCGGGCTGTCTGCGTACACGCCCTGCAAGCGATCCAGCCAATCCACCGCCACGCGTTGCCCCGGCTCGCGCTGTGCCTGCTGCATTTCACCGCGCAATTGCTCCAGTTCGTTCAGGCGGTGACGCTGACGCCGCAGGTCACGCCAGGCCAACAGCCCGGTACCCGCCAGCGCGGTGCCTACGCCGCCTACCAGCGCGCCCCACAGCGGCTGCCACTGCCAGGCCTGCCACGTCCACTCCCCCCACTGCAGGGCAGCCCCGCCCAGCGCAACCCCCAAACCCAACCCCCACAGCCGGCGCGGCCAGCGACTCGGCGGTGGCGCATTGAGCGTGGACGGCAGTTCCGGTATGTCCTGGGGCTGCTCACCAGGCAGCGCATCAGCACTACCAAGCAACTCGGTACGCCGGATAGGGTCATCGGCTGCGGTCTGCCAGGTATCAAGAATCCGGGTTTTCTGGTCACTGCTCACGGCTCGGCCCCCTCAATCAGCCAGGCAATCAGATCGTCCATGCGGTAATGCGGAAACGGCTCGCTGCGATGCAGGCCTGGCGGTGGGCGCAGCGGCAACAGGTCGGGGCTGCTGACTTGCAGCGATTGTGGCAGATGCGCCGGAATATCGCCCGGACGATAACGGACCCAACCCTCCTCTCCCTGCAACCCGGCGACCAGGGCATCGCCCTCCTGACGGGTAGCACGAATGGCGGACAGGGGTAGCCCTCGCACCTCGACCCCGCCATGGCGCACATCAGCCAGACGGTCGACCATCAGATCCTCAAGGCACTGCTGCACAGCGCGCTGCTGGGCCGGGTTGACCTTATCGACCTTGGTGGCGCAAAAGGCCAGCCGGCCGATCCGTGGGCGAAACCTGAGCAGTCGCGCCAGCAAGCCACTGCGGCCATAGTCAAAGCTGGTCAGAACCGCTTCCATCGCATCGCGCAGGTCAGTCAACGCCGCCTCGCCAGCGTCCATTGGGCCAAGCATATCCACCAGCAATACCTGCTGATCCAAATGCCGAAAGTGCTGTTCGAAAAAGCCGCGCACAACAAAATCGCGATAATAGTTGAAGCGCGCCTGGCACACCGCCCACCAGCTGCCCTGCTCGCCCGTGCTGTGCCGATTGGCCAGCAACAACGGGACAAATTGCAGCATCTGCGGTGCAACATCACTACCGGGCTGGAGAAAGCGTGCGGGCTGGTTGCGCGACAAGCCAGCCTCACTGCGACAACGCAGCAAGAACTGCCGCCACTGCTCGGTCAGCTCAGCCAACTGGCCGGCATCTTCGGGGGCCGCGGGATCAAGGCCCAGCAGTATGTCTCTCAACGGACCCGCCAGGGAGCGCCGCGGTTCGGTATCGAGCCATTGACGCATCTGCTCGCACCATTGCCCGTAGTCAAGCTGCAGCAGCGGCAAGTCAAGCAACCACTCACCTGGATAATCGATAATCTCCAGCCGCAGCTGGCGAGTCGATTGCAGCTTGCGCAGCAGGCCTTGCGGGCGAAAGCGCAGATCTATCAGCACACGCGAGAGATCGCTGGTGGAATCGGGCCATCGTGCCGGCTCGGCCGACAAGGCGCCGAGCGACTCCAGATAGGGAAAGGCGCGCTCCACATCATCGCGCTGCCAGCGCACCGATTCCAACCGGTCAAAGGGCGCACGTCGCGCCAGCAGACCTTTGTTGTGGTTCTCCAGCTGGTTAATCAAACTGGTGATAAAAGTGGTCTTGCCGGCCCCACTCAGACCGGTTACCCCGACCCTTAAACGCTGCTGTCCCAGTCCCTCGGCACGCTGTGCCACTTGCTTGAACCAGTTCGCAGAATTATTTGCCACAGTGCAGGCACTCCAGAAATCATTTATGGTCTATGACCAGTATTACACAACCACCCCAGGCAAAGAGGCCCCCTAATGGCGTATTCGGACTCCCACAGCAAGGCTATCGGTTACCTTCTCTGGATTTTCGGATTTATGGGTGCACACCGCTTCTACTACGGCAAACCCTGGACCGGAACACTGTGGTTCTTCACCCTTGGGCTGTTCTTTATCGGTTGGATTATTGACCTGTTTCTGATCCCGAGCATGGATCGCGCCGCTGACCGTCGCTTTCGTACCGGGCGGATCAATTTCAACCTGACCTGGATCCTATTGACCTTCCTCGGCGTATTTGGTGCCCACCGCCTGTATATGGGCAAGTGGATCACCGCCATTATCTACTTCTTCACCGGCGGCCTGCTG
The DNA here is from genome assembly GCF_003444685.1 of Pseudomonas abyssi. Classification (NCBI taxonomy): domain Bacteria; kingdom Pseudomonadati; phylum Pseudomonadota; class Gammaproteobacteria; order Pseudomonadales; family Pseudomonadaceae; genus Pseudomonas; species Pseudomonas abyssi. The sequence goes on along the minus strand of NZ_LMAZ01000001.1, from coordinate 1,160,418 downwards.
CTGGTAGGAGTGCTGTATGACTACTGGACGCTTAACGAACAGATTTCTGTCGAGAACATGCGGCGCGAGTGGTAGGCGCGCCAGCACCGGGCACAAAAAAACGCCGTCGCCAAGCGACGGCGTTTTTGTATGAGCGCAACTTATACCGGGTCGTTACGGGTCAGCAACTCGTCCGGCAGATGCTGGATGTAATCATCCTGCTGGGGCGGCATCTGCACATGAAAGCCTTGGGCGTTCAGGTTCTCCATCACCTTGAGCACGTCTTCCTGCGCCAGCTTTCGCCCGGCACTCAACTCCAGGTCCATAGCGTGTTCCAGCCGCCCGACGTACTGCAACAGCGCGGCAGGCAATTCATCCAGCGGCGCACCCGAGAGAACATACAGATACATGCCCTGGCGCTTGCCGCTGCGATAGATCGAGCAAGACAAGCTCATTCGGCCACCTCCAGCGCATTATTGGCTGCATTGAGCAACGCATCTCCCAGCAGCGCGCGCCGCCACCCCGTTAATTCATCAGGCAGGCTGTAGGGCCCATTGGGATATCCGGTGCGCACCATCGCCTCCAGAACCTTTTTTCGCAGCATGATTTCCGGCGCAATACCGCGACGTTCGGCTTCCTGCTGCCCCACCTTGCGAAGACGCTTGAGCAAACGATTGGCGGCGGCCGGCAAGGGCTCGGCCAACGCCTCGGGGTAGTCCGCCGGCGCCACAGCCTGGCCTTTGCGGATCAGACGCAACAGGGTTTCACCTTCATGGCGCACGGTACGCGGATGCATATCCTCGATGCGCGACAGCGCCTGCAGCGTGTCGGGCCGACGCTGGGCCAGCGGGCAGAGCGTCCGCTCACGCAGCAGCCGATTACGCGCGACGTCACGCGCACGAGACTCGCGCTCGCGCCAGGCGGCGATGACTTGCAACACGGCGAGGTCGGCTGGCTCCAGGCGCCAAGCCTGCTTCACCTGCTGATAGGCTAATGCGGGTTCGATGACCTGCCCACTGGCCGCCACCTGCTCGGCGGTATCGGCAAGCAGCCAGTCAGTCAGTCCGGCGGACTCCAGACGCGGCGCCATAATGCGGTACAGCTCGGCCAGGTGCTGGGCATCACGCGCGGCATACTCGACCTGCGCCGAGCTCAACGGCCGCTGCAGCCAGTCAGAGCGGGTTTCATCCTTGGGCAAATCGATCTGCAGCAACTCGCTGACCAAACGTGAATACCCCATGGAGAAATCCATGCCTAGAAACGCAGCTGCCAGCTGCGTATCAAACAGCGGGCTTGGCAAGGCGCCACACAAACGCGAAAAGACCTCTAGGTCTTCACTGCAGGCATGCAGCACCTTGACCACCGCAGGGTCCTCCAGCAAGGCAACCAGCGGAGCCCAGTCGGTAATCGCCAGCGGGTCAATCAATACCGCCTGCTCGCCATCGCCGACCTGAATCAGGCCGGCGATGGGATAAAAGGTTTCGGTACGAACGAACTCAGTATCCACCGCAACAAAGGGCAGGCTCTGCCAGTGTCGGCACCAGCGCGCGAGCTCGGCGTTATCATCAATCATCAGGGTTTTTGCCAAGGGCGTAGTCATGGGCGGCCTTATGTGTAAACTGGCCGCAGTATAACTGATCGACCGCCGCCCTGCCGCGCTCTGGACGCACTGATCCGCGTGCCTGCATCAACCACGCCGAGCTGCTGACCGGAGGTGGCAAGGCCCGCTGCGCATCGCCAACCACCTCTAAAGACCGGCAATACGCAGATAAAATACAAGGTCGGCCAGCACGTCGTTGATAGAGCGCTTCAAGTTTGACCGGGATCAACCGATATAACAGGGTGACACCGGATACTGGCGCTCTGTTGACGCCAATCTGCCGACCGTTCCTGTTTCCACCGTGCTCTGGAGTATGCATGCGTTTTCTTCAACACCTGCCGCTGAAATACAAATTCTGGGCAGTCAATGGCGTCGCCTTTGCTGCCACCCTGGCACTGGTATTGGTTGCCCTCGGCGTAGAACAGCGAACGATTGAACACAGCCGACAGCAACTGGCCCAGGCCATCGCCGCCAGCCCTGCCAATCAGGCGCAAGCGGAAGGGCTACAGTGGATCAACGCACCCGCCGGGCACAGCGGCAGCAACCGCTGGATCGACGCTACAGCCTTGGGCAGCCAACAGGCACAGCGCTTTACCGGGGCCTGGCTGGCCGGCGACGGCAAGGCGCTGGCGGTCGAGCGACAGGGTTTCATGCCGCTGCTGGTGGCCAGAGCCCCCCTGTATGCGGGAGTAGTCTTCGTGCTGATGCTGCTGGTGCTGCTCGTCTCGCAAATGCTGATTTCGTTTATCACCCAGCACATTCTTGCCCTGCGCGACGTCATGATGTCAGTACAGAACAGCGGCGACTTAACCCTGCGGGCCAAGGCGGACTCACGCGATGAAGTGGGCTCCATGGCCCGCGCTTTCAACGCCATGCAACAATCCCAGCAACAGGTCGTCTCATCGGTACGCCAGGCCGCCCAAGAATTGGACCAGCGGGCCATGGCGCTCGCTGGACTGATGAGTCAGGTCCGTGACGGCATGGTGCTGCAACAGGGCGAAACCGACCAGGTGGCCGCTGCGGTCAACGAAATGAGCGCCACCGTGCAGGATATCGCTGGCAGTACCGCCCTGTCGCGCGACCAATCCACCCAGGCCAACAGCCTGGCCACACGAGGGCGCGATCAGGTACTTCAGGTGCGTCAGACCATCACCGGGCTGGTCACCAGCATTGATCGCTGCACCGAGCACATGCATCAGTTGTCGAGTCACAGCCAGGAAATCAGCGGCGTTGTCAGGGTCATCCGCGAGATTGCCGAGCAGACCAACCTCTTGGCTTTGAACGCCGCAATTGAGGCCGCACGAGCGGGCGAATCAGGCCGCGGCTTTGCGGTAGTCGCCGACGAGGTCCGTGCGCTGGCACAACGGGTGCAGACGTCGACCGATGACATTCAGCGCATGATCGAAGCACTGCAAGGCGGTACAGCCGTCGCGGTGGAAGACATGCAGGCCAGCGCAGGGCTGACCCACGCGTCCGTCGACCAGGTAGCCGACGCGGGTGAATCGCTGCACGAAATTGCCGCCGCTGTCAGTCAGATCAGCGAGGGCAACAGCGAAATTGCGTCTGCCGTGGAACAGCAAAGTCAGGTGGCCGATGCCATCACCCAAAGCGTGGTGGAGATTCGCGACGTCACCGAACGCACCGTTCAGCAGACGATCAGCAGCGCTGAAACCAGTGACCAGCTGGCCCGCCTGGCCAATCAGTTGAGCGACGCTGTCAGCCGTCTGCGCACCTGAGATATGCCGGGCGGCGACTCGCCGCCCGGCCTTTCCCCGTCTACTCCAGCACGATACGACCGGCATTGTTGCTCAGCGTGCTGACCCCAATACCCTTGACCGCCGTCAGCGACTCAACCGACGCAAAGGCGCCGTGCTCGTCGCGGTAAGCGACAATCGCCTCTGCTTTGGCTTCGCCAATACCTTGCAGCACTTCGGCCATTTCAGCGGCGCTGGCCGTGTTGATGTTGACGGTCGGACCTGCCACCTCATCAGCCCAGGTCGGGCCAGCCAATAGACAGCTGAACACAAGAGCCATCGCACTCAATAACTGACGCATGTTACTTCCTCCATGTAGTTGGTTAATGCCGCACTGAAGGAACAGACTTCAGCCACTATCCCTGCGGCTCCCGCAAGCTAGAACAAAAAAAGCCGCAGAGCGATACGCTCTGCGGCTTTGATGTGACCTGCCTCGCAGCTTGCCCGGCAGAAACTTACTGAGCGTCGAACCCGCGCTGCAGGTCGGCCCGGAGATCGGCGACCTCCTCCAGCCCGATCGCCAGACGAATCAGTCCGTCGCGAATACCTGCGGCTTCACGTGCTTCCGGCGTCAAGCGTCCGTGGGTGGTGGTTGCCGGATGTGTGATGGTGGTCTTGGCATCACCCAGGTTAGCGGTAATGGACACCAGCCGAGTCGCATCGATAAAGCGCCACGCCGCTTCACGCCCTCCCTTGAGTTCGAAACTCACGACCGCACCAAAGGCCGTCTGCTGAGCCTTGGCCAGCTCATGCTGCGGGTGCGACGGCAGACCGCTGTAGTAAACGTGCTCCACCTCAGGGCGCTGCTCCAGCCACTGGGCAATCTGCTGCGCAGATTCACAATGCGCGCGCATGCGCAGGCGCAGCGTTTCCAGGCCCTTGAGAAATACCCAGGCATTGAAGGGGCTGAGGGTCGGTCCTGCGGTACGCAAAAAGCCCACCAGCTCCTGCATGTGCTCACTGCGCCCTACCACCACGCCCCCCATGCTGCGGCCCTGTCCGTCAATGTACTTGGTTGCCGAGTGCACGACGATATCAGCTCCCAGCGCCAGCGGTTTCTGCAGCGCTGGCGTACAAAAGCAGTTGTCTACTACCAGCAACGCGCCATGCTCGCGAGCAATTGTGCCGAGCGCGCCAATATCGCCCAGCTCGGCCAACGGGTTGGACGGCGACTCGATAAAGAGCATCCGGGTGTTCGGCTTGCAGGCCCCGCGCCAAGCCGCCGAGTCCGTCAGCGCGACATAATCGACCTCGATGCCAAAGCGCTTGAAGTACTTTTCAAACAGCGTGACAGTAGCGCCGAAGACGCTGCGCGAAACCAGAATATGGTCACCCGCCGAACACAGGCTCATGACCGTCGCCATGATGGCCGCCATACCCGATGCGGTTGCCACTGCCTGTTCGCCACCTTCAAGCTGCGCCATGCGCTCCTCAAAGGTGCGCACGGTCGGGTTCATGTAGCGCGAGTAAACATTACCCTTGGCTTCGCCGGCAAAGCAGGCGGCAGCATCTGCGGCGCTGCGAAAGACATAGCTGGACGTCAGGAACAGCGGCTCGCCGTGCTCGGCCTCGGGCGTACGGCGCTGACCGGCACGCACAGCCAGAGTGTCGAAGCCCACCCCCTCCAGATCACTGTCCAGGCGCCCCGCTTGCCATTCTTCACTCATCAGTTAAAACCCCTTCACAGCGGCCAGTACCGCCGATCTCAATTGTTGTGCAGATCGATGATGGCGCTGACGCGTTCAACGGTCGACTTTGCCGCATCATTGCGCGCCTGCTCGATCCGATCCAGATACTGTTCGTTGACATCACCGGTCACGTACTGGCCGTCAAACACCGCGCAGTCGAAGGCATCAATCTTGACCTTGCCCCCGCCAACGGCCTCTTTCAGGTCTTCCAGATCCTGATACAGCAGCCAGTCGGCACCGATCAGCTCCGCCACCTCCTCGGTGGTGCGCCCGTGCGCAATCAGTTCATGGGCACTGGGCATGTCGATCCCATAGACGTTGGGGTAGCGCACCGCCGGTGCCGCCGAGCAGAAGTAGACCTTCTTCGCCCCGGCCTCACGGGCCATCTGAATAATCTGCTTGCAAGTGGTGCCGCGAACAATGGAGTCATCCACCAGCAATACATTCTTGCCACGGAATTCCAGGTCAATCGCGTTGAGCTTCTGGCGTACTGATTTCTTGCGAGCCGCCTGCCCCGGCATGATGAAGGTGCGGCCGATGTAGCGGTTCTTGACGAAGCCTTCGCGGAATTTCACGCCCAACTGGTTCGCCAGCTCGACCGCCGAGGTGCGGCTGGTATCAGGAATCGGAATGACGACATCAATGTCGTGCTCAGGGCGCTCACGCTGGATTTTCTCTGCCAGCTTCTCACCCATCCGCAGGCGCGCCTTATAGACGGATACACCGTCCATCAGCGAGTCAGGCCGGGCCAGATAAACGTGCTCGAAGATACAGGGGGCGTACTGCGGGTTCTCAGCGCACTGACGGGTGAACAACTGACCGTCTTCGGTGATGTATACCGCTTCACCCGGCGCCAGATCACGAATCAGGGTAAAGCCCAGTACATCCAGTGCCACGCTCTCGGAGGCAATCATGTACTCGACACCCTGGTCAGTGTGGCGCTGGCCGAACACGATCGGGCGGATGCCGTGGGGGTCACGAAAGCCGACGATACCGTACCCGGTAACCATAGCCACGGAGGCGTAGCCACCCACGCAGCGGCGGTGCACCTGACTGACCGCGGCGAACACATCCTCCTCGGTCGGCTGCAGCTTGTTGCGTACTGCCAGCTCATGGGCAAAGACGTTCAGCAGCACTTCGGAGTCAGAGGTGGTGTTGACGTGACGCAGGTCTGACTCGTAGATCTCGCGCGACAGGCGCTCGACATTGGTCAGATTACCGTTGTGAGCCAACGTAATGCCGTAGGGCGAGTTGACATAAAACGGCTGCGCCTCAGCCGAGCTGGAGCTACCGGCGGTCGGATAGCGCACATGGCCAATACCCATATTCCCCACCAGACGCTGCATGTGGCGCTGGTGAAAAACGTCCCGCACCAAACCATTGTCCTTGCGCAGAAACAGTCGACCGTGTTCGCAGGTCACAATGCCGGCGGCGTCCTGGCCGCGATGCTGCAGGACGGTCAGAGCATCATAGAGCGCCTGATTGACGTTCGACTTGCCCACTATGCCAACAATGCCACACATGCCTGAGTACCTTCTTGATTGGGAGGCGGCGCATTCCGGGACACCCGGATCAGCGTCCCGCCATTTGCAGAATAAGGTTTTTCGACCAGTCCGCGACCAGTAGAAAATGCGGAATGACAACGGACTCACGCCACCAGGTGTCAGCCTCGACTGGAGCCAGGCTAAGCAATCCGACGGCCACCACGACCAGCAGCGCGCCCCGCGCAGCACCAAACACCATGCCGAGGAAGCGATCAGTACCGCTCAATCCGGTCACTATCACCAGCTGGCCGATCAAATAGTTGATCAAGCCGCCCAGCAACAGCGTCATCACAAAAAGAATGGAACAAGCTGCAATGACTCGCAGCGACGGTGTCTCGATGTACGGGGCCAGCAACTCGGCCAGGGCGCCACCAAATAGCCAGGCAACCAGCCCGGCGATAACCCAGGTCAGCAAAGACAAGGCTTCCTTGACGAACCCTCTGGTCAGACTAATCAGGGCGGAAACCACAATGATGGCGACGATTGCCCAGTCAACCCAGGTCAAAGACACGATTAAATACTCTGCTCAACAAAGGCCGACATTCTAGCAGAGCTGTTCGGGCCATCGAAACAGGCAAAAACGCGACAACTCAACCACGCCCACTCGAGGCGTCATAGGCTACCACCAACCCCTTGTTGCCGCGCTTGCGTTCCAGCTCGTCGCGCAAGCGGTTGGCTGCTTCGCGGCTGGCAAGCGGCCCGACATAAACACGGGTAATAGCCTTGCCCTGCACAGTCACGGCATGGGTATAGGCGTTGTAGCCCTGGGTGCGCAGCGTCTGACTCAGCCCCTCGGCGTTGGCAGCGCTGGAAAAGCTGCCCAACTGGATCACCCAGTCGCCGTTGACCGCCGGCGGCGCAGGTGTGGGTGCGGGGGTCGGCTCAGGGGCAGCGACGACCGCTTCAGGCGCTGGGGCAGGCTCAGCCGCTGGCGTCGGCTCGGGTGCAGTAACCGGCTCCACGGGGGAGGACTCAAGCGTCTCCGGCATGGCAGCTACCGTCGGCGCGGGCGGCAGCTGAGCGGGCTCGACGGGGGCAATCGGCTCGCGATCAAGCAGGGGCGCCTCCGGCACTTCCACCTCGACCTGCACCGTCTCATCCTGCCCCGACAGTAGCATGGGCAGAAAAACCACGGCAGCGACAATCAGTACCACAGCACCAATGATGCGCTGTTTGAGACGTTCATCCATCCTGCTTACCCCGGCTATTTACGATAGCCAGAGTATGGCGTCGGCGACGCAGAAAAACGACCCGAAAATGACAATTTCGGTATCAGCGGATGTTTCGCTCAACGCCAACGCCAACGCTGCGGCGACCGAAGCCGCCACCTGTCCCTGCTCACCAGAAGCCTCGAGAGCCTGTTTCAGCTCGTGCGCCGAACGACTGCGCGGACTTGGCAAGGGTGCCACATACCAGCGCTCGAACAGGCCGCCCAACGGCGCCAGCACGCCTTGCAGGTCCTTGTCCGCCAACAGACCAAACACCGCAACCCGTGGGCGCGAGCCCTGCTGCCGCAAGGACTCGGCCAGAAAGGCGGCCGCGTGGGGATTATGCCCCACATCCAGCAGCAGGCTACGGCGCTGGCCCTGCCAGTCTATCTCGCGCGACTCAAGCCGCCCGGCTGCACTGGCTGCAGCCAGCGCCTCACCCAGAGCCGCATCCGGCAGGTCCAGCCCGGCTGCCCAGAAGGCTTGAACAGCCACCGCCAGATTGTCACGCGGCAAGCGCACCGGCGGCAGCAGCAGCGACCGCGCCGCGCCCAAGCCCCCCTCGCCGTTCAGCGTCCACTGGCCATCAGGTTGCATCTGCACAGCGAAGTCCCGATCGCGCTGAACCAACTGACAGCCAAGTCGCTCAACCGCCTGGACAAAGGTATCAGGCAGGTCGCGCTCGCCGCTGACGACCGGACGCCCAGAGCGCAAAATCCCGGCCTTCTCGGTCGCCACCGAGGCCCGCGTATTGCCCAGATACTCCTGATGATCAATGCCGATGCTGGTCACCACCGCAACATCAGCGTCGACCACATTGACGGCGTCCAGACGGCCGCCAAGCCCCACTTCCAGCACCACGGCGTCCAGCTCGGCACGCTTGAACAGCCATAGCGCCGCCAGGGTGCCAAACTCGAAATAGGTCAGGGAGATATCGCCACGCAGGTCATCAATGGCGGCGAACGCCGCGCACAGACTGGCATCATCGGCCAACTGCCCGTCAAGGCGCACACGCTCGTTGTAGCGCACCAGGTGCGGCGAGGTATAGCAGCCGGTACTAAGCCCGCTGCGGCGCAACAGGGATTCCAATGCGGCACAGGTTGAGCCCTTGCCGTTGGTACCGGTGACGGTAAAAACCAGCGGGGCTGGAGTAAGCACGCCCAGTCGCGCTGCGACCAAACGGACCCGCTCCAGCCCCATGTCGATCTCGCTGGGGTGCAACCCTTCCAGCCGAACCAGCCAATCGGCCAGACTGCGCGCACTCATATCAGGCCTCGACCACCTCCGCACTGCCCTCCGGTGCCGGCGTGCCGGTCAGCATGGCCAGGATGCTGGCCAGGCGATCACGCATTTCACTGCGCGAAACAATCATATCCAGCGCACCATGATCCAGCAGGAACTCACTGCGCTGGAAGCCCGGCGGCAGTTTCTCGCGTACGGTCTGCTCGATCACTCGCGGACCGGCAAAACCGATCAGCGCATTGGGCTCAGCCACGTTGAGATCACCCAGCATCGCCAGACTGGCGGACACGCCGCCGTAAACCGGGTCAGTCATGACCGAGATAAAGGGAATACCCTCTTCACGCAGGCGCGCCAGCGCGGCACTGGTCTTGGCCATCTGCATCAGGGAAAACAGCGCTTCCTGCATACGCGCGCCGCCGGAGGCGGAGAAGCAGATGTAGGGGATACGTTCCTGCAGGGCGACCTCTGCGCCGCGTACAAAGCGGGCCCCGACCACGCTGCCCATCGAGCCGCCCATGAAGTTGAACTCAAAGGCACTGGCCACAATCGGAGACCCCTTCAGCGCGCCCTGCATGACAACCAGCGCATCTTTCTCACCGGTTTCTTTCTGGGCGGCAGCCAGACGGTCCTTGTATTTTTTGCTGTCGCGGAACTTCAGGCGATCCACCGGCTCCAGCTCGGCGCCGATCTCGTTACGCCCCTCGGCGTCCAGGAAGATGTCCAGACGGCGGCGAGCGCCAATACGCAGGTGATGGCTGCACTTGGGGCAGACATCCAGATTTTTCTCCAGCTCCGGCCGATACAGTACCGCGTCACAGGACGGGCATTTGCGCCAGAGCCCTTCGGGTACGCTGCTCTTCTGTGCTTCGGAGCGCACAATGGAGGGAATCAGTTTGTCCACCAACCAGTTGCTCATCGCCTTTCCTTCTCTGTTGTCAGCTCAGTCAACACTGCCAGCGGGCAGTGGACGTTGTTCAGTGGTCCATGGCGCCGCGCATCTCGGCAATGATGGCCGAGATCGCCTTGCGCGCTGCATCCGGATTATCGGCGTTGGCCGCAATCTGATTGACCAGCACAGACCCGACCACAACGCCATCGGCTACCTCACCAACCGCTGCGGCAGTAGCGCCGTCGCGGATACCGAAGCCAACGCCAATCGGCAAGTCGGTGACCGTACGCAGCATGTCCAATTTGTTTGCTACATCGGTGACGTCCAAAGCACTGGACCCGGTCACACCTTTCAGGGAAACATAATAGACATAGCCGCTGGCCTGCTGACAAATTGAGCGCGCGCGCTCGGCCGTGGTGGTCGGCGCCAACAGGAAAATCGTGTCCAGTCCGCGCGCCTTGAACAGCGGCACGACGTCGACAGCCTCTTCCGGCGGCAGATCAACGGTCAGCACACCGTCAACACCGGCTTCAGCAGCTTCACGGGCAAATTCATCATAGCCCATACGCTCGACCGGGTTCAGATACCCCATCAGCACGACCGGCGTATCGTTGTCACGCTGGCGAAACTCGGCAACCATCTCCAGCACCTGTCGCAGGCTCACCTCGTGCGCGAGCGCGCGCTCCATAGCGAGCTGGATCACCGGGCCATCAGCCATCGGGTCGGAGAACGGGATACCCAGCTCAATGATGTCTGCACCGGCAGCAACCAGGTCATGCATCAGCGGCAGGGTTACCGCCGGGGCAGGATCACCGGCAGTAATGTAAGGGATCAGCGCCTTGCGACCGGCGGCCTGCAGGGCGGAAAAACGGGCTTGAATTCGGCTCATGGATAACTCGACTAGATGCTGATGCCGTCAATGCCGGCGACGGTGTGAATGTCCTTGTCGCCACGACCGGACAGGTTGATCACGACAATCTCCTCAGGACTCATGCTGGCTGCCAGCTTCATGCCGTAGGCCACCGCATGACTGGACTCCAGTGCCGGCATGATGCCCTCGACACGGGTCAGCTCGCGGAACGCGTGCAATGCCTCATCGTCAGTCGCATCGACATAGTCCACCCGGCCAATGTCCTTCAGCCAGCTGTGCTCCGGACCAACGCCCGGATAATCGAGGCCGGCAGAGACCGAGTGAGTCTCAATGATCTGCCCTGCTTCATCCGACATCAGATAGGTACGATTGCCGTGCAGCACCCCAGGCTGACCGGCGCTCAGCGGCGCAGCATGCTCACCGGTGGCGATACCGTGGCCACCGGCTTCGACCCCGTACATGCGCACGCTTTCATCATTCAGGAACGGATGGAACAAACCAATCGCGTTGGAACCACCACCGACACAGGCTACCAGCGCGTCAGGCAGGCGGCCGGCCTGGGTCAGGCACTGCTCGCGTGCCTCACGGCCAATGACGCACTGAAAGTCGCGCACCAGCTCAGGGTATGGATGCGGGCCTGCGACGGTACCAATGATGTAGAAGGTGTCATCAATGTTGGTGACCCAGTCGCGCATTGCCTCATTCATGGCATCTTTCAGCGTACGCGAGCCGGAGGTGACCGGAATCACTTCGGCACCCAGCAGCTTCATGCGATACACGTTGAGCGCCTGACGCCGAACATCTTCTGCGCCCATGTAAACCTGGCATTTCAGCCCCAGACGTGCAGCCACGGTCGCCGTCGCCACACCGTGCTGACCGGCACCGGTTTCGGCAATCACTCGCGGTTTGCCCATGTGTTTGGCTAGCAGCGCCTGGCCGATAGTGTTGTTCACCTTGTGGGCGCCAGTGTGGTTGAGGTCTTCCCGCTTGAGATAGATCTGCGCACCACCGACCTTTTGCGTTAAGCGTTCAGCCAGATACAGTGGCGAAGGCCGGCCCACATAAAAGGCCAGATCCCGGTCAAACTCCGCCTGAAAGGCAGGGTCATCGGACAAGGTGCGATAAAGACGCTCCAGCTCATCCAGCGCGTCCATCAGGGTTTCAGAAACAAAGCGGCCGCCATACGGGCCAAAGTGGCCTCGCGCGTCGGGCACCGCAGAAAAATCGATGGGGTTGGAGTCAGACACGCTTCACCTCTTGAACAAACGCGTTAATTTTTGCCACATCCTTGATGCCCTTGGCCGCCTCGACACCACCGCTGACATCCACGGCCCAAGGCTGCATTTCATCAATTGCCTGGCGCACATTGCTTGCGACCAAGCCACCGGCCAACACGAGATTCCAGTCACGCTCGCGCGGCACCAGACGCCAGTCGAAGACCTCGCCGGTACCGCCGGGCACACCAGGCTTGTAGCTATCAAGCAAAATACCGGCTGCGCCAGGCCATTGCGCAGCTACGTCTTGCAGCTGATCAGCGCTGCGAACCCGTACTGCCTTGAGATAGGGACGACCGAACTGACGACAATAGTCGTCGCTCTCCTCACCATGGAACTGCAGCAGATCCAGCGGCACCTCGGCCAAGACCGCGCGCACGGCTGCAGGCTCGGCATCAACAAACAAACCGACCGTCGTTACAAAAGGTGGCAAAGCGGCCACGATGCGCGCCGCCTGGCCGGCATCGACTGCGCGCGGACTCGGTGGGTAAAACACCAGGCCGATGGCATCGGCGCCGGCGGCAGCGGCGGCCAGCGCGTCTTGCTCACGGGTAATGCCACATATCTTGATTCGGGTCATCGCCTGAAGGCTTGCCTGTCTGGTTGCAAAGGGAATCGATGTTAGCAGATAGGGGCACCACCGTCAGTCCAGCACATCCGGCAGCGCAGATAGAAAATGCGGCCCCAGATAGCGGTGCGGCAGATCGAAGTGCGCCGGATAGGTTACATCCACAAGATACAAACCATAGGCTGGCGCCGTCAGGCCACCCTGGGCGCGATCCCGGGCGGCCAACACCTGAGCAGCCCAGCCGACCGGATGCTCGCCACAGCCAATCTGCATTAGTACACCGGCGATATTGCGCACCATGTGATGCAGGAAGGCATTGGCGCGGATATCCAGCACGATGAACCGACCAAACTCCAGCAGCTCGAGATGATGAATGGTCTTGATGGGCGATTTGGCCTGGCAGCCAACCGCCCGATAGGAGGTAAAGTCGTGAGTCCCCACCAGCACCTTGGCGGCAGCACGCATCCGCTCGATATCCAAGGGTCGGTAATTCCAGGTCACCTCATGGGCAAGGTGGGCCGGTCGAACCGGATCGTTATAAATCACGTAACGATATCGGCGCGCCTGGGCAGAAAAACGCGCATGAAAATCCTGCCCGACGGGCAGTACCCAGCTCAGGGAGATATCCGGCGGCAGATTGGCATTAGCGCCATGAATCCAGTTGCGTGGGGAGCGAACGGCGTCGCTGTCAAAGTGAATGACCTGACAGGACGCATGCACGCCGGCATCGGTGCGCCCAGCGCAGAAAATCTGTACGGGGTGATTGGCAACCCGGCTCAACGCCTTCTCAACCGCTTCCTGTACGCTGGGCACGCCCTTCTGCTGACGCTGCCAGCCACGGTAGGCCGTACCTCGGTACTCCACGCAGGCCGCCACCCTGGAAACAACAGCGGCCGCCTCAGGGGCGGCCGCTGGATTTGTCGCATCATCTACCATCAGTCAGTCAGGCGCTCCATCAGACTGCGCGCTTCCTGCTGCTGCTGCTCACTGCCTTCCTCGACGACTTCGTTAAGGATATCGCGAGCCCCCTCCTGGTCACCCATATCGATGTAGGCACGGGCCAGGTCCAACTTGGTGGCACACTCATCGGTGCCGGACAGGAAGTCGAACTCGTCGTCTTCATCCAAAGTATCGCCCACTGCTTCCTCCGTGGCGCTGTCAATCGGGGTCAGGTCGGCGTCGTCCAGCTCGGGCAGCTCGAAGGAGTCCAAGCTGTCCTGTTCATCAGCAACCGGCAGCTCCAGATCATCAAGCGCATCGGTCGGTGGCAGCTCCGCGTCCAGACCGGACAGGGACGCGTCCAGACCGGACAGGGACGCGTCAGACAAATCCAGCGACTCGGCCGCCGGCTCGCCCGATGCGGCTGGCGAATCCATGGACTCGAACTCGGCAATCAGGCTGTCCGCCTCAAGATCCTCGGTCATGGACAAATCAAAGTCGGCGTCGAGGGTGGCCGCCGGCTCTTCTGGCGGCAGCTCTGTCGCCTGCTCAGGCAGGTCAAGGCTGTCGGTATCCAATTCAAAGTCGGACAGGTCAAATTCGTCTGCTGCCTCTGCGGGTGCCGCCTCGGGCTTACCGGAAGCAGCAACGTCGGGCGACACCTCTACCGGCTGCTCTAGTGTGGGCTCGTCCAGATCAAAGTCCAGATCGAAGCCGGCCTCTTCAGCGGGGACCGACTCTGCGGGCGACTCAGCCAGGACGTCTTCGAAGGGCACTTCATCCGCCGATTTGTCCGTGGCATCGTCGCCCAGATCAAACTCGCTGAAATCGAAATCCATGTCGTCCTCAGCGACATCAACCGCTGGTGCCGGGGCATCCAGCTCGTCGTCTTCCTGCAGGACCACCGCCGCAGCGCCGACTGCAGCAGCAGCCATCAGCGGGAAGCGTGCATCAAGCTCGGCGATACGATCGCCCTGGTTGCCCTTGGCTTCGAGCACCGCACGCTGGTCACGATAACCCTCGGCGTTCTCCAACAGACCTTCGACTTCCATCAGCTTCAAGCGCAGATCATCACGCTCAGGCTCGGCGGCAATCGCATCAGCCAGCACGTCACGTGCTTCCTGAGGTTTGCCATAGGCCAGCAACGCATCAGCTTCAACGAGCGAGTCGGCCGCCAGGTTCATGTCATCCTGATCACCGTCATCGCCGCCGGCCAGCGCCACGTTGAAGTCGTCCGATTCGGGTTCCGCCGCATCCGACTTGTCGTCAGCCGCATTGGCGATGAAGTTGTCGGCCATTTCGGCTTCGCGTCGTGCATTACGGCGAGACAGCGACATCAACACCAGCAACAGCAGCAGAATGGCAACCACCCCACCGCCGATAAGCAGCATCTGGTTTTGCATCAAGCCCTGCAGCAGGGAGGCTGGATCCTTGGCAGCGGGCTCTGCCGGAGCAACCGGCTCGGCTAATGGCGCCGGCTCCGATACCTCAGGAGCTTCAGGAGCCTCAGCTTCCGCCGGTTCTGCATCGACGACCGGAGCCTGTTCGCTGACAGGCTCATCCACAGGCGCGCCATCAATGGCGTCGACGTCAGCGGCCAGCTCATCAGCGCTGGCGGCAGCTCCGGCAGGCTCGCCCGCCTCGGCAGCAGCCTCATCCGCTGACATCGGCTCAGCCTCGACAGCCTGATCTTCGCTATCGGCAATGTCCTGCAAGTCAGCTTGCGGCTCGGCCGTCAGCTCGGTGTTTTCGCCACCCTCAGCGACCTGCTCCTGCAGTGAAGCCAACTGCGCATCTTTCAGCTCAAGCAGGCGTTGCAGGGTTTCTACCTGCCCCTGCACATCGCTGAGGCGATCATTCAACTCGGCTTTCTCTCGCTCCGCCGAGTCCAATTGTTCTTTGGTGCGATCCAGCGCATCACGCAGCTGCGCCGACTCGGCACCATTACCGGCGGCGGAGTCCCCCCCCCCTTCAGCGGCATTTTCATCGGCACCCGACACCAGTCGCAGAGAGTCTTCGCCGCTGACCGCCTCGGGCGCGGCACCAGCGCTCTCGCGCGCACGCGCGTCCAGTTGCGGTGCACTGGCTTCAGCGCTTGCCGGTGCCCGACCTTCACGCCAGGAACGGTTCTGCGCAGCCACCTCGGCAACCGCCTCGCTGTTACTGCGGCGAGCAGCCTGCTCAGCGGTAGGCAGCGTCAGATTTTGCCCCGCCTTGAGCTGGTTGATATTGCCGTTACTGAACGCGCCAGGGTTGAGATCCTGGATCGCCAGCATCGTCTGGTGGACACTGGCACCCTGCGGCCGGTTGCGCAGCGCCAGCTCCCAGAGCGTGTCAGAGCGGTTGGTCGTCACGCGCCCATCACGGGCTGGCGCAGGGGCCGTGGTGGTTTGCGCAGTGCCTGCGGAGACTGCTGCTGCCGATGCCCGGCCAGCAGCACTGGGCTGCGCAGGCGCTACACGCGGGGTGGGCAGCGCGCCGCTGCTGGACGGCGGACGGACGGAGCTGCTGCTGACGACCGGCGTGGGCTGATACAGCGGAGGATCAAGCAGCACGGTGAACTCGCGCAGCACCTTACCTGAGGGCCAGCGTACTTCCATGAGGAAATTCAGGAACGGTTCGCTGACAGGGCGACTGGAGGTGACGCGAATAACCGAACGGCCATCCGGTTTGACGACAGGCTGAAACTTGAGATCGGTGAGAAAGAAGTTACGGTCTATGCCGGCACGACCGAAGTCGTCGGGAGAGGCCAGCGTGGTGCGAATTTCCTCGTTGGACAGGTCTCGCACCTGCAGCAGATCAATCTCTGCTTCGAGCGGCTGGTTCAATGACGACTGCAGATGGATATCGCCGACCCCCAACGCGTGAACCATTCCGGACGACATCACGGCACTTGCTGCGGCAACAGCGATAACCAATTTGCGAACCATAGCGTAAATCCTTTGCTTTTATCGTTTTTCCAGGCTTCGACGTGCCTGTTGCGACAAACCGGCCAATTGTTCTATCTCCCCACCCGGCTTTGCCACGCGCAGTCACGACGGCCAAACGGTTTCAGTTCCTGCAAACCTAACCTGCTTGATACAAAAACTCTAGCAAGTATCGATTACAAATAGTCTTTTATCAACAAGTCAGCAATCATCAGACTGTTAAGTGCGACACCTTTACGCAAATTATCAGACACAATCCACAAATGGATAGTGTTGGGCTGACCCGCATCCTGACGAACACGTCCGACCCACACCTGATCGGAGCCTGTAGCATCGGTCACCGGCGTCGGGTAGCCACCCGCTTCAGCCTTGTCCAACACCTTGATACCCTTGGCCCGGCGCAGCACATTGATCACCTTTTGAGCCTCCAACGGCTCGGCGGTGGTGACCTGCATCATCTGCGCTGTTCCGTAGAACAGCGGCACCATGACACAGTTGGCCAGCACCGGCAGGGATGGCAGACCAAGCACCTCACCAATGCCCGCCACCAGATCCCGTTCCTCGCGACTGGCGCCAGCCTCATCCAGATCGCTGACACACGGCTGCAGGTTAAAGGCCGACTGCTTGGCCAGCGCCCCACCCTTCTCGATCGGCTGCCCATTGAGCAGTCGCCCGGTCTCCATGGCCAGACCTTCAACTGCCGCCTTGCCATGGGTCGACATCGACTGATAGGTGGCAATGCTCACGCGCTGCACCGGCGACATGCCATCGAGCACTTTGAGCACCAGCGCACTTTGCAGCACCTGGCTGTCCGGACAGGCAACCACCCGTCGCTGCACGGCATCAGCCAAGGTTGCCGGATTCACTTCGGCGACAACAGTGACGCCCTGGCCGATCAGCAAACCGGTGGTGTCGATCACCAGCGCACCCGCGTCGCGGATTGCCGCGATATGCTGCAAGGCAACATCGCGATCACCCGCGACAATGGCCAGCTTGACGCTGGCGAAGTCGAAGGTGCTTAGCGCTTCGACACGCACGCTCTGGCCATTGATCATCCGCCGCTCGCCAGCCTCGTCATCGATATCAACGAGCCGCACCTGGCCAAAGGGATAACTGTGCTCTTCCAGCACATTGATCAGCATGTCACCAACCAGGCTGCTCGCCCCAACAATTGCAATATCCGCTACGTTGCTCATCGTCCTGCCCTGCATGTTCATGTTGCACAAATACAAAGGGCACCCCGCCAGCGACGGGGTGCCCTGATTAACCTCGGCCGCGCACGACCTCAGCCTTCCTGCAAGATCCTCAGCATGCGGCGCAGCGGCTCGGCGGCGCCCCACAGCAACTGGTCACCCACAGTAAACGCCGACAGATACTGCGAGCCCATGTTGAGCTTGCGCAGGCGGCCAACAGGCACACTCAGCGTACCGGTAACGGCGGTCGGGGTCAGGCCCGCCAGGGTGTCTTCCTTGGTATTGGGGATCACCTTGGACCAGGGGTTGTGCTCGGCCAGCAGTGACTCGATATCTGCCAGCGGCACATCTTTGTTCAGCTTGATGGTCAGCGCCTGGCTGTGGCAGCGCATGGCACCGATACGCACGCAGATACCATCGACCGGGATCGGACGACCACTGCGGCCGATGATCTTGTTGGTCTCAGCCTGCGCCTTCCACTCTTCACGGCTCTGACCGTTAGCCAGCTGCTTGTCGATCCAGGGGATCAGGCTGCCGGCCAGCGGTACGCCGAAGTTGTCAACCGGGAAGGCGTCGCCACGCAGGGTCTCGGCAACAGTGCGGTCGATGTCCAGAATGGCACTAGCCGGGTCCACCAGCTTGTCGGCCACGGAGGCGTTGATCGCGCCCATCTGGCTGATCAGCTCGCGCATGTTCTGGGCACCGGCACCACTGGCTGCCTGATAGGTCATGGCGCTCATCCACTCGACGAGGCCTTGCTCAAACAGCCCACCCAGCCCCATCAGCATCAGGCTGACGGTGCAGTTACCGCCCACGTAGGTTTTGACACCATCACGCAACGCCTGATCGATATTACGACGGTTGACCGGGTCCAACACGATGACGGCCTCATCTTCCATGCGCAGCGTGGACGCAGCATCGATCCAGTAACCTTTCCAGCCCTCGGCACGCAGCTTGGGGTACACCTCGCTGGTGTAATCACCGCCCTGACAGGTAATGATGACGTCCATCGGCTTGAGTGCTTCAAGGTCAAAAGCGTCCTTGAGCGCAGGAATGTCCTTACCAATATCCGGACCCTTGCCACCTACGTTGGAGGTGGTAAAAAACACCGGATCGATATCGGCAAAATCATTCTCGTCGCGCATGCGTTGCATCAGCACAGAGCCGACCATGCCACGCCAACCAACCAAACCAACTTGCTTCATAACAACAACCCCCGTGGGGTAACAGATTCAAAGACACATACGCCCGGCCGAGGCCGGGCGTAAATGGATAATCGGACAGATTACAGGTTTTTCAGTGCTGCGACCACGGCATCACCCATTTCCGCAGTGCCCACCTTGCGGCAACCTTCAGACTGGATATCACCGGTGCGCAGGCCCTGGTCCAGCACCTGGCTGACCGCCTGCTCGATGGCATCAGCAGCCGCCACCTGACCAAAGCTGTAACGCAGCATCATCGAGACCGACAGGATGGTCGCCAGCGGGTTGGCAATGCCTTGACCGGCGATATCCGGCGCACTGCCGTGACACGGCTCATACATGCCCTTGCTGTTCACATCCAGCGACGCCGACGGCAGCATGCCGATCGAACCGGTCAGCATGGAGGCCTGGTCGGAGAGAATGTCACCAAACATGTTGTCGGTGACGATCACGTCGAACTGCTTGGGCGCGCGGACCAGCTGCATGGCAGCGTTGTCGACGTACATGTGCGACAGCTCGACGTCCGGGTAATCCTTGGCGACCTCCTCGACCACTTCGCGCCACAGCTGGCTGGAGGCCAACACGTTAGCCTTGTCGACCGAACACAGCTTCTTGTTACGCACCATCGCCATGTCGAAACCGACCTTGGCAATACGGCGCACTTCGCTTTCGCTGTAGGGCAGTGTGTCATAGGCCATGCGCTCGCCGCTTTCCAGCGTGGTGCGCTCGCGCGGCTTACCGAAGTAGATACCGCCGGTCAGCTCACGGACGATCAGGATGTCCAGACCGGAAACGACTTCCGGCTTGAGCGTAGACGCTTCAGCCAGTTGCGGGTACAGAATCGCCGGGCGCAGATTGCCGAACAGCCCCAGCTCGGAGCGAATCTTCAGCAGCCCACGTTCGGGGCGCAGTGCCGGATCAATGGTGTCCCACTTGGGGCCGCCAACCGCCCCCAGCAGCACCGCATCGGCAGCACGGGCGCGCTCCAGGGTTTCGTCGGCCAGGGGCGAGCCGTAGCGGTCGTACGCTGCGCCACCGAGATCATCAAAGCTCAACTCGTAGCCCAGGCCAAACTTGTCGTTGGCCAGATTAAGCACTTTGACCGCCTCAGCCATGATCTCCGGGCCAATGCCGTCACCCGGCAGAATCAGAATCTGTTTGCTCATTGCATTCCTCATAATGTGCTTGCGCACAGAGCACTGTGGCTCTGTGCTGAAATCAACCTGCCTCAGGCCTCGCGAAACAGCCAGGGCTGACGCTGACGATGGCCAGACTCGAAGGCGCTGATGGCCTCGGCGTCCTGCAACGTCAGGCCAATGTCATCCAGACCGTTGAGCAGACAGTGCTTGCGGAAAGCGTCCACCTCAAAGGGGTACTGCTTGCCGTCGGGACGAGTCACAACCTGCGCCTCAAGATCAACCGTCAGCTGATAGCCTTCGGTGGCCTCGCACTGGGCGAACAGCTCGTCGAGGTCCGCATCTGCCAGGATGATCGGCAGCAGACCGTTCTTGAAGCTGTTGTTGTAGAAAATATCGGCAAAGCTCGGTGCAATCACCGTGCGAAAACCATACTCGTCCAATGCCCACGGCGCATGCTCGCGGGAGGAGCCGCAACCAAAATTCTCGCGAGCCAGCAGCACACTTGCGCCCTGGTAGCGCGGAAAATTCAGCACAAAGTCTTCATTGATTGGACGGGTCGAGCAATCCTGATTCGGCTGACCGACGTCCAGATAACGCCACTCGTCGAACAGGTTCGGACCGAAACCGGTGCGTTTGATCGACTTGAGAAACTGCTTGGGAATGATCTGATCAGTGTCGACATTGGCACGATCAAGTGGGCAGACCAGACCAGTATGTTGGGTAAAGGCTTTCATCGGGACACTCCTCAGGCCTGCATCAATTCACGGACATCAATAAAGTGGCCGGTGACCGCCGCCGCCGCCGCCATCGCCGGGCTGACCAAGTGGGTGCGACCGCCGTTGCCCTGACGCCCCTCGAAGTTACGGTTGGAGGTGGAGGCGCAATGCTCGCCACTTTCCAGCCGATCCGGGTTCATCGCCAGGCACATGGAGCAACCCGGCTCACGCCATTCAAAGCCGGCTTCGATAAAGATCTGGTCCAACCCTTCCTGTTCGGCCTGCGCCTTGACCAGGCCGGAGCCCGGCACCACCAGCGCCTGCTTGACGGTCGCAGCCACCTTGCGGCCCTTGGCAACCGCGGCCGCAGCGCGCAGGTCTTCGATGCGCGAGTTGGTGCAGGAACCGATAAATACGCGGTCCAGCTTGATATCGGTGATCGGCTGATTGGCAGTCAGGCCCATGTACTTGAGCGCGCGGGTGATCGAGCCACGTTTGACGGCGTCAGCCTCCGCGTCCGGGTCCGGCACGTTCTGATCAACCGCCAGCACCATCTCTGGAGACGTACCCCAGCTGACCTGCGGCTTGATGTCTTCGGCGCGCAACTCGATGACGGTGTCAAAGTGCGCACCGGCGTCAGATACCAGGTCTTTCCAGGCTGCAACGGCGCGATCCCAATCGGCCCCCTGCGGGGCAAACGGGCGACCCTTGACGTAGTCGATAGTTTTCTCGTCGACCGCCACCATGCCGACGCGGGCGCCAGCTTCAATGGCCATATTGCACAGTGTCATGCGGCCTTCAACCGACAATTCGCGAATCGCGCTGCCGGCAAACTCCATCGCGTGACCGTTACCGCCAGCGGTGCCAATCTTGCCGATGACAGCCAGCACGATGTCCTTGGCAGTGACACCGAAAGGCAACTGCCCCTCAACACGCACCTGCATATTCTTCATCTTCTTGGCGACCAAGCATTGGGTCGCCAGCACATGCTCAACCTCGGAGGTACCGATACCGTGTGCGAGCGCGCCGAAGGCGCCATGGGTTGAGGTGTGCGAGTCACCGCAGACCACCGTCATGCCAGGCAGCGTCGCGCCCTGCTCCGGGCCGACAACGTGCACGATGCCCTGACGCACGTCGTTCATCTTGAACTCGAGGATGCCGAAAGCGTCGCAGTTCTCATCCAGCGTTCTGACCTGAATACGCGAGACTTCGTCGGCGATGGCGTCCAGCCCGCCTTGGCGCTCGGCCTTGGTGGTCGGCACGTTGTGATCGGGCGTCGCAATATTGGCGTCGATGCGCCACGGCTTGCGGCCAGCCAGTCGCAGCCCTTCAAACGCCTGTGGCGAGGTCACCTCATGGAGGATGTGACGATCGATATAGATCAACGCAGAACCGTCATCCCGTTCCTTGACGAGATGGTTGTCCCACAATTTGTCGTACAGCGTTTTTGCAGACATGGGTTACTCCTGGCATCAGACTCTGGCCACCGTCCCCTGCGGATACAGGTCCTGCGGCGGCTCTTCTACAGGCAACAGAATAAATTCCGCCCAAAGATAAAACAAAGGAATATTATTTATTAAACAGATAACCAAGTGGAATGCGATATGGACACAGCAAACCTGCAGGCCTTTCTTGCCGTTGCCGACACTGGCTCATTTTCGCGGGCAGCCGAACAGCTCCACCTGACCCAACCGGCGGTCAGCAAGCGCATTGCCATGCTGGAGCAACAGCTCGATGCCCGGTTGTTCGACCGCATTGGCCGCCACGTTTCGTTGACCGAGGCAGGCCTTGCCCTGCGACCAAGAGCCGAGCAGGTGCTCAGCCTGATGAATGATACGCGCCGCGCCCTGAGCAATCTATCCAGCGAAGTCTCCGGTCGTCTGAGCATCGCCACCAGCCACCACATCGGTTTGCATCGCCTGCCTCCAGTGCTGCGCGAGTTCACCCGCCGCCACCCGCAGGTGTCCTTCGATATCCAGTTTCTGGATTCGGAAGTCGCCTACGACAAGGTGCTGCATGGCGAGATTGAACTCGCCGTCATCACCCTGGCGCCGGAGGTTGCGCCGCCGGTAATGAGCGAGTTGATCTGGCATGACCCACTGGATTTTGTCATCGCGCCAGAGCACCCGCTTGCCCGGCAGCGCAATCTGGAACTGGCCCAGCTGGCGGCCTACCCGGCGGTATTTCCGGGCGCCAACACCTTTACTCACAAGGTGGTCAGCGATCTGTTCGAGCACTATCACGTTCAGCCACAGATCAGCATGAGCACCAACTATATGGAGACCATCAAGATGATGGTTTCCATC
Source organism: Pseudomonas abyssi (assembly GCF_003444685.1). Taxonomy (NCBI): domain Bacteria; kingdom Pseudomonadati; phylum Pseudomonadota; class Gammaproteobacteria; order Pseudomonadales; family Pseudomonadaceae; genus Pseudomonas; species Pseudomonas abyssi. The sequence continues at coordinate 1,137,379 of NZ_LMAZ01000001.1, read as the reverse complement.
GGCCTGGCCTGGAGCGTGCTGCCACGCAGCATGCTCGACAGCCAGGTCAGTGTGCTGCAGCTTCCGGGGGTGCACCTGCAGCGCGAGCTGGGCTGCATCTGGCACAGCGGACGCACCCAGTCCAACGCTGCCCGCGAACTGATTACCCTGCTCCGCGCCGCCCGTACCGACGGCGAGGCAGACCGCTCGGCTACCCGACCAATGGTGTAGGCACAATGGCTTGTTGGCCGGCGCGGCAAGAGCTAAGGTCAAGGTAGACGGAAACTGCGGGCAAGACGCCCAGCCTCCCTGCTCGGCAGCGGGCCAATCATCGCTTTGCGCCGGGCTGGTTGGTCCCAGAATGGATCAGACATCAATGCCAGGCACAACCGGAGTCGCGCCGCCGACCCCCTCCACCGTAAACGACGCCTCCTTTGTGCTGTTATTCAACGGCATGCCTGGGCCTGCACTGCTTATTGACAGCCAGACCCAACTCATCATCGACGTCAACCCGGCGTTTATTCAGGCCACGCAGTACGAGCGCCACCAACTGCTCGGGCAACCCGCCGGCGACTTCCCGTTGTGGGGCCACCCACGGCGCTGGCACGCCATGATGCGCAGTCAGGCGCGCCAAGGCTCGCTGCGGGACCAGCCCATCGAGTTGCTGCGCCGTGATGGCGGCCTGCTCAGCTATCAGGTGAGCATCGTTAAGCTCAACCAGCAACTGCTGCTCTGCCTGCAGCCGCGCGCAAGCAGCAACGCCAGCGACCAAGCCCTCAAAGACAGCCGCAGCCGCTTGAGAATGGCGCTGGAGGCCGGACAGATGGGCATCTGGGATTGGCAGATAGCAACCGACGCCCTGCATTGCTCTGCCCGCAGCGCAGAGCTGCACGGGTTCCAGCCAGCCGACTGGGATGGCTGTGCCAGCCACTTCTTGCAGCATGTCGTCGCCGAAGACAGGCAGGCCATTCGCCGCGCCTTCATCGCTATCTGTCGGGGGCGCGAACCCCGCTATCGTCTGACTTATCGCGTCGTTGCCAACAAACGTCAGCGGTGGCTGCAGGCCACGGCCACGTTGCATCTCAATCAGCAGGGCCAGCCGGCCCGCATGATTGGCACGCTGGTCGACATCACCGACCAACGTCGCAATCAGAACGCCCTGGTTGAAAGTGAAGCCAAGTTCGCCATCCTGTTTCAGAACGCCCCTGACCCCTACTGCCTGGTGCACAATCAGCGCGTCATTGAGGTCAACCAGAGTTTTGCCCGCACCTTTGGTTACAGCGCTATCGACCTGATTGGCCGTCAACCCGAAGAGATCGGCCTGTGGAGCTCACACAGCGCACACCGCAGTCTGCAGCAGGCAGCCCGAGGCGAGCGCGAGCTGCACGGTTTTACCGAGACCTTCTCCACCAGCAACGGTCATCTGCTGCTATGCGAGGTGGGCAGCACACGCATTCGCATCAACCACCAACAGTGCGTACTGTTCAGCTTCCGCGATATCACCGCACGCACCCAGGCCGAGTCGGCCTTACGCGCCTCGGAAGACAAGTTTGCCCGCGCATTCAAGGGCAGCCCTGACTCAATCAGCATCAGCGAGCTGAAAACCGGACGCCAGCTCGAAGTCAACGACGGCTTCTGCCGCCTGACCGGCTACAGCCCAGAAGAAGCCATCGGCCGCACCGTCAATGAACTCGGCATCTGGATAGACGCAAACGAGCGCGACGACCTGATCCGCACAATGGACGAAAAGGGCGGGGTCTACGGACGCGAAATGCGTATTCGCACGCGCCACGGCAAGGAGATTCTGGTCTCTGTTTCGGCCCAGCCACTCACCCTGGATGGCCTCGACTGCATGTTGCTGACCGCCCGCGACATCACCGAACAGAAACGCATCGAGGCCCGCGTCAAGCATCTTGCCTACCACGACGCGCTGACCAACCTGCCCAATCGCCTGCTCCTTAGCGACCGCCTCAGTCAACTCAACGCCCTGCACCAGCGCCACGACCTGAGAGGCGCCCTACTGTTCTTTGACCTTGACCATTTCAAGCACATTAACGATTCGCTGGGGCATTCCTGTGGCGATGCGGTGCTGCAGGAAGTAACCCGCCGCCTGCTCTGCCGCGTGCGAGCCGAAGACACCGTTGCACGCCTTGGCGGTGATGAGTTTGTCGTGCTGCTCAGCGGCTTTACCAGCACAGGCCCTGCCCTGGCGCAGGAGGTAGAACGCGCCGCCCGTGAGCTGCTCGACGCCATCTCTGCGCCGATGCAGATTGAAGGCCACGCTCTGCAACTCAGCGCCAGCATCGGGATTGCGCTGATACCGGATCACGGCGACAGTGCCGAGGACTTGCTAAAACGCGCCGATATCGCCCTGTACCGCGTCAAAGAGCGCGGACGTGACGGCATCGCCTTTTTTGAACAATCGATGCAGGTGGCGGCCAGCGAACGCCTGGCCATCGAATCCGAGCTGCGCAGGGCCATCAGCAAAGGCCAGTTCTGTCTGCACTACCAGCCACAGTTCGACTATCGCAGCCAACGCATCGAGGGCGCCGAGTCGCTGCTGCGCTGGCAACATCCGGAGCGTGGCCTGATCGGCCCCGGCGCCTTTATCGACGTCCTGGAGCAAAGCAGCCTGATACTTGAGGCCGGCCGCCAGATTCTGCATCAGGCCTGCACCTTCATCGCCGAACTGCTTGGGGCTGGTTTGATCACCCCACACTTCCGCCTGAGCGTCAACATCAGCCCGCGCCAGTTCCGCCACGCCAGTTTTGTCGACGACGTTTTGGGCGCCATCGCCCTGCACGACATCCCGACCAGTTGCCTGAGCCTGGAGATCACTGAAGGCATAGTCATCGAGAATATCAACGACACCATCGACAAGATGAACCTGCTGCGCAGTCATGGCGTGCACTTTGCCATCGACGACTTCGGCACCGGTTACTCCTCCCTGAGCTACCTGAAACAGCTGCCTGTTGACCTGCTAAAAATTGATCAATCCTTTGTTCGCGACTGTCCACACAACCCCAACGACGCCGAGATCATCCGCGCGATCATCGCAATCGCCACCAGCTTGCACTTGGGCCTGATCGCAGAAGGCGTGGAAACCCGGGAACAACTGCAATTTCTGCATCAGCAAGGCTGCGAGCAATTTCAAGGCTACCTCTTCGGCAGACCGATGGACGCCAGCCAACTGCGCAGCCTGCTGCAAAATCCGCCCGATTACGCTGTCACCTGAACCGCCAACTCGATCACAAAGCGACGGGATTAGCGGCCTCCAAAGGAACGGCTGCCAACCTTTGCTGTCTCAACGGCATGGAGCGCGACACCGTGTTGCGACCACAGATCATAGGCAGGAAAGGAGTATTCATCATGAACAAGTCTATGTTGACAGGCGTCCTGATCGGCGCGGCAGTAGCCACAGCTGGCGGCGCCATTGCCGGCTACACCGCCTTTGTGGACACCACCCCTACCGAGGCTGAAGTTCTTGATGTAGCCGAAATCACGGAAACGCAACGGACCCCGCGCGAAGTCTGCAATGACGTCGCCGTCACCCGGCAAAAACCTGTGCAGGACCAGAATCGCATCCTTGGCACTATTGCCGGCGCGGTCGTCGGCGGTGCACTGGGCAACCAGGTTGGCGGCGGCAGCGGCAAGAAGATCGCCACCGTCGCTGGTGCCGCCGCTGGTGGCTACGCCGGCAACCGAGTGCAGGAAAACATGCAGAACAACAGCACCTACACCACTACCGAGCGTCGCTGCGAAACCGTCTACGACAGCCACGACGAAGTGGTTGGCTATAACGTGAAATACCGCATCGGCGATGAAACCGGCACCGTCCGCATGGACGAAAAACCCGGCAGCAGTATTCCGCTGAAAGATGGCCAGCTGGTGCTCAGCAGCAACTGATTTCTCGCCCCTTCAGACTCAAGGCCGCCATGCGTAAGCATCGCGGCCTTGCACGTTCGGGAGGTGCTTACGCCGCCACGCGCCCCAGCCATTCACACCGCGCGAGTACTGCGCAACCTCACTCCAGCCCCTCGGTGCTCTCACGGCACAACTCCAGCCACCGTTCCACACCCGCGCTGCGGAACTTCTGCCTGTGCAGCGCAAAGTAGAAGCGGCGGTGAAAATCCCGATGCGGGACAGGCAGCGGCACCAGGCGCCCGCGATTGAACGCATCAACCAGAGTGATCTCCGACAGACAGCCCAGCCCCAGCCCCGCCTCCACTGCACGCTTGATGGCCTCGGTGTGCTGCAGCTCCAGCTTGACATCCAGATTGGCCAGCAGCCCATGCATCGCCCAGTCGAAATGCTGACGGGTGCCTGAACCGGGCTCCCGAACGATCCAGGCGGCATTCAGCAAATCTTCATCCGATAGCCAGGGCTTGCCTGCCAGTGGATGATCTGGCGCGCAGAACACCACCAGCTCGTCATCGCGCCAATGCACCATCTCCAGGTCGGGATGCCGGCTCTCGCCCTCGATCAGCCCCAGGTCGAGTTCAAAGTTGGCCACCTTGCGCACGATGGTCTCGGTGTTGGCGACCTCCAGCTCTACCCGCGCCCCCTCCTGCTCGCTCATGTAACGCGCCATGATCTCGACCGCCAGGTAGTTGCCGATACTCAGGGTGGCGCCGACACGCAGGTGCCCGGTGCCCTGATGGCGGGCCAACGCCTCCTCCAGACTGCTTGCCTGCTCCAGCAGGGCTTGCGCGCGCGGACGAATGCTGTCGCCCAAGGCATTGAGCTGCAAACGCTTGCCAACCCGATCAAACAGCTGAACGTCAAACTGGCTTTCCAGGTCTTTCAGCGCGCTACTGGCCGCAGACTGCGACATCGAGAGACTGGCAGCGGCGCGGGTCAGGTTTTCGTAATGCGCCGTAGCCAGAAAAACCTCAAGCTGGCGCAGGGTATATTTCATTATCGATTTTACCGAATAGTTATATAAGAATAATTCTCTTTAACGCCAAGACTAACCGCGCGTAGACTCCCCGGCCAAGAGATGTTCACTTCTGGAGGCGTCATGGCAGGCTTCAACACCGAGAAAGTACTCAGCGTGCACCACTGGACAGATACCCTGTTCAGCTTCAAGACCACCCGTGACCCGGGTTTCCGCTTCAAGAACGGACACTTCATCATGATCGGTCTGGAAGTGGAAGGTCGCCCGTTGATGCGCGCCTACAGCATTGCCAGCCCGAACCACGAGGAAACCCTGGAGTTCTTCAGCATCAAGGTGCAGGACGGCCCGCTGACCTCGCGCCTGCAGAACATTCAGACCGGCGATCAGATCATGATCAGCCGCAAGCCGACGGGCACTCTGGTGCTGGATCACCTGATCCCCGGACGCAACCTGTATCTGCTGAGCACCGGCACCGGTCTTGCGCCGTTCATCAGCATCATTCAGGACCCGGAAACCTACGAGCAATATGACAAGGTCATTCTGACCCACGGCTGCCGCAATGTCAGCGACCTGGCCTATCAGGAACTGATTACCGACACCCTGCCGAACAACGAGTACTTCGGTGATCTGGTACGCGAGAAGCTGATCTACTACCCCACGGTCACCCGTGAGCCCTTCCGCAACGAAGGCCGCCTGACCGACCTGATGAGCAGTGGCAAGCTGTTCGAGGATATCGGCCTGCCGAAATTCGATCTGGAGCAGGACCGCTTCATGCTCTGCGGCAGCCCCAGCATGCTGAAGGATTGCTGCGAGATCCTCGACGCTCACGGCTTCCAGGAAGCCCGCCACGGCGACCAGGGTCACTACGTGATCGAGCGAGCCTTCGTCGAGAAATAAGCGGCCCGCCGTCACGAAAAAGCCCCGGCGCTCACGCGCCGGGGCTTTTTTATGCCTTGCCGCCCCGCGGCCCCGCAACAAACCAGATAATCAGCCCCAGTAGCGGTAGCAGCACCACCAGCAGAATCCACAACAGCTTGGCTCCCATGCCCGCGTTACTCTGCAGGATGTTGATAATGGCCCAGATATCGCCAATCAGAATCAGCAGACCGATCAGCCCACCACCGGTATTCATGTTCATGCAGCACTTCCTTTATTGGGTGTATCCACAGTATAGGAAGCCTGGCGAATTTCGCTGTCAGATCTCCAGCGGCGCCAGCTGGACCAACGCAGACTGGGCAACCGGCTGATACGCCAGGGCACTTTCTGCTGCGGCCGTATCCACCCAGCTGCAGGTGTCGCCGGGCGTGGGCAACATGCATTGCGACAAACCGGCCGGCAAGGCCAGGCGATCACCAGCCCGCAGAGCAATGAGCAGTACCGACGACTCACTGAGCAGGCATAGCCTCACCCGCCCCCGCTCTATACGGCGCTCCAGCGCCCCGCAAACAAAAACCTGGGCACCATCAATGCACTCCTCCGGCTGTTCATAGGCAGGCGCACCGTGGCACTCGTGTTTACACTGGGCACCGGGCGTAACCGGCGCCCCGGCCGGCAACAGCGTTATGCCCATCGCCGCCAGCTCGGTTTCAATATCCTGCCTGTGAGTCAGTACCCGACGCGGACACTGCAAGTCCTCCGCGCCGTAGACCGCCAGAATGCTCATCCAGCCCCCTTGGTTGATTGGTCGCCCAGGCGCAGCAGCAATAGCAGCATGCCGACAAAGGCTGCCAGCGCGGCAGCGGCAAACGTCAGCGTGGGCCCCATGCCAGCCCAGGCATAACCGGAACACAGTGCGCCCAGCGCACCGCCAATGCCGGCCAGCGTGGCATAAAGCGCCTGCCCCTGTCCCTGATACCTTTCGCCAAAACGCTGTTGCACCAGATGAATGGAGGCAACATGAAATGCGCCGAAAGTCGCGGCATGCAGCAGCTGGGCAAACACCAGAACCAGCATCTCCTCGGCCAGCTTACCGAGCAACAGCCAACGCAGCGCCGCCAACGCAAAGCTGACCACCAGCAGTTGCCGCAGGCTTATCCAGGCCAGCAGGCGGTGCATGAACATAAACAGCACAATCTCGGCCAGCACACCCAGAGCCCAGAGCATGCCAATGAGTCCACGGCTGTAGCCCAGCGCCTCGAGGTGAATGCTGAGAAAGGTGTAATAGGGCCCATGCGACAGCTGCATCAACGCCACGGCCACAAAAAACGCGGGCACGCCGGGCTGGCGCAGACGCTGCACGAATCCATCACCGGCCACTGCTGCGCTGGCAGGCTGGCGTGGCGGCTGCGGTACCAAGGTGCTGCACACTGCAATCAGCAGCATGATGCCGAACATCGCCATGGGATAAACAGCCATGCCGGCACGCTGCAGCAACAGGCCCAGCAAGACTACGGTAAGGATAAAGCCAACCGACCCCCAGAGACGCAGTTGGCTGTAGCGCGCTGATTGACTACCCAGGTGTGCCAGTGTAATGGCTTCAAACTGCGGCAAGACGGCGTGCCAGAAGAAGCTGTGCAGCGCCATGATCGCCGCCAGCCACCAATAGTCCTGCCGCCAGAAGATGCCCGCAAAACAGAGCGCGGTCAGCAGCGCGCCGACGCGAACAATCAGCAGACGCTGCCCGGTAGCGTCCCCCAGCCAACCCCACAGGTTGGGCGCAATGCAGCGCATCAGCATGGGTATCGCAACCAGCTCGCCGATGCGCGCCGGCGAAAAGCCGAGCGATTCGAAATACAGCGACAGGAAGGGCGCTACCCCGCCCAGCAGGGCGAAGTAGGCAAAGTAGAAACCGGACAGCCGCCAGTAAGGCAGCGGTGCCCCCGCGACCGCACTCACGGCTGCCCGCGCCGGATCAGAGTTGACCCAATACCGGTGTGGTGACCTTCACGTCGGCGTTCTGCGAGCGATGGCGTAGCAGATGATCCATCAGCACCAGCGCCATCATCGCCTCGGCAATCGGCGTGGCACGAATGCCCACGCAGGGGTCGTGGCGACCCTTGGTGATCACATCGACCGACTCACCGTTCACGTCAATGGAGCGACCAGGGGTGGTAATGCTGGAGGTGGGCTTGAGCGCAAGGCTGGCGACAATCGGCTGACCAGAGGAAATGCCGCCCAGCACGCCGCCAGCCTGGTTACTGACGAAGCCTTCCGGCGTCAACTCATCACGGTGCTCGGTGCCGCGCTGGGCTACGGAGGCAAAGCCGGCACCAATTTCGACCCCCTTGACCGCGTTGATGCTCATCAGCGCGTAGGCCAGCTCGGCATCCAGACGATCAAAGATCGGCTCGCCCAGCCCGGGCGGCACACCGTCGGCAACCACGGTGATTTTGGCGCCGACCGAGTCCTGGTCACGGCGCAGCTGATCCATGTAGGCCTCCAGCTCGGGAATCTTGTCCGGGTCGGGGCTGAAGAAGGCATTGTCGTTGACACCATCCCAGCTCTTGAAGGGGATCTCGATGGGCCCCAGCTGGCTCATATAACCACGCACCTGGATGCCTTGGGCGGCCAGGTACTTCTTGGCAATCGCACCGGCAGCAACACGCATTGCGGTTTCTCGCGCAGACGAACGGCCGCCACCGCGGTAGTCGCGCAGGCCGTACTTGTGGTGGTAGGTGTAGTCGGCGTGGGCCGGGCGGAACAGGTCCTTGATCGCCGAGTAGTCCTTGGACTTCTGATCGGTGTTGCGAATCAGCAAGCCAATCGGGCAGCCGGTCGTCACCCCTTCAAACACCCCGGACAGGATCTCGACCTCATCGGCCTCCTGGCGCTGGGTAGTGTGGCGGCTGGTGCCGGGCTTGCGGCGATCCAGATCACGCTGCAGATCCTCACTCGACAACGGCAGACCGGGCGGGCAGCCATCAACAATGGCGACCAGCGCCGGGCCGTGGCTTTCGCCGGCCGTGGTAACAGTGAAGAGGGTACCGAGCGTGTTTCCAGACATACCAAGAACCTGAGCTGAACATGGGCAGTGCGGCAGTATACCCGCTGGCCGTTAACGGTGACAGTCTGCGGCCCGGCGGGTAGGCTACGCCCTCCTCATTTAACGCCGGAGCCTTCATGAGCGAGCTGCTGCCGTTATTGCTACCCGACAACCTGGCTCCGCACTGGGCGCTGATACTGATCCTCGCCGCCGCCCTCACTTCTGCGGTAACTGCTGCGATGGGCGCCGGCGGTGGTGTCATGCTACTGGCCATCATGGCGCTGATCATGCCGGCTGCCGCGATCATTCCAGTCCACGGCATGGTGCAGCTAGGGTCCAATGCCAATCGCGCCCTGATGACCTGGCGGCATATCAACATGCGGGTCATCGCCTGGTTTTTCCCGGGCGTGGTGCTGGGCGCGCTGGCCGCCAGCCTGCTGCTGGTACGCCTGCCGCTGGCCGTGGTACAGCTGAGTATCGCGCTGTTCATTCTGCTGTTGTGCTGGGGGCCGGCAATACCCAAGGTGGCCACCGGGTCTGTCGGCACCCTGCTCGCGTCGGTAATTACCAGTTTTCTCAGCCTGTTTGTCGGCGCCACCGGCCCTCTGGTGGCCGCGTTTATCAAGCAGCAACAGGCGCATCAGCGCCTGCAGACCGTGGCAACCTTCGCTGCTGCCATGAGCCTGCAACACTTGCCAAAGGCCTTTGCCTTTAGCGCCGCAGGGTTTATCTTCTATGACTGGCTCGCCCTGATGGCAGCCATGATCGCCGCTGGCGCACTGGGCACCTGGCTCGGCCTGCATCTGCTCAAGCGTATGAGTGACACGCACTTTGGACGACTTTTTAACTTGGTGCTCAGCTTGCTGGCTGCTCGCCTGATCTGGGAAGCTGCGTCCACCTGGTGGTGACATTACAGAAAACCGTCATTCGGCCGATACAGGCTGGAGAGGTGCACAAGCACCCGTAGTCCCCCAGGATGACAGCATGACCTCAACCGACGCACTGGCTGACCGCACTCCCCCGGAGCAAAGCGCCCCGCGGGATCCGTTCGCCCGCGCCAAACCGTCGGATGCCTACTGGGTGCAACTCAAACCGGTGTTCAAGGCGCGCATGCTGGTACATCCGGAGAAACTTGCGCAGATCGCCGTCACCCAGGAACAGGCAGGCCTGCTCGAATTGCTGCGCCTGCAGGTGCGCTTTGAAGGCGAACCGCTCGCCGAGTCCGGCAACCGGATGGAAGTACTGGTAGACCACAAGCGCAAGCGGGTGCGCTTCGGCCCGATTGACGGTGTGCAGATCCAGCCCAGTCAACGCGGACTGGGCACCTTCATGCTGGCCCAGTTGATTCACTGGTGCCAGCGTTATTGCGGGGACTACGCTGTGACCCCAATCACTCTGCGCGACAGCGACAGCGCCACCGAAGATGCCCGCAAGGCCCGTGACACCATCCTCAGCCACGCCGGCTTCAGCATCACCCCGCTGGACAGCGAGGCCGGTACCGCCCTCGCCCAGGCCAACCGGGTCAACGATCTGATCGGCAGCTGGAATACCGAGCGCATACAACCTCTTCAAATCAATACCCTGTTGGCCCAACTGCGTGAGCACGAAGGGCTGAACCAAAAGCAAAGCGCCCAGATCAACCAGCTCGAGTCAGCTATCGCCAGTTACAAGCGCGCCGACCTGGGCAACCGCTTCGCCATCGGCTGTCTGATTGTCTTCTCGATTTTCCAGGCGTTGATGCTGCTGTGGGTAGTACTTCGCTGAGCCCACACCCAGCAACGACCTGCGCAGCGAACGCCACGCAGGAGCCGCTAAAACGCGTCACAGGCTCTCGGCAAACAGTGACTGAAAGTGACGGCACTGCTCTGCGCTCAGCACAAACACACCGTGGCCACCCTGCCGGAATTTGACCCACTCAAAGTCCACCTCTGGCCACTCGGCCATAACATGCACCATGCTGTTACCCACCTCGATCACCAGCACACCGTCCTCGGTCAGATAATCCGCCGCTTCAGCCAGCATCCGGCGCACCAGATCCAGGCCGTCGTCCCCTGCGGCCAGTCCCATTTCCGGCTCGTGTCGATACTCGTCGGGCAGCAAGCTCATGTCTTCTGCATCCACATAGGGCGGATTGCTGACAATCAGATCAAAGCGCTCACCGGCTAGCCCGTCGAAGCCATCCGACCAGCGCGCCTCAACACGCTCGGCCAGTTCGTGCATCTCGATATTCTGTTCGGCCACCGCCAGCGCATCGGCAGACAGGTCCGCCAGCACTACCTCGGCCTCAGGAAACGCGTAGGCACAAGCGATGCCAATACAGCCACTGCCCGTGCACAGATCCAGAATACGCAGCGGCTCTCGCTCCAGCCAGGGTTCAAAGCGACCATCAATCAATTCAGCAATGGGAGACCGCGGCACCAGCACCCGTTCATCCACCACAAAATCCAGCCCGGCAAAACGTGCATGCCCGGTCAGATAGGCGGCAGGCATGCGCAGCCGAATGCGCTCCTCCAACAACGCCACAACGGCGTCACGCTCCTCGTCGGTAATGCGACAATGCAGATACTCCTGCGGCGTTTCCCAGGGCAGGTACAGGGCGTGCAGCACCAACAGCCGCGACTCGTCCCAGGCATTGTCGGTGCCATGACCAAAAAACAGCTCGGCCTGATGGAAGCGACTGACGCCCCAGCGAACCAGATCCTGAATGCTGTGCAAAGCGGCGTATTCACTCATGATGGAAGAGTCCTTGTTCAAAGCAGGCTGCCATTTTACCCGCCAGGCCGCCGGCGACCAGCCGCGAATGAAAACAAACACCGGCTGTATCGGGCGCCAGGCAGGCTTTTCGATAAGCTGCAGCTGTTACACTAGCCTTTTTGCGTAGCGGCCAGCAGCATGACACAGGACTTTTCTCCCGACGACGATCTCGACCTTTTCCGTCAAGCCGTGCAGGGCGCCAAGCGTCTTAAGCACGACCGGGCCGAGGTCGGCAAAGCCCCGCGCGACCGCGCCAGCATCGCCGCCAGTCGCCAGCGTGCGACCCTCAAGGACAGCGCCGTCGTGGTCGATGGCCTGTCAGACCAGTTCGTCATAGATGTCGACCCCGAGCAGGAGCTGGCCTGGGCAGCAAACGGTGTGCAAGACGCGCAGCTGCGCAAGCTCAAGCAAGCGCAGATCCCCTTCGACGGCTCCATCGATTTGCACGGCATGACGATCGAGCGCGCCCGCGAGCTGCTTTGGGCCTTTCTAGCCGAAGCGGTCAAGCAGGAGATCCGCTGCGTACGGGTTACCCACGGCAAGGCCCGCCGGCTGGACGGTCGCAAACCGATGATGAAAAGCCACGTCAACACCTGGCTCAGGCAGCACGACAAGGTGCTCGCCTTTACCTCCTGCATTCCCCGGCATGGCGGTACCGGATCAGTCTACGTGCTGCTGCGCAGAAACATGCTTGAAGGAAGGGACGACTGAGGAGCAGTTAGCAGTTGGCAGCTGGAAGCTGGAAAGAAAAAGCTCGGCAAGCGCTTTCACCCGCTTAACGTCTTTGCTGTATAGACAAGCCGTCGCCTACACACTGGCGCGCGCCGATAATCAGGCATTTCGCTTCAGCCACTCAGCTGCCGCATCCCCCATGGTTTTCGGCGTGCCGTCACGCATCCAAGCCATAAAGGACCTGTCAAAGCGGAACGCCGGGCCGCAAGCCTCACGCATAAAGCGACGCACATTCTGGGTGTTGCGATACCCCGCATTGACTGGCGTCTGCGGAGTGATCACGTCTCGATGCCAATCAAAGGCAGCGAGTTCCAGAGTTTTACCTTTCACGCTTATGCCCTCACAGTCTTCAAGCTGGGAACGCCCGAAAGGCGTCCCAAAAGGTCACGCCAACGCGCGTGCTACTCGGCAAAGCCCACAAAACTGGCCACCTCTGCCACCTCACGGCGCCGTGACACCACCGCATTGGCCGGGAAGCTGTCATCGGGGTAGCCCATCGCCACGCAGATAATGATCACCTGATCATCCGGGATACCCGCGTGTTCGCGCACCACCGGTGAATGCATGATGCCCTGGCTGTTGACCACACAGCCCAAACCGCGAGACCAGGCCGCATTAACCAGACCATTGACCAAAGCCCCACAGTCGAACTGGGCAATGTCGCCCTCACGCAGTTGGCGATCATAGGTCACCACCACCGAGACCGGCGCATCGAATTGCCGAAAGCCGCGTAAGACCCAGTCCTGCCGCTTTTCCTTATCGTCTCGGGCAATCCCCATGGCCTCAAACAGCTGCACCGCGATCTCCACCTGGCGCTGGCGGTGAACCCCCTCGTAGCTGCCCGAGTCACGGGTTTCCTTGGACGGCGCTACGCCGGTGACCATACGCTCGGTATTCTCCGCACGAATGCGGTCCAGCGGCTCGCCGGTCAGCACATGCAGGTGCCAGGGCTGGGAGTTCATTGATGACGGCGCCCGCGTGGCCAGACTGATGACCTCCTCAAGCACCTCGCGCGGCACCGGCTGTTGCCGAAAAGCACGGATACTGCGCCGCCCCAACACCACATCATCGTAATTCACCGCTGCACTCCTCCTGCATGAAACCTCGACTTGTTATTCGCCGACGGTAGCACAACAAACAGGGCGGCTGATGACGGTCAGCCGGCGGCTATAAAGGGGTATTCAGCAACTGAGGGCAAAGAGGTAAACCAGACAAGGCACACCCTCCTCAGCCGCGATGAACATTGTCATAGTCATCCGCCCTGGGCGTAGCCTGAATGCCACGCGCCTCTTGTTCGCGGTAGTAGGTCTCGATGCTCAACTCTGGGTCGATGCGAGCGCGCAGAATGCAAGGCCGTTGTTGCCAGCGATAGGCTGCGTTGCGGCGCATGACGTCAGGCAGGCCGCGCTCCTGCCAGGCACGAGGATCGAAGTCGCGCCAGCGGCGTGAAGGCTTGGCTTTCTTTGCATCGTACTGGGCGGAGGTTTGATCAAGGTGACGAAACTGCTCCAACACCGGCAGCTCAGGTAAAGGCTGGCTCACATCCATATAGCGCTGCATACAGTCCCAGAAGGCCATGGCCTCCTCCGGCTTAAGCCCCAACGGATGCAGTTTGCCACCTAAAAACACCTTACAGGTGGTGTACCTATGATACAGCCAGAGCGCCATGCCACCGCCGCCAAGAGGGTCTGGTCTGTACTCCATGGTCGCATCAAATTCATAAAACGGAGCTACAAAGGGCTGACGAAAGCGACGTGCAATCGTCACCATACCGGTCTGGCGGTTGATTTCACTTCCGTCGTGCTTGAACAGGCGCAGATACAGGTCAAGCAGAAAGTCAAAGCCGACCACCCCCATGAACACGGCCAAAACGATATAGCCACACATAACTAGCGAAGCGTAATCGCCGGAATCAAGGTAATTATAGGCTCCACCAAGTGCCGCCAAAGCCAAGGGTAGGCTCATCAGATACAAATACGCCTTTAAACCTCGCCCCCAATAAAGCCAAGCGCTGAACGCGCAGAGGGGTAACGCTGCAAACGCCATAACAAAATAGGCAAGCTCCACTTCCGGGAAAAACTCCAGCAAGGAAACAACAGCAAATAGCCACGGCAAAAGTAATAGCGCTATGTACTTAAAAAAGGGGACAAGGATAAGAATCCTGTTGAAGTTCTCGAACCGCCATCGTTGATGGTTACAGTAAACATCAGTATCACCGGTGCGCTCGAGCCAGGTCTGCTCTTGCCCTCGCAGTTGGCCATCCACCAGTTGCCAAGGATTCAAGCCGGCGTAATACCCCCAATTTAACTGGGTACGTCGCAACCCGGTTCGATTTTCATCTTCCCGCCATCTGTGCGGCGGTTGGCTAGGTATGTTAGTTGAATCGTATGCGCTAGCCGCATACGAAAGTTCAGTCTGTGCAGTATTCAATGCAGTTCCTTTGCTTACTTTCCATGGGTAAAAAAAACAGCGAGTGAGACCAGCTGCGCAAGGTTCTGCACTCTAACAAAACACGATTATTGCGTTGCATGTAAAACATGCATTGGCTTAGTGAATATTTGTCAAAGACGTCAGCCTTGGGCGTGCCTGAATACCACCCGCCTCTAGTTCTCGTTAGTAGGTCTCGATGCTTAAACGCGGATGGCCACTAGACGTTTTCTTTATTCGACGACGGCGAATCGGCATCGACCTTCAAGATGGTCTCCTGCTCGGCTATCGCACGTTCCAGTTCAGGCGAGCGCTTGGCCCACTGCTCGGGAGGCAAGGGCTTGGACCATTCAATGACTTCGGGAGCGGATAGGTCGGGGATGTGCTCTAATTTTCGGCTCATCAATACAGCCACCCAAGGGATACCAAAAATAGTGAGGCCACATAATGTAGTTAAAGCAGGACCGACGGATTTAGCTTTAACCTCATCAACGAATTGCGCAAAGTAGCTCTTCCATGCGCCCCAATAACCCTCCCGCTCTATTTTTTCAGACGTCTCAGGAATTGAGCTGTTGGGCACCACTTCCGGACCAACTTCCATAAAGCTGCGAATGCACTCCCACTGCGCCATGGATGAAATACCACCACCGGCATTGACCGCCAGAACCCAGCCTTCTTTATTCGGCGCGTAGTCCTCGTACTCTTGCCCTTTAAGCGGAAACCACAACACAAGGCTACCGTGCTGGCTTGCACCACCGGCATTGAGGCTGAGGGCTCTAGGAGCAATCGCGTGTACCCGCTCCCAAGGCACAAACCAATACTCACCACTAGGCTCGGTAATACAGACTGCTCGGCGATGACGGTTGAAGCGAATAGGGGAGTAAAGCGGCTTGCGCCACTGCTTGATGAACAAGTACCAGAGGGTGCCCATAAATCCGAACCCCATAACGGCCAATGTCATCAGGCTAAGCCAGATATCTCCACTCGCAACAACCCAAACTGAAATAGCCAGAAACATAACGGAGCCCATATGCAACGTCATCCAACCCGCGCCCATAGCAAAACTGCCGATATCCAGGTAAACGTCATTCTTGCGCCAGAGGACATTCATCAGATCGCTGGCGGGCTGGCCGGTAGGGATGGGTAGCGGAGCGAGTAGCATAGGGCCCCAGCTCTCAGCCGCGATGAACGTTGTCATAGTCATCCGCCTTCGGCGTAGCCTGAACGCCACGCGCCTCTTGTTCCCGATAGTAAGCCTCAATGCTTAACTCTGGGTCGATGCGAGCGCGCAGAATGCAAGGGTGTTGTTGCCAGCGATAGGCTGCGTTGCGTCGCATGGATTCATGCTGGCCGCGCCGTTGCCAGGCGCGGGCATTGGTATCGCGCCAGCGGCGTGGTGGCCTGCCGCTTTGGGCATCGTACTGCGCGGTGGTCGGATCAAGGTGGCGGAATTGCTCCAGCACCGGCAAATCCGGCAGCGGCTGACTGGTGTCCATATAGCGCTGCAGACAGTCCCAGAACGCCATCGCCTCCTCTGGTGACAGCCCCAAGGGATGCAGTTTGCCGCCCAGGAACACCTCACAGGTGGTGTATCTGTGGTGTAGCCAGAGCGCCATACCACCGCTGCCGTGGGAGCCGGGGCGGTACTCCATGGTGACATCAAACTCATAGAACGGCGCCACAAAGGGCTTACGAAAGCGACGTGCAACGGTCACCATTCCGGTCTGACGGTTAAATCCGCTGCCGTCGTATTTGAAAAGACGCAGGTAAAGAGCGATCAATAGGTCAAAACCGATGGCGGCCATAAATATGGATAGTCCCATGACCACTGGAAACCAGAAAATTTCTACGTCCTTGTCAAGTCCAAAGTGCGCAATAGATACACATACAACGCTTATTCCTAGGCCCGAGATTGCGTGTATCAAGTATGATTTAAAGCTTTTCTCCCAATATAGCCAGGCACTTATCCCAATCATAATAAAAGCAATAGAAACCCCTAGAAATAGTATTACTTTAGACTCTTGATAAGCTTCTGCCACCGCTGCCATCACAGAGAACAGCCAAAACACCCAAGTCGCCCCAAGCAGCGCAACATACTTAAACAAGATAAAAAGCAAAAGTATCTTATTGAAGTTTTCGAACCGCCAATGCTGGTGATCACAGTAAATGTCACCATCACCAGTACGCTCCAACCAAGTTTGATCTTTTCCCTGCAACTGCATATCAACCACCTGCCAGGGATCTAGGCCGGCGTAATATCCCCAGTTCAACTGAGTACGACGCAAGTCGGTACGATTTTCGTCTTGCCGCCACTTATGCGGAGGCTGCCTGGGTATTTGGCGCGAATCATAGGCACTGGCTGCATATACACTACTACTCAGTGTTTGGCTCATAGAGAGTCTCGCTCACTTAGCGCAATCAGCCAGTAGGGGACGCTGCCATCAACATCACGCTCCTCGGGAAATCGTTGCGGGTCAAAGGCAGCCCAGTCACGGGCGGCGGGTTGCGGTAGCACCAGATCATCGAAGGCAGGAAAGGGGTCATTCGGCCTGCACTCTTGCCGCCCCAACGCAAACTGCGCCCTCACTTTAAGGCCGTACTGCATTTGCATCAGGCCAGTGTGCGCCTGGCTACCAATATGCGGCAGGATATAGACAACGCGGCTGGCGTCCATAACCACTGCGCCTAGCTTGTAATGAGAGAGCGGCCTAGCTGGCAAGCGCTTCCAGCCGGTCTGATGGCCCCGAACCCACTGCAGCTCCGAGGCCATCAATCGGAACCGGCTGTCGTTAGGATATTGGCCCAGCAAACCTGACTGCAGCTCAACTACCCAGTCGAGGGGGTGTAACTCGCGCTGGCTCTCACGCGCAGCCAGCTCCAGCTTTCGGCGTTCCTCTTCCGGCGCTGCCGCGGTCCAGACGCTCAAGCGAGCGATCTTTGCCTGCGGCTCGCCAATCGCCCCCAGCAGCTGCTGGTAGGCGATTCTAGGGTCGTTCATATGTGGCAGGCGATGTTCAATGCCGAAGGGGCCATGTTTGATCGCCTGCTCAATCGCACCGTCGGCCATCAGCGCCGCCGCTAACGCTCCGCCGATTAGAAGCACAACACCCGCCGCCAACACCCAGGGACTTGCCAGCACACCTATCGTATACAACGCCCAAACCGCACTCCCTCCTGCGGCGATGGCGTTCGCAACCGAAACGTCTTTGTCTCCTGCATCAAAAGCGCGCTTAGCGTCCCAAACAAAAATTGCTGAAGTAAATACCATGGCCACCGTACCAGCAGCACGGGAGGCATTTAGCAAAGTACTACCGGTACGACGCTGCAAGTTTCCGGCCCAGCGTTCTGATACTTTTGAGACATCAATGCGCCCTTTTTCCCAAAGCACATACCAGGGAGACCTCCCTCCGGAGCCCTCAATGACTTTCAGCGCAACATTATTGGACGCCAGCAAAAGGTCCGCGGAGGCTGACAGGGTAACGCCTACCCTTCTAATCCCTGAGGCCCCCTCAACGTTCACATGCAAGTTATAAGCAGCCATCACCGTCGCCAACAGCGGCAACGCGGGCGACTTGGCTAGTTGCGTAGCCCGTCCAACATTGGCGGCGCCCACCCGCCAGCTATTAAGCTCCTGCACCAGCGGGTCGTTTGCCGGGGCAGCGACCACCATCAGGCGGCCCAGGTCTTTGCTCGCAAAATGGTTCGCCTTTGCGAGCTTGCCGCTGGAGGTGCCGAGCACGTCTCCGGAACGGCCTTGCAGGTTGCTGTAAAGGTAGTTTTCTCGAGTCAGCGTGGCTCGTTCACTGGGTCAGTCCAAAACTCAGGCCAGCGCCATGTACGCCCAGCACCACCATATCCTGCGCCAGCGCCTGACCTTGGGGTAGAAACTGAAGCGACTTTGCCTTGGAGTGAAGCGACTTCAGCAGCCCCATTGTGGGTGTAAACAGGCGCGGCAACTCCACCTGCACAGTAGAGGGATCTACTCGCAACTTTCGCAACGTCATCAGCATCACTTTCGACAAGTGCGCCAGCCACTCATCAACTGCCAGCGCCAGATTTTGGGTGGAGTACTGATAGTTGGCATCGCCCTGACTTTCCATTCCTGCAAACAGCGCGAGGGTACTGATACCCATATTCTCTGGGTCTGCCGGCTGCGCTTTTGCAGCAAGCTCAGCCAAGCGGCTCGCCAGCTCCGGCAGCTCACCCTCCCCTGCGACAAGCGCTGTGCGCGTCAGCGGGTGACTGGCTTCAGCCAGGTGGGTTACCAGGCGTTCTATCGAGCGCGACAGCCGGCGGCTGTCCGCCGCAGTGCTGCGGGCATCGGTATCGTGCGGCAGGCGGCCAAGCTGTTCCAATAGCTCTATCAACAGGCTGTAGGGCTCAAGCAGCCGTTCATCTCGGGTATAAATCCAGTCGTTCCAGACGACCGACAGACCGCCGTGGCACAGCGACATGGTGCGATCGAGTTGCCGGTGCAGACAATCGCGCGCCATGCGCCGCTCCTGCTCCATCATCGACTTGTCCAGTGCCTGGGTGTCGACCTGCGCGCGCAAGCTCGCCAAGGGCGCATCGGTCGACATGGCCCACTGATGCAGTAGCTCGGCATACCGGCCATGGGGCTGATAGGGAATCAGCGCGTTGCAGGTTTGCAGGGTTTCAGTCGCCAAACGGGACTGCTCAACAGCATGGCGAAATTCGAATAGCGGATCATTCAGCAACAGGCCGACCAGCTTGGGATAGCCGCGCAAGGCCTTATCCGCCAGCAAATCACTGGCAGCCGGCAGATCCGGCAGCGCCTGTGGGCCTTCTGCGGACATGTGTTCGGCCAGGGCCTGCTGGTGGCGGTGCAAGCGTACAAGCGGCTCGTCAGGGCTTAGCTCCAGCAGTGCGGGCGTGAAAGTGTCAGGACTGCTGAGCAGGCACTCAAGATGCAGGTCTCGAGGGCGCAGGCCGCCCTCCAAGGCGTCGACCAGCACGGCGGGCATCGCAAGAGTCGCTCGCCAGTGCTCCTTGCCGACAACGGCTGCCGCCCAGGCAGGCGCTACATTCTGGCAGCGTGCCTTGACCCGGCTACTGTCCGCTTCGAGCCATTTGATGTACTCCCAACTCCAGGGCATCTCGCTATAGGCCATGTCCACTTGATCGCCCACGTAATGCCCCTGGAGCAATACGGGCACCAGCGTGAGCGCCAGTGGTTTGCCTACGGCAGCACGATCGTCGCAGGGTTGGCCCGCCGCCGACTGACTGCGCCAGTAGCTCACATCAACGTCGGCAAGCGCCCCTTTGCCATCACAGACCTGTTCACGCCAGAGCTTGCCCTTGCGAAAAACATAGATGCGCCCCGGCCTGATCAACGCACCAACAGGTTGCTGGTCAGCGCCATCGATAGCAGGCAGGCGCGCCATGGGTACAATTGCCAGAAAGGTATTTTGCTGAATATCCGGCTCTTCCTCGTGGCTGCGCATGTCCTGCTCGACCAGAATCTGCAGGGTGCCGCCGTCCTCTCGCTCGAGGTTCAATGCCAGGTTGGCTCGCTGGGCACTGTCGTACTGGGCCCGCTTGCGCGTGCCTTGCTCAATTGACTCGTCCTTGAGTTCGCTCATTGCTTATCCTCCGGGTCTAGCAGCTGGACCTGCCCGCCAAACGCCGGATCTCCCCACACGTCTACTATCAGTTGCTCCAGCCCGGACTTCTGATTCGACTCGGGAGGCGGCGCGTTAGGCGTGGCCCCTCCGGTAGTGTCCCCTGCGCTATCCAATGCGGCGTGCGCAGGCAAAGCTGGCAACACCGGCTCAGCCGGTGTGCCCTGCGCCGGGCTGCCGCCGGAGTTCAGGCGGATGTTGGCACCGGTGACGGTGACGCCGCTGGGGTCGATCTTGATAAAGCTGCCGCCGGCCCTGAGGGTGATTTCCATACCGGCGTCGATCACGATCTTGCGGCCGCTGGCCAGGTGAATTTCCTGTCCGGCTTCAGTGAGCTGGCGTTGGCCGATGCGCGTGTGCTGGCTCTGGGCAATCGTCAGATGATCATTGGCCTTGAGGTCTGTCAGGCGGTTGGCGTGGACGGTGCGGTGCACTTCGGCCAGGTGCTGGCTGTAATGGTTGGCGACGATGTGATCGTGACGTTCATTGCCAACGTGCAGGCGTTGATCGTGCTCGATGCGCTGGTCCCAGTCGCGCTGGGCATGCAGGTAGATTTGCTCGGCACCTTTCTTGTCCTCGATACGTAGCTCGTTGTAGCCCTTGCCGCCGGGGGAGCTGAGGCTTTTGAAGGTGCTACGGGTTTTGTGGGCAGGCAGATCAACCGGCGGCACGTGTTCGGCGTGGTAAAGGCAGCCGGTGATCAGCGGCTGGTCCGGGTCACCTTCGAGAAAGCTCACCAGCACTTCCATGCCAACCCTGGGAATGGTCAGAGCACCATAGCGGTCGCCAGCCCAGCCGCTGGCCACCCGCAGCCAGCAACTGGTGGTGTCGTCCGCCTGGCCTTCACGATCCCAGTGAAACTGGACCTTCACCCGGCCGTGCGGATCGCAGTGAATCTCTTCGCCCTCCGGCCCGGTGACGACGGCGCTCTGGCTGCCGGCGATGCGCGGTTTGGGGTGCTCTAGTGCGGGGCGCCAGATGGCCTGCCAAGGTGTGGCAATAAAGCGATTGCGGTAGCCCTGGGTAAAACCGTCGCTGGAGCTGGTGTCGCTGGTCACCGCTTCTTCCAGCACCTGCGGTTGCTTGCCCTGATGCTCAATGCTGGTCAGCAGCCAGAGGTCGTTCCAGTCATCACGCAGGTGGCCGGACAGCGGCAGAAAATACCCGCTGCGCAGGCCCGGCTGATCGCTCTCACCGTTGGCCTGCAATTGATGGCTGCGGTGGCGCTGCAGATGGATGCGGCTGAGTTGCTTGCCGCGTTCGCGGTCGCCAAAGCGCCCCGGGTAGTCATAGTCTTCCAGTGCCGGCTGGGGCGGGCCGTCTTCCAGTCTGGCTTCGGCTTCCATGTGCAGGCGCGGTTTCAGAAATTCATAATCTCGGCGTGTCACCTGGTCTGGTCGGGTGGCGGCGGTCAGGCTGAAGCGCTTGACCACCGGTTGATCAGCGACCAGACCAGTGCCCTGGCTGTAGCCGATCTCGGGCAGACGCGCAAAGCAGGTCTGATCATCACCAAACACCAGGATATGGCCGTCACGCTGGTGCTCAAAGTGAAAGTGCAGCCCCTCCTCCTCACACAGGCGCTGGATAAAGCGCAGATCACTCTCATCGTACTGGGTACAGTAGCGACGCGCGGGCAGCGGCGTGTTCAGGCTGAAGCGATAGGCATCGCTGTGGATGCCGTGCTCCTGCAGCACAGCGGCCATAATCTCGGCGGCGCTGCGGTGCTGAAAAATCCGCTGGTTGATACGGTGCTGCAGGTACCCCAGCTGCGGCTGCAGGCGCAGTTGGTAGCGCGTCAGCCGGCGGCCTGACTCGCCCTGAGTGAGCTGATCGATAAAGCCGTGAAAGCCGCTGCCTGCGCCGGTATCCAGCCAGGCTGGCAGGTGTAGGAGGCTTTGCAGGTCAACATCCGGACGCTCGCTGACCAAAGTCAGCAGCACCTCGTAGGGCTGATTGAGCGATTCACGGGCAGTGAACTCAAGCACCTTGAAGTCGTGTTCGGCACCGTCGATTTCAAGAATAAAGTGCGCCTGATTGGCGGGGGAGAACATCCGTTGTTCCTCGGCTGCAAATGCGTGAGCCGAGGTTACGTATCGGGGGCGAGCTTGGCAGGTGATAAACCGGCAAAAGGCGATACAGTGCGCATTTTGTCGCGCAATCGGTGCAGAGCTACTGCCAGGTAGCGAACCAGGCAATCAGCAACGAGCACACCGCCGTGAGGCTCAGCGGCTTGCGCAGGGCTGGGTACCAGACGGGCGCGACACCATGGTCAACGGCCCAGAGATCGGCAAAATACAGGGCGGCAAAGGCCAGCAGAATAACCGGCAAACCCAGATCGTTAGGTAGCGCCAGAGCAAACCAGCCCAGCAGCGGCGGGATGACCGAAAGCCCCAGTTGCACTGGCGCCTTGTCACTGTTCTCTTCCGCGCGCATCGCCAGCCCCCAGTGGATGGCACCGAGAAAAGCGAGCGTTATGGCCGCGTAACTCAACAACTCCTCCAATACGCGCTCGCGCCAGGCCTCGGGCGTCACCCACAGCCCCAATGCCCCGGAGACAAAAGGCACAAGACCCGCCAGGCCCAGTGCAAAAGCCAGTTTGGGGGGCTGTGTCGCATTGAATGGATGCATGCAAACTCCGCTGCAAAATGGTCCCGGGGTGGGTCTGATTATAGGGCGCCGCCGCGGCCAGGCAACAGCGCTAATCCAGTGCCTGGCTTGGTGCGGGCGGGCGTCGCCTGGGCAAGGAGCGTAACAGCGTCTGCAGCGCGGGCTTCAGTTGCGCCTGCGCCTCGCCTGGCTGACGCTGCGCGTAACTTTGCTCCACAAAGCGGTCAAAAAAGCCATCGATGGCCGCGCGCTGCTGCGGCAATGCCTGTCGCAGGCGTTGCTGCCAATCCCGTGGCCCCTCACCGGCACGCACGCCAAGACCTAGCTTGCCTAGGCGCTGATCCAGCTGCTGCCAGGCCAGCTGCGCCGGCGAGCCGGACAAGCGCCGGGGCCGCAGCCAGATCAGCGCCTGCACCACCATGACCAGGCCAACCAGGGACAGCACCACCACGCCAATGCGCCGCCAGTCGGCGGTGCCCAACCAGCGTTTGAACAGCGCCAGTTGCTCCTCTGACTGAAAGTTGAGCACCCGCAACTGCCACTGATAGTTGATATCGTCCCAGGTCAGACGCAGGTTGTTGACCCAACCGATGTCGCGGTAGCGCGAGCCGGCCAATGGCGCATCAGCCAGGAAACTCCCCTCCTCGCGCATCGCCTCCTCCAACCCGCGCTCGATACGGCTCGGGGCCACCTGAAAAGTCGGATCAAAGGACTGCCAGCCCTGTCCCGGCAGCCACGCCTCAATCCAGGCGTGGGCATCAAACTGATGAACCAGCAGATAGCCACCGCGCGGGTTCAATTCGCCGCCCTGATAGCCGGTCACGACCCTGGCGGGAATCCCGGCGGCGCGCAGCACAAAGGTCATGGCACCGGCATAGTGCTCACAAAAGCCGCGCTGAGTATCAAACAGGAACTCGTCATTGCTGTGCCTGCCCAGGGTGGGCGGACGCAGGGTGTAATGGAACGGCTGCTGGTTGAAATGCCGTAGTAATGCGTTCACCAGCTCGGCGTCAGAGGCATGGCGCTGGCGCAACTCCTCCGCCCAGGCGCGGCTGCGCGGATCGCTGTCCTCTGGCAGTTGCAACAGGCGCTGACGCTCGTCCTCGGTCAGGCCGTCACGCTGGCGCTGAACGCGCTCAAAGGCAGTAGCGGTATAGCCAAAGGTACTGCTCAGCGGGCGATTGGCACGCAGGGTATCATCGCGCAGCGCTCGTAGTTCCGGACTGTCGGAGACGCTGCCGGGCAGGCTGTAAAGCCAGTTACGGCCAGTAGGTTGCGCTATCACCTGGTAATCTAGCGCAGCGCCACTGCGCTCCACAGCCAGCGGCTGGTGCCCCTCCAGCAGACGGTCCTGCGACCACACCCGGCCATCAAAGCGGCTAAGGGTCATAGCGCGCCAGTAGAGCCTGTTGGGCGGCGGGATATTCCCCTCAAAGCTCGCGCGGAATGCCAGTTCAGGGGACTGCGCCAAATTGGCGATATCCGCCGGCGCCATGGTGTCAGACAGCCCGGTGCGACTTTCGGCGCTCGGCAGGTTGATCGTCCACAGTGGCGCCAGCCGGGGAAAGAACAGGAACATCAGCAGCATCAACGGCAGCGCCTGCAGCAACATGGCTGCCGCGCTGCGCAGCGCGTGCCAAGGGTCATTGCGCGCAGGGCTTTGCTGCAGGCCGATCAGCGCAGCCACCAGCACCACGGCGCCCACGCACTGATAGAGCGTCAGGGGAATTCCCTGATCAAACAGAAAGGCCGTGGCCAGGATAAAGAAGCCCAGATAGATAACCACCAGCGCATCACGCGGGTTACGCATCTCCAGAAGCTTGAGCATGAACAGCAACAACAGCAGCATCACTGTGGCATCGAGGCCGATCAGCGTGCCCTGGGTAAAGAACACCGCAACCCCTGTCAGCAGCAGCCCTCCGGCCCGCAGAATGCGCCCGGGATAACCCCAGCGCATGCGCTGAATCTGCACGCGCCAGGCCGCACAACCAAGCCACAGCACGGCTACCCACCAGGGCAGGCGCGGCAAATGCGGCAACAGCACCACCAGCTGGGCTCCCAGCAGCCAGGCCAACGCATTACGCGGAATCAATGCCGTGCTCACGCTCGCGCCTCCAGCCCATAGAGTGCAAGCGCTCGCAGGCAGCCCTCGCGATGGCTATCGCCCTGAGCCGGCTCGATGCGTACACCGGGCAGGCTCAGGCCATAAGGACGCTGCTCACGCTCCATCTCCAGCACCCAGCCCGTCAGAACACCCAGGCGCTCGTCCAGATCGCGGCCGGCAGCGGCGGCCAGATCCAGCCACAGGCTTTGCTGCTGTGGCTCGGCAAACACCTTGCTATGCAGCCCCTGACCGCGAGACCAGGCGCGCCAATCGAGGCGTCTGCGCGAGTCACCCGGGCGGTAGGCGCGCAGCCCCTGAAAGTCGGCCACCCCTTCCTGCTGTGCGTGGGGCTGGTCGCCCTCCTCGCCTTCGGGCGCTGCGCCGACCGGCAGCGGGGCGCTGACCGGTTTGGGATACACCAGTACCTGCCAGTCCAGATCAACCAGACTCCAGGCAACAAACCAGCCGAGCGGGTAACAGGTTTCAATGCGCAGACGCTCCAATGCCAGCCAACCGCGGCGCTCGGTGGGATGAAACAGCGTCAGCGCCTGCTCGCCACCGGCCGGCACGTCTACCGATACGGCATCCAACCCCGGCCAGCGCATCTTCAGTGCCTGGTGCTCGCGGCGCTCTGAGCGCAGTGTCAGCCCCAGTGGCACCTGCTCCCCGGCAAACACGGCGCGTCCGCCGGTGGCTCGTAGCTGCACGGCAGCCAGATTGCGATAGGTGTGATGCAGGGCAACCCAGAACAGGCTAAGCAAGGTAAAAGTGAGCCCGTATACCAGGCTGTTCTGATAGTTGATGGCGCCGATCAGCATGATCAGCAGTAACAGTAAAAAGGCCATGCCGGCGCGGCTGGGCAGGATAAATATCCGCCGATGGTCCAGCCGCAGAGAGCGGGCCGGCGGGATTCTGCGACGCAGCCAGCCTTGGTGCCAGCGCCGTGCTCTGGCGCGGATAGCGGCAGTCACACCGGCGATACCTCGTTGAGCAACCAGCGCGCCAAACTGTCACCGCCATGCCCTGTCGGGTCGTTGGTTGCACGCAAGCGGTGACTGACAACCGCGGGTAGCACGGCCTGCACGTCTTCAGGAATCACGTAATGGCGCTGTTCCAGCAGAGCCCAGGCCCGCGCCGCCGCCAGCAAGCCCAGGCTGGCACGCGGAGACAATCCCCAGGCGCAGCTGTCGCTGTTACGGGTGTGGTTGACCAGGCGCAGGATGTAATCGACCAACGCCTCGCTGGCGGTCACCTGCGGCACCTGCGCCTGCAGCGCGCGCAACTGCTCATGCCCCAATAGCGGCTCCACCGCGTCAAGACGGGTACGGCGCTCGGCCCCCATCAGCAGATTTTTTTCAGCAGCCTCGCTCGGATAGCCAAGCGACAGACGCATGAGAAAGCGGTCGAGCTGGGATTCAGGCAACGCAAAGGTGCCGGACTGCGATACCGGGTTCTGCGTGGCAATCACAAAGAAGGGATCGGGTAGTTGACGGGTTGCCCCGTCCACCGTTACCTGCCCTTCCTCCATGGCCTCCAGCAGTGCACTCTGGCTTTTGGGTGTGGCGCGGTTGATCTCGTCAGCGAGAATCAACTCGGCAAAGATGGGCCCCGGATGAAAGACAAACTGGGCACTGTTGCGATCGAACACAGAGGTGCCGAGGATATCCCCGGGCAACAGGTCGCTGGTGAACTGAATACGCTGATAGCTCATGCCCAGCACCCGGGCCAGTGCTTGCGACAGCGTGGTCTTGCCCATACCCGGCAGATCCTCGATCAGCAAGTGCCCCTTGGCCAGAATGCATGCCAGTGCCAGCTTGATCGAATGGGACTTGCCCAGCAGTACCTTGTCTATCGCGTCCTGCGCCGCGCTTAACGCATCCTTCATGCTCACCTCTTCTCCGGGCTACCATGCCATGGTAGGTGCAAGCGCTGCTGGGCGAAAGACAAATGCAATAGCTTGTAACAGCCTTAAGGCTGTCAAACACGCGAATCTGAGGGGGCTCCATGCCGTTACTTCGCACTCTGTTACTGCTGATCACGACGCTCATGAGTGGTTGCTCAGCCCTGGCACCGATCAACTGGCTGGTGCCTAGCAGCGGCTATGACGCCCTTAAGGGTCTCAGCTATGGTGAGCTGCCGCGCCAGCGACTGGACGTTTACCTGCCAGCAGAGCTGAAACCGGACGCCCCCGTGGTGGTTTTCTACTACGGGGGCAGTTGGCGCAACGGCGAGCGCGCGGACTATCGGTTTGTCGGGCAGGCGCTGGCTAGTCGCGGCATGATCGCCGTGATCCCCGACTACCGACTCTACCCCGAGGTGCGTTACCCCGAGTTTCTGCGCGATAGCGCCAAGGCGCTGGCCTGGACGCAGGCACACCGAGGCGAGTGGCACAGTCCGAACGGCCCGCTGTTTGTCATGGGCCACAGCGCCGGCGCCTACAACGCGGCCATGCTCGCGCTGGATGACCGTTGGCTGGCCCAGCAGAGCCTCTCTCCCGAGGTGATCAACGGCTGGATCGGCCTGGCCGGCCCCTATGATTTTCTGCCGATCATCAACCCCGACGTGCAGCCGGTTTTTTATCACCCGCAAACGCCGGTCGACTCACAGCCGCTGGTCCACGCCAGTGCAAAGAGTCCGCCCGCACTGCTGCTGGCCGGCGCCGATGACGATCTGGTTGATCCGCAGCGCAATACCGAGCAATTGACCCGTGCGCTGCAGGCACAGGACGTTAGTGTCCAGAGGGCGGTGCTGGCAGATCTCGGCCACATCAAAATCCTGCTCGCCCTGGCCGCTCCCTTTCAGCACTGGGCGCCGGTGATCGAGCAGGTTACCTGCTTTGTCAGCGCTCAGGCCGGCGAAGGTTTCTCGCCGCCCTCCTCCTCGGCCTGCAGCGTCTCCAGCCGGTAAATCATGTAGCGCACGTGCAAGTGCAGGCTGTAGAGCTCGTGGGCATAGGAGAGCGGAACATCAACGTGATTCAACTCCGACTCCAGCGCTTTGAGTCCCTGAATCTGCTCGGCGTATTGCTGCTTGATCTTGCCGCTGTAGATCAGCTTATCGATGCGCCGCAGGTGCTCGTACCAGCGATACACCCGAGCACGCACACGCCAGCGATACAGTGGCCCCATGGTCTTGAGTAGCGGAAACATGATGGCGATAAAGGGAATGATCAGCACCACATAGCGGTCAATCGCCGAGGCCACCTGAAACGGCAGGTAGCGCTGCAAAAAAGGCATACCCTGGCGGTGGTAGTAGTCTGCCTCCTTGCTCAGTTCAAGCCCCATGGGCTCACCTGCCGGAAAACGCCCCGGTTTGTCGAGCAGGTTGCCCTCGCGCAGCACCTTGCGCGCGGCCTCCAGCACCACCGCGGTCAGCGCCGGGTGAAAGTCCTGATTACCCGCCAGCGTGGCTACCGGTGACAACACCTTGGTGTCTTGCTGGGGCGTGTTGGTTGCAATATTCAGCAGCCCCGTGGGCACCTCCAATGCCTCCAGAAAGTGCAAGCGCGCAGCAAAGGCATCGGCCTGGGCGAGGTTGACCAGGGAGATATCCGGGTTAGCCGCCAGGCGCGTTACCAGCCGGTTGTCGGCAGGCAACACCAAAAAGGCCGCGTCGATTTCACCGGCCAGGAGCGCGTCAGTCGCGGCAGAGCTGCCCATCTTGCGCCACAGGCCATTGTTAAGCTGCTCCAGTCGCGAGCCATCCTGTCGCTGCTCGAACAAGCCCTTGAGCACCGCCCAGGTGCCACTGCCTTCGCTGCCCACCGCCACGCGTTTGTCCTGCAAGTCCGACAGCCGTGTGATGTTCTCGCCCTTACGCTGAAACAGCCACAACGGCTCGTGATACAACGCCGACAAGCCGATCAACTGGTTGCGCTGCCCTGGCTCCAGCAGCAGCTCGGTGCCGCTCTGGATCAGACCAAGTTGTACCTCACCTGAGCCATCGGTCAAACGCTGCAGGTTATCCAGCGACCCGCGGCTGGGGCGCAGCTGCAACTCCAGGTCCTGTTTGGCCAACTCCCGCTGCATGGCCAGACCAAAGCGGTGATAGCTGCCGCCTTCGTCGCCTGTGGTCATCACCAGCACCCGCGGCGGCGCCGGGTCAAGAAAGCGAAACAACAGCCACACCAGCAGCAACGCCAACGGGATAATCCACAGGTTGGTGCGAACAAAAAGCCCTATCTGCTTCAGGTTTTGCATCCTGCTACTCCAGAAACAATTCGTGCTGACAGTCTACCCCGCTTAGGCGCGAAGCACTGACCAGTCGCCAAAGAAGCGCAGGCCAGCTTCCCTGGTTTTGCTGCGGTGCGGGTTAAGCTATTATTCGACCGCCACACCTGCTGAAGGAGCAGTCTGGTAGGCAGCCGTGCCCCATAGCGGCACGGTGGACAGGCTATGTTTGAAGCTGCCGGTGGTTTCCTTGGTTGAGTAGGACAGATACATCAGCGTCTGGTGCTGCGGATCGTAAATACGCCGCACCTTCATCGTCTTGAAGAAAATACTCTTGGACTGTCTGAAGACAATCTCACCCGAATCACTTTTATCAATCTGGGCAATCATCTGCGGCGTTATCTCGCCGGTCTGACGGCAGGAGATTGCGCTGTCGCTGGGATCTGAAAAGCTGAGGTTTGCTTCGATAGAGGCGATATGACAAGTCACCCCAGGCACCTCAGGATCTACCAGCGAGTGCAGTTTGATGTCCTTGAGGGTGAATACCCCGAGCGATACATCCCCGACCTCGTTGTTATCCGAGCAACCTGCCAGCAGGCCGACCATAGCAGCCAGTACCAGTACTTTTTTCATGTCTACTCCGTTTCGCCATCCACACTGCATTCAGCCGGTAGTGTACTCGGCGCTTACAGGTCGAGAGAAACGAGTTTCCGGAAAACGTGGGTGAGTCCACGCACAAAAAAGCGCTGATCCCCCAAAAGCCCTTGGCTCCGGAGCTGATCAGCGCTTTAAAAAAACCTTACTGGCCGACGGCAGCGCTCGGCGGGGCTTTGAGCATGCCTTGGGCGGCGATGAACTCGATGATCTGTTCTACGCCCTGACCACTCTTGAGATTCGAGAACACGAACGGACGCTCGCCGCGCATCTTCTTGGCGTCACGGTCCATCACATCCAGATCGGCACCAACCAGCGGGGCCAGGTCGGTCTTGTTGATGATCAGCAGGTCGGAGCGGGTGATGCCCGGGCC
This sequence comes from Pseudomonas abyssi, assembly GCF_003444685.1. NCBI lineage: Bacteria > Pseudomonadati > Pseudomonadota > Gammaproteobacteria > Pseudomonadales > Pseudomonadaceae > Pseudomonas > Pseudomonas abyssi. The sequence goes on along the minus strand of NZ_LMAZ01000001.1, from coordinate 1,107,119 downwards.
ACCCTTGCGCGGAATCTTGTCGCCGGCAGACACGTCGATCACGTAGAGCGTCAGATCAGACAGTTCGGGGCTGAAGGTCGCAGCCAGGTTGTCACCGCCGCTCTCCACCAGCACCAGTTCCATGTCCGGGAAGCGTTCCTGCAATTCGGCCACCGCCGCCAGATTCATGGACGCATCTTCGCGAATCGCGGTGTGCGGGCAGCCCCCAGTTTCTACCCCGAGAATGCGGTCTTCCGGCAGGGCCTGATGGCGCAACAGGAAATCGGCGTCTTCACGGGTGTAGATGTCATTGGTGATCACGCCCAGGTTGTAGTGTGGGTACAGGCGCTCGCAGAGGGTGCGAACCAGCGCGGTCTTGCCGGACCCGACCGGTCCGCCGATGCCTACCCGCAGTGCAGGTCTGGAAGTCATGTGTCAGTGCTCCTTAAGATCGAAACAATCGGGTGTATTGATGTTCATGGCGGGCGCTGGCAAAGGCCAGGCCCGGTAATCCTGCGCCGAGATCATCGGCTGACAGCATGGCGGCGGTATCCACCACAGCAGGCAAATCGGGCAGCATGCGATCCAGCAACCGCTGGGCGTCGGTCTGCCCGAGCGGAATCAATTTGGTTGCGGCGCCGGTCTGGTTTTCCAGCCAGCTCCAGAGCGCACCCAGCGCCAGCGCACGAGCGCCGGTCTGCCAGTGCTGCCCGGCCATCGCCAATGCGGTCATCAGCGCAATCGGCTCGCCCTGCGGCCATTCCATCGCCGCCGGCACCGCCAGCGATTTGAGCAGACGCAGCAGCGCCCCGCCCTGCTGGCTGTCTTCAAGGTACAACTCTGCCGTTTCCCGATTGGCCAACAACCAGTCGTTCCAGGAAAACAGCGCGCCTTCATCATCACGCTCCAGCGCATCGTACTGGCGCAGCAGCAACGGAATATCCAGCTTCGCCAGCGAGTGACCAAGCAAACCGCCCAGCCAGTGGGCGGCACTGTCGATGTCACTCACCCAGTTCTGCTCGATGGCGTACTCCAGCCCTTGCGAGTAGGCGTAGGCACCAATCGGCAGCGCCGGGCTGGCCAGCTGCAGCACACGCAGCAGGGCCAGATCAGCAACCGGGCTCACCTCAGTCATGGGCATGCCCAGCGAGGCGCAGCAGCGGCGCGGCCGGCGTGGCTACGCTGTGACTGTGGTTGTGATACGCGCCCTTCTCCGGGTTGAACGGCGCGGTGATCTGCTCGACCTCCAGCCCGAAGCCCACCAGCATGGCGTCCAGCACGTGATCGCACTGGTAGCGCAGCTCGGTCGCATGCACCTCCAGCGCCACGTGGCGGTTGCCCATGTGATACGCAGCGCGGGCCAGTTTCAGGGTGTCGTCACAAACAACGCGCGAGAGTTTTTCCGGCGCGGCGGCGATCATCAGCACACTGCCATCGAGGCACTGCAGACGATCGCCCTGCGCCAGCACACGGCCACGGGGCAGAAACAGACCGACTTCGTCTCCGGCAACCGTTTTGGCACGCAGACGGCTGCGGGTACGCAGCTCGTAGGTCAGCTCCAGTACGTGGTCATGGGGACCGGACTCGTCCTCCAGCCAGGCATGACATTCCAGCATCGTGCTCTCCTTAAAACAGGTAGTAACGCTGCGCCAATGGCAGCTCGTCAGCCGGTTCGCAAAGCAGCTCAACGCCGTCGGCCTTGACCACATAGGTCTGCGGATCGACGCTGATGTCCGGCTGATAATCGTTCAGTTTCATGTCGGCCTTGCTGATAGTGCGGGTATTGCGCACGGCCTCAAGACGACGCTTCAGGCCCAGCTTTTCCGCCACGCCAGCATCAATCGCCGCCTGCGAGACAAAGGTCAGGCAGGTGGTGTCCATGCCCCGCCCGAAGGCGCCAAACATCGGCCGGTAATGCACCGGTTGCGGCGTCGGAATGGAGGCATTCGGATCACCCATGGGCGCCGCTGCAATGGCCCCGCCCTTGAGAATCAGGCTCGGCTTGGTGCCGAAGAACGCCGGTTTCCACAGCACCAGATCCGCCAGTTTGCCGACTTCAATCGAGCCGACCACATGACCAACGCCCATGGTGATCGCCGGGTTAATGGTGTACTTGGCAATATAGCGTTTGACCCGCGCGTTATCGGACCAATCATCGTCGCCTTCCAGCGGGCCACGCTGGACTTTCATCTTGTGCGCGGTCTGCCAGGTTCGGGTAATCACCTCACCAACACGGCCCATGGCCTGGGAGTCGGAGGAGATCATGCAGAAGGCGCCCAGGTCATGCAGGATGTCTTCGGCGGCGATGGTCTCGCGGCGAATGCGCGAATCGGCGAAGGCCACATCTTCGGCGATGGCCGGATCGAGATGGTGGCAGACCATCAGCATGTCGAGGTGCTCATCGACGGTGTTGATGGTGTAGGGCCGCGTCGGGTTGGTCGAGGACGGCAGCACGTTGGATTCGCCGCAGGCCTTAATGATGTCCGGCGCGTGACCGCCACCGGCACCTTCGGTGTGGTAGGTGTGAATCACCCGACCGTTGATGGCCGCCAGGGTGTCTTCAACAAAGCCTGATTCGTTCAGGGTGTCGGTATGGATCGCCACCTGCACGTCAAAGGCATCGGCCACGCTCAGGCAGCAATCGATGGCCGCCGGGGTGGTGCCCCAGTCTTCGTGCAGTTTCATGCCCATGGCACCGGCCTGAATCTGCTCTTCCAGCGGGTCCGGCAGACTGGCGTTGCCCTTGCCGAGAAAGCCCAGGTTCATCGGAAAGCATTCGGCCGACTGCAGCATCTTGCCGATGTGCCAGGCACCCGGCGTACAGGTCGTCGCGTTGGTGCCGGTGGCCGGGCCGGTACCGCCACCGATCATGGTGGTCACACCGGACATCAGCGCCTCATCAATCTGCTGCGGGCAGATAAAGTGAATATGCGCATCAATGCCGCCAGCGGTAAGGATCATGCCCTCACCGGCGATCACCTCGGTGCTCGGCCCGACGATGATGTCGATGCCGGGCTGGATGTCCGGGTTGCCGGCCTTGCCGATCGCCTGGATGTTGCCATCCTTGATCGCCACGTCGGCCTTGATGACGCCCCACCAATCGACGATTAGGGCGTTGGTGATGACGGTATCCGGCGTCTCGGCGCGGGTACGCTGGCTTTGCCCCATGCCATCACGGATGACCTTGCCACCACCGAATTTCACTTCTTCGCCGTAGCGGGTCAGGTCCTTCTCGACACTGATCCACAGCTCGGTATCACCGAGGCGAACGCGGTCGCCGGTGGTTGGGCCGTACATTTCCGCATAGGCCTGTCTGCTGATTTCCATTGTTCGCTTCTCCCAGATCTGCTCAGAGACTGCCCATGACGTCGCCACGGAAGCCATAGACCTTGCGCTCACCTGCCAGCGCCACCAGTTCTACCTCGCGGCTCTGCCCCGGTTCAAAGCGCACCGCGGTGCCGGCGGCGATGTTGAGACGAAAGCCTCGCGCCGCATCGCGATCAAACTGCAGCGCCGGGTTAGTCTCGGCAAAGTGGTAATGGGAGCCGACCTGCACCGGACGATCACCGCTGTTAGCGACGCTGATCACCAGTGTTTCGCGCCCTTCGTTCAGTTGCAGCACACCGGGCCGGGTTTGCACTTCTCCTGGAATCATGACGGGCTCCTCAGGGAATCGGGTTATGGACGGTGACCAGCTTGGTGCCGTCCGGGAAGGTGGCTTCGACCTGCACCTCGGCCAGCAGCTCCGGCACGCCGGGCATGACCTGCTCGCGGGTCAGCAGCGTGCGGCCATAACTCATCATCTCGGCCACGCTGCGACCATCGCGCGCGCCTTCCATGATGGCGGCACTGATATAGGCCATCGACTCGGGGTAGTTCAGCTTTACGCCACGGGCCAGCCGGCGCTCGGCCAGCAGCGCGGCGGTAAACAGCAGCAGCTTGTCTTTCTCGCGGGGTGTAAGCTCCATGAAGAGGGCTCCATCTCAAGTGTTCCAGATGCGTGGTGCACAGGGTTCACGGCCGTTGATCAACGGACGTAACTGCCGCCACAGACGAATAAAGGTATTGCGCGCATGCTCGGCATGCAGGCCGAGATAACGCCCAATCAGCAGCCCGTTGCGCTGGGTCAGCGCCAGCTCGGGGCAATCGGTCAGACTCTCGCGCAGGTCATCCATCTGCTGGCGGTCCAGCTGCACAGTCGCCAGCCAGGTACCACTGACGCCACAGCCGCCAAGCCCCCAGCGGGCTGCCAACAACGGATCGCCACCGACGAACTGGTTGCGTTCGATGTAAATCGGCCGGCCATCGCGCCAGACATCCAGCCGCTGGTCTACCTGACCATAGCTGAAGCCCTCACCTGCTGCCGGGCGCCCAAGGCAGAGCAAATCCCAGGCCACGCAGCGAGCATCCACGGCCAGATCGATGCGGGTGATCATGCGCGCGTTGCAGCCCTCGAAGGCGATGGTGTCCTGCGGCAGATACTCCAGACTACTGCCAGCCGCCAAGGTAAAGCGATTGTGCTGTACCTGCAGGGTGCCGTTATCACGGGCACGGTAGAACTTGCCGGAGGATGGCGTAGTCAGGACAGCACAAGCGTTCTCCTGCATATCGGCCTGCAGACGCAGATTGTCGCCACTGACCAGCCCGCCCGGTGGGTGCAAAATGTACAAATGCGGGCAATCAACCCCTTCCGGAGTAAACGGACGCTGCACGCGCAACGGGCCGCGGTGACTGGTGTGAGCCAGCTGGGTGCGCGCGCCGCAGCGCACAAAACCAAGCCGCAACCCGGCCTGCCAGTTCAATGCGCTGTCATGCTGCTCAAGGTGCCAGGCGTGTGTCATGCGTACTCGTTTCCAACCCAATATCGGTTTTTACAGAGCAAGTGCCATGCCACATAAGCGCTCCCGAGTTCCGGGGGATGCACGAGGACGGCGCAGTGAGGCGCGCACCAATTCAGGTCACTGACCATTTGGACAGCTTTCTTATGCACTACTCTGGGGCACAATTGGAAACATTCACCGCCTTGCAACTCAGCGTCAATCTGTTAGGGTCGACAGGTCGGCGTCCTGTCGACGTTTTCCCTTACCTTATTTTTACCCAACTCTGATCAAGGAGTAGTGCCGTTCGCCATGAACAAATCCCCTGCAATCGTCTTGACCCGTCTGGATGTTCAACGCCTGGAGAAGGTAATGGCCGATATACCGGCCCCGCTGGAAATGCTCGAAGCGCTGGAGGACGAACTGCTGCGCGCACGCGTCATCAGCCACCGACAGATTCCCAAGGACGTGGTTACGATGAACTCGACGGTGCGTTTCATTGACGAGGCCAGCGATCGGGAGTTTGTGCTGACCCTGGTCTACCCGGAACAGGCTGGCCGCCCCGGCACCATTTCCGTGCTCGCGCCGGTTGGCATGGCGCTGCTGGGCCTGAAGGTCGGTCAGAGCATCAACTGGCAGGGCCCGGCCGGGCGGCCCCTGCGGCTAAAAATTATCGATGTGCTCTATCAGCCGGAAGCCAATGGTGATTTCCACCTCTAATGCATTTGCCCCAGCCCGGGGCAATGCACTGTATCAGGGCGTCTCTTCGCCGCGTTCGTGCGACAGCTCCAGCGCGGCTCGCTCGGTCCACTCCTCACTGAGTTCCGCCTTGACCGAAACGCCCAGCTCCTTGAACTCGTTAACTTGTTTGACCAGATTGCCACGCCCGTCGACCAGCTGGTCCCGCGCCTTGCGATAGGCCTGCGACGCCTTATCCAGACTGCTTTCAATGCCGTCCATACTCGACAGAAAGGTGCGCAGCTTGTCGTGGATCTTGCCGGCGCGGTCGGCCAGCTCCGCGGTGTGCCGGTTTTGGTCTTCAAAGCGCCACAACTGACGCACGATGTTCAGACTGGTCAGCAACGTGGTCGGGGTTGCCACCAGCACATTCTGCTCAATCGCCTTCTGGAACAGGCTCTCATCCGCCTTTAGTGCCTCAACAAAGGCAGACTCGATGGGGATGAACATAAACACCATCTCCGGCGCATTCAGCCCCGGCAGCTCAAAATAATTGCGATCCGAGAGCTCACGGATACGATCACTGACCGACTGCACATGCTCGCTCAGGGCAATGCGCCGCTCGGCCTCGTCCTCGCTGTTGATATAGCGGGTGTAGGCGTTGAGCGACACCTTGGCGTCGATGATCAGGTGTTTGTCCTGCGGCAGATAGACCAGCACGTCCGGACGCTGGCGTTTGCCTTCGGCGTTGTTGATGCTGACCTCACGCTGGAAGTCCTTGCCGGCCCGCAGCCCGGAGCGTTCCAGCACGTTCTCCAGAATCAGTTCGCCCCAGTTGCCCTGGGTCTTCTTCTGGCCGCGCAGCGCAGTGCTCAGGTCATGCGCCTCTTGGGTAATCTGGCGGTTCAGTTCTTTCAGGTGATTCAGCTCCGCCGCCAAGGTCGCCTGCTGCTGGGTATCCTTGTGGTGGATATCCTCAACCTTGGCGCGGAACTGGTCGATCTGCTCACGGAAGGGTTTAAGCAGCGCATCCAGCGACTGTTGACTGGTTTGCGAAAAGGCCTGCCCCTTGGCTTCAAAGATCTTGCCCGCCAGTTGCTCGAACTCCATCTTCAGCTGGTCGCGACTGTCCTTAAGCAGCTGCTGTTGCTCGGCAAAGTGCTGCTGGCGCTGCTCCACCGAGCTTTCCAGCGTGGAGTAACGCACCTTGAGTGCTTCATGCTCATGCTGCACTGCATCCAGACGCCCCTGCAGCCGCTGGCGTTCGCTGCGCAGCTCGTCGAGCTGACGCCCCTGCTCTGTGCCGAGCGTTTGCGCGCGCTCGGCCTGTAGTTGCCAATGCTGCTGTTGGGCCTGCTGCTCGCTGAGCCGGGATTGCAAGGTTTGTTGCTGCTCACGCAGCTCGGCCAGTGACTCCTGCAGGTGCTCGATGCGAGTCAACTGCGCCACTCGCTCGCTGCCCTGCTGATGCAGCTCGAGCTGCGCCTGCTGCGCTAGCGTCTGCGTCTCGGCCAAACGCGCCTGGGTCTCGCTCAGTTGCTCCTGCAAAAGGCTGCTGCGGCGTACCAGCAACCAGGCGGTCACGCCCCAGCCAGCCAACAGCGCGAGTGAAAGCACGGGTAACAGCAGGGTCAAGTCAAGCGCGGGCATTCAGTTCTCCTTTTAAGCTGCGGCCATTATCCCTGTGCTCAGCGCTGAATGTAACCGCCTCAGCGACTGCGCAGCGAACCCAGCAAACCGCGAACGATTTGCCGCCCCAGCTGAGTACCAATCGAGCGCATGGCGCTGCGTCCGAAGGAGGTGATCATGTCAGTGACCTCATCGGTCATGCTCTTCTCCTTGCGTGCTCTTGCGCTGCCTTGGGTGCGTGTCTGCGGCTTGTCCTCGGACAGCGAGCGCTCGGCCTGCTGTTGCAGTAGTTCATAGGCAGATTCACGGTCGACGGGCTCGTCGTACGCCCCCTTGAGTGCAGAGGCGTCGATCATCGCGGCACGCTCCGCATCAGTGATCGGCCCCATCTGGCTGTCCGGCGGCCGCACCCAGATCTGTTGCACGATGGACGGCGAACCCTTCTCGTCCAGCACCGACACCAGCGCCTCACCCACGCCCAGCGCGGTAATCACCGCTTCGGTATCCAGTGCCGGGTTGGCGCGGAAGGTCTGAGCCGCCGCACGCACGGCCTTCTGGTCACGTGGAGTAAACGCACGCAGCGCGTGCTGCACGCGGTTGCCGAGCTGGGCCAGCACGGTGTCGGGCAAGTCCAGCGGGCTTTGCGTGACAAAGTAGACACCCACGCCTTTGGAGCGAATCAGCCGCACGACCTGTTCGATCCGGTCGAGCAACGCTTTGGGCGTGTCGTTGAACAGCAGGTGCGCTTCATCAAAGAACAGGACGAAACGCGGTTTGTCGGCATCACCGACCTCCGGCAACTGCTCAAACAGCTCAGACAGCAACCAGAGCAGAATACAGGCGTACCCCAGCGGGCTTTCGCGGTACAGGCGCTCGGCATGCAGGATATTGACTACGCCTTGCCCATGCGCATCCACCTGCAGAAAGTCATCCAGCGAGACGGCGGGCTCACCGAATAGCTGCTCGCCACCCTGCTGCTCCAGCCGCAGCAGTGACCGCTGGATGGCGCCGACGCTGGCCGGTGAAATATTGCCGTAACGCGGCCCCAGTTCAGCACGCTGCTCGTATACATGATTAAGCATCGCGCGCAGGTCTTTCATATCGAGCAGCAGCCAGCCGAGATCGTCGGCAACCCGGAACAGAATATCGATGATTCCGCTCTGGGTTTCATTCAGCCCCAACAACCGCGACAGCAGTTGCGGCCCCAGCTCGGAGATGGTCAGACGCAGCGGATGCCCCTTCTCGCCATACACATCCCAGAACACCGCCGGCGCAGCCTTGGGCTTCAGCGCCTCAATGCCGACGCGTTGAGCACGCTGCTGCAGCTTTTCCGATACCACACCCGGTTTGGCGATGCCGGAAAAATCCCCCTTGATGTCCGGCACCAGCACCGGCACCCCCTGGGCCGAAAAGGCCTGCGCCAGTACCTGCAGCGTAATGGTCTTGCCTGTACCCGTAGCGCCGGCAATCAAACCATGGCGATTGGCCATGCGCGGCGCAATAACAACGCCAGTACTGGCATTGGCACCAATAAACAACGGGGGAATCGTCATCAGCCACTCTCCTTGAGACCCGGATACCTGCTCCGCACGCATTATGTACCAGGCCGCTGGTAGCGCAAGCGCGCCCGGGCAATCCGCTGACTGCACAGTCACTCGACATACGCCCCGGCGCTCCCCCATTAGGGGGGGATAAACCACCAAAACATCCGCATAGAGTCGATGACAGCGATGCCTGATAGACGGCAAAAACCGCCTGTCAGCCCGCAAGGTTCCTCAATAACAACAAGCGCTCGACGCGAGGACAGACATGAAAAGCATAAAAACAAAAACCATAGCGCACGCCAGTCTCAAACCCATGGTCGTCGCCGTTGCAATGGCCACCGCCCTGCCCGCCCACGCCGTGCGATTTGATATCGGCGATATTGAGGGGCAGTTCGATTCCAGTATTTCAATAGGCTCAAGCTGGGCCACTGCCAGCCCCGACAAGGACTTCATCTGGGCCAACAGCGGTGGCAACGCCAACGCTGCCAATACCGACGACAACCGACTCAACTTCGACAAGGGCGACGCGTTCTCGACGATCTTCAAGGGTATTCACGATCTGTCACTGCAATACGGTGACACCGGCGTATTTCTGCGCGGCAAGTACTGGTATGACTTCGAGCTGAAGGACGGCCATCAGGACCTTTACGACATCAGCGACGACAACCGCAAGACCGCCGCCAAGGCATCCGGCATTCAGCTACTTGATGCCTTCCTCTACCACAACTACGCGATTGGCGACATGCCGGGCTCGGTGCGCATCGGTAAGCAAGTGGTCAGCTGGGGTGAAAGTACCTTTATTCAGAATGGCATCAACAGCATCAACCCCATCGACGTTGCCGCCTTCCGCCGTCCCGGTGCCGAGATCAAGGAAGGCCTGATCCCGGTAAACATGATCTATCTGTCCCAAAGCCTGACCGACAACCTGGGTATGGAGGCGTTTTATCAGCTGGAGTGGGATCAGACCGTTATCGACAACTGCGGTACCTTTTTCTCACCCAGCGACACCCTGGCTGACGGCTGCTATCAGGTGGGCGTTGGCGGCAGTCAGAACGGTGCCAACGGTGACCCGACCTTTGTCTACGTACCACGAGCCGGTGACGTTGATGCCAAAGACGAAGGTCAATTTGGTGTGTCCTTCCGTTACTACGCCGAGCAGCTGCACCAGACCGAGTTTGGCCTGTATTTCATGAACATTCACAGTCGCCTGCCGACGTACAACACGATCTCAGGAGGCGGACAGTTCCCGCAGCTGGGTGACGCTGAGCTGAACTCGCAAACTGGCCAGGTCGATGTGCCGATGCTGGGCAACTATTTCCTCGCCTATCCGGAAGACATCCGCATTTACGGCATGAGCTTCCAGACCAACCTGGGGGGCACTGCGCTATCTGGCGAGGTGAGCTACCGCCCCAACCAGCCCGTACAGATCAGCTCAAACGACCTGACCGGTGCCGCCTTGGGCAATAGCGCCACCCCGCTCACCACCAGCGGCCATGTACCTGGCGCGACGCTGGGTGTCCCTATCCCTGCCGGCACCGTCATCCAGGGCTACAAGCGCCTGCCGGTCACTCAGGCTCAGGTCACTGCGATCCGAATCTTCGACAACATCCTGGGTGCGCGCAGCATGACTGTCATTGGAGAAGTCGGCTACAACCATATTAGCGGGGTCAAAAAAGGCATCAACGAACTGCGCTACGGTCGCGACTCGCTCTACGGTTCCGGCCCGCTGGCAGTTCCCGGCGTCTGTGAAGGTTTGAACGCAGCCGACCCGTCCGAGTGTACCTACGACGGCTTCTACACCAGCAGCTCCTGGGGCTACCGCGCCGTGGTCAATATGGAGTACGAAGGTTTCGCTGGCGTCGCGCTCAAACCCAATTTCGCGTTCTCTCATGATGTCGACGGCACTGGCCCGAACTTTGTTGAAGGCTCCATGGCCGCCAGCGTTGGTCTGACCGGCGTGTACAACAACAAGTACAACGCCAGCATCAACTACACCAACTTTTTCGGCGGCGACTACAACCCCAACACCGACCGCGATTTCGTCGCCGTCAGCGTCGGCGTGAACTTCTAATAAGAAACGGAGCAAGCGATGAAAATGATGCATAAACAATCCCTGCACCTGCTTGGCGGTGCCCTGCTCAGCACCCTGGCGCTGTCTGTAAGTGCCGCCGTCTCCCCCGAGGAGGCCGCCACACTGCAAACCACCTTGACGCCGATGGGCGCCGAGCGCGCCGGCAACGCCAGCGGGACCATTCCGGAATGGACCGGCGGCATGGCCACCGACGCTGCCGCCGTTGACAGTGATGGCTTTTTTGCCGACCCCTTCGCGGGCGAACAGCCGCTGTATACCGTGACAGCCGCCAATATGGACCAGTACGCCGAGCTGCTGACAGCGGGGCAGAAGGCCATGCTGCAGCGCTACCCGGACACCTATAAGCTGCGCGTCTTCCAGACCAATCGCAGCGCCACCGTACCGCAGGAAGTATTCGATGCGGTCGCGCGCAACGCGGTCAACACCCGGTTGGTCGAAGGGGGCAACGGCCTGGAGAACTTTGATACCGCCTACCCCTTCCCGATCCCGCAGAGTGGCGTCGAGGTCATCTGGAACCATATCACTCGCTACCGGGGTGGCAGCTTCGAGCGGGTGATTGCCCAGGCCACACCACAGGCCAACGGTTCCAATACCATGGTGATCCTGCAGGATGCCTTCAGCTTCGCCACCGCGCTGACTGACTACGGCCCGAAGATCTCCGACAACCTGATGTTCTACTTCACCCAGCGCATCCTGTCGCCATCGCGTCTGGCCGGTGACGTGTTGCTGGTGCACGAAAACATCAACCAGTTGAAGGAGCCGCGCGCCGCGTGGATGTACAACGCAGGCCAGCGCCGCGTGCGACGCGCCCCACAGGTTGCCTATGACGGCCCGGCGTTCAGCGCCGACGGTACCCGCGTGTCGGACAACTACGATCTGTACAACGGCTCACCTGACCGCTACGACTGGAAACTGGTCGGCAAACGCGAGCTGCTGATTCCCTACAACAACTTCGCCATCGCCTCACGCGAGCTGAAGTACGACGACATCATCCAGCAGGGCCACATCAATCAGGACCTGGTGCGCTACGAAGTGCATCGCGTGTGGGAAGTGGAAGCAACACTTAGGGAAGGTCAACGGCATGTTTATGCCAAGCGCCACTTCTTTATCGACGAAGACAACTGGCAAGCCGGCGAAATCGACCACTACGATGGCCGCAGCGGCCTGTGGCGGGTGGCCGAGGCTATTGCCCTGCAACGCTTTGACCTGAAGATCCCGGGCTACGCACTGGAAACCCTGTACGACCTGCAGAACGGCCGCTACATGGCCCTGGGCATGACCAACGAAGAACGCAAGAACTACGACTTCAGCTTTGAAGCGTCCTCTGCGGACTTTACTCCCAACGCGCTGCGCGCCGCCGGTATCCGCTAACCCCTCCCTTTGCTCTCCCCCTGCCGTTTCCGCTGCTCCGGGCGGCATGGGGGAGCCTTTCTTTTAGCGGCAAGCTGCAAGCTTTAAGCGGCAAGCTGATCTCACCCATTCCCCCGCCCTGCTTTGCTTTTCGCTTGAAGCTTGCGGCTTGCGGCTTGCGGCTTGCGGCTCGCGGCAGCCGCCGCGGGCCGCTACGCCTGCTGCAACATCACCGCCGCCTGCGCGCGATTATCCACCTTGAGTTTGGCGAAGATGCTCTTCATATGCGACTTGATGGTCTCCGGGGTCACGTTCAGATCCCGGGCAATCTGCTTGTTCGACTTGCCCTCGGCTACCAGTTGAACGACCTGCCGCTCCTTGACTGTCAGCGCCAGCAACGCCTGGCTGCAGTGCTCGCTCTGAGCAGTCGCATCAATGCCCAGCAGGTTGGCGGCCCGCTGCTGCAACGCGGACGGGCACAGGCGCGCCAGAAGCGCACAGGTATCCTGCGTCGGCAGATCCGTCAGCAGGCTGATGGCGCCACTCTGCTCTAGCAGGTCCAGCTCCGCCGACAGTAACGGCAGCGCAGCGTTGGCGCCTTGATCACGGCTGATCAGCAAGCCGCCAACAACGCCCAACTCCAGGTAGTACAGCCAGAGCCCGGACGCTTTAAAACGCCCCAACAGCGCTGATGCCTGCTCCAGCAGGCCCGGCTCGCAGCAGTCCTCATCCAGCGCCAGCCAAAGGCGTGCCAGCAGCGCAAAGTACTCCCGGTCGACCCACTGATCCGGCCACTCCAGACTGGCCAGTTGCTGCAGCAGATTGCTGCACACCTGCGCCTCGCGTGGCTTGCGCTCCAGCAGATGCAAGCGTACCCGCTCAAGCAGCGCGCGCGCCTGCAGGCGCGGCCAATCCCGCGCCAGCGCGAGCGACTCCAGGTCATCCAACAGTCGGCGGGCCTGAGCAAAGCGCCCCTGCTGCGCCAGCAGACGAACCTGCGCGGTATAGGCAAAGGCCGTGCATTCGATAAAGCTGCCCATCTTGATGTAGGGCAGACACTCCTGCAGCAGGTTCTCTGCCTCGGCATAGTCTCCGCGCAGGTAATGTCCATATGCACCGAGGCCTTTGGGTAAGGCCGTCAAGACCGGGTTGGGTCGACGCATGTCAGCGGCGCTCTGGTTAGCCGCCTGCTGCAGCAGCTCGTCCAGCGCTGCGATTCCCTGCACGATACGACCCTGATACATCTCGGCCAGGCCATACAAAGACTGCCGATAGCATTCATGCAGGAAGTACCCCCGATTGCCCTGACTGCGGCGCTGGGTTGGAGGCAAGGCGTAGAGCTGATCCCACTCGCAGGCACGCATGTGCGCGCCACAGATGACATTCAGCAACACGTTGGCCGCCCACTGGGTGCAGTAGCCTGACTCGACGCACTCGCGGGCCAGCGGGGCCGCCAGCGCATAGCGATCATCCAGCGCCCAAAGCATGGCCTTGATCGCCTGCACTTCCCAGTAGATGGCGCTGGACTCCTCGCTGGGTGTCTGCTGCTCAATCTCCGCCTCCAGCTCACAGGTCAGCCGCATCGCAGGCCCATGCTCCAGCGCCAGCCCCATGGCCCAGGCGCGGGTGACCTTGAGCGGCAGCGGGCTGTCGCTCGCCTGCATCTGCCAGCGCTTTTCCAGCACGACCAGGGTGCTGAAATCGCCCTGTTCGATCAGCGTGGTGGCGCAATCTTGAATCCATTCGCGCAGTTGCGCGACATCACCACTGTCCATGCCCAACCTGATAGCATCAAACCAGAGTTGGCGTTGGGCAAACCAGCGGGCGGCCTGCAGCATCAGCTTGCGTGCGGCCACCTCATCCTGCCGCAGGCAGGCAGCGCGCAGGTGCTCACGGAACAGCGGATGCAAGCTGAACCAGGTGTCGTGCTCATCCAGCACGCTGAGGAACAACTGGCGTCGTCGCATGAGCAGCAGCAGTTCATCGGCCTGTGCTTCGCCGAGCAGCTCCTGCAGCAGGCCGGCGCTGAACTTGTCGAGCACGCCGACCGCACACAGGCAGCGCGCCATGGCCTCAGGCAACTGCGCCAGAATGTCATCAAACAGGTTGCTGATGCTGCGCGGCAGATGGCGCCCCGCGCCCTGCGCAGGGGTCAGCAGGTAGGCCCGCAGAGCAGCAATCCAGCCGTCCGATGCCTGCTGGATGCTGCAGACATCACCACCAAACTCCGGCTGAACGCCGCCCTTGCGAAACAGGTCGCGGGTTTCCTCCAGCTCAAAGCGCAGCATGGTGCTGTCGATCTCCAGACGATCATCGGCATACAGGTGTTCAACGATCGGCTCCGGCACGTCCTTGCGGCCGACCAGCACAAGATGCACATGCTCCGGTGCGCGCTGCACAAACACGCGCAACGCCTCGACCAGCACCTCGTCGTCTATACAGTGATAGTCATCCAGAAACAGGGTCAGTGGCGTCGGCTGCCTGGCGAGATCATCGATCAACAGACTGCTCAGCGCCTCGGCACTGAAAAAACCGAGCTCGGCGCCCAAGTCGAGGCAGCGCCGACCGGCCTCTGGCAGCACTTTGTTGATGGCAGCGCAGATGTAGTACAGCAGCCGCTGGGCGCTGTCATCCTCGGCGTCCAGCGATAGCCAGGCGACAGTCTGACCCAGCGCGCTCAGACGTTCTGCCCAGATGGTTGCGAGGGTAGTTTTGCCGAAACCCGGCGGCGCCTCCAGCACCGCGAGGCGACGCTCCAGCAGCTGATCTGCGTAGAGTTCAAGGCGGGGACGGGGCAGAATGCCTCGACCACGGCGTGGCGGAGATATCTTGGTGGCCAACAGCAAAGGCAGTTCGTTTCCCCCGTTCTGCCCGGGGGTGGATTGTGGCGCAATCCAGGCTACGCGATTCCTGTTCATGAAGTCCGTCCATGCCGAGCACGGGCTGCCTGCGGCAGCCTTTTTATTGTTATTTTCACTAGCGCGGCAGGAACACTGGGCGATCCGGGGGTGACCTGCCGGCACGGTCACCCCATCATACGAACGCCATCATTTAGAGTAAATACTCAATTGGCGCAAACGGTCACGGTCTGACCACCGGTGGCTTATTGGGCATTCTCTTGCTGCACCTCGGCCCAGCTCTCGTATTCGCGTTGCATGATGTACAACTTGATTTGCTGAGCCTGCTCTGACGAAAGGCTGTCAGCAAAGGAGGCCATCCCTTTTCCACGGAAGGCGCCTTGCAGCACGATGGCTTCCCAGGCGTCACGCACCGCATCACTGGAATAGCGCAGGTCGGGGATGGTTCCCCCGCCGACCGCACCCACGCCATGGCAGACGGTGCAGTAAATACCGTAGTTCAACGCGCCCTGCTCAATATCGCTGGCGGCAGCAACCACCGGCTGCGGCACCCGGTCGATAGCTTGCTGCGGCGGCGGCGATGACAGCTGCGCCTTGCCATCCAGTTTGAACACCAGCATCCGACTGATATTGCGTGTACCCGTCGCGACCGCAGCATCACCGCCGAACAGCGCCGCCGCACCGCCCCACCCCGCCATCAGGGCAATATACTGCTGACCATTGTGCTGATAGGTCATAGGCGCGGCGATGACCCCGGTCTGGGTCGGGAACTGCCAGAGCAGGTCACCTTTGTCTGCGGTATAAGCCTCCAGCTGCCCAGCCGAGGTACCTTGAAACACCAGGTTACCAGCCGTCACCAGAGTGCCGCCGTTCCAGTGATTGGGTCGTTCTACACGCCAGGCCGGCGCCTGCTTTTCTGGGTCCCAGGCGATCAGCGCGCCAGTGGCATATTCTCTTGGCAGCGAGCGGTTCTCCAAGCCAGCGCCGGTGTTGAAGGCATTGCGCACAACAAAGTTGCCGCCCTCGTTGGCGTAGGTCGCGGGGATTTCCTGATACGGCAGGTAGACCAGCCCGGTCAGCGGGCTATAGGACATTGAGTGCCAGTTGTGCGCACCGAACGGGCTTGGCCAAATAAGCGCCGGCTCATTCTCATAGCGCGCATTGGGCGCTTCAACCGGGCGCCCGGTCGCCATGTCGATACGCTCTGCCCAGGTTACCTTGCCGAATTTTTCAGCCGACAGCAGCTCGCCGGTCGCCCGGTCCAGCACGTAAAAAAAGCCGTTCTTGGGGGCCTGCATGATGACCTGACGCGGCTTGCCGTCGATCTCCAGTTCCGCCAGGGTCAACTGCTGCGTGGCGGTGTAGTCCCAGCTGTCTCCCGGGGTCGTCTGGTAGTGCCATACCAGCTCGCCGGTTTCCGGTCGCAGGGCGAGAATGGACGACAGATACAGGTTGTCGCCGCCACCCGGGCTGCGCACTTCGCGATTCCACGGCGAGCCATTGCCGGTGCCGACGTACAACAGATTCAGCTCGGCGTCATAGGCCATGCTGTCCCACGCGGTGCCGCCCCCGCCCAGATCCCAGCGCGTCTGGTCACTCCAGGTCTTGAGCGCTGCCTCCAGCGCCGGGCTGTCCTGCGGACCATCGGCCGGGTTCGCCGGTACGGTGTAAAAGCGCCAGCGCAACGCCCCTGTCGCCGCGTCGTAGGCAGAAAAATATCCGCGCACGCCGAACTCGGCGCCGCCATTGCCAATCAGCACCAGATCCTTGAGCACCCGAGGCGCTCCGGTAATGGTGTAAGGCTGGCTGTCATCGGTGGTTTGCTGGGTCCACAGCGGCTTACCGGTCTTGGCATCCAGCGCGATCAGGCGGCCATCCAGGGTGCCGACATAGACCTTGCCTTGCCAAAGCGCAACACCGCGGTTAACCGCATCGCAACAGGCTGAACGCCCCTTCGCCTTGTCTACGCCCGGGTCAAAGCTCCAGAGAATCTCGCCGCTGTCGGCGTCCACCGCCATCACCCGGCTCCAGGACAGCGAGGTATAGAGCACACCTTCGTGATACAGGGGCGTGGCCTC
Organism: Pseudomonas abyssi; assembly: GCF_003444685.1. Taxonomy (NCBI): domain Bacteria; kingdom Pseudomonadati; phylum Pseudomonadota; class Gammaproteobacteria; order Pseudomonadales; family Pseudomonadaceae; genus Pseudomonas; species Pseudomonas abyssi. The sequence goes on along the minus strand of NZ_LMAZ01000001.1, from coordinate 1,090,094 downwards.
CAGCCCCCGGCTGTTGTCCAGGTCGATTGACCAGGCCAGGCCCAGTTGCTGGACATTCTCGGTGCTGATCTGCGTCAGCGGGCTGAAGCGCTGCTGGGCCCAGGTGCGGTCGTAGCTGAGCCATTGGCTGCCGTCGGTTTCGCTGGCCAGCATGGCTGCAGTATCCACTGGCGCGGCCTGCACGGCGCCAGCAAGGGCAAACAGGGGAAGGATCAGGCTATTGCGCAGGGCGCGGGTGGTCAGGTGTGTCATGGGCTACTCGTTTGTCATTGTTTTTATTGTGCAGACCTGATGGCATGCAGCGATCAGGTCGTCTTGCCGGCAAAACGGCGAATGGCTTCGGCCACCTGGCCGGGTTGTTCCAGGGCAACCGAGTGCCCTGCGCCAGCAACCACCTGGCAGTCGCCGTGGCCGCTGTGCTCGATGATCTGCCGCGACTGCGCGACGCTGTAGGCATGGTCCTGTTCGCCGGCAAGCACCAGCAACGGCACGCGCAGGCCGGTCAGCTCTGGCAATACCGAGCGACGATGGATAACGCCGCGCGCCGCCTCCCCAATACGCGGCCCGAGCTCGCGCATGCGCGCCCGCCAGCGAGCGCATAGCGCCGCTTGCGACGGGCTGCGCAGGGTGTCGTCACCAAACATGATGAACATCAGGGTATCGATCTGATCGGCAGCACCCTCGCGGGCCAGCTGCTCGACCAATGGCTCGAATTCGGCCAGCTGCCGCTCCAGGTCGCCACTGCTGCCCATCACGATGCAACCGGCCAGACGCTGCGGATAACGTGCCGCCAGCCGCAGGGCGACAAAGCCGCCCATGGAGTTGCCGGCAAAGTAGCAGGGCGCGAGCTCCAGCGCGTCGATCAGCGCCAGCGCGTCGTCGGTGAGGGTATCCATATCCAGGTTGCCGGCGCAGCTGCTCAGCCCCTGCCCCCGATGGTCGTAGACCACTATCTCGAAGTCCTGGTGCAACTGCTCGATCAGCGGCTCAAACATCCGCCAATCGAAAAACAGCGAATGGCTCAGCACCAGAACCGGCTTGCCGGGCTGCGGGTAACGCTCGAAATGCAGGCGGACGTCGTTCACCATCAGGTACGCCATGGGCGCATGCTCCGGTCGGCTGATCAGACCCTGATGCTAGAAGACGTCACCCAAGAGGATTCACCCCCCTGTTGGGGGATATAGGGGAGTTTGATAGGCAGGTACAGGAGACGCTCAGTTTGTCTGGCTGCCGTCCAGGGCAAAGAACTGACCACAGCTCCAGACGCCGGTGCGGGCAGTCCCTTGCTGCTCATGCTCGACAGCCAGCTCGGCCAGCTCGTAAAACACGTTACGTCCGATCAGCGCTTCGAGATTGCCGCGCACCAGAATGTAGGGGGCCGGCTCCTGGGTGTCGGGGTCGACCTGCACGCGCAGCGGATGTTCGGCGTCCAGCGTCACCTCGTCTTCCAGGTTGGTAGTGAAGTGCAGGCGCTGCTGCTCGCCCTGTCCCTCGATACGCAGGCGGGTAGCCACAAAGGGCGCGTCATCGACCTGGATGCCCCAGCGCTCGACCGGGGTTACCAGGTAGTAGCGGCCATCCTCATCCAGCCGCAAAATGCTGGAAAACAACTGGGCCAGCGCTTTGCGCTCAATCGCGTCACCTTCGTGATACCAGGTGCCGTCGCGAGCAATGCGCATGTCCATTTCGCCGCTCAACGGTGTATCCCACTGCTCTACCGGGGCGGGCTCGCGGCGTTGCAACGCGCCACGCTGAGGAATGCTGTCGAGAAGGGATTGCGGGGGTGGTGCACGACGGGACATGAGCTCTCCTGTTGGATCTGCCGGACGGCAACTGCGAACCGGCAGCGCGCAATGCCCTGCCCGGCCTGTCAGTGCCGACCCAGCAATTGCCGGGTGTAGTCCTGCAGCGGTGGCCGCAGCAGGTCATCGGGCGAGGCGTTATAAAACTGCAGAAAACCGCCACGGGTCTCGATGCGGGCGTAGTCGACCAGATGGCGCGAGCCCACTTCAAGCAGCATCAGCTGCAGCACACCGCGGTCTCGACCGACATCGCCCCACTGCTCCGAGGTTTCCCATTCTTCCCGGCTGCCCACCGCATCGTCGGCGGCGGCAAAGCGGGTATAGAGCAGGTAGTCGTAGCCAAAGCTGCCGGCTTCGGCCAGCGCTTCCTCCAGCCCTAACGGCTGGGGTGAGCGACGTACTACCGGAAACACCTCAACCGCAGCAGCAAACGCCTCTTCTGCTACGACATTAGGCCGGGCGTAGGGTTCGCCAATCGGCAGAAAATGCCCCTGAGCGATGTACAGTTTGGAGTCAGACTGCAGCACCCAGGTACTGCTGCGCTCGATGCGATAATGATTGAGCAGGCCCGCATCGCCCATGTAGTAGCCGGCCTGCTGCTGCATGTCAGACGGTTTCATGCAGCCAGTCAGTGACAGCATTCCCAATACAATCAACAAGGTGCGCATGTGACCTGCCCTCAGTTATCAGCTAGAGACCGCGCATCCACTCCGGCCGCAGACCCGCCGAGTGCGGACGGGCGATCGCCTGTTCGATCTGCCCCAACAACTGCGCCTTGTCCCGGCCCAGCTCGCCCTTGAGCACCAGCGCATTGGATGCATGGTCGCTGCGAAAAGTAGTGTTGTCCAGCTCCAGCGCACCGACAAAACGCAGCAGTTCCTGGAACAGCTGCTCCTGTGTCAGCGGCGCAAAATCCGGATAACGGGCCTGAAAACGCTCCATGCCCTGAGGGAAGCTGACAACCAGGGTGGAGACGAACTCGGGCTGGGTTTCATTCACCAGACGAGCCGAGTGGTCGGCGTGCTGATCACTCAAGGTGCTGCCGCCCAGACCATTAAGAATCATCACCGAGCGCTTCAGCCCCGCTTCCCCGGCCTTGTTCAGGGCGTCGGCTGTGGAGGCATAGCTTTCACCCTTGTTGACCCGCTCCAGCACCTCATCATCACCCGACTCGGCGCCCACATAGAGCATAGCCAACCCGGCATCGCGCAACTCGCTCAATTCCTCTACCGACTTGCGCTTGAGGTTGCGCGGCAGGCAGTAGGAGGTCACTCGCTCGACACTGGGAATGTGCTCGGCGATAGCCTGCAGGATGCGCAGCAGGCGATGGGTCGGCAGTACCATGGCGTCGCCGTCGGCGAGGAATATGCGCTGAACAATATAGCGTTCACCCACCTTGCGAATCTCTTCCAGCACCTCGGCCTCATCACGGGCGCGAAACTTCTTCTGCGGCGCCGTGTACATCTCGCAAAAGGTGCACTTATTCCAGGAGCAGCCGTTGGTTACCGGCAGTATCAGCGAGTGCGCCTCGCTTGGCGGACGAAAAACCGGCTCTATGTAACTGACAGGAAAGGCTTCTTGCATCATCAGGGCATCTCTTTCTTATGGCACTGCAAACGACAAAAACCGGACATCATAACCACCTGCCCCATCTTTTCACACCACCCGGACGTGTTTAGCCCGGCGTGATGCACTTCACATATAGTCTGCGTGCCAGCCGAGGCGTTTGCTCCATCACGAGACAACCTGAGCAATTGCCCCGACCTTTTCCAAGCACAGGACAACAATAATGAACGCTGCTTTCCCGCGCCCGAACGGGCTCCCCCTATTCAAGACCCTCAGCCTGGCGGTTGCCGCGCTGTCATTAACCGGCTGCCTGTCCAGCGGTGGCGGTGGCGACGACACCACGCCCAACCCGCTGGCCGTGAGCACCACGGAAGGCCAGGTGCTCGGCATCAAGACAGACAACCTGCGTATCTTCCGCGCCATTCCCTACGCCAAGCCCCCGGTCGGCGAACGGCGCTTTGCACCGCCAGAGCCACCTGAGGCGCGCAACGGCACACTGACCCTCTCCCAGGACTTCGGTAACAGCTGCCCGCAGAGCGACATCACCACCGGCGCCGCAGCCGGCGACGAAGACTGCCTGTACCTCAATGTGTACACGCCGACCGACGCCAAGGACCTGCCGGTGATGGTGTGGATTCACGGCGGCGCCTTTGTCTTTGGCAACGGCGGTGGCGAGTATGACCCGACCCGTCTGGCTGCGCAGGATGTGGTAGTGGTCACCCTCAACTACCGTCTGGGTAACCTGGGCTTTCTTGCCCACCCCTCACTCGTCTCCAACGGCGGCAACTTCGGCCTGATGGACCAGCAGCAGGCCCTGCGCTGGGTGCAACAGAATATCGAAGCCTTCGGCGGGGATGCCGATAACGTCACCATTTTTGGTGAGTCCGCCGGCGGCCACAGTGTCATGAGCCACATCGTCTCGCCACGGGCAGAAACCGAGGGCCTGTTCCAGCGCGCCATCGTGCAGAGCGGCTCATACGCTCCCTTCCAGGTGCCCAAGGCTGCAGCACAGGCCGGCGGTGTGGGCGTCGCCAACGCCCTGGGCTGTACCGACCTCGACACCGCCGCCGACTGTCTGCGCGCCCTGCCGGTGTCGAGCCTGCTGGCCGCTCAAGGGTCGCAATCCATGCCGACTGTCGACCCAGACTCCGACCTGCTACCCAAGTCGATCATGCAGGCACTGAACGAAGGCAGCTTCAATGACAGCCTGGATGTGCTGATCGGCAGTAACCAGAACGAAGGCACGCTGTTCGTGGCGCTGGATGAGGTTGGCGGCAACCCGATCGACGACGAAGCCGAATACCGCAGCCGTGTCGACGCCTTCTTTCAGCCCTATCAGGCCAGCGTCCCCTACGACGCCGATCAGATTGCAACCGACTACCTGGCGCGGGTAGCCGGCAGCGCCAAGCCCTTTGAAGCGGCGCTGTCGGCGATCTGGACCGACTTCATGTTTGCCTGCAACGCCTACGTGCATGCCAGCACCTTCGCGGGTGCCAGCATGAACACCTTTCAGTACTGGTTCCGCGATGAGGACGCGCCCTGGACACTGGTGCCGCCAGTGGCCGTCAGTTTCCCGCTGGGCGCCACCCATGCCGGCGAGATTCCGTACGTGCTCTACCCGGATAGCGTAATGCAGACACGCTACTCTGGTGACACGGCTGATCTGTTGAGCCTGTCCGAGGAAATGGTCGACTACTGGACACAGTTCGCCAAGACCGGCGACCCCAACACCACCGACGGCGTTGCTGCCAGCTGGGCCCAGGCCGCCACCGGCAACCTGCAGGTACTGGATGTACCCAATGCCGCCAGCAGTAGCGCCCTTACCTTCCTGGGCTACCACAACTGCGCCTACTGGCAGGCGCCGCCACTGACGTTGCCGGCAGCGCGGTAACCCCAGCAACGGCCCCGCCACGAGCGGGGCCGTTCAATCTTCGCTTGGCGCGCGGGGCAATACCGCCAGGAAGTTGTCCAGCGCAACAGCGCGGGCAACATCCTCGCTCAAGGCATCCAGAAAGGGATCAAACCCGCTCATATACTTACCCAGGCTGTCGAAGCGACCGACTACGTCGGAGCCGAGCATAAAGCGGCTGGGAAAGTCTTCCACCAACCGCACCCACTCCGGGTCAGGCTCGCCCTCTGCATTCAGCAGATAAGGTTCGCGCACCGTCCAGGACATGTCGATATACAGGTTGGGGTAGGCCGTCAGCATGCGCCGCAGCGTGGGCAGCAAGAACTCCAGACGATCCTGATGGCGGTGAATCTCCATGCTGGTACCGGCATGGGCCCAGATGATCCGGACGCCTGGGTGATTACGCAGTGGCTCTTCAATTTCCTGCAGATACAGCGGATTTCGCTCGCGCCAGGAGGTAATGTTGCTGTGCACCATCACCGGCAGATCAAACTCCTCGGCCAGATCATATACCCGGTTCATCGCTTCGCTATTGGCACGCGGCGCCTCGCCGTGGATCAGCGCGGTCAAGGTGTCATGGCGCGTAAAGACCTCCCCCAGCCCCTGCCACACGCCCGGATACAACTCCAGCATACGGCGTATGTGCGCATCGGCATTCTTGTCGTTCGGGTTGAAGCCGGAAAGAAAAGGATGGAAACGGTGGCGCTGATCAGCCGGCACCTGCTCCAGCGCCTTGGCAATCAGCAGATCAGTGGCGCTGAACCAGTAGGCACTGCCGTCATCACCGGCATAGTAACGCGGCCGCTTGGGCTCGTTCTCATGCCATTGCTTGGCCACCGGAATACCGGACAACATCACATGCTCGACGTTGGCCTCATCCATGGCCTCGATCAGGCTGTCCAGCCCGGCACTCTCCTGGAAGAAATCAACAAAATGCAGATGGGCGTCACTGTAGCTGTACTCGCGCGCAGACAGCGACGTCGAGAACAGCAAACCGGCGCAAACAGCGCCGGTCAAGAAACTGCGAATAAAGGGCACGGGGCGACTCCTGTCGTGGGCTCCGAAAGCTCAGACTGTCGCCTGGACCGGGAGTTCAGGAGGGGTCAGCCGCCTCGGTTTCCTTGCGCCGCTTGAAGCGGTTGCCCATGCGCACACCCACATCCATCAGGAACTGCATATACCCTTCCTGATCCTTGATCACATCCTGCCAGAACGGCGAGTGGTACATGGCCATAGCGCCGTGCACCAGCGCCCAGGCGGCACAATAGTGAAAGTACGCCGGAACATCTTCGAGCTTGCCGTCATCAATACGCGACTGAATCATGCCGGTTACATGATTGAAGTTGGAGGTGCGGATCTGATGCAGCTCTTCGACCATAGACGGCAGCTGGTTGGACTTGACCACCTTCTCTTCCAACCGGTCGAACAGGCGATAGCGCTCCGGATCGCTCATGCGAAACTCGAAATAGTCCCGCGGCAAGGCAGCGTTATCACGCTCGATCGCTTCGGAATGCATCATTTCGGCAAGGTCGCGCTCGTAATCAAGCATCAAGCGCAGATAAATCTCGGCCTTGGACTTGAAGTGCTTGTAGATGGTGCCTTTGCCAATCCCGACTTCATCGGCGATCATTTCCACCGTGACGCTGTCCTCGCCCTGCTCCAGGAAAAGGCGCAGGGCACTATCCAGAATTTCCTGTTCGCGACGACGAAATTCGCGGACTTTTCGTGACTCTTTCTGCATTAAGCTACCCGGATTCAATTTGGCAAAGTGCATCATTATGCCAAAGTGATGACCCTGTGCCCATATTTGCTTACAAGCTGACTATCCAGTTCAACTGTGTCTAAATAGGCTTTGCAAGGCCATTTGGCGGACCTGGGGAGCCCCTTGGTACCAGGAGTCCGGACATTGGCAGAAATGACACCGGGAGCCTCGTATGATTGATGACCACCGCTGGCAAGCGGAATTTCCGCAGGCAGACGGCCTCTGCTATCTCAACCACGCGGCTGTCGCGCCCTGGCCCAAACGCGCTGCCGAGGCCGTCAGCGCCTTCGCCAGCGAGAACCTGCAACAGGGCGCGCAGGATTACCCTCGCTGGAGCCGCGGCGAACGCCAGCTGCGCGATCAGCTGCGCACCCTGCTGAATGCACCGCACAGTGACGATATTGCCCTGGTCAAGAATACCTCCGAGGCGCTTTCATTCGTTGCCCAAGGCGTGGACTGGCAGCCCGGCGACCAGGTCATCATCAGCAATCAGGAATTCCCGTCCAACCGCCTGCCCTGGGAAGCCCTTGCCGGTCGGGGGGTAGAGGTCATTGCCGTTGACCTGGCAAGCGAGCCCGAGCAGGCGCTGATCGACGCTATGGGGCCTCGCACCCGGCTACTGAGCATCAGCTCGGTACAGTACGGCACCGGCCTGCGGCTGGATCTGCAACAGTTGGGCACCGCCTGCCGCGCGCGCGGCGTGCTGTTCTGCGTCGATGCCATCCAGACCCTCGGCGCGCAGCCATTCGACGTTCAGCAGATCGATTGCGATTTCGCTATGGCCGACGGGCACAAGTGGCTACTGGCGCCGGAGGGGCTGGGCGTGTTCTTCTGCCATGCCAGAGTCCGCGACCAGCTGCAGCTAACCCAGCACGGCTGGCATATGGTCGAGGCCATCGGCGACTACGACCGCAGCGACTGGCACCCTGCCCGCTCAGCCCGCCGGTTCGAGGCTGGCAGTCCGAATACTCTGGCCCAGCAGGCCATGTCGGCCAGCCTGTCGCTGTTGCTCGAAGCCGACATGCCGTGGGTTGCCGCACAGCTGGACGCGCGTATCTGCTTGCTGGCTGAGCGCCTGCAAGCCTTGCCTGGAGTCCAGGTACTGAGCGACATGCGCCCCGGGCGCCGCTCGGGCATCATCACCTTTTCAGTAGCCGGCCAAGACCACAAGGCACTGCACAAGGCATTGATGGATCGGGGGGTTGTCTGTGCGCTGCGCGGTGGCGGCATTCGCTGGTCGCCGCACTTCTACACACCGCAGTCGACACTGGAAAGCGCACTGGCACGACTGGCCGAATTGATCAACCAAACAAGCAATAACAACCCTTCACGATAAGCTGGGTCGAGCGTATTCCAAATCAGTTTATAAAAGCGGCAAAGCGCGGTGGAAAGCCGGACAATTTCGACAATACTGAAGCTATCAGGAATGACATACCCCCCAAGTGTCATTCCTGAACGGGCGGGCTCTGTCCTGCCTCTGTATCACTCCTAATGGTCTTGGCCCGAATTCATCCCCCAGAATTCGGGTTTTTTTTGTGCTGTCGAAAGGATAGGTGAACGCGACGAGCATGGACCCGGTTGTGATCAACCAGCAGCCAGCGGAAACAGTCGATGGAAGTTATCCGTGGTCTGCTGCTGCAACTGCTCCAGGGTTTCGCCGCGCAGCTCGGCGAGAAACGCCGCCACCTCGCAAACGTACTGCGGCTCATTGGGCTTGCCACGATGCGGTACAGGGGCGAGATAAGGTGAGTCGGTTTCGACCAGCAGGCGGTCAGCCGGCACCTGCCGGGCGACCTCACGCAGCGCGTCGGCATTGCGGAAGGTAACGATACCCGAGAGCGAGATGTAGTAGCCCATATCCAGCGCAGCACGGGCCATGGGCCAGTCTTCGGTAAAGCAATGCAACACACCGGCATTGGCCAGATCGGCTTCGCGCAGCATGTCCAGGGTGTCCTGACGGGCAGCGCGGGTGTGGATCACCACGGGCTTGCCGGTTTCCCGAGCCGCCTGCAGATGAATGGCAAAAGACGCCTTCTGCTGTTCAGCCAGCTCCGGCTCATAGTGATAATCCAGCCCGGTCTCACCGATAGCCACGGTACGCGGGTGCGTTAACTGGTCCAGCAGCCAGGCCAGGTCTGTTGCTCGTCCATCCTTCAGGTCGAGCGGATGCACGCCGACGCTGCAGAAGACATCGGCGTGTGCATCAGCCAGTTGCTGAACGGTGGCGGCATTGTTGGCGTCCACGCCAATGCACAGAAACTTGCCGACGCCGCGCGTACGGGCGGCATCCAGCAGGGCATCAAGGGAACCGTCGTAGGGAGTCAGATCAAGGCGATCAAGATGGCAGTGCGAGTCAATCAGCATAACAACTACATGGTGTGGGTCGGGCGGTCCGACTGCAGCGCGCCGGCCAGATAGGTTTCGATCTTGCTGCGGGCGGTATTGTCCTGGTCACTGAACTGCACGCCGATGCCCGCAGCGCGGTTACCTTGAGCGCCCTTGGGGGTCACCCAGATGACCTTGCCGGCAACCGGAATCTTCTCTGGCTCTTCCATCAGGTTAAGCAACATGAAGACTTCATCACCCAGGCGGTAGCTTTTGTTGGTCGGGATGAACAACCCACCGTGCTTGACGAACGGCATGTACGCCGCGTACAGCACAGACTTGTCCTTGATGGTCAGCGACAGAATGCCGTTACGCGGACCCGGAGCAGCAGGGGTGGTCATCTGTTATTCCTTTTTGGTATCAGGCAATGGCTGGAAGGTTAACGCCTTTCAGCCAGCGTTTTCCACTCTGCGAGCAGCTTTTCCAGAAACAGTTGGCGATTAAGGTTCGCTTTGTTATCGAATTGGCGGCGATGTGCCAGCAACCACTCTTGCCAGTGTAGCAGCGCCAGCGGCTGCACACGTTGCGCCATGTAACCCAGCACCTTGTCCATGTCCGCGTTGCTGGCCGTTTCCTGGGCCCGCTGCTGCAGCTTGAGCAAATCCAGCGTCCAGTCGGCAAACCAGTCAAGCAACAGCTCTACCGGCACCGCGTTCCACTGCTCGCACAGGCGCGGCGCCGATATCTGCCCCTTAAGCAGCGCCTTGACGCCCTCAACAACCTTGTCACGCAGGGCCAAGGCGTCCATCTGCTGCAGCGCCAGCGCACGCAAAGGTGCCCCACCCGCCATCTGCAGCAGCAAGCCTTGCTGCTCGGCAGTGCTGTCAGGCAACTCAGCGGCGAGCCAGGACAACGCCTGCTGCTGACCCGGAGCGCCCAGTGGCTGCACCCGGCAACGGCTGCGAATGGTCGGCAGCAGGCGGCTGGGCTGATCACTGATCAATAGCAGATAAGTATCAGCCGTTGGTTCTTCCAACGATTTGAGCAATGCGTTGGCAGCATTCTGGTTCATTGCCTCGGCCGGTTGCAGCAACACCACCTTGCGGCCTCCCTGCTGGGCAGTCTGGGCAATAAAGTCGACCAACCGGCGAATGGCATCAACACGAATCGCCTTGCCCTGCTCTTCGGGCGCGATGCTAAGCAGATCGGGATGGCTGCCGGCCTGGCGTAACAGACAGCTGCGGCACTGCTGACAGGCCTGGCCGCCAGTTGGCTGCTCGCACATCAGCCAGGCCGCGAACGCGGAAGCAAAAGCGCGCTTGCCTGCGCCCGACGGCCCGGTAAACAGATAGGCGTGAGCAAAGTGCTGCTGCCCCACCAGCGCCTGCCAGTGCCCCTGGTGCCAGGGCATCGCGGTGGTCACATCAGCCACGCCAACGCTCCAGAACCTGTTCGATGAACGGCTGCAGACGCTGCTGGACCTGATCCAGATCAGCGCTGGCATCGACGATCACATAGCGCTCGGGCGCCAGCTCCGCCCGACTCAAATAGCTACTGCGCACCGCCTCGAAGAACGACTGCTGCTCACTTTCGAAGCGGTCCAGCGCACTGCGTGCGCGCGCTCTGGTCATACCGACCTCGACCGGTACGTCCAGCACCAGGGTCAGATCGGGTCGCAGGTCACCCTGAGTCCAATGCTCCAGCGCGGCGATGCGCGTCAGGTCAATACCCCGGCCACCGCCCTGATAGGCATAGGTGGCGTCGGTAAAGCGGTCGCTGATGACCACACGGCCAGTCGCCAGGGCCGGCCGAATGACCCGATTCAGATGCTGCGCGCGAGCGGCGAACACCAGTAGCAGCTCGGCATCATCGTCCATCGGCTCTTCATGGTGCGCCAGCAACAGCCCGCGTATTTGTTCGGCGATAGGCGTACCGCCTGGCTCGCGGGTCAGCAACGGCTCACAGCCCGCCGCGCGCAGCGCAGCGGCAATATAAGCGAGGTTGGTCGACTTGCCGGCGCCTTCAGGGCCTTCCAGGGTGACAAAGACGCCAGTCATGGCGCTGCCTCCGACGCCGGGCTGGAGCGGTAGTCGCTGCGCCGCTGCAGCTGATAGGCACGCACCGCCCGGTTGTGTTCGCTCAGCGAATTGGAGAACACATGGGAGCCATCGCCCTTGGCGACAAAATAGAGGCTCTTTCCGGGCTCCGGCTTGACCGCAGCTTCCAGCGCCTCGCGTCCGGGCATGGCAATCGGCGTTGGCGGCAGGCCGTCAATGACGTAGGTGTTATAGGGCGTGGCCTGCTGCAGATGACGGCGACGGATATTGCCCTGATAGTCAGCCCCCATGCCGTAGATCACCGTGGGGTCGGTCTGCAGACGCATACCTATCTGCAGACGACGAGTAAAGACGCCTGCAATCTGGCCACGCTCAGAGGGCACGCCGGTTTCCTTTTCAACAATGGAGGCCAGAATCAGCGCCTCGTAGGGGGACTTGATCGGCAGGTTGTCGGCGCGCGTCTCCCAGACCTCGGCAAGTACCGAGGCCATGCGCTTATGGGCACGGCGCAGAATGTCCTGATCGCTCATACCCAGGGTGTACTGATAGGTGTCGGGGAAAAAGCGACCTTCCGGATGCTCACCCTCAAAACCCAGGGACGCCATCACCTCGGCATCGCTCAGATCAGCATCAAGGCTCTGCTTCAGCTTGTCGGCAGCACGCAGTGCGGCACGCACCTGATGGAAATTCCAGCCTTCGACCAGCGTCACCGAGCGCTGCAACACCTCGCCCCGCTCCATCATGTGCAGCAACTCTGCCGCAGTCATTTCCGGCTGCAGCTGGTACTCACCAACGTGCAGCACCGCGCCTTCCATCTGCCACTGCCAATAGCGCCGCAACCAGGCGGCATCATGCAGCACACCCTGCTGCTGAAGTTCGCTGAACACCCGCGCCGGGCTGCTGCCCGGCTGAACCACCAGCGTTTCGGGATCGCTCAGCTGCAGCGGCTGATGCAGCGCTCGCTGCAGGGTGACAAACCCCCAGACACCACCACACAGCGCTGTAACCACGCCCAGAAACAGCGCTACGACTAAAAATTTGCCAATACTTTTCACTGATAAACCTGTTCTGCCAGGGTTTGCAGGAGGCGGGTCTGTGGCCCTACCGGCCAGCTCCGCTCGCCCAGCCGCACCACCGGCCAGACTCCAATCAGGCTGTTGCAGCAGCAGACTTCCTGCGCACTGTACAGCATATCCATATCCATAACCCGCTCTTCAGCCGGCACGCCCTGCGCCGTCAGCGTATCGAGCAAATAGTCACGCATGACACCGCGCACACCGCAATGGTCCAACGACGGCGTAATCCAGCCGCCATCGCGCCAGACCAGCAGATTGCTCATGGTGCACTCGACCGGCCGTCCCTGCTGGTCACAGACCAGCCCTTCGGCAAACTCCGTGCTCTGCCACTCGCCGCGCGCCAATACCTGGTCCAGCCGATTGAGGTGTTTGAGCCCCGCCAGCAACGGCTGCTCGGACAATCGGGTGCGGCAGGGAAAGAGTGCGATACCATCGCGAAGACGGGGATCGGTAGCCGCTAGCGGCGCAGCGGAGAGAATGCGACTGGGCGTTGGCTGCTCTGGCGGTGCGTAACCGCGCGGGCCGGAACCACGTGTCAGTGTCAGCTTCAACACGCCCTCACCCAGCCTTGCGGCCGCAGCCACCAGTTCTGCCTCGATCAACGCCAGATCAACAGACAGCGACAAGGCCGCGCAGCCACGTTGCAGACGCTGCAGGTGACGCGTCAACAACGGCATACGTCCGCCAACCACCCGCAACGTCTCGAACAGGCCGTCACCGTAGGCCAGCCCCCGATCACTCAGGGGCAAGCTGTCAGCCAGCTCGCCATTGACCTGGGTCCAGCCCGCTACCTTGCCGTCCCCCGTCATTCGCAGCGACGGAATACCAGGCTACCGTTGGTGCCACCAAAACCGAAGGAGTTGGACAACACCACATTCAGCTCGCGCTGCTGCGCCTGATGCGGAACATAGTTCAGATCGCAATCCTCGTCGGGGTTGTCCAGGTTGATGGTCGGCGGAGCAACCTGATCACGCAGCGCCAGCACACTGAACACGGCCTCGACGGCGCCGGCAGCACCGAGCAGATGACCGGTCATGGACTTGGTCGAACTGATCGCCAGTTCGCTGGCATGGGCACCGAATACGCTCTTGACCGCACGCGTCTCGGCAACATCGCCGGCGGGAGTCGAGGTCCCGTGGGCGTTGATGTAATCCACCTCGTCCGGATTCAGGCCGGCGTCCTTGAGAGCGTTGTCCATACACTTGGCGCCGCCACGACCGTCTTCCGGTGGTGCGGTCATGTGATAGGCATCGCCGCTCATGCCGAAGCCGACCAGCTCGGCGTAAATGGTCGCGCCGCGCGCCTTAGCGTGCTCATACTCTTCCAGCAGCATGGCGCCGGCACCGTCGGACAGGACAAAGCCATCGCGGTCACGATCCCAGGGGCGACTGGCACCCTGCGGGTCATCATTGCGGGTAGACATGGCACGCGCCGCGCTGAAGCCGCCCAGACCCAGGCCGGTGGTGGCCATTTCAGAACCGCCAGCGACCATCATGTCGGCTTCGCCGTAGGCGATATTGCGCGCAGCCATGCCGATGCTGTGCGTACCCGTAGTGCATGCCGTGGTCAGTGCATAGTTGGGTCCCTGCAAGCCATACTGGATGGAGAGGTAACCCGCGACCATGTTGATGATCGACCCTGGCACAAAGAAAGGCGAAATCCGGCGCGGGCCGCTGCTCAGCAACTGCTCGTGGTTCTTCTCGATATTGGTCAAACCGCCAATACCCGAGCCCATCACCACGCCGATGCGATCACGGTTCTGGTCGGAGATTTCCAGACCGGAATCCTTGATGGCCTGGATACAGGCCGCCAGACCGTACTGAATGAACAGATCCAGCTTACGCGCTTCCTTGGCCGCCATGTACAGCTCAACCTCGAAGTCGCGTACTGACCCGCCAATACGGGTAGAAAAGGCACTGACATCCATATGCTCGATCGGGCCGATACCACTCTTGCCCGCCAGCGCGGCCTGCCAACTGCTTTCGACCGTATTACCCAGGGGAGACAACATTCCCAGACCAGTTACTACCACGCGTCTGCGCGACACGGCACACTCCTTATTAAACGCTTGAACATCACGACAGCCGGCACCGGCCGCGAAACTGCCCTATTGTCGACGCAAACGACGACAGCGGCAAGACAGGCCAGCGTCCATCAACAAGCCGGCCGGCCCTGCTGCGCCCGGCCAAAACACGCAGACACAAAAAAGCCGCAGGTCCGTGAGGCACTGCGGCTTTTTATGTCAGCAAGCGACGTGATTACTTCTGGTGAGCATTCACGTAGTCGATGGCTTCCTGAACGGTGGTGATCTTCTCGGCTTCTTCATCCGGAATCTCGGTCTCGAATTCTTCTTCGAGAGCCATCACCAGCTCAACGGTGTCCAGGGAGTCAGCGCCAAGATCTTCAACGAAAGAAGCGCTGTTGGTGACTTCTTCTTCTTTGACACCGAGCTGCTCGGCAACGATTTTCTTGACGCGTTCTTCGATGGTACTCATACCTTGTTCTCACTCCTATTTGCAGTTCCGAGAAGCCGGACTGCGGGTAGTTTATAGAAACAATTCTCTTGGTTTCAAGCGTGAATCGTATCTGACGCAAATGAGGTCAAAGCCTGCGGCTTCCACCTATTGAAACTCGTCACCGCCGACAGCTGTGCCGCCGGCGGCAGCCAGTTACATATACATGCCACCGTTGACCGGCAGTGTAGCACCGGTAATGTAGCCCGCACTTTCGCTCGCCAGGAAAGCAACCGCGGCTGCGATTTCCTCAGCCTGCCCCAGGCGCGCCAGTGGAATCTGCTCCAGCATGACCGAACGCTGGCTGTCATTAAGCGCACGCGTCATGTCGGTGTCAATAAAGCCAGGTGCAACCGCGTTCACAGTAATGGCTCGAGACCCTACTTCACGGGCCAGTGCACGGGTAAAACCTTCCATACCCGCCTTGGCTGCCGCGTAGTTGGACTGACCGGCATTACCCATGCCACCGACTACCGAACTGATGTTGATGATACGCCCCCAGCGACCCTTGGTCATGCCCCGCAGGACAGCCTTGGACAAACGGTAGACCGAGCTCAGGTTGGTGCCGATGACGTCATCCCACTCATCATCTTTCATGCGCATCAACAGGTTATCGGCAGTAATACCCGCGTTGTTGACCAGAATCGACGGCGCACCGTAGCTCTCCGTGATCGCAGCCAACACTGCAGCAACTGATTCGGGGTCACGTACATCCAGCTTCATGCCGGTGCCCTTGTAGCCTGCAGCCGCCAGCTTGTCGCCAATTGCCTGGGCGCCCTGATCACTGGTTGCTGTCCCTACAACGACGGCACCCTGCGCTGCCAGCGCGTGGGCAATCGCCTGCCCAATGCCTCTGCTCGCGCCGGTGACCAGCGCTACCTTTCCTTCCAGACTCATGTCCTGCTCCTCAAGCAAACTGTGCGCGACAGGCCTCAAAACCCGCAGCACTTTCCAGGCTGTGATTGTTGACGCCTTTGGCGCAACGCTTGTTCAGCCCACCGAGCACCTTGCCCGGACCGCATTCGACCAGATCAGTCACACCCTGATCAGCCATATATACCACCGATTCAACCCAGCGCACCGGGCTGTAGAGCTGCTCAACCAGCAGTTGACGCAGCGCCGCCTGATCGGCCGCCGGACGCGCCGTCACGTTCTGCACCAGGGTAATTTCAGGTGCCTGCCAGGTCAGCGCAGCAAAGTCGTCCGCCAGCTGCTCGGCGGCTGGCTGCATCAGTGCGCAGTGCGAGGGCACACTGACCGGCAGCGGCAGCGCGCGCTTGGCACCAGCGGCCTTGCAACCCTCAATGGCACGCTCAACCGCCGCCACCTGGCCGGCAATAACGACCTGCCCCGGCGCATTAAAGTTCACCGCACTAACCACCTCACCCTGAGAGGCTGCAGCGCAGAGATCAATGATCTGCTGATCTTCCAGACCCAGAATCGCCGCCATGCTGCCCTGCCCTTCGGGGACGGCCTGCTGCATCAGCTGGCCACGACGCTCAACCAGGCGAACAGCCTCGGCAAACGGCAGTACGCCGGCGGCAACCAGCGCCGAATACTCACCCAGGCTATGGCCCGCAACAAAGTCAGGGCGTGCAGCAGACTGCTCACACCATAGGCGCCAGAGCGCTACCGATGCAGTCAGGATAGCCGGCTGCGTGCGGTCAGTGCGATTCAAATCAGCTTCGGGACCATTCTGGCTCAGCGCCCACAGATCATAGCCCAATGCATCAGAGGCTTCGGCAAAGGTATCCTTGATGACGGCGTGCTGTTCAGCCAGCTCACCAAGCATGCCAACCGACTGCGACCCCTGACCGGGAAAAACAAAGCCGAGGGAATACGTCATATCATCATCCTGTTATCAAAAGATTGCAGAGCTAAGGGGCTGGACCACGCTGCGTTTTTTGTCGCCTGACGGGCGATCTTGCAGACCGCAACAAGCAGGCGCACAAACAGCAACAGACCCCAACTGGTTTTTTGGATGCACCACTCCCGACCAAGGTCACAGCGCAGCCCGATATTCCTGCACACACCCGGCAATGCGCTCCGGCAGCCGTACCTCGCAGGCGCGCATGGTATGTCCAATGGCCGCCACCATGGCCGCCTCGTCTGCCGCGCCATGACTCTTCATCACAACACCGCGCAACCCGAGCAAGCTGGCCCCGTTGTAGCGCGCCGGATCGTGGCGCTCGCGCACGGCACGCGTCGCATGCAATACCAGCGGTGCCAGCCAGCGTAGCAGACGACTACCCGCCACTGCCGCGCGCAACTCGGCCTGCAGATAGCCAGCCAGACCCTCGCTGGCCTTCAGCAGCACATTGCCGACAAAGCCGTCACACACCACCACATCAGCCTCGCCCCGAAACAGCCCGTCACCCTCTATGTGCCCGATGTAATTCAGCTGGGCACAGGACGCCAGCAAGGCGGCAGCATCACGCACCTGACGGTTGCCCTTGTGGGTTTCACTGCCGATATTGAGCAAGGCCACCCGCGGCGCGGAATTACCACTCAACTGCGCAGCGGCAGCCGAGCCCATAAGCGCAAACTCGAATAGTTGCTCGGCCGGACAGTCGACATTAGCGCCCAGATCCAGTACGTGGCAGAGCTTACCGGACACCGGCAGGGCCGCCATGATTGCCGGCCGCCGCACACCATCGAGTGTACCCAGCACCGAGCGCGCCAGTACCATCAGCGCCCCGGTATTACCGGCGCTCAGACAGCCGTCCACCTCGGCATCGCGCACCAGCTGCAAGGCGACACGCATGGACGCATCACGCTTGCCACGCAGTACGCTGGCAGGCGGATCATCAGCAAGAATCTGTTCACGGGCAGGCCGCAAGACAATCCGCCCGGAGGCGAGATCGGCAGGTGTCAGCAACGGTTCAACGCAATCAGCAGCGCCAACCAGAGTGATATGCAGGGAGGGATACAGAGAGAGGCTGCGCCGGGCAGCGGAGACAATGCAGCGGGGACCGCGGTCCCCGCCCATCACATCAATCGCTATGCGGATTGACGCGGACAAAACTTATTCGTCGTTGTCCTTGTTCACTACCTGACGACCACGGTAGAAACCGTCAGGAGAAACGTGGTGACGAAGATGAGTTTCACCAGTGGTCTTGTCGACAGACAAGGCAGCGGAGGACAGCGCATCGTGGGAACGACGCATGCCGCGTGCGGAACGGGACTTTTTGTTCTGCTGAACAGCCATGACTAATAAGCTCCTAAGCTCAGGTATCGCGTTTTAAATTGGCCAGCACGCTGAAAGGATTAGGCTTCTCAGACTTTTCCTCCAGCTCCGCCGTCTCAGGGCGATACCCTGGCGGATGCTGACATGTTTGTGGCGGATGCATCGGCACTGCTGGCAGCGCCAACAGCAGCTCGTCTTCGATCAGCGCAAACAGATCGAGAGGCTCCTCACCCACAAAAACCGGTTCATACCGACGCGGCAGCTGCTTGGCGGCCTCGTCGCTTTTTACAAACCCCACATCACATTCACTGTCAATCGGCACCACGACCTGCTCCAGGCAACGCTGACACACCAGCGGTGCATCTACCTGATAACGGCCATGCATAGTGGCGATACCCTGTTCGTCGCGAGAGAAGTACAGTTCGACCTGTACATCGCCCGTCGGCGCATCCAGCAGCGCAGCCAAACGCCCAAGGCTGGACGTCTTCACCACGCCTTCCAGCGTGATTCTGCGGTCTACCAGCCGGAGCGGCTCGATGTGCGGGGGTATGGTTCCAGACATAAGCGCGCAATTCTAGGGGTACATGCCCCGCCTGTCAAAACTATTTAGACTCGATCGTCGTGCCGTTCGGCGGCTCGCAAACCGCCCACAGATGCCGCTACCATGGGCGCCCAGCCAACCGGAGAGTCACCATGCTGCCACTTGTCCTTGCCTCGAGCTCAATCTACCGCAAAGCCCTGCTCGAACGCCTGCAACTCCCCTTTGAGTGCGCAGCGCCGGACATTGACGAGACAGCGCAGCCCTTAGAGTCCGCAGCCAGCCTGACCGAGCGCCTGGCCCGCAACAAGGCACAAGCCCTGGCCGAGCGCTACCCTACCCATCTGATCATCGGCTCCGACCAGGTTGTCCTGCTGGACGGCGAGCCCGTCAGCAAACCGCTTGACCACGCCGGCGCGGTCGATCAGCTCACCCGCAGCAGTGGCCGCACCCTTACCTTCTCTACCGCGCTGTATCTCTACAACAGCGCCAGCAAACAGGGGCAGGGTATCGTCGAGCCCTATCACGTCACCTTTCGCTCGCTGAGCAGCGGCGAAATCGAACGCTATC
Organism: Pseudomonas abyssi; assembly: GCF_003444685.1. Lineage (NCBI taxonomy): Bacteria > Pseudomonadati > Pseudomonadota > Gammaproteobacteria > Pseudomonadales > Pseudomonadaceae > Pseudomonas > Pseudomonas abyssi. The sequence continues at coordinate 1,070,789 of NZ_LMAZ01000001.1, read as the reverse complement.
TGCGCACTGAGCAGCCCTACGATTGCGCCGGCAGCTTCAAGTCCGAAGGCCTGGGCATCACCCTGATCGAACGCATGCAGGGCGACGACCCCAACAGCCTGATCGGCCTGCCGCTCATCCGCCTGCGCGCGATGCTGGCAAAAGAAGGCGTTCAGCTGCCGTAATCAACGCAGCTGCGGACCATCCAGGCCGGCACGCGTAGCCAGCTCAGCCCCCATACTGGCGCCCAGCTGACGGGTAAAGCGCTGCAGCGGCGACTCCTGGCGAGTAAAGTCAACCAGCTCTTCAGCACCGACCACATCGCGCGCCACTGCAGAGGTGCTGGACAACCCGTCGATCAGCCCCAACTCCAGCGCCTGCTCACCCGACCAGACCAGACCGCTGAACAGATCCGGGCTTTCCTTGAGACGATCTCCACGCCCTGCTTTCACGCTGTCGATGAACTGCTGATGAGTGGTATTCAGCACCTGTTGCCAGAAAGCCCTTTCCTCCGGCTTCTCCGGCTGAAACGGATCAAGAAACGCCTTATGCTCGCCGGCCGTATAGGTCCGCCGCTCCACCCCCAGCTTCTCCATCGTACCAACAAAGCCGAAGCTGGCAGCCGTCACACCGATCGAGCCGACCAGACTGGCCTTGTCGGCGTAGATCTCATCAGCCGCCGACGCAATGTAATAAGCACCGGATGCACCAAGATCGGTAATCACCGCATACAGCTTGATATCCGGATGCAGCGCACGCAGACGCTTGATCTCATCGTAGACGTAGCCGGACTGCACCGGACTGCCGCCCGGGCTGTTGATACGCAGCACCACACCCTTGGTATTTTCATCCTCAAACGCCTCACGCAGCGCCCCTACCAGATTGTCGGCGCTGGCTTCCTCCTGATCAGCAATGACACCGCGCACCTCGATCACTGCCGTATGCGGCCCGACACTGGTTGCCGCACCCATTTTGCCAAACGGCGAGATGAGCAAGAGCGCAACAAACAGATATACAAAGGTCAGCGTCTTGAAAAAAATCCCCCAGCGACGCGAGCGACGCTGCTCCTGCAACGAAGCGGTCAGCGTATTTTCAAGCAGCTTCCAGGCCTTAGCATCCTCCTTGGCCTCACGGCGTTGCTCACCCGATACCATATTGCCTTCCGTCCAGCGATCCTGATCCATCAAACTCTCTCCAACCCGATACCACGAGACCCTGCCCGCTGCCCGGACAACCAGGGCGCAAGCTCGACAAATCTGTCCACACACACCGCCGGCGTCAGCTGCTCGAGCTGACCGCGCGACTGCGCGCCATAACTGACCCCCACCGCGCGCACGCCGGCGTTGTGGGCCATCTGAATATCAAAACAGCTATCACCCACCATGACTGCCGCCCCGGAACCACGCCCCAGCTGCCGCAAAATCTGATGCAGCATGGCCGGATCCGGCTTACTGACAGTCTCGTCAGCGCAACGCGTGGCGTCAAAGTAATCCAACAGATCATGCTGACCGAGCACCCGGTTCAGACCACGACGCCCTTTACCCGTTGCAACAGCAAGCAGGTAACCCTCCTCACGCCAGTCATCCAATGCCTGCCGAACACCAGCAAACAAGGGCACCGCCTGCTGATCATCACTCAGATAGATGTCACGGTAGGCCTCGACCACCGGCACCGCCAGATCAGGACGCTGTGGAAACAGCACCGCAGCGGCCTCCGGCAGGCCAAGCCCGATAATCCCCTTGACCGCCTCGTCACTGGGCACCGGCAAACCGACAGCCACCGCAGCGCTTTGCATGGTGCTGACGATGTGACCTATCGAGTCGGCCAGAGTGCCGTCCCAATCGAAAATCAGCGTATCAATCACCATCAGCGGCCAACCTGCGCAGCGTATCGTCCCACATGGGGCCCGGCTCGGCCTGCACTTCCAACGCTTCGCCATCGGCCAGCGTCACCGCCAGCGAGCGCGCATGCAGGAACAGTCGCTTGCCGCCCAACTCACGCAGCTCCCGGGAAAACTCATCATCACCGTACTTGGGATCACCGCCAATCGGGTGACCGGCGTGCTTGGCGTGCACACGAATCTGATGGGTACGCCCGGTGACGGGCCGCGCCTCGACCAGGGTGGCGCGATCACCAAAGCGCTGCAGCACACGAAACTCGGTCAGACTTTCCTTACCTGCCGGATCCACCTCGACCATACGCTCACCGGACCGCAGGTTATTTTTCTGCAACGGCGCATGCACCTTTTTTGTCGCCCCCGGCCAACGCCCCCGCACCAGCGCCCAATAGCGCTTGTTCACGCCATCGCCACGCAGCGCGGCGTGCAGATGGCGCAGCACGCTGCGCTTTTTGGCGATCATCAAACAACCCGAGGTATCGCGATCCAGCCGATGCACCAACTCCAGCTGCGGGCAGTCCGGACGCAACTGGCGCATTGCCTCGATTACGCCAAAGTGCAGACCACTACCACCGTGCACCGCCAGACCTGCCGGCTTGTTGACCACGATCAACCCCTTATCCTCAAACAGAATATTCTGCTCAAGCGCATTGAGAATGCCCTGCCCTACCAGCACCGGCTCATCCGGTGCCGGCAGCCGGACCGGCGGTATGCGCAGCAGATCACCCGCCTGCAACCGGTAGTCAGGCTTGACCCGCCCTTTATTCACCCGCACCTCGCCCTTGCGCAAGATGCGATAGACGAGTGTTTTCGGCGCCCCCTTGAGGCGCGTGATCAAATAATTATCAATGCGCTGCCCCGCCTGATCGGCGGAGATTTCATCGAATTGAACCTGGGCGGGAAGGTCTGAAGCGGTGTTTTTCATCGGCGCATCATACAATTTTTCATGCAATTGAAGCACTTAAAAAATGCTGCTATAGTCCGGCGAGCTGCCGATTCTGCAGCCGGGGAACTCAGGCCAAACAAATGCCTGCCACCCCCAGAAACAACCACACGGCGGCCTGACGCAGCAAGCAGAACTCAAAACGTCGACAGGCCCTGTGTTAGACGACTGGACGCCGAAGGGCGATCAGACCATTAACCCGCTCCCGTTCAATATACGGAGCGGCACCCGATTCAGATGGGTAAGTGTTTAGGTGGAGATGCACAGCTTCAGGATCATGTGACGAGCGTAGACACTTGCCAACCAGCGTGTCCCCGTCCCCAGTCCAGCTGATTCCTCCCCAAGGATTCCCTGCAATAGCGCTCCGGCGCGCAGGCACTACGGCCCGACGGCCTCCGCAGACCTTGCGTAGACGCCCCAGGACCCATTCGGCAGCATACCCGCTGCCGCGCCCCGCCAGACCGCATGGCAGGGAGTCCCGAAGCAGTTTCTCTGTATGCAGTAGCAGTAACAGACAGAACTGTCGCCACTGTAGTGGCGATGTGAACTCTGTATCTCGGCCCCGCCGATAACAGAAACACACCTGACACCTAACTGAAGAGTCGCAGGTGCCGTGCCCGTGCAGACCGGATAGCTCTGGAAACACAACGGTACTTCATGAAAAGAATGCTCATTAACGCAACTCAACCCGAAGAGTTGCGTGTCGCCCTGGTAGACGGCCAACGCCTCTACGATCTGGACATCGAATCCGGCGCCCGCGAGCAGAAAAAGGCCAACATCTACAAAGGCCGTATCACCCGCGTCGAACCCAGCCTGGAAGCCGCTTTTGTCGACTTCGGCTCCGAACGCCACGGTTTTCTCCCCCTCAAGGAAATCTCCCGCGAATACTTCTCCAAGCAAGTTGAAGGTCGCGTCAACATCAAGGACGTGCTGAAAGAAGGCCAGGAAGTCATCGTCCAGGTCGACAAGGAAGAGCGCGGCAACAAGGGCGCAGCCCTGACCACTTTCATCAGCCTCGCCGGCCGCTACCTGGTGCTGATGCCGAACAACCCCCGCGCTGGCGGAATCTCGCGCCGCATCGAAGGCGAAGAGCGCAACGAACTGCGCGAAGCCCTGAACAGCCTGAACGTGCCCGCCGACATGGGCATGATCGTGCGCACCGCCGGCCTGGGCCGCAGCGCCGAAGAACTGCAATGGGACCTGGATTATCTGCTGCAACTCTGGGAAGCCATCAAAGGCGCCTCCGAGGAGCGCAAGGCACCCTTCCTGATTTATCAGGAAAGCAATGTCATCATCCGCGCCATCCGCGACTACCTGCGCCAAGACATCGGTGAAGTGCTGATCGACAGCGAGGAAGTGAAGGAAGAGGCGCTGAGCTTTATCAGCCAGGTCATGCCGCAGTACGCCAGCAAGGTGAAACTGTACGAAGACAGCGTGCCACTGTTCAATCGCTTCCAGATCGAAAGCCAGATCGAGACCGCCTTCGAACGCGAAGTGAAACTGCCCTCCGGCGGTTCCATCGTTATCGATCACACTGAAGCTCTGGTTTCCATCGACATCAACTCCGCCCGTGCGACCAAGGGTGGCGATATCGAAGAAACCGCACTGCAGACCAACCTGGAAGCGGCTGAAGAGATCGCTCGCCAGCTGCGTCTGCGCGACATCGGCGGCCTGATCGTCATCGACTTTATCGACATGACCCCGGCCAAGAACCAGCGCGCCGTTGAAGAACGCGTACGCGAAAGCCTCGAAGCCGACCGCGCCCGCGTGCAGGTTGGCCGCATCTCGCGCTTCGGCCTGCTGGAAATGTCCCGCCAGCGTCTGCGCCCGTCGCTGGGTGAGACCAGCGGCATCGTCTGCCCGCGCTGTAACGGCCGCGGCACCATCCGCGACGTCGAGTCCCTGTCGCTGTCCGTGCTGCGCCTGATCGAAGAGGAAGCCCTGAAGGACCGCACCGCCGAAGTACGTGCCCACGTACCCGTACCGGTCGCCACCTTCCTGCTCAACGAAAAGCGCGACGCCCTGGCCAAGACCGAAGCGCGCACCCGCGTGCGCGTGCTGGTGCTGCCCAACCCACACATGGACACCCCGCACTTTGACGTACAGCGTCTGCGTGACGATCACGAGTCGGTACTGAACGGCGAGTCGAGCTACACCGCTACCGCCACCGTCGAAGTAGAAGAACCCGCTCCGGTCAGCCAGACCCGCGCCATCGTGCGTCAGGAAGCAGCCGTCAAGGCACTCTCCCCTGCCCGCCCGGCACCAACGCCGCCAGCGCCGGTCGAAGCCGTACAAGCCGCTCAACCGAACCTGTTCAAGGGTTTGATCAAGAGCCTGGTAGGCCTGTTCGCCAGCGAGCAGCCAGCTGCAGAGCAAGCCGAGAAGCAGGAGCAGAGCGACAGCAATGAACGTAAGCGTGAGCGCAATCCGCGTAACGCCGACGAGCGCCGCAACAACCGCAACCGTCGCCAGCGCGGTGAGCGCGGTGAGCGCGGTGAGCGCAACGATCGTGGCAACCGCCAGGACGGTGAACGCAAGGCACAAGGCGCCAAGCCAGAGCAGCGCAACGAGAACGAAGCCAGCGAAACCCGTAAGAATGAAGCAGGTAACACTCGCCGCCGCCGCCGCCCGGCTGACGCCGAGCAGCGCACCAACCGCGAGGACGACAGCCAGAACCGTCAGCCGCGCGAGCAACGCGAGCGCCGTGCTCCACAGCCGCGCGCCGAAGAAGTCGAGCAAAACGACGAGCTGACCAACCTGCAGACCACTGCTGACGAGGCCCAGGATAACGCTGCCGACGGTAACGAAGGCGAGCGTCCCAAGCGCCGTTCACGCAGCAGCCAGCGTCGTCGCAACAACCGCCGCCGTCCGCAAGCCGAAGGTGCTCAGCAAGAAGGCGACAACAGCGAAGCCGGCACCACTGCCGTCGCCGCAGCCGTCGCCACCTCCGCCGACGCCCCCAGCAGCGATGCAGCCGTCACCACCGCAGTTGACGCCGATGCCGAGACCGTCACCGATGTGCAGACACCGGTTGAAGCGGGGCTGACCGAAGCGGCCAGCAAACTGGAAGCGTCTATCGAGACCGCCGTCGAGGCCTTCACCCAGGCCCAACCGGTTGATAAGTCCGACAGCGAAGAGCAACCGCAGGCGGCTACCGAGGCTGGTGCTGACGACGTTCAGAGCGAAGAGTCTGGCGAGCAAACCGAGCAGGCAGAGACTCGCCCGTCCCGTCGTGAGCGTGGCGAGCGTAACCGCCGCCCGCGTCGCGAGCGCAACAGCAGCCGCTCAGAGGACGACGCAGAACAGTCCGAGCAGCCTGCACAAGCACCCGCCACCGCACCTGTCGCTGAGGCAAGCGCCGAAGCAACAGCGGACAACGCGCCGCAGGCAGAGCAAGCACCGGCAGAACAAGCGCCCGCAGAAGCAGCACCTGCTGCCGAGCCCGTGGCAGAAGCCGTTGCGCCCGCAACCGAGCAGGCTCCGGAGCAGCCCGCTGCGGCGCCTGAGGCAGAGCAGCCTGCGCCAGTTGCAGCGCAAGACTCCGCTATTCCGGCACTGACCGAAAGCGGCCGCGCCTATAACGACCCGCGCGAAATCCGCAAGCGTCAGCTTGAGGCCAAGCGCCAGGCCGAAGAAGCCGCCCAGGCAGCTCAGAGCGAGCCGGCACCTGTCGCAGAGGCCGCAGTTGAGGCACCGCAAGCTGCTCCAGCCGAGCCAGACGCTGTCAAGGCACCGGAAGTCGTGGCCGAAGCTGCACCTGCGGCTCAGCCCCAACAGGCCGACCTGCTGAACGAGCAGCCAAGTGCCACCGAGCAGCCCATAGCTGCCGATGACGCCGCGCAGCCGGAAAGCGAAACCAAGGCCGAGTCGGACGCGACGACCGCAGACGACACCGCCGATAGCGACGACAGCGAGCAAGTCCGCAAGGACGAGCAGACCGTCGACAGCCAGAAGCCCTGACCGGGGCGTAAGCAAAAAAGGGGATGCCGATCGGCATCCCCTTTTTTGTGCCTGCACGACCCCCAAAAAAAGCCCGGCTGACTAGCCGGGCTTTCGTATCCTGCAGCTGTGCGGTCGCCTTTGCCGCAACCTTCGTGGCGTTAAGGCAGACCGATCACCGGAGGCTCCTGCTCCAGCTCAACACCGTAACGTGCCAGCACATCGGCACGAATGCGCGCCGCAAGCTCGAGAATCTGCGCACCGGTTGCGCCGCCATGGTTGACCAGCACCAGCGCCTGCTCGCTATGCACGCCAGCCGCCCCATCGCGAAAGCCCTTCCAGCCCGCCTGATCAATCAACCAGGCGGCAGCCAGTTTGACCGTGCCATCGGCCTGCGTGAACTGCGGCATCGAAGGATAGCGCTCAAGCAACTGTCGCGCCTGCCCCACACTCACCACCGGGTTCTTGAAGAAGCTGCCAGCATTCGGCAGGATCTGCGGGTCCGGCAACTTGCTTTGACGAATGCGCACAACCAGCGCAGCCACTACTCGCGCATCAGGCTCGCTCAGGCCGGTCGCCGCCCAGGCTGCAGCCAAGGGCGCATACCCCACCCTCAGCCGCGCCCGGCGCCATAGCCGCAGACGAACCCGCAAGATCACATATCGGCCAGTCTCGCGCTTAAAACGACTGTCCCGATAGGCGAAGCTGCACTGCTCGCGATCGAACCAGCACAACTCACCGGTTTCACGGTCCAGTGCCTGCAAGCTGTCAAAACAATCGCACAGCTCGACACCATAAGCGCCGATATTCTGCACCGGCGCAGCACCCACCGTCCCCGGTATCAAGGCCAGATTCTCAAGGCCGCTCAAGCCGAGATCGAGACTCCAGCACACCAGCTGGTGCCAGCTTTCTCCCGCCTCAGCCTGAATCACAACCTGCTCGGCGTCACGAGACAAAACCCGTCGACCACGACTGACCATGCGTACCACCAGGCCGGATACCGCGCCCGCCAGTATCAGATTACTGCCACCCCCCATTAACGTCAGCGGCCAGCCGTTGCGCTGCGCCAGCGCCAACGCCTCCCGCAGCTCGCGGTCGTTGGCTACCTCCAGCAGATGTTCTGCCGGAGCCGATAGCGCCATACTGTTAAACGGCTTGAGGTCCGCGCCCTCTTGCATCCGCATCAGTAGCCCTGCTCCGCCAAAAGGGCATCAGACGCGGCATCAAGCATATCCAGCACCTGCTCAAACCCCTGGTCGCCACCAAAATACGGATCAGGTACTTCTTCCGGCCAGCCTCTGACCCCACTCATGAACAGGCGCACCTTGGCCCGACAGTTAGCAGGCGCACGCTGCAGCAGATTGCTCAGATTGCTGCGATCCATCGCGAGAATCAGATCGAACTGATGAAAATCACCGTCGCGCACGGCGCGCGCGCGCTGGCCACTGATGTCATAGCCACGTCGGCGGGCCGCCGCCTGAGCACGCCGGTCTGGCGGCTCGCCAGCGTGATAGCCGCCGGTACCGGCGGAGTCGACCTCAAAGGCCGACTGCAGGCCGCGCTCGGCCAGGCGTGCCTCGAATACGCCCTGAGCGCTGGGCGAGCGACAGATATTGCCGAGACAGACAAACAGCACGCGCGTCATGCGGACTCCAACAACGCCCGCACCCGCGCCAGATCCTCAACGGTATCCACCCCCGCAGGCAGGGTCTGACAGGCGTCGGCGACGTGAATGCGTGTGCCAAACCAGAGCGCACGCAACTGCTCCAGCGACTCAGCCGTTTCTAATGGGCTGGCCGGCCAACCGACATAAGCATGCAGAAAGCTGACCTTGTACGCGTAGATGCCGACGTGGCGTCGAAAGGGAACCTGCTCGGGCAGCGGCGCCGGGCCATTGGCGAACTGGTCACGACACCAGGGCATCGGCGCACGGCTGAAGTACAGCGCATAGCCCTGGTGATCGGTCACCACCTTGACGGCATTAGGGTTGAACAGCGTTTCGCTGTCAGCGATCGGCTCGGCGAGCGTCGCAATGCCGGCATCACTAGCAGCCAGCAGATTGGCCGCCACCTGGTCGATCACCGCTGGCGGAATCAGTGGCTCATCACCTTGCACATTGACCACGCAGGCATCGCCGGGCAGGCCCAGCTGGGTGACGACCTCTTGCAGGCGATCGGTGCCGGTAGGATGGTCTGCGCGGGTCAGCACCACCTCGGCGCCAAAGGCACGACAGGCATCAATAATACGCTGATCGTCCGTCGCCACAGTGACCGTCGCCGCCCCACTCTTGCACGCCTGCTCCCAGACGTGCTGCACCATGGGCTTGCCGGCGATCTGCTGCAGCGGCTTGCCGGGTAAGCGGGTCGAGGCGTAACGGGCCGGAATAATGACGTGAAACATCGCGCTAATCACCCAGCTTTTCGTCGGCGTCCAGTGCGCGCGCCTCGGACTCCAGCATCACCGGAATACCATCTCGCACCGGAAAGGCCAGCCCGTCTGCGCGGCACCAGAGTTCCTGTTTGTCATTGCTCAATACCAGCGGCCCCTTGCACAGAGGGCAGGCCAGCACGTCCATCAGTTTGGGATCCATCGATCACTCCTGGATTGATTCGCAAGCCCTTTCGGGCGCAGGCAGCAGCGCCAGCAGCGCTGTTGCAAAGTCGTCGCTTAGCTGCGCATCGACACTCAGATACCACCAGTTGTCGCGCGCCAGTGCAGCACACTTGACCGCATCTTTCTCAGTCATCAGCACTGGTTTGTTCGTTGGCAAAGGCGCCAGCACCTGCTCATCATAGCGGGCATGGTCAGCAAAGATGTAGGTCTCGCACTCAAAGGCCAGCGCCTGCAGGGTGACAAAGAAGCGCTCGGGATTGCCGATACCCGCCATGGCCGCCACCTGACGAGAGCCAGACCAGCGGGTGGCAGCAACGCGCTCGCAGGTCACAAGATTGACCAGCACACCGGGTGCCAGCTGCATCGCATAGCCCTTGGGGCCATCGGCTGCGGCACCGTTGCGCACCACCAGATCAACCGATTGCAAGCGCTCAACCGGCTCGCGCAGCGGCCCTTCGGGCAGACAGCGCCGGTTGCCCAGGTCACGCTGCTGATCAAGCAACACCAGTTCAACGCTTCGGCCCAGGGCATAATGCTGCAGGCCATCATCACTGATAATCAGATCTACCCCCTCCTCCAGCAGGCGGCGGGCGGCGGCCGGGCGGTTCGGATCAATGACCAACGGCACCTGGCACCGCTGCACGATAAGCAGCGGCTCGTCGCCAGCAATCGCCGGCGCATCGGTTGAGGAAACCACCCAGGGGAGTGACGGTGGCGCGGCGCCGTAACCCCGGCTAACTACCCCGGGGCGATAGCCCTGACGCCGCAGGAACTCGACCAGCCAGACCACCATCGGCGTCTTGCCGGTCCCACCGACGGTGATATTGCCAACCACTATTAGCGGCACCGGCGGCTGCCACTGAGCACGTTGCCCAGCCAGATACTGCTGACGACGTCGCACCACAACCCGGCGATACAGTGCGGACAACGGACGCAGCAGCTTCAGCCAGCCAGCCCGGCTGTACCAGGCGCGCAGCAACCGCTGCTCCAGGGACGAACCGCTCACTGCGTGGCGTCCGCCTCGATTTCACTGGTTGTCAGGCGCAGCCGACTGAAACCGAGCTGGCCGGCAGCATCCATCGCGATAATGACGTACTGGTGCGGCGTTTGCGCGTCGGCGGTAATGATTACCGGCAACAGGGTATCCCCGCCTGACTCTCTCTGCAGCGCGGCGGTCAGGGTTTCCAGGTCCGAGCGCATCAGAGTGCGATCATTCAGCGCCATCTCGCCGTTGGCGGCGATGGTCAGCTCCAACTGCTGGATGCTGCGGTCCTCGACCCGCTGACCGGAGGCGGCCTGGGGCAGCTCCAACTTGAGCTGGGTTTCTCGGGTAAAGGTGGTCGACACCATAAAGAAGATCAGCAGCAGAAACACCACATCAATCAACGGTGTCAGGTTGACGCTGACCTCTTCAATCTTCTGCCGGCGAAAGTTCACGCTCAGGCTCCCTTGCCACCGGCGGCAGCCAGCTTGCGACCGTTGCCATTGCCGTTGAAATCCACCTCACGGTTGCCCAGTACGACTTCAACCAGCTTGGTCGCTTCCTGCTCCATGGCGACCACCAGCTCATCCACACGGCGCACGAAGAAACGATGGAAAAAGACCGCCGGGATGGCCACCGTCAGACCCGCCGCCGTGGTGATCAAAGCCTTGGAAATACCACCAGCCAGTACGCCGGTATTGCCGGTGCCCTGCACCATGATGGCGCTGAACACGTCGATCATGCCGATAACAGTACCCAGCAGGCCCAGCAAAGGCGTAATCGCAGCGATAGTACCCAGGGTATTGAGGTAGCGCTCCAGCTCATGCACCACCTTGCCGGCGGCTTCCTGGATGCACTCTTTCATGATGTCGCGGCCATGACGCGAGTTGGCCAGGCCGGCGGCGAGAATCTCGCCCAGTGGCGAATCGGCACGCAGCGACTTGAGTTTGGCTGCGTCCAGTTGACCATCCTTGACCCATTGCCAGACCTGGCCGAGCAAGCCTGCCGGTGCGACCCGCGCTGCGCGCAACACCCACAAACGCTCAAATACGATAGCCACAGCAATGACTGACGACAGGATGATGGGCACCATCAACCAACCGCCAGAACTGATCAATTCCCACACAAGCGATCCCTCCCCAAAATGGTTGCCTACTCTAGCACAGGCTGCCGCCCTGTCGGCCGGCGAATAACCCGTCTTTATCATTGATGCCAGAAACGACGTGCGGCCTCCCGCCAGCGCCATTCGGGGCTAATCGACCCCGAGCGGCCAAGGATAAAACCGACCGCCCCCGAGTGGCCAGTATAAATCGCATCACTGCCCAATTCTTGGTAGCGCTGCACAACCAGCGGATGCGGATGCCCGTATGGACTGTGATAAGCCGCGCTGTATACCACCCAGTGCGGCGCCACCCGACGGATAAACGCATAACTTGAGGAGCTGCGGCTGCCGTGGTGGGGTGCCAGCAGCAGGTCTGCCGACTCCAGCTGCGGTAGCAAGGCATACTCTTCGGCCTGCCGAATGTCGCCCGGCAACAGCAGGCCCTGCTCTCCGGCGCGCACCTGCAGTACGCAAGACTGACCATTGGCCGGCGCATCGGACAGGGCCGCACGCAGCAAGGTAAACTCGACCCCGTCCCACGACCAGCTTTCGCCATGACGGCAGGCCTGCGCGCCGAGCCCTTGCAGGCGCTCGGGCTCACCTGCGATCAACCGCTCGGTCGGGAGCATACGGATCACGCTGGGCACACCACCGGCGTGATCATTGTCGCCATGACTGACCAGCAGCACATCCAACCGCTCAACTCCCAGCGCCAGCAAGCTGGGCACGACAACCGCCTCGCCCAGATCAAAGCCGCTGGCCAGCCGGGCGCCGGCGTCATACAGCAGCGTGTGCCCGGACGTCTGCAACAGCACCGACAGGCCCTGCCCCACATCCAGCGTCACGACACGCAACTCCCCCGGTGCCGGCCGCGTTTGCTCGGCCATCAGCAGCGGCAACAGGCAGAGCAATGCCAGCGGCCGCACAACAACGGCGCCGGGCAACAGCAACAGCAAACTGCCGGCCAGCGCCAGACACCAACTCGCCCAACCCGGAAAAGGCAGATAAATCAGCGGGCTCCAACTGCCGGCCCAGGCAAGCACCGTCATCAACAGATTGAGCAACCAGGCAGCCAGCAGCAGCGGCTGACTCCAGCCTAGCGCCAATTCCATCAAGCTGCCCAGCAGAGCCAGCGGCACCACCAGCAGACTTATCCAGGGAATGGCCAGCAGGTTGATCAGCATAGACGCGCCGCTGGCCGGCATACCCCACAGCACCAGCCAGGGCCAGAGCCCGACAAAGGCAACCCACTGGGCTCGCCCCCAACGCCACCACAGACCGCGGTTGTGCAGCCGCCCGCCCATAGCAAGGATCAGCAGCCCAACCGCCATAAACGACAACCAGAAGCCGGCGCGCAATGGGGCTGCAGGATTGGCCAGCACGACCAGGCACATCGCCAGCAGCCAGATCGTGAGCGGCGCAACGGAGCGACGCCACAACTGCAGCAACAGCGCCGCAGCGCACATTAGCAGCGCCCGCTGTACCGGCACCGCCATTCCGGCCAACAGCGCGTAGCCGGCCGCCGCGCCCAGCGCGAGCGGTGCGGCCAGCCACAGCTGAGGCCAGGGCCAGTGCCAGAGGGAGCAGCGCAGCAGCAGTTGCACCAGCACAAAGAAGGCCAGAGCCAGCATGCCAACGTGCAAGCCGGAGATAACCAGCAAGTGACTGGTGCCCGTGCGCTGCAGCACCTCCCAGTCCGCATCGGACAGGGCCTGGCGATCCCCGATCAGCAAGGCTAGCAGACGCCTATTGTCCTGGGACACCAGCGTGCCCCCCAGATGTTGGTGCAAGCGATCGCGCCATTGCCCCAGGGCCGGCGCAGCCGCGATGCGCCGCCCGGCACGCACACTGCCCACAGCACCAATACCCTGCGCATACAACCAGGCCTCATAGTCAAAGGTGCCCGGGTTGCGCATACCCCGCGGAGCACGCAAGCGCACCGTCAGTTGCCATTGCTCTCCCGCACGCACACCCTCGCCACCCCACCAGTGCAAGCGCATCAGCGGCAAGCTCCGGCCATCGAGCGTATGCCCGTCACGCACCATGAAGCGCCATCCCGTCTCGGTCTGCTCAGGCAGTGCCGCGACGGTCCCGACGAGTTCCAGTGTCTGGTTATCCAGCTCCGTCGGCAGGCGCTGAGCAAGTTGCAGCTGGTGCCACGCCAGCGCCCAGCAGGCGCCCAGCGCAAAGACCAGCAGCAGCCGGCCCGCAGGCCGGCGACGCAAGAGACAGGCAAACAGAGGAAATAGCAGCCAGCCCCACCAGGGCAGCGCCGGCAAGCGAGTCAAGCACAGCGGAGTCAGCAGACCGGCCAGCAGCGCGGTCAGCAGCAAGCGAGGGTGGCTCACGGAAACATCCTGTTTTCCTGTTAGCGTCTGCCGAGACTTCGCTGACCCGCCTTATCCAGCCTGTAAAACGGCCAATCAAGAAGCGCAAGGCGCTGGGTCGCGGCGTTACAGACGCACCTCGACAGGCCGGGGAAAGAAACGGCAACAGACCCTGGCTGTCAGGCAGTAGTGCGGAGGTATCAATCCGGGCATAATTGGCGCACGCCCACCTAGCCGAATCCTGCGATGCCACGCCGTTTTCTCAAACGCATGATGCCTCACCCGGATCGGATCAAAGGCAGCAAGTCCCTGCAGTTCATGGGCAACCTGCTACACGATCCGAACCTCTGGCATCTCAACCGCCACAGCGTCTCCCGCGCTATGGCCGTTGGCCTGTTCGTCGCCTTCCTGCCCATCCCGATGCAGATGGCCGTGGCAGCCGCGGTAGCCATCGTTGCGCGTTCCAACCTGCCGATTTCGGTCAGCCTGGTCTGGCTGACCAACCCGGTCACCATGCCGCCGATCTTCTTCGCCCAGTACAAGGTCGGCACGCTGCTGCTGGGCGCACCAGAGCGCAGCATGCCGATGGAATTGTCCTTCACCTGGCTGATGTCCGAGCTGCAGCACATCTGGCAGCCGCTGCTGCTGGGCTCATTGATCGTTGGCACGGTCATCGCCGGACTGGGCTACGTCCTGACGCTGTTGTATTGGCGCATCTGGGTATCGCGCAACTGGCAACGCCGCAAATTGCGACGCCGTCGCCAGTCGCCCGAGTAATCGGCGCTCAGACCTGCTCGCGCAGTTGCCCCTGCTTGAGGGTGAAGGTGCGGTCCATGCGAGCCGCCAATGCAAGATCATGTGTGACCACCAGAAAGGCAGTCTGCAAGGTTTGACTGAGTTCCAGCATCAGTTGCTGAATGCTTTCAGCAGTCTGCTGATCCAGATTACCGGTCGGCTCATCCAGCAGCACACAGGCCGGCTGGCTGATCAGGGCACGGGCAATGGCCACCCGCTGACGCTCACCACCAGACAGCTCGGCCGGCTTATGACCAATCCGCTCGCCCAGCCCTACTCGCTCCAGCATCGCGGTGGCGCGCTCACGCCCCTCGCTGATCGGCGTTTTACCGATCAGCAGCGGCATGCACACGTTCTCCAGGGCGGTGAATTCCGGCAACAGATGATGGAATTGGTAGACAAACCCGAGTTGCTGGTTACGCAGGCGACCGCGCTCAGACTCCTTCAGCGTCGACAATTGCTGGCCGGCCAGTCGCACTTCGCCCGAGGTAGGCGTATCAAGCCCGCCCAGCATGTTCAGCAGGGTGGTCTTGCCTGAGCCGGAACTGCCGACAATGGCGACGCGCTCGCCACGCAGCAAGCGCAATTGGACCTCATCCAGCACCCGCAGGGTTTGCGGGCCGACCGAGTATTCCTTGCTCAGATCACGGCATTCGAGAACGACATCAGTCATAACGCAGGGCCTCCGCCGGCTCGGTACGCGATGCCCGCCAAGCGGGATACAAGGTAGCAAGGAAACTCAAACTCAGGGCGGTGGTACAGATCACCACAACATCGCTCCAGATCAGTTCTGAGGGCAGATAGCTGATGAAATAGACATCCGAGCTGAGGAACTGGATACCCAGCACCCGCTCCAGCCACGCAACCATATCGGACACATTCAGCGCCGCCAGCACGCCGAGGATGCAGCCGCTGACCGTACCCACGACGCCGATCAGCGAGCCCTGCACCATGAAGATGCCCATGATGGAGCCGGGCGTGGCGCCCAGGGTGCGTAAAATCGCGATATCGGCCTTTTTGTCCGTTACCACCATCACCAGCGTCGAGATGATGTTGAACGCCGCCACCGCGACGATCAGCATCAGCAGCAGGCCAATCATGGTCTTTTCCATCTTGATTGCCGCAAACAGGTTGCCATGGGTGCGCGTCCAGTCCTGAGCGTAGTAGTCGCCCGGCAGCTCGCGCACCAGATCCCAGGCCACCTGCGGCGCCTCGAACAGGTTCTGCAACTGCAGCCTTACGCCCTGAACCTGTCCCGGCTGCCAGCGACTCAGGCGCGCCGCATCCGCAACATGGATCATCGCCAGCGAGCCATCCAGCTCCGCGCCGACCTTGAACACACCCGCCACAGTGAAACGCTTCAGACGGGGGAACACGCCAGCCGGCGTAACCGAGGCTTCGGGCAGCACAAAGGTGAGTTTGTCGCCGGGCGCGACATCAAAACGCTTGGCGATCAACTCGCCAATGACGATACCAAACTCGCCTTCGGCCAGATTATCCAGCGACCCGGACTGCATGTGGTTCTGCAGGATGGAGACGCGCTTTTCGGCCTGCGGGTCAATCCCGTTGACCAGCACCGGAGCCACGCTGCCGTTATGCGTCAGCATGCCCTGCAGCTGAATGAAGGGCGCCGTGCCGACAACCTTGGGGTTGCTCTCCAGCTGTTCTGCCAACGAGCGCCAATCATCGATGGGCTGATAACCGTTGATGGTCGCATGCGGAACCATGCCCAGGATGCGGGTTCGCAACTCGCGATCAAAGCCGTTCATCACCGACAGCACCAGGATCATGACCATGACACCGAGCGTCAGACCGAGCATGGAAATCAGTGAAATAAAGGAGATGAAGTGATTACGCCGCTTGGCGCGGGTATATCGCAGGCCGATAAAAAAGGGTAAGGGTCTGAACATGAAAAGCAGGCTACCTTGTATCCGGCCCCAGCCGGTGAATTGTGCGCGACATGTTACACTGAACGACGGAGGCTGGTCAGCGCCTGTCATCAGCGCCCAACGAGAATCGCCATGCACACAGACCATGAAGACCGCCGTGAGTTCTTTCGCATTCAGGATCAGGTGTTTCTTGAGTGCAGTCCCATCGACGGTCCAGAGGTAGAACTCGATGCTCAACAGAGCACCCTGTTCAACCTGCTGGCCGATATGCACATGCTCGATTATGAGTCGCAGCACCTTTTGCGCCAGATCAGCGAGCGCGACCGCGCGTTGGCGCAATACCTGAAGATCATCAATAAACGCATCGACCTGCTCGGCCGTGCGGTGGCGCAGGAGCTGATAGCGGACCTTGGCGCCCCCCGGCAAGTCAGTCTGAGCGAGGGCGGCGTCGATTTTGACTACCCTGCTCCCTTCCCCGAAGACAGCTGGCTGGCCGTGCGCATGGTATTGCTGCCCGCGCCACTTGGATTGGTCATGCCAGCCTGCGTCACCCGCTGCGAATCGGCTCAGACGCCCGGCACCTGGCGCATTGCAGTGAACTTTGATGTCATCAACGATGCCCAACGCCAACTACTGGCTCGGCATATCCTGCAAAAACAGGCGCAAGATATACGCGCCGCCAAATCGACCTGAAAGGAACTCACCATGAAAAGCCTCTCCGCCCTGCTGTTTGGCGCCAGCCTGCTGCTGGCCACCACCACCCAGGCTGATACCCTGCGCATCCCCGTTGGAGAACAGGCTGGCAGCAACCAGGGCGCCCTGCCCCAACGCGGCGCCAGCTTCGACAGCGTCAGCGCACGCTGGGGCGAGCCCAGCCGCCGCCATGCTGCGGTCGGTCAGCCGCCAATCACACGCTGGGATTATCCCGGCTTCAGCGTCTACTTCGAGTACGACAAGGTGATCAACAGCGTCCGGCAGCACAAGGCGCCCTGATCTGACATGACACTGATTTATGGACACCGCGGTGCACGGGCAGAAGCACCGGAAAACACCTTGCCCAGTTTCCACAAGGCGCTTGAAGCCGGCGTCACCCGGGTCGAGCTGGACCTGCACCTGTCGGCTGACCAGCAGTTGATGATCATTCACGACCCGACCCTCAAGCGCACCACCGGGCTACGCGGCAAGGTGGCCCAGCACACGGCTGCCGAACTGAACCGCATGGATGCCCGCCTGGGCCTGCCCGGCTGGGATCAACCCTGCCCGATCCCAACCCTGGAGCAGCTGTTTCAGGCCTGCCCGCAGCTCGAGCACTACCAACTTGAGGTCAAAAGCGGGTCCGAGCGCCAGTCACGCATCGTGCTGAATGCCATCATGGCGCTGGTGGAGCGCTACCAGCTGCACGACAAGGTGGTGGTGACCTCGGCCAGCCGCACCCTGCTGCGCTACGCCAAACGCAGCGGTTTTGCGTTGCCTACCGGGCTGGTCGAAGAGTATGGGCTGCTCAACCCGCTGAAAAGCGCGCGCCGTTACGGCTGCCGTTACCTGATACTCAACTGGAAGCTGTGCAACATCGAGCGGCTGCGCCAGGCACAGGCACAGGGCCTGCACGTCTCGGTCTGGACCGTGAACGACGCCGCACGCATGCGGCAATTGATCGACATGGGCGTCGACAGTCTGATCACGGACTACCCGGCAAGAGCGATGGAAGTGAGTCAGGGGCGCGGCTAGCGCGCCCCTGCTGGTCAAAACAGACGGTTCAGACCGTCCAGTGCCGCGACACGATAGGCTTCGGCCATGGTCGGGTAATTGAAGGTAGTGTTGACGAAGTAGTTGATGGTGTTGGCGCCATCTTTCTGGTTCATGATGGCCTGACCAATGTGCACAATCTCCGCCGCCTGGTCACCAAAGCAGTGAATGCCAAGCACTTCCAGGGTTTCGCGGTGGAACAGAATCTTCAGCAGGCCCACCGGCTCACCACTGATCTGGGCTCGGGCAATGCTCTTGAAGAACGCCTGCCCGATCTCGTAAGGCACACAGGCCTCGGTGAGCTCGCGCTCGGTCTTGCCCAGTGAGCTGATCTCCGGAATCGTATAGATGCCGGTCGGCACATCGTCGACAAAGCGCCAGGCATCGTTGCTGACGATGTTGCCGGCCGCCGAACGCCCCTGGTCAAACGCAGCACTGGCCAGGCTCGGCCAGCCAATTACATCACCCACGGCGTAGATGTTCGGCACGCTGGTGCGGTAGTTTTCGTCTACCTCCAGCTGGCCGCGACCATTGGGGTGCAGGCCCACGTTCTCCAGCCCCAGGCCGTCGGTATTACCGGTCCGCCCGTTGCACCAGAGCAGCGCGTCAGCCTTCAGGCGTTTGCCTGACTTGAGCTGCAGCACCACGCCGCGGCCGTCCACACCTTCGATCTTCTCGTATTCCTCGTTATGCCGGATCAGCACACTGCTGTTGCGCAGGTGGTAGCTGAGCGCATCGGAAATCTCGTCGTCCAGAAAGCTGAGCAGGCGGTCACGGGTGTCGATGAGATCCACCTTCACACCCAGACCGCAGAAAATCGACGCGTACTCACAGCCGATGACACCAGCGCCGTAGATAATCAGAGTCCGTGGCGTGTGGTTGAGCTTGAGAATGGTGTCGCTGTCATAGATACGCGGGTGACTGAAATTCACGTCTGCGGGGCGATACGGGCGCGACCCCGTCGCAATGATCACCTCCTTGGCAATCAGTTTGTCGACCACGCCGGAGCCATCCACAATCTCCAGCGTGTGCTCATCGGCAAAGCTGCCTTTACCGAAAAACACATCTACCCGGTTACGTGCGTAATAGCTGGTACGCGAGGCAACCTGCTTGCCCATCACCTTCTCGGCACTGCGCAGTACGTCCGGAAAGGAGAACCAGCGCGGATCGCCGATCTGGCGGAACATCGGGTTGGTGTTGAACTGGATAATCTGCTTGACCGAGTAACGCAACGCCTTGGACGGAATGGTCCCCAGGTGCGTGCAGTTGCCGCCAACTTCCTTGCGCTCCTCCACGACGGCCACCTTGCGACCGTGCTTGGCGGCGTTCATCGCCGCCCCTTCACCCGCTGGGCCGGAGCCCAGCACCACTACGTCGTAGTTGTATACGGCCATTCGGTATTCCTTGTTTCAACAGGCAATTCAGAGTGCCACGCAGGGCGATGGAGCCCTAGTCGACCTTGGTCGCGTCGTGAGCGAGATCCGTACGCGGGCGCTGGACCACACCAGCATTGGCGCTCGCCTCTTCGCACTTGGTGGTGTCACCACCACAGATACCACAGGCCTTGTCGACGCCAACCGCGCCGATACCGCCACAGGAGCCGGCAATCGGCTTACGGCCCATCATTACGCCGACCGCCATGCCGGCGAACAGCAACAGCATCAGGGCAAACGCCAGAAGCCAAACCATGAGTTACTCCTCGCCCTCAATCAGGGCATTAAAGTGCGGGGTAGCGCGAGATTCGAACACGTCGCCCGCACGCACGACAAAAAACGCGGGGATCTGGTGACTGACAGCATAATCCCAGCCAGCCTTCTCTCCCATGATCATCAGCACCGTAGACAGACCATCGGCACGGGCGGCCGAGTCATCCAGCACCGTCACCGCCGCCAGTCGATGCATCACGGGCCGACCGGTCCGGGCGTCGAACGTATGGGAATAGCGCTGCCCATCGAGTTCGAAGTAATTGCGGTAGTCACCCGAGGTCGACACCGACTCACCGTCCAGCGCCAGGATAATCTGGGCCACGCGATTATCATCCCGTGGCTCTTCGACGGCGATACGCCATGGCCGGTCACCCGGTTTACGACCCACGGCCTTCAGCTCACCGGTAATCTCCACCATATAGCTTTTGATGCCATAGTGCTCGAGTCGTTCAGCCACCCGGTCCACCATATAGCCGGCGCCGATACTGCTGAAATCTACCGTTACCGCCACATCCTTGCACAGCTGGCCATGGCCGATATGCAGATGCTGCTGACCGACCTGGGCCATCGCCTCGTCAAGCAGTTGCTGGTCCGGCACGGTCTGCAGTTGCGGATCGCCGTGAAAGCCCCACAGCTTGAGCAATGGCGCCACCGTCACATCAAACGCGCCATCACTTTCTGCACTCAGACGATCGGACTGCATCATCATTGTCAGGACGGATTCCGGCATGTCCATGCAGGTACCCGCCGGCGCGGCATTGAACTGTGCCAGCGTGGAATCGGAACGCCAGGTGGACACCTCGGCGTCAAAGCGCGCCAGCATGCCGTCTATATCGGCCTGTAGCGCTTCTGTGTCCGGCGCATCATCGACCGGCACCCATTTGATCGAATAGGTGCTGCCCATGGTGGCGCCGTACATTTCGGAAACCGGATCTACAGAATTGAAACAGCCCGTTATTGCTGTTGCCAGAGCAACAGCAATAACGGGCCGGATAACGCTCAGACGCATGTACTAGCCGCCGAAGTCGTCGAGCAGGATGTTCTCGGGTTCAACGCCAAGGTCCTGCAGCATCTTGATCACGGATGCGTTCATCATCGGCGGTCCACACATGTAGAACTCGCAGTCTTCAGGCGCCGGGTGGTCCTTCAGATAGTTCTCGAACAACACGTTATGGATGAAGCCGGTGGGGCCTTCCCAATTGTCTTCCGGCAGCGGATCGGACAGCGCCAGATGCCACTTGAAGTTGTCGTTCTCGGCCGCCAACTGGTCGTACTCTTCAACGTAAAAGGCTTCACGCAGCGAACGTGCACCGTACCAGAAGCTCATCTTGCGCTTGGAGTTCAGACGCTTGAGCTGGTCGAAGATGTGCGAACGCATCGGCGCCATGCCGGCACCACCGCCGATGAAGACCATCTCGGCGTCCGTATCCTTGGCAAAGAACTCACCGAACGGACCGTACACGGTCACCTTGTCGCCCGGCTTCAGCGAGAACACCCAGGAAGACATCTTGCCTGGCGGCAGGTCGTCACGACCGGGCGGCGGCGAAGCAACACGAATGTTGAACTTCACGAGGCCCTTTTCTTCCGGATAGTTCGCCATGGAGTAAGCACGGATGGTGGTTTCATCCACCTTCGACACATACTTCCACAGGTTGAACTTGTCCCAGTCACCACGGAATTCCGGCTGAATGTCGAAATCCTTGTAGTTGACGGTGTGCGGCGGGCATTCCAGCTGGACATAACCACCGGCGCGGAAGTCGACGTTCTCGCCTTCCGGTAGCTTCAGCGTCAGCTCCTTGATAAAGGTAGCCACGTTCGGGTTGGACTCCACGGTGCATTCCCACTTCTTCACACCGAAGACTTCTTCCGGCACCTCGATCTTCATGTCCTGCTTGACCGGAGTCTGACAGGACAGGCGCCAGCCTTCCTTCGCCTCGCGCTTGGTGAAGTGCGACTCTTCGGTCGGCAGCATTTCGCCGCCACCGCTTTCGACGATGCACTTGCACTGGGCGCAGGTACCGCCGCCACCACAGGCCGAAGACAGGAAAATGCCGTTGGCCGACAGGGTATTCAACAGCTTGGAACCGGCAGCAACAGTAACCGTGCGCTCACCATTGATTTCAATGGTGACATCGCCGCTGCTGACCAGCTTGGAACGGGCAATCAGAATGATGGCTACCAGCGACAATACAATCGCGGTAAACATCCCGACGCCCAGATAGATTTCCATGTTCATCAGTTACAGCTCCTCTTACAGTTGCACGCCGGAGAAGGACATGAAGCCCAGCGACATCAGACCAACGGTAATGAAGGTGATGCCCAGACCGCGCAGACCATCCGGCACATCGCTGTACTTGAGTTTTTCACGGATACCCGCCAAGGCAACGATCGCCAGCGCCCAACCGATACCGGCACCCGCACCGTAAACCACGCTCTCACCGAAAGCGTAATCGCGCTCAACCATGAACAGCGACGCACCCATGATGGCGCAGTTCACAGTGATCAGCGGCAGGAACACCCCCAGGGCGTTGTAGAGCGCAGGTACAAACTTGTCGAGCAACATCTCGAGAATCTGCACGATCGCCGCGATCACACCGATGTAGCTCAGCAGACCCAGGAAGCTCAGGTCGACGTTCGGCATGCCAGCCCAGGCCAGCGCACCGTCCTTGAGCAGATAGGTGTAGATCAGATTGTTGGCCGGAACCGTGATGGTCAGTACCACGACCACCGCAATACCCAGGCCCAGCGCCGTCTGCACCTTCTTGGAAATGGCGATGAAGGTACACATCCCCAGGAAGAAGGCCAGCGCCATGTTCTCGACGAAAATCGCCCGCACCAGCAGGCTGATGTAATGTTCAATCATGGCTTACATTGCCTCCTTCATGGCACGGCTCTGCGGCGCCATCTTGAACTCAGCCTCTTCCACCTGATCTTTCTTCCAGGAGCGCAGGCCCCAGATGATCAGACCGATGATAAAGAACGCAGACGGCGGCAGCAGCAGCAGACCGTTGGGCTGGTACCAGCCACCGGCGTTGACCACCGGCAGAATCTCGATACCGAACAGCTTGCCGGCACCCAGCAGCTCACGCACAACCGCAACGCAGATGAGGATGAAGCTGTAGCCCAGACCGTTACCGACACCGTCCAGGAAGCTCATGTGCGGCGGGTTCTGCATGGCGAAAGCTTCAGCCCGACCCATCACGATGCAGTTGGTGATGATCAGACCGACGAATACCGACAGCTGCTTGCTGATGCTGTAGGCGTAGGCCTTGAGCACCTGGTCAACCACGATAACCAGCGACGCAATGATCACCATCTGCACGATCATGCGGATCGAGCTGGGGATCTGGTTACGCACGATGGAAATAAAGAAGTTGGACAGCGCGGTTACCGAGGTCAGCGCGATACACATGACCAGGGTCACGCTCAGGCTGGTGGTAACCGCCAGCGCCGAACAGATACCGAGGATCTGCAGGGCGATCGGGTTATTGCTGAAAATAGGCTCGAACAGAACCTGTCTTGCAGTGGCTTTAGCCATGATTATGCCTCCCCTGCACGAAGATGATCGAGGAACGGACCGAAGCCGTCTTCACCCAGCCAGAAACGCACCAGACTCTCAACACCGCGGCTGGTCAGTGTGGCACCGGCCAGACCGTCAACCTGGTGTTCGGCCTTCGGGCTGTTCGGATCGACGCTGCCCTTGACGACACTGATATCAACATCACCAGACTCATCGTAGACGACCTTGCCCTGCCACTGCGCTTTCCAGTTCGGGTTATCGACTTCACCACCCAGACCGGGGGTTTCAGCGTGCTGATAGAAGCCCAGACCAACCACGGTTTGCAGGTCGCTTTCCAGCGCCATGAAACCATAGAGGGTCGACCACAGACCATAGCCGTGAATCGGCAGGATCAGGGTCTTGATGCTGCCATCAGTGTTCTCGACAACATAGACAGTGGAGTAGTCGGCGCGACGACGGATGCTGGCAATGTCCTGCTCACCAGTGAGCTGCTGGGACATGTCCGGATCCTTCGAGGCCTTCTGCTGATCGAAGGTCAGCGGATCCTGTGCATCGCTGAACTCGCCAGTGCGCAGGTCGACCAGACGCGGCGTAATTTGCGAAAACTGCTCTTCGATGCTGCGACTTTCGTCATACAGACCGGCGATCTGCAGGATGTTGCGTTGTTTGTCCTGCAGGCGGTTGGTGGTCTGTACCGGCTTGAGTGCCACAGCGGCAGCCGACACCACCACCGAGCAGACCAGACAGACGAGCAGCGCTACCGTGAGCGTGCGGGCAACGGATTCTTTCTTACTGGACATTGCGTGCAAGCCTCCGTTTGATGTTGGCCTGAACCACGAAGTGGTCGATGAGCGGAGCAAAGAGGTTGGCAAACAGAATCGCCAGCATCATGCCCTCAGGGAATGCCGGGTTGACGACGCGAATCAGAATGACCATCAGACCGATCAGCGCACCAAAGATCCACTTGCCGGTATTGGTCATGGAGGCCGACACCGGGTCAGTCGCCATGAAGATCATGCCGAAGGCAAAGCCGCCAATCACCATGTGCCAGTACCACGGCACACCGAACATCGGGTTGGTGTCAGAACCGATACCGTTGAACAGCAGGCTGGTAGCGATCATGCCGAGCATCACGCCGGCAACGATGCGCCAGTTGGCGATCTTGGTCATCAGCAGCACCGCACCACCAATGAAGATGGCCAGTGTGGACACTTCACCCATGGAGCCCTGCATATTGCCGTAGAAGGCATTCAGCCACGTCAGGCCGCTACCGACTACCTGCTCGATGCCACCGGAAGCCGCCATGCTCAGCGCGGTCGCGCCGGCAAAACCGTCAACAGCGGTCCAGACCGCGTCACCGGACATCTGCGCCGGGTAGGCGAAGAACAGGAACGCACGGCCGGTCAGCGCCGGGTTAAGGAAGTTCTTGCCGGTACCGCCAAACACTTCCTTGCCGATAACCACACCGAAGCTGATACCCAGCGCGACCTGCCACAGCGGGATGCTCGGCGGCACGATCAGGGCAAACAGGATGGAGGTAACGAAGAAGCCTTCGTTCACTTCATGCTTGCGGATGGAGGCAAAGACCACTTCCCAGAAACCACCGACCAGGAAGGTCACGGCGTAGACCGGGAGGAAGTAGGCAGCACCGTGGATCAGGTTATCCCACAGGCTCGCCGGATCAAAACCGGCAAACAGGGCAATCAGCGCCAGACGCCAGTTGTCCTGAGCGGCCAGCAGATCAGGGTTACCTGCGTAGATGGTGTTGGCCTGGAAACCGATGTTGTACATCCCGTAGAAAATCACCGGGAAGGTGCACAGCCATACGGTAATCATCATGCGCTTGAGGTCGAGACCGTCACGCACGTGGGCAGTGGTCTTGGTGACGCTGCCCGGGCGGTAGAAGAAGGTATCGATGGCTTCGTACAGGGCATACCACTTTTCGTGCTTGCCGCCCTTTTCGAAGTTGTGCTCGATCTTGTCGAGGAATGAACGCAGGCCCATGTCAGCCCTCCTTCTCGATGCGAGTCAGGTTATCCCGCAGAATCGGGCCGTACTCGTACTTGCCAGCACAGACGTAGCTGCACAGCGCCAGGTCTTCTTCATCCAGCTCCAGAGCGCCCAGCTTCTGCGCCATGTCGGTATCACCCACTACCAGA
Organism: Pseudomonas abyssi; assembly: GCF_003444685.1. Lineage (NCBI taxonomy): Bacteria > Pseudomonadati > Pseudomonadota > Gammaproteobacteria > Pseudomonadales > Pseudomonadaceae > Pseudomonas > Pseudomonas abyssi. The sequence goes on along the minus strand of NZ_LMAZ01000001.1, from coordinate 1,045,192 downwards.
TAACGCAGCAGTTGGGTTGGCAGGATGTCCAGCGGCATGACCATCTCGTAGTTGCCTACCGGCACCATGGCACGCGGACTGCCGTTGGTGCTGGTGTCAAAGTCGAACAGACGGGAAGGATTCAGCTTGGAAATAAAGATGTTCAGTACCGAGTGCTTTTTAACGCCAGCACGCAGGTAATGCAGCATCTGACGCTCGTTGCCCTCTTTCAGCACGGATACCAGGGAGTGGAAACGCCCCAGAAAAGCAACCGGGCCACGGGCCACGCGGCCACCGAATACCGAGCCGGAGATCAGACGGTTCTCACCGCTTTTCAGCTCACCCGCGGTCAGCTCGTCCAGCTGGGCACCCAGGCGGGTTTTCAGCAGACGGGGTTTTTCAACCTGCGGGCCAGCCAGAGCAACGTAGCGATCCGTCCAGATGCGACCTTCGGTGAACAGCACGCCGAACGCGATCACGTCCTGATAGTTGATCTGCCAGACGCTCTTGGTCTCGCTAACCGGATCCAGGTGATGAATATGCGTGCCGGCCAGACCAGCCGGGTGCGGACCAGCAAAGCTTTCAGTGCTGACGCCGCTGACGCTTTCGCCCGGCAGGGCGACGCCATCGGCCTTGCACAGCCAGACCTTGGCCATACGGGCCAGGACTTTCAGGCCGTTCTCGAACTCAGCCGCGTGCTGCTTGATGATCACAGCCGGGTCAGCCGCCAGCGGATTGGAATCCATGGCAGTGACAAAAATCGAACTGGGCTTGGCATCAACGGCGGGCGTCTTGCTGAACGGGCGGGTGCGCAGTGCGGTCCAGAGACCGGACGCGATCAACTGGTCACGGACCTGCTGATCGGTCAGCTGCTCAAGGGCAGCAGCACTATGGGCGTCAAAGCTGACCGCATCGTCACCATCGATATCGATGACAACCGACTGCAATACGCGCTTCTCACCGCGATTGATGGCACTGATGGTGCCAGCCGCAGGCGCGGTAAACACGACACCGGGTGTTTTCTTGTCGCTGAACAGAATCTGCCCCAGCTTGACCCGATCCCCTTCGCGCACCTCCATGGTCGGCTTCATACCGTGGTAGTCGAAGCCAACAACAGCGACGCTGCGTACCGGACGTGCGTCCTCGATACGCTGCTCAGGAGAACCGGTGATCGGCAGATCCAAGCCCCGTTTGATTTTTATCATACGATTAGCCTAATCACTTGGTGGAATCTTTCAGGGCGGACCGCTTACGCGAACAGATGCATGCGCCGAAAACCGATTGACAGCAGGTGCAAACGAACAGGGCAAGGCGACCACAAACCCCAATAAAAAATCCCTCTAAGTATAAAGAGCATGACTTTTCAATGCTACTGAGCCACTTGGGTTTTTCCCTTTTTATATGGCTTACATTGATGAAATCTATGGAGCCCTCCACCCCTGCCGCCAATCTCGAAACACCCGGAAACACTGTATGTTCAGGGTGGCGACAACAGAGCAGGCTAGACTGAACAGGCACCACCATCATAGCCGAGTCAAGCCATGCCATTACCCTTGCGCCCCCTGACCCTTGCCCTGATGCTGACCATGAGCTGCGCCAGCACCGCCGACGCCGCCCTTGAGCTGCGCAACCAGCACCTGTTCCGTTACCTGCTGGTCGACGTCTACACCGCCGAGCTCTACAGCACCCCCGACACACCTCTTGCGCAGGCGCTGGCCAGCGAGCAACCGCTGCGCCTAACGCTGCGCTACCACCGCAACATCGACCGGGACGATCTGACCAAAGCCGCACTGACAACCCTTGAGCGTCAGCATGGCAGCGAGCAAGTGGAGCAGTGGCAAGATGAGCTCACAGCCCTGCACGAGGCGTTCCGCGATGTCAGCGCCGGAGACACCTACAGCCTGGATCGCAGGCCCGACGGCAGCCTGGAGCTGTACTACAACGACAGCCTGGCCTACCGCAGCGACACACCCGGGCTGGCGACTCTGTATCTTGGCATCTGGCTCGACGAAGACGGGCTATCCGAGGGCTTACGCAGCGCCCTGCTCAAGTAACCTGGCAAGCAGGCAACAAAAAAGGCGCCGAAGCGCCTTTTTTGTCAGTACCCGCGAATCAGGCCGGGAATGCCGGCGGATTGACGTGGGCCATGTCTTCCAGAATGCGAACAACCTGGCAGCTGTAGCCAAACTCGTTGTCGTACCAGACGTACAGGATGACGCGATTGTCATTGCAGATGGTTGCCTCAGCATCCACTACACCCGCGTGACGGGAACCAACGAAGTCAGTCGACACCACTTCCTGCGAGTTGGTGAAGTCGATCTGCTTGTGCAGCTCGGAGTGCAGCGCCATGTGACGCAGGTAGTCGTTAACCTCGTCGCGATCGGTCGACTTCTCCAGGTTCAGGTTCAGAATCGCCATAGAGACGTTCGGCGTCGGCACGCGAATGGCATTCCCGCTCAGCTTGCCAGCCAACTCCGGCAGCGCCTTGGCAACCGCCTTGGCAGCACCAGTCTCGGTGATGACCATGTTCAGCGCCGCGCTGCGACCACGACGATTACCCTTGTGGAAGTTGTCGATCAGGTTCTGGTCGTTGGTGTACGAGTGAACAGTCTCAACGTGGCCGTTAACGATACCGAACTTGTCGTTGATCGCCTTGAGTACCGGCACAATGGCATTGGTGGTACAGGACGCAGCGGAGATGATCTTGTCTTCCGGCGTGATGACCGCGTGATTGATACCGTGCACCACGTTTTTCAGGTCACCCTTACCCGGCGCAGTCAGTACAACCTGGCTGGCACCCTTGCACTCCAGGTGCTGAGACAGGCCGGCCTCGTCACGCCATACACCGGTGTTGTCGACAATGATCGCATCTTCAATACCGTAGGAGGTGTAGTCGATGCTGGTCGGATCACTGGCGTAGATAACCTGGATCAGGTTGCCATTGGCAGTGATGGTGTTGTTTTCTTCATCGATAGTGATGGTGCCCTGGAAGGAACCATGAACCGAATCCCGGCGCAGCAGGCTGGCACGCTTGGCCAGATCATTGGCAGCGCCCTTGCGCACAACGATAGCACGCAGACGCAGGCCGTCACCGGCACCGGACTTCTCGATCATGATGCGGGCCAGCAGGCGACCGATACGGCCAAAGCCGTACAGCACAACGTCACGACCGTGGCGACGCTCGCCAGCCTTGCCGATAACACTGGCCAGCTCGTCACGCAGGAAGGCATCCAGATCGTCGCTGCCGCTGGCGCGGAACTTGTTGACCAGACGAGCCAGATCGATGGAAGCCGGGCCCAGGTTCATATCCAGCAGCGCCGTGAGGACCGGGAAGGTGTCGTGAACGGACAGCTCGGTATCGTCGATCTGACGCGCAAAACGGTGCGATTTCAGCAGGCTGATGACCGAGCGGTTGACCAGGCCACGTCCATAAATGGACGTCACCACGTTATGTTCACGGTACAGGCGGCCGATCAGAGGAATCATCGCCTCGGCGGTGGCTTCACGGTCCGTCCAGTTTTCCAGACACTGCTCAAATTGCGCTTGAGTCACGGCTATACCTTCCAAGTCTTGGTAACTAAAGGGCGCATATTATGCGTTCAGTGGCCGTCATAGGCAATGATTCGCAAAAAACCAGCCGACATGGGCACAAAGGTGGCGAGCGCGGTAAACTGCCTGCCTTCGTCAGCCGGCCGCTGGCCAGCGCAACCCGAACCAACCCAAGAGTCATCGCATGCCTGCATCACAGCCGCTGCTATCTCCTCCTCTGACGACCACCACCGGCAATCGCTTGTATTGGACCGGTTTGCAGGGCGCAGCCCGGGCGCTGGCGATCGCCGAAGGAGCCGAGCAGCACGCCGGCCTGAGTCTGGTCATCACCCCCGACAGCGCCTCGGCCGACAGCCTGGAACAGGAGCTGCGCTTCTTTGCACCGCAGCTGCCGGTCATCAGCTTCCCCGACTGGGAAACCCTGCCCTACGACCGCTTCTCGCCGCACCAGGACATCATTTCCCAGCGCCTGAAAACCCTGTTTCAGCTGCCGCGTATCGAACAAGGCATTCTCGTGGTGCCGATGACTACGGTCCTGCATCGCTTGCCGCCCCGGGCTTTCCTCGGCGGCTCAGTGCTGCTGATGGAAGTCGGCCAGCGGCTGGACATCGACCAGATGCGCCTGAATCTGGACGCCGCCGGCTACCGCTGCGTGGACACCGTGTATGAACACGGCGACTACGCAGTGCGCGGCGCCCTGCTGGATCTGTATCCCATGGGCAGCAACCTGCCCTACCGCATCGACCTGTTCGATGAGGAAATCGAAACCCTGCGCACCTTCGACCCCGAGAGCCAGCGCTCCATCGACAAGGTTGAGCGCATTCACCTGCTGCCGGCCAAGGAGTTCCCGCTCGACAAGTCGGCCCTGACCGGTTTTCGGGCGCGCTTTCGCGAGCGCTTCGAGGTCGACCACCGTCGCTGCCCGCTGTATCAGGATTTGAGCGAGGGGCTGGTCCCCCCCGGCATCGAGTATTACCTGCCGCTGTTCTTTGACGAGCTGGCCAGCCTATTCGACTACCTGCCGGACAATACCCGGCTGTTTACCCTGCCCGGCATCGAACAGAGCGCCGAGCATTTCTGGCAAGACGTGCGTACTCGCCACAGCGAACAGGGTGTTGACCCTACGCGCCCGCTACTGCCTCCGGGCGAACTGTTTCTGCCGGTGGAGGAGGCGTTTGCCCAGCTCAAGCGCCAACCCCGCATTATCTGCCATCAGGATCAGCCCAATGAGCCACAGGCCAACGTGTTCGATTGCCCGGCACCGGCAGAACTGGCCATCGATAACAAGCTGGAAAACCCGTTACAGGCATTGCAGCGTTTTCTCGATCAGCACGCAGGCCGGACGCTGTTTGTCGCCGAGACCGCCGGTCGCCGCGAGGCGCTGACCGAGCTGCTGGCCCGCATTCAGCTCAAGCCAGAACCGATTGACAGCTGGCCGGCGTTCACAGCCAGCCAGAGCAAGGTCGCCATTACCATCGCCCCGCTCGACCAGGGCATGCAGATCAATAGCGCGGGCGTAGCCCTGATCGCCGAGAGTCAGCTGTTCGGTCAGCGCGTGATGCAGCGCCGCCGCCGCGGCAAGGCCACCGATCTCGGCGATGCCGTGATTCGCAACCTGACCGAACTGCGCGAGGGCGCGCCCGTCGTGCACATCGACCACGGCGTCGGCCGCTACCTCGGCTTGACCAACCTGACGGTCGAGGATCAGCAAGCCGAGTTTCTGGTGCTGGAATACGCCGACGAGGCCAAGCTATACGTCCCGGTCGCCAACCTGCATCTTATTGCGCGCTACTCCGGCAGCGACGACGGCAGCGCGCCACTGCACCGCTTGGGCTCCGACCAGTGGCAAAAGGCGCGCCGCAAGGCCGCCGAAAAGGTCCGCGACGTGGCCGCCGAACTGCTCGACGTCTACGCCCGTCGCGCCGCTCGCCAGGGCTTCAGCTTTGCCAACCCCGAGCAGGACTACCAGAGCTTTGCCGACGACTTTCCGTTCGAGGAGACCGCCGATCAGGCTGCCGCCATCGAGGCAGTGGTCAGCGATATGACCAGTAACCAGCCGATGGACCGACTGGTCTGCGGCGATGTGGGCTTCGGCAAGACCGAAGTCGCCATGCGCGCAGCCTTCCTGGCGGTGCACAGCGGCAAGCAGGTCGCCGTTCTGGTGCCCACCACCCTGCTCGCCCAGCAGCACTACAACAGCTTCAAGGACCGCTTCGCCAACTGGCCAGTGCGCGTCGAGGTGATGTCGCGCTTCAAGTCCGCCAAGGAAGTCAAAACCGCCGCTGCCGAGCTGGCCGAGGGCAAGGTCGATATCATGATCGGCACCCACAAGCTGCTGCAGGGTGATGTGCAGTTCCAGGATCTCGGTCTGGTGATCATCGACGAAGAGCACCGCTTTGGTGTGCGCCAGAAAGAGGCACTCAAAGCCCTGCGCAGCGAAGTCGATGTATTGACCCTGACCGCCACGCCGATTCCGCGCACCCTGAACATGTCCTTCTCGGGCATGCGCGATCTGTCGATCATCGCCACACCGCCAGCCCGTCGCCTGTCGGTCAAGACCTTTGTCATGGTCCAGCAGAAGCCCGTGGTCAAGGAGGCGATCCTGCGTGAGCTGCTGCGCGGCGGCCAGGTCTACTACCTGCACAACGAGGTAGAAACCATCGAGAAGTGCGCAGCAGACCTGGCCGAACTGGTGCCGGAGGCGCGCATTGGCATCAGCCACGGTCAGATGCCTGAGCGCGCACTGGAACAGGTGATGCGCGATTTCTACCATCGCCGCTTCAACATCCTGGTGACCAGCACCATTATCGAGACCGGCATCGATGTGCCCAGCGCCAACACCATCATCATTGAGCGCGCCGACAAATTCGGTTTGGCGCAGCTGCATCAGCTGCGCGGCCGCGTCGGCCGCAGCCACCACCAGGCCTACGCCTATCTGCTGACACCGGAGGGCCGCAAGGTCACCAGCGACGCCGAGAAGCGCCTGGAAGCCATCGCCGCCGCCCAGGACCTCGGCGCCGGCTTCACGCTGGCCACCCACGACCTGGAGATTCGCGGCGCCGGCGAGTTGCTCGGCGATGGCCAGAGCGGTCAAATCCAGGCAGTTGGCTTCACCCTTTACATGGAAATGCTGGAGCGCGCGGTCAAGGCCATCAAGCAGGGCAAGCAGCCCGAGCTGGAACAACCGCTGGGCGGCGGCACCGACATCAATCTCCGCCTGCCCGCGCTGATCCCCGAGGATTATCTGCCAGATGTGCACGCGCGACTGATCCTCTACAAGCGCATCGCCAACGCGGCCGATGACGAGGCACTGAAGGACCTGCAGGTAGAAATGATCGACCGTTTCGGCCTGCTGCCCGAGCAGGTCAAGACATTGTTCCGCATTACTGCACTCAAGCTGCACTGCGAACCGCTGGGTATCAGCAAGATCGACGTCGGCGCCGAACACGGCCGCATCGAGTTTGCCGCCGACACGCGTATCGACCCGATGATTCTGGTGCGCATGATTCAGGACAGCCCGCAGCGCTACCGTCTTGAAGGCGCCACGGTATTCCGCTTCAATGCCCCGATGGGCAATGCCGAATTGCGCCTGAACACCGTGGAGGCACTCTTGGAGCGCCTCACAGAAACCCCGCCCAACACCCCACAAGGCAAAGGAAAACGCCCATGAAACAGTTGAGCAACGCGCTCGGCCTGCTACTGCTGACCACCCTGCTGGCCGCCGCGCCAATCGCTCAGGCGGAGGACTACCTGGTTGAGGTGGTCTTCTTTGGCCAGCCGTCCTCCCCGCTGGTGCAAGGCACCCCGCCAGACCTGGACTGGAGCGCCGACGCGGTCGACCTGACCTCGACGGCTCGCGCCGATGTACGCAGCATCGACAAGACCCGCTATCAACTCGACAGTCAGGTCCGCAAACTCGAACAAAGTGGCTATGAAATTTACTTGCATCAGGCCTGGTCGCAGCCGCTGGACAACGACCTGGTGGTGGCACTGCATCGCGGCCAGGCTGACAACAGCATCTATCCGGTGCAGGGTCTGGTTCGCCTCAGCCAGGACAACCTGACCGAGCTGCAGGTCGCCTTCTGGCGCAACCGCCCTGCTGCCGGACTCGGCATCCAGACAAGCTCGTCAGTGGTATCCGAGCAACTGCACCAAACCCGCGCCCTGCGTCCGAATGAAGTACATTATCTGGACCATCAAAGCCTCGGCATGCTGGTCACCATTCGACGCTGACCCGCGATCGGCGGCTCAGTCCGCCGACGCCAGCACGGCCTGCAGCAGGTCACGCACCTGCTGCATCCCCGCCCTTACCACACCTTCAATCGCCGCCATGGTGATCACCTCAGTCGACTTGCCGGCAGCCGGATTCACCACCAAGGCAAGACAGGCATAGGCCAGACCCAGCTCACGCGCCAGGCCCGCTTCCGGCATGCCGGTCATGCCGACCACATCGGCACCATCGCGCTCCAGACGGCGAATTTCTGCCGCCGTTTCCAGACGCGGGCCCTGGGTGGCCGCATACACGCCGCCGTCACGACAGCTGATACCCTGCGCCGCCGCTGCGCGCAGCAGCTCGGCCCGCACGGACGCGTCATAGGGCTCGGCGAAATCCACATGCACCACGTCGTCCAGACCGTCCTCGTAAAACGTGGAAGGCCGCCCCCAGGTGTAATCAATCAACTGGTCCGGCACACAAAAGCGACCGGTCGGCAGGTCAGCGTGAATACCGCCCACCGCGTTGACCGCCATGATGCGACTGACGCCCGCCTCACGCAGCGCCCAGAGGTTGGCACGGTAATTCACCCGATGCGGTGGAATGGTATGCGGATGCCCATGACGCGCCAGAAAGCAGACCGGCTGGCCGGCCAGCTCGCCGTGTACCAGCGGAGCAGAAGGCTCGCCCCAGGGTGTCTGCGGACGGCTCTCGCCGGTCAACTGCAACCCTTCCAGCAGGCTCAGCCCGGTGCCGCCAATCACCCCCCAGAGCCCGCTCATGCGTCCACCGCCTGCTCAGAGCGAGACTCAGGCCCCGGCTCGCCCTCGCCCGCCTGGGCGCGGCGCAACGCCAACGCGTCAGGCAGGTGCAAGGTGGAGGTGGGGAAGGCAACCTGCGCCTCATGGGATTCGATAATGTCGAGAATCTTCAGCAAGACATCTTCCTTGACCCGATGAAACTCCGCCCACACCGGCGTCGTGAAGCAATAGATGAAAAAGTCCACCGACGACGGCGAGCAGCGATCAAAAAAGACCATCAGCGTCTGGTCCTGATCAATGTCTTCGTGCCCCTGGAGCATCTGCCGGACGTCGCCGACGATCTGCTCCATGCGACCGATATCGGCATAGCGGATACCGATATGCTCGTAGATCCGTCGATGGGTCATGCGTGAGGGGTTTTCCACCACGATGTTGTTGAAGATCGCGTTGGGGATGTACAGCGGGCGCTTGTCGAAGGTGCGAATACGGGTCAGACGCCAGCCGATGTGCTCCACAGTCCCCTCGATATTGCGATCAGGCGAGCGCACCCAGTTGCCGACCACAAAGGGGCGATCCAGATACACCATCAAGCCGCCAAAAAAGTTGGCCAGCAGGTCCTTGGCGGCAAAGCCGACCGCCAGCCCGCCGATACCACCAAAGGCCAGCACCCCGGAAACGCTGTAGCCCAGCGATTGCAGGATAACCAGCGCGGCAGTAATCACCACCGAGGCGCGCAACAGCTTGCCAATGGCGCTCACCGTGGTCTGGTCCGCCGGCTTGTCGCGGTAGCGCGGATCGACCAGTCGGCGCTCGATCTGCTGCATCAAGCGCAACAGGAACCAAGCCAACAGCACAATCAGCAACACCCGCTGAATCTGATCGAGCACCTGCTCTAGCGCCTGATCCATCTGCACAGCCGTAATCCGGGCTGCCCACATCAGGCCCATGCTCCAGATCATCACCCACGCCGGACGACGCGCCGCATCGACCAGAGCGTCGTCCCAAATGTTACGAGTCTGCTCGGCACGGCGCTGAACGTGATCCAGCACGCGCTTGACGATATAAGCCAGTACCAGGGCCGAAAACACCACGGCAAAGACCTGGTAAATCCAGAATTCACCAATTAACGGTAGCTGCTCTATCTGCTCAGGCAGCTGTTCCAGTAAGTCATTCAAACCAGCTCAAACTCCTTTAGTACGGACACAGCCGCACGCCATTGTGGCGTGGCGCGGTAATCAGACATGACAGGCCGACGAGCCAGCATGCGGGCGATACGCGCCGGCGCTTGCAAGCCAATGCGCTGGGCATGCACCAGCCCTTCTTCTGCCGCCGCCCGGTCGTTGCAGATCAGCAGCATGTCGCCACCGGCCGCCTGAGCGGCGTCGATGCGCTCGGGGATACCGCCAACCGCGTGCGCTCCGGCCATGGTCAGGTCATCACTGAAGATCACACCATCAAAGCCAAGCTCCGCGCGCAAAATCTCCTGCAGCCAGCGCAGCGAGAAACCGGCCGGCAAACTGTCGACCTGCGAGTACACAACGTGGGCCGGCATGATGCCGTCCAGCTTGGCTGCAAGCCGTGCGAAGGGCACCAGGTCCGTGCGGCGGATTTCCTCCAGCGGACGATCATCGACCGGCAATGCGAAATGCGAGTCGGCTTCAGCCCAGCCATGGCCTGGGAAGTGCTTACCCGTGGCAGCCATGCCGGCAGCATGCAAGCCATCCAGGTAGGCACTGGCCAGACGGGAAACACGCTCAGGGTCGCCGCCCAGAGAGCGATTACCGATCACCTGGCTACGGCCGTAATCCAGATCCAGCACCGGCGCAAAGCTGATGTCGATACCGCAGGCAAGCATCTCAGTCGCCATTACCCAGGCTGCTGTGCGCGCCACCTCGTCTGCACGCTCATCCGGTACCGCCGCCACATCGGCCAACGCCGGCAAACGCAGCACATCGCGGCGCAGGCGCTGCACACGCCCGCCTTCCTGATCAATCGCAATCAGCATATCCGGACGCTCAGCGCGAATGGTCCGCACCAGCTCGGTCACTTGCTGCGGCGATTCGGTGTTGCGGGCAAACAGAATCAAACCGGCCACTTCAGGTTGACGCAACAACTGCCGATCTTCCGCCTGCAGCCACAGGCCGGGCAGATCCAGCATCAATGCACCCTGTTTCAATGCAAAATCTCCTGATGAAACACTAAAAAACGCCTGCTAAGGCCAAATGAGCAGCCAAAGTCAGGCGTCGATCTGGACTATGCAACCGACCGGCGTGCGTGCGAACAGTTCCACCATCTCGGCGTTACGCATGCGCACACAGCCGTGGGACAAGGGCCGCCCCATTGGCTGGTCATCGCCAGTGCCATGTATATAGATGTAGCGTCGCTGGGAGTCGACATCGCCGCCGCGATTAAAGCCCGGCTCCTCACCGCACAACCAGAGGATACGACTGAGAATCCAGTCACGCTTGGGAAAGGCAGCTGCCAGCTCTGGCGACCAGACTTCGCCGGTTGGCCGGCGGCCAATAAACACCGCGCCACTCGGCTGCCCCCCACCAATACGCGCACGAATTCGGTGTCGGCCACGCGGAGTACAACCGGAGCCTTCAGCCTCGCCTGCACCATTGAGCGCAGTTGAAACGGAATAACGACATACCACCTGCCCCTCGGCATAACCGACGAGTTGCTGGTCAGAAAGGGATATATGGATACGGTCGAGCTGCATGTCACCTCCAACGCTGCGCACACCATAGCGGACAGCGCAGCGGAGGTAAATGCGGCATGATCAGGCGAGCGCAGCGTGATCCTGGGCGACGGCGCTGTCGGCACGCATGCCTGCAGCCAAAAAGGGCACCATTAGGCGCAAAACGCTGTCCACCGGGCGTGGCTCGCCCAATTCAGCCTCAGCAATGGCGCGCAATGCCTTCATGCTGGACATGGTAAACGCCGCACTACCGAGCATGAAATGCACGCGCCAGAACAGCTCCTGCGGAGGAATGCCCGGGACAGCCCCCACCACCAAGCCCATGTAACGCTGAAACACCTTGCCGTATACCTCGCTAAGGTATTTGCGCAGGTGCCCCTGACTCTGGCTGAAAGCAAGCCCCAACAAGCGCATGAATGTTGCCAGATCATTGCCGCTGCGCGGCTTGACCGCCAGCGCCTGATCGACCAGCATCTCAAGCAGGGTTTCGAGGCTTTGCTGTGCCGCATCGCCGCGCTGCTCGCGCAGGTCAAGCTCACGCTCCAGACTGCTGACAAAGGGGTCAAGGAAGCGCACAAAGACCGCCTGGATAAGCGCCTTTTTTGAACCAAAGTGGTAATTAACCGCAGCCAGATTGACCCCGGCCTTACTGGTAATCAAACGCAGCGACGTTTCGGCAAAGCCTTTTTCCGCAAACAGCTGCTCGGCAGCATCCAGAATGCGCTTGACGGTATCAGACTGCGCCATGCGTCCCTCCCCGGTTGACCTACAGGATAAAAGCGAACAATCGTTTCAAACATACGTTTAAAACGAAATACCGTCAACCCTTCCCACCCCCTCATGCAGGACACCCGCATTACCCTCAGGCACACCCCACACCATTGCCCTTTAAACAGCGCCAGTGAACCGCCAGATCAAATTCAGGGTTGTCGAGCACAGTTAACTGTATATAATCACAGCTACTGGATAAAAACACAGGCACCCTTCCATGCAGAAGCTAACCGCACGACAACAGCAGGTTCTGGCCTTCATTAAGGAGTACATGGACGGCAACGGGTATCCCCCCACCCGCGTCGACATCGCCAAGACACTGGGCTTCAAATCCCCTAACGCCGCCGAGGATCATCTGCGCGCATTGGCACGCAAGGGCGCCATCGAGATGATTCCCGGCGCCTCCCGTGGTATCAGGCTGCCCGAGTCGGAAACCGACAGCAGCGACGGCCAGTTGCCCGTCATCGGCCGCGTTGCCGCTGGCGCCCCGGTCTTGGCGCTGGAGAATGTCGAGGATCATTGCCGCATTGATCCGGATTTTTTCCAGCCGCGCGCCGACTATCTGCTGCGCGTTCAGGGTGAAAGTATGCGCGACATCGGCATCATGGATGGCGACCTGCTGGCAGTGCACCGCACCAGCGAAGCCCGCAACGGCCAGATCGTCGTGGCGCGCCTCGGCGAAGAAGTGACGGTAAAACGCTTCCAGAAGCAGGGCCGCAAGGTCTCACTGATTGCAGAAAACCCGGACTTCAAGCCGATCGAAGTCGACCTCACCGAACAGGAACTTACCATTGAAGGTTTAAGCGTCGGTGTTATCCGTCGCTGAGGAGCTGATCATGCAGTACGCCCGCACCGAACAACAGACCCTGACCCAGGCCGACCTGTTTCACAACGCTCTGATGGCCAGCCGACTTAAACACGAGCGCCTTGATACCACGCTCAGGCAACCAGTCGAAGACACGGAAGGCAGTTACAGCGAGATGAGCCTGCAAGGCAGCGCGCGTCAGTGCCTGCAATGGCTTGCCCCGGTACTGCGAGATCTGAGCACGCGTAGCAGCCGCCGCTGGCTGACACTGATCGATCCGCCGGCAGCCGTAAGCCAGCAATGGCTGCGCGGCGCTAACCTTGACCCGCAGCGCATCATGATTGTGCGCTCCAAGACTGGCATGGACACGCTGACCCTGTGCTGCGACCTACTCAAGATGGGCGGCAGCCATACCGTGGTCAGCTGGCTGGACAAGGACAGCTGCAGCGCGCCACGGCTTGAGCGCGCCGCCCGTATCGGCCGTTGCCACAGCCTGAACGTGCATTTGGGCTGACACAAAGAAAAAGGCCAGCTGAGAAGCTGGCCTTTTTTGTGTCTGTTCGGCACTCAATGCAGAACCCGATCCTCCGGGATCAGTTCGCCATCCTCGTCTTCATCATCCATCATCTGCCCGGCCATTTGCATGCCTGCGCTGATCATGACCTTGGCGACTTCAATGTAGTTACCCTGCAGATATTCACGTGCATCGTCGGAAAACTCGATTACCAGCAACGGCTCCCCTTCCTCGTCGGAACGACGCAGCGCCACCTTACCGTTGGCGAGTTCGACGATTTCCAGAAAGGGTGAAGACATGACGCGGTTCTCCTGTATGACAGCGGCGCAGTGTAACACAGCGCCGCCTTCAGGGCATCCGCACTACCACTCCTGTATGCCGTCGCGGTATGCCGCCACACGCTCGGACAGCGCCTGCAGGGCTTCCTGCGCATCACTGCCGCTCCACTCGGTCGTCGCAACCGCACTGCTCGCTATCAGCGACTGAGCACCACTGTCAGCCGGCACTGGCGGCGCTTGCAGGCGCTGCCAGGCACCAATCACGCCCGCCAGCCAGGTGCCGTTACTGTCAGCCAACTCAGTCAGCTCAGCCAACTCCGGGCCGGGAAAACGTTGCACTACCGACGGCACCAGCACCGCTTCCACCTGGCGCGCGTCCACCAGCGGCCAGCGATAGCGGTCGGCAACCTCATGGATCAGCGCCAGCGCTCCCCGATACAGGTGAAACACTGCGTGCTCGCGGTGGTACTGTGCCTGGGTCAGGGCGTCCAGCGCATTGCTGCTCTCGGCCTGCTGCCAGGATTCGATCGCCTTGCGTGCAAAGAACAGCGCCTGATTGGTACGGGTATAAGCTTCATTGGCCATGGCTGATCACCTCAACGCTTGGCTTTTTTGCTGCGACTGTCATCCACCGACCATTGCTTGCCATCGTGGAATGCACGCCAACCGGTCGGCTTGCCCTCAACTTCCGTCTGTACGTACTGCTCCTTGGTCTTGCGACTATAGCGCACCACGGTCGGGTTACCATCCGGGTCAGCAACTGGCGCATCCAGCAGGAAGTGGTACTTGGGATCGATTTCGCTCTTGTGCGGCAGCAACTCTTTAACCAGTGGCGCGCGGGTTTCCCGGTTTTTCGGGAACTGGCTTGCTGCCAGGAACAGACCAGAAGCCCCGTCGCGCAAGACGTAGACATCGTCCACCTTCTCACACTTCAGTTCAGGCATGGGCACCGGGTCTGCCTTGGGTGGCGCGGCCTCGCCATTGCGCAGCAACTTGCGGGTGTTCTTGCACTCGCTATTGGTGCAGCCGAAGTACTTGCCGAAACGACCGGTCTTCAGCTGCATTTCACTGCCGCACTTGTCGCACTCCAGCGTCGGGCCATCGTAACCCTTGATCTTGAACTGCCCCTCTTCGATCTCAAAGCCAGAGCAATCCGGGTTATTGCCGCAGACATGCAGCTTGCGCCGCTCATCAATCAGGTAGCTGTCCATCGCCGTGCCGCACAGGCCGCAGCGACGCTTGCCGCGCAGCACGCGTGACTCACCTTCGTCATCATCGGCGGCCACTTCGTTGCCCGGCACCAGGTTGATGGTCGCCTTGCACCGCTCTTTCGGCGGCAGCGCGTAACCAGAACAGCCGAGGAATACGCCAGTCGACGCCGTACGAATCATCATGGGCCGGCCGCACTCATGACAGGCAATGTCTGTCAGCGTCGGCTGGTTGGCGCGCATTCCCTTGTCATCACCCGATGCAGAGGCGGCGCTGAGCTTGGCACTGAAGTCGCTGTAGAAATCGTTCAGCACCTTCTTCCAGAGCACCTCACCCTGCGCCACGTCATCCAGCAACTCTTCCATGTTGGCGGTAAAGCCATAGTCCATCAGGTTCGGAAAGCTCTCGTTGAGGCGCTCGGTCACGATGTCGCCCATCTTCTCGGCGTAGAAGCGGCGATTGTTGAGCGTCACGTAACCACGATCCTGAATGGTGGAAATAATCGACGCATAGGTCGAAGGACGGCCGATACCGCGCTTCTCCAGCTCTTTTACCAGGCTTGCCTCGGCATAACGCGCCGGCGGCTTGGTAAAGTGCTGCTTGGGGTCCAAGGCTTGCAACGCCATGACGTCATCAACCTGGATCTCGGGTAGCACCTCATCCTCACCACCCTTACCCTGCTGCGGCATCACGCGGGTGTAACCGTCAAACTTGAGGATGCGGCCCTTGGCGCGCAGCTCGAAGTCACCGGCAGCCACCTGAATATTGGTGGACAGGTACTTGGCCGGCGTCATTTGACAGGCCACAAACTGACGCCAGATCAGCTCGTACAGGCGCTCGGCATCACGCTCCATGCCCTTGAGATCGGTCTGCTTGAGCTTCACGTCGGAGGGGCGAATGGCTTCGTGAGCCTCCTGCGCGCCCTCCTTGCTGCTATACAGGTTGGGCTTTTCTGGCAGATATGGCGCGCCGAAGTTGCTCTCGATGTAGCTGCGCGCCATGTCAATTGCGTCCGCCGACAGGTTAGTCGAGTCGGTACGCATATAAGTGATGTAACCCGCCTCATACAGACGCTGGGCCATCATCATGGTTTTCTTTACGCTGAAGCCCAGGCGCGTACTCGCGGCCTGTTGCAGCGTGGAGGTGATAAAAGGCGCGTTGGGGCGCGAGCTGGTTGGCTTGTCCTCTCGCTTGGCAACCTTGTAGGCCGCCTTGTTCAGCAGCGCCAGGGCCGCATCAGCCTCTGCCTTGTTGCCCGGACGGAAGGTCTCGCCGTTCTGCTTGACGACCTGAAAGCGCACACTCTCGGCCTTTGGCGTGTTCAGTTTGGCGTGAACCTCCCAGAACTCCTCCGGCACGAAAGCACGAATCTCGCGCTCGCGATCAACAATCAGCTTTACGGCTACCGACTGCACCCGGCCGGCAGACAGGCCACGGGCAATTTTCTGCCACAGCAGCGGTGACACCATGTAGCCGACCACGCGATCCAGAAAACGGCGTGCCTGCTGTGCGTTGACCCGATTCATATCCAGCTCGCCGGGCTCGGCAAAGGCTTCCTGGATCGCCTTCTTGGTGATTTCGTTGAACACCACGCGCTTGTAGCGCGAATCGTCACCACCGATGCTCTCACGCAGGTGCCAGGCAATCGCCTCCCCTTCGCGGTCCAAGTCCGTCGCGAGATAGACGGTATCAGCGTCTTTGGCCAGGCGACGCAGCTCGTCGACGACCTTCTCCTTGCCGGGCAGGATCTCGTAGTGCGCCTTCCAGTCGTTCTCTGGATCGACGCCCATGCGCTTGACCAACTGGGCACGCGCCTTCTGCTGCTTTTCCTGCTCACTGGCAGCAGCCTTGCGCCCGCCTTTGGGTTTGCTTTCGGTCTTGCCGCTGCCGCTGGTGGGCAGGTCGCGAATATGGCCGATACTCGACTTCACCACAAACTCGTTGCCGAGGTACTTGTTGATTGTCTTGGCCTTGGCTGGCGACTCCACAATGACCAGTGCTTTTCCCATGGATACTTGTTTTCCTGACCCGAACTGAACTCGAAGCTGACACTCAACCTCTTCTGGCAGAACACTGCCGGACAGGCTGGAGGGCCAGAGCCTACACGTCTTCGCTGATAAAGGTAAAGCGTGGATATTGCTCCCCGTCAACCTCGACCTGCTCGTTGAACATGGCGAGCGGCCTGACCCAGAGATCAAAATCACCGTACAGAGTGCGGTAGACCACCAGGGGTTCCTCGGTCTCGGAGTGCCGCGCCAGACCGATGACCTGATAGTCCTTTCCTTTATAGTGCCGATAGCGTCCTGGACGCATATACAACCTCCTCACAGCAATAAAAAAGCCGAGGCACAGGGCCTCGGCTTTAGTCACCAGCCAGAGCCGTCAGACACGCTCAAAGATCGTGGTGATGCCCTGACCCAGGCCAACGCACATGGTAGAGATACCGATGGTGCCGTTGTTCTGTTTCATGACGTTCAGCAGGGTGCCGGAAATACGTGCACCGGAGCAGCCGAACGGGTGACCCAGGGCGATGGCGCCGCCGTGCAGGTTCACCTTCTCGTCCATCTGGTCCAGCAGCTTCAGGTCTTTCAGAACCGGCAGCGCCTGGGCAGCGAAGGCTTCGTTCAGCTCAACGAAGTCAACGTCGCTCATGCTCAGGCCAGCGCGTTGCAGCGCCTTCTTGGTGGACGGAACCGGACCGTAACCCATGATCGCCGGATCAACACCGGCAACCGCCATCGAGCGAATGACCGCCAGCGGCTCCAGACCCAGGGCCTGAGCGCGCTCTGCGGACATCACGATCATGCAGGAGGCGCCGTCAGTGATCTGCGAGGAGGTACCCGCAGTCACGGTACCACCTTTGGGGTTGAACGCCGGACGCAGTGCAGCCAGGCTTTCCAGGGTGGTTTCCGGGCGGATGGTCTCGTCTTCAGTGAACAGCTTCAGGAAGCCGTTCTCGTCATGACCTTCCATCGGGATGATCTCGTCCTTGAAGTTGCCTTCAACGGTGGCCTTGTGGGCCAGACGGTGAGAACGCTCACCAAAGGCATCCTGCTGCTCGCGGGTGATGCCATGCATCTTGCCCAGCATCTCAGCAGTCAGGCCCATCATGCCGGACGCCTTGGCGGCATACAGCGACAGGGCCGGGTTCGGATCAACACCGTGCATCATGCCCACGTGGCCCATGTGCTCGACACCACCGACGACAAACACATCACCGTTGCCGGTCATGATCGCCTGGGCGGCGGTGTGCAGCGCGCTCATGGAAGAACCACACAAACGGCTGACGGTCTGCGCAGCGCTGGTGTGCGGGATCGGGGTCATCAGCGACGCCATGCGCGCAATGTTCCAGCCCTGCTCCAGGGTCTGGTTTACACAGCCCCAGATTACATCTTCAACTTCCGCCGGATCGATCTTCGGGTTACGTGCCAGTACGCCGGTAATCAGGTTGGCGGACAGGGTTTCAGCACGCACGTTGCGGTACATGCCACCCTTGGAACGGCCCATCGGGGTACGGCCGAAGTCGACAATAACGACGTCTCTCGGATTCAGGCTCATAGGTTTACTCTCGCTCTGTACGTTCCGCGGTTAACCGAAGAATTTCTGACCGTTCTTCGCCATTTCACGCAGCTTCTCAGTCGGTGCGTACATGGCGCCGAACTCGGCGTATTTATCGGCAATGGCAACAAACTCGGCCACACCCAGGGTGTCGATGTAGCGCAGCGCGCCACCACGGAAGGGCGGGAAGCCGATACCGTAGACCAGACCCATATCTGCGTCAGCTGCAGACTCGACAACGCCGTCTTCCAGGCAGCGTACGGTCTCCAGGCACAGCGGAACCATCATGATCTCGATGATTTCTTCGTCGGTGAACTCGCGCTGCTCCAGAACCACTTCTTTCAGCAGTTCGTATGCCTTGGCGTCGACCACCTTCTTCGGCTTGCCCTTCTTGTCCATCTCGTAGGCGTAGAAACCGCTACCGGTTTTCTGACCCAAGCGGCCGGCGTCGTACATGACGTCAACAGCAGTGCGGGTCTTGTCAGCCATGCGATCCGGGTAACCTTCAGCCATGACGTCACGACCGTGATGACCGGTGTCCATGCCGACAACGTCCATCAGATACGCCGGGCCCATCGGCCAGCCGAATTTTTCCATGATCTTGTCAACGCGCTGGAAGTCCGCACCCATGCCGATCAGACGAGCGAAGCCGCCGAAGTACGGGAACAGAACACGGTTGACCAGGAAACCGGGGCAGTCGTTGACCACAACCGGGGTTTTGCCCATTTTCTTGGCGTAGGCAACGGTGGTGGCAACCGCCTTCTCGCTGGACTTCTCGCCACGAATAACCTCAACCAGCGGCATCATGTGTACCGGGTTGAAGAAGTGCATGCCGCAGAAGTTTTCCGGGCGCTTCAGCGCTTCAGCCAGATAGGTGATGGAGATGGTAGAGGTGTTGGAGGTGATGATGGTGTCTTCCGTCACCTGACCTTCAACTTCAGCCAGTACCGCGTGCTTGACCTTCGGGTTCTCGACCACCGCTTCGACCACCAGGTCAACTTCCTTGAAGTCGCCGTAGGACATGGTCGGACGGATGGCGTTCAGCGCCTTGGCCATTTGCTCGGGCTTCATGCGACCCTTGGCTACGCGCTTGCCCAGCAGCTTGGAGGCTTCATCCAGACCCAGCTGAATGCCTTCCTCGCGGATATCCTTCATCAGAATCGGGGTGCCCTTGACCGCAGACTGGTAGGCGATGCCGCCACCCATGATGCCCGCGCCCAGAACAGCGGCCAGATTGACGTCGGCAGCCTGCTTGTCGTACTTCTTGGCCTTGTGCTTGAGCACCTGATCGTTCAGGAACAGGCCGACCAGGCTGGCAGCAACCGAGGTCTTGGCCAACTTGGCAAAACCGGCGGCTTCAATTTCCAGCGCTTTTTCGCGGCCGTGGTTAGCGGCTTTCTGGATGGTCTTGATCGCTTCAACCGGTGCCGGATAGTTCGGACCAGCCTGACCGGCGACGAAACCCTTGGAGGTTTCAAACGCCATCATCTGCTCGATGGTGTTCAGCTTGACCTTTTCCAGCTTGGGTTGACGCTTGGCCTTGTAGTCCAGCTCGCCGGCGATGGCGCGCTTGATCACGTCGATGGCAGCCGCTTTCAGCTTGTCATCAGCAACAACAGCGTCAACTGCGCCCGCTTTCAGCGCCTTGTCAGCACGCTGCTCGGTACCGCCGCAGATCCATTCAATAGCGTTGTCGACACCGATAATGCGCGGCAGACGAACGGTGCCGCCAAAGCCCGGGTAGATACCCAGCTTGACTTCCGGCAGACCAATCTTGGCGCTGGCGGCCATGACACGGAAGTCCGCAGCCAGACACATTTCCAGGCCACCGCCCAGTGCGATGCCGTTGATGGCTGCAACAGTGGGAACATTCAGGTCTTCGAAGGCATTGAAGATCTTGTTGGCGGACAAGTTGCCGGCAACCAGGTCTTCTTCAGGCAGCTTGAAGGTGCTGACGAATTCGGTGATGTCGGCGCCGACGATGAATACGTCCTTGCCGCTGGTGACAACAACGCCTTTAACGTCGGCGTTGTTCTGGATGGCCTGCACTGCCGCATCGAGCTCGGACAGAGTGGCGCTGTTGAACTTGTTGACCGACTCGCCCTGCAGATCAAATCTGAGCTCGACGATGCCGTCTTCAAGGCCTTGAACCGTGATGGCTTTACCTTCGTAAATCATCAACTGATCTCCACGCTATGAAAAGCACATGAGAAACACCGACCGACCTGACTGCCGCTAGGGGCGTCAGGCCAAGCCCGTGTCATGAACGATCCCGATTATCCGGGACGGGATGAACCAAAAAATTCATACGACCGTTTGATTCGGGTGCGCACACCTTCTTTTAATTCCTGGCGGTTGTCAATTGCCGGCGCACCGCCTGAGCGCCAGGCACTAGCGTACGCCCCTCTGCACCTAGATTCAAAGTCATTAAAAAACAATAGGTTGCGAAGTATACCTAGCAAAGCCCGGCACGCATAAAATCAACGCGCCAGCATACCAACAGACTACTGTAGAAGCCGGTCGACCGGCGCGCCAGAGCGTCTGGCGCCATTCGGTCGCATGCTTGGCGCTGGGCCATCGCTACCAGGCGGCGTATGCTGACTTTGTACGCTGTTAAACGTCCGCAAACTGGTGAAAGCGCAACGCTCAAAACAACGCGCTAGCGCTTGAAAATAAAAGGCCGGCAGCATTTGCCGGGCCACCTGAAGCGCTATCAACAACGCACCGCTTGCGATCAGGCTGGGGCAACGCCTAGTATCCGAGCAAAAAAGGAGAAAGAGCCCATGCTGTACAAACACGTTCTGGTAGCCGTCGATCTGATTGAAGAGTGTCGGGCGGTTGCCGACCACGCCATGCAGCTGGCCAACGCACTAAACGCCAAGCTGTCGCTACTGCATGTGGTCGAGCCGCTTGCGATGGCGTACGGGGGGGATGTACCCATGGACCTGTCAATGCTGCAGCAGCAGCAGTTTGAACAGGCCAAGGAACGCATGCAGCTGTTTGCCGCCGACTACGGGCTGCCCGACGAATGCCTGCAGATCGCCTTTGGCCATCCGCGCCAGGAGATTCATCGGGTAGCCACCGATCAGGAATGCGACCTCATTGTGGTGGGTAGCCACGGTCGACACGGCCTCGCCCTGCTGCTGGGCTCCACCGCCAACGACGTGCTGCACGGCGCGCCGTGCGACGTGATTGCGGTACGACTGGGGAAGAAGGGCTAACGGCCCTGCGGGAGCTGCAAGCCGCAAGCTTCAAGCTGCAAGAGAAACCCGGGAGAACAGCCCACCCTGGCTTGTAGCTTGCAGCTAAAGCGAAGCGGTCTAGCCGCCCGCCTGGTCTTCCAGCTCCGCCCAGCGCTCCATAGCGGCGTCGAGTTCGGCCTGTTTGGCTTCCACTGCCGCCAGCACCGGCGCGGTCACCTCATGCGATTGCAGATAAAACTCGGGATCGCCGACCTGCGCCTGCAAGGCTTCAAGCTCACCCTCCAGCGCCTCCAATACAGCAGGCAACCCGTCCAGTTCGCGCTGCAACTTGTAGCTGAGTTTGGGCTTGGCGGCCGCTGCCGGTGCTGCCGCAGCTGGTTCAGGGGTCGGCTCGGCAACCGGTGCACTCTGCGGCTGCGCCTTCTCACCCCACTCCGCGAGTTGGTCAACACTGCCGCCCTGCCGCAGCCAGTCGGCATAGCCGCCGACATACTCACGCACCCTGCCCTGACCTTCAAACACCAGGCTGCTGGTGACCACGTTATCCAGAAACGCCCGGTCGTGGCTGACGATCAGCACGGTGCCGTCGAAACCGGCGAGCACTTCTTCCAGCAGCTCCAGGGTTTCCACGTCCAGATCGTTGGTCGGCTCATCGAGCACCAACAGGTTGGCCGGCTTGCTGAACAGACGCGCCAGCAACAGGCGCGCGCGCTCACCGCCGGACAGCGCCTTGACCGGCGTACGTGCGCGCTCGGCCGAAAACAGAAAATCGCCGAGGTAACTGATGATATGTCGACGCTCGCCGTTGATTTCGATGAAATCACGGCCTTCGGAGATGTTATCGATGACCGTTTTTTCCGGCTCCAGCTGGTCCCGCAGCTGGTCGAAATAAGCCACTTCCAGGCGCGTGCCGCTGTGAATGCGACCACTGGTCGGCTGCAGTTGCCCCAGCAGCAGCTTGAGCAGCGTACTTTTGCCGGAACCGTTGTTGCCGATCAGACCGATCCGGTCACCGCGGATCACGTTAAGCGACAGGTCACGCACCAGCGGCGCGCGGCCAGGCCAGGCAAAGCTGACATGCTCGACCTCGATAACCCGCTTGCCGGAGGCCTCTGCAGTTTCCAGCTGGAAGCTCGCCTTGCCCTGACGTTCAATACGCTGGGCGCGCTCGTCCCGCATCGCCTTGAGGGCCCGCACACGGCCTTCGTTGCGGGTGCGGCGCGCCTTGATGCCCTGACGAATCCAGGCCTCTTCCTGCGCCAGCTTCTTGTCAAACAGCGCATTGGCCGTGGCCTCGGCAGCCAACTGCTGCTCCTTGTGCTCAAGAAAGCTGCGGTAGTCGCCCTGCCAGTCAATCAGCTGGCCGCGATCCAGCTCCAGAATGCGCGTCGCCAGCGCCTGCAGGAAGGCTCGATCGTGGGTAATAAACAGTACGGCACCGCGAAACTCCAGCAGTACCGACTCCAACCAGGCAATCGTATGGATATCCAAATGGTTGGTCGGCTCATCCAGCAGCAGCACATCAGGCTCAGCCACCAGCGCCTGGGCCAGCAAGACGCGGCGGCGCCAGCCACCAGACAGCTCGGACATTTGTTTGTCGGCCGGCAGGCCGAGCCGCGTCAGTGTGGTATCAACCAACTGATCCAGCCGCCAGCCATCTTTGGCTTCGAGCTGAACCTGCACCTTCTCCAGCCGCGCCAGCTCCGCATCACCCATCTCGCCAGTAATCAGGTGATGGTACTCGGCCAGCAGCTCGCCCACCCCAGCCAGGCCGGAGGCGACCACGTCGTAAACGGTCTTGTCGTCGGCCGCCGGCAGCTCCTGCGGCAGTTGACCAATCTTCAAACCCGGCGCAAACCAGATATCGCCCTCGTCAGCGCCCTGCTCACCAGTCACCAGCCGGAACAGGCTGGACTTGCCGGCGCCATTGCGGCCGATCAGACACACGCGCTCGCCCCGGTCGAGCTGAAAGCTCACCTTGTCGAGCAGCGGATTGAGGCCGTAGGCCAGGGATACATCAGAGAACGAGAGCAGCGCCATAACTCACCTGTTGGTTTGCAAGCCGCATAGTCTACCCTGTGGCGGGCGTGCCGATAACCGCTGTGCGCCATTTCACATGCCGGCCCTATGCCGCCGTCAGGCAACAGGCTAAGCTGTGCGCAAATCGGCTGCAGCCAGCAAAGCAGACAGCCGCAACGACAATTACCGAGCTTGCAACGCCCTCGCGGCAGGAGAATCATGCGTCGCCATACCCGCTCCTTTCTCACCTGTACTCTTCTTGCCGGCCTGCTGCTGCCCGTGCTGGCCCAGGCCAATGCTCGCCTGGACAGCCAGCGCCTGAATTATGATCGCGCGCTGGAGGCCATCGACAAGGAGCAGTGGGAGCAGTTTCGACAGCTGGAGCCGGGGCTACGCGACTACGTGCTCTACCCCTACATCCGCCAGGCTTACCTGAACCAGACTTTCGACAGTGCCACCGATCAGGACCTGGCCGACTTTGTTCGCGATCACAGCACCCTGCCCTTTGCCAGCCGCCTGAAAGACCGCTGGCTGACCCGCCTGGCGCGCCAGGGCAAATGGCAGCAATTTGACCAGCAGTACCAGGAGGCTGACCGCAACGCCAGCCTGGATTGCCGCCGTGCTATGCACCAATGGGATATGGGCGACCAAGCCGGCGCCATGCAGCAGGCCCAGACACTCTGGACTGTCGGTCGCTCACAGCCCAACGCCTGCGACCCGCTGTTTGATCGCTGGCGCGCCGCCGGCGGCTTAAACGACGACGTGGTCTGGCAACGTATCCGCCTGGCCCTGCTGTACCGCCAAGACGCCCTGGCCCGCTACCTGACCAAGCTAATGCAGGACAACCAGGCGCTGGCGACTCTATTTGTCGATACCGCCACCCAGCCAACCAAACTCCGCGATGCCAGCGCCTATCGCAGCCTGCCGCCCCAGCGCATGGCCGACATTGCCACCGTCTCACTGCGCCGACTCGGCCGCGATGACGCGAGCACCGCGTTGAGCCTGTGGCGGCAATACAAGGATCTGCCGTACGCCGAGGAAGACCGCCTGGCGATCACCCGCGATATAGGCGTGCGTCTGGCCAAAAAGGTCGACCCGGCCGCCCTGCCCTTCATGGCAGCCAACGATCCGCAGATGAAAGATGACGACGTCAGCGAGTGGCGCGTGCGCCTGGCCTTGCGGACCCGCCAGTGGGATACCGCCAGCCAGCTTACCGCGCAACTGCCGCCTTCACTGGCCGGGCAGAGCCGCTGGCGCTACTGGCGTCTGCGCAGTGCGCAACTGGCCAACAACGGCGTGGGCGAACTGGTCAGCGACTATCAGGCGCTGGCGCAGGAGCGCGATTTCTACGGCTTTCTCGCAGCAGAACGAGCGCGTCAGCCCTACGCCCTGAATCATCAGCGCGCCAGCGTGCCGGACGCGGTCATGCAGAGCGTGCAGCAAGACCCGGGCACCCTGCGCGCCAAGGAGTTTCTGGACCGCAATGAAGTGATCAATGCTCGCCGCGAGTGGTATCACGCGGGTGACCGCTTCAACCGCGAGCAGCTGATTGCACAGGCCGTCCTGGCCAACCAGATGGCCTGGTACTTCCCGGCCATCCGCGGCATCAGCCAGGCACAGTACTGGGACGATCTGGATATCCGCTTCCCGATGGCCTATCAGCAATCAATCAAGGATCAGGCCCAGACACGCCAAATCAATTCCACCTGGGTTTATGCCATCACCCGTCAGGAAAGCGCTTTCATGGCCGACGCCCGCTCACACGCTGGCGCCATGGGCCTGATGCAGTTGATGCCGGCCACCGCGCGGGAAACTGCTCGACGCTACGCCATCCCTTATTCCGGTAATGAGGATGCCTTGATCCCCGAGCGCAACATCGCCCTGGGTGCGGCCTACCTGTCTGGCCTGCATCGCCAGTTCGCTGGCAACCGGGTACTGGCTTCCGCCGCCTACAATGCCGGACCGGGGCGCGTGCGTCAGTGGACCCGCGACATGGGCAGCCTGCCATCAGACGTGTGGATTGAGGCCATTCCCTTCGATGAGACGCGCAAATACGTGCAGAGCGTACTTAGCTATGCAGTGATCTACGGTGAGAAACTCGGCATTCAGCAGCCAGTGATGGAACAGCACGAGCGCTATCTGGAGCCTTGAGCCAGCAGCGCTCAGGACTCCAGCCGCTGCAGCCGGGTACGTACCACCTCGACCAGCTGGTCGGGCTGGAATTTGGACAGGAAGCCGTCACAGCCGACCTTCTCGACCATGGCCTTGTTGAAGTTGCCGGACAACGAGGTGTGCAGCACCACATACAGGTCTTTGAGGCGCGGATCCTTGCGAATCTCGGTGGTTAAACGATAGCCATCCATCTCCGGCATCTCGGCATCGGTGATCACCATCAGCAGGCGCTCGCTGAGGTCTTCACCGGCGTCGGCCCAGCCCTGCAGCATGCGCAGGGCTTTCAGCCCGTCGGTAGCCACATGCAGCTGCAGGTCGAGCTGCGCGAGCGTGTCACGCACCTGATTGACACCGGTCGGCGAATCATCCACCACCAGCACTTCGCGCCCGCGGGCGCGCTGCAGCAGCGGGTCTTCCAGCAAGGCATCGCTGACCCGGGTATTGAACGGTACGATTTCCGCCAACACCTTCTCGACGTCAATGATCTCAACCAGACGCATGTTATCCAGCCGTGTGATGGCGGTCAGATAATGCGCGCGCCCTGCGCCCCGCGGAGGTGGCTGCACGGCGTCCCAGTTGAGGTTCATGATGCGATCGACCGCCCGCACCAGAAACGCCTGTACGGACAGGTTGTACTCGGTGACGATGATGGTGCTGTTGGCATCCACAGCCTGCGGCTGCAAACCGATGGCACCGGACAGATCAATCACTGGAATGGTCTGCCCGCGCAGGTGGATAACGCCGACCACGTTTGGGTGGCGCTGGGGCATCTGGGTCAACGCCGGGAGCGTGAGGACTTCGCGAATCTTGAAGACGTTGAGCGCAAACAGCTGCGGTCCGGCAAGCTGGAACAGTAATATTTCCAGTCGGTTTTCACCAACCAGTCGCGTGCGCTGGTCAACCGTATCCAGAACCCCTGCCATAACGTCGCCTCATCGTGCCGATGGAACAAGCGCTGGCACGAGGCCAGCCTGTTTGCAGCAGTATAGCGCTACAGCTGCGGCCCGGCGCAAGCATACGTCAGGCCGGCGCCGATTATTTATGCACGGCCACGACGAGCGGTTGCTGCCAAATCAGTAGTAGGCATTCTCGGTAACGCTGTGGTCGGTAGCGTCGCGCACACCGTTGATCTCGGGAATCCGCGCAATCATGGTTTTCTCGATGCCCTCCTTAAGAGTCACATCGACCATGCCGCACCCCTGACAGCCGCCACCAAACTGCAGGATCGCAATACCGCCCTCAATCACATCCACCAGCTTGACGTCACCGCCGTGGCTGGCCAGTCCCGGGTTAATCTCGGTTTGCAGCAGGTAGTTGATGCGGTCGTTCAGCGGACTGTCGTCGTTGACCATCGGCACCTTGGCGTTCGGCGCCTTGATGGTGAGCTGGCCGCCCATGCGGTCGGTAGCAAAGTCCACCAGCGCCTCTTCGAGAAAAGGCACGCTGACGGCGTCTTGCCAGACATTGAAAGAGTCCAGCTTGAGCAGCTCGTCCTCCGGCTTTTGCTCCCCGGGCTTGCAGTAGGCAATACAGGTTTCCGCGTAGGGGGTGCCCGGCTGAGTGATGAACACCCGAATGCCGACGCCTTCAGTATCCTGCTTGGACAGCAGGTCAGCGAGGTAGTCCTCTGCCGCCTGGGTAAAAACAATGCCTGCCATGAAATGCCTCGTACTCAATGACCTTATAGGGCGCAAGTGTAAGGGATGCACGCTCGCGAATAAAGCCCTACCTTTTTACTTGGTTATTATCCAGGCAGCAGCCAACTGCCACCCAAGCCCGCGCCGTGCTATGATTTTCGGCTTTTCAGCGCGCCTTTCCCGGAGTACCCATGCCTGACCGAAGCACCCGCCTGACCGCCCTGCGTAACGCCCTGCAGCAGCGCATCCTGATTCTTGATGGCGGCATGGGAACCATGATCCAGAGCTACAAGCTGGAAGAAGCGGACTACCGCGGCGAACGCTTTGCCGACTGGCCCAGCGACGTCAAGGGCAACAACGACCTGCTGCAACTGACGCAGACCGAGGTGTTATCGGCCATCCAGAAAGCCTATCTGGACGCCGGCGCCGACATCATCGAAACCAACACGTTCAACGCGACGCGTATTTCCCAGGCCGACTACGGCATGCAGGCGCTGTCCTATGAGCTGAACGTCGAGGGGGCCCGCATCGCCCGCCAGGTTTGTGACGCGAAGACCGCCGAAAACCCGGACCGCCCGCGCTTCGTCGCCGGGGTGCTGGGCCCGACCAGCCGCACCTGCTCCATCTCACCGGACGTGAATGACCCGGGCTACCGCAACGTCACGTTCGACGAACTGGTAGAAAACTACATTGAATCGACTCGCGGCCTGATCGAAGGCGGCGCTGACCTGATTCTGATCGAAACCATCTTCGATACCCTGAATGCCAAGGCGGCCATTTTCGCCGTGCAGCAGGTTTTCGAAGACGACGGCATCGAACTGCCGATCATGATCTCCGGCACCATTACCGATGCCTCCGGTCGCACCCTATCCGGCCAGACCACCGAAGCCTTCTGGAACTCGGTGCGCCACGCCAAGCCGTTATCCATCGGTCTGAACTGCGCCCTGGGCGCCAAGGACCTGCGCCCCTATCTGGAAGAACTGTCCAACAAGGCAGATACCTTTGTTTCGGCGCACCCCAACGCGGGCCTGCCCAACGAGTTCGGCGAGTACGATGAAACCCCGGAAGAAATGGCTGCGGTCATCGAAGACTTTGCCCGCGCCGGCTTCCTCAACATCGTCGGCGGCTGCTGCGGCAGCACACCCGGGCATATTCGCGCCATCGCCGAGACCGTTGCCCAATATCCGCCGCGCAAGATCCCGGAGATCGCACCAGCCTGCCGTCTCTCCGGCCTGGAACCCTTCACCATTACCCGGGAATCGCTGTTCGTTAACGTCGGCGAGCGCACCAACATTACCGGCAGCGCCAAGTTCGCCCGCCTGATTCGTGAGGAAAACTACACCGAAGCGCTTGAGGTTGCCCTGCAGCAGGTAGAAGCCGGAGCCCAGGTCATCGACATCAACATGGACGAGGGCATGCTCGACTCCAAGGCGGCGATGGTGCGTTTTCTCAACCTGATCGCCGGCGAGCCGGATATTTCCCGCGTGCCGATCATGATCGACTCCTCCAAGTGGGATGTGATCGAGGCCGGCCTCAAGTGCATTCAGGGCAAGGGCATCGTCAACTCGATCTCGATGAAGGAAGGGGTTGAACAGTTCAAACAGCACGCGCGCCTGTGTAAACGTTACGGCGCGGCCGTCATCGTCATGGCCTTCGACGAAGCCGGTCAGGCTGATACCGAAGCGCGCAAGAACGAAATCTGCCAGCGCTCCTACGATATCCTGGTCAACGAAGTCGGCTTTGCGCCGGAAGACATCATTTTCGACGCCAACATCTTTGCCGTGGCTACCGGTATCGAAGAGCACAACAACTATGCTGTCGACTTCATCAATGCCTGCGCCTATATCCGCGACAACCTGCCCTACGCACTGAGCTCGGGCGGCGTGTCCAACGTGTCCTTCTCGTTCCGCGGCAACAACCCGGTGCGCGAGGCGATTCACTCGGTGTTCCTCTACTACGCCATTCGCAGCGGGCTGACCATGGGTATCGTCAACGCCGGCCAGCTGGAGATCTACGACGAAATCCCAGCCGAACTGCGTGACCGCGTTGAGGACGTGATCCTCAACCGCAACCCTGATGCCACCGACGCCCTGCTGGCCATTGCCGAGCAGTTCAAGGGCGACGGCGCCGCCAAGGAAGCAGAAAACGAAGAATGGCGCAGCTGGCCGGTGGAAAAACGCCTTGAGCACTCGCTGGTCAAGGGCATCACCGCCTGGATCGTCGAAGATACCGAACTGGCTCGCCAGCAGGCCAAGCGCCCGATCGAAGTTATCGAGGGCCCGCTGATGGCCGGCATGAACGTGGTCGGCGACCTGTTCGGTGCCGGCAAGATGTTCCTGCCACAGGTGGTCAAATCTGCCCGGGTCATGAAACAGGCCGTCGCGCACCTGATCCCCTTTATTGAAGAGGAAAAGGGCGACACCCCCGAGGCCAAGGGCAAGATCCTGATGGCCACGGTAAAAGGCGATGTGCACGATATCGGCAAAAATATCGTAGGCGTGGTACTAGGCTGCAACGGTTATGACATCGTCGATCTCGGCGTGATGGTGCCGGCGGAGAAAATTCTGCAGACCGCCATCGACGAAAAGTGCGACATCATCGGTCTCTCCGGTCTGATCACCCCGTCGCTGGACGAGATGGTCCACGTAGCCAAGGAAATGCAGCGCCGCGACTTCCATCTGCCGCTGCTGATCGGCGGGGCCACCACCTCCAAGGCGCACACCGCCGTGAAGATCGAGCCGCACTATCACAACGACGCGGTGATTTACGTGACCGACGCCTCTCGTGCGGTCGGCGTGGCCACCTCGCTGCTGTCCAAGGAGCTCAAGCCGGGCTACGTGCAGCAGATTCGCGAGGATTACGCCGTAGTCCGCGAGCGCACCGCCAACCGCTCGGCGCGCACCGAATACCTGACCTATCAACAGGCGGTCGACAATCGCCTGCAGCTCGACTGGACCGACTACCAGCCGCCCACCCCGCGCGCGCTCGGCGTGCAGACACTGGACAACATCGATCTGCGGGTGCTGGCCGAATATATCGACTGGACGCCCTTCTTCATCTCCTGGGATCTGGCCGGCAAGTTCCCGCGCATCCTGCAAGATGAAGTGGTTGGCGAGGCGGCAACCGCGCTGTACGCCGACGCCCGCAGCATGCTGACCCGCCTGATCGACGAGAAACTGATCAGCGCCCGCGCGGTCTTCGGTTTCTGGCCGGCCCAGCAGGTCGCACATGACGACATCCAGCTGTTTGACCCGCAAGGTGAACCGCTGGCCCTGCTGCACCACCTGCGCCAGCAGACCATCAAGCCCGAAGGCAAGCCCAACCTGTCGCTGGCCGACTTTGTAGCCCCGGCAGACAGCGGCAAGACCGACTACGTCGGCGGCTTTATCACCAGCGCCGGCATCGGCGCCGAAGAGCTGGCCAAGGAGTATGAGGCCAAGGGAGACGACTACAGCGCCATCATGGTCAAGGCGCTGGCCGACCGTCTGGCCGAGGCCTGCGCCGAATGGCTGCACGAGCAGGTGCGAAAGAACTACTGGGGGTACGACAGCGCCGAAGAGCTGGACAATGACAGCCTGATCCGTGAGCAGTATCGCGGCATTCGTCCGGCACCTGGTTATCCCGCCTGCCCCGATCACACCGAAAAGGCCACGCTGTTCAAGCTGCTCGATCCTGAGGGCACCAGCGGCGTGACCCTGACCGAGCACTTCGCCATGTTCCCGGCGGCGTCCGTCAGCGGCTGGTACTTCTCGCATCCGCAAAGCCAGTATTTCGCGGTCGGCAAGATTACCCGTGATCAGGTTGAGTCCTACAGTGCCCGCAAAGGTCAGGATCAGGCAGTCAGCGAACGCTGGCTGGCACCCAACCTCAGCTACGACAACTGATGGCCCTGCTCCCCTCCCGCGCACGGCTGCGCAGCATCGCCGTGCTCGGGCTGCCGATTATGGGCGGCATGCTGAGCCAGAGCCTGCTTAACCTGGTGGACGCCGCCATGGTCGGCAGCCTGGGCAGCGAGGCGCTGGCAGGTGTGGGGCTGGGCAGCTACGCCAACTTCATGGCCGTTGCGCTGGTCATGGGACTGGGCGCCGGGGTGCAGGCCATGGTGGCACGCCGCCAGGGCGCCGGTGACACCAACCGGATTGCCGGTCCGCTCAACGAAGGCCTGCTGATTGCTCTGCTGCTCGCCGTGCCGCTCACTCTGCTGTGCTGGACCCAGGCCGAGCGCATCATTCGCTTTCTCGCCGACGACCCTGCAGTGGTCGAGATAGGCACCCATTACTTCCAGTGGCGCGTGCTGGCCATCGTTGCAGTGGGCGCCAACTTTGCCTTTCGCGGCTACTGGAACGGCACCCACCGGGCCGGCCGCTACCTGCAGATTCTGATCATCATGCATGTCGCCAATGTGCTGATCAGCTATGGCCTGATCTTCGGCCGCTTCGGCCTGCCGGAGATGGGCGCCGAAGGCTCGGGCATGGGCACCGCGATCGCCATGCTGCTGGGCTCGGCGCTGTATTTCGGCATCACCCTGCATGGCGGGCGCGAACACGGCTTCCTGCGGGCTCGACCACGCGGCACCGAGATTCGCGCCATGTTGCGCCTGGCCCTGCCCAATTCACTGCAGCAGTTCTTCTTCGCCACCGGAATTACCACCCTGTTCTGGATTGTCGCGCGCATCGGCACCGACGAGCTGGCCATCGCCCATGTGCTGGTCAACCTGGCGCTGTTCCTGATTCTGCCCGGCGTGGGCCTCGGCATGGCCGCCACCACACTGGTCAGTCACAGCCTGGGAAGGCAAGAGCCGGAGCAGGCCTATCGCTGGGGCTGGGACGTGGTCCGCGTGGCTATTCTGGTGCTCTTTGTACTGGGCATGCCGTTCTGGCTGGCGCCACATCTGATTCTTGGCCTCTTTACCCAGGACCCGGCACTGATCGACCTCGGCGAATGGCCGCTGCGCATTACCGGCCTGGGCATGAGCCTGGATGCGACCGCCCTGGTCCTCACCCAGGCGCTGCTGGGCGCTGGCGCTAGCCGCACCGTCATGGCCGTAAACTTGGGTAGTCAATGGCTGCTGTTTTTGCCCTGCGCCTATATTGCCGGACCGCTACTGGGCGGCGGCCTGCTGCTGGTGTGGCTGCTGCAGAGCCTGTATCGCTGTATCAACTCAATGATTTTTGCGCTGATGTGGCGTCGCCGGCATTGGGCCGACATTCGCATTTGAGCCGCTAAGCACCTAAGCTGGCAGAGCACCCTAACGGAGCTGTGCCCATGAGCGAGTCAGATCAACAACAGCCGAACGACAAGCCGATGCGCCTGCGCGACACCCTCTCCAGCGTGCTGGCTGCCGCCTTGGGCGTGCAGAGCAACCGGGCCCGCGAGCGCGACTTCAGTCAGGGTAAACCCAGCCACTTTATTATTGCCGGTGTTGGCTTTACCCTGCTATTTGTCCTCTGCGTACTGGGGGTCGTGAAACTGGTATTGCATGTCGCTGCTGGCTGACAGCAGGCCTACTGGCCACTGACCCAGAACACAGCAGCCACCACCACGATAAGAATCAAGGCAACCGCGGCCATGGCGTCCAGGGACGATTCGCCCGCACTGCTCTCCTGCAGGTTGTGGTCTGTCATATAAAAGCCCTCTGTCTTGTTGTTATGGTTGTAGTGCAATGTCAGATAACAGTTAAGACCATTCCAACACGGCTCTCAAGGCCGCTTTTTATGTACAAAATCGATCTAAACATATAGATAAACATTCCTTTTGTGCATATTCAAAAACTGCTATTGTCTGCCCGCCCAAGCCTGAAGGGTCATGACTAAAGAAGGGGCCAGCAGTGCCCCATGAACAGGTTTCTGTATGTATATCTACGACGAATATGATCAGCAGATCGTCGAGGACCGCGTAAAGCAGTTCCGCGATCAGACCCGCCGCTTTCTCGCCGGCGAGCTGAGCGAGAGCGAATTCCTGCCGCTGCGCCTGCAGAACGGTCTGTATGTTCAGCGCTACGCGCCAATGCTGCGCGTTGCCATCCCCTACGGCCTGATTTCTGCCAGACAAGTGCGCAAACTGGCCCTGATTGCCCGTCAGTACGACAAGGGCTATGTACATTTCAGTACCCGTCAGAACGTGCAGTTCAACTGGCCGGCCCTGGAAGACGTGCCGGATATTCTGGCCCACCTGGCCGAAGTCCAGATGCACGCCATTCAGACCAGCGGCAACTGTATCCGCAACACCACGACCGATCAGTTTGCCGGCGTTGCTGCTGACGAGCTGGTTGACCCGCGTCCGTGGTGCGAAATCATCCGTCAGTGGTCTACCTTCCACCCGGAATTCGCCTTCCTGCCGCGCAAGTTCAAGATTGCCGTCAACGGCGCTGAGGCGGACCGTGCCGCCATCGGCGTACACGACATCGGCCTGAACGTTGTACGTAACGATGCCGGCGACATCGGCTTCCGCGTGCTGGTGGGTGGCGGTCTCGGCCGCACGCCGATTGTCGGCTCGCAGATTTGCGAATTCCTGCCCTGGCAGCACCTGCTGACGTATCTCGATGCCATTCTGCGTGTCTACAACCGCTATGGCCGTCGTGACAATAAGTACAAGGCGCGCATCAAGATCCTGGTCAAGGCTCTGACTCCCGAGGTCTTCGCCGAGAAGGTCAATGCCGAATGGGCGCACACCAAGGACGGCCCGGCCACCCTGACCCAGCAAGAGCTGGATCGTGTTGCCGGCCACTTCTCTGCGCCTGCCTACGAGCAGTTCAGCGGCGACGACGCCGACTACCTGGCCAAGCGTGAAGCCGAAAAGGGCTTCAACAACTGGGCGCTGCGTAACGTGCACGCCCACAAGGTACCGGGCTATGCCGCGGTTACCCTGTCGCTCAAGCCGACCGCGGTTGCCCCGGGCGATGCCGACGACAAACAGCTCGACGCCATTGCCGACCTGGCCGATCAGTTCAGCTTCGGCGAGCTGCGCGTTACCCACCAGCAGAATCTGGTGCTGGCCGACGTACGCCAGAGCGACCTGTACGAGCTGTGGCAAGCCTGCCGCAAGCATGGTTTTGCGACCCCCAATATCGGCCTGCTGACCGACATCATCTGCTGCCCCGGCGGCGACTTCTGCGCCCTGGCCAACGCCAAGTCGATTCCGATCGCCGAAGCCATCCAGCGCACCTTTGATGACCTGGACTACCTGCACGACATCGGCGATCTGGACCTGAACATTTCAGGCTGCATGAACGCCTGCGGTCACCACCATGTGGGGCACATTGGCGTACTGGGCGTCGACAAAAAAGGCCAGGAGTTCTATCAGGTCTCGATTGGCGGCAACAGCGGTCGCGATGCCAGCATCGGCCAGATCCTCGGCCCGTCCTTCTCGGCCGAAGATATGCCCAGCGTGATGACCAAGGTGATCGATGTCTACATCGAGAACCGCACCCCCGAAGAACAGTTCCTCGATACCTTCAAGCGTATCGGCATGGCACCCTTCAAGGAGCGCGTGTATGCAGCGGCTAATTAAGAACGGTGAGGTGGTCAACGACAGTTGGCACCTGCTGGACAAGGACGCCACCCTGGACGGCCTGCCCAATAGCGACAGTATCATCGTGCCGCTGGCACTGTGGCTGGAGCACAGCCATGCCCTGAAAGCCCGTGATGGCGGTCTGGGTGTGTGGCTGGACAGCGACGAGGAAGTGGAAAGCATTGCCGATGACCTGCAGCAGTTCCAGGTTATCGCGCTGAACTTCCCGGTCTTCAGCGACGGTCGCAACTACTCCAACGCCCGCCTGCTGCGTGACCGCTACCAGTACCAGGGCGAAGTCCGTGCCATTGGCGATGTCCTGCGTGATCAGCTGTTCTTCATGCAGCGCTGCGGCTTTGACGCCTTTGCCCTGCGTGCCGACCGCAACGCCGATGAGGCGCTGGAAAGCCTGAAAGACTTTTCCAACACCTATCAGGCAGCGACCGATCAGCCGCTACCGCTGTTCCGCCGCCGCGCCTGAGGCGCAAAAAAACCGGGGCTGAGCCCCGGTTTTTTTATGACTGCTTGATACATGCTGCCAGCCGACTAATCCAGATTGACCACCACGCGCCCGGTCATCTTGCCGGCCAGAATACGCTCGATCTCGTTGGGCAGCTCCTCCAGCGAAACTTCCCGCTCCAGATTGTGCAGATCGGTCTTCCACTGCAGCGACAGCCGATCCCACATCGACGCCTTGACCACCAGTGGCAGCTCGACCGAGTCCACCCCCAGCAGGTTGACGTTGCGCAGAATGAACGGGAACACAGTCGCGGCAAAGGCTCCGCCGGCGGTCATCCCGCAGGTGGCGACGCTGGCGCCATAGCGCAGCGACTTGACCACGTTGAACAGGATATCGCCCCCCACGGTGTCCACCGCCCCTGCCCACTGCTCCTTGAGTAGCATCTTTTCTGTGCCGCTTTGCAGCGCGGTACGGTCAACAATCTGACTGGCACCCAGGCGCTTGAGCATCTCGGCCTGCAGCGCCTTGCCAGTGGCGGCGGCCACCTCATACCCCAGGCTGGACAGCATGGCCACGGCAATACTGCCCACGCCCCCTGTCGCGCCGGTCACCAGTACCGGCCCCTGACCAGGCGTCAGACCGGCCTGCTCCAGCTTGTCGATACACAGGGCCGCCGTCAGACCGGCAGTCCCCAGTACCATGCTGTCACGCAGGGACAGCCCCTCAGGACGCTTGATGACCCAGCTCGCCGGCACCCGAATATACTGGCCAAAGCCACCAGCGGTGCCCATACCCAGGTCGTAACCGGTCACAATCACCTCATCGCCCGCCACCAGCTCTGACGCAGAGCTGGCCTCCACTACACCCGCCGCATCGATGCCCGGGGTGTGGGGGTAGTTCCGGGTGACGCCCTTGTTGCCGCTGGCGGACAGGGCATCCTTGTAGTTCAGCGAGGAGTAGCGCACACGAATCAGTACGTCGCCTTCGGGCAGTTCATCCACGTGCCGCTGCTGCACGGCCGAAACATAGCGTCCGTCCTGCTCAGATACCACCAACGCCTTGAATTCAGACATATTCGCTCCTACCAGAATCGTTGATTGTGAAAGCGTGAAGCCCAGGTGACCAACAGCTTGTCAGCCGTCTGGGACAGGCCGCCGGACAGGCGCTCCTGCAGCCGCTTACGCTGTTCAAACTGCACCTCAAAGACGTCAGCCTGGCGAACGCGCTCGCACAGATACTGATCGCTGGTCTTGATCTCATCGGCCAGGCCGCGCGACAGGGCTTCGCTACCAAACCAGACCTCGCCGGTTGCCACCGCGTCAATATCCAGTGTCGGGCGGTAGCGGGCCACAAACGCCTTGAACAGGCGGTGGATGGTTTCCAGATCTTCCTGAAATTTCTCCCGCCCCTTGTCGCTGTTCTCACCAAAGATAGTCAGTGTGCGCTTGTATTCGCCAGCCGTCAGCATCTCGAAATCGATATCGTGCTTCTTCAGCAGACGATGCACGTTGGGCAACTGAGCCACCACACCAATGGAGCCGAGCATGGCAAAGGGCGCTGCCAGAACGCGGTCGGCAATACAGGCCATCATGTAGCCGCCGCTGGCCGCTACCTTGTCGACCGCGATAGTCAACGGAATCCCTGCCTCGCGCACTCGCACCAGCTGCGAAGCCGCCAGCCCGTAGGCGTGGACCATGCCACCGCCACTTTCCAGGCGCACCAGCACCTCATCGCTCGGGCGGGCGATTTCCAGCACCGCACTGACCTCGTGACGCAGGTTCTCCAGCGCGCTGGCCTTGATGTCACCGTGAAAGTTGAGCACGTAGACGCGCCCCTGCTCGTCCGCCTGCGGGTCCTTGCTGCGCGCCTTGGCCTCCTGCTTGCGGGCCTTGAGCTGCGCCTTGCGTGCCTGCTTACTGAGCACCAGCTCGCTCAGTTGCTCGTTCATACGCTGGAAACGGTCATTCAGACGACTGACCTGCAGCGTCCCCTCTGCCCGCTTGCCACGGCCCCTGCTGGCCGCGACCAGCACGATGAGCGCACCAACAACCAGCAGCACCGTCAGCGCCTTGGCGAGGAAAAAGACATACTGATCAAACCATTCCACTGCGCTCTCCACCCTGTTCAAATAGCCTGCGTTGGCGCTCAAGCATACAGCAACGCCCTGTCCATGGGCGGCGCCGGCGCTGGCAAAATTCAAACGCTCGTATGATTTTGTATTGACAGCCTCGTCAGCTCAAGCCTAACCTCAACGCATAACAGCAAACGGGACCGGGGATTGTGGGCAGTATCTACCTGATCAGACACGGGCAGGCGTCGCTGGGCGCAGCCAACTACGATGAACTGTCCCCGCTGGGCGTGCGCCAATCCCAGCTGTGCGGCGAGTTTCTGCATCGCTGCGGCCTGCGTATTGATGCCTGCTATGCAGGCGATCTGCGCCGTCAGATAGACACCGCCCGTCACTGCCTGGCGGGCTTGCGCCAACCCGAAACCGATATACAGATCGATCCGGCATTCAACGAATACCACTCTGATCCCGTCATGGCAGCCTACCTGCCCCGGGTGCGTGATCACATCGCCGACACCGACTTCTACCTCGCCAATGCCGGGCAATACCGCAAGGAATTCCAGCGTATTTTCAGCATGGCTGTGACCCTGTGGATCACCGACGATAACCCGCCGCAGGGCTGCCCCACCTGGCAAAGCTATGTAGATCAGGTAGCCGGCGGTCTGCAGCGCGTCATGGCAGCCAACACCGACAGCGGCCAGAACATCGCCATCTTTGCCTCGGGCGGCACCATTACCGCCGCCCTGCAACTGATCACGCAAATGCCAGCCACCAGCGCCTTTGAGCTGAACTGGCAAATCGTGAATACCTCTGTCAGCCGGTTGCAGTACCGGGCGGACAAGGTCAGCCTGGCTGCCTTCAACAGCCAGGCGCACCTGGACATCCACCAGCGTCCGGAATGGATCAGCTACAGATAACCGCGACGGCGCATCCAGCCCCGTCACTTCAACCAGCATAGGAACGACCGATGACTACCGTTGCAGAAATCACCAGCCAGATGGAATCCAAGTTCAACTCAGCCGCTGCAGCCGGTCTGGATCTGGTATTCCAGTTCAACATCACCGACGACGAGAACTTCAACGTGACCGTCAAGGATGGCACCTGCGCTCTGGCCAAAGGCGAAGCCGCCGATCCGAACGTCACCCTGATCATGGACAAGGAAACCCTGGTCGGCGTCATGACAGGCGAAACCGACGGCATGCAGGCGTTCATGGGCGGCAAGCTGCGCGCTGAAGGCGACATGATGCTGGCCCTCAAGCTGGGCGAACTGTTCCCCGCCTGAGGCCGACAGCCAAGGAGGGGCGCCGCCCTGGCCCCCTCTCTGCCCCGCAATCAGGCAGACCACCAGGCAAAGCGCCCCAGAACCGGGCACACAGCCATTCCACCGACTCCCCCCTTTGCTTCAAAAACATCTAACCAACTGATTACACTGATATTAGCCAGAGAGGCATGCGACTTGCTTTAGTTAATACCATCTTGTATCCAAGACGGTATTCAACACTATGAGCAACAGCACCACCGGTTTCACCCTGAGCCAATGGCAGCAAGCCTACCAACAACCCGGCGTCACCCCCGACACGCTGCTGCCCGCTCTGCGCGCCCAGCTAAGCGAGACAGACAACGCCTGGATCAGCCTAGCCAGCGCCGAGCAACTGACCGGCCAACTACAAGCACTGGCAGCCCAGCTGGACACTGCCAATGGTGACCTGACAACACTGCCGCTGTACGGCGTGCCCTTTGCGATCAAGGACAATATCGATGCTGCCGGATGGCAGACGACTGCCGCCTGCCCAGCCTTTGGCCGTGTCGCCGATAACGATGCGACCGTGGTCACCCGCCTGCGTGCGGCCGGTGCCATTTTGATTGGCAAGACCAACCTGGATCAGTTTGCCACCGGGCTGGTGGGCACCCGCTCTCCCTACGGCGCAGTCGCCAACAGCTTCAACCCCGAGTACGTCAGCGGCGGCTCCAGTTCGGGCTCAGCCAGTGCCGTCGCCCGCGGACTGGTGCCCTTTGCACTGGGCACCGACACCGCCGGCTCGGGTCGCGTACCGGCCGGCTTCAACAACATCGTCGGCCTCAAGCCAACACGCGGCTGGTTGCCCAATACCGGCCTGCTGCCGGCCTGCAGAACGCTGGATTGCATCTCCGTTTTCGCCCTGACCGTAGAGGATGCCGAGCAGGTCGCCGGCATCGCTGGCGGTTTCGACCCTGCCGACCCTTATAGCCGCGCCAATCCTGGCAGTGCACCGGTCGGTATGCCTCAGGCGCCGCGCCTGGCGATTGCCAGCAACCCCGAGTTCCACGGCGACCAACAGATGCAAGCCGCCTACGAGGCCGCGCTGGAGCAATGGCGGGCGCTGGGAGCCCAGCTGTGCGAGATCGACTTTAGCCCCTTTGCCGAACTGGCAGCCCAGCTGTATCAGGGCTCCTGGGTGGCGGAGCGGACAGTTGCTGTCGATGGCGTCAACCCGGACGACATGGACCCGGTGGTACGCGCGATTACGGCCGGCGGCGACCAGTACAGCGCCTGCGACGCCTATCGTGCGGAATACACCCGTGCCGAGCTGTCGCGCCAGATCAACCTGCTGCTGGCTGACTTCGACGCCCTGCTGGTCCCTACCTCACCGACCATTCGCCGTATCAGCGAGATGCAGGATGAGCCGGTGCTGTATAACAGCCAATTTGGCACCTACACCAATTTCACCAACCTGGCCGACCTCAGCGCGCTGGCCGTACCGGCAGGGTTCCGCGCAGACGGTCTGCCAGCGGGCGTCACGCTGATTGCTCCAGCCTGGCACGACCACGCCTTGGCCAGCCTCGGCAAACGCTGGCAACAGCACATGGCACTACGACTGGGGGCCACCGACCGCCCCTGCCCGCCGCCGGCCGAATCGTCCCCGCCCGCACCCGGTTCCGTTCGCGTTGCGGTGGTTGGCGCCCACCTGACCGGCATGCCGCTCAACTTCCAGCTCACCACCCGCGACGCCTGCCTGGTAGAGCAGACCCTGACCTGCGCCGACTACCGCCTGTATGCCCTGCCCGGCACCGTCCCCCCCAAACCGGGATTGGCGCGCGTCAACGAGGATGGCGCACAAATCATCGTCGAGTTGTGGGATGTACCCATAGCCCGCTTCGGCGAATTTGTTGCCGAAATTCCGCCGCCGCTGGGCATCGGCAACCTGCAACTGGCCGATGGCCGTTGGGTCAAGGGGTTCATCTGCGAGCCAGCCGCACTGCAGGGCGCACGCGACATTACCAGCTTTGGCGGCTGGCGCGCCTTTATCGCCAGCCAGAACAACCACTAACCCCAAGTAGCGCCACCAGCTGCGCCCTGCAGCCGGTGGCCCATTGATCCAGCCAATGCTCCGGCAACACCCTGTCTAATCCTCTGACACATTCCTTGTTACTGCCCCATCGCTGCTTTAGATTAAGCGGTCATGTCGCCCTGCCCGGCGCTCGCAGTTATCTGCGGCCGCTGCGCGGCATCCAATCAGCGCCTCTGCAAGGAGGCAGAACGAGATCAAGGATCAAGCCATGCAAAAGACCCAACTGTTCGACCTCGACGGCAAAGTAGCCCTGGTAACCGGCGGCAGCCGCGGCATCGGTGAAGCCATCGCCAAGCTGCTGGCCCAGCAGGGCGCGCACGTGATCATCTCCAGCCGCAAGGTCGAAGACTGCCAGGCCGTAGCCGACGCCATTGTCGCCGCCGGTGGCAAGGCGTCAGCCCAGGCTTGCCACATCGGCGACATGGAGCAGATCGTCGCCACCGTTGCAGCGATTGAATCGCAGTTCGGCAAACTGGACATCCTGGTCAACAACGCTGCTGCCAACCCCTACTTCGGTAACGTGCTGGACACCGACCTGGGCGCCTTCCAGAAGACCGTTGACGTCAATATCCGTGGCTACTTCTTCATGTCGGTAGAAGCCGGCAAGCTGATGCGCAAAAACGGCGGCGGCAACATCCTCAACGTCGCCTCGGTCAACGGCGTCGTGCCCGGCCAGCTGCAGGGCATCTACTCCATCACCAAGGCAGCGGTCATCAACATGACCAAGGTCTTCGCCAAGGAAACCGCTCAGTTCGGCATCCGCTGCAACGCCCTGCTGCCAGGCCTGACCGACACCAAGTTCGCCTCAGCCCTGACCACCAACGACGCGATCCTCAAGCCGGCACTGGAGCGCATCCCGCTGGCCCGTGCAGCAGACCCGTCCGAAATGGCCGGCACCGTGCTGTACCTGGTGAGCGAAGCCTCCAGCTACACTACCGGCGCTGCCATCAACGTCGACGGCGGCATGCTGTCCTGATTGCCAGCCGGCAATAAAAAAGGCTGCCCACGGGCAGCCTTTTTTGTTTCTGCGTAGCGACACGCTCGGGGGGACAGCGCTCACAGCCCCTTCATGGCCGCGCGTGCCTGTGCATTCAACGGCTCTGGCGTCAGGCCGGTGGGGCCGACCTCAAGGGCAAAGCGCGCACCATCCACCAGGGGCACAAAGCGCACTTCAAAGGCATCAGCCTGCACCATCGCCTGGCTTTCCAGCCGATCAACCCAGACCCACAGATCACGCCAGGCCGGCGTGGGGTTGAAGTTGGCTGACAGCGCGCTACCGGCATCACGCTGTTGTTCCAGTGCGATATAGCGCCCCAGCAGCCGATGCATCCGGTAGCCGTCCTGCAGGCCAATCAGGCTCGCCAGGCCGTGCCAGCGCAGCACCTCTACCTCAAGCTCCCAGAGATCACCGGTCAAGCGCACCCTGCGCTCTTCTCCCGCACCGGACAGCACCGCCTCATACTGCTGATTACCTACCTTGCTGAAGGTCAGGGTGCCCGCCGTGGTGCGTGGCTCGATCACCCTGAAATACTGCAGATCCCATGCGAGCAGCCCGATCAGGGTCGCCAGCACCAAGCCCAGCAACAGCACGTTGCCTTTCACCCAGCCTGCCAACCAGCGCAAATGCCAGCCATAGCGCACGACCAGCAGTACCAGCAGCGCTGCCAGCACAGCAGCGATCAAGGCCAGTCCGAAAAATTGCATACCCAGCGACTCCTTGCGTAGCTCAGGCGGGAACGGGCGGAACCGGCGCGCCGTCAAGTTGGGCCAGGTAACAATCCACCAGCCAGCGCGAAATAGTGCCCTTGGGTGGCAGCCGTGGCAAATCATCCACTGACCACCAGTGCGCCTCTTCGATTTCCCCGGGCTGCGGCACAATCTCGCCGCTCACATACTCGGCGTGAAACCCGAGCATCAACGAATTAGGGAAAGGCCAACTCTGGCTGCCCAGATAGCGCAGCTGGTCGACCTCCAGATTGACCTCTTCCTTGACCTCCCGGTGCAGGCATTCCTCGGCGGATTCACCCGGTTCGATAAAGCCGGCCAGGGTGCTGAAAAAGCCAGGCGGAAAGTGCGGCGCACGGGCCAGCAGAATCTCTCGACCACGGGTAATCAGAACGATGATGCACGGCGCCAGCTTCGGGTAATCCCGGCGCTCGCAGGCTTGGCACTCCATCGCCCGCTCATCCTCTCGCGGCTGCATCGCACCGCCGCAACTGCCGCAGAAACGGTGGCCGCGATACCAGGCATCCAGTTGCTGAGCCAAGCCAAGCAGGCGAAACAGGGCATCATCCACCTGACCGATCAGGGTACGCAGGCCGTGCCAGCTGACACCGGGCATATCCAGCGTATTGCTCAGGTGAATCAATTCGCAGGGCCGCCCATCCACATGCCCAAGCATCAGGCGATGGCCGGTATCACCAAAGTACATCACCTGATCCGGATCGAGCAGCAAGCGCCCCTCGAACATTGCAAACTGATTCTGGTGATAGACCACAACCACCCCTTGCGAGGCGGTCGATTGCAAACGGGTGGCTGGTTCAAACAGCCGGAAAGATCTCATGCAGAGGGGGTCCCCGATACGGCGTAGCCGAGCTCGGCCAGGCTTTCCTCCGCCAGCGCCAGTACATCGCCGGTCGCGACGGCGGCTCGCTCGGCCGACTCGAGATAGAATTCAATGCTGGTCAAGGCGTCGGCCAGCACCTCCAGTTGAGCATCCTGCGGCACTTGCTTGCGCTCAAGCATGGTTTCGCGGATAAAGCTGGCGGCCATCTGAATCACATTGGCCGCACGCGTCATGCCCAGGAAGACCAGGCCGCCGCGCACGGTTTCCAGTGACGGCGGAACGTTAAGCAGGTGCATGGCATCATTGCCCGATTCCATATAGGCGGTGATCGCCCGCTTGGCCAGGGCCAGACCCGCCTGCGATTCTTCGATCAAAACGATGCGCGCCTCCTTCAGCTCCAGCGGCTCGCCGTAACCAGCCCCATCGGCGGTCGCCGTCTCAGCTTCATCGCCGGACGCATCAAGCCGGTTGACCGCCGTCTCTGCGCGCAGCACGGCATCAGCCACCTGCTCCAGCGCAACCATATCGCCACTCTCCCAGCGGCTGAGCTGGGCGGCAGCCGCTTTGATCCCTTCGGACTCGGCACGAATATCCAGCATGTTCAGCGTCTTCCAAAGACGTTCCAGGCTGCCGTTAAGGGTTTCAAGCGACTGTTCCGGGTCACCGGCATTGCGTGCCAGCAGGTCCAGCAAATCCTTGATGGCAGTAATTTCTTCGCGCAAGGCTTCGGCGACCGAATGCATCACATCAATGCCCGGACCACGCAACTTCGCGAAGGCATCCTGAATTTCGATTTCGGTGTAGCCCGGATCGGGCAGCTGATAGGCGCGTGATACCTCCTGGCAGCGCATGCAGCTGGAGTCGGCCAGCGCAACCAGATAGAGCAGCTCTCGCAGCAGCTCGTCATTGAAAGCGCCATCGTTGGCGGCGCCGTGGCGTTTGATTTCCCGGTCGAGCTGGGCAAACAGGCGCTTGCGCACCGGGGTCAGCTCGAGTCCGGCCTGCTCCAGAGCCTCAAGCGCCGCTCCGGCAACCCAGCACAGGGTCGCCATACGGCTGCTCATGCAGGTTTCAAAACGCAGCAGCGCGCGCTGCATCAGCGGCGTGGCGGCGGCAGCGTCTTCGCGCAGCAGCCCCAGCAGGCCCAACTGATACATCTGACGCAGGCGGGCAAAGGTTTTCGGGTTCGGGTCTTCTGTCACCCCGGGGCGCAGATTCAGCGGCAAGCCTGCCACCGGCAGCGGGTAGAAATGGCTGTCTGGCAAGGGCGCTGCGCCGCTGCGATGGCGGCGCAACTGGTTGATCATCGGCAGCAGCAACTCCGGGCGTTCGCTGCCAGCCTGGCGCGCCTGATCCAGGTAGCGCTGGAGCAGAAACAGGGCGTCACACAGGGCCGCCAAAGGTTCGTTACGTTGCTCGCCTTCA
Source organism: Pseudomonas abyssi (assembly GCF_003444685.1). NCBI lineage: Bacteria > Pseudomonadati > Pseudomonadota > Gammaproteobacteria > Pseudomonadales > Pseudomonadaceae > Pseudomonas > Pseudomonas abyssi. The sequence continues at coordinate 1,000,466 of NZ_LMAZ01000001.1, read as the reverse complement.
TGCACCGGAATGTCGGTGGCCAGCTCAATCATCTCGTCGAGCAGTTCGGCAGCCCCCTTGAGCTCAATCAGCGCCAAGGTGCCACGCAACTGCTGCAGACCCTCGATCGACTGCTGCAACAGACTGCCATTCTGTCTGTCTTCCAGAAACTGCTGCAGGAGATCCTCTACCTCACCCATGCTGGTGAAGAGTTCATCCCTGACAAGATCTAGCGACGTGCTACCGGTTAACATAGCTTTCAGTCCCCCACCGTCCCTGCGCTGCGCCCTGGCCGATCAGTCGGCAAACTCCGGCTTTTGCTTGCTCATGTGTGCCATCACAGCGTTCTTGAGGTCATCAGACTGCAGCATGGCTGCATTCCAGGTCGCAATATAGTTGAGACCGTCCTCGACGCTATGATCGCGGCTGAAGCGAATCATTTCCTTGGTGCCGCGAATGGCCAATGGTGACTTGCTGGCGATTTCTTGCGCGAGTTCAAGCACGCCAGCCAACAGTTGCTCGTGATCAGCCCAGGTGCGGTTGACCAGACCAATGCGTGCGGCCTCGGTGCCCAGCACGGCACGGCCGGTGTAGGCCATCTCCCGCATCATGCCATCGCCAATAATGCGCGGCAATCGCTGCAGGGTGCCGACGTCGGCGGCCATGCCCATGTCGATTTCCTTGATGGAGAAATGAGCATCTTCCGTGCTGTAACGCATGTCACAGGCAGAAATCAGATCAATCGCACCGCCAATGCAATAGCCGTGAATCGCAGCAATGACCGGCTTGCGGCAGCGATCAATCACGTTGAAGGACTCTTGCAGCTTCAATACATTGCGTCGAATCGCTTCGGCCTTGCGACCGATATCCGGGTCCATGCCAGCAGCAGCTTCGGCCAGCATCTGCAGGTCGATCCCTGCGGAAAAGTGTTTGCCCGCGCCGGAAATAACCGCACAACGGATCTCAGGGGTCTCGTCAATCCAGTCGAACAGCTGGATCATCTCTTCCCAGAACGCGCGGTTCATCGCGTTGATCTTGTCGGGACGATTAATCTGGATGTGAGCCACCTTGCCCAGTTGCTCCACCAGCAGTGTCTTGAACTCCGGCATTTTCAGACCTTCTTTTTTTGAGGATGCATCCGGCAGCCGATCTGAACATGATCCAAATCAGATACCACTACCAGACGAATAGAGTAACGTGACTATAACAAGCCGACAGGCAAACACCATAACCAAAAACTCAGCAAACCCGCCTAAGATACTGAAAATGCGACTTGGTAAAGGCTCCTGCGCCGGCTCACGCCGGCCGGGACCAAAGACCCCTGCAACATCGACTATCGGGGGGCCACACCACACGGCAATTTGCGGTAAGCTTCCGGCGCCTTGGTGAGAGTACGTCGAACAGGCCACTGACCCACTCCAGCATTCTGTTCAACGCACTTTCCCACTTGAAACAGGACTTTCACCATGTCTGATGCCCTCCTCCCGGCGTTGGCGCAGAACTTTCTCGGCCAGGCGCCGGGCTGGTACAAGCGCACCATTGTCGCCTTTCTATTGCTCAACCCACTCGCCATGTGGCTGCTCGGCCCCTACCTGACAGGCTGGCTGCTGGTGGTGGAGTTCATCTTTACCCTGGCCATGGCCCTCAAGTGCTACCCCCTGTTACCCGGCGGCCTGCTCGCACTGGAGGCCCTGGTCATCGGCATGACGACACCAGACGCCCTGTATCGCGAGGTACTGGGCAACTTTCCAGTGATCCTGCTGTTGATGTTCATGGTCGCCGGCATCTACTTTATGAAGGACCTGCTGCTGCTGACGTTCACCAAGCTGATCCTTGGCGTGCGCTCCAAATCCGTGCTTGCGCTACTGTTCTGCCTGGTGGCGGCGGTATTGTCGGCCTTCCTCGACGCGTTGACGGTGACCGCCGTGATTATCACCGTTGCAGTCGGCTTTTACGGGGTTTATCACAAGGTGGCTTCTGCTGGCCCCGGTGACGGCAGCACCCTCGACCCTGACGAAGACCCGCGCCACCGCGAGCACCTGGAGCAGTTCCGCGCCTTTCTGCGCAGTCTGTTGATGCACGGCGCGGTGGGTACCGCCCTGGGCGGCGTCTGCACACTGGTCGGTGAACCCCAGAACCTGCTGATTGCCGGAGTAGCCGGCTGGGACTTCGTCGAGTTCTTCCTGCTGATGGCGCCGGTCAGCATGCCGGTACTGGCCTGCGGACTGCTGACCTGCCTGCTGCTGGAGAAAACCAGCTGGTTCGGCTACGGCGCTCGCCTGCCCCGCCCAGTACGCCGCGTACTGGAGGATTTTGCCGCCAGCGAACAAGCCAAACGTCGCGGCCCGCAACGTGCAGCCCTGCTGATTCAGGCCCTGGCCGCCGTGCTGCTGGTCGTTGGCCTGGCGCTACACCTGGCGGAAGTCGGCTTTATCGGCCTGATGGTGATCATCCTGATTGCGTCGTTCAACGGCATCATCGACGAACATCAAATCGGCAAATCCTTCCAGGAGGCGCTGCCCTTCACTTCGCTGCTGGTGGTGTTTTTCGCGATTGTTGCGGTGATCCATGAACAGCATCTGTTCAGCCCGATCATCCACGCCGTGCTGGCGCTGCCGCCAGAGCAGCAACCGAGCATGTTCTTTATCGCCAACGGCGTGCTGTCGATGATCAGCGACAACGTGTTCGTCGCCACCGTCTATATCAGCGAGGTCAAGCAGGCACTGGATGCGGGCGAGATCACGCCGATGCAGTTTGAGCACCTGGCCATCGCCATCAATACCGGCACCAACCTGCCGAGTGTGGCGACGCCAAACGGCCAGGCGGCCTTCCTGTTCCTGCTGACCTCCGCCATTGCCCCGCTGGTGCGCCTGTCCTATGGCCGCATGGTCTTTATGGCGTTGCCCTACACGCTGGTGCTGGGTGGCGTGGGGTTGTTTGCGGTGACCTACTGGCTGTAATCGCAACCTCATCAACGCAAAACGCCCCGCTGAGCGGGGCGTTTTTGTCTGTGCCGGCAGGGCTGAATCCCGGCGATTACCCCTGCTGCTCCGGCGCACCGCGCCAGAAGGCAAAGCCGGCTGATTTTTCCAGCGCGTCCAGTCGCGCCTCATGGGCCTGTAGCTCGGCGTCACTGGCGCGCAACACTTGCAATTGCTGACGCAGCGCCGGGTCGATGCGCCGAATCGCGCTGGCTGTATCACCCCCTTCACCATCACCCTGGCCGTTGGCTGCCAGCGACAGCGCCGTCTGGCCACCGGTCATGGTCAGATAGACATCAGCCAGAATCTCGGCATCCAGCAACGCGCCGTGCAGGTCGCGCTGAGAGTTGTCCACGCCGTAGCGCTTGCACAGGGCATCCAGGCTGTTGCGCTGGCCCGGGTGCTTCTCCCGCGCCATCGCCAGGGTATCCAGCACCGAGCAATGGTCTGCCACAACACCGTGCCCACGATTGAGACGGGTCAGCTCGCTGTCGATAAAGCCGACGTCGAACGCGGCATTATGGATGACCAGCCGAGCGCCGCTGATGAAGTTCATGAAGTCATCGGCGATGTCGGCAAAGAGCGGCTTGTCTGCGAGAAATTCGGCGGAAATGCCGTGTACCGCCTGGGCGCCTTCATCAATGTCGCGCTGCGGGTTGATGTAGACGTGATAGTGCCGCCCGGTCAGGCGCCGGCCAATCACCTCGACACAGCCGATCTCGATAATCCGATGCCCTTCCTTGTGCTCGATACCCGTGGTTTCGGTATCCAGTACCACTTCACGCATGCGTTAACCCTTCCGTTCACTGAGGATGTACTGGACACCCAGATTGGCCAGCTCGTCGGCCAGTTCATTTTCGCGATGGCCGGTATGGCCGCGTACCCAGCGCCACTCGACCTCATGCTGGCTGACCAGCGCATCCAGCTGCTGCCAGAGATCGACGTTCTTCACTGGCTGCTTGCTGGCGGTTTTCCAGCCACGCTTTTTCCAGTTGGGCATCCACTCGCGCACGCCCTTCATGACATACTGAGAGTCGGTGGTCAAAATCACCGAAGCGGGTCGCTTGAGCGCTTCCAGACCGCGGATGGCAGCCAGCAGCTCCATGCGGTTGTTGGTGGTGTCCAGCTCGCCGCCGTAAAGACGCTTTTCATGCTCGCCCAGCCGGAGCAACACGCCCCAGCCGCCCGGGCCAGGATTGCCCTTGCAGGCACCGTCGGTAAAGATTTCAATCGCTTGGGTCATCGGCCATTCCGTTTATGCGCCTGCCGACTGCCGGCAGCCAAGGGCGGCATCACCAGCGTAGGGAAGACCCGGCCGCGCTCACGCTGCGGCGTGGCGCCGAGCATCTGGCGGCGCGCCAGCAGGCAGTAGAATCCGCCGCCAGGCAGCCCGCCACGCTGTCCAAAGGATTCCAGGAAAGCCAGGCGTCGCAACCAGGTCGGCGATGCAAGCGGCGGACGATAACACCCATCCAATCGTTTCTCCACCGCAAACCCCAGCAGCTCCAGCCAGTCCTCCAGCCGCGCCGGACTGACAAAGCCGGCCTCGCCAAACCAGTCACGCCCCAGGTAGTGTTGCCAGCCCCAGGTGCTCAGCGGGTTGAAGCCAAAAATCAGCAGGTGGCCACCAGCCCGCACGGCCTGGCTGGCCTCGCGCAGCAAGGCGCGCGGCGACAGGCTGAAGTCCAGCCCATGATGCAACACCACCACGTCCAGCGCTTGCGGTGCAAAAGGCCAACGAGCCTCCTCGGTAGCAATACTCTCACCCTCGCCACGCATGTCCAGCAACCAGCAATGGCGCAGCACCCGCACCTCCGGCGTCAACAGCTGGGGAGCCAGCCCGTACTGCACCAGGTGCTGGCCAAAACACGCCGACAGCACCTCGCGCTGCACTTGCCGCTCGGCGTCCAACAGCATGCAACCGGCCGGCGACGCCAGCCACTGGCGCGCCTCCTGCAGCAATCGCATCAGATCAGCCTGGCTTATTGACCCTGCCGCCTCACCGCGAGCCATGTCATCTCCACCGGGGTATCACCCCACTCTGTGTATTTGTCCGAACCAGTACATCGGGGTCGTGCAATGGTAGGCTGCACCCTGGTCGACAACGAAACCAAGAATATCTCGAGGAATAGCCTGCCCATGTCTACCTTTATCGCGCTACCGGCTTTCAATGACAACTATATCTGGCTACTGATCGACGAGCAGCGCCAGCAGGTTGCCGCGGTTGACCCGGGCGACGCCCGGCCGGTAATCACCTGGCTCGGTCGACACCCGGAATACAGCCTCAGCCACATTTTGGTGACCCATCACCACCCCGACCATGTTGGCGGCGTCAACACCCTCAAGGCGGCCACCGAGTGCCGCGTCTGGGGCCCCGCAGACGAGAACATCCCCGGCCGCGACCGTGCCCTCAGCGACGGCGATCGCCTGCACCTGTTCGGCCTGGAGCTGGAGGTGATTGCCGTACCCGGCCACACCCTCGGCCACATTGCCTTCTTCTGCGACAACGCTGGCGACCCCTGGCTGCTGAGCGGCGACACCCTGTTTGCTGGCGGGTGCGGTCGCCTGTTCGAGGGCACGCCGCAGCAGATGCACCATTCGCTCTCACGTCTGGCTGCGCTGCCAGACAACACCCGCATCTACTGCGCCCACGAATATACCCTGGCCAACTTGCGCTTTGCCCATGCAGTAGAGCCGGACAACGCCGATATTCGTGTACGCCTGGAAGTCGTGGAAGAGCTGCGCGCCGCCGACCGCATGACGCTGCCAACCGATCTGGCTCTGGAAAAACGCACCAATCCGTTCCTGCGGGCCGAGTGCGACGCTGTGACGCAGGCCGCCAGCAGGCAGGCAAATCGCGACCTGAAGCCGGGCGTAGAAACCTTTGCAACTGTAAGGTCATGGAAGGACAGTTTTTAACCGTTGACCGGTTAAAAACCCGCCCATAGAATCGACCTCATTTTTTTGGGGTCCTACATGCGAATCACGGAATCTGCCATCTTGCCCAAATTGCTGTCAGCAGCCTCCCTCGGAGCGATGCTGCTGATCAGTGGCTGTCAAACCACCGACAGCCAGGGCTACCGGCAGACGGGACAGCTCGACCAGCCCGTCGAGCCACTCGCCGCGTCACCTTTCCCCGCTCCCGTTGTCCCCCCCTCCGTTCTCGAACCGATTCCCCAAGCCAGCAAACCGCACACCCTGTGGGGCCGCATTCGCGCCGGCTTCACCCTCGATCCGGCCTCTATCGACAACCCGCGCATCGACCAGCAACGTATCGTGTTTGCCAGCCAGACTCGCTATTTCGAGCTGACCTCTGCACGCGCCCAACGCTACCTCTACTACGTGGTTGAGCAACTGGACGAGCGCCAGATGCCACTGGAACTGGCCCTGTTGCCGTTTATCGAGAGCGCCTACAACCCGCAGGCGATCTCCAGTGCCCAGGCCGCCGGCCTGTGGCAGTTCATCCCCTCTACCGGGCGCAACTTCTCGCTGCGTCAGGATTGGTGGTACGACGGTCGCCGCGACATTACCGCATCCACCGCCGCCGCCCTTGACTACCTGACGCTGCTCAACGGCTACTTCGATGGCGACTGGCTGCTGGCCCTGGCTGCCTACAACTGCGGCGAAGGCTGCGTTGGCCGTGCCATCAAGCGCAATGAAGCCCTCGGCCTGCCGACCGATTACTGGAACCTGCAGCTGCCGCGCGAAACCATGAACTATGTGCCCAAACTGCTGGCCCTGGCTCAGATCGTCGACAGCCCAACCGCCTACGGCACTGTGCTGCCCAGCCTGGCCAACGAGCCCTACTTCGCTGGCGTGGCCATTGATCAGCAGATCGACCTGCACAAGGTCGCCGAACTGGCCGACCTGTCCACCGACGAGCTGCTCAGCCTGAACCCGGCCTTCAATCAACGCGTGACCGCACCAAACGGCGAGTACCAGTTGCTCATTCCGGTCGACCATGTGGAGCAGTTCACCGCCGCGCTGGCCAGCCTGCCAGCCAACGAGCGCGTCAACTACCAGCACTACCGGGTACGCCGCGGCGACACCCTGTCCCAGATCGCCCAACGTCACCAGCTGAGCGTCAGCGTGATTCGCGACGTCAACGACATCAATGGCAGCCTGCTGCGCGTGGGTCAGACGCTGATGCTGCCGCAACTGGCCGGCAGCCCCGCCGCGCCGGCTACCAACACGCTGGCTGGCGCCGACTCGCTGCGCTACCGCATCCAGCCCGGCGACAACCTCTGGACCATTGCCCGCGCCCACGGCACCACGGTCAACCGCATCAAGCGCGACAACAACCTCAGTAGCAACGGCCTGACTGTTGGTGACACCCTGGTACTGCAGACCGCTGGCACCAGCGCTGATGGCGATACGCGCCGTGTGGCCTACACCGTGCGTTCCGGTGACTCGCTGTACACCATCGCCCAACGCTTCAATGTGGATATCGACAAGATCCGCGACTGGAACCAGCTGGGTCGCTACCTGCAACCGGGTCAGCAGCTCACTCTGTTCGTGCGCTAAGCAAGCGCAAAACGCCGCTCGCCCCGCGGGGCGCTCGGGCCGGAGGATCGGCCGAGTTAATCAGTGTTTCCCTAAACACGGTGCCGGGCTTCCGCCCGGCGTCGCACAATGGTAGCGTTGGCACCATCGCTGACGGCGCGCCGACACCAGCTGTCAATCGACGTGCAGCCCGGGCAATGCCGTCAGCCATCGGCCACCTTATCGTGCGAAAAGTCATGCCCCTGCTGTCTCGAATGCTGTGCCTGGCGCTGCTGTTTACCCTCACCCAACCCGCCTGGGCGACCCTCTACCGCCAGCATGGTTACTCGCTCTACGGCCAACCCAAGTACCCCGCCAACTTCGAGCATCTGGACTACGTCAACCCTGACGCGCCCAAGGGCGGTACCCTGCGGGTCATGGGCAGCGGCACCTTCGACACGCTCAACCCGTACACCCTCAAGGGCACCAGCCCGATCAACACCGGCGACTTTGGCCAATTTGGCATCAGCGAGCTGAACGAGCCGCTGATGGTGGGCAGCGGCGTCTACGACCCCTCCGGTGACGAGCCGTACTCGGCCTACGGCCTGATTGCCGAAAGCCTGGAGTTTGCCGACAACCGCAGCTGGGTCGTATTCAACCTGCGGCCAGAAGCGCGCTTTCACGACGGCGAGCCGATTACCGCCGAGGACGTCGCCTTCTCCTACCGATTGCTGAAGGAACAGGGGCACCCCAACTATCGCTCGGTGCTGCAGGACGTCAGCCGCATCGACATTCTGGGTGAGCGACGTATCCGTTTTGTCTTCAACCGCCCCGGCAACTCGCTACTGATATTGCGCCTGGGCGAACTGCCGGTGCTGCCAGCGCATTACTGGCAGGGGCGCGACTTTGCCAGCACCACCTTCCAGGCCGGCCTGAACAGCGGCCCGTACCGGGTCAGCAGTGTGGACCCGGGCCGGCGCATCAGCTTTCAGCGCGTGGAGGACTACTGGGGGCGCGACCTGCCGATCAACCGCGGCAAGTACAACCTCGACCGTATGGAAGTGGAGTTCTATCGCGACAACAGCGTCGCCTTTGAGGCCTTCAAAGCCGGCGAATTCGACATTTACATCGACCACAAAGCCAGCAACTGGGCCAACGCCTACGCCTTCCCTGCGGTGACCAATGGCGAGGTAATCAAACGCGCCGTGCCGCATGAAATCCCCAGCCCCACCCAGGCCATGTTCTTCAATACCCGCCGCACGCCCTTCGACAGCCTGGCCCTGCGCAAGGCTTTGGGCATGCTGTTCGACTTTGAATGGTCCAACCGGGTGCTGTTCTACGATGCCTATCAGCGCTCGCTGAGCTACTACCCGAACAGTCCCTTCAGCGCTACCGGCATTCCGGCCGGGCAAGAGTTTCTTTACCTCTCGCCGTTTCGCGATCAACTGCCCTCGGAACTCTTTCTTGAGCCATTCAGTCTACCTGAGACCGATGGCCGGGGAATCCCACGCGACACCCTGCGCGAGGCCGTGGAGCTGTTTGCCGAAGCGGGCTGGGAACTGCGCCGCGGGCGCCTGGAAAACGATGACGGCGAGCCGCTGAGCTTTGAAGTCTTGCTCGTCAACTCAAGCCTGGAACGCATCCTGCAACCCTATCGCGCAAACCTTGCGCGCCTGGGGATCGACATGCAGATTCGCACCGTGGATCGGGCGCAGTACAAGGCACGGCTGGATCAGTTTGACTACGACATGATCCTCACCACCCTGCCCCAAGGGTTGTCGCCGGGACTGGAACAGTTTGGTTATTTCCACTCCAGCCAGCGCAACGTCAAAGGCAGCCGCAACTATGCGGGCATCAACAACCCGGTGGTCGACCAGCTGGTCGAGCGCCTGGGCGCCGCCAGCAGCCGCAGTGAGCAGGTTGCCGCCGCACGCGCCCTCGACAGAGTATTACTGTGGCAGCACTATACGATTCCGAACTGGTATATCGACTACCACCGCATCGCCTACCGCAGCTGGCTCCGCACCCCGGAGATTCCGCCCTACTCGCTGTCGATCCGCAGCTGGTGGCAGGCGCCGGCGCAACAATAGAAGAACAAGGGACCTGAATGCGACTCTCGTTGAAATCCTGCAGCCTGGCCCTGCTGATGAGTGCCACAGGCGCCCTGCAGGCCGCACCACAACATGCCGTTACGCTCTATGATGAGGCACCCAAGTACCCCGCCGACTTCACTCACTTCGATTACGTCAATCCGGACGCGCCCAAAGGCGGCACACTGAGACTGTCCGGCTTTGGCGGTTTCGACTCGCTCAACCCCTACATCAGCCGCGGCACATCTGCCGAGCAACTTGGCCTGATCTACGACACCCTGACGTTCCACTCACTCGACGAGCCCTTCACCGAATACGGGCTGGTTGCCGAAAGCATCGAGAAGGCCGAGGACGGCAGCTGGGTCAGATTCAAGCTCCGCCCCGAAGCACGCTTTCATGACGGCGAAGCGATCACCGCCGACGACGTGGTGTTCACCTTCAACACCCTGATCGAGCAAGGCGCGCCCTTCTATCGTGCCTACTACGACGATGTGGATAGGGTCGTCGCCGACGATGCGCACAGCGTCACCTTTCACTTCAAACACAGCGGCAACCGGGAGCTACCGCTGGTGCTGGGCCAACTGCCGGTACTGCCCAAACACTACTGGGAAGGTCGCGACTTCAGTAAGGGCTCGCTGGAAGCGCCACTAGGCAGCGGCCCCTACCAGATTGGTCAGGTGCACCCCGGTCGCAGTGTCAGTTTTGAGCGAGTGAAAGACTATTGGGCCAAAGACCTGCCGGTGCAGCGCGGCTTCTACAACTTCGACCGGATCGTCGTCGACTACTACCGCGACGGCAACGTCACGCTGGAGGCCTTCAAGGCCGGCCAGTTCGACTTCAACCAGGAAATGGCCGCCAAAAACTGGGCAACCGGCTACAGCAGCCCGGCACTGGAGGCCGGCCGGATCATCAAGGAAGAGATTCCGAACAACAACACTCAGGGCATGCAGGGCTTCGTCTTCAACATGCGCAAGCCCTACTTTGCCGACGCACGGGTGCGCCAGGCCATCGCTCTGCTGTTCGATTTCGAATGGTCGAACGCCAAGCTGTTCCATGGCGCCTACACTCGCACCACCAGTTACTTCGACAACTCTGAACTGGCTGCCCAAGGCGAACCTGACGCTGACGAACTGGAACTACTTGAACCACTGCGCGACCAGTTGCCAGCCAGCGTTTTCGGGCCGGTCTGGACGCCACCCAAAACCGATGGCAGCGGCACTATTCGTGAGCAGCGCCGCGAAGCCTATGCACTGCTGCAGGAGGCAGGCTGGCAGATTGTCGACGATCAACTGGTCAACGCCGAAGGCGAGCCCCTGCAATTTGAATTCCTGCTGGTACAGGCAGAGTTTGAGCGCGTGCTGCTGCCGTTCAAGCGCAACCTGGCCTCGCTCGGCATCAACATGGAGCTGCGCCGCGTCGATGTATCGCAATACATCAACCGCCTGCGTTCACGCGACTTCGACATGGTGGTCACCAGCTTTGGCCAGTCAAATTCACCGGGCAATGAGCAACGCGAATACTGGCACTCCTCCAGTGCAGACAACCCGGGCAGTCGCAACCTGATGGGCTTGAAAGACCCGGCGATCGACACCCTGGTTGAGGGCCTGATCCAAGCCGACTCGCGCGAGTCACTGGTCACCTACACCCACGCCCTGGACCGCGCGCTGCGCTCGCTGCACCTGGTCGTACCCAACTGGTACACCAAGGTTTATCGCGCCGCCTACTGGAACAAGTTCGGGCATCCGGAGCAACCGCCGAAGTACGACCTTGGGCTCTACACCTGGTGGGTAGACCCCGCCAAGGATGAACGTCTGCGCAGCGAACAGGAACAAGTGGCGGAACCACAAGCCGCAGCCGCAGACAACGCAGGCGATGCCGCGCCAGAGGCCGAATAAGCATGCTCGCCTACATTATCCGTCGCCTGCTGCTGATAATCCCGACGCTGTTCGGCATCCTGCTGATCAACTTCCTGATCATCCAGGCGGCGCCTGGCGGCCCGGTCGAGCAGATGATTGCCAACCTTGAAGGCTTTGAGGGCAGCGCTACCAGCCGGGTCGGTGGTGGCGGCAGCGAAGTCGCCAGCGGCGGCAACTACCGTGGCGCGCAGGGACTGGACCCGGACATCATTGCCGAGATCGAGCGCATGTACGGCTTCGACAAGCCCGCCCATGAACGCTTCTGGCTGATGATCAAGGGCTACCTGCAGTTCGACTTTGGCGACAGCTTCTTCCGCGACGCCAAGGTAACCGATCTGATTCTGGAGAAGATGCCCGTCTCCATTTCGCTGGGGCTGTGGACCACCCTGCTGACCTACCTGATTTCCATTCCGCTCGGCATTCGCAAGGCCATCAAGCACGGCTCAGCCTTTGATGTGTGGACCAGCTCGCTGATCATTGTCGGCTACGCCATCCCCGGCTTTTTGCTGGCGATCCTGCTGATCGTATTGTTCGCCGGCGGCAGCTATCTGGACTGGTTCCCGCTGCGCGGGCTGACCTCCAACAACTTCGAGCAGATGAGTACCGGCGAGCAGATACTCGACTATTTCTGGCATCTGGTGCTGCCGATCTTTGCCATGGTCGTGGGCAGTTTTGCCACCCTGACCATGCTGACCAAGAACTGCTTTCTCGACGAGATCGGCAAGCAGTACGTGGTCACCGCCCGCGCCAAGGGCCTGTCCGAGCGCCGCGTGCTCTATGGCCACGTGTTCCGCAACGCCATGCTGCTGATCATTGCCGGCTTCCCCTCGGCGCTGATCAGCATCTTCTTCACCGGCTCGCTGCTGATCGAGGTGATCTTCTCCCTCGACGGCCTCGGCCTGCTCGGCTTTGAGGCGGCGATCAACCGCGACTACCCGGTCATGTTCGGCACCCTCTACATCTTCACCCTGGTCGGCCTGGTGGTGAAGCTGATCGGCGATATCGCCTACACCCTGGTCGATCCGCGCATCGACTTCAGCAGCCGGGAGGGTTGATCCATGCGCCTGTTCAATCTGTCCCCGCTCAATCAGCGCCGCTTTGCTCGCTTTCGTGCCAACCGCCGTGGCTGGTGGTCGCTGCACCTGTTCATGGTGCTGTTTGTACTGAGTCTGGGCGCCGAGCTGATTGCCAACGACAAGCCCCTGGCCGTGGGCTATCAGGGCGAGCTGTACTTTCCGGTGTTCAAGCGCTATCCGGAAACCGCTTTTGGCGGCGAGTTTCCGATCGAAGCCGACTACCGTAGCCCCTACGTGCAGGAGCTGATCACCGACGCCGGCGATGGCTGGATGCTCTGGCCGCCGATCCCCTATCACTACGACACCATCAACTACGACCTGCAGGTGCCCGCCCCCGCACCGCCGTCGGCGGACAACTGGCTGGGCACCGATGACCAGGCAAGGGACGTGATGTCGCGGGTGATCTACGGCTTCCGCATCTCCGTGCTGTTTGCGCTGACGCTGACCATTTTCAGCTCGATCATCGGCGTGATTGCCGGCGCAGTGCAGGGCTTCTATGGCGGGCGCATCGATCTGTTCGGCCAGCGTTTCATCGAGGTCTGGTCGGGCCTGCCAGTGCTCTACCTGCTGATCATTCTGGCCAGCTTCGTACAACCCAATTTCTGGTGGCTGCTGGGCATCATGCTGCTGTTCTCTTGGATGGCGCTGGTGGATGTGGTGCGTGCCGAATTCCTGCGTGGTCGCAATCTGGAGTACGTGCGCGCCGCTCGCGCCCTCGGCGCCAGCAACCAGGTAATCATGTTCAGGCACATTCTGCCCAACGCCATGGTCGCTACCCTGACCTTCTTCCCGTTCATTCTGACCGGCGGCGTCATCACCCTGACCTCTCTCGACTTCCTCGGCTTCGGCCTGCCGCCGGGCGCGCCGTCGCTGGGCGAGCTGATCGCCCAGGGCAAATCCAACCTACAGGCCCCATGGCTGGGGATCACCGCCTTCGTCGTACTGTCGCTGATGCTCAGCCTGCTGGTGTTTATCGGTGAGGCCCTGCGCGATGCCTTCGACCCAAGGAAATGAGATGAGCGAACAACCGTTGATCAGTATCCGCAATCTCAGCGTCGCCTTCCGTCAGGGCAACGATCAGACCATGGCGGTCAAGGATGTCAGCTTTGATATTCGTCCGGGCCAGACGCTGGCACTGGTCGGCGAAAGCGGCTCTGGCAAGTCCGTAACCGCCCACTCCATTCTGCGCCTGTTACCCTACCCGACCGCATCACACCCGAGCGGCGTCATTGAGTTCAGCGGACAAGACCTGCTCAAGGCAGACGAAAAAAACCTGCGCAAGGTACGTGGCAACCGCATCTCGATGATCTTTCAGGAACCGATGAGTTCACTGAACCCACTGCACACCGTGGAGCGCCAGATCGGTGAGGTTCTGGCGCTGCACAAAGGCCTGAACAAGCTCCAGGCGCGTGAACGCACACTGGAGCTGCTGGATCTGGTGGGCATTCCGGAGCCGCGCAAGCGATTGGGCGCCTACCCGCACGAGCTGTCCGGCGGCCAACGCCAGCGGGTGATGATTGCCATGGCGCTGGCCAACGAGCCGGAACTGCTGATTGCCGATGAACCGACCACAGCACTCGACGTGACCGTGCAGCTGAAGATCCTTGAACTGCTGCGCGAACTGCAGCAGAAATTGGGCATGGCATTGCTGCTGATCAGCCACGATCTGAATCTGGTGCGTAAAATTGCCCACCGGGTATGTGTCATGTACCGCGGTAACGTCGTCGAAGAAAATGACTGCGCTACCTTGTTCAACTCTCCGCAGCACGAATACACCCGTCAGCTGCTCGCAGCCGACCCGCGTGGAGAGCCGGTTGCTGTTGATCCAGACGCCGCCGAGATTCTGCGTGCAGAGCAGTTGCGAGTCTGGTTTCCGATCAAGAAAGGCGTGCTGCGCCGTACGGTAGACCACGTCAAGGCCGTCACCGACATCAGCTTCAGTCTGCCCCGGGGCCAGACGCTGGGCATCGTTGGCGAAAGCGGCTCAGGCAAAACGACGCTGGGTATGGCGCTGCTCAGACTGATCGACAGTCAGGGCCTGATTGAATGTGACGGCACGCGGATCGATGGTCTCAGTCAGCAGCAGGTTCGTCCGCTGCGCCGCGAGCTGCAGGTGGTGTTTCAGGACCCGTATGGTAGTTTGAGCCCGCGCATGTCAGTGGGTCAGATCATCAGCGAAGGGCTGGAGATCCACCGCATCGGCACGGACGAGGAGCGCGAACAGATGGTGATTCAGGCGCTGGAAGAAGTCGGCCTGGATCCAGAGACCCGCCACCGCTATCCGCATGAGTTTTCCGGCGGCCAGCGGCAGCGGATCTCGATTGCCCGGGCACTGGTGCTCAAGCCCAAGCTGATCCTGCTCGACGAACCAACGTCGGCACTGGATCGCACGGTACAGGGGCAAGTGGTAGAGCTGCTGCGCAGTCTGCAGCAGAAGTACAATCTGACGTATTTGTTTATCAGTCACGACCTGGCAGTGGTCAAGGTTCTCAGCCATCAATTGATGGTGATCCGCCAGGGCGAAGTAGTCGAACAGGGACCGGCAGGCGAAATCTTCGCTTCACCGCAGCATGACTATACCCGTCAGCTGCTGGAAGCGGCCTTTGCCCTGCCGCAAACCGATAACAGGGCCGATACGGCCATGCACTAAACAGGAAAGTACTATGGGATTTCTCAGCGGAAAGCGCGTACTCATCGTTGGCGTAGCCAGCAAACTGTCCATTGCCTCCGGCATTGCCGCGGCCATGCACCGCGAGGGCGCCGAACTGGCCTTCACCTATCAGAACGAAAAGCTGAAAGGCCGGGTTGAAGAATTCGCTGCCGGCTGGGGCTCCGGTCCTGAGCTGTGCTTCCCGTGCGATGTCGCCGATGACGCCGAAATCGAGCAGGTGTTCGTCGAGCTGGCCAAGAAGTGGGACGGTCTGGACTGCATCGTGCATTCCGTTGGTTTCGCCCCGGGCGACCAGCTGGACGGCAACTTTGCCGAAGTCACCACCCGCGAAGGCTTCCGTATCGCCCACGATATCAGCGCCTACAGCTTCGTCGCACTGGCCAAGGCCGGTCGTGAAATGATGAAAGGCCGCAACGGCAGCCTGCTGACCCTGTCCTACCTGGGCGCCGAGCGCACCATGCCAAACTACAACGTGATGGGCATGGCCAAGGCCAGCCTGGAAGCCGGTGTTCGCTACCTCGCCACCAGCCTTGGCCCGGAAGGCACCCGCGTCAACGCGATCTCTGCAGGCCCGATCCGCACCCTGGCAGCCTCCGGCATCAAGAGCTTCCGCAAGATGCTGGCCCACAACGCCGCACAAACCCCGCTGCGTCGCAACGTCACCATCGAAGAGGTCGGCAACGTCGGCGCCTTCCTCTGCTCCGACCTGGCCTCCGGCATGTCCGGTGAAATCACCTACGTTGACGGTGGCTTCAACATCACCGCCATGGGTGGCCTGGAAGACTAAGCCGCGGCTGTTTTCGGGCATAAAAAAACCGGGCGACTCAGCCCGGTTTTTTTATGCTTTATGCCGCCGATACCGCGTGGCGCCAATGGCGGACACGCTTCGCTTTGCCCGCCCTACAACGGTATCGCGCATTCAATCTTCCGAGGTCGCCCCGATCTTGTGGATCGACAGGTCGGCGCCCTGATATTCCTCTTCTTCGCTCAGGCGCAGGCCGGCCACCGACTTGATCACGCCGTAGACCAGCAGACCGCCAATAAAGGCAACCACCACACCAGCCAGCGAGCCAATCAGCTGCGATACAAAGCTGACGCCGCCCAGACCGCCCAGCGCTTCGGTGCCAAAGATACCGGCCGCCAGACCACCCCACACACCGCACAGACCATGCAGCGGCCAGACACCCAGCACGTCATCGATCTTGAAGCGATTCTGGGTCAGGATGAAGGTCCAGACGAACAGTCCGCCGGCGACCGCGCCGGTGGCCAGCGCGCCCAGCGGATGCATCAGGTCCGAGCCTGCGCACACCGCCACCAGCCCCGCCAGCGGACCGTTATGAATAAAGCCCGGGTCAGCGCGGCCAACCAGCAGCGCCACCAGGGTGCCGCCGACCATCGCCATCAGCGAATTCACCGCCACCAGACCGCTGATACCCTCCAGCGTCTGCGCCGACATCACGTTGAAGCCAAACCAGCCGATGGTCAGAATCCACGCACCCAGCGCCAGAAACGGAATATTGGAGGGCGGCATCGCAACCACGTGGCCACCGCGATAGCGGCCGTTACGCGCGCCCAGCAGCAGCACAGCGCCCAGGGCAATCCAGCCCCCTACCGCGTGCACAACGACTGAGCCGGCAAAGTCATGGAAACCGGCACCAAAGGTCGCTTCAAGCCAGCCCTGGAAGCCGTAGTTGCCATTCCAGACGATGCCTTCGAAGAACGGATAGACCACGCCGACAATCAGCAGCGATGCACACAGCTGCGGAGCAAACTTGGCGCGCTCGGCGATGCCGCCGGAGATGATGGCCGGAATCGCTGCGGCAAAGGTCATCAGGAAGAAGAATTTGACCAGGGCATAGCCGTTGTTCTGCGACAACGTGGCCGCGTCGGTGAAAAAGGTTGCGCCGTAGGCGATCCAGTAACCAATGAAGAAATACGCCAGGCAGGAGATGGCAAAGTCGCTGATGATCTTTGACAGCGCGTTGACCTGGTTCTTCTGCCGCACCGTACCCACCTCAAGAAAGGCAAAGCCGGCGTGCATGGCCAGAACCATGATCGCGCCCATCAGAATAAACAGGGTGTTTGCACCGTGAACCAGGGTTTCAACAGCGCTGTGCAGGTTTTCCATTCAAGCAGCCTCTTGCAAACAATGCGCACCCCATGCGTGCACAGCGCTTTACGCTGCATACATTTGGTGCAATATCTCCCGGACAGCAAAATAAGTCGCTGCGGCCGGGTTTTCAGGGTTTGTTTAATTTGTATTTATTTTTCATAGCGTTAGATGCAATCTTGGCTGTTTCCCATAACAGCAAGGCACCATGTTGGCGCGCAATCAAGCTTGCACCTCCCCTGATTAGTGCAATCGTCATACCAAAAGCGCAGAATCGTGCACTGCAAGCGCACAATGACGCTTTGATGACAGCCACTCGGACCCAAAGTCCTTGGGCACGGCAGCATCCAGCCGCTTGGCTATAATCTTGCATACTGTCAGCGCCCGACGTCCCGACCCCGGAGAATGATGTGTTTACAGGCCAGCCACTGCCCTACTTCCAGCCCTTGATCGACACCGCCACTGGCCGCATTGCCGGCTACGAGGCCCTGGCGCGCCTGCGCGACGATGAAGGACATGTTCGCAGCGCCGGCCCGCTGTTCACCGACCCGGCCACGCCGCAGGAAGACCTGCTGGAGCTGGACCGCGCCATCCGCCGACAGGCGCTGGAGCGCTTCCGCGATACGCCCGAGGGGTTTCTCAGTCTGAACATCTCGCCCGCCTGGATCAGCCAGTTGCAACCGGGCAAGCCGCTGCCCAGCCTGCAACTGCTTGAAGAAATGGGCATTGCCAGCGATCAGGTGGTGTTTGAGATCACCGAGCTGCAGGGCAGCATCGAGCAGCTGCGCGAAGTCGTGCAGCGCTACCGCGCCGCTGGCATTCGCATCGCCATTGACGACTTCGGTGCCGGCTACTCCATGCTTGACCGGGTGCTGGCGCTGGAGCCGGACATCCTCAAGCTGGATATCCAGTTGTTCCGTCAGGCGGCCGCCGGCAACGGTAACAGCGGCGACTTTGTGCGCGCACTGGCATTGATGGCGGAAAAAAGCGGGTGCTGGATCATCGCCGAAGGCGTGGAGACCGAGCAGGAAC
Source organism: Pseudomonas abyssi (assembly GCF_003444685.1). Lineage (NCBI taxonomy): Bacteria > Pseudomonadati > Pseudomonadota > Gammaproteobacteria > Pseudomonadales > Pseudomonadaceae > Pseudomonas > Pseudomonas abyssi. The sequence goes on along the minus strand of NZ_LMAZ01000001.1, from coordinate 982,129 downwards.
TGCACTTTGCGCTGGAGTGCGGCGCCCGCTACGTGCAGGGCTACCTGTTTGGCCAGCCGGCCGAGAACTTTCTGCCTGGCGAAGCCGTGCAGCAGCAGTTCTCGCGGATGCGCGATCACTACGTGCACGCCAAGCTGGCCGAGCGCGAAAAGCTGGCCCACCTGCGCCGCTCGCTGGCAGAGCTGTTTGCCGAACTGCGTCAATGGCTGCAACAGGGCGCTCAAGCGACGCGGCTGCCCGACCCGCGCAACTATCCGTGGCTGCTGCGCTGCTTTTTGTGTGATGCCGAGGGCACGCAGATCTCCCCCAACTTTGACTGGCGCGACGGCACCTGGCAGACCGACCCTCGCTACCTGGACCACAACTGGTCTTGGCGGCCGTATTTCTATCAGATTCTGGCCGAGGCCGGCGAAGACAGCCGCGTGATCCTGTCCAACCGCTACCGCGACGCTACCACTAACCAGTACTGCATGACGTCCGGACTGTTCATCGACGATAGCCGCCACCTGCTGCTGGTCGATATCGACGCCTCCGCACTCTGACGCTTGCTCAGGCGCTGCCCCGGCGGCGCTGCAGTGGCAGGCTGATACGCACCAGCAGCCCGCCTTCCGGGGCCTGCTCCAGCGCCAGCGTGCCCTGATAGGTGGCTACCATATCCCGTACGATCGCCAGGCCCAGCCCATGCCCGGGGGCCTGCTGGTCAAGGCGCGCGCCCCGCCCAAGTACTTGCTCACGCTCTGCCTTCGCGATCCCGGGACCGTCGTCTGCCACCTCCAGATCCAGCTGGTCGGCACGCAGTTGCCAAGCAACACGTACCTCGGCGCGCGCCCATTTGCAGGCGTTATCCAGCAGATTACCCAGCAGTTCCAGCAGATCCTCCCGGTCAAAGGGCCAACTGATGGACAACTCCCCCTGCAGCTGAATCTGCGGGCCATTTGGATACAGGCTCTGCAGCGTCTGCACCAAAGCGGTGAGGTCGGTGCTCGGCGCAAAGCGTTGCCCACGCGCCTGATCCGGTGCCAGACGCGCACGCTGCAGTGTGCGCTCCAGTTGGGTACGGATGCTCTGCACCTGCTCCTGCAGCTCCTGCCAATCGGTATGCGGCAGCTGCCCGGACAAGCTCTCCAGACGGCTCTCGATGACCGCCAGCGGGGTCTTCAAGGCATGCCCGAGATCACCCGCGCTATTGCGCGCGCGCTCCAGCACGGACTCTATCTGCTGGCCCAGATGATTGATTTCAGCCACCAGCGGCGCCAGCTCCTCCGGCACCTGCTCGCTCAACTGCAGACGCTCCCCACTGCGCCACTCTGCCAACTCGCCCTGCACCCTGCGCAGCGGCCCTAGCGAACGGCGCAGAAACCAGTGCTGCAACGCCGCAGCTAGCAGCACCACCAGCACCCCGAGTCCGGTAAGCCACCAGCTGGCCTGGCGAAACTCACCCAGCAACGGCTGATAGTCGATGGCCACACTGATGGTCAGACGCTCGCCGCCCTTAAGGTACTCACCGGACCAGACCAGCAGCTCCTGACCATCCGGCCCGGGCAGCAATTCAGCCTGCAGGCCGTCGCCCGGCAGCGGTAAACGGTGATCCCAGAGCGAGCGCGAGCGCCATTTTTCGGCTCCCTGCACAACGAAATAACGCCCCGAGTAGGGGCGTCGATAGTCAGGGTCAACCTTATCCATGTCCAGAAACAGACCGTCGCTGCCCCGGGTCAGCGCAGCCAGCATACTGTCGGCTTCACGTTGCAGCAGTTGGGTCAGGTAGTCGCGCTGCGCCTGGTCATACAACCAGACACCGCCCTGCACAATCAGCAACACGCTGACCAGCAGCAGCGGTACCAGACTCAGCGTCAAACGGCGGCTGATGGATATCACGCATCCGCCCCCACCAGCACATAACCCTGACCACGGCGCGTTTCAATCGCCTCACGGCCCAGTTTACGGCGCAGGTGGTTGATCAGCACCTCAATGACGTTGGAGTCGCGCTCGTCTTCATAATCGTAGAGGTGCTCTGCCAACCGGGTCTTGGATAGCACCTTGCCCGGGTTGAGCATAAAGTAGCGCAGCAGCTTGAACTCGCTCGCCGACAGGCTGACCGGCGCCTGCCCGTCGCGCACCACCTGCTGCTGCGCTTCATCCAGCTGCAGGCCGGCAGCGCTGAGCAGGGTTTGCGGCTCGCGGCCATGGGCACGACGCAGCAGTGCCTGCACGCGCAGGAGCAACTCCTCATTGTGAAATGGCTTGGTCAGGTAATCATCGGCACCGGCCTGCAACCCTTCAACGCGCTCGGTCCAGCGGCTGCGAGCCGTGAGGATCAGCACCGGCAGCGAGCTGCCGGCAGCACGCCAAGTGCGCAGGATGTCCAGGCCATCCATGCCCGGCAAGCCGAGGTCAAGAATGGCCAGGTCGTAGGGTTCCTGCTCACCAAGCAGCAGCGCATCGCGTCCATCAGCACGCCAATCCACTGCGTAGCCCGCACGCTTGAGTACGGCCAGCAGGCTGTCGGCCAGCGCCACGTTATCCTCAACCAGTAACAGCCGCATCAATCGTCCTCTTCTACGTCCAGCAGATCGCCAGTGGTAGCGTCGTATTCCAGTTCCATGACCCGCCGCGAGTGGGTCACCACCTCGATCTCATAGATGTAGATGCCGTCATCAAGTTCCAGCTCGGCTTCCAGCAGGCGGCCCGGGAATCGCTCCAGGGCGTCATCCACAAGCACCTGCAGGGGCACAATGTGCCCCTGCTCGGTCAGCGTCAGCGCCTCGTCCTGACTCAGGTCGCGCGCGCTGACACTCAGTGGAATCAGCACCAGCGCCCATACCAGCGGGCGGCTGATGCGCCGCGGATCAATCGTCGCGGCGGTGTTCCAGAACGTCGCCATTGCTCGCATCCAGGTCGAGGTCCCACTCCTGCCCTTGGGCATCGCGAATTTCAACTTCGTAGACATAGCGGCCATAATGCTTGTCCAGATCGGTATCGGTGATGGTGCCAGGTTGCACCGAGAGCGCCTTTTCGTTCAGGCTTTCCAGGGACTGAATGGTACCCTGCTCAACCAGACCGGGGACCTCATCCATGCGTACATCGTCGTCTGCCAGCACGGCAGCACTACCCAGCCCCAGGATGGCGGCGCAAGACAGCGAAACAAGTTGCTTGTACATAGTCGTTTCCTCTTTTATGTGGAGCGATGCCGAACCGTTCGGTACCGCCTTCTGACAAGTACAGACTATAGCCACCAGCTGAAACCAACCTTAAAATCGGGCGCGCAGCCACAGGGAACCCGCTCAGCATGACAGCGATACAGGTTAAAACACCGGCGTTGACGCTCCGCGCAGGGCAGCGCGCCCTTCAGCACATCCGCGAGAACGGCCTGCAGCCGGCCGATGTACATATGATTCCCGGCGCCGCCGGTGGCCCCAAGGCACTGGGCATTCAGGGACTGGACCTGGCGCTGTTCGGCGAATGGCTGCCGCGCGCGCCGCAACCCCGCAGCCTGATCGGCGCCTCCATCGGCAGTTGGCGTTTTGCCAGCGCCTGCATGCCAGACCCTGTGCACACGCTGCGTCAACTCGGCGAATTGTACACCGCCATGCGCTTCCCCAAGGGCGTGACCATTCAGACCATCAGCGCTGCCTGCGGCCAGATGATCGACGAGCTGCTGCAGGGGCAGTTTGATGCCATTCTCAGCAATCCGCACTACCGTCTGAACATCGTCGTAGTGAAGAGCCGCGGCCTGCTGCGCGACGATTCGCGCACGCGCCTGGCGCTCGGCCTGGGCGGCGTCATTGGCGCCAATCTGCTGGGCCGTCGGCACCTCGGCCGCTTCTTTGAACGCGTGATCCTGCATGACCCGCGTCAACTGCCCGCGCTGGAAGAGCTGCGCGATTTCACCAGCGCCCATGTCGAACTGACAGCCGAAAACCTGCGCTCGGCGCTGCTCGCCTCCGGCTCCATTCCGATGGTGATGGAGGCGGTCCGCGACATACCTGGCGCCGAACCCGGTGTGTACCGCGATGGCGGCCTGCTCGACTATCACCTCGACCTGCCCTACACCGCGCCCGGGGTCATTCTCTATCCGCACTTCATCGATCGCGTGATTCCCGGCTGGTTCGACAAGAGCATGCCGTGGCGTAAGCACAACGCCCAGCAACTGCGCGACGTGCTGCTGCTGGCGCCCTCGCCCGAGTACCTGGAGCGCCTGCCGCATCGCAAGCTACCGGATCGCAAGGACTTCAATCGCTACGTGTACGACAACGATGGCCGCGAGAAGTACTGGCGCAAGGCAATGAGCGAAAGCCAGCGCATGGGCGACGAATTCCTGGAGCTGGCCGACTCCGGACAACTGATAGACCGTATCAAGCCACTGTGACTGCGCAGCACCAGGCCCTGCCCTGCCCGCTCTGCAGCTCGCCCTCCCACTGGATGCTCAGTGACCGCAAGCGCGGCTACTGGCAGTGCGAACAGTGCCTGATGGTGCACGTACCGGCGCAATGGCACCTGACCGCCGCGCAGGAAAAGGCCGAGTACGACCGCCACGAGAACCACCCCGATGACCCGGGCTATCGGCGTTTTCTCTCACGTCTGGCTGAGCCACTGCTGCAGCGCCTGCCGCCAGCCAGCTGCGGTCTCGACTTTGGCTGTGGCCCCGGCCCGGCCCTCGCGTTGATGCTGCGTGAGCACGGGCATCAGGTGACCCTGCACGACCTCTACTACCACCCCAACCCGGCCGCGCTTGAACAGCAATGGGACTTCATCACCGCAACCGAGGTAGTGGAGCATCTGGCTGCGCCGCTTGCGGTGCTGGAGCAACTCTGGCGTTGCCTCAAGACTGACGGCTGGCTCGGGCTGATGACCAAGCGGGTAACTAGCCCGGAGGCCTTCAGCACCTGGCACTACAAGAGCGACCCGACCCATATCAGCTTTTTCAGCGAACACAGCTTTCACTGGCTGGCGCAACACTGGCAGGCCGAGCTGGAGATAGTGGGGGCGGATGTCGTGTTACTGCGCAAGCGCTGATTCAGCGCAGGCGGTAGCGCCCTGCAAAGCCGTTAGGGTCACTGGTAAAGGCGCGCACACAGTGTTGGCAGATACAGGCGCGATGACGCTGCTCTGTCGGCACCAGCGCCAGCAGAGCCTCAGGAACGGACAGGTTAAAGCACCAGCAGCTCCCCGACTCGGCAGCGCAGGCATTGGCGCCCGCGCAGAAAGGACAACGGGCCGCATCACTACCCGCAGGCGCCAGTTGCACTTGTCAGCCTGCCAGACGGCTCAGCAGGTTGTTCTTCACCGCCGGCCACTCGCTGGCGACGATGGAATACACCACAGTGTCGCGAATCGAGCCATCGGGCAGAATCTGGTGGCTGCGCAGCACACCGTCCTGCTTGGCGCCTAAACGCTCGATAGCCGTCCGCGATGCCTGATTGAAGAAATGCGTGCGAAATTCGACCGCGATGGCACCGGCCGCCTCAAACAAATGCTGCAACAGCAGCAGCTTGCTCTCGCTGTTGATCGGCGTTCGCCGAGCGGCATCGGCATACCAGGTATAGCCGATCAAGGCGCGGCGATTGGCGGTATCTACGTCGTAGTAGCGCGTGCAGCCAACGATCTCCCCACTGGCAAGACTGCGCACCGCGTAGGCAAGGTTGCCCTGTTCCATACCGTGCAATGCGCGCTGAACGTACTCAGGCATGGCGTCAGGCGTCGGCACGCTGGCGTACCAGAGCTTCCAGCTTTCTCCATCGGCAACGGCGCGTTGCAGCGCAGCGGTATGCTCCAGCGCCAGCGGCTCCAGCAATACGTGCTGGCCCAGCAGGGGCCCAGGTTGGATAAACATGTTTGACTCCAGGCAGCGGGTCAGTGGCTACCGATCACCCGGCGTGCGCCCTTGAAGGTACGCTGCCAGAACGACGACTCCAGCTCGTCGACGCGCACCACGCCGCCCGTACTGGGCGCATGCAGAAAGCGCCCCTCACCAATATAGATGCCAGCGTGGTTGACGCGTCCGCCGTTCATGGCAAAGAGCACCAGGTCTCCGGGCGCCAGCGCGCTCTCGGCGGGGCGAGCCACGTTGAGGTTATACAGATCGGAGGTGGTGCGCGGCAGGCTCATGCCGGCCGCTTCGCGGTAGACGTACTGAATCAAGCCACTGCAGTCAAAACCGGTCTCGGGCGAGGTGCCGCCCCAGCGATACGGGGTGCCCACCAGACTGAAAGCCTGAAAGACCACGTCATTGCCAAGAATCTGAGAGGAGTCGGAGGGGGTCACCGAGGGCAAGGTGCGCGCCGGTGCAGACACCGCAACGGGAGGGCTTTTGGGCGCACTGGAGCAGCCTGCCAAAACAGCGGTCAGAAACAGGATCAACAGCGCACTGTGCCGCATCCGGCGACCTCCAGCCCGAGGGGTTTAATTAAAAAATGGACGCTCAAGCGCCCAAGGTCAAGAATTTACTTTAACTTGCCGCGCCAAGCCACAGATCAGCTGCCTTTTTCTGATCAATGGTTCACGGTAAACGCCAGCATCGCAGAGAGCTGACATAACGGCCGTCCGCTGTCCGCGCGCCACTGATTGAAAGCCGTCTGGGCGGCGGCCTGGTCACGCTGGCTGGTCGGCATCTTGTCGATGATGCCCTGTGCCTTCAGCGCGGCCACCACATCCTCACTGGGAGCCCAGGTGTCCTTGCCCAGCATGCGCAACAGGCGCGGTGCCGATTGACCGCCCAGCTGCGCGCCGCGCTTGGCCAGCAAACGCCAGAGCCCGACGATATCGTCCTCCGGCCAGTCAGCGATCAGGTTGCCCATACTGCCGTACTCGGCGCGGATATCCAGCACCAGCTGGGCATTGCGCGGCACGCTGCGCAACTTGCCAAGATGGCGAATCAGGCGGGTGTTCTGCATCAGCCGCTCGATGTGCTCGGCGCTCATCAGCACGACTTTCTCCGGGGTAAACCCAAAGAAGGCCTCTTCAAAGGCCGGCCATTTGGCATCCACCAGACTATGTCTGAGCCCCGCACGAAATACCCGCAAAGCGATGGTCGACAGATAGCGATCATCAGCAATGGTACGCAGCTCATCTGCGGTTCGCGGCTGGGGCAAAAGCGCTTCCAGCGCCTGCGCCGAGCCAAAGCGATTCAGGCAGTACTCATGCAGCCAGCGGTAGTCCTGCATCGACAGCTCCCGCCTCAGAGGTTCATGACGTTGAGCACACGGGACGCAGCCTGCTCATCGATACGCAGGCTGGCAAAATCATACAACGCCGTGTCAGCCAGCTGCGACGGCTGCACATGCCTGAGGGCGCGGAAAATGTTTTCCAGCCGACCGGGCGTCGCACGCTCCCAGCCCTGCAACATATCCTTGACCACCTTGCGCTGCAGGTTTTCCTGCGAGCCGCACAGATTGCACGGAATGATCGGGAAACCCTGCAGCTCGGCATAGGCCTCGATATCCGCCTCATTGCAATAGGACAGCGGACGAATCACCACATTGCGGCCGTCATCAGACAGCAGCTTGGGCGGCATGGCCTTGAGGTTGCCGCCGTAGAACATGTTGAGGAAGAAGGTTTCGATAATGTCGTCGCGGTGGTGCCCGAGCGCCATCTTGGTCGCGCCAATTTCATCGGCGAAGGTGTAGAGATTGCCCCGGCGCAGTCGCGAACACAGCGAGCAGGTGGTCTTGCCCTCGGGAATCTTCTCCTTGACGATCGAATAGGTATCACGCTCAAGGATGTGATAGGCCACACCCACACTCTCAAGGTAGGCTGGCAGCACCTCTTCCGGGAAGCCCGGCTGCTTCTGGTCCATGTTGACCGCGACAATCTCGAAGCTGATCGGCGCCACCTTTTGCAGGTACAGCAGCATGTCGAGCATGGTGTAGCTGTCCTTGCCGCCTGACAGGCAGACCATCACCTTGTCGCCATCCTCGATCATCTTGTAGTCGGTCACCGCCTCGGCGGTCAGACGACGCAAACGTTTCTGCAACTTGTTCTGGTTGACACTGAGACGACTCATGGACAGGGCACCGGTCTGGCAAAAGCCGGCATTTTACTGGAAAGCGCTGAGCATAAAAACATCAGCCCCCGTCAGTGCGACTGACGGGGGCTGATGCCGGCTCAGGCAGGCCTGGAGAAGATAGCGCAATAGGCTTGACTAACGCAGGTACACAGGCCCTACGCCAAAGCCCCAGAAGATGACCGAGGTCGCCATCATCGCTACCAGCACTACCAGTCCAACCGCGAGCACCGAACTGGAGAACAGGAAGCCCTCGTCACTGGGAATATCCATAAAGATGGGAATGCCCTGGTAGAGCAGATAGACCGTGTAACAGATCGCTGCGGTGCCCACCAGCATACCTAGCCACAGACTTGGGTAGAGTGCCGCCACCCCGGCGATGAACAGCGGTGTTGCGGTGTAGGCAGCAAAGATCACGCAATCATTAAAGGTTGGGCTGGCATCGTAGGTGCGCGCCATCCAGTGGATGAAGGCTCCCATGACCGCTACACCCGCCAGCATGGCGAGGTAGGACAGCACCGTCATCTGCAGCGCACTGGCCTGGGTCAGTTTGACCGCTTCCGGCGTGCCGATGGTCCAGCCGATCTGGGTGGTGCCTATATAGGCGGACACGGCGGGAATAGCTGCCAGCAGCAACACATGCGTAAGGTACATGTGGCCGATGCTCTCCTCCTCACCTCTGATTTCCTTCCACTCCTCGTCAGGATGGGTAAACAGCCCCACTACGTGATGGATCATGGTCTGACCTCCTCATTATTATTGAGCCCCGGCCGGACACCTCCGATCGGAGAACCGAGCGCGCCGTGGCAGCGCCCTGCATTGACTATAGTCAAAAAGCGCTCGGCAGATCAGACCCTGCTTAGAGAGATTGGCAACTTCAGTTTTTGCCGTAATAGCGTTGCAGAATTAGCATGGCGCGATTGATCTCCTGCGCTCGCGCAGTGCAGCCGCCGCGGTCAGGATGGTGGCGGCTGAGCAACGTGCGATAACGCTGCTTCAATGCAGCCGGCGCGGGCTCGGCATCAAAGCCCATCACCTCCAGCGCCTCTGCCACCTCGCCATCCGACAGCGCGCCGCGTCCGCGCCAGAAACCATCAAGCAGTCGCTGAACGTCGTCCGCGTTGGTCTGGCGCCACTGATTCCAGTCCAGATAATACCGCCGCAGCGGGTCTTCAGGCTGCAGCGCTGCGTCGCCCGATGCTCGGGGCACCAGCACGATCTTCAGCACATGAATATCCAGCGCCAGCTGATCATCGGCCAGCTGGTCGGCCAGATCATATAGGCGGTTGAACAACAGAAAGTGCAGACGAAACAGCTGCAGGGGATCGCGCAGTGCACCGGGCTCGGCAAACAATGAGTTGGGCAACTGCCGGGCCAGCAACTGCAGTAACTGATGTTCACTCACGCCTTGGGGGTGGGCCTGCAGCATCGCGCGCAGCTGCGCACTGAAGTCATCCGGCACTAGGTCTTGCGGGTATACCTCGGTCATCGCTGGAGTGTATCAGTGCCCGTCACCCAGCCCAAACCGTCATCACTTTGCCATCAAAGCGACAACCCCCTGTCACGCCAAGTGCGTATCACTGTCACCTTCCAAGACCTCAGCAAGGACAGAACACATGAACAGATGGGTACTCGCCGCGACGACCAGCGCCATGCTGGCCGCGTTGGCCGGCTGCAACAGCGACAGTGACAATGACGACGCCGTGGTCGAACCGCCAGCGGTAGTCACCCCTGACAGCATCAATCTGAGCTTCCTGGGTCGCTACAGTGCCGGCATCTTCGCCGAAAGCGCCGCCGAGATTCCGGCCTTTGATCCGGTCAACAAGCGCATCTTCATCGTCAACGCGCAGAAAGGCGCTGTCGACGTACTGGATGCCAGTGACCCGGCCAACCCGACCCTGATCGAGACCCTGACCGCCACCGGCATTGCCGCCGACGCCGTGGTCAACAGCATCGCCTACAAGGGCGGCTACCTGGCCGTGGCCATCGAAGCCTCGCCCAAGACCGACAACGGCTACGTTGCCCTGTATGACGCCACCACTCTGGAGCTGCTCGGCTCCGAACAGGTTGGCGCCCAGCCCGACATGCTGGCTTTCAGCCCTGATGGCAAATACCTGCTGACCGCCAACGAGGGCGAGCCGAGCAACGACTACAGCGTCGACCCGGTCGGCTCCATCAGCATTCTCAGCCTGACCGACGACGACATCGTCGAGGTCAGAACCGCCACCTTCAGCAGCTTCAACGCCCGTCGCGACGAGCTGGTCGCCACTGGCGTGCGCATCTTTGGCCCCGGTGCCAGCGTCGAGCAGGACCTGGAGCCGGAATACATCGCCATCTCCGACGACAGCAGCACCGCCTGGGTTGCCCTGCAAGAGAACAACGCCCTGGCCAAGATCGACATTGCCAGCGCCACCGTCACCGACATTCTGCCGCTGGGCTACAAGGACCACGGCGTGGCTGGCAACGGCATTGATGCCAGTGACGAAGACGGCGAAATCAACATCACCACCTGGCCTGGAGTGCTGGGCATGTACCAGCCTGATGCCATCGCCGCCTATAACGCAGGTGGCAGCACCTACCTGGTCGCCGCCAACGAGGGTGACGCCCGCGCCTGGGGCGAGGACGACGACGCCTACTGGGCCGGCGATGCCAGCAAGGGCTTTGTTGAGGAGTTTCGCGCCAAACACCTGCTCCACACCGGCGGCTTTGACCGCCGCGCCGGCGACGACCTGCCGCCGCAGCTGCGTGAACTGGCAGCAGGCGCCCTGCTCAACCCGACGACCTTCAGCTACTGCGGCGCCACCGCCGCTGATCCGGGCGACTGCCGCGAAGACGAAACCCTGGGCCGCCTGACCATTGCCTGGACCGATGGCTATCGCAAAGACGATGCCGGCAACCCGGTGATGTTCGATGCCGCCGGCAATGAAAACGTCGCGGGGGACCGTCTGATGTACGACAACCTGTACGCCTACGGCGCTCGCTCCTTCTCCATCCGCGATGCCGATGGTACGCTGGTATGGGATTCGGGTGATGCCTTCGAGCAGTACATCGCCAGCGCCGAGTGCATGCTGGGCGCCAACCGCAATATTCCCTGCGCCGACTACTTCAACTCGACCCACGATGAAGGTGACGTATTCGACAACCGCAGTGACAACAAGGGCCCGGAGCCCGAAGGCGTCACCCTGGGCCAGCTGGGCGAGAAGACCTTTGCCTTTATCGGTCTGGAGCGCATGGGCGGTGTGATGGTCTGGGATATTACCGACCCGACCGCGCCTGAGATGGTGGACTACCTGAACACCCGCGCCGACTGGACCACGGAAGATACCGAATCCGTGCTGGCCGATGCCGGTGACCTGGGGCCGGAAGGTCTGGTGTTTGTCTCTGCCGAGGACTCACCGAACGGTGAAGCTCTGCTGATCGTCGGTCACGAAGTCAGCGGCACCACCACGGTGTACCAGATCAATCAGGTACTGCCGTAACACAGCTGTGCTGACACGTTGTTAGCCCACAGGGCCGGCCATCTAGCCGGCCCTGTTCATTTCCGGCTAGGCCACCTCGTCGCTATGCTCCAGCGCCTCACGGTGCACTCCACGTACCGCCTGCAAAAACTCATCGCCCCAGCGACGAATATCGTTGTGCTGCACTATCCCGAACAACTCCCGCAACCGCGCTTCGCGCTCTGCCTTGCCCAGCGTCAGCCCGATATAAAGGCCATCGCGCAGATCATGCGGATCGTGCGGGTTGGTCAGCAGTGCGCCGTGCAGCTCGGCCGCCGCCCCGGCAAACTCGGACAGCACCAGCACCCCGGCGCCACCGCACAGCCCCTGGGTTGCCACGTATTCTTTGGCCACCAGGTTCAGCCCGTCACGCAGCGGGGTAATCCACATCACATCCGCCATCAAGTAATAGGCCACCAACTGGTCAAAGGGCACGGCGCGATAGAAGAACTGCACCGGCGTCCAGCCCACCCGTGAGAACCGTCCGTTGATACGCCCCACCGCCTGCTCGATCTGCCCCAGCAACTCGGCATAAATGGTCATCTCGCGCGCCGCAGGCACGCAGATGGTGATCAGGCTGACCTTGCCGATCAGCTCCGGATGGGCCTCCAGCAATGCCTCAAACGCCAGCAGCTTGGCGTAGGTACCCTTGGTGTAATCCAGCCGCTCCACCGACAGCACCACGCGGATGCCCTCCAGCTCCTTGCGCAGCATGCTGATCTGCTCCTGACACACATCGCTGTCGAGCACCTGTTGCACACGGTCGACATCCAGCCCGACCGGGTGCGCGCCCAGGCCGATCTCGCGGCCGTGCACGTTGATGCGCGTGGCCATGCGGTCCAGCCCCACCGCGCAGCCGTAGGTCAGATAGCGCGGCGCGCAGCCGGTTTCTTCCAGTACCTCCAGCGGCGCGACCCCGCGCACCACATCGACAAAGTTCTCCGCCTGGCGAGGAATGTGAAAACCGATGTAATCGCACTGCAAGAGGCTGCCGATGATCTCGCGGCGCCACGGCAGCACGTTGAACACGTCGGCAGAGGGGAAGTAGGTATGGTGGAAAAAGGCGATATTCAGGTCCGGGCGCAGTGGGCGCAGGAAGGCCGGCACCATCCACAGGTTATAGTCGTGCAGCCAGACCACCGCGCCCTGCGCCGCCTCGGCGGCAGTACGCTCGGCAAACAGACGGTTGACCTTGAGAAACACCGCCCAGTCCTCCTCACGGAACACGGCGCGCTCCCAGAAGGTATGCAGGGTCGGCCAGAACGCCTCTTTGGAGAAGCGCTTGTAGAACACATCCACGTCATCCTTGGTCAAAGCGACCCTGGCCGCAACCAGGTTGGGGTAGCGCTCGGCATCCACCTTGGTGTGTACCTCAAAGCCTTCACGCCGACGCGGATCATGAATCGACCAGGCCACCCAGGAGCCCTGCTGATCGCCGGCAAAAAAACTCAGCAGGGTCGGCAGAATACCGTTGGGCGACGACGGTGGACGGCGTATTACCTTGCCGTCCTGCTTTACCTCCTCGTAAGGCAGGCGGTGATACACCATGACCAGATCCGCCTTGCCCTTGATCTGCAGGTCGCGCAGCTCCGAATCCACGCCCAGCGGGCCGAGAAAGCCGAAATGCGAGACCGCTTCAAGAATCCCGCCGCAGCCACTTAGACGGGCGTGCAGTACCTTGGCGCGGTCACTGGTGGCCTCCAGCAGCGCCAGTTCCGACTCACCGACGCACACGCCCTTGAAGCCCTGCTCGTACATCGACAGGTCATTCAGGGTGTCGCCCGCCACCAGAACATCGTCCAGCGACTCATCCAGATGTTCGACCAGACGCTGCAGGGTACTGCCCTTGTTGACGCCCCGGGGCAGGCAATCCAGGTACATGCCGGCCGAGAATAGCAGGTCGCAGTCCAGCGCCTCGACGGCAGCGCGCAGTTCGTCGGTGACCGCGTCCGGCTCACAGAACCAGGAACAGCGGCGCTGCTGCGGTACCTGCTGGCGTTCGAGTCCGGGAAACGCCGCCACCGTCTGCAGCACCAGCTGCTCGCCCGGCCAGCGCGCCTCAATCTCGCTCTGCACCGGGTAGACCGGTTGCAGGGTCTTGCCGTCGACTACCGTCGCCCCCACATCACAGATGATGTAGTCGGGCTGGGGTATCGCCGGGTCAGACAGCAGTGGCACCACCACTTCCAGGCCACGACCGGTAACAAACACCAGGGTGATGCCCGGGTGCGCGCTGATCAGCTGGTAGAGGCGCTGCCGGTTATCCGGGTCGCCCGCAAGAAAGGTTCCATCCAGATCGGTTGCCAACATCATGGTTGAGGTCTCCCTGTTACATCGGAATCGGAATCGGTATCGGTGTCGGTGTCGGGCGCAGCCTGCTTGGGCGCTGCCTGCTCAGACATCGCATCGGCGGTAGCAGCGGCGTCGTCACCACCGGCGTCCTCCAGCATCATCTCCAGCACGGCGGTTGACGTGCGTACCATCGGCACCTGATGCGCCGCACCATCGACAATTCGGTCACGACCGGCACGCAGCTGCCAGCCGGCATAGAGCGCACAGAGCGCGAACATCAGGGTGAAGAACAGCGGCAAGGCCACCGGCGTCACGCTCATCAGCACACCTGCCAGCGCAGGACCGATCGCCGCGCCCACCCCGTGCAGCATCAACAGGGCGGCGTTGCCGGAGAGAATATCTTCCTGGTGTAAATGATCGATCAGATGCGCCACCACGGCGGGGTATACCGAAAACGAACCGGCGCCGAACACCACCGCCCCCACCAGCAGCCACAACCCGAACGGCCCGAGCGCCGCCATCAGCAGCCCACCCAGCGCCGCGCTGCCGGCGATGATGACCAGCGCCCGGCGGCGGTCGATGCTGTCCGACAACCGCCCCATCGGCCACTGGGCCAGCGCTCCGGCAACAATCACCAGCGAGACGAATCCGGCGATCTGCGCCGTGTCCATGCCCATGCGCGTGGCGTATACCGCGCCCAGCCCCCAGAAGCCGCCCATGCCGAGCCCCGACAGCAAGGCCCCGGCGCAGGCGACAGGCGCGGCCTCCCAGAGACGGCGCAGCGACAAGGCGGGGGTATCGGTAATGACCGGTTGCGACAGGCGAGTGGCCGATACCGGCATGACGGCCAGTACCACCAACATCGCGGCAATCACAAACAGCGTGAAGTTGAGCGGGCTATCCCAGTTCAGCAGTTGCTGGGCCAGCGCCAGCGAGCCCAGGTTGATCGCCATATAGCAGGCAAACACCTGTCCGCGTCGCTCGGGCGGCGCCTGGGTGTTGAGCCAGCTTTCGATCACGGTGTAGATGCCGACCAGCGCAACACCGGTCATCACCCGCAGTAGCAACCAGACACCGGGCAGCATCCACAACAGGTGGATCAGCACACAGGCCGCCTCGGCAGCAGCCAGAAAGGTAAAGGCACGGACATGCCCCATGCGGCGAATAAGCCGCGGACACAACCAGGTACCGAGAATAAAACCGGCAAAGTAGGCGGAACCCAGCAGACCGAGGGTCTGGTCGCTGAAACCTTCGGCACTACCGCGCAGGGCGAGCAGCGTATTGAGCAGGCCGGTACCCAGCAGCAACAGAGCGATGCCGCACAGCAGGGCCGCGATGGGCACTACAAGTCGAAGCATGGAACCGAATCTCCTTGGTGGCGTCGGGTCCAGGCAGGATTTGGGGGTGTAAATTTATGCGTACTATTTATATTCAGCTGTAAACACCCTACCGCAATCCGGGCCGTGCTGGCCAGTCCGGATTGTCTGTACCTTCAAAACACAGGGCACATGACGCTACACTGGCCAACAATCGCTGACAGGAATCTCGCCCCGCCATGGCTACCATCAAAGACCACGCCCGCCGCCTCTGCGCGCCCTTGCTCAACCCGCTGGAAGCCGGTGACGCTCCGTACCATTACGCACCCAAGAGCCGCGCCATTCTGGTCATCATGAGCCTGCTGTTCATCGCCCTGGCCAGTGCGCTCGGGCTGCTGTTGCCGGCCGGCAGCGATCCGTTTTTCATCCTGCCCGTCGCCGTCTTCGGGCTGCTCGGGGCACTTGGCCTGCTGGTCGCCTGGCTGGGCAGCGAACGCGCGGTTGCCCGGCTGTGGAATAGCCGGCAGGGCTAGGGTCTGTTGACGGTTCGTTCACCTGCCCGTTGCTGCCTGTAAAGCCGCCAATCAAGGAGCGAGGAATGTAGTTTGTTCAGCACACCCCTGTGCTTCACCCCTTCGGGGCTAGCGCACAAAAACGCTCCCGGCGTTTTTGTGGTCATTCCAAATAAACGACGAGGGACGCTGAGTGGCAGCTTTACAGGCACAACCTCGGCGGCCCCACCCGCAGGGCCGGGGCCATTTTTCGGCCATGCTGCGTTGTCAGTCGCTTCTGTGGAGCGACCACACTGCGCTCCTTCCGCCTTGCCTGGCCGAAAAATGGCCTCCGGCAGGCTGGTGAACGAACCGTCAACGGACCCTAAGGTATGACACCCAAACAACTGCTGATCGTCGCGCACGCGCCCTCGCCCAACACCCGCAAGCTGGCCGAAGCAGCTCTGCGCGGCGCGCGCCATCCGGATATCGAACAGGTCGAGACCCGCTGGGTGCCGCCACTGGAGGCCCAACCGCAAGACGTGCTGCAGGCCGACGCCATTATTCTGGGCACCACCGAAAACCTGGGCTACATGAGTGGTGCGCTTAAGGATTTCTTCGATCGCTGCTACTACCCGGTACTGGAAGAGAAGCAGGGACTGCCCTGTGCGCTTTACATCCGTGCCGGCATGGACGGCACCGGCACCCGCCGCGCGGTGGAGTCGATTGTCACTGGCCTGCGCTGGAACTGGGTACAGGCGCCACTGACTCTGCGCGGTGATTGGCAAAACGACTTTGAACAGCAGGTCGAGGAGCTGGGCCTGTACATGGCTGCCGGACTCGATAACGCGGTATTCTGATGGAACGCATCATCGCCCGTGCCGAGACTTGCTACGCGCAGGCCGAGCAGTATTTTCGTCGCACCTTTGCGCGCCCCACTATCCACCTGGACCTGCGCGGCCAACGCGCCGGCGTGGCCTATCTGGATCGCAATCTGCTGCGCTTCAACGGCCAGATGTATCGCGACAACAGCGAGCATTTTCTACGGCAGACGGTAGCCCATGAAGTCGCCCACCTGATTGCCCACCAACTGTACGGACACCGCATCCGCCCGCACGGCCGTGAATGGCAGGCCCTGATGACCGGCTTGTTCGGCCTGCCCGCAGACCGCTGCCACAACTACGCGGTCGCCCGCAGACGCAGCACCCAGTACCTGTATCGCTGCGGCTGCGCCGAGCACATGCCCTTTACCGCACGCCGTCACGCCCTGGTGAAAAAGGGCAACCGCTACCTGTGTCGGCGCTGTGGCGATGCGCTGCACTTCACCGGCAAGAGCCAGCAGGTTTAGGTGCTACCCCGCTCGCCGCAGCCCCTCGATATAGGGTCGCAGGCTGTAGCCCAATTGCGCCGTCAGCCGGTCGGCCCAGACATTCATGGCCTGACGGTCCAGCGCCAGCTCGCCCGCCTGCGGGATAAACAGGAGGATATTGCCCTCCACTACCTCCACCTGCAGGTAGCGCTCACCGAACAGTTCGCGCAGACGGTGGACGGCGTAGGGCTTGCCACTGCTGCCCTGCTGCCATTGATTGACCACCATCAGCCCGCCCGGGCGCAGCGCCGCGTGGCATTGTTGCAAAAAGTCCATGTGCAGTTGGGCGCCGGCAATACCGTCTTCCAGATACAGATCAAGCAGCAGCAGGTCGACCGGCTCGGTCAGCGATTCCATGTACTGCTCGGCGCTTGCTACCACCACCTGCAGCTCGGGCACCTGCGGCAGCGCAAACCAGCGCCGAGCCAGCTCCACCACCGCAGGACGGAGTTCTACCGCGCGCATCTGAGCCGGTTGCAGGTGCTGCAACACCGCACTGACCAGGCTGCCGGCGCCCAGCCCCAACGCCAGCGCTCGCTCGATCTGTGGCAGCCAGAACCCCGCCAGCAGCATCGCGCGGGTGTAGTCGTACTCCAGCCAGGCCGGGTTGCCGATCAGCGCGCAGCTCTGTTCAGTCTCCTCGCCAAAGTAGAGGTAACGTAGCTCGCCTGCCTGCGTTACCCGCAGCTCGCCCAGTGCATCATGCTCACGCGCCAACACGCGCTCCGGCTCACGCCCGAGGCGGTGCGCCAGCCACCAGCCGAGTTGCTGCAGATAGCCCCGCCATCCTGCCACCGCCGTACTCCCTATCCTCTTCTTTGCGCGGCACAGTAGCAGTTTTGCCTAACCACGCGACAGATTTTCCGCCACAGTGCCAGCGCCGTCACTTAAACTGCAGAGGTCGTTTATCCTCTGTTCAGGTACCCCTTCACATGCACCCCTCCGGCAGCGCCCTGCAGCTTATCGTCGTTCTATTGCTCGCCACCGTCATCGCTGTGCCTGTAGCCAAGCGCCTGCGCCTGGGCGCGGTCATCGGCTACCTGGCTGCCGGCGTGATCATCGGGCCCTGGGCGCTGGATCTGGTACCGCACCCCGAAGACATCAGCCATGTGTCCGAACTGGGCGTGGTCCTGCTGCTGTTCATCATCGGCCTGGAGCTGTCGCCGCGCCGGCTGTGGGTGATGCGCCGGGCGGTGTTCGGCACCGGAGCGCTGCAAGTCGGCCTGTGCGCCAGCGTCATCGGTCTGCTCGCCCTCTTGCTGTTTGAGCAGCCGCCGGCAACCGCGCTAGTGCTCGGTCTGGGGCTTGCCTTGTCCTCCACCGCGTTTGGCCTGCAGTTGCTGGCAGAGCGCCGCGAGCTGACCAGCCCCCACGGCCGCCAGGCCTTTGCCGTGCTGCTGTTTCAGGACATGGCCGCCATTCCGCTGATCGCACTGATCCCGCTGCTCGGCAGCCAACCCGGCAGCAGCGCCGACGGCAACCTGTTGCTGCAGACGCTCAAGGTGCTGGGCAGCATCGCCGTGATCATCGTCGGCGGACGCTACCTGCTGCGCCCGGTATTCCGCATCGTCGCCCGCACCGGCCTGCAGGAAGTCTCCACCGCCACCGCCCTGCTGGTAGTGATCGGCACGGCCTGGCTGATGGAGTCGGTCGGCGTATCCATGGCCCTTGGCGCTTTTCTGGCCGGCTTACTGCTGGCGGACTCGGAATACCGGCATGAGCTGGAGTCGCAGATCGAGCCGTTCAAAGGGCTGCTGCTGGGGCTGTTCTTTATCACCGTCGGCATGCAGGCCGACGTATCGCTGCTGCAGTCCAACGGCCTGGCCGTCGCGCTGCTGACCACGCTGATCATTGTGCTCAAGCTGCCGCTGATCTACCTGACCGGGCGCCTGGCCGCCGGGCTTGATCGCCGTAGCGCACTGCGGCTGGGCATGGTCCTGGCAGCCGGCGGCGAGTTCGCCTTTGTCGTCTTTCAACTGGCCAGCGGGCACCAGTTGCTGAGCGCCACCCAGCACAATCTGCTGGTACTGGCCATTACCCTGTCGATGGCCGTCACCCCGCTGCTGATTCTGCTGCTCGCAGCACTGCTGCCCAAAGAGCAGGCCACGCCGCGCAAGGTGCCCGAGGAGTATCAGCAGATCGATACCGACAGCCCGCGTGTGGTCATCTCCGGCATGGGCCGCATGGGGCAAATCATCGCCCGTGTGCTCCGGGCCCAGCGCGTGCCCTATGTTGCACTGGACACCTCGGTCGACAGCATCGAGATGTCGCGCAGCATCAGTGCCGAGATGCCGATCTACTACGGCGATCCCCTGCGCCCGGAGATCCTGCGGGCCGCTCAGGTCGACAAGGCACAGTTTTTCATCATCACCAGCAGTGACCCGGACATCACCCTGCGCACCGCCGAAACCGTGCGCCGACTGTATCCGCAGATCACCATCATCGCCCGTGCCCGCAATCGCCAGCACGTGCACAAATTGATCGACCTGAACGTACTGCCGGTGCGTGAAACCTTTCACTCCAGTCTGGAAATGAGCCGCCAGATTCTTACCGGACTGGGCCTCAGCGATGAGCAGGCGGACTCGCGTCTGGCGCGCTTCCGGCGCCACGACGAACAGGTCCTGGCGGCCCAGCACGCGGTGTACGACGACGCCACCGCTGTCATGCAGACCGCCCGTCAGGCCCGTGCCGATCTGGAAAACCTGTTCGACACCGACCGCATCGAGGCGCGCAGCGTGGCTGACATGATCGAACAAGCCAAACGGCAGTCCTGAGGCTGCTAGAATACGCCGCTATAGCAATCAGGAGCAGCAGCATGGCCGACATCGGGCGTTTCAATAATCTGGAAATCACCAAGCACACCGGCTTCGGGCTCTACCTGGACGGTGGTGAAGATGGCGAGATTCTGCTGCCCAACCGTTATGTGCCCAAGGACCAGAGCACCGAGGTGGGCGACCGCCTGCGGGTGTTTGTCTACTTCGACAGCGAAGACCGCATCATTGCCACCACTACGCGGCCCCGCGCACAGGTCGGCGACTTTGCCAATCTCAAGGTCGTAGCACGCAGCCAGGTCGGTCTGTTCCTCGACTGGGGCCTGCCCAAGGATGTGCTGCTGCCCTTCGCCGAGCTAAAAAAGCCGCTGGAGGAAGGCCAGTATTGCGTCGCCTACCTGTATCTGGACAAGCACACCAGCCGGGTGCTGGCGACCACCCGCCTGGACCGCTATCTGGACAAGACCCCGGCGCGCTACCAGGTGGGCGATGCGGTCAACTTGCTGCTGGTCGAGCGTACTGATCTGGGCTACAAGGCCATCATCAATGGCGAGCATTGGGGCCTGATCCACCGCAACGAGGCCTTCCGGCCAATCAAGCTCGGCCGCAAGGAGCAGGGCTACATTCGCGAAATCCGCCCCGACGGCAAGATCAACCTCAGCCTGCAGCCGGTCGGCACCCAGGCCGCTGACCTACTGCAGCAGCAGATTCTCGACCGCCTGCGCGCCAGCGGTGGCCACCTGGCCCTGAGTGATCGCAGCAGCCCCGAGGCCATCAGCGACGCCTTTGGCGTCAGCAAAAGCAACTTCAAAAAAGCCATTGGCGGTTTGATGAAAAAGGGCGTTATTCGGATTCATTCGGAGCATATCGAACTGGCCCAATAAGCAACGGCCCGGCGGGCCTGCGCATTGCGGCTCTGCCGTAGGGCGGAGAACGCTGCGCGGTTCTCCATGCTACGGGGCTCGTCGCTCACGTGGAATGACCACGCTACGCTTCTCGCTCCTTGATTGGCGGCTTTACAGGCTGCAACAGGCGGGCGAACGAAACGGCAACAGACCCTAGGGTCTGAAATAGCCTCACACAAACCGTCATCAATTCTTCGCGGCGCTGTCACCTGTCGTCTTTATTGTCCCTGTCTACCTCGCCGGCAACCGCCGGCCCCCTGCCGATGACAAGGACGATGACATGACCAACTGGAAAGTGCTTTCTGCGCTGCTGCTGGGCAGTGCGCTGCTGACCGCCTGTAACTCCGACAGCGACAATGATGACGACGCTGCAATCACCCCCGAGCAGGAGCTGGCAGCACGCCTGGCTGCCTTCCCGCAAGAAGGGGTTGAACTGCCCTTCGCGATACTGCGTGATGACCTGATCGATGGCAAGACCATGGCGCCGTTCGAGGTGCGCAATGGCGGCTACGGCTCGGCCATGACCGCGCACCCGAGCAACCTGGGTGAGTTTTACGCCATGACCGACCGCGGCCCCAACGCCGACTTTGTCGGTGGCGCCTACGGCTCCGGCAAGTCATTCCCGGTCGCCGATTACACGCCACGTATCGGGCACTTTCGTATCACCGCCAGCGGCGGGGTCGAGCAATTGGCCACCATTGAGCTCAAACGCCCGGACGGCACCCTGATCACCGGCCTGCCCAATACCTCGGCGCTGGGCGGCACCGGTGAGACGCCCTACAACCCGGATGGTACACCGGTCGTGGTTGACCCCACCCTGCCCTACGATGCGGTAACCAATCCGCTCAAGCTCGACGACTACGGCCTGGATGGCGAAGGCCTGGTCGCACTGCGCGGCGGCAGCTTCTGGGCAAGCGACGAATACGGTCCGCACATGGTGCACTTTGATGCTGAAGGCCGCGAGATCGACCGTATCAATCCGTTCACAGCCGATACACGCACCCGCATTAACCTTCCGGCAGAGTACGCCTATCGCCGCGCCAACCGCGGCATGGAAGGCCTGGCCATCACCCCAGACGAAAGCACCCTGGTCGGCTTGATGCAGTCCACCATGGACCTGCCGACCAAGGCCGTCCGCGCGCAGACCATTACCCGCATCGTGACAGTGAATCTCGAGACCGACGAGATCGGCCAGTATCTGTACCAGCAGGAAAAACCCGCCAACTCCAACTCGGAAATGGTCGGTCTGAGCAGTACCGATTTCCTGGTGCTCGAGCGCGACGGCAGCTTCCTCTATGGCGGTCCGAACGGCGCGGCCGGTGTGTCGCCCAACGCACAGAAACAGGTCTACCGCATCGACCTGTCCACCGGCACCAACCTGGAAACCGTCGCCCTGCAGCCCGGCATGGTGCAGGACCCGGATCTGGGTCTGACCATCAACGGCAAGACGCTGGAAGAAGTCGTGCTCGACGGTGGCTGGGAGGCCCTGGCTGCAGTCGGCATCTATCCGGTAGACAAGACACTGGCGCTGGACATGGTAGTTGAAGCCAACTACCCGCACGACAAGATGGAAGGCCTGTGGCGCATCGACGACAGCCACCTGGGCGTCCTGAACGACGATGACTTCGCCACCTGGTCCACCGGCGGCGTGCTGGAGCAAAAGATGCTCGACGAAGCCACCATCGATGCTGGTCGCCTGTACATCCGTGAAGTAGATCTGTCGGTGAACTAATGGGCTGACGTTGCTGCAAACAAGACAGGCGCCCTTTACGGCGCCTGTCTTGTTTTTACTCTCGACGACTCAACCCGTCTGATGAAACGCCCGGTACTGTCCCGGTGTCAGTGCCGTGCGCAATTTGAAGTGACGCTGAAAATGCGCCTGATCGGCAAACCCCAGATCGAGCGCCAGGTGATTGAGGCTGACCGCCTCGGCTCGCAGGCGCGAACGCGCCAGCTTGATCCGAGCATCCAGCTGATAGGCGTGCGGTGCCTGGCCATAGAGGCGCTTAAAACCACGAATCAGCTGGTAACGATTGAGCTCCGCCGCCTCGGCCAGCTCATCAAGCTGCAGGTTGCTGCCGAGCCGATCCATGATCAATTCCCGAGCACGCAGCAAACCGCGCTGGTGCAGGGTTTGCGGCCCTTCCTGCTGCTGGGCAAACAACGGCTGCAGCATCTCGACCAGCCGCCCTTCGGCTTCCAGCGCACCATCGCTGCGTCGCAAACTGGCAAACAGGGCATCAAACTCGGCGCTGGCCGCCGGGTTGCAAATGTCTGGAAAACACTGATAGTCGGCACTACCGCCAAAGGCGTCACGCTGCAGCGCGCCCAGCCAGTTGGCATCAACAAACAGCATCCGGTAAGACCACTGGCCGGCAGCCGGGTTGCAGGCATGCACCTCTCCCGGATTGACCGTCACCATGCTACCGACACCGATACGTTCCAGGCGCTGCCGGTTGCGATAGGCAGTATGACCCTGATCGATCACGCCAAAGGAAAACTCGTCGTGGGTGTGCGCCTGATAACAGGCTGTCGAACGATCAGCCTGCCGCAGCTCGATCACCGGCAGCGCCGGGCTACGCTGGAGAAACTGCTCTTGCGACATGCACACCTCAAACCGGTTACGGCAACAGAATCAGCACCACACTGAGCACCAGCAGCAGCGCCATCACCAAATTGAATATTCGCATTGCCCGCGCACCCGGTAAACGCCCACCGAGCAGGTGCCCCAGCAACGCCCAGCAGCCAACGCCGAACAGGCAGACCACCAGTGACAGGATACAGAAGACCGCCAGTGGTTGCGCCTGGTTGCTGACAAACATGCTCAAACCCGATAACGAAAACAGCCAGGCCTTGGGGTTTAACCACTGCGCCAGCGCGCCGGCCCAGAAGCCCGGCACCCGAATCCCGGCCATTCTTGGTAGCCCCGGTTCGGCGCGCGCAATACGCCAGGCCAGATACAACAGGTACACCGCGCCGACCCAGGCCAGCCCCTGCAGCACTGCCGGGCTCTGCGCCAGGCTGCCGAGCAGCCCCAGCCCCAGCAGCAACACCATCAGCGCGTAGCCAAGCGATGCACCCAGCACATAAGGCATGGCGCGCAGCATGCCGGCGCGCGCCGCGCTGCTGACCGTCACCACGCAAACCGGCCCAGGCGCAACCGAGCCCACCAGGGTAAAGGCCAACATCGACAACCACAGCGACAGCATCATGCACCCTCATTACATTAGTCAGGACATGCTGCGGCAAATGGCCGGCTGTGTATTGAAGGAAATTGCGCGCACAAAAAAGGCGCCTTGCGGCGCCCTTTTTGCCAGGTCGGGCCAAGGCCCGACCGCCACATCACCTCAACTGTCCGGCCGACCCTGATCGGGCTGGCTGTAGTCGCACACCCCCTGCGGGAAGATCGCGTTGAGCTGCTCAACCTCACCGGCATCCGGTATCCAGGTGCCATAGGTGCCGTCGCTCAGCGCCGTCGCTACCGGCTTCAGTGCGCATTTGAAGATACTGCCTTCAATCGGCGCCCCGGCTTCCATCCGCGAGGTAGTGTAGGTCGGGAACTGTTGGGTACAGGTGCCCGCCGGCTGCTCGTTGATGATACCGTCCCAGACGCTGTCACCTTGGGCGATCAGGCTGCCGTCGGTATTAAAGCAGCTGTCCAGCGCGGTTGCCGGCCGGTTCTCACCGATACTCTGCTCCGGGTTTTCGCGGATGTTGGTCAACCATTCATCCAGCACCTCCAACGCCATCCAGGTCTGATCGAAGTTACGTTGAGCCTCGGGCTCCTCCGGGTCACTGGTATCGGTGGGACGGGCATCGGTGAACCAGATCACCTGATTATCGGCGTTGCCCATCTTGTTGAGGATGCGCTGACGCGACGAGAACGACTGGTGACTGTTGTGCATGTCCAGCACCTCCTCCAGATAGTGCCGCCAATCGATAACCGGAATGTTCAGCTGCCCGTCAAACACGATGCCCTGCTCGTAGGCCGCATTCATGGCCAGCGGGTCACCCTCGGTACGCGGCGCAGGCGCGATACCGTCGGCGCTGAGGTTCATGTTGCGGCTGCTCCATGGGTCGAAGTTGGCAGCCGTGTGCGGCGGCAGGAACGGCGAGCCCTCCTGCACCATTTCGCTGGGCTGCTTCCAGCCGCCCACCAGCGTATTCAGGCGCAGGAATTCGGCGGGGGTAATCTCACCCCGGCGCAGCGGCAGCAGACCGTATTGCACGCCAACGTTGTCAAACAGCGTGCGCGGCTCACCCTCTTCGTCCACGCCATAGACATTGCGCAGGTCATCAAAGTGCGTCCAGTGCACATCAGCCATGATTTCCGGCGGCTGCATCTGGTCCTGATACGGCGCCTGACCATAGTTCGGATTCATGGTCAGCGGCGTCAGGCCGCGCCAGCCCGGGATGCACTCGGTCATGCCCGGGGCACTGGCATAGCCGAGCGCCAGCTTGTTGTCATACAGCGGATCCGCGTAGGCGTCGGTGGCATGCAAACCCACCAGCAAGCTGCGGTTCTCGGTAGTCTGCCAGCGCGTGTTGCTGCGATCGGTGGCATCCATGTAGTACTCAAGCAGCTCGCAATCGCCGACGTGAATGGTCTGCGTCACCATATCCGGGTAGGAATACTGCGGCACACCCGCGTCGATCAGCCCCGGATGGTTCTGCGAGTAGACATACTGCTGAATCGCCCCGCCCGAGCCACCAATGGCAACCGTGTACTCGGGCACGCCGAAGCGCTTGACGAAGTGCTCCTTGGTCATCAGCGCGGTTTCGCCACCCACCTGCAGGTTGTAGTGCGTGCTGGCCCGGGTACCCGTGGAATAGATCACGGCGTAACCCAACCCCAGCACCTCCGGCGTCAGCGCATCGCCACTCGGGCGGCCCTGGCTATGACCAATACCTACACCACCCTGGAAGTGAAACAGCAGGCGACCGTTCCACAGATCGGTGCTGGCAGCATCATCGGCGTCGGCGCGATCGGCCAGGGTGGCAAAGCTGTAGATAAAGCGGTTGAGGGTGCCTACCTCCCGGCGCACCACAAAGTCCACTTCGCGGCCATCGGTCAGGGTCGTGGTGGCCATGTTGGCCGGACGGCTGCGATCAGCCGGCAGCTCGGCATACTCACCCTCGGTGGTCATGTAGAGAAACTGCACCTGCGGCTCAATGCTGCAGTCGCGGCTGTAGCCAACGACGGTTTCGCCCTCGTAGACCGGGAAGCCGCCTTCCTGATTGTCCACCAGCGGCTGGATACCCAGCTCTGCCGCCACGGTACAGACAAAGGGATATTGCTGCGGACCGGAGAAGATCGGACCGGTTTCCGGGTAGGCGGTCAGGGTCATGTTGTAGAGCTCACCGAAGCGGCTGTGGTGCAGCTCCAGGCGATTTTCGCCGAGTGTCAGCCCTTCGATCAGGACCTCCATCCGGCCATTGCGCTCGACCATCCGGGTCGGCTCGATCTCGGTATCGTTGAGCCACAGTTCCAGGTTGTCGAGCTGCTCATCGATGACATTCAGATCGCCCTCAATGGTGACCAGCACGTCATCACCGGTTACCTGATCCAGCGCGCTGGACAACACGCCCAGCGATAGGTCGGGGCGTACCGGGTCATCGGAATCGGAGTCGCTGCTCAGGCACCCGGACAGGGCCAGGGTCAGCAGGCTGAGTGAAAAGACGGGTGCAAGCTTACGCAGGTGTGCCATAAATCATCCCTCTTTGGCAGTGGGCTTTTTGTTCTTCCACGGAAGCGCTGATCAATTCCACACGCTTTCTGCGAGTGCTCAAGCGTGCAGATGCAAGGCGCGATGTGCAGCCGGATGCGGCCCAGCCTGAACGCAAGAGGGCATGTTGAATTAATCAGTGCTTCCTTAAGTGCAACGCCCCATGCTAGTGCGGCCCGCGTGATCGAAAACAGGTACAGATTGGTGCATCTGACTGGCACAGATACCCACCTCTACCCAAGCCCGGTCGCCAACTCACCCAGACGTAACAGCTTCTCCCGTACCTGCAGGGTCAGCGGACTACCCACATTGATGCGCAGGAAATCGAAATGCCGAGGCCCAACGGAAAACACACTGCCCGGAAAGATATGGATGCCATCGTTCAGGGCCTGCTGAAACAGATCCCGGGAATCACGCCGCTCCGGCAACCTGAGCCACAGCACACAACCACCCTCAGGCGGCTGCACCCAGGTACCGGACGGAAATGACTGCCGCACTAGCGCCAGCGCATCCAGCGCCTGTTGCTGCAGCTGGCCACGCAACTGAATCAGGTGCTGGGCGTAAGCACCGCTTTCCAGAAACCGCGCCATGACCAACTGCGGCGCGGCCGCAGTGGTGATACTGCTGATCTGCTTCAGCTCGCGCAGACGATCATGAAACCGCCCACCGGCCACCCACCCAAGACGCAGCCCGGGCATGAGTGTTTTCGAAAAGGACGTGCAATAGATGACCATGCCCTGCTGATCAAAGGCCTTGGCCGGCAACGCCTCTCCCGCATAGGCCGTATCGCCCCAGATGTCGTTCTCGATCAGCGGCACCTGATAGCGGACCGCCAGCTCGACCAGGCGCTGCTTGCGTTCGGGCGACATGACAAAGCCCAGCGGATTCTGCGCATTGCACGACACAATGCAGGCCTTGACCTGCCCACGCCGAAACGCCTGCTCCAGGGTATACAGACAAATGCCGTCACGATGATGGGTGGATATTTCCAGCACCCGGCGGTTCAACACCCCCAGCGCCAGCAGGGTGCCATAGTAGGTTGGCGACTCGACAGCCACCACATCGCCCGGCCGACTGACCGCGCGCAGCGCCAGCTCCATGGCCTCCATGCAGCCATTGGTGACCAGAATGTCCTGCTCCTGAATCGCTGAGGGGTAACCGATACTGCGCTGGGACAACTGGCGCGTCAGCCTGGGCAGACCGTTTGGGTGGCTGTAGTCCCAGAGCACACGGGCCTGCCGCCGACTGCTGTCGCGCCACAACCGCATCAGGCGGTCGACGGGCATCAGGCTGGCATCGGGCAAGGCGATCCCCAGATGCAGCGTCTGCTCGGACGTATGCGGCTCCATGTAGCGCAAAATGTCTTCGCTGAGCGAAACCTCAACCGGCAACAACGGAAAGTGGCTGACGACACCGGTGCTCTCGTTCGCTGGCAGACGCTCGCGTACGTAGGCTCCTGAGCGCTCGCGCACCTCGATGTAGCCGTCCAGTTCGAGCTTGCGCAGCGACTGAACCGTGGTGTTGATGCTCACCCCAAAGGCTTTGCTCAATGCCCGCACCGAAGGCAGGCGCTCGCCCGGGGCAAAGCCGCCGCCGCGAATCCGCACCGCCAGCTGTTCGCACAGGGTTTCATACAGAAAAAGGTCTTGAGCCATGGCGTTCCTTGCCCCGCACCACACCGCGCTGCGGGCATCACTGTTCTTGTAGGTATCCAGCGAGTGTAGTCGGCTCTTGCTGACGCGCCAACTTGGTGCATATTTCACACCGCCCCCGCTTGACCTCAAGTTAACCTCAGGTTTTAGAGTGCGCAGGTCTCACACCCAACCGCAACCCAAGGACTCGATGCCATGCCCGATCAGCGCCCCACGCAGCCCCTGCAAGCAATCAACCCACCCGGCCTGTACGATCCAACGCCCAACGGCTACTCCCACCTCATGCTCACACCAACCAACGTGCGCTGGCTGTTCGTCGCCGGTCAGGGGGCGGAAGACGTCAGCGGCAGACTGCCTGACGACTTTGCCGATCAACTCACGCACTGCCTCAGCAACCTGCAATACGCCCTGGCCGCAGGTGGCGCGCACTTCAGCCAGGTGGCCAAGCTGACCGTTCTGGTGGTTGATCACAGCGAAGCCCGGCTGGCGCTGATCAGCGCCGCACTGGCCAAAGCTGCCGGAGACAACCCGGCGCCAGCCTGCACGCTGATCCCGGTACCGCGTCTGGCACTGGATGGCATGCTGATCGAGATCGACGCGGTTGCCTGCCTGCCCGCCAGCGAGGAGCACAGGGCATGAGCGAGAACCACGACAGCTATCTGTCCACCGCGACGCTGCTCATAATGGCCACCGCGACCGGCCTATGCGCCGGGGCCAACTATTTCAATCAGCCATTGCTGTCCTCAATGGCCAGTGCCCTGAATATCAGCGAAGGGCTGGCCGCCTCCACCGTTACCCTCTCGCAAGTGGCTTACGCATTCGGCCTGCTGTTTCTGGTCCCGCTGGGCGACAAGCTGGAGCAACGCGGCCTGGCGGTCGGCCTGATGCTGTTGGCCGCAGCCGGGCTGGCGATCAGCGGCTGGGGCGGCAGTTTTTCGCTGTTGATTGTCGGTACATTGATCACCGGCGTGTTCTCGGTTGCCGCGCAAACACTGGTGCCGATGGCCGCCAACCTGTCTGACCCACTACGCAGCGGACGCGCCGTCGGGCTGGTGATGAGCGGCCTGCTGGCCGGAATTCTGCTGGCCCGCACGGCGGCCGGCTTGCTCTCGGAGCTCGGCGGCTGGGAGACGGTGTACCAGGTCAGCGCCGTGCTGATGGTGCTGCTGGCCGCCATCTTGCTGCGCGCGCTGCCGCAGGCGCGGAACCCGGCTCCCAAGAGCTATGCGGCAACACTGCGCTCGCTGCTGAAACTGGCCGCCGAACACCCTCGCCTGCGCTCACGTTCATTGCTGGGTGGTCTGGTGTTTGGCTCGGTCAGCGCGCTGTTCTCGACCATGGCATTGCTGCTGTCGGCACCACCGTTCGGGTTGAGTGACAGCCAGATCGGCCTGATCGGACTGATCGGCGTCGCCGGGGTGATCACCGCCAGTCTGGCCGGACGACTGTCTGATCGCGGCCTGGGCCAAGCCGTCTCGCTGACCGCTATCGGCCTGTTACTGCTCGGCTGGGCCGGGCTGTATCTGGGCAGCGAGCAGCTGTTGAGCTTCCTGCTCGCGCTGCTGGTACTGGATGTCGCCCTCCCCGCCGTGCATATCAGCAACCAGAGCGTGATTTACCAACTGGCGCCGCAGGCCCGCGCGCGGGTCAATGCCGTCTATATGACGTGCTACTTCACTGGTGCCTCCAGTGGCTCGGCACTGGGCGTCAGTGCCTGGAGTCATGCTGGCTGGACCGGCACCTGTGCCGTCGGCGTCGGGTTTGGACTGGCCGCGCTCGCGGTGCTGGCGTGGGATCATCAGCTCAAGCGAGCCGATTCAGCGCAACAGGCTGACCAGCAGTGCCACCCCCAACCCCAATGAGGTGAGCTGCCAGAACAGCACCGGGTTGCGCTGCAGCAAGGGCGCACGACCCTGTGCGAGCATCGCGGCGCTTGGCTGACGCAGTTCGAAGACGAATTCTGACAAGTCCTCAAACCGCTTGTACGGGTCCAGATTGAGCGCGCGGCGCAATACTGGGTCCAGCCAGGCCGGCAGGCTGCGCTGCGGGTCCAGCACCGAGCGATAACGCAGCCGGTGCTGGGCTGCGCGGCTCTGGGCTCGGGCCAGCTCAGCGCCATAGGGCAGCTCGCCACTGAGCATCTGATAGGTGATCGCAGCCAACGCAAACTGATCCGAGCGCGCGGTGCCCTGCTCACCGACAAAGTACTCCGGCGCGCTGTACTGAGCGGTACCAAGACGCGCGCTCGGCTGCTGCACACCGGCCTCCAGCAGACCAGCCACCTGCACAGCACCAAAGTCAATCAGCCGCACGCAACCATCGGCATCGAGCATGATGTTGGCCGGGCGCAGATCCTGATGCAGCATTTCCAGCCGGTGGAAGGCCCGCAGGCCGCGGGCAATCTGTTCGACGATATCGCGCACCCGCTCCAGCGAGGGTTGCGGGTTGTCGCGCATCCATTGGGCCAGGGTCTGGCCTTCGATGTACTCACACAGGCAATAGAGATAGCTGCGCGGCCGCCCTGCCGACGCGGCCTTCATCACGTGAGGGTTATCAATGCGGCGGGCGACCCACTCTTCGGTTAGTAGACGCTCCAACTGCACCCGGTCGTGCTGTTGCTCAACCGACGGTGCCTTAAGCACCAGCTGCGCGCCGCTCGTCTGATCCTCCACCAGATACACATGACTGCGCGCGCTGGCGTGCAGCTGGCGAATCACCCGCAGGCCATCGATCACCTTGCCCGGTTCCAGCACCGGTGGCAGCGGCAGATCGGCAAACTGGCGGTGCAGTTCCGCCGCCTGCCCATTAGGCAGACTGTCGATACGCAGCAACTGCGCGGTCAGGTTGTCGTCACTGCCATTGGCCAGCGCTTCGGCCACCAGCGCATCGGCAGCGCGTTGCAGGTCGCCGTCATGGGCGTCGATCAACTCACCGACGCGTGCCGGGTCAATGAACTCGTAAACCCCGTCGGTTGCCAGCAGGAACACCTCTCCCACCTCCAGCGCCAGCGACTGATAGTCGATATCCAGCCGCTCATTAACGCCGAGAGCCCGAGTCAGCTGGCTCTGCTCACCGAGCCAGGCCCGGTGATCGACAGTGAGCTGCTCAAGCCTGCGTCGGTGAACGCGATAGACCCGCGCGTCGCCAACGTGAAAGAGGTGCGCCGTGGTGGATTTGACCACCAGCGCGCTGAAGGTACAGACGTAACCACGATCACGGTCGTAGCGATACTGACTGCGTCTGCTTTGGGCGTAAAGCCAGGAGTTGAGCGCGCTGATCACCCGCTCCCCCGCCTGTTTGACCGACCAGGGATCGGCCGTGCAGTAGTAATCCTGCACAAAGCCGTTCACCGCCGCCTGCGCGGCCTCCTGACTGACCACGCTGGAGCTGATGCCATCGGCCAGCGCCAGCACCGCGCCCTTGGCTGTCAGTTGCGGCCCGTCAGGAATCTGCGCCGTGCAGTGATCCTGGTTCAACGCCTTGCGGCCGGCGCTGGAGCACTGCCCCAGCGACAGCTGCAAGATCGCCATAGCCAACGCGCTCTCAGAGCGCGCGACTGGGTGCAGTGCGGACATGAGTGGTGTAGAGGGTCAGACCGGTAAACGCCAGACCGCCAACCAGGTTACCCAGCGCAGTCGGGATTTCGTTCCAGATCATGTAATCCATGACGGAGAAGTCACCGCCCATGATCATGCCGAAGGGGAACAGAAACATGTTCACCACCGAGTGCTCAAAGCCCATATAAAAGAACAGCATGATGGGCATCCACATGGCGATGGCCTTGCCGCCCACCGTGGTGGAGATCATTGCGCCAACCACGCCCATCGAGACCATCCAGTTGCACAGCATGCCGCGCAGAAAGATCGTCAGCCAGCCGGCCAGACCGTACTCGGCGTAGCCCAGGGTGCGGCTCTCACCGATGTGGGAGATCTTCTCGCCCACCTCACCTGCCGCTGCAGAAAACCCGTATGTGAAGACAAAGGCCATCATCACCGCCACTGTCAGGGCCCCGGCAAAGTTGCCGACAAACACCAGCCCCCAGTTCCGCAGCACGCCTTGTACGGTCACTCCCGGGCGACGGTCCAGCAGCGCCAGCGGACAGAGCACAAAGACCCCGGTAAGCAGGTCAAACCCCATCAGATACAGCATGATAAAGCCGACCGGAAAGAAGGCCGCACCGACCAGCGGCGAGCCAGTCTGCACTGTGATGGTGATGGCGAATACCGCCGCCAGCGCCAGAATCGCCCCGGCCATGTAGGCGCGGATCAGAGTGTCGCGGGTCGACATAAAGATTTTCGACTCACCGGAGTCGACCATCTTGGTCACAAACTCGGTAGGAATCAGGTAAGACATGATTCAACTCTCCAGATAGTGAAACGCGGTGTGGCTGGCGGCTTCAGACCGCCAATCCGATCTCGACCTGATCGCCCTGCAGGCGGACAGGCCACACTTGCAGTCGCTGGTCGGGGTATTCGATGCACTGGCCGTCGGTCAGACGGAAGTGCTGCTTGTACAGCGGCGAAGCAATCACCAGTTCACCCTTGAGCTGACCGACGATGCCGCGGCCGATCACGTTGGCGCCGGACTTGGGGTCACGGTTGGCTATGGCAAACAGCTGGTTCTCGCTCGGCAGGTGGAACAGCGCTACCTGCTCACCATCGAGCCAGGCCACCACGCCTGAGTTGGTAACCAGGTCGTCACGGGCGCACAGCGGGCGCCACTGCAGAGCGGTTTGCGAAGATGTGCTGGAACGGGTCATTGCGCGGCCTCCTCGGCAACGGGAATCAGGTGCAGTTCGGAAGCCTTGACCGGGCGACGCTGGCCGCGCTCCCTGACGAAGTGAATATCCGGATCATTACGCTCGTCGTTGACGAAGGTACGGAAGCGCTTGAGTTTCTCCGGATCACTGATGGCGTTTGCCCACTCACACTCGTAGCGGTCAACCACCAGCTGCATCTGGCTTTCCAGCTCGGCGCCCAGGCCCAGACTGTCGTTGATGATCACGTCCTGCAGGTATTCCAGCCCGCCTTCCAGGCTCTCGCGCCAGACCGAGGTACGTTGCAGGCGATCGGCGGTGCGCACGTAGAACATCAGGAAGCGGTCGATGTACTTGATCAGCGTCGCGTCATCAAGGTCGGTGGCGAACAGTTCGGCGTGGCGCGGACGCATGCCGCCGTTGCCGGCCACGTAGAGGTTCCAGCCCTTCTCGGTAGCGATCACACCGACATCCTTGCTCTGCGCCTCGGCGCATTCGCGGGTGCAGCCGGACACGGCGAACTTGATCTTGTGCGGTGAGCGCAGGCCCTTGTAGCGATCCTCCAGGGTCAGCGCCATGCCGACGCTGTCCTGCACGCCGTAGCGGCACCAGGTGCTGCCGACGCAGGATTTCACGGTACGCAGCGACTTGCCGTAGGCGTGGCCGGTCTCGAAACCCGCCTCGATCAGCTCACCCCAGATATCGGGCAGCTCGTGCAGTTCGGCACCAAACAGGTCGATACGCTGACCGCCGGTGATCTTGGTGTAGAGGTCGTATTTCTTGGCAACCTGCCCCAGCACGATCAGCTTGTCCGGCGTGATCTCACCCCCGGCGATGCGCGGCACAATCGAGTAGGTGCCATTCTTCTGCATGTTGGCCATAAAGGTGTCGTTGGTGTCCTGCAACGGAATCAGCCCCGGATCGGTGATCGGCTGGTTCCAGCAGGACGCGAGAATCGACCCCACTGCCGGCTTGCAGATGTCGCAGCCGTGATGACCACGACCGTGCTTGGCCAGCAGCTCTTCGAAACTCTCGATGCCCTCGACGCGAACGATGCCGTAGAGCTCCTGACGGGTGTGCGCGAAGTGCTCACACAGGCTCTTGTCGACCTCGACGCCGCGGGCCGACAGTTCGTGCTCAAACACCTGCTTGAGCAGCGCCGCACAACCGCCACAACCGGTCGCCGCCTTGGTGCTGGCCTTGAGTTCGCCCAGATCGGTACAGCCGGCATCGACCTGACAGCAGATCGCCCCCTTGCTGACGTTATGGCAGGAGCAGATGGTCGCCGTATCCGGCAGCGCATCGGCGCCCAGCGTCGGCGCGCCCTCACCGACCGGCAGAATCAGGCTGGCCGGATCGGCCGGCAGCTTGATGCCGTTCAGGGCGTACTGCAGCAGAGTGTCGTAGTAGCTGTTGTCGCCAACCAGCACCGCACCGATCACCCGCTTGCCATCGGCCGACACCACCAGACGGCGATAGCTGTTGGTCACATCGTCGATATAGCGGTAACTGCGCGACCCTTCGGTAGCGCCGTGGGCGTCGCCGATGGAGCCGACGTCGACGCCCAGCAGTTTCAGCTTGGTCGACATGT
Source organism: Pseudomonas abyssi (assembly GCF_003444685.1). Taxonomy (NCBI): domain Bacteria; kingdom Pseudomonadati; phylum Pseudomonadota; class Gammaproteobacteria; order Pseudomonadales; family Pseudomonadaceae; genus Pseudomonas; species Pseudomonas abyssi. The sequence goes on along the minus strand of NZ_LMAZ01000001.1, from coordinate 947,764 downwards.
CCGCGCCGGAAAACGCCTCGTGCGGACGCCCCACCAGACTGGCCGCCAGATTGCGCGCCATGCTGTACCCCGGCGCAACCAGACCGAATACCCGGCCTTGCCAGGACGCACATTCGCCGATGGCGAAAATGGCCGGGTCATTGGTACAGAAGCCGTCGTCGATCACCACCCCGCCGCGCTCGGCAACGGCCAGCCCGGCAGAGCGCGCCAGGGTGTCCTGCGGGCGGATGCCAGCGGAAAAGACGATCAGGTCGGTTTCCAGTGATTCGCCGTCGGCGAAGTTCATGCGATAGGCGTAATCCTCACCGGCAACGATCTCGCTGGTCGCGCGGGACAGGTGTACGCCAACACCGAGCGCTTCGATCCGCGCCTTGAGCGCCGCGCCGCCGTCTTCATCCAACTGCACCGGCATCAGCCGTGGCGCGAACTCGACCACATGCGCTTCCAGCCCCAGCGACTTTAACGCGTTGGCTGCTTCCAGCCCGAGCAGGCCGCCACCGACCACCACGCCCCGGCGCGCACCAGCCGCCGCAGCACGAATCGCATCCAGGTCATCCAGGGTACGGTAGACCAGCCGCGAGTTACCCTCGGCGCCCGGAATCGGCGGTACAAAGGGGTAAGAGCCGGTGGCCAGAATCAGCTTGTCGTAGGCGAAGCGGCCGTTGGCGGTCACCACCTCTTGCTGCGCGCGGTCGATCTCGAGCACCGCTTCATGCAAATGCGCCTGCACGCCGTGCTCGCCGTAATAGTCCGCAGCGCAGAGCGCCAGCGACTCGGCATCACGCCCACCGAAGTACTCCGACAGGTGGACACGGTCGTAAGCCCGCTGGCGCTCTTCGCCAAACACGTGCACCTGATAATGGGCAAGTGCACCCTGCTCAACGAGCTGCTCGATGCAATGGTGACCCACCATGCCATTGCCGATAATGATCAGCGTTTCTTTCTTGATCGGGGCGACGAACGCATTCATGGCCAGTCCTCTATCACGGGTCTGCTTTTTTTCGGCAGACAACAAAAAAGGCGCCTGCAACTGTCTCCAGTTGCAGGCGCCTTTGCCTTGGATTCTCGAATTGTGCTGCTCGGCTGGGGCGCTGTGCGCCGGCTGCCTGAGCAAGGGGCCTGACTCGCTAGCGGCCCTGCGAATCTGTTCAGCAACAGCCGTGCCAGCTTTTAATAAAACCCCATAAACGCATATAAGACATTGATAAATAATGACTTAATAAAAACAAACTGATTCGAAAGCAGCCCAGCGGAACGCCCGCCCGCGAACCAGCGCAGTGCATCAAGCCCGCGCCGCGTCCGCAATGGTGCACGCAGTTCCCCGCCGTGCTCGCCCGTTTGGGTGCTTGTTTAACCCGCCTCTGTGCCTAAGATGCGCGATGCACAACGCAAAAATGTCTCCTTTTGTTTCAATACCAGATTCAGCCTTATCGGGGACCGGCCTGCACAACAAAAAGAAGGAATATCCATGCACACGTTGTTCAAACGCGGCCTCGCCGCCCTGACCCTCAGCGCAGTGTTCAGCCTGCCAGCGCTGGCAACCAACCCGATCAGCTCCCCCGACACCATGATCCTCGGCGACTCGATCTTCGCCCTGTCCGGCGATATCCACGAAAACCTGGAAGCGGACCTGGATGAAAACATCGACACCTACGCCCGCTCGGGCTGCCAGCTGACCGGCGGCAACATTCTCTGTTCACGTCTGTACTCGGTCGAAAACCAGTACGCCCGCGCCGACAAGAGCGGCATCCGCACGGTGATCTTCAACGGCGGCGGCAACGACATTCAGCTCAACAGCTGCCGTCCGTCGCTGAGCGCCTGCATGCCACTGCTCAACGACCTGGAAAACCGCATCGCCGCGCTGGTGCAGAAGATGCGCAACGACGGCATCGAAGAGATCATCTTCCTCGGCTACTACAACGCCGTTGGCAGCGCCATCGATCTGCACGACATCAACAACTACAGCATGAACTACAAGGCCGCGGCCTATCCGGGCATGGGTGTGAAGTTTGTTGATGTGCGTGCCGCCTTTGCCGGCAAGGAGGCTCAGTACATCATCAGCGACGGTATCCACCCGACCGCCGCCGGCTCCCGTGTACTGGCTGACAAGATCCTGCAAGCGCTGGATTGATGTTTCGGAAGGGCCGGGTCACCGGACACGACATGTCCCTGGTGTGCCGGGCTCTCCTCTCAAACTCAGGGACACGGCTTGCCGTGTCCGCTTGAGCCCCGCCGCCTTGGCGCTCATAATGCACGGCCTTCCCCCCTCGTTATTCCGCAGGCCGCCGCATGTTCCGCTGGTTTGAAAACCGTCTTGATCCGTTTCCCATTGAAGAGCTGAGCGAGCCGCCACGCAAGCTGCTGCCCTTCTGCCTGCACTTCACCAAGGGCGCATGGCCCTACATCATCATGGCCTCGCTGCTGATGGCCGGGATCGCCATCGCCGAGGTCTGGCTATTTGGCTTTCTCGGCAGCATTGTCGACTGGCTGTCGGAGCAGAATCGCGAGACCTTTCTGCAGACAGAAGCATGGAAACTGGCCGGCATGGCCTTTGTGGTGCTGGTTGCCCTGCCCACGTTGATCTTCGTCAACAGCCTGATGACCCATCAGACACTGATGGGCAACTACCCCATGCGCATCCGCTGGCTGGTGCACCGCTATCTGCTGAAGCAGTCGATGGCCTTCTATCAGGACGAGTTTGCCGGACGCATTGCCACCAAGCTGATGCAGACGGCGTTGGCGGTACGCGAGTGCGTGATCAAGCTGATCGACGTACTCAACTACATCTGTGTGTATTTCATCGGCACCCTGATCCTGGTCGGTTTTGCCGACTGGCGCCTGACCTTGCCGATGCTCGGCTGGCTGGTCGGCTATATCCTGCTGATGCGCTATTTCATTCCGGTGCTGGGCCAGGTCGCCAAGGTGCAGGCCGATGCTCGCTCGGTCATGACGGGCCGTATCGTCGACAGCTATACCAACATCCAGACGGTCAAACTGTTCTCCCACGCCCGCCGCGAATCGGCCTATGCGCGCGAGGGCATGGACCAGTTCATGGTCACCGTATACAAGCAGATGCGGCTGGTCACCACCCTGTACAGCCTGCTCTACGTGCTCAACGCCCTGCTGTTGCTTGGCGTTGCCGGCCTCGCGCTGTGGCTGTGGGTGCAGGATTCGATCAGCGTCGGTGCGGTGGCCGTGGCGGTCGCGCTGGTGCTGCGCCTGTGGGGCATGTCGCAGTGGATCATGTGGGAGCTGTCCGCCCTGTTCGAAAACATCGGCACGGTGCAGGACGGCGTCAACTCTATCTCCCGTCCGCAACTGGTACTTGACCGCCCGAACGCAGCGCCGCTAGTCGTGAGCCAGGGCGACATTCGGTTCGAGAATGTCAGCTTCCACTACGGCAAGGGCAGCGGTGTGATGGAGCAGCTCAACCTGCACATTCGCCCAGGTGAAAAGATCGGTCTGGTCGGCCGCTCAGGCGCCGGCAAATCCACGCTGGTCAACCTGCTGCTGCGTTTCTATGACGTCGAGGGCGGTCGCGTGGTAATCGACGGCCAGAACATCGCCGATGTGCAGCAGGACAGTCTGCGCGAGCACATTGGCATGGTCACCCAGGACACCTCGCTGCTGCACCGCTCGGTACGTGACAACATCCTCTACGGCCGCCCGGATGCCGATGAACCGATGATGCACCTGGCCGCGCGCAACGCCGAGGCCGATCAGTTCATTACCGAGCTGGAAGACGCCAAGGGCCGCCGCGGCTTTGATGCCCACGTGGGCGAGCGCGGCGTGAAGCTGTCCGGCGGCCAGCGCCAACGGATTGCCATTGCGCGGGTGATGCTCAAGGACGCGCCCATTCTGATTCTCGACGAAGCCACCTCGGCGCTCGACTCGGATGTAGAAGCAGCGATTCAGGAGAACCTGAACCGGCTGATGGACGGCAAAACCGTTATCGCCATCGCCCACCGCCTGTCCACCATCGCGCAGATGGACCGCCTGGTGGTACTGGAGCACGGCAATATCATCGAGCAAGGCTCCCACGCCGAGCTGATCGAGCAAAACGGCGTCTATGCTCGCCTCTGGGCGCGTCAGTCCGGTGGCTTTATTGGTGAGGAGCTGGAAGAGGCTGGGCAGCCGGCGTGAGGTGGCGGGGGCATTCGTCGCAAGTGGATATTCTCGCCCCCGTTTTCAGCTGTTTGTCGGTGGAGCTTCCCGATTCGCTTTTCGCCTTCGCCGGCGAGCCAAAGGGGGCCGCTTGCCCGGCCCCCC